>NZ_LN614827.1:1816250-3107500 GCF_000953135.1 Legionella fallonii LLAP-10 | reverse complement strand
TCGAGCAGGTACGAAAGTAGGTCTTAGTGATCCGGTGGTTCTGTATGGAAGGGCCATCGCTCAACGGATAAAAGGTACTCCGGGGATAACAGGCTGATACCGCCCAAGAGTTCATATCGACGGCGGTGTTTGGCACCTCGATGTCGGCTCATCACATCCTGGGGCTGAAGCAGGTCCCAAGGGTATGGCTGTTCGCCATTTAAAGTGGTACGCGAGCTGGGTTTAGAACGTCGTGAGACAGTTCGGTCCCTATCTGCCGTGGGCGTAGGAAAATTGAGAGGAGCTGCTCCTAGTACGAGAGGACCGGAGTGGACGAACCTCTGGTGTACCGGTTGTCACGCCAGTGGCATCGCCGGGTAGCTAAGTTCGGACGGGATAACCGCTGAAAGCATCTAAGCGGGAAGCCCCCCTCAAGATGAGTTTTCCCATGAAGCCCGTTGAAGACTACGACGTTGATAGGCAAGGTGTGGAAGCGCAGTAATGTGTGAAGCTAACTTGTACTAATTGGCTGATTGTCTTGACCATATAATCTGAGTCGCTTTACAATAGGCGCTTAGAGAATGATACGAATGATGTGTTACCTCAAGATTTACCAGACCCTGTCGGGCGGTTGTTAATGAGTCATTAGCACCTTCCTCTGGGGGTTAAACAGTTTTCCTGGCGACAATAGCGATTTGGAACCACCTGATCCCTTCTCGAACTCAGTAGTGAAACGAATCAGCGCCGATGATAGTGTGAGGTCTCCTCATGCGAAAGTAGGACATCGCCAGGGTTTTATTTTAGATGACAATATTGAATGAAAAAAGTAAAAGTTGTCACAAAGTAGTTTTAAAAGTGTAAAAAGCTAATATGCTGGCGTAGCTCAGTTGGTAGAGCAACTGACTTGTAATCAGTAGGTCCCGGGTTCGATTCCTGGTGCCAGCACCATCTAAAAAGGAGTAGTCGTTAACTAAATATTGACTTTCCTTTGATCTTAAAAGACAATAGCGTTCTTTTTGGAGGGGTTCCCGAGCGGTCAAAGGGATCAGACTGTAAATCTGACGGCTCTGCCTTCGAAGGTTCGAATCCTTCCCCCTCCACCAGTTAAAGAAAAAGATGAAAGCGGGTGTAGTTCAATGGTAGAACTTCAGCCTTCCAAGCTGATAGCGTGGGTTCGATTCCCATCACCCGCTCCAATATATGAGGTAGTGTAGATATTTGCTTGTTCATGTTGGTTAGCAAGCTGATATGTTAAGCCCAGCCCACATAGCTCAGGCGGTAGAGCACTTCCTTGGTAAGGAAGAGGTCGTTGGTTCGAGTCCAGTTGTGGGCACCATGTAAATATTATTTAGCAAACGGGGAGAATTTCCGATGGCGAAGGAAAAGTTTGAGCGTAAGAAGCCACACGTAAACGTGGGCACAATTGGTCACGTAGATCATGGTAAGACAACACTAACAGCTGCGATTACAACAATCATGGCAAAGAAGTTTGGTGGTATAGCTAAGGCATATGACCAAATTGATGCTGCGCCGGAAGAACGTGAGCGCGGTATTACCATATCAACAGCACACGTTGAATATGAATCAGCAAACAGACACTACGCACACGTAGACTGCCCAGGACATGCTGACTATGTTAAGAACATGATTACTGGTGCAGCTCAGATGGACGGAGCTATATTGGTTGTTTCTGCAGCGGATGGTCCAATGCCTCAAACTAGAGAGCACATCCTATTATCACGTCAAGTTGGTGTACCATACATTGTTGTGTACATGAACAAAGCGGATATGGTTGATGATCCTGAGTTGCTAGAATTGGTAGAGATGGAAGTACGTGACTTATTAAGTAGTTACGAGTTTCCTGGCGATGATATTCCTATTGTTGTTGGTTCTGCTTTGAAAGCATTGGAAGGCGACACTAGTGAAATTGGTATTCCATCAATTGAGAAACTGGTTGAGACATTAGACTCATACATTCCAGAACCAGTTCGTAACATTGATAAACCATTCTTGTTACCGATTGAAGACGTGTTTTCTATTTCTGGACGTGGAACAGTAGTTACTGGACGTGTCGAGAGTGGAATAGTTAAAGTAGGTGAGGAAATTGAGATTGTTGGTATTCGCGATACTCAAAAGACGACGTGCACAGGCGTTGAGATGTTCCGTAAATTGCTTGATGAAGGTCGAGCTGGGGACAACGTAGGCGTGTTGTTACGTGGTACTAAACGAGATGAAGTTGAGCGTGGCCAAGTACTAGCAAAACCTGGTACAATCAAGCCTCACACAAAGTTTGAAGCAGAGGTGTACGTGTTGTCAAAAGAAGAAGGTGGTCGTCATACACCATTCTTTAATGGCTATCGCCCACAGTTCTATTTCAGAACAACCGACGTAACTGGTACTTGTGACCTACCGGCTGGTATTGAAATGGTAATGCCTGGAGATAACGTACAATTAGTTGTTTGTTTACATTCACCGATTGCGATGACTGAAGGTTTACGTTTTGCAATTAGAGAAGGTGGCCGTACTGTTGGCGCCGGTGTTGTTGCAAAAATAATCGAGTAAAAGGTAACTGTGTTGGCATAAAATATAATTTTATGCCAATTGAATTTAGGCCAGTAGCTCAATTGGCAGAGTGGCGGTCTCCAAAACCGCAGGTTGGGGGTTCGATTCCCTCCTGGCCTGCCAACTTACCAAGTATATATGAATAGTTCAAACGAAAACCAAAGTAATATTAAGGATATAATGTCATGGCTAGCAGTGGTTCTTATCACTGTAGGGGCCTTTTTTTGTACTTATTACTACAATTTTTCAGGGCCAATCCAAGCGATGATCTGGCTGGGATGGTTTATATTAACTTTATTTTTTGGCTACTTGACTACTAAGGGCAAGCAAGTATTTCTATTTGCCCAAGAAGCTAAAGTTGAATTACTAAAAGTAGTTTGGCCAACACGTCAAGAAACAATCCAGACAACAACTATAGTGATGGTAATGGTTACGGTAACCGGGTTTATCCTATGGGGAATTGATTCTATGATGATGTGGGCAATCGCTAAAATAACACATTTAGGGTAAATACGGTGGACGAACTCAAATCTAAACAGTGGTACGTTGTTCATGCCTATTCAGGATATGAGAATTTTGTAATGCGTGAAATAACGTCACGTGCAGTACACCATAATTTACAAGATAAAATTGGTGAAGTGGTAGTCCCATCTGAAGAAGTGGTTGAAATGCGTTCCGGACAAAAACGGAAGAGTACACGTAAATTTTTCCCCGGGTATGTGTTAGTTAATATGGTTATGGATGATCAAACATGGCACATGGTAAGAGCCATCCCTAGAGTACTGGGTTTTATTGGTGGAACAAGTCAGACTCCAACGCCTATTACCGAGAAAGAAGCTCGAGCAATTATGCAGCGAGTTGAAGATGGTGTCACTAAGCCTAGACCTAAGATTCTCTTCGAGCCAGGTGAAGTTATTAGAGTTAAAGAAGGCCCATTTGTTGACTTCAATGGTGTGGTCGAAGAAGTTAATTATGAGAAAAATAGATTGAGAGTCGCTGTTCTTATTTTTGGACGCTCAACTCCTGTCGAACTTGAATTTAGCCAGGTAGAAAAAACATAACCTGTGCTACATTACAGAACATCATTTATTGATCAAAGTAAAATAAAACAATAATAAAAAGATTGGTTTTTATAAAATCGGGGAGCTAGTAGATAAAGTGATAGCATTTTTGTTGTTGCTACGAGCTAGCGTATGACCCATAAGGAGTAAAAATGGCAAAAAAAGTAGAAGCATATATTAAGTTGCAAATTCCCGCAGGGAAGGCAAACCCAAGTCCACCAGTTGGTCCTGCTTTAGGTCAACGAGGTGTAAACATTATGGAGTTTTGTAAGGCATTTAATGCTGCAACACAACAAATGGAGCAAGGCTTGCCTACTCCTGTTGTGATTACTGTGTATACTGATCGTAGTTTCACATTTATTACTAAAACACCTCCAGCATCAGTTCTTCTGAAAAAAGCTGCAGGGATTCAAAGTGGCAGTGGTACACCTAATACGAAGAAAGTAGCCAAACTAAACGTCAGTCAACTTGAAGAGATTGCAAAGGTCAAGCAACCTGACTTAACTGCAGCAGATTTAGCAGCAGCTGTTAGAAGTATTGCAGGTACAGCGCGCAGCATGGGTATTGAAGTTGAAGGTTTGGAATAAGGGGTTACCATGTCAAAGTTATCTAAAAAACAGAAAAAGATTATAGAAGTGATTAAGCCTAATCATTTATACAACGTTCACGATGCTGTCGCTATAATAAAGCAATTTGCATCTACTAAATTTCGTGAAAGTTTAGATATTAGCGTAAATTTGGGCGTGGATCCACGTAAATCAGATCAAGTTGTTCGCTCTTCAACTAATTTACCAAAAGGTACTGGCAAGGTCGTAAGAGTAGCCGTTTTTGCTCAAGGCGATAATGCAACAAAAGCAAAAAATGCAGGTGCTGATATTGTCGGGTTTGAAGACTTAGCTGAGTCGATAAAAGGTGGCGTAATGGACTTTGATGTTGTTATCGCTACTCCTGATGCTATGCGTATTGTTGGTCAATTAGGACAAATTTTAGGCCCAAGAGGTTTAATGCCTAACCCTAAAGTTGGTACTGTAACAACTAACGTTGAAGCAGCTGTAAATGATGCAAAATCAGGTCAGGTTCGTTATAGAACTGATAAGAACGGAATTATTCATTGTTCAGTTGGTAAAGTTGATTTTTCTGCAGAAGATGTACTCGAAAATATTGTAGCTTTAATTAACGATCTTAAGAAAGCTAAACCGGCTTCTTCTAAAGGACAGTATCTGAAGAAAATATCATTATCTTCAACTATGGGACCTGGATTATCTATTGATATTTCATCAATACCTGTGTAAGATACCAACCCATTTTAAGAATTCACGGCATAGATTAGGTTCCATGTCGTCGAAGACCGCAGGTGCGAAAGCTTAATGTCCTGCGCAGACGGTGAACCGGCTCCGAATATAATCTGAGACGGCCACCATAACTGTCAAATCCATGTGGTTTGTACATATTAGGAGGTCAGTAACGTGACATTAAATTTAGCTGCAAAAAAGGCCGTTGTTGAAGAAGTGACTGCAGTCGCATCTAAGGCTATTTCAGCAGTGGTTGCTGATTATCGTGGTTTAACTGTTAATCAAATGACGCAATTACGTAGTGAAGCGCGTAAGTCTGGTGTTTATCTTCGAGTTGTAAGAAATACTTTAACAAGAAGAGCTTTTAAAAATACTGAATTTGAGTGCTTAAATGACTTACTTGTAGGTCCTTTATTTATAGCTTTATCGCTAGAAGCACCTAGTGATGCAGCTAGACTACTGAAAGAATTCACAAAGACATTTGATAAGCTTGAAATTAAAGCTTTATCTGTTGGTGGAAAAGTTTACAATGCCAATCAAATTGATGCGGTGGCTAGCTTACCAACACGCGATGAAGCAATAGCTAAATTAATGTATGTGATGAAAGCGCCGATTGAGAAATTTGTCCGTACTCTTGCAGAACCTCACGCCAAGTTGGTGAGAACTATTGCAGCAGTAAAAGACAAAAAAGCAGAATAATCCACATAATCATTTATTATTTTATAACTAGGAGCTAGTAATGGCTGTGTCAAAAGATGAAATTTTAGAAACAATCTCCAACATGTCTGTTATGGAAGTTGTTGAGCTTATCGAAGCTATGGAAGAAAAATTTAACGTATCTGCTGCAGCTGCTGCAGTTGCTGTAGCTGCACCTGCTGCTGGTGGAGCTGCTGTTGCTGAAGAGCAAACAGAATTTAACGTAATTATGACTAGCTTTGGTTCTAACAAAGTTGGCGTGATTAAAGTAATTCGTACTATCACTGGCCTTGGCTTGAAAGAAGCTAAAGATCTAGTAGAAGGCGCTCCTTCAACTGTTAAAGAAGGCATATCTAAAGATGAAGCTGCTACTATCAAGAAAGAGCTTGAAGAAGCTGGCGCTACAGTAGAAGTTAAATAATTAAGATATAAAAGTACTATGTGACCCAGTCATGTTTACATGGCTGGGTTTGCGCGTTTGAAGTCATCAATAATTTACAGAGGAAACACCATGGCCGTTGCAGAAGCTAAACCTCAATATTCACATGCTGAGAAAAAACGATTTCGCAAAAGCTTTGGTAAGCAGATTGATCAAATGGCTATACCAAATCTGCTTGAAATTCAACTTAAATCCTATAGGGATTTTCTCCAGACCGATACTCGATTAAGTGAACAACTTAAAACTGGACTACATGCCGCATTCTCATCTGTGTTTCCTATTGAAAGTTTTTCTGGTAATGCAAGACTTGAATATGTGGGATATAAACTAGGTGAGCCCGCATTTGATGTGCGTGAATGTAAACTGAGAGGTTTAACCTACTCAGCCCCCTTACGGGTCACGATAAGACTTGTTGTTCTTGATAAAGACGCAAGCGATGAGCCAAAGCCAGTTAAAGACATTAGAGAGCAAGATGTTTTTATGGGTGAGATTCCTTTAATGACTGATGTCGGTACTTTTGTTGTCAATGGCACTGAAAGAGTCGTTGTATCACAGCTGCACCGTTCTCCAGGCGTTATCTTTGAACATGATAAAGGTAAAACGCACTCATCTGGAAAACTACTATATTCAGCACGTATAATACCTTACCGTGGTTCATGGTTAGATTTTGAATTTGATCCCAAAGATTGTGTTTATGTCCGTATTGATAGAAGACGTAAATTGCCTGTGAGCATATTATTAAGAGCTTTAGGTTACGAAACTGAAGATATTTTGGGTGAATTTTTTGAAGTAACAAATTGTCACCTTAAAAATGGTGAATATCATATTGATTTAATTCCACAACGTTTACGTGGAGAAATAGCTTCATTTGATATTCTTGTTCCTGAAACAGGTGAATTAATTGTTGAACAAGGACGCAGAATCACTGCTAGACACATTAAACAAATGGAAAAAGCCCAAATGCAGGATCTCGTAGTTCCTAGAGATTACTTAATTGGGAAAATATTAGCTAAAAATGTAATTGATACATTAACCGGTGAGTTTTTAGCGAAAGCAAATGATGAAATTACTGAAGAATTATTAGATGCGATGGCTGATAATGGAATTCTTCAAATTGATATGATCTATACTAACGATTTAGATCACGGGTCATACATTTCAGATACTTTAAAGATTGACCCGACGTCAAGTCAGCTCGAGGCCTTGGTTGAAATTTACAGAATGATGCGACCAGGTGAGCCACCTACAAAAGAAGCTGCAGAAGCATTATTCAAGAATTTATTCTTTGTTGATGATCGATACGATCTATCCGCTGTTGGACGAATGAAATTTAACAGACGAGTAGGTAGAAAGAACGATGATGGTCCTGGTACTCTGATTAAAGAAGATATCCTGGCTGTTATTAAGACCTTAATTGATATTCGAAATGGTATCGGTATGGTTGACGATATTGACCACCTTGGTAATCGTAGGGTACGAAGTGTCGGTGAAATGACTGAAAATCAGTTTAGAGTAGGCTTGGTTCGCGTAGAACGTGCCGTTAAAGAAAGACTTAGTCTAGTTGAGTCAGAAAATTTAATGCCTCAAGATTTAATCAATGCAAAACCAGTTTCTGCTGCGATTAAAGAGTTTTTTGGCTCTAGCCAGCTGTCTCAATTCATGGATCAAGTTAATCCATTATCAGGGGTAACTCATAAGCGAAGAGTATCTGCTTTAGGCCCAGGCGGTTTAACTCGTGAACGTGCTGGTTTTGAGGTACGCGACGTACATACAACTCACTATGGGCGCGTCTGTCCTATTGAAACTCCTGAAGGTCCTAACATCGGATTGATTAACTCTCTATCCGTTTATGCTAGAACCAATGATTATGGGTTCATTGAGACACCTTGCCGTAGGGTAATTAATGGTCGTGTAACCGATGAAATTGAATATTTGTCTGCTATTGAAGAAGTTGATCAATACATCGCTCAATCTAGTGTAGAACTTGATGAGCAGGGCAATATTTTGGCTGATTTAGTTCCCTGTAGACATCAGAATGAGTTCTCATTAACGACTCCTGATAAAATTAATTACATGGATATTTCTCCTAAACAGATCGTTTCTGTTGCTGCGTCTTTAATTCCATTCCTTGAGCATGATGATGCGAACAGGGCGCTCATGGGATCAAACATGCAACGACAAGCAGTTCCCACATTGCGCTCTGAAAAGCCACTAGTTGGTACCGGGATGGAACGAATTGTTGCTTCTGATTCTGGGGTTTCCGTTGTTGCAAAACGCGGTGGAATAATAGATTCAGTTGATGCTTCACGTATTGTCGTTCGTGTAAACGATAATGAAACAACAGCAGGTGAAACAGGGGTTGATATTTATAACCTTACTAAATATTTCCGCTCTAACCAAGACACGTGTATTAATCAACGTCCAATCGTATCTACAGGTGATCGTATACAAAAAAGTGATGTTTTAGCCGATGGCCCCTGTACTGATATGGGAGAGTTAGCATTAGGACAAAATTTATTAGTTGCCTTTATGCCTTGGAATGGATATAACTTTGAGGACTCTATTCTTATATCAGAACGAGTTGTCCAAGATGATAGGTTTACAACTATCCATATCGAAGAACTAACCTGTATCGCACGTGACACTAAATTGGGAACAGAGGAAATCACCGCAGATATTCCTAATGTTGGTGAGTCTGCTTTATCTAATTTAGATGAGTCAGGTGTTGTTTACATAGGTGCTGAAGTAAGTGCTGGTGATATATTGGTGGGTAAAGTGACGCCAAAAGGTGAAACACAATTAACACCAGAGGAAAAGTTACTAAGGGCAATATTCGGTGAAAAGGCTTCTGACGTAAAAGACTCTTCACTTCGAGTTCCTTCAGGAATGAATGGTACAGTAATCGATGTACAAGTATTTACTAGAGATGGCTTAGATAAAGATGCTCGTGCTAAGAGTATCGAAGAAGAACATTTAGCGAGAGTTCGTAAGGATCTTATTGATGAGCGACGTATTCGTGAAGAAGATATTTACCATCGTGTATCTAATTTACTTCTAGATAAGGTAGCAAATGGCGGACCTAATAACTTAAAGCCAGGCTCTAAGATCACTGATGATTATTTGTTAAAAGTAGCTAGAGATAAGTGGTTTGATATCCGTTTGGATAATGATGAAATTAGTCAACAACTTGAGCAGTTATCAAAGCAGCTCGAGCTTTTAACAAAAGAAATGGAAAAGCGTTTCAACGATAGCCGTAAAAAAATTATCCAAGGTGATGATTTAGCACCAGGCGTCTTGAAAATCGTTAAAGTCTATTTAGCTGTAAAAAGAAGGATACAGCCTGGTGATAAAATGGCTGGTCGACATGGTAACAAAGGGGTTATTTCCATCGTTGTTCCTATTGAAGATATGCCTCATATGGAGGATGGAACCGCAGTTGATATCGTGCTCAATCCATTAGGCGTACCATCACGTATGAATATCGGACAAGTTCTAGAGACTCATCTAGGATTGGCTGCAAAAGGCCTAGGGATTAAAGTTGCCCAGATGCTTGATAGTAAGCAATCGGCTGAAGAAATTAGAGGGTTTTTGAACAAAATATACAATCATAGTGATATTCAACGAGTTAATCTTGATTGTCTCAATGAAGAAGAACTCTTCAGATTGGCTGACAATTTACGTGCGGGCGTTCCTATGGCAACCCCTGTGTTTGATGGTGCTTCTGAAGAAGAAATCAAGCAAATGCTGCAGTTAGCAGATTTACCCTCTGATGGAAAAACGGTACTAATTGATGGTCGCACAGGAAACAAGTTTGATAATCCTGTCACAGTCGGTTACATGTACATGTTGAAACTAAACCATTTAGTTGATGATAAAATGCATGCTCGTTCAACTGGCTCATATAGTTTAGTAACGCAGCAACCACTCGGCGGTAAGGCACAGTTTGGTGGACAGCGGTTTGGGGAAATGGAAGTTTGGGCACTAGAGGCTTATGGTGCAGCATATACTCTGCAAGAAATGCTAACTGTGAAATCAGATGACGTTGGAGGTAGAACAAAGATCTACAAAAACATAGTCGATGGAGATCATCGTATGGACCCAGGAATGCCCGAGTCTTTCAATGTACTGCTGAAGGAAATTAGAGCGCTGGGAATTGATATCGAGTTAGATCACGGTTAACTGTTCAGCGATAGATACTGACTAACCAAATTTTGGAGGCATAAACTTTGGCTACTCTAAACAACGACCCAATGAGAAAAGCACCTGTAATGAGTGATCTGTTAGGCATCCTCAAACAACAAGGGCAAAGTGAAGAATTTGATGCGATTAAAATTGCACTAGCTTCTCCTGAATTAATCCGTTCATGGTCTTATGGGGAAGTAAAGAAACCAGAAACTATTAACTATCGTACCTTTAAGCCAGAACGAGATGGTTTATTCTGCGCTAAGACATTCGGTCCTGTTAAAGACTATGAGTGTCTATGTGGTAAGTATAAGCGATTAAAACATCGCGGTGTTATTTGTGAAAAATGCGGTGTTGAGCTTGCATTAGCTAAAGTTAGACGTGAGCGTATGGGGCACATTGAATTAGCTAGTCCAGTAGCGCACATATGGTTCTTAAAATCACTTCCTTCAAGAATAGGACTTTTGCTCGATATGACTCTCAGAGATATTGAGCGCGTCTTATATTTTGAAGCATTTGTTGTAGTTGATCCTGGAATGACTGAGTTAGAAAAAGGTCAATTATTAAATGATGAAGCTTATCTTGATGCGATGGAACAATATGGTGATGAATTTGATGCACGAATGGGCGCAGAAGCTATTCGTGACTTGCTTCGCCAAATTGATCTAGAAGATGAGATTAGAAACTTACGTGAAGAATTACCTACTACTAATTCTGAAACGAAAATTAAGAAAATTACTAAAAGATTAAAACTGCTTGAAGCTTTCTTTGATTCCGGGAATAAGCCTGAGTGGATGATTATGGATGTATTACCTGTTCTTCCTCCAGATTTAAGACCATTAGTCCCATTAGATGGTGGTCGATTTGCAACTTCAGATCTTAATGACTTATATAGAAGAGTTATTAATAGAAATAATAGATTAAAGCGCTTACTTGATCTAAATGCGCCAGATATTATTGTTCGTAACGAAAAGAGAATGTTGCAAGAGTCCGTGGATGCTCTGCTTGACAACGGACGACGTGGTCGCGCAATAACTGGCACTAATAAAAGACCTTTGAAATCATTAGCGGATATGATTAAAGGTAAGCAAGGGCGCTTCCGTCAAAACTTATTAGGTAAGCGTGTTGACTACTCAGGTCGTTCAGTAATTGTCGTTGGCCCTACTTTAAGACTACATCAGTGTGGTTTACCTAAAAAAATGGCTCTGGAGTTATTTAAGCCTTTTATCTTCAGTAAATTGGAGTTTAGAGGCCTAGCAACTACTATTAAAGCCGCGAAGAAAATGGTAGAGCGAGAAGAGTCTGTAGTTTGGGATATTTTAGATGATGTTATTCGTGAACATCCTATATTATTAAACCGTGCCCCTACATTACATAGACTAGGTATTCAGGCTTTTGAACCTGTTTTGATTGAAGGGAAAGCTATCCAGCTGCATCCATTAGTTTGTACTGCATACAACGCAGACTTTGACGGTGACCAGATGGCAGTGCACGTGCCTCTAACACTAGAAGCACAATTAGAAGCTCGTTCTCTAATGATGTCTACTAACAATATTTTGTCTCCAGCAAGTGGTGAGCCAATTATTGTTCCTAGCCAGGACGTAGTACTCGGACTGTATTATTTAACTCGAGAAAAAGTAAATGCCCTGGGTGAAGGTAAAATATATGTAAGTGCCCAAGAAGCTCAAAACTTCTATGAGTCAGGGCATCTTGATATTCATGCGAAGATTAGAATTCGTATGCCTAAAGAAAATAGTGAAAATGAATATCATTTAGTTGAAACGACTGTGGGGCGTGCTATTCTCGCAGAGATATTACCCAAAGGTATGTCGTTTTCTAATATAAATCGTACAATGACCAAAAAAGTTATTTCAAAGGTAATTGATAGTTGCTATAGAAATTTTGGTCTAAAAGAGACAGTTATTTTTGCTGACCAGTTAATGTATACCGGTTTCAAATATGCAACACGTTCAGGTATATCCATTGGTATAGAAGATATGGAGATACCAGAGGATAAAGCCTCTATTATTGAACATGCTGATAATGAAGTCAGAGAAATTGAGTCTCAGTTCCGTTCAGGATTAGTAACTAATGGTGAGCGATATAATAAGGTAATTGATATTTGGTCGAGAACTAATGAATTAGTTGCTAAGTCGATGATGGCTAAAATTGCAACCGAAGAAGTCACAAATATTAAGGGTGATAAAGTAAGGCAAGAATCCTTTAACCCTATCTTTATGATGGCAGACTCTGGAGCAAGGGGTTCTGCGGCACAGATTAGACAGCTTGCTGGTATGCGGGGCTTGATGGCTGCTCCTGATGGATCCATTATTGAAACCCCAATTACCGCGAACTTTAGAGAAGGGCTAAATGTATTCCAATACTTTATTTCTACTCACGGAGCGCGAAAAGGTCTAGCGGATACGGCGTTAAAAACTGCTAACTCAGGATATTTGACAAGACGTTTAGTTGATGTTGCACAAGACGTTGTTATTACTGAAGATGATTGTGGTGTTGACACTGGTGTCTTGATGCAGCCATTAATTGAGGGTGGTGATATTGTTGAACCTTTACATGAGCGTGTTTTAGGCCGTGTGGTTGCAGCAGATGTCTATATTCCAACCCAGACAGAACCTGTTGTTAAAGCTGGTACATTGTTAGACGAAGAGTGGGTTGAACACTTAGAAAAGCAAGGTGTAGACCAAATCATGGTTCGTTCTCCAATTACCTGCCAAACGCGTTATGGTCTATGCGCTGCATGTTATGGACGTGATTTGGCTCGTGGTCATAAAGTAAATACTGGTGAAGCCGTAGGTATTATAGCTGCACAATCAATTGGTGAGCCTGGAACACAGTTAACAATGCGTACCTTCCACATCGGAGGAGCTGCTTCTAGAGCAACCGCTGCGAATAATATTCAAATTAAAACAAAAGGGGTTATTCGTTTACATAACATTAAAACGGTAACTCATGAAAACAAAAATTTAGTAGCAGTATCAAGATCAGGTGAGGTAACTATCGTTGATGAGTTTGGGCGTGAGCGCGAACGATATAAGTTGCCGTATGGAGCTGTTATTTCCGTACACGATAATTCGCCTGTTGAGGCTGGACAGATCATTGCTACTTGGGACCCACATACTCACCCAATCATTTCAGAGGTGACTGGTAACTTGAAGTTTGTCGATTTGATTGATGGTTTAACAATGCATAGACAAACAGATGAGTTAACAGGGTTGAGTAACATTGTAATTATTGATGCGAAACAACGTGGTACGGCAGGACGTGATTTAAGACCTATGGTTAAATTAGTTGCCAATGATGGTGAGGATATATTCCTGGCTGGAACAAACGTTCCTGCACAGTATTATTTGCCTGTCGATGCGATTGTTAATTTTGAGGATGGCGGTTTAGTGGGCGTTGGAGACGTTATTGCTCGTATTCCTCAAGAAAGATCGAAAACACGCGATATTACAGGGGGTCTTCCAAGGGTTGCTGATTTGTTTGAAGCGCGTAAGCCAAAAGACTCAGCGGTTATGGCTGAAGTATCAGGATTAGTTAACTTTGGAAAAGAAACTAAAGGTAAACGAAGATTGATAATAAACGTCTCTGAAGATCAGTGTCATGAAGAATTGATACCAAAATGGCGTCATATATCCGTTTTCGAAGGTGAGCATGTTGAACGTGGTGAAATTATAGCGGAAGGCGCGCTAAACCCACATGATATCTTACGACTACTTGGTGTGGGTGCATTAGCAAACTATATTGTAAACGAAGTGCAAGACGTATATCGTTTACAAGGGGTAAAAATTAATGACAAACACATCGAGGTTATTGTCAGACAGATGTTACGTAAGCGAGTAATTACATTTGCAGGTGATTCCAGGTTCTTAGTTGGAGAGCACGTTGAAGAAAGTATAATGCTCGACGAAAACGACAAACTTATCGCTGAAGGAAAACAGATTGCCAGAGGTACGCCGATTTTATTAGGTATTACTAAGGCATCTTTAGCCACAGAATCGTTTATATCTGCTGCATCGTTCCAAGAAACCACTAGGGTTCTCACGGAAGCTGCTGTAAGCGGTAAAATTGATGATTTACGTGGTTTAAAGGAAAACGTGATGGTTGGTCGCTTGATTCCTGCGGGAACAGGTTATGCGTATCATCAAGGCCGAAAGGCAAAAAGAGCAAGAGCTGCAGCAGGTGGCGAACATGCGGTACATACTGTTACTGCAAGTGATGTTGAGCACGCGTTAAGTGAAGCATTAAACGCGGATAATCATGATCACTAATTTGGATTCAAATTCGGCAGATTTAAACTTGACAAATCTGCCGTACCTATATAGAATCCGGCCTCCTTATGCATTCAAAATATTCACAAGAGACAGAGCGGAGTTAAGTACATATGGCTACTATTAATCAGTTAGTAAGAAAGCCTCGTGTGGACGTCAAGAAGAAGAGCAACGTGCCAGCACTAGAGTCATGTCCACAGAGACGCGGAGTTTGTACACGCGTTTACACTACTACACCTAAAAAACCTAATTCAGCTATGCGTAAGGTTGCACGTGTACGTTTGACAAATGGATTTGAAGTAACATCATATATTGGTGGTGAAGGCCACAACCTTCAAGAACACTCTGTTGTTCTAATTAGGGGTGGTCGTGTTAAGGACTTACCTGGTGTGCGTTACCACACAGTTAGAGGTAGCTTAGATACATCAGGCGTGAATGATCGTAAACAAGGTCGTTCTAAGTATGGTACGAAGAAACCAAAAGATAAAAAATAACTGATTGTAGGAAATCGAGATGCCAAGAAGAAGAGAAGTTCCCAAACGTGAAATTTTGCCAGATCCAAAGCATCATAGTGAATTGCTAGCAAAGTTTATTAACGTGTTAATGGTTAGCGGTAAAAAATCTACTGCTGAGAAAATTATTTATGGCGCTTTAGATGTATTAGAAGAGCGTATAAAGAAAACGAAAAAATCTGATGAAGAGGGAGATTCAGGTTCTAGTTCAGGTACTAGTACTGTTCTTCGTTATTTTGAAGATGCATTAGACAATGTTCGACCCAGTGTAGAGGTTCGTTCACGTCGTGTAGGTGGTGCGACATACCAAGTGCCTGTTGAAGTCAGAACAGACCGTAGCATTGCTTTAGGAATGCGTTGGATTGTTCAAGCTGCACGTGGACGTGGTGAAAAAGGTATGATGTTACGCTTGGCAGGGGAACTGATGGATGCCTTTGAAAGCAAAGGTTCTGCAGTGAAGAAGCGTGAAGATACGCATAAAATGGCGAAGGCTAACCAAGCATTTGCACATTTTAGATGGAATTAAGAGAGAGAACAGCCGTGTCAACTACTCCATTAAAACTATATAGAAACATAGGTATTGCTGCACACGTTGATGCTGGAAAAACAACAACAACTGAGCGCGTCCTGTATTATACAGGTATGTCTCATAAGATTGGTGAGGTTCATGACGGTGCTGCAACTATGGATTGGATGGTCCAGGAGCAAGAGCGCGGCATTACCATTACCTCTGCAGCAACGACATGTTACTGGACTGGTATGGACAAACAATTCGACAAGCATCGAATTAATATTATTGATACCCCAGGACACGTAGACTTCATGATTGAAGTCGAGCGTTCGCTAAGAGTATTGGATGGTGCCATTGTTGTATTCGATTCTGTATCTGGTGTTGAGCCACAATCAGAAACTGTCTGGCGTCAAGCAAATAAGTACGGCGTACCACGAATTGTCTTCGTAAATAAAATGGATAGGATGGGTGCTAACTTCCACCGTGTAGTAAGCCAAATTAAACAACGCTTAGGGGCGAATCCTGTTGTTGTGCAATTACCCATTGGCGCTGAAGAAGATTTTAAAGGTGTTATTGACATCATTAAAATGAAGGCCATTCATTGGGATGAAGAGAATAAAGGGATGACCTTTAAGTACTTAGATATCCCCGCAGAGCTAAAAGAAGAATGCGAAGAGTTTCGTGCATTGATAGTTGAAGTTGCGGCAGAGGCTTCAGAAGAATTAATGGAGAAATATCTTGAAGGTGAAGAGTTCTCCGAAGGTGAAATTAAGAAAGCATTACGTCACTTAACAGTGACAAACAAAATCGTTCCTGTATTTTGCGGTTCAGCCTTTAAAAATAAAGGTGTACAAGCGGTTCTAGATGGAGTAGTTGAGTATTTACCTTCACCAATTGACATTCCTGATGTCCAAGGTATTGATGAATATGGCAACGAAACACATCGTAAAACAAGTTATGATGCTCCATTCTCAGCTTTAGCATTTAAAATTGCTACAGACCCGTTTGTTGGTACATTAACCTATTTTCGAGCTTATTCAGGAATATTAAAAAGCGGAGATACTGTTCTTAACTCTGTAAAAGATAAAAAAGAACGTATTGGTCGCTTGCTACAAATGCATGCTAACACTCGTGAGGAAATCAAAGAGGTTCACGCTGGAGATATTGCAGCTGCTGTTGGATTAAAAACAGTAATTACTGGCGATACTCTGTGCGATATTGATAACTTTGTTATTTTAGAGCGAATGGATTTCCCTGATCCTGTTATTGCAGTAGCAGTTGAGCCTAAGACTAAAGCAGATCAGGAAAAAATGGGTGTCGCTTTAGGCAAGTTAGCACAAGAAGATCCTTCATTTAGAGTTCATACTGACGAAGAATCAGGACAGACGATTATTGAAGGTATGGGTGAGCTACACCTTGAAATTATTGTTGATCGAATGAAAAGGGAATTTAATGTTGAGGCTAACGTAGGTAAACCTCAGGTTGCCTACCGAGAAACAATAAGACAAACAGTAGAACAAGAAGGTAAATTCGTGAGACAATCAGGTGGTCGAGGACAGTACGGTCATGTTTGGTTGAAAATTGAACCTCAAGAACCAGGTAAGGGTTATGAATTTATCAACGCTATTGTTGGCGGTGTAATTCCAAAAGAATACATCCCTGCAGTAGATAAAGGGGTACAAGAGCAGTTACAAAATGGTGTTATTGCCGGTTATCCAGTTGTTGACGTTAAAGTCACTTTATTTGATGGATCATTCCATGAAGTAGACTCTAGTGAAATGGCGTTCAAGATTGCTGGTTCTCAGTGCTTTAAGCAAGGTGCATTAAAAGCTAAGCCTGTTTTGCTTGAACCAATTATGGCTGTTGAGGTAGTTACTCCTGAAGACTATATGGGCGATGTCATGGGTGATTTGAATAGACGTCGCGGATTAGTTCAGGGGATGGAAGATTCACCAGCAGGAAAAATTGTTAGAGCGGAAGTCCCACTTGCAGAGATGTTTGGTTATTCAACCGATTTACGTTCTGCTACTCAAGGAAGAGCTACATATACTATGGAATTTTCTAAGTATGCTGAAGCACCAACTAACATAGCTGAAGCAATTATTAAGAAACAATAAAAGTTAATGAGGTTATTGAAATGGCGAAGGAAAAGTTTGAGCGTAAGAAGCCACACGTAAACGTGGGCACAATTGGTCACGTAGATCATGGTAAGACAACACTAACAGCTGCGATTACAACAATCATGGCAAAGAAGTTTGGTGGTATAGCTAAGGCATATGACCAAATTGATGCTGCGCCGGAAGAACGTGAGCGCGGTATTACCATATCAACAGCACACGTTGAATATGAATCAGCAAACAGACACTACGCACACGTAGACTGCCCAGGACATGCTGACTATGTTAAGAACATGATTACTGGTGCAGCTCAGATGGACGGAGCTATATTGGTTGTTTCTGCAGCGGATGGTCCAATGCCTCAAACTAGAGAGCACATCCTATTATCACGTCAAGTTGGTGTACCATACATTGTTGTGTACATGAACAAAGCGGATATGGTTGATGATCCTGAGTTGCTAGAATTGGTAGAGATGGAAGTACGTGACTTATTAAGTAGTTACGAGTTTCCTGGCGATGATATTCCTATTGTTGTTGGTTCTGCTTTGAAAGCATTGGAAGGCGACACTAGTGAAATTGGTATTCCATCAATTGAGAAACTGGTTGAGACATTAGACTCATACATTCCAGAACCAGTTCGTAACATTGATAAACCATTCTTGTTACCGATTGAAGACGTGTTTTCTATTTCTGGACGTGGAACAGTAGTTACTGGACGTGTCGAGAGTGGAATAGTTAAAGTAGGTGAGGAAATTGAGATTGTTGGTATTCGCGATACTCAAAAGACGACGTGCACAGGCGTTGAGATGTTCCGTAAATTGCTTGATGAAGGTCGAGCTGGGGACAACGTAGGCGTGTTGTTACGTGGTACTAAACGAGATGAAGTTGAGCGTGGCCAAGTACTAGCAAAACCTGGTACAATCAAGCCTCACACAAAGTTTGAAGCAGAGGTGTACGTGTTGTCAAAAGAAGAAGGTGGTCGTCATACACCATTCTTTAATGGCTATCGCCCACAGTTCTATTTCAGAACAACCGACGTAACTGGTACTTGTGACCTACCGGCTGGTATTGAAATGGTAATGCCTGGAGATAACGTACAATTAGTTGTTTGTTTACATTCACCGATTGCGATGACTGAAGGTTTACGTTTTGCAATTAGAGAAGGTGGCCGTACTGTTGGCGCCGGTGTTGTCGCTAAAATAATCGAGTAATTATAATGAGTAACAATCAAAACATTAAAATAAGATTAAAATCCTTTGATCACAGGTTGATTGACGTTTCAACTTCGGAAATTGTTGCGACAGCAAAGCGTACTGGTGCACAAGTTCGTGGACCAATACCCTTGCCAATTCGTAAGGAAAAATTTACAGTATTGACTTCTCCTCATGTGAATAAAGATGCTAGAGATCAATATGAATTACGTACTCATAAACGCCTGGTCGTTATTGTTCATCCAACTGAAAAAACAGTAGATGCTCTGATGAAATTAGACCTGGCTGCTGGGGTTGATGTTCAGATAAGCCTTGATGATGAGTAGTCATGGTGAAGGATATTAAAGAGGTGCAACAATGATCGGTTTATTAGGCCGTAAAATCGGTATGACACGTATCTTCACACCAGAAGGAATTTCAATTCCTGTATCTGTTGTAGAAGTACAGCCCAATCGTGTTTCTCAGATTAAATCTGATGAAATTGATGGTTACTCCGCCGTACAATTAACTGGTGGTGAAAAAAAAGCAAATAGAGTGAACAAGCCTATGGCGGGTCACTTTGCTAAAGCAGAAATTAATGCAGGAGATATGCAAGTTGAGTTCCGTACCAATGAAGATGCAGAATTCAAATTAGGGCAAGTAATCTCTATAGCAGATGTCTTTTCTGCAGGACAATATGTCGATGTCTCTGGACTTAGTAAAGGTAAAGGCTTTGCTGGTACTGTAAAAAGATATAACTTTAGAACACAAGATGCGACCCATGGTAACTCCAGATCACATCGTGTTCCAGGATCTATCGGTCAAAACCAAACTCCTGGTCGCGTGTTTAAAGGTAAAAAAATGGCAGGACATTTAGGTAATGCGCGTTGCACAGTACAAAGCCTCGAACTTGTTCGAGTAGATTCTGAAAGAAATCTATTGCTTATTAAAGGTGCTATACCCGGAGCTCCAGGTTCACGAGTAGAAATTAAGCCTGCAACTAAAAAGCAAGTAAGAGGTGAGTGATGGAAATTACTACTATAGATACTAAAACTCAATTACACCTTAATGAAGATGTGTTTGCTTATAACTACAATGAAGGTTTGATTCACCAAGCTGTTGTAACTTATATGAATAATGCACGCAGTGGTAATAGCGCGCAAAAAACAAGATCAGAGGTTAGAGGCGGTGGTAAGAAGCCTTGGAACCAAAAAGGTACTGGTCGTGCTAGAGCCGGAACCATCCGCAGCCCTCTGTGGAGAAGTGGTGGTGTGACGTTTGCTTCTAAAAAACGAGATTATTCGCAAAAACTTAATAAAAAAATGTACAAACGCGCATTACGTAGTATAATCTCTGAACTTTGCCGTACTGGAAATTTAGTTGTTATAAGTGATTTCCAATGCGAAAGCCATAAAACCAAAGATTTTATTCAAAAAATGAATCAGCTAAGTATAAATAATGCACTGATCATCATGAATGAAGTAGGTGAGAATGAGTATTTAGGTTCACGAAACTTAATTGATTATGACATCTGTGATGTTACAACTGTAGATCCTGTTTCCTTACTTAGATTTGAGAAAGTTGTTGTTACAGAAGCTGCGATTAAAAAAATTGAGGAACAGTTACAATGAATGCTGAGAGATTGATGATGGTTCTGCGTGAGCCACATACTTCTGAAAAAGCTACTGTCTTAGCAGACAAAAACAAGCAGTTCACTTTCAAAGTACTGAAAAACGCAACTAAGACTGAAATTAAAATGGCTGTAGAGCATATATTTAACGTTAAAGTTAAGAGTGTATCTGTAGTAAATGTGAAAGGAAAGTCAAAACGTTTCAAACAAATTGCTGGGAAAAGAAGCGATTGGAAAAAGGCGTTTGTATCCCTTCATGCTGATCAAGATATAGACTTTACAGTTACCGAATAAGGCAGATTAAGATGGCACTATTAAAATCTAAACCAACATCGCCTGGTAGACGCGGCCAGATTCGTGTTGTGCATCAAGATATTCATAAAGGCAAACCACATAGCTCCTTAGTTGAAAAACTAAAAAAAACTGGGGGCCGAAATAACCTAGGTCGAATTACTGTTAGACATATTGGTGGTGGTCAACGTCAAAAATATAGATTGATTGATTTCAAACGAAATAAAGACGGTATTGCTGCAAGAGTTGAGCGTATTGAGTACGATCCCAATAGAACGGCTCTTATTGCGTTGTTGGCTTACAAAGATGGTGAAAAAAGGTATATAATTGCTCCTGCTCATCTTGAAGTTGGTGCAACTGTATTAAGTGGTGCAGATTCGCCTATTAGTGTAGGTAATTGTTTGCCACTGAAAAATATCCCCGTTGGAACGACTATCCATTGCGTCGAAATGAAGCCAGGAAAAGGAGCTCAAATGCTCCGTAGCGCAGGCTGTAGCGGTCAATTAGTTGCAAAAGAGGGTATTTATGCGACGTTAAGATTGCGCTCTGGTGAAATGCGTAAAATTCATGTTTTATGTCGTGCTGTAATTGGTGAAGTAAGTAACAGTGAACATAATTTACGTTCATTAGGAAAAGCTGGTGCTAAACGTTGGAGAGGAATTCGTCCAACAGTTCGTGGGGTTGCAATGAACCCAGTTGATCATCCACATGGTGGAGGAGAGGGTCGTACTTCAGGTGGACGTCATCCAGTATCACCATGGGGAGTTCCGACTAAAGGATATAAAACACGTAGCAATAAGCGTACTGATAGCTTTATAGTCAGACGGCGTAAGAAGAAATAATTATTGAGAGGATATCAAGTGGCTCGTTCTATAAGAAAAGGTCCATTCATAGACCAACATTTGATCAGCAAAGTGATGGCTGCTATCGAATCTAAATCAAAAAAACCAATTAAGACTTGGTCTAGACGCTCAACAATCATTCCTGAAATGATTGATTTGACTATAGCCGTTCATAACGGAAAAGATCATGTTCCTGTGTATATAACAGATAATATGGTTGGTCATAAATTAGGTGAGTTTGCCATGACTCGTACGTTCAAAGGCCATTCTGGTGACAGAAAGGCTAAAGGTAAGTAAGAGGTTATGATGGAAGTTACAGCTAAGTTAAAAGGTGCTCCATTGTCTGCACAAAAAGGTAGACTGGTAGCCGATATGATTCGAAACAAGAAGGTATCTGGTGCACTTGATATCCTCAAGTTTACACCGAAAAAAGGTGCACAATTAATGCTTAAGTTATTGGAGTCAGCTATTGCAAATGCCGAAAACAATAATGGGGCTGATATTGATGATCTAAAAGTGGGTATGGTCTGTGTTGATGAGGCAATAACTTTAAAACGCATTAGTCCCAGAGCTAAAGGTCGTGCAAATAGAATATCTAAACGTACCTGCCATATCACGATTAAAGTATCTGACGAGGAATAGCAATGGGACAAAAAGTTAACCCAATAGGCATACGCCTTGGAATTATTAAAGACTGGAATTCAAAATGGTACGCAGGTAAGCGATATGCTGAGTTTTTGATTCAAGATATTAAACTACGTACTGAACTAAAAAAGAAACTAATGGCTGCGGCTGTGAGCAAGATTCTTATTGAACGTCCAGCTAATAATGCTGTTGTTACCATACTGACTGCTAGACCAGGTGTTATTATTGGGAAAAAAGGCGGCGGTATTGAAACGTTACGCAAAGAAATTTCAACTAAATTAGGCGTTCCTGTTCATTTAAATATAGAAGAGATTAAAAAGCCTGAGTTGGATTCGACGCTTGTTGCTGAGGGCATAGCGCAGCAGTTAGAGCAACGCGTAATGTTTAGAAGAGCAATGAAAAGAGCGGTTACATCAGCTCTGAAAGCTGGCGCTAAAGGAATTAAAATTTGTGTTAGCGGTCGCTTAGGTGGTGCTGAAATTGCTCGAAGCGAATGGTATAGAGAAGGCCGAGTTCCATTACATACATTTAGAGCAGATATCGACTATGGTACTGCTGAGTCTAAAACCACCTATGGAATTATCGGTGTTAAAGTCTGGATCTTCAAGGGTGAAATTCTCCCGCAAAAGAAAAGATTATCAGACAGCGCCCAGTGAGTGAGGATTAAGAATCATGTTACAACCAAAGCGTACTAAATACCGAAAACAAATGAAAGGCCGTAATAGAGGCCTAGCTTTGAGAGGCAGTAAAATTAGTTTCGGTGAGTTTGGACTGAAAGCTTTAGAGCGTGGCCGATTGACTGCAAGACAAATAGAAGCTGCTCGACGAGCTATGACACGCCATATTAAGCGTGGTGGTAAAATTTGGATTAGAGTTTTTCCAGATAAACCAATTACCCAGAAACCTTTAGAAGTTCGACAAGGTAAGGGTAAAGGTAGTGTTGAATATTGGGTTGCGCAAATTCAACCTGGCAAGGTTTTATTTGAGATGGAAGGCGTATCTAGAGAATTAGCTAAAGAAGCGTTTGACCTTGCTAAAGCAAAACTTCCTTTCAAAGTAACATTTGAAGAACGGACGGTGATGTAATGAAAAAAATAGATGAATTACGCAATTTAACTACTGAAGAATTGCAAACCGAACTCCTTTCATTACGTAAAGAACAATTTAATTTACGAATGAAAAAAGCAAGTGGCTCACTTGATAAAATCCACCTAATTACATTGGTGAGAAAGTCTGTGGCACGAGTTAAAACATTGTTGACTGAAAAGGCAGGTAAGTAACATGTCTACTAATGAATCAAATGCCAGAACATTGGTTGGAAAAGTAGTTAGCGACAAAATGGATAAAACTATTGTTGTGATGATTGAGCGAACTGTGAAGCATCCTAAATATGGAAAAATCATGAAGCGTAGAACAAAAATTCATGCTCATGATGAAAATCAAGTGTGCCAAATTGGCAATACTGTTAAAGTCCGTGAGTCAAGACCACTCTCTAAAACGAAAAGCTGGGTATTAGTTGAAGTAATTTCTTAATCAACTGCGTTGATTTACTTTTAAAACCCTAAAAGGCCTGATATAATCAGCAGCCTTTTTCTGGTCGAAATTAGAGCTGGAGATTAAAATGATCCAAATGCAGACTGTGCTCGATGTGGCTGATAACAGCGGAGCACGAAAGGTAATGTGTATCAAAGTACTAGGTGGATCACACAGGCGATATGCTCGTGTTGGTGATGTGATCAAAGTTAGTATTAAAGACGCTATACCAAGAAGTAAAGTAAAAAAAGGCGCGGTAATGAAAGCTGTCGTGGTAAGAACTGCTCAAGGCGTGAGAAGAGATGATGGCTCCTTGATAAGATTTGATGGCAACGCTGCAGTGCTTTTGAATAACCAAAATGAGCCAATTGGTACTCGTATATTTGGCCCCGTTACTCGCGAGCTACGAGAGAGATTTATGAAGATAATATCTCTGGCTGCAGAAGTTTTGTGAGAAGGATTAAATATGAAACGTATTAGAACAGGTGATGAAGTAATCATCATTGCCGGTAAAAGTAAAGGTCATATAGGCAAAGTGCTAAGTGTGCATGAAAATAAAGTTGTTGTTGAGGGTGGTAACTTAATTAAGAAACATGTTAAGCCCAATCCTCAGAAGCCTGAAAATAAAGGTGGAATAGTCAGCCGAGAAAATTCATTGCACGTTTCAAATGTTGCCCATTATAATCCTGTTACTAAAAAAGCGGATAAAATAGGCTTTAAGTACCTTGAAACTGGCGGTATTACTAAGAAAGTTAGATATTTTAAATCTAACGATGAAATAATTGACCGTGTTTAAGTAGGTGATTGAAATGGCAAGACTTAAAGAATTTTATAAAAATGAAGTCGCTTCTATGATGATGAAACGATTTAATTATTCCAGTATTATGGAAGTACCGAAAATATTGAAAATCACCCTAAACATGGGAGTTGGTGAAGCTGTTGGTGATAAAAAAGTCATGAATCATGCTTTAGAAGATATGACTCTTATATCAGGTCAAAAGCCAGTTGTTACTAAAGCAAAAAAATCTCTTGCTGGTTTTAAAATCAGAGAGGGGTGGCCTATAGGATGTAAGGTAACTCTTCGACGTGAACGCATGTATGAGTTTTTAGATAGATTAATTGCTATTACATTGCCTCGGGTAAGAGATTTTCGTGGGTTAAATCCTAAGTCTTTTGATGGAACAGGTAACTATAGCATGGGTATACATGAGCAAATCGTATTCCCAGAAATTGATTATGATAAAACTGATGGCATACGTGGTTTAGATATTTGTATTACTACAAGTGCTAAAACAAATGAAGAGGCTAAAGCTTTATTAGAAGCATTTAATCTTCCATTGAAAGATAGAGATAAAAAATAAAAGGGTGAAATTGTGGCTAAAAAATCAATGCTTGTGCGAGAGTTAAAGCGTGCTAAACTGGTAAAAAAATACAGAGAACGCAGAAACGAATTAAAACGATTGATTAAATCATCTGATGATTTCCAAGTAATCATGGATTGTCAGGCAAAGTTAGCAAAATTACCAGTTAATTCAAATCCTGTTCGCCATAGTACTCGATGCCAGCAATGTGGTAGACCACACGCAGTATATCGCAAGTTTAGTCTTTGCCGAATTTGTCTTAGACAACAACTTATGGTTGGTAACGTACCCGGCGGTAGAAAATCAAGCTGGTAAATTATTTTGATTGGAGAACGATTGTGAGTATGCATGATCCAGTTGCTGATATGCTGACCAGAATTAGAAATGGTCAACAAGCGAAACATCAGCAAGTAACATTGGTTTCTTCTAAGTTAAAAGAAGAAATTGCTCGTGTTTTAAAGGAAGAAGGATATATTGAAAATTTCTTTGTGGAAACTTTAGATAACAATCTTAAGTCCATTACTCTGAAACTAAAATATTATCATGGACGGCCGGTTATTGAGCTTATAAAAAGAATCAGTCGACCAGGCTTGAGAGTATATAAGTCTTATAAAGAGCTATCTTCTATCCCCGGTTTTGGTGTGGCTATATTATCTACATCGAAAGGTATAATGACTCATGTATCTGCAAAGTTAAAAGGTGTTGGTGGCGAAGTCATTTGTGAAGTGGCTTAATACTTGAGAGGAATAATATGTCTAGAGTAGCAAAAGCCCCTGTTGTCCACTCATCAAATGTTGAAATAACACTTGCTGAGGGATCAATAACTGTAAAAGGGCCTAAAGGAACACTAACCCAACCTATTAATAGGTTAGTTAGTATTACTAAGAGTAAAGAATCTAACCAATTAGAATTTGCCCCCGCCGCAAATGACCCCAAAGCTTGGGCTCAGGCAGGTACAGCAAGAGCATTAGTTAATAATATGGTGCGTGGTGTTACTGACGGATTTACAGTAACTTTAGAATTGGTAGGTGTTGGTTATAGAGCACAAGCTAAAGATAAATCTGTTAGTTTATCTCTAGGTTTTTCACATCCTGTTGAGTATGATTTGCCAAAAGGTGTGGCTGTTGAAACTCCTAATAATACTACGATAGTACTAAAAGGCGTTGATAAACAACTTTTGGGGCAAGTAGCTTCAGAAATTAGAGCTTTTAGACCGCCTGAGCCATATAAAGGTAAAGGAATCAGATATGCTGGTGAAGTAATTGTTCGAAAAGAAGCGAAGAAGAAATAGGGTATAAAAAATGAATAAGCATAACTCACGAGAAAGACGTGGATTGAAGACAAAAGCTTTAATTCGTAAATCGGGTAGATCAAGATTAGTTGTTTATAGAAGTGGTACACATATCTATTCTCAAATAATTACATCGGATAAGCTCGGAGATAAGGTATTAGTTGTTTGTTCAACTATTGATAAAGAATTAAGAGCCAGTTTATCTGGAAAATGCAAAGTAGAACAAGCCAATTTAGTTGGTAAGTTACTTGGTAAGCGTGCTAATGAGCAAGGTATTACTCAAGTTGCATTTGATCGTGCTGGTTATAAATATCACGGCCGAGTTAAAGCCCTTGCCGAAGGTGCTCGTGAAGCCGGTTTAGATTTTTAAGGAACGATTATGGCATTCGAAGAATTACCCAAGTCAGATGGATATCAAGAGAAATTGGTATCAGTAACTCGTACCGCTAAAGTAGTTAAGGGTGGACGTGTTTTTGGCTTTGCTGTTTTAGTCGTTGTAGGTGACGGAAAGGGCAAAGTTGGGTTTGGTAGAGGTAAAGCACGCGAGGTTCCAATCGCTATTCAGAAAGCGATGGATCAAGCAAAGAAAAATATGGTTTATATTCCACTATCTGGAACCACTATATATCACGAAATTACTTGGAATTATGGTGCTTCTAAAGTATTTATGAAGCCTGCTAGTGAGGGTACCGGAATTATTGCTGGCGGCGCGATGAGAGCTGTTTTAGAAGTATTAGGTGTACAAAATATTCTAGCAAAGAGTATTGGTTCAACTAATCCAAGCAATATTGTACGAGCAACAATTGGTGCTTTAACAAACATTGGTACTCCAGATTATGTAGCAGCCAAACGTGGCAAAACTGTTGAAGAAGTAATGGCGGGCTAATATGGAAAAGAAAATAAAAATTACTTTGGTAAAAAGTATAATTGGTAGAAAGCCAAAACATGTTGGTATTGCTAAACAATTAGGTTTAGGCAAAACGAATTCAAGCGTACTTCATAGCGATACGCCTGCAATACGCGGCATGATTAATATGATTAGTTATCTATTGCTAGTTGAGGAGAGTGTATAATGAATTTAAATTCACTATCACCAGATCCAGGCTCACGTCCACCTAAAAGACGTTTAGGACGTGGTATAGGATCCGGATTAGGTAAAACTAGTGGTAAAGGACATAAAGGTCAAAAAGCTAGAGCTGGCGGATATCACAAGATCAACTTTGAAGGGGGACAAATGCCCATTCAAAGACGACTGCCTAAAATGGGTTTCAAATCTCGTGTTGGTAGAAGTGTTGATCAAATTTGTTTAGGTGAGTTAGCAAAACTTAAAGCAGACGTTATTGATCTTGCTGTTTTACGTGAAGCAGGATTAATTAATAACGCTATAAAAGATGTGAAGGTAATTCTTTCAGGAGAGCTAACCTCTGCTATCAAGCTTAAAGGTTTAAGAGTCACTAAAGGAGCTCGAACAGCTATTGAGGGTTTGGGCGGTAGTATAGAAGAGTGACTATGAAAAACCAAAAACATAATGGAAGCCAATCCCGTGGTGGGTTGGCAGAGTTAAAATCCCGATTGTTATTTGTTATTCTTGGAATTTTAGTTTATAGATTAGGTGCTCATATACCAGTTCCTGGATTAGATCCTACAAAACTAGCTAATTTCTTTAATGAACAACAAAATACAATTTTCGGATTGTTTAATATGTTTTCTGGTGGTGCCTTATCGCGTGTAACGGTATTTGCTATCGGTATTATGCCTTATATTTCAGCCTCAATCATCATTCAGCTTTTTTCAGTTGTTTCTCCCAAGTTAGAGCAACTTAAAAAGGAAGGTGAGTCAGGGCGTAGAAAAATAAACCAATACACTCGGTATTTGACTTTGCTGTTGTCTATATTTCAATCTTTAGGTATGGCACGATGGCTTGCTGGACAGCAAATTGCTCTACAACCAGATTTTTCGTTTTATTTTACAGCTGTTGTTACTCTGGTAACAGGGACTATGTTTTTAATGTGGTTAGGAGAACAAATTACTGAGAAGGGAGTAGGAAATGGTATTTCTCTAATCATTTTCTCTGGTATTGTTTCTAGCATGCCTAGGGCGATTGCATCAGTTCTTCAACAAGTTAAAGAAGGACAAATGCAAGCATTAACATTAGTTGTGGTTGCTGCTGTAGTAGTTGTTGTAACCGGTTTTGTTGTTTTCATGGAACGAGCACAAAGACGCATAAGAGTTAATTATGCGCAGAGAACGCAGGGTAGAAAGGTTTATGCGGCTCAAACGAGTCACTTGCCTCTAAAAATAAATATGTCTGGGGTTATTCCTCCAATTTTTGCATCCAGTATCATATTATTACCTGCAACTTTAGCGCAGTTCTTTTCACATACGAAAGGAATGGGGTGGCTGTCTGATGTTGGAATGGCATTATCACCTGGACAACCGTTATATCTAATTGTTTATGCCGTCGCTATATTGTTTTTTGCTTTCTTTTACGCTGCATTAGTGTTCAATCCAAAAGATACAGCAGAAAACCTGAAAAAATCAGGAGCCTATATTCCAGGAATTAGACCAGGAGAGCAGACTACTAAATATATTGATTCAGTGATGACTCGATTAACTTTAGTTGGCGCTATATATCTAGTTCTTGTATGCTTATTGCCCCAGATTTTAATGTATACATGGCATGTCCCATTTTATTTTGGTGGTACATCATTATTAATTATCGTTGTTGTTATTATGGATTTTGTTGCTCAGATACAAGCCCATTTAATGACTCAACAATATGATTCTTTAATGAAAAAGGCTAATTTTAAAGGTACAAAATTACCTGGTCTACTATGATTTTTATCGGAGTTAGGAATGAAAGTAAGAGCATCAGTTAAACGAATTTGTCGCAATTGCAAAATAATAAAGAGAAGTGGCATTATTAGAGTAATTTGTAAAGATGCCAGACATAAACAAAAGCAAGGTTAATACCTACTTGATTTTATTTTATAAAAATAGTATTCTTCTGTCCCTTTCGACAGAACAAAATAACGTTCGGAGAAGTTAATGGCTCGTATTGCAGGAGTGAACATACCGGATCACAAACATGTAGTGATTGCTTTAACAGCTATATATGGTATCGGTAAGACTACATCATTAAAGTTGTGTGCAACGGTTGATATTAATCCTTCTACTAAAGTTTCGCAGTTAACAGATGCTCAGTTAGAAGCTTTAAGAACTGAAATAGCTAAGATGACTGTGGAAGGTGATTTGCGTCGCGTAGTTACAATGAATATTAAGCGATTAATGGACTTAGGCTGCTATCGTGGACTAAGACATAGAAGAGGATTACCCGTGCACGGACAACGTACGAAAACCAATGCTCGTACAAGAAAAGGCCGTAGAAAAGGCACTAGTTCTTGATTTTTTATGTAGGAAAATAAGATGGCAATTACAAAGTCAAAGCAGCAAAAAGTAAGAAAAAAGGCAAAGCGTGTCGTATCTGATGGCATAGTTCATGTTCATGCATCTTTTAATAACACAATTGTTACATTTACTGATAGGCAAGGCAATGCATTATGCTGGGCTACATCAGGTGGATCAGGCTTTCGTGGCTCCAGAAAAAGTACCCCTTATGCGGCGCAAGTTGCAACTGAAAGAGCTGCTGCCGTTGCAAAAGAATATGGTATGAAATCTGTCGCGGTATTTGTTCATGGTCCTGGTCCTGGTAGAGAGTCCACTATTCGTGAATTAATATCCCAGGATTTTAAAATTGTTGAAATAACCGATGTTACTGGCATACCTCATAATGGTTGTAAGCCACCTAAAAAACGTCGTGTGTAAGACTCAGGAGTAATTAATGGCTAGATATCTTGGTCCAAAGTGCAAATTATCACGTCGTGAAGGTTGTGATTTATTGCTTAAAAGTGGTGTTCGTGATCATAAGTCCAAGTGTAAATCTGAAAAACTACCAGGACAGCATGGTGATAAAAAACCACGTTTGAATAGTTATGGTATTCAGCTTAGAGAGAAACAGAAAATTAGAAGATTGTATGGTGTTCTTGAAAAGCAATTCCGAAACTACTATAAATTAGCTGCCGGTCAAAAAGGTTCTACTGGTGAAAATCTGATGGCCCTTTTAGAAAGACGACTTGATAATGTTGTTTATCGTATGGGTTTTGCAAGTACCCGCGCTGAAGCGAGACAGTTAGTAACTCACAAAGCAATACTTGTTAATGATAAAATTGTTAACGTACCTTCTTTTTTAGTTAAACCAGGGGACGTAATCACTGTTCGCCAAAAGGCTAGAGGACAAGGTCGTGTTGGAGCTGCTTTAGCTCTATCAGAACAAAGAGTTCCTTGTGATTGGATTACTGTAGATGCTGCATCTTTTAAAGGTACATTCTCTACGGCGCCGACGTTAACAGACTTATCTTCAGACTACAACGTAAACCTTGTTGTAGAACTTTACTCTAAGTAAGCTCGGAGAAATAGCTGAATGTATACTGAAATCAATGAAATGCTGACGCCCAAGGTGCTTAAAGTACAAGCTGAATCACCGTACAAGGCTAGAATAGTTTTAGAGCCTTTGGAGCGAGGTTTTGGTCACACTCTCGGCAATGCTTTGAGACGTATATTGTTGTCATCTATGCCTGGAAGTGCGATCACTGAGGCTTCAATAGATGGTGTTCTTCATGAATACAGTACTATCGAAGGCGTTCAGGAAGATGTGGTTGATTTGCTGCTTAACCTCAAACTCGTGGCTATTAAAATGACTGTCGGCGAAGAAGGGCTAGTTACTTTAAATAAAGAAGGGCCCTGTCAAGTTACAGCTGGAGATATTCAATTAACTCATGGTGTAGAGATCGTTAACCCTGAGCTTGTTATTGCCACATTGAATGAAAAAGGCAAATTGAATATGACTTTAAAAGTCGAAAGAGGGATAGGTTTTCATAATACAGATTCTTTCATTAGACATTTTGATGATGAAATTGAACAGAAATCTGTAGGAAAATTGAAGATCGATAATAGTTTTTCACCTGTCAAAAAAGTGGCTTATGTAGTTGATAGTGCGCGGGTAGAGAATCGTACCGATCTTGATAAATTAACAATAGAATTAGAAACAAATGGAACAATTGATGCAGAAGAAGCAATTCGTATTTCTGCAAGCATTCTTCAAAGACAACTTCATGCTTTCGTGGATATGAAGTTTGAAGAATCTCGTTCTGATAATAAGGAGCGCAATGATTTTGATCCTATTTTATTACGTTCTGTTGATGATTTGGAATTAACTGTTCGTTCTGCTAATTGTTTAAAAGCAGAAAACATTCATTATATTGGCGATTTAGTTCAAAGAACTGAAAATGAACTTCTAAAAACACCTAACTTAGGTAAAAAATCCTTAACTGAAATTAAGGATGTTTTAGCATCACGTTCATTATCGCTTGGAATGAAACTTGAGAATTGGCCGCCAGCAAATTTAGGCGAGTAATATTTAGGAGTCTTTGTTATGCGTCACCGTAATTCAGGGCGTAGTTTTAGCCGTACAAGTAGTCATCGTAAAGCCATGTTTTCTAACATGTGCTGTTCTTTAATTGAGCATGAGATCATTAAAACTACTCTGCCTAAGGCTAAAGATTTGCGCCGCTACATAGAGCCTTTAATTACTGTTAGTAAAGCTGACTCAGTTGCGTCTCGCCGTCGTGCTTTTGACATCTTACGTTCTAAAGCTGCAGTTGGAAAACTGTTTACTGATTTAGGACCACGTTTTGTCAAGAGACCAGGTGGATATATTCGGATTATTAAATGCGGGTATAGAGCAGGTGATAACGCCCCTATGGCTATAATTGAACTACTTGACAGACCAAAAAATAATAGTGAAGTAAATGAATAATAAAAAATAGATTGTGAGTTAAATCTATTTTCATTTAGTTGAGTTATTAATAAAAAGGCCGGTGTTCTAAAAGCACCGGCCTTTTTGTATTTAAAGATTTACTAAATTAAATGATAAAGTACAGCTGGCCGGGCGCAATTGAGAAAAAGAATAGTTGTATGTCGGGTAGCAAATCGCCCGACGTTTTTGTGTGCGCGAGAGCATTATTTCAAGCATTTATAACGACTTTGCCTGTGTGGTTTAGCATGTTTCTATGCTTCTTCAGCTGAAAGTTTCGGCAAGGGCGTTATCGAGTAATTTGTTGCTGAGCCTACAGTGCTCATACTAGGGACGTGGGGCCTAATCTACGTAGAAAACATTAGGATAAGGCAATAAGCTTTATCCTAATATTAGTAGTGAAGTGTTTTCGTGGAGACTACATTAGAAAGGAATATCATCGTCCAACTGATCGAATGCATCTTGTGCTGCTTGTGGCGATTGTTGTTTATTCGCATTTTGTTGATGTGTTGGCGCAGATTGTTGCATTTGCGGTACATCATCATAATTAAATGAACTGTTGCCTCCCCCTTTACTATCAAGCATTTGAATGTCTGAGGCAACGATTTCAGTCGTATATCTGTCCTGACCTTGCTGATCTTGCCATTTACGTGTTCGTAAGCTACCTTCAACATAAAGCTTAGAACCTTTACGGAGATACTCTCCAGCAATTTCACCTAAACGATTGAAGCAAACTACACGATGCCACTCAGTACGATCTTGCTTTTCGCCTGTAGTCTTATCCTTCCATGATTCACTGGTAGCAATGGACAGGGTGGTTACTGCATTGCCATTTGGTAAATAACGAACATCAGGATCTACTCCCACATTACCAATTAATATTACTTTATTTATTCCTCTTGCCATCAATTATCTCCTCTCAGCACAGTAAGTTAGATTATACCTAATTAATGTGCTGTTGCGTAGCAAGTGTGTCGAATTAAATGGATACTAAGAGTTTACTATTGATGTTAAAGCTTGTTCCGCGCTTCCGTTTTGATAATTCTCTTCATCTATACGTAAATAAATAGTGCTCTCATCTTTTGCCAATGCAACATCTTTAATACCTGGGACATTTTGTAATACGTGAAGAACCTCTTCGTCATTTTTAGCCGTAGCTGTATAGTGTAATATTAGTGAAGAAAGATAGGTATTGGGTTTCATATAACATGCAATAATAAACCATAAAGCACCAAGTATGGTATTTGCGATAAAGATTCCTTGACTACCGCTCCACTGGTATACTATTCCGGCTAGTGACCCGCCTGCAAAGATGCCTAAAAATTGGCCTGTTGAATAAATGCCCATTGCCGTACCTTTATTATTTGGATTGGCTTGCTTTGATATTAGCGATGGCAGAGACGCTTCGAGGATATTAAAAGCAATAAAATAAAGAAACATAAGTAGACAGAGGCTAGCCCACATTGAGTGCGCCCACGCGAGTAGGGCCTGAGAAATAGTAGTAGTAAGGACTGACAATAAAAATATAGGCTTCATCAGTTTTCTCTTTTCCGCCGCAATAATAAAGGGAATCATAAAAAGGAAGGAGCCTACCATTAGTGGTAAATAGAAATGCCATTGTTGTGTCAGGTGTCCTGCTTTAACTTGTTCACTAAGAATCATTGGGATAGCAAAGAATGTTGCCGTTAAAATAAAGTGTTGGCAGAAAATTCCAATATTTAATCTTTGCAAATGTCGGTTATTTAAGACTGATTTAAATAAGCTCGGATTAGCTTCGCTATCCGCATGGAATAATTCTTTTCTGGGAGTTGGGATAACAAAGTGAAGTAACAATAAACCTATACTTGCTAAAGCCATTGTTACATAAAAAATCCCTGCTAAGCCAAAGCGGGAGGATATAGCAGGACTGATAACCATAGCTAAACTGAACGAGGTGCCTATAGTCATACCGATTACAGCCATTGCTTTGGTGCGTTGGTTATTAGGTGTTAAATCCGCTAACAATGCAATTAGAACAGAGCCTATTGCCCCCATACCCTGCATCGTTCTAGCGACAATAACCCCGTAAATAGAGTCAGTAATTGCACCGATTAAGCTTCCAAGGATAAAAAGGAGTAGACCTAAGGTTAAAATGGGTTTACGACCAAACTTATCAGAGAGCATACCAAAAGGGATTTGCAAGAGTCCTTGCGTCAACCCATAACCGCCTAATGCAATACCTATTAGAGCTGGGGTTGCGTGGTTTAATTGTGCAGCATAAACCGAAAATACGGGGATCAGTAAAAATAATCCCAACATACGAAAGGAAAAAATTGCAGCGATAGGAAAAACAGTTTTAGACCAAGAGTAAGCCATTAAATTTATATACTAATTATGATGGAGTGCAAATGGTACAAAGTTAGGGCTAGAGAAACAAGGGAATTTATTACTTGATTCAAGATCTGTATGTATTTGTGAGTAAAATAAGAGCGGTAATTTGCGCAAAATCTTGTTTACTTTAGATAACTTAGACTATGGGATAGGTTCTGTGGGCTTTTACATACTTGTCTTAATCAATCATGGTAATTAATGAAGAGTACTTTATGGTTTGTCAAAACAATTATTTATTGATGAAATAAGAAAGGATAGCGAATGTTTTTAATTGACATGACTCTATAATCGCGGTAGTTTGGTGCTTTTTTATACTGGGGATGTCTTTATGAGCTCTATCTTTGCTGGAAAAGTTGGATTAATTACAGGCGGCGCGCGAGGTATAGGCAAAGCGACGGCGTTAAAATTAGCTCAAGCAGGGAGTGACATCGCTATAGTTTATTATAATAGCTCTGACGAAGCGCAGAGCTTAGTTCAAGAAATTCAAGACATGGGGCGAAAAGCGGTAGCATTGCAAGCTAATGTTGCTGATCATCAATCGGTAAAAGACATGTTTTCTCAGTTTCGTGAGCATTTTACCCATCTTAATTTTTTAGTCAGTAACGCTGCCAGCGGCGTTTTAAAACCGGCGCTAAAAATGTCTACTAAACACTGGCGATGGTGTTTGGAAACTAATGCTTTGGCGTTAAACCACCTGGTTTCTGAGGGACGGGAGTTGATGCCTAAAGGCGGAAGGGTTGTTGCTCTATCAAGTTTGGGGGCTTCACGAGCTATTCCCAACTATGCATTTATAGGGGCATCAAAAGCGGCGTTAGAATCATTAGTACGTTCATTAAGTCTTGAATTAGCTATATATGGCATTACTGCAAATACAGTATCTGCCGGGGTTGTTGATACGGATGCTTTAAAACATTTTCCTAATAGAGAGCAGCTCCTAGATGAATATCAATCTCGTGCTTTGGCGGATAGGCCTTTAACTCCCCAAGATGTGGCTGATACAGTATACCTCCTTTGCTTACCCGAAGCATCTATGATTAATGGTCACACTTTATTTGTTGACGCAGGCTACAGCCAGATTGGATAGGTTAAATATTATACTTTTCCCGTATTAGGTGATTAAAACAATTTTTATGATATAATCGCTAGCTTTGTAATCTAGGTGAGTTCTGAGGAAGAATTATGAATATGGCTGACGTTTACCCTAAAGTTAGGGAAATTATTGCTGATGTGTTAGTAATTGATCAAGATGAAATCTCTTTAAATAGCCGTTTAATCACGGATTTAGGTGCAGAGTCTATTGATTTTCTTGATCTGGTTTTTCAATTGGAAAAAGAATTTAAAATTAAAATCCCTCGTGGACAATTAGAAAAAAATGCCCGTGGGGATTTAGCTGAAGATGAATTCGAAAAGGGCGGTGTTATTACTGCTGTAGGCCTTGAGGCGTTAAAAAACTATTTAACAGAAGTCCCTGCGGATCAATTTAAATCAAATATGAAAGTTAATGAAATCCCAATGCTGTTTACCGTTGAAACATTTTGCAAATTAGTCGTTTCTGCAGCGGTTCAGCAACAAAGTCTGGAAACTACTGCTTAATGAGTTTTTTGTTTGTCGATAGAATTGTTGAGCTAACCTCGGGTGAATGGATTCGAGGGGTTAAGCATATTAACAGAGATGATTTTTATCTAACTACTGATGCACAAGGTAAGCTTTGTTTTATCTCGTCCCTAATTGGTGAGACATTAGGGCAGTTAGCTGCTTGGAATGTGATGCAGCGCAATGAGTTTACCTTAAGACCTGTTGCTGGTGTTGTTAGTTGTGCCAAATTGCATCGTCCTGCATACGTGGGGGAAACGCTCTTACTTGAGTCTTACATAGATTTGATTGACGATAAGGTCGTGCAATATCACAGTGAAGCGAGGGTTGGAGATGAGCTGGTTTTTAGCATTGAAGGGGCTTTAGGTCCATTATTGCCAATGAGTGATTTTATTGGCATAGGAGAGATTAAACGTCAATTTGCTGAAATATACCGTCCTGGTGATTGGGCTGCAATAAGTACCATAGTAAATAGTGATGCAATAGATGATCAACTTAATGCGTCATTTAACACAGCTATAGCTCCAATGATGTTTGACCGAGTTCTTTTAAGTGAGCCCGGAAATAATCTTGTTGCTGAAAAGCGGATAAGTAAGTCTGCACCATACTTTCCTGATCATTTTCCCTATAAACCTGTATTGCCAATGACAGTATTATTGGAATGTAAGATAAATTTAGCTAAAGAGTTTATAGCTCGTGCGAAATATGATGTAAATTATCAAGTAAGCGAACTACGTAAAATCAAAATGAATGATTTTATTCTGCCAGGTGATGTCATTGTTTGCCATGTAAAAGTAAAGAAGCAAACGGATGATGAATTAATATTGACTTATCGTAGTGAAGTTGATGGTAAGCGTGTTTGTGTTGTGGACGTAGTGCTTATACCCCAATAGGTAAATAATATGAAGAAAAGACGAGTAGCAATTACAGGGCTAGGCGCTGTTTCAGCAATAGGCCATGATGTTCAATCAACTTGGACTAATTTAATGGCTGGACAATCCGGAATCGCCCAGATAACTCATTTTGATGCCAGTGCTTTTCCAACTTATATTGCAGCGGAGGTAAAGGATTTTAGCCCAAACCCTGCATTGAAAAATAAACATACACGTTTTGCAATGTCTTTTACCCATTTTGCTCTAGAAGCAGCAAAACAGGCGTTCAATGATGCTGGAATTTTGCCTACGCAACAGAGTTCGTCGCGATGGGGCGTTGTTACTGGTAGTGGAATGATGACTGCTGAGTTTGATTATCTCCGTCGATTTCAACAGGCTTGTGCTCAGGATGGAGAGACGAATTGGGAACTTTTAAACACCAATACCAGTGAATTTTATAAACTAGTCGATTTTGGAAAAACCACCTCAAACTCGGGCTTATCATTATTGATTCAACAATTTGGTATATCTGGTTACGCTTCTTCCGTTCATACCGCGTGTGCGTCAGGAGGCCAGGCTTTGGGGTTGGCTATGCAGGTGATTCGTCGTGGCGAAGCAGATTATATGCTTGCTGGGGGATTTGACTCCATGATCAACCCTTTAGGCTTATCTAGTTTCTGTTTGTTAGGTGCTTTGTCTACTTATAATGACACACCGGAAACGGCCAGTCGTCCTTTCGATGCGACACGTAATGGGTTTGTATTGGGTGAGGGTGCTGCGTTTTTAATCCTGGAAGAATGGGATAAAGCAAAAGCGCGCGGTGCTCGCATCTATGCGGAATTAGCTGGCGAAGGAAATTCTTTAAGTTCTTACCGCATCACGGACTCCCATCCCAATGGTGATGGAGCAATCCAAGCCATAGAACGGGCCCTTCATGATGCCGGTTTGAAAGCCAATGATGTGGATTATATTAATGCCCATGGTACGTCGACTAAAATGAATGACTTAAGTGAAACCAATGCGATTAAAGCCGTTTTTAGTGATAGAATTGCTAATCTACCGGTAAGTTCTACTAAAAGCCAGACAGGGCATTTAATTGCGGCTGCGGGAGCGCTGGAGGCTGTGCTGTCAGTTAAGGCGATAGAACAGAGTCGAATTCCTCGAACAGCAAATTTAACAACTCCAGATCCAGAATGCGATCTAGATTATGTGGTTGATGGTCCTCGAGAAAAATCTTTAGGAGTCGTTTTATCGAATTCTTTTGGTTTTGGTGGTTCAAATAGTTGTTTGTTGTTTAAGCATCCTGAGTTTGAAGGAGCAAGTGAATGAGTGGTCTCAATAGAGTATTTATTACAGGCCGAAGTGCCCTGACTGCTTCTGGATCCACTGCTGATGAGACGTGGAATGCAGTGCTTACAGGTAGTTGCGGAATTGATGAGATTAAACAATGGGATCTAACAGGTTGGTCACATCGCCTGGGGGGAGAATTAAAAAATTTTCAACCGGCTAAAATGCTACCAGATCGTAAACTGATAAAAGCTATTTCTCGTCAAGATGTAATAGGCATAAATGCAGCTGTTCAAGCTATTGAGCACAGTCAAATGATTGCCTATAGAGATACTCTTGAGTGCAGTGATTCTTTTAACGAACAAACAGCCCTCTATGTAGGATCTCCTGGGAATAAATATTTTCAACAATATGATTTTTTACCTTTAATGGCGAAAACTAAAGGGGACATGCAGCGTTTTGCTACGCAATTGTTTGATGAAGTGCATCCTATGTGGTTATTGCGAATTTTACCTAATAATGTGCTTGCTTACACCGGTATTACATACGGATTTAAAGGACCCAATCATAATATTACAAATCATGCTGTAAGTGGGGCACAAGCTATATTGGAAGCCTACCACGCTATTCGTACTGGCCAAGCAGAACGTGCAGTGGTTGTTGCTTATGATATGGGTATAGAACCACAAGCTTTATTTTATTATAACCAGCTAGGTGTGCTCAGTGAGCGCCATTTAAAGCCTTTTGATAATGAGCATGATGGAACGATTTTAGCTGATGGCGCTGCCGCCCTTGTTTTGGAAAGCGAGGCTTGTGTTAAAGCTCGATCAGCGACTTGTTATGGCGAGCTCATTGGTGGTTTATCTGCCAGTGAGGCGGATGGATTATTTTCCTTAGAAGCGGAAGGTAAGCCATTGATTCACCTTATTCAGCAAACTTTAGCGACTGCGGGGTTATGCACGAAAGATATTGGTTTGATCGTCACCCATGGTAATGGTAATCGTAAATCAGACAATAGCGAGGCGCTGGCTATTGGGGAAGTTTTTACTGAAAATAGTGTACCTGTTACGGCCTTTAAATGGTCAACAGGACATACTTTATGTGCCTCTGGAATTTTAGATGCAGTAATGACCACATACGCTCTCGAGACAAATTGTGCCCCAGGGATTGCTAACTTGCAGCAAATTGCAGCTTCTTGCGAGCACTTGTCATTAAGTAGAGACCATCAAAAAATAAATGGTTCTTCTTCCGCATTGATGATTAATAGAGGGTTCGCTAGTATGAATGCTTGTTTGGTGATTAAAGCTTGTGACTAAAATGGCCCAACAAATTGAAGCGCTGCCCGTCAATTTAATGGGGCGATTTATTTATTATTTTTTGCCCTATAGGCGACAATTAATTTTGGCTAATATCTCTCAGGTATTTAAAGATCGCCTTGATGAACAGCAAAAGAAACACTTGGCTAAATCTTATTATTCGCATCTCGTGACCTCACTTAAGGAAACATTGAAATCACGATTTATGAGTGAAAATAAAATGCGTGATTGTGTTACCGTCAAGGGGCATGAACACATGCTTTCTATAGTGGCTCAAAAAAAAGGAGTTTTAGTACTTACCGGGCATTTTGGTAATTGGGAATTTGCTCCTTTAGGCGGTGTGTTAAGTTTTAAAGAATTTTTGGGGCAATTTCATTTTATCAGACGAACTTTGCGTTTTAAGGCATTGGAAAAAATAATGTTTAAACGTTATTACCAAGCCGGCTTGAATGTAATTCCTAAAAAAAACTCCTTAGACCAAGTGTGTACCGCATTAGAAAGGAATCACGCAGTAATTTTTGTGCTGGATCAGCATGCGTCTCTAGTTAATCGCGATGGTATTGCTGTAGAGTTTTTTGGTAAGAAGGCAGGAACCTATCGTAGTCTGGCGATGTTATCACGTAATACTGGTGTTCCTGTTGTACCTGCAGCAAGTTATCGGTTACCCAGTGGGAAACATATTTTAGAGTTTCATGAACCGATTCCCTGGAAAGACTATGATTCAACTAACGAGTCACTTTATCAGAATACCCTTGCATATAATCGGGCTCTAGAGCAGATTATTTTGGCACATCCTGAGCAATGGAATTGGATGCATAAGCGCTGGAAACTATGATTTTCATTACTGCTTGCAAACGTTAGGATGGGTATTATTGTAATGATACAATTTTTTTGTAACTTCAGATTATATAAGCGACAAAATAATATAAATAATGTTAAAATTGCGACCATCTAATCGATAGATTTCTTCATAGTAATTACCCATATGTTTTTAAAATTAAAAAAATCTTTATATACTAGAAATCATAGCCGTGAAAAAGAGATTGGCGATATTTTCAATAAGACGTCTACGAGCTTAAGCTATATTATGACATTAGCTATTACCGTCTTTTTTACTCCTGCAGTGATCACAACTAGTTTTTTTTCAAAGGAAAGCATAGTGGCTCTAGCCAATTTATCACTGAGCTTGGGCTATTTAACCAATTTTGCTTATAGAATCTATCAAGGTGAGGTTAGTAAAGCGGAATTATTGATCTCATCATTAACCTTAGCGGCGTTTTTAACCATTGCTTATTTTTTATGTCCACCTATTGCGGCATTTTCCTTTTTTAGTGCACTGGCCTTTTTAAATCAAATGGCTATTGCTACTAATTTGTTTTTTTTAATGAAACACGTTGTTGTTCCTCCTTGTAAAAAATTCATTGAGAATATTGCTCAATATCTGGGATTTAATATTGCTGCCCGGTATTACTCAAAACCACCGTTAACACTAGAGAATGATCGTTACGTTCTTGATTTATTATTGATGAAAACTTATGGGCACGATAGTTTCTCTCCCGACTTCAAAGAATCAGAGATTGAGAGTTTTAATAACTTATTATCTAAGTTAACAGAATATATTGATAAATATGATGAGTCTATTTTAGGCTATATAGCCAATAAAGAGGCCATAGTTGATTTGGAAAAGCAAATTGCTCAACTCACTACTCGCGGAGTAACTGATTCAAGTTATGCTTTTATTAGAAGAAAAATTGGATTTAAAACAACTAAAATAAATCTGTTGAATGAGGCTAAAAACTCAGTGCTTACTGCGCTTGAGGAGCCGAAAAATGATGCATTACATGCTTTACGTTTCTTTACAAATGTTGATGAACGTGAGTTGAACGAAAATGGAGAGGACCTATTATGCAGAGGGCTTGAAACTCTAGAGTTTGAAATTGCCAGACAACAGGAGAAGATAGAGTCGTTAAAAGCCTGTTTACCTCCAGCAAGGTAACCATTTCATGTAATGATATCTTAAGGCTTTTATACGTAGCCGTATTAGCACAATGTAATGCGGGAGTGTATGATTATGACTTTGTCTACTTCGGCTCTACATCCTTAAGTTGGCACTAATAATCGTTCATCATTGCTGCTTAAGGTCGATTATATGCTTGTTTACTGTGTTCATCTCTCAAGTTCTTTAATACTAAAAAGAGTTTATCTATTTCATCTTCATTTTTAAAAGTTAAAACCATAGTGTTTTTTTGAACTTTTGAAATTTCATAATGAAGAAGCATTGAGAAATTATGAATACTTAATTCAATTATCCCTTGTTGCCCCACATCACGGTTATTTTTAATTACTAAGGCACCAGATGAAGATATATTAATAATGTCTAATGAGCCGTTACTTGTTTTAGCATGGATTATTCCTTTATTTTTAATGCGGAAGAATCCTCTTCTCTCATCCATAATAATGTCCTGATTGTAATCTTATTGTTTTATTTTAGAGCTTTCGCGGTAAATCCGTCAAGCGACAAAAGCCCTATCCCTGCTAATATGTACCTAGGTATCTAATTCTAGGTACATACCACGAGTGAATTAATGCATTGTTAAAGAGGGCTCCAGTGATTCTGTTGTTGCGGACGATGTTAGTGGCTGAAATAATGAGCTTAATCCCTCTTTTGCCCAACTATATGCGTTGTAGGCTAGTTCGGTGGTGGTTTCTATGGTGGACTCTAGAGTTGCTTCTAAAGTTGTTAAATGACTCACTTCAGCTTCTGATTGAACAGTCACAACCGCAGTTTTTTCTTCTTTTTGTTCGAGAGGAGGGCAAATTAATTCTTCAGTAATTTGTTGTAAAGAAGGGGCTATTTCTTTGATTTGCTTCAACAAGTCTTGTAGTTCAGCATGTTGATCTTTTATTAAAGTCAACTCTAATAAGCGGGATAAGTTAGCAATCACGAGCGTTTGGTTTTGCTCTAACCAGCTATGCAGCGCTTTATCTTCTGCACTATGCTCATGAAATTTTAAGAGCAACAGATGAAGTTTTTGCCTTATTTCTAGCTCATTTCTTGTCTTGGGCTTTAATGAATAGTTATTTATTGCTTCAGCTAGTTGTTCAAGACTTTCTTGAGTCATTGGTAATGTTAATTCTTTCAATAGGCTTGTTATATTCAACTCTGGTTTATAAGAAAGTATGGAGAGCATTGGAGGGGAATTGAATAACGGTTCTTCTTCCGGAGCAATAGGCTCTGAAGACGCAAGAGCAACATAGGTAGGAGGGTTTGGCACAAAAAAACCCGTCCAGCCGTAGTACCAACACCGTCTTAGTCGCATGAATACACGAGCAAAAAATCCCGTTTCTTGACTAAAACTTAATTCACGCTCTGCTTCAGTTTTTGCTTTAGTTGCAATATCAATAATTTCTTGATGTTCTCTTGTGTCTAATTTTTGCAGAGCCCAGGTACATAAGTTGATAACCTGAGTATAGTTTTTTTCTCCTCCTTTTAAGCCAAAATGTTGTATTGCTTTTGTGGCATCAAATATGAAGAGAGCAAAACTTATTTGTTTGTCATATAAATCGGAGTGACGCAAAAAAGAAGTAAATAGTTCTTCTCTAATAGCAATATCTAGTTCTGGTCTAATCATTAGAGCCGCAATTTGATGTATCAATTTGCGGCGGCTACCAGTGCACCCTTCATGGATATAGAAGTCTAAATAATCATTAATTACGTTGCTGATTTTAGTTCGATCTCCCTTAAAATAAATTAAAAAGTAATTCAATGAGGTGATTGGTCTTCTACTGTCTATAAGTGTCTCAATTAACGAATGTTCGGGGGTAATTACCTCTGCTTCTGGCTTTTTAACTTCTTCCGATTTGCCACTTAATAAGTTGGAAAAAAATCCTCCTGATTTTTCATGTTTAGGTGTGATGGTCGGCTTTAATTGTATTGGTTGATTCATGCGCTCGATATTTAATCTGTTGCTATCATAAAATAATCCTATCTCTCCCGATTGAGCATTCGCCCTCAAATAATGATTGGTTAAAAGAGCTGTTTTATTACTTAATTCAGAAAACTCATGTTGGTTACACAGGGAAATTAATAATTGGATAGCGTGTAAGGAAAACTGGTGATCTTTTTCCAATAAACTTCCAGTTAATTTATTGATATAATTGACATAATTTTGATGTTGATGTCCATGAAGAAAGAGACGAATGGCCAGAATAAGGCGTTGTTCTTCATTATGTCCCATTAATGTTTTGGGGATCGAGGGAAATAAGTCTAAATGCTGAATTATTTTAGTAATAATAGCCTCTTTTTTGTTTTCATCCATTTTGTTTAATGCGCTTTCAATATGAGTGTCGGCAACTTTCATTAAGTGGGCTAGAGGAAAATGAGCATTAGGCAAAGACGAATAGTGATTCATCCAATAAATAATAACCTCAGGATGAGGATGTTTTTTAAGTAATGCATCAATTTGTTCTTCCTTTAGTTGATGAAAATGGGGTATAGAACAAAGAATACTTACTGCTGTTTCTGTTGGTAGTTTATCGAGTACGGCCTCGGTTAGGATGCTGATATCTAGCTGATGAACAAGAGCATTAAGACGGGACGGGCTGTAAATTTGATTATTATCTAGCCTACTTAAAACAGACTCTCCTTTCAAGCTTGCCAGATATTCCTGTTGAGTTAAGAGGTGGATAATCAATAAGGAATGTACTTGTTGATTAGGTACTATTTTAATTAACGCCAGTATTTGTTGAGGGGTAAATCTGTTAATTTCCAATATAGTTAGAAAAGCTAATTGATTTTTTTCATTTTCATTAATGCTTTTTATGTATGCACCATTTCCTAAGGCTGCTGTTAATAACTCAAAATTTTGTGGTGCGCTATTTTTCATATAACTCTCCAGCCAACCCCATGAGCGAAGGTTAATAATAAAAGGAAATAAAGTGCTGTCTTGCGGAGCTATCAGCATGCTCTGTTCGCAAAGCCAGGTTATTTGTGAAGGAGTTAACTCTTGAGTATGCTCGACAACATGTTGGAGTACTTTGGCCAATATTTTTTGTTCTATAAGATGTTGTAGTAACTTATGTAACTCTGATGCCTCTTCCAGTTGTTTTTCATCTAAGGTGCTAAGCCAATGCAAAAATCCGTCGGTGACAGGAGTCATATTGTGATTGGTAGTACCAGAAATAAAGGAGTTCCAACTCAGCCAATAATATTGTACTAAAGGATAATTCACTTTCTGTTTTGTCGTTATCTCATGCATTGTCGCGGCATATGCTTTTATACTTTTTTGACTGTGCTGAGTCAGCCATGAAGTGCTTTTTTTAAGAGGAGCATTTGCTTTTTTCTCTATATTGAGCATAGCCGCATAAATACTGGCATCGGCACAAAACTGTTGTCTCTGTTTGAGAGTTTCTGGCTGTTCTGCTGATGTAGCAAACGATGTAAATTCCGCCATTGGATTACTTAAGAAGAGTAAACGCTGTAGCGATAAAATACTGTTGAGTTGTTCATATGAGTAACATTCAATCTGTTCGGCACTAAGATCCGCAATACTTGTAGGTTGGGGATCCTTATTTTGTTTTATTTGTTTATTGAACTCCATTTGCAAGTCATGCAGGCATAGTTCCCCATGTGAAGAATGAATTATTTTTTCTAGTAATTCAGCATAACGGGAGGGGGCGTTAATAGAGGCATGAATAATGTGCTTGACTAGTTGTACATTAAGGCGTTGCAGAATTTCTTGGGCTCTGCGTGGACTGTCTAATATTTTATTTAAACTTTGGAGAAAGGGATGAGGATCATTGCTGGGACTGATAAATATTGCTTCATAAGAGTTTAAGCAATGGATCAACGTTTCATTTGACAGATGATTTAACCTTTTCTCAGCTAAATAAGTTAATCGTTCCTCATTAGTCTCATCTGGCGTATAACTAAAGCCTAATTGTGTTAAGTGTTCAAGTCTTTGAGATGCGTGAGCAATACGCTGAGTCATCAGTTGTAGCTCTATGTGTAACCAATCAGCATGATGGGCTGTGTGTAATGTTGAGGATAAACATAGTGTAGCAATTTGCTCCTCATTTAATTCACTATTTTTAATAGGTATGATTAAACAAAGAATATTTTTTAAGGCCAATAAATTGAGTGACTCAGTGACTGCTATTAATTGATGTAGTACGGCCGCATCTAGAGTTAATAATTGTTTAATTAATTCGGCTCTCGGCGTATGTAGGTTGATCTTTTGTAATAGTTGTTGTGCTTTGTAAGAGGCTTGGCTTTGTTCGGAAAAAGAATTAAGTAGAGTAGATAGTTCTGCAGGTGTAATTGATGTAATGAAATTTTTTAAGAATGCATCATTTATGGATGCAGATAAAAAAGAAAAAAGAGCGTATTGAACAAGCCATTGATTTTGTTCATCATTATTTTGAGTAAGTGATGCTGCTTTTAACCCGACTGTTAATACCTCTGAAAAATTAATGTCTGGTTCTAAGCTAAAGCGCTTTAACCACTCGGTGTGTAATACACTAGCATTTTTTAGTAAGTCTATGTTTTCTTGCCGAGGTGGTATTGCCGCTATGTCCGTCGTAAACCAATCAAATAGTTGCGGGAGAGAAAAAAACCTCATAATTTGCAACTGAGAAGAATAACCATTTAGGGTATTTTGCAGCAATTGATAATGTTCTTGCTCTAAAGGAGCGATCTTTGAGCAATAAGATTGTAATAAAGAAACTAATTGATCTGATAAGGTCTTTTCTAGTCCTTCATTTTGAGGAGAGGTTATCAATGGGAGTAAAATTGCTGAATAAAGTTCCGTTTGCTCAATAGCTCGTTTGGTTGACTCCCGCGTATTTTCATCTTTATAGACACGGATAATTTCCAGCAGACCACCATGCATTAATGACAGTTTTTGTTGCCATTTTGCTGAGAGTAATAAAGCAAGTGGATTTTCAGTTTTGGCATTAAAAGGGCTAAGTAATACTGATAGTGCTTCTATTTCTTGATTTAAATAAAATTGCTGTTTTATCGTTTTAAAAATATCTTCTAATGTTAATTGTTCAACAACGTGCGCTGGATATATTTTTTTAGTCTCTACATTCATGGCTGAATTGCGAGCTATTTGGCTTAAATAACTGGCCTCATTGACTATCATATCTAAGGTGGGGTTCTGTAAATATTCATTAAGATAATCGTGGTAATACGTTTTATCTTGTAATATCTCATCTAAAAGCTGTTGGTCTTTTTTATCAATAGTGAAATTAGCTAAGGCGGCAATCGCTTCTGGATTGATAAGCCATTGTTCTAATCTTTGGCTGAGTACAGTCGCATTTTTACCGTAAACCTGAAATAAAGCTTTCGTAAATTTTATACGATTGGCTTGAGGAAGGAGGGGGTTAGCTAAAATGGCGATCAAGTCAGAAGCGGAGCGTATATAGTTAAATAATTGGCTTTGTTGTATGGGGGATAAATGCTCTAATCCCTTTTCATGAGTCAATAATTCTCTCGCTATATGATTGGAGTTTTCATGACCATCAATTAATTGAAATAATTCAGTAGGCTCAAGAACATTCATTAATACTGACAGTGACTGGATATGAACTGCTGATAGTTGGGGTTGAGTAAACAACTGCCGTGCTAAAAGAATTTTATATTCAGGTTTAAGCCAGGTAAATAGCACTATAAACTGGTCAGGATTAAATGCTTGAGGTGGACTAAATAAGATAAGTTGTAGTAGCTTTTGAAATAGGGGATTGTTCGCTAATTGAGGATCTAATTGTGCCGATTGGCAATTAATAAGTAAACGAACTAAGGGATGGTTATTGATAGAGACGGATTTAAAATCAAGGTTAGATAGCCATCTTAATACAGTTTGTGTAAATGCTTCCTCTTTACAAACTAATTGACTCCAGTTTGCGTCCTTTTCAATAAGCGAGGAGATTAAATTTATCATCAGCTGGTTTAATTCTGCAAAATTGTTGCTATTTTCTGCTTGCTTAACTAGTGTGTTCAGGAATTTTAAATAATTAACAATAAGTTTTTTATTAGCAAATTTAGAGGCAATAAGTGCCGTCTTTTCATCTAGAAGCAACGCTTGGAGGATGTAAAGGAGCATGTTATTTAAGTTAGTGGTTTTTAACTGGCTTAGGGTTGCTTGAAGAAATTGCTGTCTCCAGTCCTTATCTTGAGCGTGTATATAGTGCTGTAAAGCCAGTAATGGAACGTCGCAATTATTTTCAGTAGACAGTTGGCTGGTTATCTGGGCGAATGCGGCAGGGATAGCTAACGTTTTTTTCTTTAAAATCACGTCTAGTAACATGGTATCTGGCGGCAAAAGCGAGAGTATCTTCCCTAAATTGAGTTTTTGCGCACCATGTCTTTCGATTAGTGCATCCAACCAAATAGGAGCTTGTTGTTTTAGCTGAGTAGCCGGAGTATTTTTGATAAGCCAATACCAATGTGCCGGATCGAGTTGTGGCCAAAGTTCGTCAAATAAGACGTGACGTGTAACAAATAGATATGCGTGCTGACTCAATATAGGATTATTATTAGCATAACAAACATTCTCTAATAGTTTTTTTATAAAATTTAATTGTTCTTCCACACTTAATGTTTTCACCCATGCTGTCGCTTTTTTCCAATTAATTAGGGTGTCTGGGGACACGGAGTGGGCGAGAAGAATGATAAGCGACTCGGCATTTATATTAGGGGGTAATTCCTTAGTCTTAGCTATTCTTAACGAACCAAGATATGGCTCTTGCTGGAGATACTCCATTTGGGATACCTGAGTTGATACAGCATTAAAAAACTCAGGGCGAGGAGCTTGAGCTAGAGTAAAAAAGTCCTCTTCTTTATAATCTATTCCTGGCTTTATTAACTCCCAACACGCTTGCATTATTCCGGATAGATTTTTTCTACCAGTAGGTGTTCTATTGTTTTCTGTAGAATGTAAGGTACTAAATACCGCAGTCAATTGCTCCGGATGCGTACGAAAGTACGCTAACCAAATGAGTGCTATTTGCTGTAGCCTTTCTGTTTCAAATTCATAGCAGTTAAGTATCGCGTCCATTCTATGTTTTATTGCGTCTTCAGGACTAGTCCAGGTTACTAAAGAATACATGGTCGAATAATTGGTTGTTAGATGAGCAACACATTGTGGTGTTTCTAAAAGGACATCTACCAACTTTTTTACAAAGGCTTGTTGTGGCCATTGATTAATTAGCGCAGTGGGCTCAGGGTCTCGATACAGGCGTTGGCAAAAGATGAGTAATATTTGATTTATGGTTGATTTATATTGGCTATATGGGTGAGCATGAGTCAACAGATCCCCAATCAAATTAACTAATGTCTTATCATTCAATTGCGCAATGAATTCATCTAACAATTCTGGATGAATAACTGGGGTGTTCCTTAATAAATAAAATAACTGAGCATGGTTTTTAGGATGTTTAAATAGCTCTTTAAAACAGGATAAATAATTTTTATCTAATCCTTGAGCAAACATTGATACGTAGAGGGCTAATAAATCTTCATTTGATAGTCTGCCAAGGATCGATACAATAAGTTCAACCTCATTAGGATGCTCTTTGATAAAGAGCATGCAATGGGGAATTAAAAGGGCATTATTTCTGTTGACCTCTATTAGTGTTTGCAACCATTGGCTAATTAATTTGGGCGATGATAAATGCACTCTCATCACGTCAATAGCTAATTGCGCCGTGTATGTTGGTGATGTACTGACCATGACTGCTAATTGTTTCAATAATTTTTGCGGATCAAGCAGTTTATTAATGTGGGTGCAAAATAAACGAATAAAATCCGTAACTAACTCTTCATCAGGATAATGCCCCATTGGCCCTAATATAGTCATGCGTTTATGGAAGAACCCTAATTGTTCTATATTCATCCTTCTTAAACACAGTTGCCTTAAGGATTGATCTTTAATTTTAGAATGGATTAAGAAGTCAATCGCCATGCAAGACTCACTCTCGCTAGTGGCTTCAAGGCAGCGGGCAATGATATGGGCGTTTTTTGTGACATTGTATACATCATCTAAGAATTGTATTGATCTTGGTGTTGCATTGGGTTGTTGTTGGATGATTTTTAGATAGGCTTGGAACAACTCTTTTATCTCTTGTTCGGGAACTGTTGTGAGTGCGGCGGTTAATATTGATTCAATTTTTTTTATAAAATGAGAATCACTCCAATCATAACATTGGGGTTTCTTTAATAGCCTATAGATCAGTATTTTTTGTTGGGCTGGATTCTTTTCAATTTCAAGTAATTGTCCCATTAATAAATTGGCTAATGGGGGGGGATCATTTAACCTTGTCTGCAACATCAGTTCATTTTGCGATGCCTGTTGCGTCAAAAATGCAAGTAATTGTTGGTAGTTTGATGTGTATATATGATTTAATTTTTTCTGATTAGGGTATAATTTTTTTTCATTTGGTTTCGGTGTATTGGGTTCTGCTTGTCGGCGTAACTGAGCTAACAGAATGCTTTGTTCTTTTCCCTCTAATAATAAAAGCAGTTTTTCTATTTCTGATTGATTTAATAATATTATACGAGAAGTTAATAAAATATTGATTAAGGTTATTTGATGTGTTTTGTCACTCCAAGATAAAGAATGAATGTATTCAACCAATGTTTTTAAACAGGAGTAATTAAAATTATTGGCGTTTAGTAATCTCGAAAATAGAGCCTCAATCACTGTATTGGGTAAGCTGTTTAATATAGCTATTAATGGTTCATGTTGGTAATGTAACTCTATTCCTTTAACTAGAGAGGCTAAGGGTTGCTCCCATGCTGATGCTTCATTTGGTCGTTGACTTTTTAGGTCTTTAATGAGTAATTGGCAAGCATTTATATCTTTTTGGGATAAAGGTAAAACAAAATCAACCATGCGATCCTCCTTGATCCATAAGTGAACGGACTTTCTTGTAATCTCTTCATCCCGAAGAGATATAAGGCCGAAAAAAATAATTTAACCACCTATGTTTTAAATCACTTCTTTGGACTCAATAAATAGCATCCCTTGCATCATCGCCATTATCTGAACTATGACCTGATTTTGCAATTAGTCTAATAAGTAATGGTTGTAACCAGAATAACTGGTTGGAAAAAAAATTCAATAGTTGTTTTAAAATTGGTAAAGGACTGGCAGCAAGGGAATTAAAAACAAAGGGGTAGACCTTCGATAAGGGCTTTCGCTGTTAGCAAGGAATTCCAACATATTTGCAAAAACTACGTTTACTCTATATAAGCAAAGTTGCTTCATAGACAAAAGTAGCTGGTCCTGTAAGTCTTATTGAACCACTCGTTTCCGGCCAATCAATAATTAAATTCCCTCCAGGGAGCGTTACGGTGATTTGCTCTGCTAGATTATAGAATAAGCGGCCAATGGCTGCAGCCGCAACTGCGCCACTTCCACAGGCGAGGGTTTCGCCACAGCCTCGTTCATAAACACGTAAATTGATGTGATTTTGATTAATGATTTGCATAAACCCTGTATTGGTTTGCTCAGGAAATCGTGGATGTAGACTTATCTGTTGCCCTAAGAGTCCGACTGGAGCGGTTGTGATATCGGATACTAATAACACGGCATGAGGATTGCCTACACTGATGGCGTGAATGGAAACATGTTGATCGTGATTGAGTGTAAGAGAATATTCTGACATTTGCTTTTCAGCAATGAAAGGAATTTTTTCCGGTGTTAGCGCCGGAGTACCCATTTCAACACTGACGCTATTATCTTGATTAATATGCAATTCCATTTGAGTGGTACTGGTCGCTATTTTTAGTGTATTTTTGGTGGTTAAGCCATAATGCTTAGCAAAAAGTGCTAGACAGCGAGCACCGTTGCCACATTGTCCTACCTCGTGGCCATCCGCATTAAAAATACGGTAATTAAAGTCTATTCCATCTCTCCGACTAGGCTCAATGAGTAAGCATTGGTCAAAACCTATGCCTGTATTACGTATGGCAAGTGCGCTTATTTGTTCTGGAGTAAGATGTATCTTTTGATTAATGCCATCGATAACCATGAAGTCATTCCCTAAACCATGCATTTTTGTAAATCGTAGGCTCATTGTCCTTCTCTCTGATAGTTGTTATAAGTTCTCTTTGGGGGGTGTTTTACTGACTCAGCTTTTTCTGGCGAGGGCAGATATAAAGGCCCTTTTTGGCCACACGCCGTTAAACAAAAAAAAGCAACGCTGACTAGCAACGCTAATTTAATGCATCTCATTAAAGTAATCCTAAATTGATTATAGCCATTCGTCTTGTGCTCCTAATAAAGTAGCTTATGAAAGAGCTTATTACCACAATAAGGAAATGCTTGGTTGTTTTCATAATGACAGAAGGAAAGAGTAACTATAAATTTATTATATGAAATTTATAGTTAAGATCAAAAGTCATCACTTATAAATGGCAGGTAGGTCGTTCATCATCTTCTTCATCCTCGGCGAATATGCTATTATTGCGCTCATTACGTAGCATTTTTATAGTGTCATGTACCGTTTTCGTAAAGCGATAAGATGATTGAGGGAATATATAAAAGTCCTCATGACAGTCTAACGTAGCTCCCATATCGTTTTTTTCTGTCCAACTGAGAGCATAGGTTAGTAAATCAGGAATTGTACCTTCCCCACTATATTCTGGCGTGACACGAATGTGAATTTGCGCTGTCTTTTTATCAACAAGTGTTTTCCTGATAAATAATTCGATTGCTTCTAAGGTATTGTAGTTTGCAGCTGCAGTGGAGGGAACCATATTAATAATTTCTTCGGTAGAGTCCGCAACAATAAGATCTTGTGTGTCTCCCAAAAAATTAGCGATGAGGTGTGCCCAATGAATTGATCGGCCTCCTGTGGGGCTAATTTCTATCTCGTGAGCTCTAAACACGTCAGCGGCACTAGCCCCCATTATAGAGCGAGCGCTTTGCCGTCCTACTCCGATGCGATCGATAATAATCGGAAGGGTGGCAACATATTCAACTGGTTCCGCCCTCTTAACGAGTAAGTTGGAGAGATTCTTACAAATGTCGTCGCTTGAGACATCACTAACATTGACTCGCCCTTGTCCAAGTGATTTACCGTAAGGAGTTAAGTGCTTAAAGAGTGTATGTCTGTTGTTCCCTGTATGTATATTACATACAGGCCTTACTTTGCCTCCTCCGGGAGTTTGTCGCAACTCTAATCCAGGATATCTTTTTTCCGGTGTGGCACATGATAACGGAGTAATCCTTACTCCCTCGGTTTCAAGTTTTTCTGCTACCTCATCTTCAGCTGCAGTACTTTCATAAATTAGCGGATTAATACCACCATCATCTACATAAAATGAACGGATATTTCTGACTTGTGGTTTCGTTTCTATATATTTTCTTTTAACACTTCGCAGGGGACCTGAGGTATTTAAACCATCTAGCAATTGGTCACGACTGATTTTTCGTATAGTACATAATGCTTCGATGATAAATGAGTTCGTTACTTTCTTTCTGTTTTGTTGCTCAAATTTTGCAATGAAGGCATTCCATTCCGTTCGGGTAATAAATAGACTCTCTAATTGCCTTGTTTTTAAAATAGGATGATTTTGTAGAAATTGAGCAATTTTCATTGTGTTGAGCGATTGGGGTTCTTGAAGCGCAAGGATGATTTTTTCTTGATCTGCCGGCATTATATCTGGGGCGATTAATGCATTAAAAGTAAGGCGGATTTGAGCGATGGGGGTGCCACTATGACGAGCAAGAGCCTTGAGAAAACTCGTTCGTTTGGATTCATTTTTTTCTTGCTCATAGGCCTTACTGTAATCTAACCATTTTTGTGTGCTGATTTCATGGAGATAATCTTTTGGTACAAATTCATAGATAAGCGAATCTAGCATACGACAATACTCTAAAGGTTAAGTAGCCATTTTAATGTAATTTAAAGTGTATTCTTGGTATTATTGGGAAAGTTCTACTTAATAGCCTTTATTTAACCCCTTAGAACACATCGCTTCCTAAGAGCAGATAATTATATCCTAAGGAAGTTTTTTTAATTATACAGGACGATAATATTTTAATCACTAGTATTGCCCGACATAATTTAAAAATTTGGTTTATTATTGAGTAAATTTGAAACCATGAGGTAAGATATTGGTTTTTCAGTGTTTATTTGGTCGCTGTGATGAATGTTTGTTGTATCTTTTTAAGATACTAAACTTGCACTACTTTCATGCATTGGCGATAATTTGTTTTTTTGTGGAGACCTGGTTTTGAGCGTTTATATAAGTGAACCTAAAGAGCCGGCGCAAGCATGTGTCATTTGGATGCATGGTTTAGGTGCTGATGCTTCTGATATGGTTGGTTTAGCCGAACAATTGATGATAAACGATGTGTCGTTACGCCATGTCTTTATCGATGCCCCTTCGCGTCCAGTGACTTTGAATGGAGGCATGGTGATGTCTGCTTGGTATGATATTATAGGAGCGGAATTAGTCGATAGAGAAGACAAACAAGGAATAGAGCAATCAGAAGGATTAATTCGGCGAGTTATTGATGCACAAATACAAGATGGTTTTGAACTGGGGCGGATTATCTTAGCAGGATTTTCGCAAGGTGGAGCTATGGCCATGCATACTGCACTTCGTACTCCTGGCGGATTTGCTGGGGTTGTTGCCTTGTCAGCTTACTTGCCCTTGGCATCTGATACTAAGCCTGTATTAGACCTTAGTACTCCATTTTTTATGGGGTCCGGGCAATTTGATCCTCTTGTTACACCAACGTGGACACAGCAGAGTCGAGATTGGTTATTAGCTAATGGGTATGAGCATATTTCCTATCATCAGTATCCTATGGAGCATTCTGTTTGTTTTGAAGAAATAAAAGACCTTAGTCTTTGGCTTAGTAAGCAGGTTCAAGGAGTTTTACAATGACTACAGTAAGAAGATCACGAACAGTCTCTTATTCCTGTGAGCAAATGTACGGTTTGGTTAATGAAGTAGAGCTTTATGCAGAGTTTTTACCTTATTGTTTTGAGAGTAAAGTGCATCATAGGAATGTTGATGAAGTACAAGCCACTTTGGTAATTGGGGCCGCAGGCATGAGCAAATCATTTACCACGCGCAACTTATTACAAGAAAATAAAATGATAGAAATTCGTCTAGTTGATGGACCTTTTAGTCACTTAGAGGGATTTTGGCGCTTTGATGAAGTCGCAGGTGGATGTCAAATTTCTTTTGATTTGGAGTTTGAATTTGCGGGAAAGATATTTTCTATGTTACTAGGTCCAGTATTCGATCAAGTGACTGATAAAATGGTTGATGCCTTTTGCGATAGAGCTTTAGCTGTATATGGTAAAAGTTGAATTAGTGTATGTGCCTAAGGATAGGCCTGCGATACAGATCACAATGGATTTAAAACAGGGCACAACAGTAGCTCAAGCGCTAGCTGAATCTGGTATCTACAATCTATATCCTGAAACTAAAGACGTGTCCGTAGGTATTTACGCAAAGAAGGTGTCTTTAGATACCATCCTTAAAAATGGCGATAGATTGGAGCTATATAGACCTTTAGTATCGGATCCTAAAGAGAAAAGACGTCAGCTTGCGCGTGTGAAAAAATAGAATTCAATTAATGGCTCATTTTGATGGTTATGGGCTACGGAGTTACCTCCCTTTATTTTAATAGGACAATGATATTCATGTATAAAAATGAATCAATCATTGTCTTAATTTATCCAAAATATGATTTTACCTTACTCTCATGTGAATTCCATATGTTAATTAATTTTGTTTGACGCTATGATAAAGCATATTTAAGACAGGTGATTGAAATAATGGATTTATTTCTGCTAGTGTTGGTTGCTTTCTTTTTTTGTTTATGTTTTGTTCTAATTCTTTTTTTTGATTCTCTATCACGGAGTGATGAATGATTTTTTATATCGTTTGCGGAATAGTAACTGTGCTCTTAGGAGGGTATTTATTAACGGTGTTATTTAAGCCTGAATGGTTCTGATTAATATGCAGAAAGGACGCTGTAATGACTAAAATAAGTATTTTACAGATAGCTATATACTATCTGGTTCTTCTGGCCTTAGTTAAGCCTTTGGGTTGGTATATGGCGTGCGTCTATGAGGGAAAAGACTGTGCCATAGGCCGATTCATTTCTCCTATTGAGCATTTTCTTTATCGATGCTGTGGTATTGAGCCAGAGCGGGAAATGAATTGGAAAAGCTATTTATCAGCCATGCTGATTTTTAATCTTATTGGTTTTTTTGTTGTTTATTTGATTCAGCGTGTCCAGTTCTATTTACCGCTAAATCCGCAACATTTTTTTGCAACTTCCTCTGATCTCTCTTTTAATACAGCAATAAGTTTTGTGACCAATACTAATTGGCAATCCTATAGTGGCGAAACCACTATGAGCTATTTTACTCAAATGATAGCGCTCACAGTACAAAATTTCCTTTCTGCAGCGACAGGTATGTCTTTGCTCGTTGCTTTAATTAGAGGAATTGCACGGTGCGAAAGTACTAATTTAGGTAATTTTTGGGTTGATACCGTACGTGGCATACTTTACATCTTACTTCCTCTTTCATTGTTTTTAGCTATCGTTTTAACCTCCCAAGGTGTCATTCAAAATTTTATACCTAACCAAAAAATAAGCCTTCTTCAAGAAGGTAGCTTTTCGCAGGCTAAGCTCGATGGTTCAGGGCAAATTGTGAAAGATGAGCATGGTAATCCCTTGATGGAGTCCAAGAAAATAACAGAACAAGTGATTCCTATGGGGCCAGTGGCCTCTCAGGTGGCTATCAAACAATTGGGTACTAATGGGGGGGGCTTTTTTAATAGTAATTCAGCACATCCTTTTGAGAACCCGAATCCTTTAACCAATTTTCTTGAAATGTTGGCTATATTGCTTATTCCCGCTGCATTTTGCTACACCTATGGAATGATGGTTAGCGACAAAAGGCAAGGATGGGCATTATTTGCGGCGATGTGCATTATTTTAATTCCATTAACCTTTCTTGCTGTACATATTGAAATTAAAGGGAATCCTGCATTTAATGCTCTAGATGTTAGTCAGTCGAGCGATCATCATTTAGCTGCTATCGGAAATATGGAAGGCAAAGAAACACGCTTTGGTGCTGCTACTTCAGCAATTTGGGCGACCGTTACTACAGCAGCGTCTAATGGTTCTGTCAATGCCATGCTGGATTCATTTATGCCTATGGGTGGTTTTGTTCCGTTATTTATGATGCACTTGAACGAAGTCGTATGCGGTGGGGTGGGGTCTGGTTTATATGGAATGCTGATGTTAGCTATTGTGACTGTATTTATTGCCGGTTTAATGGTAGGGAGGACGCCAGAATATTTGGGTAAAAAAATTGAACCATTTGAAATGAAAATGGCTTCCTTAACTGTTTTAGTGATGCCATTAATCGTTCTTCTTTTTACGGCAATTGCAAGTGTCAGCGCGGCTGGAACTAGTTCGCTTGCTAATCCCGGTGCTCACGGGTTTTCTGAAATACTTTATACCTTTACCTCTATGGGGAATAATAACGGTAGTGCCTTTGCCGGACTCAATGCTAATACTTATTTTTATAATGTAGTTGGTGGTTTGGCCATGCTTATTTCGCGGTACTGGATTGCCATACCTACCCTTGCCATTGCTGGTTCTTTAGTGAGGAAAAAGAGGATTCCAAGTAGTTCTGGTACTTTGCAAACGTATACTCCATTGTTCATCATTCTCTTAGTTAGTGTAATCTTTATCTTTGGAGCACTTTCATTTATACCTGCACTAGCCTTAGGTCCAATTGTTGAACATCTTCTGCTTTGGGGGCAATATGGCCACTAAATTATCTTTGTGGGATTTTAATATTATAAGATCCGCCATAGGCGACTCATTTGTAAAATTGACACCGCGTCATCAAATAAAAAATCCGGTCATGTTTACCGTATATATCGGTTCTATTTTAACTACCATATTGTTTATTCAATCTTTAATTAGTCAGGGTGAAGCTCCGCCAGTATTTATTTTATCCATCACACTTTGGCTGTGGTTTACTTTATTGTTTGCTAATTTTGCGGAGGCTATGGCTGAAGGTAGAGGAAAGGCGCAAGCGCAGTCATTACGTAAAGTTCGCGGTGAAATTCAAGCAAAAAAATTAGCACATCCTTCCAAAACAGCAAAGTATATTTTAGTGAAATCTACCCTTTTACGGATGGGAGATATTGTTTTAGTTGAGGCGGGTGATTTTATCCCTAGTGATGGTGAGGTCATAGAAGGAATTGCTTCGGTGAATGAAAGTGCGATTACTGGGGAGAGTGCCCCTGTGATTCGTGAAAGTGGTGGCGATCGAAGTTCTGTTACAGGGGGGACACAAGTCATTTCAGATTGGCTTATCGTCCGAATTAGCTCAAATCCCGGAGATACCTTTTTAGATAGAATGATTAGTTTAGTTGAGGGAGCGAAACGACAAAAAACACCTAATGAGCTTGCTTTAACTATCTTGCTGGCGTCACTTACTTTTGTTTTTTTGCTTGTTTGTGCCACCTTACTTCCTTTTTCCATTTATAGTGTTAACACAACGGGGTCCGGTCATGTAGTTACTATTACTGTGCTCATTGCCTTATTTGTTTGTTTAGCGCCAACTACTATAGGGGGATTACTTTCTGCTATTGGTATTGCAGGGATGGATAGAATGATTCAGGCGAATGTAATCGCTTTATCTGGTCGTGCTGTTGAAGCAGCTGGAGATGTAGATGTTTTGTTGTTAGATAAAACAGGTACTGTGACCCTAGGCAACCGTCAAGCCACTGAGTTTATTCCTGCGGAAGGAGTCTCTATTGAGGAGTTAGCAGATGCTGCGCAAATCGCATCTTTAGCTGATGAAACACCGGAAGGACGCAGTATTGTTATTTTAGCTAAAGAAAAATATGGTCTTCGTGGCCGTGAAATTCATAAATTAGAAGCGACTTTTATTCCTTTCTCAGCTGAGACGAGGATGAGCGGGGCTAATTTGGCGGGGCGACAAATACGTAAAGGTTCTGCTGATGCGATTATGGAGTATATTAAAGAGCGGGGGGGGGCGTTTCCCAATTCAATACAAGAAAATGTGGAGCTTATTTCTCGTAAGGGCGGAACAGCTTTGGTTGTTGCTGAAGAAGCTCGAATCTTGGGGGTTATTTATCTCAAAGACATAGTGAAAGGGGGAATACGAGAGCGTTTTGCTCAGTTACGTCAGATGGGCATAAAAACTATAATGGTGACCGGGGATAATCCATTAACGGCGGCCGCCATTGCCGCAGAGGCGGGGATTGATGACTTTCTTGCTTGTGCAAAACCCGAAGATAAGTTGAATCTAATTCGTAAACTTCAAGATCAAGGACATTTAGTTGCAATGACTGGTGATGGCACTAATGATGCTCCTGCTTTGGCTCAGGCCGATGTCGCTGTAGCAATGAATACGGGTACCCAGGCGGCAAAAGAGGCGGGCAACTTAGTCGATTTGGATTCTAATCCAACAAAACTTATAGAAGTCGTTGAAATTGGCAAACAATTATTAATCACTCGCGGGGCATTGACAACTTTTAGCATTGCAAATGATATTGCTAAGTATTTTGCTATTTTACCTGCTGCGTTTGCTACAACATATCCTTTATTAAACGTATTAAATATCATGCATCTTGCAACACCTCAAAGCGCTATTTTATCAGCAGTTATTTTCAATGCCCTAATTATTATTTTTTTGATTCCCTTTGCTCTTCGGGGCGTTAAATATCGTAGTTTATCCGCTTCACGATTATTGCGTTCGAATGTATTAATTTATGGGATAGGAGGACTTATTATTCCTTTTATCGGTATCAAGATAATAGATCTATTGTTAGTGGGGCTAGGTTTGTATTCCTAAAGGATAAGATATGAAGAGATTACAGCTGGAAGTAAAAGACTTAAAAATAGCGTTGCGATTATTTTTTTTCTTGACGATATTGACTGGGATTATCTATCCACTTGTAGTTACTGGGCTAGCTCAAGTTTTCTTTCCACACCAAGCTAATGGGAGCCTTATCAAACAAGGCGATAAAGTCGTTGGTTCTCGGTTAATCGGGCAGTCATTTACTGAAGCAAAGTATTTTTGGGGGAGACCGTCTGCAACGAGTCCTTTTCCTTATAATGGTGAGAGTTCCTCTGGGTCTAATATGGGACCTTCCAATCCTGCTTTTATTAATCAGATAAAAGAGCGCGCTCAAACGTTTCGCCAATTTAATACCAATAAAAACTTATCCGTACCCGTTGAGTTGGTTACCGCCTCAGGCAGCGGCTTGGATGCAGAAATTAGTCCCTGGGCTGCTTTTTATCAGATCCCACGAATTGCAAAGGCGCGTCATCTGCAAGAAATAAGCTTAGCTCACTTGATTCATCAACACATACAACGCCGTACTTTGGGCATCTTAGGAGAGCCCCGCGTCAATGTATTGCAATTAAATTTAGCTCTTGATGAATTGGGGGCGCAACATGGGTGAGTCTCGTCCCGATCCAGAAAAAATTCTGCGTAAAGTACATGATGAGGAACGTCGGGAGCGACAAGGTAAGCTTAAAATTTATTTAGGGGCTGCTCCTGGTGTTGGCAAAACTTATGAAATGCTACGTGATGCTTTTGCTGAGCGGAATAAAGGTTTGGATGTGGTTATCGGTGTCGTTGAATCTCATGGACGGGAAGAAATAAAACATATGATGATGGATTTTGAAGTCTTACCACGCCAAGTCATTTATTATCATGAGAATAAATTAGAGGATTTTGATATCGATGCGGCGCTAAAAAGGAATCCTGGTTTAATCCTTATTGATGAGATGGCTCATACCAATGCTCCAGGGCAGCGTCACTCCAAGCGATGGCAAGATATAAAAGAATTACTTGATAGGGGCGTTAATGTTTATACAACGCTTAATGTGCAACATATAGAAAGTCTTAATGATGATGTCGCACAAATTATTCAAGCACCTATAAAAGAAACCGTTCCTGACTTCATGATCGATAGAGCGGATACCATTGAGTTAGTGGATATTCCTCCTGAGGATTTATTGAAACGCTTGCATGAAGGAAAGGTTTACTTTGCACAACAGGCAGAAATTGCGGCAGAGAATTTTTTTCGTATTGGCAATCTTATAGCTCTTAGAGCCTTGGCTCTACGTGTGACTGCCGAACGAGTGGGGGCGGAGGTTATATCATATAGACATGACAAGCATATAACTAAAATTTGGCCCACGAAAGAAAAAATATTAGTTTGTGTTGGGCCGGGTAATGAGTCCTTGAAGCTTATTCGTGCAGCAAGGAGAATGGCTACTAATTTACATGCAACGTGGATGGCCGTTTATGTCGATATTCCACGTTTAAGATCATCTGAAGAAATTAAAAACAAAGCAATTCAAAATTTACGTTTTGCTCAGCAATTAGGGGCAGAGACACGTTTTTTGTCGGGAACCGATATTGTTAAAGAGATAATGAATTTTGCTCATGAGCAGAATGTCACTCAAATTATGGTATGGAAAACAATTCGTACTCGACCCCGAGATTTATTTTTCCGTCATTTAGCCGATGAAATCGTTCGTTATAGTGGTGAAATTGATGTCTTTATTATGACGGGTACTCGAGAGCAGACAAAGCTAGCTAAAGAGTTTAGGACGGAACCAGAGGTTTTCTGGTCAACCTATGTTTCCGCTATAAGCATAGTCGCAGTGGCAACATTGATAAACTCTCTTTTATCCCCTTATGTACCCATGCTCAATTTAATCATGGTGTATTTACTCAGCATCATCATTGTATCTCTTTATGGGCAGCAAGGGCCTTCTCTTGTTGCCTCTCTTTTAAGTGTATTGGCCTTTGACTTTTTCTTTGTCTCGCCGACATATAGTTTTGCAGTTAGCGATCTGGCCTATATTTTCACTTTTGTTATCATGTTTTTTATGGCTCAAGTCGTTAGCTCATTAACTATTATGATACAGCGTCAAGCTGAGGCCGCGCGTTTTTCTGAGCAACAAGCGTCCGCATTGTATAAATTGACTCGCGATTTGGCGAGTACTCGAGGTACCGATAAATTGTTGGAAACAGGACTTCATTTTATTTCACAACAATTTGCTAATAAGGTAGTCATATTTTTTGCCGAAAATGGTCATTTGGTTTTTCGGGATAAAGCTCATAACTATGAGCCCCCAAGTCTTAAGGAGCAGAGCATTGCTCAGTGGGTTTATGATTTAGGACAGCCTGCAGGTTTAGGGACTAATACATTGTCTTCTGCAGAAGCGTTATATCTACCGTTAACCGGTGCGGAAAACTCTATTGGTGTTTTGCGCCTTGGTCCTATAAAGCAAAAAAGATTATTGACTCCTGAACAAATGCATCTACTAGAGGCCTGTACCAGTCATCTTGCTCTAGCTATAGAGGCGGAAAGAACTCATGAACAAAAAGGAAAATCGGCTTTGTCTCGAGATAAAAATTTTATGGATAATGCCTTATTACGTTCTATTGCTCATCAACTACGAGCCCCTTTGGCCGCGATTATGGTTGCCGCAAATAATCAAATTGAATTAGCTAACAAATTAAGTACTAACAAGATTAGATCATTAGGAAAAGATATTTATTTTGAATCAGAGCAATTAAGTCGTTTAATTAATAATTTCTTACAAATTACTTATCTTGAGTCTAGAGCTGCAAGAGTAAATAAGCAGCTTAACTCTTTAAATGATACTCTGAATACAGTACTGGAATTATCTCGTTTAAAACTTGGAGGTAGGACCATTAATATTAATATACCAGATGATTTTCCTGTTCTTTATTATGATAATGCGTTAATTCAGGATGTGCTTATTAATTTGATAGATAATGTGGTTCAATTGACCCCTAAGGATTATCCTCTTGATATTACAGCCGTTCAAAAGGATGCCCTAGTTGAAATAAGCGTGGAGGATAATGGGGCTGGGATCATGCCTGATGAGATGCATAAAGTATTTGAAAAATTTTATCGAGGACGAATGATAACCTCTGAGCGCGGCTTAGGGTTGGGGCTTACCATTTGTCATCGTATTATCAAAGCACATGGAGGTACCATTTGGGCTGAGAATCGTAAGCAGGGTGGAGCTGCTTTTCGTTTTACATTACCGTTGAAAATCAATCACGATCTGCCAGAAGTTTAGGCAAAAGCGGTTAAAGCTCCGTCTCTTTAATATACGTTTAATAGTGATACATTAATATATTGAGTCTCTAATGTTATTTATACTTGATGAGCTCGTTTCTGTTGTACAAAGAAATATGCGAGATCAAATTTAAATAATTAACACCTTAGCTCCAGGATTGGCTTTTACCCAATTAGCCACATACTCGATATGGTTATTTTTGCCAACAGCAATGCATCCACGCGTTGAGTTTGGTAAGTTGCTTAACCAGCTAAATAAACTAGATGACTGAGTTGGTCCATGGATCCCTACATCTCTACCTGTATATCCTGCCGCTAATTGCTTTGTAGTCGGATAGAGAATTGGAATAAAGACTTTAAATTGATTGGATTTTCTTGGATGAGCTAACCCATATAAACCAATTGGAGTTTTATTATCCCCCGCGTGTTTTTTACCGACACCTTTGTATCCTAGAGCTACTTTAAAGGTCTTAATTACAGTGCCGTGTTTACAAATATTTAAAATTTGCTTTGTGGTGTGTACATTGATTCCGTTTGATAAAGGACAAGTCGCAGTGCTAGCGAATAAAGCGACAGGAAAAAAAATAGAGATCATTAAATAAATTGCCTTTATTTTCATATAAGTAGACTAATATTATTAAAATTGGGTAATAATTATTCCATAATATTGCATTTATTCATAGGGGTTGGTAGGTTAAATCTTTCACCAACAGTCATAGCGAGAAAGCCTAATTGGCGCTAATTCTTTGATTTTAACTAGTGTTTTCGGAGGAGATCGCAACCATGATGCCTTGGTTCGAAGTCCATTTGAACAAGAATAAATATTAATAGAATCAGCAGATTGTGAGGTAACAATTTTGCCAATTACTGCCTAAAACAGTATAGTGCGGTCACAGTTACGTCATGTTTCCGTCATCTGCTTAGTGCACATGGCGAGTCATTGTTAAATAATGCTTACGAACTTGTAGTTAAAACTATTAAGCAAGAATAGGGGGTAAATGAAGAGTAATCATTGCGAGGATAAGCGTTATAATTTTTTTAGCTGCTAACTGGAAATTTAATTATCCTAAATTTGGCAGTGTAGTCATGGTTCGTAGTAGATTCAAGGATTATAGGCTTTTACTCTATCTTTACCCTCTTCTTTAGCAGCATAGAGTGCATGGTCTGCGGCCTTTATTATCTCTTCAATAGTAGCACCATGTTGTGGAGCTTCTGCTATTCCAATGGAAATGGTAATGTTCGGCAATGGCCTGTCTTTATAATAAGCCATTATATTTTTTAACTGCTCACGGAATTCATCCATTTTATTAACGGCATTATCTAAGGTGATATTGAGTAATACCACGACAAACTCCTCGCCACCAAAACGAAAAGAAATATCAGTTTCACGAAAATATTTAGTTAATAATTGCCCAAGTGATTTCAGCACCTCATCACCCGCCAAGTGACTATAAGTATCGTTAAATTGTTTGAAATTATCGATATCTAGCATGGCCACGCATAGTGTACTTTTCTTTCGTGCAATTCGAACTAATTCTCGCGATAAAAATTCATTTAAATATCGTCGATTATATAAGTTGGTTAATGGATCATGTAATGTGAGCTCGCTTAATGAGGCGCGTAAATTAATATTAGCTAACGCCAATTTAACAATATTGCCAAATGAAGTTGCCATATCCTGTTGGTGTTGTGTTAGTTTTTTACCTTTTGGTGCCAACAAATGAATTACGCCAATTAATTCATTTTGTACCATTAGAGGTAATGCAATATAGCCTCCTTCGGGGAGTGTTAAATAATGATTACAAGGTACTGCTTTTTGGGGATCTTCAACAAGATTAGTATTAGCTTCACGGATCGCAAAACAATCCATTGGAGAAAATAGCTTTGGTAATAATTGATCTTGTCCCCATTGAATTACGGTTTCCATTTGGTTGGACGACTTATTAAAAACAGATAAACCACCACTTAATTCAGGGAATAAGTCTTGTGCAATTAAATTGATTCGTGGATAAGCCTCTTCTCCTGTAACACAAATTTGCAGGGAGCGATTTAACTTATTTAATAAATTTTCATCATGTTCGAGTAGCTTTAATTCATTTAAAGTCTCCATCGTTTTCTTATTAAGTTGACGCATTTTTTCTTCATTTTGAATGCGATCACTGACATCTTTCATTTGCATAATAAAATTAATCGGCTGACCTTGGTCGTTTCGAATCAGTGAGGAACTTACCATGGACCAGATAATACTGCCATCTTTGCGGATATAGCGTTTTTCCAGGTGAGCAATACGCAATTCCCCATTGATGAGTTTACTCATGGCATCATTAGTCATAGCTATATCAGCAGGGTAAGTAATTTCTAACATGTTTTTGCTATGTAATTCATCATCCGTATAACCTAATATTTCTTGTAGCGTCTGGTTGGCATGTATAAATTTTCCTTCTGGCGAGACAATCGCCATGCCAATGGGGGCATTTTCAATAGTATTACGAAAACTTTCTTCGCTGCGCTTTAAATCAGATAAAAGAGTGGTACTGTATATTTGTAAGTAAATTGATTTTATTAATGAGTGATGAGCCGCAGCGGCGCTCAGGAGCATTACAGTAAAATAAAGCAAGGCAGCCGGCAATAGAATAGGTGACAGCGAAGGTAAAATAGACACGGATAAAAAGAGCATTACCAACCAAATTGGGATCATAAAACTAATGTAAGCTAAATGGAATGATATCAATTTAGATATTGGTGCTCCGAGCAAACCGGTGAGATATATAAAAATAACTAAACGAATAAGTGGATCTTCTACAAGGAGAAATAGTAATCCTCCTAAAGCCCACAAAATGCCTGATAGCAAATGATTCAGTATGAAATAATTTTCCCAAAATCGTCGATGAGGCAAATTACCTTGTTTTGTTCGTTGGCAATAATTAAGATAAAATATAGCTTTTAGTAGATGATTAAAAACGAACATCAACGTAAACCATATTGCCACAAAGCGAGGGTTACTAACTTTATTCCAGAGAATAGAAGCCAATAAGATAGCTGCAAAAAAATCACCAACGATTAAAGTCGAATAATTTTTATAGGCCTCGGTGACCAGTTCGTCTTCTATTTGTGATTGGGGAACACCTGGGAAGTCCATTTAAAATTTATCCTTATGAGGTATTTTAATTTAATTATAGCCTTAAGTTATTTACTGAAATTAAAATGTTTAGCGTTTGTCCCCATTTAGATTTTTACCTATAGGCTTATTCAGCAGATGTCCATATTCTGTAAAGGTGATAATGTATATTCAGAGATCTCATGTTTTCCATTATTAATTGATAGGCTTCGTTGCAAAAATGAATCGACTAAAAAAATCATAAGTTTTGGACATCTCTTAACTGTATTGAGCAAATGGTTCATCAATAAAAGACACTTCAGTACGTGTATCATACATCCAACTATTGAACTTAAACATACGCATGATTTCAAATCCTTTAATAGTAGCGTAAGCCGTTTTCATGGACTGAAATCCTCGGAATGGATTAATAAGGCTCTTAAGCTTTCCATGATCTGCTTCCAGACGATTATTACGATATTTTATTTGTAAGGCAATGAACACTAATTTTTGAATTTGTTCAATATTTTGACATTTTTTGTTGGTTTTATTATAATCCGGAATGCTTTTATTTTTAAACCTATTTTGAAATGAAAAAAGAAATGTCTACTCCAGCACCAAATTCCCAAACAAGTAATGAGCAGTTTGCAAAAGCTATACATGAGATTGTAATAAAAAAGGAAAAAAAATTTACCAAGTGTGAAAAATGGCTTGCTAATGATGCAAACATTAATAACAGATTTATGTTTCCAATCCACATGTATCTTAATCAACCAACCACTTCGAATGTAACTTATGAGTCAGCGTTAAGCTATGCTGTTAGAGCAAGAAGATTAGATTTAGTGACTTTTCTTTTAAGAAATAAAGCCGACCCTGAATCAAGAGATAATGCAGATAAAACTCCTCTCATGCATGCTTGTGGTAATGGTGTCGCTAACTCTGTATCTGGCCTTAAAAAATATTTTCCAATTATTCGTGAGCTTTTAAAATTTAAAGCCAATCCCAATGCCACTGATAAAGACGGGCGTTGCCCAATGTATTACACATTTTCAACTTTCCACAAGGAGTTTCTTAACGGTCAGATTGTGGCAGCTGAACTCATTGCAAAATTATTAGTTAATAATGGTTTTGCAGGCGAACCTACAAATATAATTAAAAAAATAGGCAATGTGATTTTGACGGATGGAAAGACCGAAGTAATCACGGCAGTTGAAAACATTTTAAACCCTCTACGACCTGCTATTGAGCGCAATAAAGCGTACACAGAAGGGGCATTGGTAGGTGCATTTGATAGAATTTTTCCAGCAGAGATATCTATGCATATTTCTACTTTTTTCGGTGGCTATGTTGGAAAAGCTGAAGGCATGAAAATTGCAGCAACGTGCAAAAATGCCAAATATTATGCAGAAGAAGCTCTGATAGGTAGCGAGCCGGAAGGATTAGAGGGATGGGATGAATTAGAGGAAGACCAACCAAAGAGAAAATGTGTCATGCAATAACATCAGTGTTACATAAGTACTATCAGTATAGGACTTAACTCGTTACTAAGAGTCTCATTCAGAAGTAGTTCAATATTTATTTAATTCCGTTAACTTTTGGCATGGGATTTTTTCTTCATTAGGGCGTAAGTTCCGGAGCACTAAGCCTTTTGTGACTATTTCTCAGGAACAAGTCGCGGCACGTAGGCGGTGGAGTGTACATAATATTTATTTCTTATTTTAGGCAGAATGAATTAGAGTAATAAATGAAACTTTCGTTAATCCAACTGAAAGATAGTCATTACTCCATAATCTTGCTTGAAAAGGATATTTACTATGAAAAAGGAAACAGAAAAAAAGGAAACGGCTCTAGTCTCTGGAGTTGCTCATTCGTATGCAACTGGCTGGCCAATTAATGGTGCAACGATAACAGTGATTGAAGATGAAACTATCAAATTGACGACGGATTCAGCAGGGAAATTTGGCCCTTTTGAATATCCTATTGGACAGCCTATAACTCTGGTTTTTGAAAAAACAGGTTCTCTTTGGTCAGGATATAAAACAACACAAACTTCCACGATGATTGTTACATCAGAAGGCTTCAATAATAAGGACTATCTAAAAAATATTACATTTCAAGTGCCATCCAACATAGTTTACAAATTCCTTTTTTTGGCTATGGGGGTAACAGAGAATCCTGAATTATGTCAGATTGCAACCACAGTGACCGCGCTAAATAAAACTATTGAAGATATTCCACAAGGGATTGCGGGGGTAACAGTAGAGATAACCCCGAAAATAGATAAGAATCCTTTTTATTTTGGTACAGTACCAATTCTTGATATAACAAATCCCTTTGTCAGAACATTAAGCGCTACAACAATGGACGGAGGGGTTGCTTTTCTCAATGTTCCTGAGGGTAAATATGTACTAGAAGCCCGAAAAGAGGGGATGACTTTTTCTCAAGTAGAAATTCAAGCTCGCAAAGGAGTTCTTGTAAATGCAAGTCCGCAGCGTGGCCTTACTCAGCAGCAAGAATTCAAGCCAAATTCTTATGTTTTTTTCCAGCCAGCGGACGCAACCGAAAATATTTGCATTTCAGACGAATACCAAGGAACTTTTGCTCTTGATAGAAACCATTAAAGATAGCTATCGCCATTTGATTACTAGTATCCATAGGATGGTGAAATTGCTTTAAAAGTTGCAATCGAAGGATTTATGTTTTATTGGCTATGATTTTATTTGGCTCATTCTCAATAACTACGTGGATAGTGCTTTTGTTAGGTGTTTCATGCTTCATGGTATGATCAAGCGCATTAGCGTAAGACTCAGAGTTGTTGAAAATGAGGTCTAACAATAAAAGAGTAGATAAGTACCGCTTAAGGTATGCTCCTAATAAGTTAATCCCATTACATAAACAACATGGATAAGGCCATTCCAAGCATCATTAAGTTTTCGGTGAGTGAAATAAATCCGAGAGGTACGTTACTGTCACCGCCAACACAGGCGCATTTCAGTTCACGTTTATCAATATAAACGGCTTTAAACACGGAAAGAGCGCCTGCGGTTCCGATGAATAAGGCAACTGGAATGGAAAGCCAATTTAAAGCACCTGAGATCATCAATATCCCTGCTAAACATTCAGTAAAGGGATAAATGTAGCAGTAAGGAATCCAGCGTTTAGCTAAGAGGTCGTAATTTAGAAACATCGTTGAGAAACTTTCGATATTCTGTAGTTTTAGCAGAGCAAGAACTGTCATGCTAAAGGCAATAAACCGGCTTAAAGCACCTGGCGCAAACGGGCTGCCAGAGAAAGCATAGCTTGTCGCCATTGCCATTAGCGCAGTAACTGCAAAAAGTGCAATAACTGGGCGATAACTTATCTCTTACTTTCTTTCCAAAGTGACGTCGTAAATCGTCATAACCACCAATTCGTTCACCGTTGATAAAGGTTTGCGGAGTAGTTTTTACATCGTGCTTTTCCTTAGGAAAATAAATGAACTCTTCAAGAAAAATCCAATCTATTAACGACATTCAGGAAAAGATTAAAAGTTGGGTCTGCAGTGTCGGCATAATCAAAAAATTACTGCGATATTCTTATAAATGATATTTCGTATAGCATATTTAAGATGTTAGTGGAGTCTCAACCTCGTGTCTCACAGAGAAGGTACTCTAATAGCTAGTTCAAAGTCTATTCTACGCATTCGAATCTAAAAACTCTTCCAGGGCTGATTGCGGCCTGTTTCCCATAAAATTGTTTTTCATATTATTTTTAAATGTGACAGGAACACCTCTAATAGCAGTACCACAAACATTTTCAAATTTATCATTTTCCAGTTGATAGAAAATCCAATCTCTGTATTTTTCTTTGTCAGAAACTTGTGCGTAAACTGGCAAAAAAGCCTTGCAGTGTGAGCACCATGATGCATGAACTAATAAGACCGTTTTAGGCATTGCTAAAGCAGGGCAATCTCTGCTAGTGAATTGTCTTAGGGTGGCGAAAGACAGGGTCGGAGTCAGCGTTATTAGAGATATAGCTAGCAACTTTGCTACATTTTGCATTTATTTCTTATTCTGGATTTTATTTCGATGAGAGATGATAAAGTATATGAGCGTTCAGATCAATTAGAAGGAAATAGCTCTATAAAGAGGGCAGGGAGCTTAACCCGCGGCGAATTTAATTCGTTAGTGCTACATTTAGAGGGGCTTGGCAGGTATTGCTTTGGGCTGAATGAGCTAATTCATCTAAATCAATTGCTTTAGCATTTATAATGGTCTAAGTGATTTTTATATTGCATTTTGTTGCAATAAAAGTACAATGTGATGCATAATTTTCATTGTCCATGAGTAGTAATGACATTCACTGTCTCTTCTAATCCAATTACCCCTGATTTTGAAGAGGTTTGCTCTCAACAATCGAAGAGTAAAAATGTTAAGGAGCAATTATTTCCTGCGAGAAAATTATTTTATTCGTTCTATCTCATAATAGATGCTAGTAAATTGTCCTTTAGTACAATTAGATATCTATTTGATATGTATTTTTCTAATACGGATGCCGCGACGCAAGCAATGCAAGAATGGATTAGTTCACCCGTTGGCTTCTCAACGATAATGCTCAGTACATCCTCATTTATTATTCTTTCTTTATTATCCAATCATCTTAAAGAAAAAGACAAAAATTACTTAATATTACTTTGGCCCTATGCTCGTGAGGCAATGAAATGTTTAAGGAACACCTACCGTGCAGTGCAAAGTACTTTGACCTTAATTTGTTTTTTGGATATGGGGGATCTGCGTAATTTTATTGTTTCTACTAGCCTATTATTAGGTGCCGCGGCTGTTCTTAATCGAGTTTGGTTTCGATCTATTGCCTCACAGCGTACAAAGATAATGGATGAAAATAAAAAGCTTTTAGCTGAAATACAGGCCGCTACAGAGTTAGATGAACTCAAAATTAGTCAGTTTATTAACCGTATACAAGTACAATCGCAGCAATTGAGAACACAATTATTGTGTTCTGCTCTAGTTAGCGGGCTAATTGATGGTTTAAATCCTTATATAGGTATTTTAATTCTTGGTTCTGTAACCCCTTCTTCGTTAGCAGTAATTACCGTTTTTTGTATTATCTATTTCATCGCGACTGTGGCAATCAAAATCTATGACGAACTTAAGACGCAAGAGCAATTAGAAAATCAGGAAAGAGAAATTCATCTTGCTTTACTTGAAAAGCAAAATCTCACTATTGGTCATAGACCGGTTATTGAAATCGCACCAACACCAATACTAATTAGCGGTTTAAAAAATGGAATGACGGGCTATAAATGCATCATGCTTACTATCAGTACCATTCTTTTTCTTTCTCCTATTAAATTTAAATCTATAGAACCTATCAATCGAGCTATATTAGGTCTTGGCTCATTATTCATTTTCTTAACTCACGCTTGTTTTTCCTCTTTTATGAGCCAAGTAAAATGTGATAAGGATCAAGTAATGAACGTTGACTCGTCCCTTTCATCGCCTTTAGTTCAGAGCGAAAGAGAGCTTGATTTAAAGACAACGGATGATTTTTGTAATACTAAGGCTCGAACATACACTGAGGTAGATAGGATAAATGGCGACTTGTTCCTTGAAGAGAAATCAGAGTTTTATTTGAAGAAGAACAGTGTGTTTTCTACTAATAAGAATGCTTTTTTTCCTTATAGGTCTAATGAGAATGAAATAGAGGTTTATCAACCTGCATTAAATGTAAGGGTTGGTCTTTGAGGGAACCGCTTAGGTCAGGATAATGTAAATTTTAAGTAATAATTCCTATAGGAGCCCCCAGCGAACTAGAGCTTCAGGGTTCCGCAGACAAGTAACGGAACCGTAAAGGGGATTATGACTCATTAATGCGTTGTACTTTATTTAGGGCTTATGCTCTACACGGGCTAAAGAACCTCTAGAAAAATATAGACTGACATGACGAATTTCTATGGGACCAGAACCTTTGCGCCAAGTGTAAGCATAATCCCAACGGTCATTATTAAAAGTTGGGCTGATGATGCTGGTGCCCATTAAGATGGCAACGTCATCTTTGCTCATCCCTATTCTTAAGCGTGATATTTTATCTTGTGGCAATAAGTTACCTTGTTGCGCTATACGCCGCGAAAAATCATAGGATGTACATTGTGTTAACGTTAAAGAGACTATAATAATACTAAAAAGAAGGGTAATTATTCGCATTTTTTTGCCTATGATGAAAAATTTCGCCATAATAACATGTCGTTTATTGAAAGACACCTGCAATCAGGTGCAAATCTATTTTAGTTAAGGAGTACCAGTGGAAGAAAGTAAGCAATTAAAAAATGTCGGATTAAAGATTACTTTGCCACGATTGAAGGTACTGCAAATATTAGAGCAATCCCACAATCACCATCTAAGTGCCGAAGGAGTTTATAAAGCATTATTAGAGACAGGAGAAGATGTAGGTTTAGCTACTGTTTATAGAGTACTGACTCAGTTTGAAGCAGCGGGATTAGTGTCTCGTCATAATTTTGAAGGTGGTCATTCAGTTTTTGAACTGAGCCAAGGACCTCACCACGATCATTTAGTTTGTGTCAAATGCGGACTCGTTGAAGAGTTTGTCGATGAAATAATTGAGCAAAGACAAAAGGTAATCGCAGAACGAGCTAATTTTAAAATGACAGATCATGCTCTTAACATTTACGGTATCTGTCCACGCTGTCTTTAGTAATTAACTACCAACGTGCAATGTAGCTTTTAGATTATACTTAATGATATTTAGGTATATAAGGATAGTGTTTATGTATGATGATATACGCGTTCCCTACCAAGTAGGTCAATTATCTTCTCTGCAACTTGGTGGCATCATCATGGATAACCAGTTGATTGCAGATGCGCCGGTCAATTTGGTTTTAAAAGCACTGAACCGGCATGGATTAATTGCAGGGGCTACTGGTAGCGGTAAGACAAAAACTATTCAAGTACTCAGTGAACAATTATCTTTACTTGGTGTTCCTTCTTTAGTGATGGATATTAAAGGAGATATTTCGGGGTTGGCAATGCCGGGTGAGGCAACTGAAGCAATGCTTACTCGGAGTAAATCATTAAATTTGGATTACGTACCACGAGGTTTTCCGGTAGAGTTTTTAACGTTAAGTGAGTCTCATTCTGGTGTTCCGTTGCGCGCAACAGTTTCTGGCTTTGGGCCATTACTATTCTCACGGATGTTGGGTATCAATGAAACACAAGAAGGTGTCGTTACCGTTTTATTTGAATATGCCAAAACAGAGCAATTGCCACTAATCACCTTAGCTGATTTGAAGAGCATATTACAATTTGTGCAAACTGATGAAGGAAAAGCAAAAATTGAGGCACAATTCGGTAATGTTGCTGCATCTTCCACGGGAACTATTATGCGCAAGATCATTGAGCTGGAAACTCAAGGCGGAGATGAGTTTTTTGGCGAACCCGCTTTTGATGTGGGGGATCTGGTGAGAGTAAATGCTCAAGGGTTGGGCATTATCTCAATTCTGCGTTTGTTAGATATGCAAGATAAGCCTAAACTATTTTCTACGTTCATGCTGAAGTTACTATCGGATGTTTACAGAAAAATGCCGGAGTTAGGCGATCCAGAAAAACCTAAGTTAATTTTATTCATTGATGAAGCTCATTTGATTTTCAATAATGCAAGTAAGGCCTTGCTAAGCTTGTTGGATACAATGGTAAAATTAATACGCTCTAAGGGTATTGGATTAATTTTTTGCACACAAACACCAAACGATATTCCAGAAAATGTGTTAAGCCAGCTGGGCTTAAAAATTCAGCATGCTTTACGCGCCTTTACTGCAAAGGATAGGAAAGCCATGAAATTAGTGGCACAAAACTTTCCTTCGTCAACATACTATCAAACAGAGCAATTGCTTACTGCTTTAGGAATAGGTGAAGCATTAGTAAGTGCTTTAGATGGCAAGGGCCAGCCGACCCCGTTAATTCAATGTATGGTGAGGGCGCCTGAATCAAGAATGGGGGTCTTGAGTGAGCAAGAATTAGCAAAAATTGTTGCTGTATCCTCGATCTATCCTCACTATAGTCAAAGACAAGAGCAACGCTCTGCCAAGGATATTTTAATGGAACAAAAATCAACGGTCATATCTGCTTCTGAAGTATCCAGTAAAGAGTCCAAGGCAACGTCTATGATTACCCTTGTCACCAAAAACACGTTATTCAGACAGATCGTTCGTCAATTAATACGTGATATGACCCGCGCATTGATGTCTCTTTTTACGAAAAAGCGTTAGATGTGTTTAGACAATATGGTGTTTCTCAAATAGGCTTGAGCTCTTACGTCGTTACCTGGGGATACAATTCGGAGAAAGCCTTATTAAAGCATCAACCTACCTATTTAGCTAAACAGCCAGAAGATCTGTTAACTATCTGCTTGGGCCTGCAAAGGAGTGAAAACCTTGATTTCGCTGGGCGCATCAAGGCTACCCTAGCTAAGTGAGTAGAAGCTTATTTTATAAGGAGCGACAGAACGCTCTTTATCAAAAGAGGGGAGCGGTACATCTCTTCTCTCCCTTAATTATAAAGGGAGAGAAGAAGAAAAAAATCAATTCGTTAATAAGTAACGCGTTGACGCTGTGTTATTAATCGAGGTTGATCGAGTAGGAATAGCTGCCAAGACCATCATAAGTAGTATCCAAATAACGCATACCGTTGCATGAAGCGCTAACTATTGGATGATTCATATATGGGCCATCTTTAATGTCTAGTACACACCAATGTTCTTGGTCATAAGCAACTGTCACATGAGCATAACCAGAGCGGCAGAAATAAGAGTCTCTAACAATGAAACTACGTGGTCCAACAATTTGCAATATAACATCTTGCTCACTAAAGCCACTAACGACATAGATGCCAGGATGTGATTGATCGCTTAAATGAAAATAATCCTTATAATCACACCACATTTTATTATCATTGGCATATGCATTCATCATAAAAACACTACTTGCAGCCAGTAATATCCATTTTTTCATTTGATGGTACCTTATTGTTGTTAGAACTAGAATGGCATTATAGGGAAACATTGTGTATGAAACAACCATGTTGTTTCTTTATTTCTTAATTTTTTTATCGATTTTATCTATGAGAGTCCAAAGTATTTAAGTTATTGTTTACAAATAATATTTAAATTACATGAACCGATGTTATATTGGACTTCTGTTCATGCTATTCATAGGCTGGTATCCTTAATTAAAAATCTGCCAGAAAAAGATTATGCTTAAAACACCTTTCGTTCTTCATCCCCTTATTGGTAAAGAAATACAACTTGAACCACTCGAAAAAGATCATTATGAGTTTTTGCGTTATGCAGCAAATGATGAACGTATCTGGATCTACATGCCGATGAAAGCTTATGGTGATTTTTTTGATAATTGGTTTAGTGAGACCTTAGTAAAACAAGAAAATGGGACGCAAATTACTTATGTTGTGCGGCGTTTATTGGATCAGCGTATTGTAGGTAGCAGTGCTTATTATGACATTGAACTATGTCATAAGCGCCTAGAGGTGGGATATAGCTGGTTTACTCCTGCTGTATGGGGAAGCAGGGTGAACCATGAGTCTTTGTGGTTATTGTTTCAACAGGCGTTTGAACAGTGGCAGGTTAATCGGATTCAAGTTGCAGCCGATCCTAAGAATAAGCGTTCATATAACACCCTAAAAAAATTAGGAGCCAAAGAAGAGGGTTTTTTGCGCCAACACATGATTCATCATCATGGGTTAATCACTGATACAGTTATTTTTAGTATTTTGGCTAATGAATGGCTCACGGTAAAAGAAAAATTATGGAATCGTATGTATAATAGTTAGTCTAATATTGATTGTTTTGCTCTGTATAATCAACTTTTAGGCTAAATAAATTAAAATTAGTTTTTTTATCATAGATATCAAGACCTTCTTTTTGTTTTAATTGACGGGTTAAATATAAAGATAACGGGAGGCCTATGATTTCTATAAATACTTTAAAACCCCACATATTAGTTATAAAAAAGAATAAATAATGGTTATCCATTAAGCCACCAAAGGCAATTATCCCAAAAAGCAGGCTATCAACGGCGGAAGCAATGCATGTTGAGGCAATAAAACGCATAGCCAATTTATTTCCAGAATAGTAAATCTTTAATTTTGCCATGAGCATTGAATTCAGTGGTTCGGAGCATAAATAACTGAGCGCCGAGGCGATGATAATTCTAATATTCATCGCCTGAATCTCATCGAACTTATGATTGTTCTCTAATGCATAATCAGGACTGGGTAGATGAATGATTATCTGTCCATAGAGAATAAAAACAGCATTGAATAGAAAACCACACCAAATCGCTCGACGAGCATGCTGGTATCCATAGACCTCGGTAATTAAATCAGAAAGAAGGTAGGTTAGGGGAAAAATTAATGTTCCTGCATCAGTATCCAGTGAAAAAATACGGATTAATCGCACGTCAAACCAATTGGCGAGAACAATCACCATACTATAGGAGAGTATTAAAAACCATAAAAATGCAGGTTGCGGTAATGAGACAGGTGTTTTTCTTGCAGCATTCATCCCAATCCTACTGAGTTAACTTGATATTATTTCTATATAAAATAACGGGATTGTATCAAGAAAGTGCTGTGATTCAACATTATTTTGGGATGAATATGGGCGGATTTTTTCTTGAAACTCATAGGAGGATCATACTGAGCTTATGATGATCCTCGGTTGTAAAATTTTCAATGAGATCTCATATTACCCTTTTCTTAAAGAGGCCCCTTGCGTGGCTGGTTCTGGTGGTATTGACGCTTTTCTTGTTTTTACTAAAGTAAACCAGCCTATAACCATAATGAGTAATAAACCTATAGAAACGAATGGTCTGATGGTAAACCAGGCTATAGCCGTCGCTATAAGCCAAACACTGGCGCCACATAAAAATGAAATTAACCCTGTTCCAAAGCCTACAATAGAACCTAAAAAAGGGAGAACATCTGCTAAAACAACTAATGGATTCATGATTAAGGAAAATCCTATGATGAGCATGGCTAATGCGACTGCCCGTAAAACCCAAGTCATGAGTTTGTTTTGGGCCTTCGCATCATCAATCATTTGATCAGAGGAATGTTGCCCTGTTGACAATAACATGATGTCTTCTCCAGCTGGTGCATGATAAGGCTGGAGTGTATTTCCTGTTTGTTGAGCAATAATGCTGACATCTTGAGGATAGGCGGCGGTAACTGCTATGCGCAGATCACCTGTTTCGGGAGTTTGTGAGTTTTGTCCTAGATACAATTCACTATTGCTTAATTGAACAGGTTTATTGGATTGTGATTTGAGTGACTCCTGATTTACTTGGGCTAAATTAACGGGTTGGCTCACATTGATTTGTCTAATAAGTTCTCCAGGAAGTATAAAGTCGCCTAGTGTTACTTTAGTGGCATATTGTAATTGGGATTGAATGGACATCGATGTAGGGTTTTGGTGTCCTGCTTGATCATGGAATGTTGAACTATCAATGAGATGATTAGACCAGACCTTATTGTAGGTATATGTTTTGGTTTGTTTTTCTGAACCACCTATTTGCTTTTCTGTTTTAGTTTCGCTATGTTCCTGCCATTGATACATTTCTACTTTACGATCTAGGTTAATGGCGGTGACTGTTATTCCCAATAATGGATCTACTAGTTTATCATTGGTAGTGGCTAAACCGCTCAAATAAACAACCTTTAAGTTATTTTGATTGTTAATTGGTGCCTTGGCGACGGGAGTGACTGCTTTTCGTGTTTGTTCTAGAGATTGTGCAGTATGTAAACTGTGACCTTCATTCCAGAAGATAAGTACAATGGCTCCAATAATTAAGGCAATTCCGACAAGAATACCAATAAGAGCATTTTTTAAACGAGTGAACCATGAGGTTGTTGTTATTTCTTCTGTCATAATAGGTTACTCCCTTAATTATAGGTGCCCTGCTAAATTAGAATCAAACCTCCGATAGAATGAGTAAGTTGCAAAGTTGAGCATTTCCTTATCCCCTTCACTATCACCATAAGCATAAATAATGGTATCAACGGTAGGTAGAATTTGTTTTATCTTATTTACTTTTTCGGGGCCATAACATGATGCACCTTGCAATTTTCCAGTTAATTTTCCTTGATAATCACTGGCAATTTCAGTACAAAGTACTTCAGTAAAACCATGAAGATCGCCCCAGGCTTTGATATATAAATCATAGGCTGCAGTGGCTAAAATACAAAGATGAGCATTGTCCTGATGTTCCTTCAGTTTTAACATCGCCTCAGCTCTCACATAAGATGGCAATTTTTTTAATGCGAAATCACGCCCTTTCTCTTGCAGATGTTCTTTCGATTTTCCTTTGAAAAAAAAATAGCATAACCAGTTGTTTAATTGATCGACGGAGATTATTTTGGTCATATAAAAAATCAGTATTGGTAATAGGATTGGCATGAGGTAATAAAACCGAACGGGATCGGTATAATGAAGAAATGCAAGAGTGGTATTTTTAGAGGTTAACGTTCCATCAAAATCGAAGATTGCTACAGTTTTTTTTTCCTTGGCTATTATCATAAAGTATCCATTTTTAGAGAATTTCCTGATTCAATTATGGACAATAAGATTAAATAAAGCCAATTTTATGTGAAAAATTTTGCCTCCTTAAGTTCGGTTACCCTGCTATTGTAATGGGAGTTAATAAACTGTGGTCTACAGCGCTGTGTTCGGGAGCTGTTTCATCGTGATTATTCATTTGTTGTATAAACATAAGCATGTTTTTACGTCCTTTGCTCTGCCATTCTTCGGCTAGAGATTTTTTTACCTCGTTATTTTCTTGTTTCGATGGTTCTATAGCAATGGTCGGTTCCTCGGTTTGTATTTCGTGTATTACTGTATCTTGGGTTGCAAATAATCCAAAGCGATTGGTCAGCTCAGTCATTTGAGGTTTATTATTTACTGCTTCTAATAAACCCTTGTAAAGGGCTTTCCTGGGGGGAGTATAAAGATAAAATGCTTCTAACAAAGTAATGAAACATTGCATCAAATAAGCAAAGCTAAAGTAATCTACTTGTTTATACGCTAATATTATTCTTTCAAAATTAGGGTTTTTAATCACATTAAAGTGCATTTGATCTAAACGTTCCTGAATAGTTAATTGCTCATTTTCGGCTATATCAATGAGTTTATTAACGTACTCAGATTTTCTTTCAAGAGTATGTTCATTTTCAAAAATCGAGTCGCTGCTGTTTGAGAGACTAAAGTAATTTTTAAATTGAGCTAAAGCAACTCTGACTGTATCTAAGTGATAATGTGGCGCAAAGTGGTCTTTTTCAAATAAGCCAATTTTTGTCTTCAGTAACGTTCTGACCGTCAGATTGATATCTTCAGCTGTTTTTGCCTGACTGATAATTTCTTGAGCAAATGTTAATAAATAATCTTTGAGTTTTCTACGATATTCTTTATCTGTATATTGTAATCCAATATGACGATTGCAGAGTACCTCCAACTGTTTGTTAAATGATTCTGTTGTATATTCTAGAATAAACTGCTGATCTTCTTTTTCCTGAGAGCCTTGTACTGCGGTAAGGTAAGTTAGTTTTTCTTTTGCAGTGCTTAATTGCATCTGATAAGTAGATTTTATCCCTAAATAATAATGATGACTGGCAATGAGCAATGAATTTATTTGATTTAATTTGGGCTCATATTTCGTGGTTCTTGCATTGAAGAATTCATCAAACTTATCGTTATCGGGATCATCGCTAGGTTTTAATCCTAGTTTTTTTTGTAGTTTCACTAACTTAGGCAATGCTTTTTTATATGCGTGTACTAATTTGCTCTGAGACTCATTGTATTCTGTATCAATAGTTGCCGATTGGTTGAGTGCATTGGCATGTTCTTTTATCAGCGTATAAAGGTGCTCTACGTGTTTGTAATTGCTATCTAATTTTTCTATATATTCTGTAGCACTCTTAATTTTTTTATCGGTTAGTTCAATTCTCTTAATGATAGGGGTTTTATCACAGATCAGATCGATATGTTTTTTGGAATGTAAACCAAGCGGATGGAGCAGTCCTTTATAATATTCATCAGTAACTTTTTTTAACGTATCAGATAATATTCCAAGCTTTAATCCTAATTTATCTTCCCATAAATCAGCCTCTATGAGCATTGGGGTAATAAATTCGGATCGCAACTTATCTAAATTATCCATCATTGTATCATGAGAGGTACTAATGAATTCATTGAGCTTATTAGTGAGATCTCGGTATAAACGATACATGGTGGGGGTTTGTAAGAACAGTTTAAAATAAGAGTCGGAGCTGTTAATTATTCGCTCTATTCCTATGGTGGAGTTTTTTGCATCTTTATGTAATTGCGTTAATTCCTCCGCCGTTAAATAGTTGCTGTTATTTAATGATCTGAGATGCTTAGGGAAAATAAAGAATGTATTAAGAGTATACCAGAGCCCATTATATTGGACTGCTTCGTCTCCGGTGGCTATCTCCTCGGGGCCTACTTTATAAGCGTCACCATGTTCTTGGATGGCTGCAAAGAGGGTTTGGGCTTTCTCTAGTAACTGACGACCTATAAGTTCAAAATGTGGGTCATGCGCAAGATCTTGCGTTAGTCTTATTATATTGTGAATATGCCCATAGGCTTGAAGTAAGTGATAGACGTATTTACTTTCATACTGACGATTTGTTAATTGTTCCAGTTCGAGAATGATCTCTTCTGCATGATACAAGGAATTAAACAGTTTTTTTATTGCCAGGACTTGTTTACTTTGAGCCAGTATTTGGTTTTCATCTTGTAATTCCGGAAAAGGCATGCCGTAGGGTTGAGGGGTTAGCTCAGTCTGCATGGATTGGTTCAACCTTGATGTGATTTGAAATACTGCAACCCTGAATTTATGAATAAATGTGGAATAATGGGTATGAGAAATGACATGATGCGCTCTATTTTCCCGATTAGTCTCATATGTTAATGGAGATGCTTCATTTTCGCTCTCATACTGTTCTTTTGCCCATCTCAAATAGGCTCTACTTTGCTTATTCCAATTCAAATCAACTTGGGTAAAGTAGGTTTGAAAATGCTCGTTCATTTTTGCAAAGATATTGCCAAGAGGTCTTTTAGGTATTTTTTCTTTATTAGATAGGGCATGTACTAATAAGCTGTCAAAATTTAATGCAGATGCTCGAAGTGTTTTAGGCATGCCATCGATGAAATAGGGCTGAAATAAATTATATAGGTTACGACATTTTGCTTTTATCTCATCGCTCAGTTTATCGAGATGAAGAACATCACCTTTGGTAGCTGCATCTGAGTTTAACAAGGTAATAAACTCAAGATAGGCATTTTTTGCAATCATAAATTTATTATGTTTATTTCTATACCATTGATATAAATCAAGAGCTTGGTCTGCTGTTAATTTTTCTTGATTAATTAATAAGTTATGCTCTGTTTCCTGCCTGAACTCTAATTCGGAAATGATGTTTGGTGGCAAATTAAGAGCTGTTGACTCATCAATAGTATAAACATTACTTTTTTCATTATAAGGGAACAATACTAAATTAGTTTGTTTTTGCACTGATTTGATTAGATCTGTATTTAGATCAATGTGGAATTCTTGGGTTGCAATTTTTTTGGAGATGAAGTGTTGTAGCTGGCTCTTTTTACCTAAAACAAAGCTGACATGATTAGCAGGAAGTGTACCTTTTGCCCAGCGCCACGGTCTGGATAAAAAAGAAGACCAGCTTTCTCCACCTAAAAGACTTTTAGTAACCAACTCATTAAAATCAGGATCAATTTGCAATAGATAAGGCTTGACCAGCTTATAATGTTTGACGAGTTGAGTTTTAATTTCTGTGGGCAATTGATGCAGTGCGAGATTTCTGTATTGAGGATCATCAAGTATGAGATAGAAATCGATAAAAGCCTCTTGGGCTTTTTTAATTTTAAACAGAGATTTATTGGCTGCATCAATGCGTTTGTAGGTACGCTCCAGCCGTAGGGCAAGAAAGCGTGAATCCTCTATGCTAAGTAACTCCTCTCCTTTGGCCTGAAAATCAACAAGATTAGAGACATAATAAATTAATGACTCATAATAAGGTTTGACTTTTTCCATTAGAGGAATAGACAAGGTGCCTGGTTGCAGCATGGCATTGTCTTCAATTTTATCAACTAGGCCAAATAACGTGGTTAAGTAAGAGTATTTTAACTGTGTTAAATTATCGCGAATAACGTCTTGAGACGACTCACTCAAATGCCCCACTTGTTTTAAGGCACTCATGGATAAGGTGATAATATTACTAATAATGTGAATATAATTTAAAACTTTAAATGAGAGAAATAGGCTATTACCCTTTAAATTTTCTAAATCATTCAATAAAGTAAATGCTGCATTTTGTAATTCTTCTATTTGTTCTTTATTAAGATTTGGCTCCTTCTTAATAATTTGCGATGAGTATTGCGAGATGTATTGGGTGAGTTTATCTATATATTCAGGCAACTCTGCGCTAAATTGAGTTAAGAGGCTATAATTCAAATCGCCACTGTTGGGCTGCATTTGTTCTATAGTAATTCCAGTAACTTCTCCCATCTTATAACTTAATGGAAAGTCTTTTAATTGCGCCGCTATTTCTTTTGTTTTAAGCGAATGTTTTTTAGCAAGGGCTTCTAGTTTGGTGATATAAGGAAGAATAAGAGCAAATTCTTCGCTAAACATATCTCTTATATCAATATCCATGTGAGTTAATAAATAACTCGCCTGGTATGCTTGATGAATGGTTTTGCGATACAGGAGTGCTAAATCGTTAAGACTACGGGGTAGAGTCCCTATATTTGCACTTATCTCAACATTTTCTAAATCCAAAAATGTTAAGCGGGCATGGTGCAGCGCGTTGATTATTTTTTTTATTTGGGAAATATTATCCGGATCGAGACTAAAATCGGTAAAAGGAATTCCCGTTTTATTAATTTCCTTGAAGTAAGGAGCAATTCGTGGATTAAATTTAGGGCTATTCAATGCTTCAAATATTTTCAAGTGAATTTTTTCAATTAACTTGGAAATCTGATATTCCTTAAATGATGCTATAAGTTCTATGTATTCTGAGATCATTGAATTGCCAAAACATGAAATGTCGATTAGTTTATTGGAAGAGTATTAAGTTACTAAGAATAAATCAATTTTAATAAGCTATCTGCTAAAATTATTTTTAGATTGTCTATTTTTTTATTATCCAACGTAATTGCTTGATTGGATTCTAGTTCTATACCGATGTATTCCATATCAGTATATTGTTTCCGCATCATGCGGGTAAAACCATCGCTGATACCTTTATAAGGGTAGTTCATTCTTATTTTATATTCAGGGGCTAATTTTTTAAGCTCGGCTCTCCATTGGCTAGCCAATCTTTTTTCTGAAGATCTTTGCGGATCATAAAGTATTCCTATATCGGCGTTACGTGCTATGCCGTTTAATATGGGAGTAAAACTATGAACAGACAGGTGCAATACTTGTGAGCCATGCTCAATATGGTGTTTTATTATGTCCATGGTTTGCAGACGAAAAGGCCAATAATAGTTATCCATTATTTTTTGTTTTTCCTCCGTAGATAGATTTTGGGTCACTTCAGAGAAACAACGTGGGTGATTTATACTTTTATTGCAATCGATAAGTAATCTAGTGCAGGTTGCTTTAATAAAATCACTAGGTATCTGCTTTGTTAGATATTCTGCTATGGTTAGAGCGCCAAAATCTATTCCTCTATGACTTGCTAAAAGCGGTTTAAACGAAGCAAATAAAGGAAGATACTGTCCTGGGACAGTATCAACGGCATGCTCACAACTAATGACTAAAGCAAATTTTTTCATTATGGCGTAAATTGTTGATTAGACATGAGGCAGTGAGCTAACTGATGATATATTTTTTGTAGTAATTTTCTATCCGCATTGTTGCTAATTGCTCGTAGAATGCGCTCACTTAAGTTGCCTTGACTTAAAATGAGTTCAAGCGCTACTTGTTGTTTAGGCTCTAATTCAGAACTTATTTTTTCTATAAGTTGGGACCAAACCTCTCTTAGGGTAAGTTCTCGGTGTGGTAATCGCCATTGATTCATTAATTCAGGGTCATCAATGCTTACGCTCAAACCCTTTTCTATGCTGCGATCAAATATTTGTTTTAGACGCTTAGTATCGCAAGGATTATCAAGATAATAATTAGAGGCGGTTTGCCAATACTTTAAAATAGCGCGTATGGCCATGGCAATGGCAATATCTGCTTCTACACATTCTTGGCTGTCTATAATCCGAATTTCGATCGCTTTATGGTCAAATTTGGGGATAGCTGCCCGTGAGTTTAACCATTGATGTTGTAATATGCCTTCTGGATCAAAGGGGCTAATGTCCTGATACATGGGCATAAGAATCTTTCGTTGATATTCTTCCTCTGAAGTAATAAATTCTGGGATAATGTCCCCACTAATAGAAGGAATACGTTGTTGATTGCGACTGTAAAAATAGAGTCGCGAGTCTAAGAAACCAGTGCTTCTTCCATCAAGCAGTGGGGTGCTGGCTGCAAGTGCTGGTAATAAAGGTAGAATTAGGCGAATCACGTTATGTAATTGGCTAAATTCTTGTTGATTGGCATAAGGTAGGTTGACATGCATGCTTTGCAGATTGGCCCAGCCATGTCCTTGGCAATTAAATATAGAGTCAAATTGATTGTAGATAGCATTACTACCATGGGGCCAACGCACTGTTTCGCTATGCGGATTCATCCATGGATGGGCGCCGGTAGGTAACAACAATAAATTATGTTCTGTAAGTAATGGTTGCAATTTAACGATGGTGTTTTGAAAGTGCTCGTGAATTGGAGCTGTTGCTGGTTTAGGGCCATTATTTTTTAACTCGAGTACATGCATCACCAGCTCATTACTAATTGCTATATCATCTAACTTAACTTCGTTGACGAGTTGGCCTGCCAATGCACTTAAAATAACATCACTTTTGGGTCGGACATCTAAGCTATCTTTATCGACCAACATATATTCTATTTCTATACCCAATACCGAAAAAATGGGAAAATTAGACATAACCATGCTTCCTGCGAATACGTTGTAAAAAGACATTCATAATTTGAAAGTATAAATTCTCACCTAAGATTTGATCTTCAAGACCATTATCTATATTTGGATTGTCATTAATTTCAATGACATAGTGCTTGTCGCCATAGCTTTTGATATCTACACCATACAAACCATCACCAATTAGGCGGGTACTTTTTAAGGCAATTTTTAGAATTGCTTCAGGTACCGCATGAATTGGCAACGTTTCATGATCTCCTTCTTTTTTCTCTTGAGCTCCGTGCCAATCATAAATCTGCCAATGTCCTTTTGCCATGAAATAGCGACAGGCAAAAAGAGGTTTATTATCTAGAATACCAATGCGCCAATCGAACTCGGTGGGAATGAAGGGTTGGATCACTACTAAATCAGAGGTTTTAAAAAACTGACTTAGAGATTTTTGGAGCGACTTCTCATCTTCAATCTTAACAACCCCATGAGAGAATGCGCTGTCCGGTTTTTTTAAAACACAAGGAAACTTTATTTTTGGTAGTTGCTCATCGTATTTACTAATAAATAGAGTTTCTGGCGTCATAATTTGATGACTGCTTAGCAGTTCTGCAAGATAAACCTTATTAGAGCATTTAATAATAGATTGAGGGTCATCAATGACTACCAAATTTTCTTGCGCAGCACGACGCGATAATCGATAGGTATGATGATTGACAGAAGTCGTTGCTCTTATAAATAAGGCATCATATTCCGCTATGGATTTGCTTTCGTTTTTATCAATAATATCGACATTTAATCCCATCTCTTCGCCACACGAGACAAAGAATTCAAGTGCTTTTTTGTTCGAGGGAGCATTAGGCTCTGTTGGGTCAACTAGAATGGCCAAATCATGAAAACGTTGTTTTTTACGCCATTGGTGAACCCTTTTTTTCGACAAATAATTTTCAGCTGCTTGGCGCATAAACTCCAGGTGATGTTCCGGAACATCGGAGAGAGATAAGGGGGTTAATGATTTAATACGCCACTGCTTTTTCTTTTCTAAAGTAAAACGGATTAATGGTAAGGGAAATAAACCATGCAATTGTTTCGCCAAGGTAGCATAGCGTTTAGCCATATTTTGGCCAAAATATAAGCTTAATATGAATTCATTCCCTTTTATATCATGCAGGCTATGCTGAATTTCTTCGTGAGTATCTTGTGATATGAGTTTAGACAAACTAACGTTTAATACATCTTGGATACCATGTACAGATGGTAGTGCTTTATGATCACGAGCCTGGGCTAGTAGTGAAACATAATAACCTATAGTCTGGTAATCGTAAGATTGGCAGAGATTGATCACTCGATAGGATTTACTCTGGTGATACTCATCAGCACTTAAGTAGTCTAGGGCATGTACTATAGGAGCGAGTTCACTTAAAAAAGACCAGCTTTTAATATTGTCAGTGACTATAACTGTTTGCATTTAGCTCTCTTTGGGTTCGATAATGAGTAAATTTGCATCGTAAGTTAGTACACCAAGCATAATAGAGTTAATCAAGCGGTTGATGCTGACTTTATAATAGTTATTATGTGATAGTGGATTTTGCGCGTGCGGATCGGCAATAACGACAAGTCGTTTTTTTTGATCATAACCACAAAGCACTACAAAATGTCCACATGGCGTACCACGAATATCATCGTAAACTGATTTGCCTTCCGGAGTAAAGTATTCGCGTGAACTACGATAGAGATAGGTGGCACTTAAGGCTGTTAAAATGGGAATTCCCCGTTTAAAATATTTTTTTAATAAGTCGACTTTCAATGAGTTCATGCTGATTGTGCCGCCTAATTTTAAATAATCTAAGTAAGCGATCGTTTCCTTGACAATATCTGGGTTGTTTTTATACTCCATTTGAATAGTGAGTTTATCGGTTAAAAATTGATTGTCAGTTTCATCATGATGAAACCAAGTCGGATCGAATATATTTAAGTTATAGCTATAAATCCGTGTTTGAAAACCATGCTGCAAAGCATGTTTTCCAAGCATAGGCCCTAGTGTCCCTCCAGATAATGATCTATCAACACTGTGAATAACATCGTTTAAGGATAAATCTAATCCATAAAATTTATAAATAGCATGCAAGCTGGTTGGACCACAGCTTTCATCATCTGGTTGGGATTGGATTTTTAGATCTATCATATCTTTGGGCCTCAAGATGGTGAGTATCTGCACTCATCATGTTTTTAACTTAGACTTGCGTAAATGTTTTGTCAAATTCGCAAATTTATATCCTGCATAAGAGAAATTAAGGCCGGTTAACGATATTTGTCAGAGGACCTCTGCAAACATACATCCAATCTTCGGAGCATCTCTTTAGGTTTCTTCCTGTAATGAGTTTTGAAAACACTCTTTTGTATCAATCTCCTGTCACTTTAATTGATAATTCCAGGATGAAATTGGCAACTTCTTCAGGTTGAGTAAGATAATTAGTATAGGCTTTAATGGTAATGGGTTTGTTAACTCTTTCTTTTGATGATTGAGATTCTTCAATCATCCCTTTAACCACCTCTCCTTCATTGCACACGAAATAGACATCAGATTCTGGTCTGCGTAAAAATTGAGCTTGAAAGGATTTAAAAACTAACGACATTTTGCATTGAGCAAGCTCCGCATGATAAAAACCATGTAACCCACCCGCTAAATCGGCCCCTACAGATAAGGCACCAAAGTACATAGAATTTAAATGATTTCGGCTACGTCGTCTTAATGGCAAACAGATGACTATTTCCTTTTCCGAAATTTTAATTAAACGTGGTTTCAAATAGCCTATCATGGCGACTTTAAAATGGCTAAAATACCAAAGAAAGAATTTAAAACGTGTTAGCGTTTTCATGTCTCATCCTTAATGTCTAAAAGAACCGCTCTCTTCTTGTTCCTTTATTCAATCAGAGTTTAGCCTAAGAGTACATATAATGTTGTCAACTTAGAGGATCAATCCTGCGTAGTCTAATTGTCGCCTGGTTGCTAGCAACCAGATTATGCTTACTCATCAAGAAAATAGTGTAGAGAGGATGTTTTGATCCTTTGCCAGACGGCTATGGGCTAATGGTTCGATCTACTTCTTAGGGTACTCCATTTTTCGTGAGAATTATATCATGGTAAAAAATCTATAGCAGAGCTATAATTTGTTTCTTTTTAAATCAAATATTGGATAGTATGCTTACTATTAGCATTCGTGGTGCAAGAACGCACAATCTCAAAAACTTAGATTTAGATCTTCCTCGTGATAAATTAATAGTCATTACAGGTTTGTCTGGCTCCGGAAAATCTTCTTTAGCATTTGATACTTTATATGCTGAAGGACAACGCCGTTACGTTGAATCTTTATCGGCCTATGCGCGGCAGTTTTTATCGATGATGGAAAAACCAGATGTCGATTCTATAGAAGGATTATCGCCAGCGATCTCCATTGAGCAAAAGGCAACGTCGCATAATCCTCGTTCAACAGTAGGAACAATAACTGAAATATACGATTACTTACGCCTTCTTTATGCGCGAGTGGGGGAGCCGCGTTGTCCTACTCATCATATTAATCTGAAAGCCCAAACTATTAGCCAGATGGTTGATCAGGTATTAACATTACCAGCAGACAGTAAAGTAATGATCTTAGCGCCAGTAGTTCGTGACCGCAAAGGTGAGCACGTCCAGTTACTTCAGCAATTGCAAGCACAAGGGTATGTTCGTGCGCGTATAGATGGAGAGCTTTGTGAGTTAGACTCGCCTCCCAAGCTGGGGTTACGTACCAAGCATACCGTAGAGATTGTCGTTGATCGATTTAAAGTAAGGGCGGATATTGCCCAGCGCCTCAGTGAGTCTTTTGAAAATGCATTGAACTTGGCAGATGGTATTGCCGTAGTTTCTTCCATGGATGGGGAGTTTGACGACTTGTTGTTTTCCTCCAAATTTGCTTGTTCGCAATGTGGATATAGCTTAAGTGAACTAGAGCCGCGATTATTTTCTTTTAATAATCCTATGGGAGCCTGCCCGTCATGTGATGGCTTAGGTGTGGATCAATTTTTTGATCCAGAGCGAGTAGTGCATGACGCTACCTCAAGTTTAGCAGAAGGTGCTATTAGAGGCTGGGATAAGAAAACTAATTATTATTTCAGTATGCTTGAGTCACTGGCAAAACATTACAAGTTTGATACGAATACCGCTTTTTGTGATTTATCCAAGGAGATACAGCAGGTCATTCTTTATGGTAGTGGGCGAGAAGTTATTGAATTCAATTATCATCGACCTAATGGCGGCTATATGGTGAAACACCACCCTTTTGAAGGAGTAATTCCTAATATGCAACGTCGCTACCGTGAATCTGACTCCAGCATGATTCGCGAGGATTTAGCAAAATATTTATCATCTCGCCCCTGCCAATCCTGTCAGGGTGCAAGGTTAAGGGAAGAAGCGAGGAATGTATTTATTGATGATAAAAATTTACCTGAAATTTGCTCTTACTCTATAGAAAAGGCCCATGAATTTTTTAAGGACCTTCATTTGCCAGGTTACAGAGGTAAAATCGCCACAAAAATCAATAAAGAAATTGTTGCGCGTTTGGGCTTTTTAGTGAATGTGGGGTTGGATTACCTGTCTTTAGCACGTAGTGCAGAAACGTTATCAGGAGGCGAAGCACAACGTATTCGTCTCGCTAGTCAGATAGGGTCTGGACTTGTTGGCGTAATGTATATCTTGGATGAGCCTTCGATTGGCTTACATCAACGCGATAATGATAGGCTGTTACATACCTTGATGCATTTGCGCAATCAAGGTAATACGGTGATTGTTGTCGAGCATGATGAAGATGCCATTCGTAGCGCTGATTTTGTGCTCGATATTGGCCCTGGTGCTGGAGTACATGGAGGAGCAATAGTTGCTAGTGGTTCACCGATGGAGGTGATGCAGAATCCGGCATCTCTAACCGGGCAATATTTATCAGGTAAGCAATCCATTGCTATCCCGGATACACGAATACCAGTTGATGCAAAACGCATGATTCATTTAAAAGGTGTGACATGTAATAATTTACAAAATGTTGATGTCAGTATTCCCTTAGGGTTAATAACCTGTATTACAGGTGTTTCTGGCTCAGGCAAATCAAGTTTAATTAATGATACCTTGTATCCTTTTGCTGCTAATATTCTCAATCGTGCTAGTTTAATGATGCCAGGATCGGTCAAAGAAATATCTGGTTTGGATGGCTGTGATAAGGTCATAGATATAGACCAAAGCCCAATAGGGCGCACACCTCGCTCCAATCCGGCGACCTATACCGGATTATTTACTTTTATAAGAGAATTATTTTCAGGGACTCCTGAGTCTCGGGCTAGAGGATACCAGCCAGGGCGTTTTAGTTTTAATGTTAAAGGGGGGCGTTGTGAAGCATGCCAAGGTGATGGCCTTATTAAAGTAGAGATGCATTTTTTACCTGATATTTATGTATCTTGTGATGTATGTCATGGCAAACGTTATAATAGGGAGACTTTAGAAATCCTCTATAAAGGTAAAAATATCCATGAAATTTTAGATATGACTGTAGAGGATGCATGCACCTTTTTTTCTGCCATTCCTTCGGTTGCTAAAAAATGTCAAACTTTGATGGATGTTGGCTTGTCCTATATCAAATTAGGGCAAAGTGCCACAACGCTTTCTGGTGGTGAGGCGCAACGTATTAAACTTGCCAAAGAATTATCAAAACGTGATACAGGACGTACATTGTATATTTTAGATGAGCCGACGACTGGATTACATTTTCATGATACCAAGCAATTACTGGCAGTATTGTTTCGCCTGCGTGAGCAAGGTAATACTATAGTTATTATTGAGCATAATTTAGATGTGATCAAAACCGCCGATTGGATCATTGATTTAGGCCCCGAAGGAGGAAGCAAAGGAGGTCATATCATTGCAACAGGTACCCCAGAAGATGTGGCCCGATGCCAGCATTCTTATACAGGGCAGTTTTTACAACCTATTTTATCTGCGAAGAGTGATAAGAAAAAGATTTTGAATGCCTGAGCAATCTAACGATTGGATTGCTCCAGTTTTTTGTTTTGTATAAAGTTCCTGATTTCATAATAGCTTTCTGTTAATTTTGCCATTTTCAAGCTATAACTTAAGTTAAGGAATCATCTATAGGATAAAAAATGGGAACTTTCTTTATCGTTATTTTGATAATAGCGGCATTAATATTCATTTGGGCTATTAGTGTTTATAACACGTTAATTGCCTTAATCGAGGCAATTAATAACAACAAAAAGCAAATCGATATCCAGTTGGATCGCCGTTTTAAAGTATTTGAGTCCTTGATTGCCGCAGTTAATAAGTATATGGACTATGAAAAAACTACTTTAAAAGACGTCGTGGCTTTACGTAATCAAGCTCAGGCAGCTAAAGCAGCCGGAGATGAACAGGGACGAATCGATGCGGAGAATAAAATTTCTCAAATTGCTTCGGGTATAAACATCGTCTTTGAGCAATATCCTGATTTAAAAGCGAATCAAAACGTATTGCAATTACAAGAGGAAATAGTCAATACAGAAAATAAGCTGGCATACTCCAAGCAAGCTTATAATGATGGTATTGAGCGTTACAATGCGAAGAAAAAATCTTTTTTAGAAGCCATAGTGGTCTCAATTTTTCCTGCTGCGCTGAATAAAGATTTTATCTATTGGGGGCTTCCTGAGGAGCAAATTCAGGCTAAAGAAGACTATACGGTTAAGTTTTGAGTATAGCATATGAGCATTTCAGATTATCATGCTTCAGTAGGGGATTGGCGTGAGCAATTAAAGAAAAATGAGCGTAAGACGCGTGGAGTCATTGCGCTCTTTTTTTTAATTTACCTTGCTGTAGGATTGATAGCCGATACGTTTATTTTACAAACTTTTTATACGCGTACCGCGCAAGTTCATTTGTCCCTTGAACAGTGCTTATATGCCTTAATATCGTTTAAGGTTGTTCCTTACGCTACTTTATTGATGGGAGGATTTGCATTAGTTTCCTTATGGATTACCTATGCTCTGTATGATCGGATTATGTTACTAGGTACCGAGTATCATGAGGTTACACCAGAGACAGCCCAATCGTTACAAGAAAAGCAACTATATAACGTTGTAGAAGAGATGAAAGTAGCTGCTGGGCTACAATATATGCCTAAGGTATTTATTATAGAAGCGGATTATATGAATGCCTTTGCCAGTGGTTATAGTGAACAATCCGCTATGGTTGCTATTACCAGGGGGTTAATGGTCAAATTAGATAGACAGGAGTTACAAGCAGTAATGGCTCATGAATTAAGCCATATTCGCCATCATGATATTAAATTAACTTTGATGGTTGCCGTATTGAGTAATATTTTATTAATTGTTGTCGATATATTATTTTATTCTGTTCTTTTCCGACGCGATGATCGACGTGAGGATAATCGATTGGTTATGGTCATTGTTGTTCTGCGTTATGTCCTTCCGATGATTACCGTGTTATTAACCCTATTTTTAAGTCGAACTCGGGAGTATATGGCTGATTCAGGTAGCGTTGAGTTAATGCGTGATAATGAGCCCATGGCGCGGGCATTATTGAAGATAAGCGATGATCATCAAGTCAATGCAGAACAGTATGCCCAAGAATATGGAAATACTGCTCATGAGCAAGTAAGACAAGCATCTTATTTATTTGATCCGTCAGATATAGATCCGGTGAAATCATTAAACAGTGCTTTTTCAACGCATCCATCAATACAACAACGATTAGCTGCTTTGGGCTTTAAGTTCAAAGCGTAATATTCGTTTTAGGCTCACTCGCGTAATCCTACTCCTTTATTCAATAAGATCATATTGATTGTAGTTAATACAACCAGCATAGCGCAAATAATGCTCATAGCTAAAAGCATGCTAACTTCTTGCTGCCCAATCATGGCATGTCTTAAAGCATTGACCATGTATAAGATGGGGTTCAGTAGTGAAATTTTTTGCCAAAACTCTGGAAGCATGTTGGTGCTATAAAACACTCCTCCTAAATAAGTGAGGGGAGTTAAGACGAAGGTTGGCACCAGCATAATATCATCGAAATTACGAGCTATCATCGCATTAGTAAAACCTGCTAGGGAAAACACAGCAGAAACCAGTAATACAACTAATAAAGTCAGAGGTAAATGAGTTAACTCTATGGTTAAGAAAAAGCTGGCGATGAGAAAGACTAAAATGGCAACGATTAATCCTCTTAGTACCCCTCCTAAAACGTACCCTAGTAATAGTATGCCGGGATGCATAGGGCTGATTAACATTTCCTCTATACTTTTTTGAAAACGCACACTGAACATCGAGGTGGATACGTTACCATAGGAGTTTACTATCACCGACATCATAATGAGTCCGGGGGCGATAAACATTGGATAACTGACTCCTTGTATCATGCCTATGCGTGGCCCAATTAAACTGCCGAAAATTAAAAAATAGAGTGTCGTGGTGATTACTGGAGGTAAAAAAACTTGGCTGGCAATGCGGAACATGCGGACCAATTCTCGCCTAACTAGCGTATAAAGTGCAGTGATTTGTTGTTTAGTGGCCATTTTTGATGAGATCCAGAAAAAGCTCTTCCAAGCGGTTCGTTTTATTTCGCATGCTTTGGACATTAATTTTTAATTTTGTTAATACAGCAAAAACTTCGTTTAGGCTGAGATCATTATCAACTCGTAGTTCAAAAGTATTGGCGTCAATAAGGATTGTTTTAAAGGGAGACATATCTGGCATGACGTCTATAGGCTGCTGAGTGTTAAAAATAAACGTCTGATGATGCAGTGTTTGTAATAACTCCTTCATCGATGTATTTTTAATAATTTGTCCTTTATCGATAATGGCAATATTCTTGCAAAGTTGCTCTGCTTCTTCCAAATAATGAGTTGTTAAAATAATGGTAGTACCTTCTTGATTGGTTCGAGTTAAAAACTCCCACATACTACGTCTTATTTCTATATCCACGCCCGCAGTTGGTTCATCAAGAATAAGCACTTTGGGCCGATGAATTAATGCACGAGCTATCATCAGTCGGCGTTTCATTCCACCAGATAAGTGTCGTACAATGGAGGATCTTTTATCCCACAGCCCTAATTGTTTTAATAACTCCTCCGCTCTCGGCAAAGCATGTCTTCGACAAATTCCATAATAACCTGCTTGGTTCAATAGAATTTGGATGGGATTTTCGAATATATTCAAATTGACTTCTTGAGGTACAAGACCAAGACATGATTTAGCCTGTTCTGGTTCATTATTTAAATCATGACCATGAATTTTGATACTACCGGAGGTTTTATTTACTAAAGTAGTGATTAGTCCTATAGTTGTTGATTTTCCCGCGCCATTAGCTCCTAATAAAGCAAAAAAATCGCCAGTATTTACTTGTAAATCAATACCTTTTAATGCGTGAACTCCATTGGCATAGGTTTTAGATAATTGTTTAATATCTAAGGCATACATAGACATTTCGATGAAGTAAAAGAGGTATTATACACCATAATTTGGATTGAGCAGCCGACCTTTTATACATAAATATTTATTCTGCGCTGGGTTGTTTCTCCTCATCGGCAATGGCTATGGTTTAACGTCTGGTTATATCCTTTCTAAAGGCATCTCGGAAGAAGACGTTTTCATCCACCCAGCGATGCTGTAACGTGGGTGGTGAGTAATACAGACCTCATGGGGTAGCTCACTATTAAAGCAAACAAAACGGTTTTCTAAAGGTAGAATATTTTCAATGGATTGATCCGCTTGGTTGTACAATTTTAATTCGCCACCAAAATCTGCTTGCCACTGCTCATTTAAGTAATAGACGCAGGATATTTTTCTAGTTTTCTTTGTAGCAAATTGGTCAATATGTTTTTTATAAAATGAGCCTGGCTGATAGACGGCAAAATGAGTTTCGAACTCTGCTAATCCTAAGAATAAAGAACGATTGAGAATGTGAGCCACGCTAATCGTTTTTTTTAAATAAGCTTGTACTGCCGGCTCCGTTGAGTCTTCATTTAACCAGCATATAGCATCTGTTCTGATGGTGTTATTTTGTTGTGCCTGAACCTTTGGGCCAATTTTTGCATTTTTGAATAAACCTTGGTGTTGCATGTCACAGGCGAGGTGGCGTAAAGAACGACAGTGTTCTAATTCAAGAAAGCCATCAATAATATGAAAGCCGTTAGTACAGAGATTATGGGTAATTAGTTCGCTATCAATCAAGGTGAATACCAGAAATACATATTGAGGTGAGGAATTTTACCTTAAGACGGAGTGCTTGCAAACGTTCTTTGTCTTTAGTTTGCGTGTGATTAAAAGGGCGTATTCACTTGTAATCACACTTCCGTTGCACAATGACAAAGAATGTCTATTGTAAGTTTCTAGTCTTTTCAGCAGTAATCATTGTTTTTTGAGGCGTTATCTCAACAAGGGGCAACGGCTGATGATGAGTTGCATTGAGTAGCTTATTGGCCCACGCTATAGCTAAAGCCGAAATAATTAGTGTTAGATGAATAATCACTTGCCACATTACTGAGAAATTGCTTAATTTAGTGGGATCAATAAAAGTGCGAAGCAGATGTATTGAGGAAATGCCGATTAGTGACAATGCTAATTTGATCTTCATGGCTCCAGCATCTAAATGATCTAACCATTCTGGAGTGTCTGGATGAGTACCTAAATCGAGGCGCGAAACGAAAGTTTCATATCCCCCCATGACAACCATAATCAATAAATTGGCTATCATCACGACATCAATTAAATCAAGAACACCAAGCATAATATGGGTATCGTCAAAGCCATTAAGATGAACAATCAATGCAAATAATTCACGTATAAAGCGATAAACATAGGCGGCAAGTATGAGAATGAGGCCTAAATATAAAGGGAGTTGTAGCCATCTTCCCATGAAAATGATTGAACTAATGTTTTTTTTCACGTTGTTCATTTTATATCCGATAAATAGTGTGAAATAGAATAGTAAACGTTCTGTTAACAATTGTTAACACTTCGTTGTTCACTTTTGTCAATTTTAGTTCATTGGATACTCGAGCATCTCCTTTTCTTTAGGATGATAAGAGAAATAATGAATACGTTAAAATTTTTAAAAGTAGATCATATTTTGTGATGAATGGTGATATTCTGTAAGGATGGTCCTAGGATTTATTTTATTCACAGTGAGCGTCTAATTGTGTAAAGAAAGGGATGGATGTATCTATGGGATGGAAAGATCGTTTTTGGTCAGCTTATGGTACAGTTGTTGACACCGCTATTGATATTACCGCAAAGACATTGAATACAGTTGGCTCGCTTGCTTGTATGGCCGGAGGGGCTGGTTTTGCTATGTCGTATGCTGTAGATGAAACTCTTAGTGCCACCTATTCTGCTTCAGGAAATGCTCTCGGGTCAGTGGTGCTTCAGGCTGAGTTGCATGGTTTCCCCTATGCGATAAATGAAACCATATCTTTTCAAGATTTTCTTCAGCATAGTGATGGCACTACTTTTAATTTGAAGAATTATTTTCCTCCTGACACCATTAAAATAGCAAGTGCGATTTTATTCTCCTCTGGTACCGCTTTAAGGCTCTTGGGAGATAATATAAAACAATGGCAACAAGGGAGGGTTGATACGTTATACTTTCGACAGCATCATCGAATTGACGTTTCCCCTCCTGCAATCAAAGAATATTTGCATGCAAGTGCCAAATCAATCACCGGTTCTCTATCTTATGGCTGTTTAAGCTCTGCAATAGTTGGCAAAGTATTTAACGCAAGAATTAGTCCTGCGGAATACAGTGTTACTTATCCTCTCAATGGGACTCATCGTGCTAATGGCACGTATTATCAGGGTCCAGTAAACGAACTTCCTATACCCGTAGATTATTTTTTTTCGAAGAATATATCGATTGATTTTTTTGCTCAGCCTTTCTTAGTTACAGTAGGAGCAAGGATTAATGCAATGATTAATGCCTCTTATGGTGGAGGATTATTTTTACAACCTGCATATGATCAAAAAGAAAGTCCCGTATTAATTCCGGGAGTAATCGGTGGTGGCGCTCTTCTGGCAAATAGTATTTTTTCTAGAAAAGTAGTACAACTGCGCGATGAGAGGATCCTAAAGGCTGTTGACGATGCGGGCATCTATCTCAGAATATAAAATAGTGTCCTTGTATGTGCTCGGCTCTATCAGGGAGCGGGGGCGTATTTGGCGAGTCAGCATGAGGCCTGAGTGTATGCTTATTTTCTTGATGCTTTACCCTCTAAAAGATATTGATAGTCTCGCCATTGCGGCATAAACTGCGTCATCAATGCATAAAAGCGCTGATTGTGACTGGCTTCTAATAGGTGAACGAGCTCATGAACCAGAACATACTCAATGCAAACTAATGGTTTTTTTATTAGATTAAGATTGAGCCAAATTCGTCGTGCACGCGTATTACATGAACCCCAGCGAGTTTTCATTTTCTTTATCCCCCACTGGGCTACGTGCACCCCTATTATTTTTTGCCAGTATTGAATTAAATCAGGTACTATTATATTCATTTCATGCCTATACCACTGATCAATGAACACTTTTATCTGTGCTTGTGAATGATTAGGGGAAATAGAGCAATGAAGCAGCTCCTCTTTAATTTCAATGTGGCAAGGACCATGATGTTCTTCAATAATCAACAAATAGTTCTTGCCCTTAAATGCTATAGATGCGCCGGTTTGAAATAGCTCCTCTTTGAACGATGAATTTTTTCTAATACGCTCTCGTTGATAATATATCCACTCGCTTTTTTCCTGTAGATGTTGGCGAATAAAGCGATCACTTATGTTCATAGGGACACTTAGTTTTACCAAGCCATCTGGTGGATAAATTCGTAGGTTCATGTTTTTAATCGGCTTTTTTACCACTTCTATGGCTATACCATCAATTTCAATGATCATAAGGGGGATTTTGATTACAAAGTTATCACATTATATAGAATAAATAAAAATTGGTCTAAGAAAATAGCATAGGCATCATGGCTGCTGAGCTTCATTCAAACTGAGCGGTGATTAACGTTTAAGTCAAGTCACTAAACTAATCAATACCGTGATGTGGCCAATTTTTCTTGACCACGTCTAGCCCCTATGAGGAATTAACGCTCAGCACCTTCGCATGGACTATCAACATATTCACCATTAATATCCAATACCATATTGACACTAGCTCGTTGATAACGAGTTAAAATATCATATTGTTGTCTGGTGATGTAACCGTAAGAGTTTCCGCAATAGACTAAAGAACTTGTTGGTTTGGCTTTTACACGAACTGGAATATCACAATCCCAACGGAATTTAGTTAAATCACAATTAGCAAAAGTCACGCTGATCGGTAAAAGAAGTAACAACAGGGTGATGTTCCATTTATTATTCATTTAAATCTCCACCGTTATTATTATTGTTTATCCTAAGTATAGGACAACAATTGAAAGGACGAAGGATTTCAACTGAAATTTATAATACATTTTTTTATATAATTTATGATATAAATTAGTTAGTTAGATTTCAGGATGAAATGGACATGCTTTCCTCGAGTAAAGAATATCTACAGGCCCTTCGCGAGGGAAAATATCTTCTTTTTTTAGAGTGGCCACAATTTATTGCGGCACATTATTGCAAAGAGGTTTCAACTCAAGATGCTGACGCCACTGTCATCTTGTTGGTTTATGAGTGGTTGAATAATGGTTATTGTGAAGAGGACGCTAAAAAAATAGCTCTTTTATGTGCTGTTAGTGATCTTCCCGCTAAACCCATAAGAGGTACTATAGATTACTCGCTTACAGCAATTTCAATAGCAGTTTTCCAATGTATGCTTTATCAAAATGAGAAGTTACAGGAGCTGTTTCTTTGCAAAGAAACATTGGATATGGAACAAGTTATTGCTGTAGTAGATACGGTGATGAGCGGAGTAGAAAAACTATCTTTCGAAAAGATGTTGGCCAAGCAACAAAGTGTTTTTTATTCCTGGGTTGCCGCTATTTCTCGCGAGGATGCTGAGTCAGTACATTGTCAAATTAGCCCTATTGCCAAGCGAAGATACATAACAGAAGAGTACAGTTTACAACTTGGAGCCACTAAGCAGGTTGGTGATCTATTAAAAAATTCGCGTCTAAGTGTGGTTAAAAGATTGGCTCGTTATTTGAATGAACAGAGTGAGTTGACCGAAGAGGTTCATCTGGAAATTACAACTTATGTCGCTAAAATTAAGGAATTGCAGCCTGCTGGTTTTGAAAAAGAGTACTTACAAGCTCTATTAGCACCTTCGCTATTAGAGAATACTTGGGAAATAGTAACTAATATTGGGCTGAGTTTCTTTAAGTTATTACAATCTACTCCATCCCCTCCTGTTGTGGTAGAGCAGCACGAAACTAAGAGAGGGATAAAGTAAATAGCAAGAAGAGTTTTGAACTTGAGAACTGGGGGGGGTATTTTTAAGTGTTAATTATCGTGCTTCATGAGCAAGCAGTGATTCTTTATAGGTGAGGGCTTGAGGACTTCCCATATAACCACCTAGATCATTTTTTCCTACAACACGATGACAGGGGATAAATAATACTAAAGGATTACGTTTACAAGCTTGTCCCACTGCTCGTGGGCTACTTTGTAGTTTTAATGCCAACTCGCCATAAGTTAGGGTTCTACCAACTGGAATTACTAATAAAGCATTCCAAACTTTTTGCTGATATACACTTCCTTGAGGTTTTAGTGGCAATTGGAAGCGATGATGGGGATCGGCAAGATATGAGTCCAACTCATTGTTAATTAGCTGAGTCAATCCATTTGACGAAGAAGATATTGATGCATGGGTAAATGAGGCTTTATAAATAAAATGCTCATCATATGCTATTTCGATGTTACCAAAAGGGGTAGCAAAAACAGAAATGATGAGCTTTTTATTCAAGAATTAATCGCCTTTTTTTCCTGCTAATTTCTCTTTGATTCGAGCTGCACGGCCAGCCAAGTTGCGTAAATAATACAATTTAGCACGACGAACATCGCCACGTCTTTTAACGGTGATGCTATCAACAATTGGACTATAAGTTTGGAAAACACGCTCAACACCCACATTATGGGATATTTTACGAACAGTAAAAGCTGAGTTTAAGCCACGATTACGTTTTGCTATAACAACGCCTTCAAAAGCCTGTAAACGCTCACGGGTACCTTCAATTACTTTTACTTGAACCAGAACAGTGTCACCTGGACTGAACTCAGGAATTTCCTTGCCTTGCATTTGCTCAGCATTTAATTGGTCAATAATATTAGTCATGGACTACTCCTCAAATTGGTTTATCCTCAACAGGAATCACCGTGTTCGCATTTAAACTCAACAAGCAATTGCTTGTCTGTTTCACTTAACTGTATTTCTTCAAGTAAATCCGGGCGTTTAAGCCAGGTTTTACCAAGAGATTGTTTTCTACGCCATCTCTCAATATCTCTATGGTTACCGCCTAATAAAATTGGTGGAACCTCCAGCCCGTCGATACTCGCGGGACGCGTATAATGAGGGCAGTCAAGCAAACCATTCATAAATGAATCTTGCTCTGCAGAGGCTAGATGCCCAAGACTGCCGGGTATTAAGCGAATGATCGCATCAATAAATACCATAGCAGCTAGCTCGCCACCGCTTAAAACAAAATCACCTAACGACCATTCTTCATCCACATGCTGAATAATGATTCGTTCATCAATTCCTTCATACCGTCCTGCAATAAAAAGCAGGGGCTGTCTTTCTACAGCCACTTTATTTAAGTCATTCTGTCGAATCACCTTACCCTGGGGGCTTAAGTAAATCGTCTTGCAGTTGCTGGGCATTTGGCTTTGTGCCTGTTTTATAGCCTTATGCAATGGTTCATACATCATCACCATTCCTGGTCCGCCGCCATAGGGCTTGTCATCGACCTGTCTATAAGGTCTGGATGCCCAATCACGAGGGTTCCAGCAGTCTATTTTAGCTATACCTTGTTCAATCGCTCGACCAGCAACACCAAAATTCAAGCTCTCTAGTATTTCAGGTATTAAACTAATTATTCCAAAATGTAGCAACACTAAAAATCCACATCCCAGTCAACAGTAATGACTTGTTGGCTTTCGTTAATTTCAATAATAAATTGCTCAGGCAAATAAGGAATTAAATGTCTTTTTTCACCTTGCACTACTAAGACATCATTTGCACCAGTAGGCATAATTTCTGTGACAACACCAAATGATTCTCCCTTTGGGTTTACCACCTTCATGCCAATTAACTGATGCCAGTAATATTCACCTGGTTCAAGAGCCGCAAGTTGCTCTTTTTTTATCGCTATTTCAACATTAGTGAGACTCGCGACCATCTCACGTTCAGGGTAGCCCTCTATTGTTGCTATTATGGCTTTGTTATGAACCTCTACAGATAATATTTTTATAAGCTGCCACGTATTATTTAATAAAACATGCCAATCCGTATAGCGCAAAATATTATCTCGTGGTTCAGTAAAGGATTGAACTGTAATAAATCCTTTAACACCATGAGGTCGGCCGAAACGGCCGATTACCACCCAATTCGCTTGATTACTCACGTGATTAAGCAGCTGACTCAGTTTGTTTATTAAATTCTTTGACTAGTGCAGCCACGCGATCTGATAATTTTGCACCTATTTTTTGCCAGTGACTTAATTTTTCTGCTTCGATGTGAAGACGAACTTCTTGTCCACGTGCGATAGGATTAAAATAACCAATACGCTCAATATAACTACCATCGCGGCGCTTGCGGCTGTCAGTAACAACTAGGTGATAAAAAGGACGCTTCTTTGCGCCACCTCGTGATAAACGTATAACGACCATTGTTTTCCTCTACTTTAGAGTGGTTACATAAAAATGCCGTGTATTGTACGAAAATTAACTCGACATGTGAAGTAATTCTTACGAATTATTTTTAGGGGTTGCTGATATTTCTCTTATTTTAATCGAAGCATTGTGTTTTTCTCCATGTTAGATGCTCACATACTGCACTAAGACACTTAAAAAACAAGATGTTACCCGAATAAACTAGCGAAACCGCAACAACTCCTGCCTATTTTAAATCATCTGGAAATAAACCTTTCATTCCAGCCATTCCGCCAAGCCCCCGCATCATTTTTTGCATTCCGCCAGGCTTGGTAAATTTTTTCATCATTTTCTGCATTTGTTCAAATTGCTTTAATAATCGATTTACATCCTGTATTTGAGTGCCAGAACCTTGCGCGATACGTCTTTTACGGGATCCGACAATTATTTTGGGAATACGTCGCTCTTTTGGAGTCATTGAATTAATAATTGCTACAGTTTGAGCTAAAGCTTTATCATTAACTTGTTTCATTGCTTGTTGTGGCATTTGATTCATGCCTGGTAGCTTGCTCATCATTCCAGCAATTCCACCCATATTGTTCATTTGTAGCAATTGTTGCTTGAAATCTTCCAGATCAAAGCCTTTACCTTTTTTTAATTTATTAGCTAGCTTTTCACTGGCTTTTTTATCGGCTTTATCTTCAATTTCTTCTATTAAGGTAAGGATGTCTCCCATACCCAATATTCGTGAAGCAATACGTTCTGGATGAAAAGGCTCTAAAGCAGCTATCTTTTCACCACTACCAATGAATTTGATCGGTTGACCTGTAATTTGCCGAACAGACAGCGCAGCCCCACCTCGCGCGTCACCATCTGTTTTGGTAAGAATCACCCCTGTTAAAGGTAACGTTTCATGGAATGCTTTAGCTGTATTAGCTGCATCCTGTCCTGTCATGCTATCAACAACAAATAGAGTTTCAATCGGATTAACCGCTTGATGTAATGCTTTAATTTCGGCCATCATGTCTGAGTCAATATGCAGGCGTCCTGCTGTATCGATAATCAGAACATCCATAAATTGTTTTCTGGCACTATCCAGCGCTTTTTGCGCTATTGCTATCGGCTGCTCGTTGAGTTCAGCTGGGAAAAACGCAACATCAATTTGCTCTGCTAAAACCTGAAGTTGTTGTATTGCTGCTGGGCGGTAAACGTCCACACTAACTAGCATAACTTTTTTATTTTCGGTTTCTTTTAAATAACGCGCGAGCTTTGCAGTACTGGTTGTTTTTCCTGAACCTTGTAATCCTGCCATTAAAAATACAGCAGGTGGCTGTGTTTTAAGATTGAGTTCTGCTCGCTCATCACCCATTGTATGAATTAATTCATCATGGACTGCTTTGATAAAGGCTTGGTCGGGATTTAAGCTAGTTAATACTTCTTGGCCCAGAGTCTTTTGTTTTACTTGCTCTATAAATTCTTTAATAACAGGCAGAGCTACATCAGCCTCAATTAGTGATAGTCTGACTTCACGCAAGGCATGTTGTATATTGTCTTCAGTTAAGCGCCCTTGACCTCTCAAATTTTTAAAGGTACGAGTCAAGCGTTCGGTTAAATTGTCAAACATATTTAATAATACCTGAAAAAATATGCACTATAGCACAGAGCAGTGAAGTTATGCCACTTATGAGCTTATTAATGAATAATTTTAGTAATTAACAGGCAACTATTTAGGTTCCATGTCCTTCTTTTCTGTGCTCTGTATCCGTATTATTGTGTTGTGCAGGTTATAATTGTTGAACCCTATTTTTAAGGAAGAATGATGTATAAAAGCATAAAAGTTTTTTTCTTTTTCTTGATAATAAACCATAACTCTTTTTCTATGAATGCAATAACGAAGTTATTCACGTCAACGAGTTATAATTTCACGCCCGGCCAAACGTTGACATTAGTTAATAATACTTCTAAGACGATTACTGCCATATGTCAAGTGACTGTTGTTACAAATCAAATTCACAGTATATCAATGAAAGTACTCAACGGGAGTGGCCAAATTAATGGTACTAGTCTTACGAAGGGGCAAACGTTGGTACAGACTGTTTATAATACTCAGGTGATTCCTGTTACTGCAAATTCTGGTGCTAAGGCTGAGTTTACTAATCTAGGGCCGTATATAGTGAGCGCTTCTTGTTGGTGAAATGGCTTTCATCTCTTCATAAGGTGTATAAAACATGGAAGTTATTTTATTCTTACTTATTGTCGGCATTACTTTAGTCATAGCTAAATCTTTTTTGGGGATAAGGAGTCGTCTCTTATTAGTAGAGTCTGACACTCCAATCGACCCCAACTCACTAACTCATGATGGGATAACTACCCTTTTGTCTAAGATGGGACATCCTGAGTTTAGGGGCGTCTGTTATGGATTTACGCTGAATTGGGCATTAAATGTAGCTGATGGGCATGAGACATTATTCTATAAACAACTTCATTTGTTGCGTGTTCATCAAGTAACTTTACCAACGATCATGCAGCAAATACGAATTAAAAGGAAGGAGAGCAAATCATTAACTGGAGATGAGCATACTATTGAAACCCTTCCTAAATTACTTAGAAAAATTTGTATGGCGCAATCTCCTTTGCAATATAAGACATATTATGGAAAATTAGTGTGGCAGTCTGATGTGCCAACCATTTTAAGTAAAATCGCTTCAAAATATTCTAATGTTAAACGTATTTTTTATAAAACACATACCTTTGCTTCTATGGGGGATGCAAACAATTATTTTGATCTGTTAAAAAGCATAGGAATTAATGGCCGCACTGCTGTAATTATTAGTACAGATGATCATGCCATGGGATTTAAGTTAGCAGGTCATTTATGGCGTTTTATAGATATTAATGGACTCTTTAAGCAGCACGTAGAAAAGCCTTATTATGAATTTACCTCAAAACAATTAGCTCATAAGCTTTATAAGTTATGTAGCAATGGGACATTGATAACCAGACTTACTGTTAATACAGACTTCATCGCATTGCAATCTCATGACAGTTTGTCTAGGACACTAAGTAATATGTATCCAAGGTTCCCGTTAAAGTCAAAGATGACCTATGCAGAAAAAATAGCATTTTTTACCATGGCCGCGTTACAAGGAGACCTCGAAACAGTAAAACAATGCTTAAAGGCTGGATTGTCGATTTTTTTCCATGATCAGTTGAGTGATGATTCCCCCTTACTAACCGCGTTGTTTGAGGGAAGACGCGAAGTAGTTCAAGCCATGATTTCCTCGCCTCGTTTTCTTATTAATAAAAGACGGAAATCAGATGGCTTTACCTTGTTGCATCTTGCTTGTGAGTCCGGGGGAGCTGATATAGTTGGGGATCTGTTGAAAATTAGAAGGATTCTAGTTGATGCACAAGATAAAAAAGGAAGAACTCCCTTAATGGTAGCGTGTGAGAAAACTACATTTACCCGAGATAAAAAATTATTTGAGCAATTACTCGCTCATGGTGCCTCACGTACCATTAAAGATCAGTCAGGACTAACTGCATTAGATCATGCTATTCAGAATGATCATTACGTAGCTATAAGAATGATCCGAGATAAAAAGTTATCCAAGACAATCCCTGCCTCTAGAGCAATAACTAAAACAGGGAAAATTGCATCTAATAAAGCCACTTTTTTTAATAAGACGTTCAAGACGACATCTAGTAATGAAGTCTCTCCATGCATGGAGAGTACTATGATGTGTTGACCTTGAATTAAAGTCTTATCGTCTATATCCGTCTTGGTAAAATAATTAATAGCACTCGTACATTTAGTTTCCTATAAGAAGCTGTTATGATGCTTGCAACAAAGTATTGCAGAATAAGGATATTTATGACTCTACGAGGTAACTCACTATTTGTTACTGTTTCAGCACTTATTTCTTTTAGTTTTTGCTCATATGCTTGTACTGATTTTAAATTAACGTCGAAAGATAATACTGTTATTATTAGCCGAAGCATGGAATTTGCCGCTGATTTGAAATCCAATTTACGCACCTCTCCTCGTGGTCGCGTCTTTAATACGACGACACCAAATAATAAACCAGGATTGAGCTGGAAAGCTAAATACGGTTATGTGTACGTAGATGGTTTTGGCGTTGATGCTAGCTTTGACGGCATGAATGAAGCGGGGTTAACATTCGAATACTTATACCTTCCTGGTGAAACTCATTACCAATCAATACCGGCAGGGAAAGACGGGCAAACAATCCCTTATTCTTTATTGGGTGATTGGGTCTTAGCTAATTTTCAGACTATAGATGAAGTAAAAGAAGCGCTAAAAAAGGTTTATGTAAGTAATCAGACCATTCCACAATTAGGCGATACTATCTTACCTGCCCATGCTTCTATTTATGATGCAAGCGGCAAAGGAATAGTTGTGGAATTCTACGATGAGAGGATTAATCTCTTTGATAATATTGGGGTGATGACTAATTCTCCCAAATACGATTGGCACGTCACCAATTTGAGTAATTATATTAATTTATCAGCAGATACGCCTCAAACAATTCAAACCAAGGGTATATCTTTGGCTTCATTAGGGCAGGGGTCTGGTGCAGTGGGGCTTCCTGGTGATGCTTCTCCTCCTTCTCGATTTGTAAAAGTAGCCTTTATGCTAAAAAATGTGTTTCCTGCAAACAATGTCCAAGATTTACTTAATTTGGCACAACATATTATGAATAATGTTGATTTGCCATCAGGATATGTTCGGTCTGTAGATAATGGCCAAACAGCTACTGACATTACTCAATGGGTCGTATTTAAAGACATCACACATAAAACATTTTATTATCGTACCTATAATGATATGACCCTACATAAGGTTGCTATGGATAAGCTAAGTTTTTCTGAAAACGCACCGCGTTTAAAGATGTCGTTACAAGGAGAACCCAATATTATGAATGTAACTGATCAGTTTTTGCAGACTGGTAAATAATAATGTGGTATTTGCTTATTTTTTATGCGATTATTAAGGTTAACTTAAGCTTAAATCCATTATAATAAGTGTTTGAACCGATAAAGACTGTACCCAAGGAATGAAATGAGTAATACGAAGCACTCACTAACAATTTTTAGCCTGACTATGATTACGGTTGGTTCTGTAGATAGTATTCGTAATTTGCCTGCCACGGCGTTATTTGGCAGCCAATTAATATTTTATTTTATTTTAGGCGCTGTGTTTTTTTTAATTCCCACCGCTTTAGTCTCAGCAGAGTTAGCTTCAGGATGGGCAAAGCAAGGTGGTATTTATATTTGGGTGAAAGAAGCATTTGGCAAAAAATCTGGATTTTTGGCCATCTGGTTGCAATGGATAGAAAACGTTATATGGTATCCAACGATTTTATCTTTCGTTGCAGGAACAATTGGATATTTAATTAACCCAGAACTAAGTAATAATCCTTATTTTCTTTGGGCGGTTATTATTACTTGTTTTTGGGGGGCGACCATCCTCAATTTACGCGGTATGAGCTCTTCTGCTTTATTTAGCAATATTTGTTCTTTGGCTGGCTTGTTATTGCCTATGTCTTTGATAATTGGCCTAGGTGCTGTGTGGATTGTGCAAGGGAATCCATTACAGGTTCAATTTGATATTCCAAGCGTAGTTCCTCATTTGGCTGATAAATCTATGTGGGTATCACTAACGGCAATTATTATGTCTTTCTGTGGAATTGAAATAGCAACCGTACATGCTAATGATGTTAAAGATCCGCAACATGCATTCCCAACAGCGCTCATTTATTCCGTAGGTATTATTTTAAGTACTTTAATTCTTGGTTCTTTAGCTATTGCTATTGTTTTACCAGGAAAAGATATCAATTTAGTGGCAGGAATTATGCAAGCTTTTGAGGCTTTCTTCACCAGTTATAACATGAGGTGGATGATGCCTGTTGTTGCAGTAATGCTTGTTTTAGGAGGGCTTGGTGGTGTAAGTAATTGGATCATAGCGCCAACCAAAGGTTTATTAGTTGCTGCAGAAGAAGGGAATTTACCTGACATGTTTCAGAAAACTAATGCTAAAGGTGCTCCTGTAGTGATGTTAGTCACCCAAGCAATGATCGTTACGGTGTTATCTGCTTTATTCCTATTCATGCCCAGTGTTAATGGTTCTTATTGGTTACTCACTGCATTAGCTGCACAACTATACATGTTGATGTATCTGATTATGTTTATTGCCGCGATTAAACTGCGTCTAAGCCAACCTTGTCATTATAGGCCATTTAAAATTCCTGGAGGGATTCTGGGCATGTTATTGGTCGCCAGTATTGGCATTATTGGTGTACTGACTACTTTAGGTGTGAGTTTCATTCCTCCAGAAGGTATTAATGTTGGCAGTACTATTCGTTATGAGCTGACCTTAATTATCGGATTAGTATTAATGTGTGCGCCACCATTTGTTAGCTCCTGGCTGCAATCAAAATCAAGTAGTGCCGATTTTGAGCCTGCAGTATAATTATCTCCTTGGTGCAATGAAATAAATGGTGTTGTGTTCTAACGAGAAAATTCGGGAACAATTTACCTCTTATCGCTTATGAATTACATTAATGAATTGTTAGTAGAGTTAACTGCGCGCTTACCTGAGTTAGAATGGAAAATCAGTAGTTTTAACTTATTCCTTTCAAGTCATGATATACCCTCAGGATTATTTCGCTCGGGCCCTGAACTAACCGGGGAGGGGTGTATTAATGAAATTAAAGCGGATATTCAAACATTATCTCAGCAAAAAAACGAACGCAGTGCTCACTATCTCTCTAATAAAATTAGACAAAAAGTAAATGTATTAGTTACTCTTTGTCAGATGGAGAGTCGGAAAAACAAAATGGAAGAAAAAGTCCATTTTGGTATTAAAATGCTAAGTACTCGTCAACAGTGGATTGCAACGCTTGAGCAAGATATTAAGGCTCTAGAGAAACAACAGCTGGCCATGATTAATACTTTAGAACAAATGCAACGCAATTCTAATATAACTGCTATTTTAAGCCTTCAAGGTGAGTTGGGCGAAGTAGAGAAGCGTTTGACATTGGCAAGAGAAACATTGAATCAAGCTATTCGTTAAAAATATAATAAATCAAATCATTAAAATGACTCTTTTGCTTGAGTTAATAATACGTTACATTAAGGTCGCGTATGTTAGACTTCTTTCGAAACGTTACTGTATCGGCGAATTGTTTCGTTGGTACGGTGCTCGAGTCCTCATGTACTGGCGCGTATATACCTCGGTTCCGCGCTGCGTTCCTTCTCGCACCTCGCTCGATACAGTGGGTTTCGAAAGAAGTCTATTTTATTAACTAAAACGGAGTTTTTTTCATGTCAGATAAATTTTCCCATATAACCAAAGACATTAGCACCCAGTTAGCTAAAATGCGTAAAGAAATGCCTGATGTTATGGCTGGATTTTCTGCTTTGTCTCAAGCCGCGACTAAAGACGGTGCTTTAGATAAAAAAACCAAGGAGCTTATTGCCATGGCTTTGGCTGTAGCGAAACAATGCCCTGGTTGCATCGGCTTTCATGCCCAAACATTAATCAAACTACAAGCAACGCGAGAAGAGTTATTAGAGACATTAAGCATGGCTGTTTACATGGGCGGAGGGCCTTCTTTAATGTATGCTGCAGAGGCTTTAGAAGCTTTTGAAGAGTTTAGTCAATAATTTGTGTTCTATGCCACGCGGCCTGACTCTTGACCCATAGGCGCTAATGGCGCTACCTTAAGCTTTTGTAGCCTCGATTAGCGCCGCGTAATACGGGCTATGATGTTCCCTTCTTTTCCTTAAAACAGGCCATTAGATCAAGAGCCTGTTTTAAGTTACAAAAACTTAAATTGATGTGTTACATGAACTCATTCGGAAAAGTTTATTAAATTTTAGTGTCCCTGACCTAGTAAAGAGCCAACATGAGCTATTTGATTGGTATTATTAGTACAAGGATAACTCTTGGTAATTCCCATCCAGGCTATTTGTGACACCGTCATTTTATCTTTGTCACTTTGCTGGCTGGAAAGTTCTTTATAGGTTTTTTGAATCAGGTCATTTAGAGTTATGGCATTAAGTTGAGTGCCTTGTGGCAGACAAAAAATAGGTCTTCCTTGGCTTCTGGCTGCTTCGTTAGCCTGCATAATCGTCTCAGCAATACTTTCACAGGTTATAGTAAGAACGTGATGGGCCGATCTGGCCCATGCTTGTGCTTGGGGATCGGCTTTAATTTCCATTTGAGGAATATTGTTCGCAATATTCATGTAATTATTAATCGTATCAGCATGAACGTAGCCACAAATAGACATTAAACTAATGAAGAATAAACGCATAATTAATCCTTAAAAAATCATTTATGAGAATGTAACAAATAGTATTCCGTAGGATCGCCAGGACAAGCGAATGGGCCACACTCAAGGAATGTACTTATTCCATTAGCAATAATCAATAATAGGAATAAGCCAATTAGAGCTTTACCCCCTCTGTGCTGAACTTTATACTCTATGTTAATACCTTGATCAAGAATAAGAGCGATTGCTATAAGAACGATAATAATAGCAAATCCTATGGCTGCCCAAGTGTATAGATAATAGCCAAATAGTGGCATTCCATATCCTAGATCATTTGGGGCTAAATGAAGTGTAATTTGACGGAATGAAACAGCTAATCCTAACAGCGCGGCGAGTAGCATCAATCCGTAATGTGCGGGCCTGAAACCAAGATATAAATTCATGAGCATGCCCATTCCTATGGCGACATAGGCAATTCGTTGTAATAAACACAGAGGACAAGGTAAATCGTGATAAATTAGTTGCTCTCCTAACACAAAACATAAAATACTAGATAGAAGCAATAATCCCAGCCAATTGCCTAAGAGATGCAATGTTCCTTCTTTGTTCATAGATTCACCAAATGGCTATGGTAATTAAAACTATAAAGAGCAAAAAGTAATACAATGAGGGATTGGGTTAGTATGGTTTTATTCGGTTTAAAAACTATCTGTAAGCTAATTATAAAATAAAATACAAATAATAACGCTATCAACATGATTGCTCCCTGTTCCTTGGATTATGATAGATAAAATTATAATTGTAGGTGTTCATATTGCCGTACTTCCTAATTGAGTTGTTGTATTTAAACTCCATGAGGTTTGATAAGACCAAATTTAAGGGCAATGAATAAAAAAATAAATAATGTCAGCGAAATTGTAATTCTTATAGTAAGCGCCTTAACCATTCGTTTTGAATTTCCTGAGTCTTTTACAAGGAAAAATAAACCGCTAGCCAGAGAGCCTGCGATAATAATCATCACAAAGATGATGAACAGTTTGGTAATCATTTGGTATACTCCGCAATTGCTATTTTCAGTCAGGAGTTGGGACAGCTAATAATTCGTCAACTTTAGTCGAAATACCTTGATTTTAGAGCTTCGTAGAGCAATGCATAGAATACATGTGCGACGAGGAACAAAAAATCAGTGCATTGCGGCTAATACAAGAGGACGGTCAACAGCCCCTGCCAAACCATAGAGCAATGAATAAAAGATGCCTAGTTTAACGTGTTTTAGTTTTCGTTTCACCCCAAATTGGTTAATGACCATTCTTGCAATGGTATTTATTTCGTTATTTATTCGCTTGGGTTTTTGGCAAATACAACGATCAGATGAGAAAGCGAGAATGGTTGCCGCAGAAGCCGTGTTAGCAAAGCAGCAACCTATTTCCTGGGATTTTTCTCAGAAAGAACCCATGCAATATCAACGGTTGAAGTTGCAGGGAAACTATTTAGCGCCGATTTTTTTGCTGGATAATCAGCATCATCAACATCAATTTGGTTATGATGTTCTTTCTCCTTTACTTCTTGCAGACGGTTCGGTAGTGATGGTAGATAGAGGATGGGTTCAAGGAGATAGCACACGACGTTCTTTTCCTGAAACTCAATCTCCAGATGGACTAATAGAAGTACAAGGAAGTGCCTATTTTCCTAGCAAAAAACAATGGATTTTGGGACCTGGCATGGAGGAAAAGGAAAATAAAGTAATTATCATTGAGCTTTTAGATACAAAAATGTTAAGTCATATTTTGCAAAAAAAAGTCTATCCGTTTATTATTCGCCTCAACAAGAAGGATACATATGGATTTGTACGTGAATGGGCTATAGTATCCATGCCTCCGCAACGCCATTTAGCATATGCACTGCAATGGTTTGTTATGGCATTTGCTGTTCTAGTTCTATTTGTGGCATTAAATCTAAAGAAAAAAAATGAAGAAACAAGTAACTAAATATTATACTTTATTGCTGTTAGCCATAATGTTTGCGGCTCCTGGTGTAGCTGCTTATTTATTTTATCAGCATCCAACATGGTTAAGCTCTACAAAAGTGAATAAGGGAACCTTATTGACCCCTCCAGTAGAGTTGGGCTCGTTAAATGCACAGGCCAAATGGCAAATTATTTTTTGGAGTCCAGGCTCATGTGAGCAGGATTGCTTAACTCAACTGAATGTATTAGCGCGAGTCCGTTTAGCTTTAGGGCGTAAGCTGTATTTGGTCGATCAAAAATTAATTCTGGGCGATAATAGCGCCTCAATAACAGATAAGATGAAAAAAGTGCTAAGAGAGCAGGACTTTCACCTGACGGAGTTATCCAAAGATGATAGGGCTAAATTAGAAGATTTATCTGCAGAATCAAAAATTTTTATAGCAAACCCAGATAATTTTCTGGTTATGAGTTATCGATCAGGAGTGAATCCGGATGATGTCTATAAGGATATAAAACTTTTGCTTAATACAACTGAAAAGAAGAGTGGCTAAGTTAATGCAGAATAATTCAATACGTATTGCGGCAACAATTGCCGTACTATTGGCCCTATTTGTGGTGATGCTGGGTGCATATACTCGCCTTACTGATGCTGGATTAGGTTGTCCTGATTGGCCGGGTTGTTATGGTAAAATGGTTCTTCCTAGCGCGGATGGTGCATTAAAGGAAGCACAATCAACATTTCCACAAATACCTATAGAATCCAGGAAAGCATGGACAGAAATGGCGCATCGTTATGTGGCAGGAACTTTAGGTTTATTGATCTTTTTTATCGCTTTTTCAGTATTACGTAAGCGTTTACAGGGACACCAGCTGCCTTGGCATCTACCTTTAGCTTTACTTGTCTTAGTCGTGTTTCAGGCTGCTTTGGGTATGTGGACAGTAACGTTGAAATTGTTACCTGTGGTAGTAATGGGACATCTTTTAGGTGGAATATTAATTTTTGCATGTTTGAGTCGTTTCCGATTACAAATGAGTACCCTTGTTGGACAAGATTTACCTCAATGGAGGCCTTGGTTGCGGCTGGGGGTGATTATCGTTTTTTTACAAATTGCATTGGGAGGATGGGTCAGCTCCAATTATGCGGGTATTTCTTGCATCGGCTTCCCTACATGTAATGGGGTTTGGTTACCTGAATTGTATTTTGCTAAGGGCTTCAATTTGTTTTCTCCAGTTGGAGCTAATTATCAAGGCGGACTTCTAGATAATGATGTTAGAGTCAGTATTCAGTTTATTCATCGTATCGGAGCGGTGATAACGGCATGTTATGTATTGGCATTGTGCGCGCTTATTTTAGTGAACAATAATTCAAAATATTTAACGCGCGCTGCTTGGCTACTCACTGCTCTGGTAACAGTTCAGTTTGCATTAGGTGTGCTGAATGTCATTTATCTATTACCAATAAAAATAGCGGTAGCTCATAATGGAATAGCGGCTCTTTTACTAGCGGTTATATTTAGTATGCTGCATTTTACGCGAGGAGGACAGAAGCATGCCTACTGAGATGGTATCTCCATTACCTGTTGATTGGCGTGACTATGTGGAGCTATGCAAGCCTCGTGTTGTTTTACTTATGTTACTAACTGTTCTGGTTGGAATGTATTTAGCAACCCCGGGTTGGATTAATTTATCTTTAATAAGTTTTACTTTGGTCGGTGTTGGTCTATGTGCTGGTAGTGCTGCAGCTATAAATCATCTTGTCGACAGACATATTGACTCCATTATGGCGCGCACGAAAAAAAGACCAGTGGCTCACGGTAGAGTTTCTGTCATTCAAGCCTTATGGTTTGCATTAATAATGGGGGCTTTAGGTTTAACTATTTTAGCAGTATTGGTTAATCAATTAACCGCCTTACTTACTTTTGTGACTTTAATTGGCTATGCTGGCGTCTATACTGGTTATCTAAAACGGGCTACATCACAAAATATTGTGATTGGCGGTTTAGCTGGAGCAGCACCTCCATTATTGGGGTGGACTGCGGTTACTAATCATTTGGATCCGCAGGCTTTGCTATTGGTTTTGATTATTTTTACATGGACTCCACCTCATTTTTGGGCCTTGGCTATTTATCGCTTTGAAGAATATCAAGATGCTCAAATTCCCATGTTACCTGTAACTCACGGTATTCAATACACCAAATTGAATGTTTATTTATATACAATCTTACTGTTGGTTGTTAGTGTATTGCCGTTTGTAGTTGGTATGAGTGGTTGGCTTTATTTGGCTGGAGCTTTAGGTCTTGGACTTAGATTTTTATTTTGGGCGCATAATTTATATCATACTGAAAAACCTGTAGTAGCAATGCAAACTTTTAGATTTTCAATTGTATATTTGATGTCTTTATTTGTATTCCTTTTAATAGATCATTATTTGTAAGGAGATAAAATGAGTGTGAAAATAAAGAGAGTTACTTTAATTGCTGCCATTCTCTTCTCCCTTGCTGGATTATTGGGTGGTGTGCTCTTGTCACAGCATTTTTACTTCAAGAAAAAAATAGATGTGGCTGAGTTTCATGGTACTTACCTTGAAAATCCTAGGACAGTGAATCAGTTCAATTTGACAGGAATAGACCAAAAACCATTTAACAATTTAAGCTTACAGGGGCATTGGACTGTAGTTTTTTTTGGATTTACTAATTGTGGTTATCTTTGCCCTACGACTATGGCAGAAATAAGTAAAATGTATAAAATTCTGGAAGAGAAAAAAGTTAAAAATTTACCCCATGTAGTGATGATATCTATAGATCCAGATCGTGATACTCTTGAGAAACTAGGACATTATGTGACCTCTTTCAATTCTACTTTTTATGGCGCAAGAGGAAATGAAGAAGCTATTAAATTAATGACCAGAGAGATGGGTATTGCGTATGGCAAAGTAGCATATAAAGATAACACCGATCCTAAAAATTATGATGTGCAGCACAGTGGTGCTTTAATGTTATTTAATCCACAAGGTGAATTAAATGCATTTTTTACTACACCGCACCATGCAGATTTATTAGCAAAGGATTATATGTTGTTAGTTTCTTAGAATTTAGAATTGCAAATTCTATAAAAAATGGGCAAAATCCACGACTTTTTGTGATTCACTGCCCATTTACTTGCGTGTAAACTATGTAAAGTGCTTTCCAAAAATCGTGGCTTTTGCCTCATGCTTAGCGAGTTTGTAAACAAAATCTTAGTTGTACTCATTGCAGTTTTATTGGAGCTATCTCTTAATAAGGGGCGTATGTTTAACGTTTTTACGTTGCTTTGAGAATTAGTAATTGCTTGCCTTGTTTATCTTGAGCATAACAAGGGACTTCCTCGTTATGACTTGATGGCTTTTTGTTGTAGTCATGATAAAAGAGGATAAAGTAATTACTAAACGCACCCTACTTTATTTGATTAAAGAGGGTGAGATTTTATATTTTTTAAACTAGGCTTTACTTAAAAGAGAAAAAATAATTGAGGAATCATTCATTCATGAAAATTGCAATATTAGCCACTAATCCACATTTGTATTCGCATAAGCGTTTAAAGGCGGAAGGAGAGGCTGCTGGCCACGAGGTTAAAATTATTAATCCTTTATATTGTTATATGAATGTTGCTGCATCTAATCCTAAGGTTCATTACCGCGGAGGAGCTTCGTTGCCTCATTTTGATGCGGTTATACCAAGAATTGGTGCCTCTAATACTTTTTATGGAACTGCGGTACTCCGTCATCTCGAGACCATGGGGATCTACACTTTAAATGAGTCTATTGCTATTTCTCGCTCTAGAGATAAATTTCGCTCATTACAATTACTTGCACGGAAAGGCATTCCTATGCCGCTAACGAGTTTTGCACAATCACCAGATGATACTGAGGACTTGATCCATATGGTCGGTGGTGCTCCTTTGGTTATAAAACTTCTAGAGGGAACCCAAGGTAAGGGGGTAATTCTTGCTGATAGTCACCAATCTGCGGTTAGTATTATTAATGCATTCAAAGAAATGCATACCAATATTTTAGTACAGGAATTTATTGAGGAATCGAGAGGGACTGACATTCGGTGTTTCGTCATTGGCGATAAAGTCGTTTCGGCTGTGAAGCGTCAGGCCAAAGAAGGCGAGTTTCGTGCGAATGTTCATCAAGGTGGTAAAGCAATAAAGGTCAAACTATCACCTCAAGAGCGAGCTATAGCGGTCAGTGCAGCTAAAACTATGGGGCTAAAGGTTGCGGGGGTTGATTTGATTCGTTCTAATCATGGTCCTTTGGTATTAGAAATTAACTCCTCTCCTGGTCTTGAAGGTATTGAGAAAGCTACTGGCTTGAATGTTGCAAAAAAAATAATTGAATACATTGAGAAAAACGCTAAGCCGATAAGCGTTAACCACCGTTTTCATGGTTAGTTTTAGTGTGAGTCTGATTTGGAATCTGATTTACCGATTAGCCAATCAGCATTTACTTCAAGTTCCTGAGCTAAGGTATTCAATAGGGCCTCATCGGGATTTGTGTTGCCATTCAGAAGTGCTTCTGCTTTGAATCTAGGAATTTTAATAAGTTTTGACAACACTTCTATTCGTTCAGCGGTAGTTTCTGGGACACCAATGCTATCTAATTCCTTATTAAGCCGTTCAGAAAATCTCTTGTTAAGCATATGTTGCTCCTTTTAGTGTCCCATTGGGTCTACTGACAAAATCTAGCTGGTAAGTGCTCAATAGAACTTTTGCATAACCGCAGTTTTTGTCCGATTGCTGCGTTGTGAGTGTTTCTCCGATGTTCATGTTACTTGTATGTAAACTCCGCTCCTCGAAACGCTCGCTTCTTGCTCTCAAGCAAAATCTGCTGGTTATGCAAGAAGTCTAATCTGGGCTTGAATCTGATTTTCTATCAAGATTCAAGCATACTCCGTGAACGACATCTCTACCTATCACGGGGAATCAACGTATATGTATTTGATATAGCATAAAACTGGAGTTTTGCAATTTATTCATTAAAACTCTACTGCCGGGATAATTGTTTCGTCGATACGGAGTTCGAATCCTTATGTACTTGCATGTACACCGCGGTTCTGAGTTCCAATTTGCGAGTTTGGAACGAAGTCTATTAGAATCATAAAGAGTTGCAACGTTGGTGTTCTTTGTTTCGTATTAACTGGCGGTAATTATTTGCATGATAATAACGCACAAAGTAATAAACAGGCCCAAAGCTAATGCCACTATTATGGGATAGGTATATTCTTTGTTCCTCGTTACTGCATCTAATACAATAGGGGGAGGGGAGGGATTTAGGCGAGTAAAAAGATAAATAATTATAATAAGGCCATAAAAATTCATAGAATAGACGCTTACCTTGGAGAGAAGTGAGCTCATATTGATTGCTTCAACATAGCCTATAGGGAAGTTTATTAGTATTAAACACAATGCCCATAATGCTTGGATCTTAGTAGAGGTTGTTTTTTCTTGAAGGAGTGCTTGCCAGATTATTGTAAGAGGCATTATCAATAAAGAAAAATAATAAAGCCAGCCAAAAGGGCTTAGCAATAACATAATGAGCAGAGTAAAACAAAATTCTTTATGATCCGCTGGATTGTTATTAGCAGTTTTTCTAAATAAATGAATCTTGCGAATGTACCAAAGTAATATAATACCAAATAGAGGAAGATAGATAATTTTGATAAATAAGGTACTTTGATGGGATTTTAAATCGACAAAAAGACGGAAAAGAAAACCATAAAGAGAGGCATTCCAATTATCTCCAAACCATGCAACACGTGATAGCATATTAAAATAAATGGAGTAAATATCCATGCCTTTATCCCAAAGGGGGATTAGGAATGCTAATAAGCAACAGAGAATCATTATGAGAAAAACTTTATAACGCTTTTGGTTGAGAACAAAAAGGAACAGTAAGGCCGGGAATAGTTTTACCGCAATGATGAATCCCCAAAATGTCCCTGCTAAGTAATCATATTTTCGCAGATAAAAATAATAGCCTGTGATAATAAAAAATGAACAGATGCCACCAATTTGGCCAATCCCCGTATTGATCAAAGTAGCGAACATCCCTAAGTAAATAAATAATAAAGTAAGCCAATATTTTTTGAAGAAATCTTCAGGGAAGCTTAACTTAAAACTTAACAAGGCACCAATAGCGCCTAATAGAAGAGAAGATAAAAACCACAGAGAAGAGGCTACGTGGAAGTTGAAGTTAGTTAATGGGACTAATAGCGGTAAGAAAAATGGGGGATTCAAATTGGCGGGTAATTTTACAGGTACTGCCATATAAGAGGCTACTAAATTGATATAAGGATCAGTTCCTTGCGCATAAGCTATTGCTGCGGAATAAAAGCAAGCAAAATCTGATCTCAGTTGCGATGTTTGCAAGAAATAAAAAAGTAAGCTGTAAATGCACAGATAAATTATTGTTGAAATTATTTTTTCAAAAGGGGTATTCATGGTTGCTTTTTATAGATTAGGTCGGGATAAGTATTGGTTGATAAGGTGTACCTTACATGATGAGTAAAGAAATTTAAATAGACCTCTGTCATCATTGTAGTGCTGGAAGAGACTCAATGGAATTTGGGCGTGTAATTTTGATTGACGGATATCTCGACTCATGTAAAATCGATCTTGTTTTTAGGGACTTCAAAAGCAGACGATTGATATTGAAGTTAATGCAATAATAGAATGTTTTAGGATAAAACATGCTTGATGATGCAGTTTCCAAATATCCTTGCGATCTTATTTTGTTTGGCACTTTAGGCGATCTATCTTGCCGTAAGTTATTGCCTGCTTTATATCATTTAGAACAGGCCAATCTTTTACATCCAGAGACCCAGATTATCGGTTGTGCTCGTGATGATTTATCTCTCTTGGCATACCTTGAGCTAATTAAAAAGAAAGTACAAAAATTCTTAACAGAGGCAATTGAAGAAAACGTATGGCTACGTTTTATTGCCAAAATGGCATACTGTAAGATGGATTTAACTTGCTCCGGTGATTATCAAAAATTAATTGATTATGTTTATCCAGACACGAGAAGAACTATCTCTTACTTTGCAATTCCTCCTGCGTTATATGCTCAGGTTTGCTTAGGTCTATCTTCTATTGGTTTAAATAAACAACCTGCGTGCTTGGTATTGGAAAAACCTATTGGTAAGGATTTACCTTCTTCAAGAGAAATTAATGATAGGGTTGCTTGTTATTTTACAGAGGATCAGGTTTATCGTATCGATCATTATTTGGGTAAAGAAACGGTACTAAATCTTTTAGTGCTGCGGTTCGCCAATTCAATTTTTTCATCAAACTGGGATTACAGCTGTATTGATAAGGTAAAAATCACCGTTGCCGAAGAAATTGGGGTTGAAGGTCGATGGGATTATTATGATCAATCCGGGCAAGTAAGAGATATGTTGCAAAATCATATATTGCAAATACTCTCCCTAGTAGCTATGGAGCCCCCTCGAGATCTTTCCGCGGAAAATATACGTAGTGAAAAGTTGAAGGTGCTCAAATCGTTACGCATGATAGACCAATATAATATCCACGAACATGCGATACGTGCTCAATATACTGGGAATGTTATACAAGATAAAGTAATCCCGGGTTATCTAGAAGAAGAGGGGGCGAATCAAAGCTCTCAAACGGAAACTTTTGTAGCAATTAAAGCGTTTATTGATAATTGGCGTTGGTCAGGGGTACCCTTTTATTTAATAACTGGTAAACGGCTGGCGAAAAAGCAAAGTGAAGTCGTCATTTACTTTAAGCGACAACCGCATAATATTTTTTCTGCAATTGGGAAAGAGCTCTCTCCTAATCAATTAATTATTCGCTTGCAACCTGATGAAGGGGTTGAGGTCAGGATTATTAATAAGATGCCAGGATTGGATAGACGAATGCAATTGCGCGATGGCCGGCTAGATTTAAGCTTTAATCATCTTTTCAATATGCATCGAATTCCTGATGCCTATGAACGTTTGTTACTAGAAATCATGTTGGGTAATCAATATTTATTTGTCAGTCGAGATGAAATAGAACAAGCCTGGATATGGATAGATAGCATAAAAGAGGCTTGGGAAGCGGAACATGCTCCACTTTATAGCTACGCATCAGGTGCTTGGGGACCTGATGAGGTACTACATTTATTCAAAGATCAGGCGTATGTATGGGATGAACATCATGCAACTACATAGCTTTAGTGATGCAACTTTGTTACACAGTGATCTTGTTGCTCAAATCAAACATGTTTTAGAGCAAGCTATTACACAACGAGGCTATGCTTATTTAGTGGTATCCGGAGGAAGAACTCCTGTTGAGTTGTTTAAGCTCTTAGCTCAAACCCAAATACAATGGGAAAAAGTAACAATTACTCTAACGGATGAGCGTTGCGTAGGGATGGAAGACAAAGATCGTAATGAGCGTTTGGTGAGAAATTATTTATTGCAGCACGAAGCAAAAAGAGCAAAATTTATCAGTTTGTTTGATGAGCATATTAATATCACAGAGAGTATCCAGAACGCCTCTAATATTATTGCCGCCTTACCTACTTTTGATGTTGTGATTTTGGGGATGGGGGAAGACGGACACACAGCCTCATTATTTCCTTGCAGTAAAGAATTGACTTATGGCTTAGATGATAATGCAGAGGCTGTGTTTTTAGTAACACCACAAACAGCATCTCATCAACGAGTGAGCCTATCAAAGAATAGACTACTTGATAGTCGGATTATATTTTTACATTTAATAGGCCCGAAAAAGCGCTCTATTTTTAACCAAGCTTTGGCCGAGTATGATCCTTTAAGCATGCCCATTCGTGCTTTTTTAAATAATCAGAGTACCAATATGCATGTGATGTACGCACCATAATAAGGAAAGAGACGTATGCATTCTGTTATAGCTCAAGTCACTGCTCGTATTCGTGAGCGTAGTAAGCAAAAAAGATTAGAGTATTTGGAACGTATTGCAATGGCGCGAGTTAAAGGCCCTTTGCGTAGTCAACTTCACTGTGGCAATTTAGCTCATGGATTTGCGGCTTGTGCTAAGCAAGATAAACTAAACTTACGGGGTGCAACTAAAGCCAATATAGCCATCATTTCTGCTTATAATGAGATGTTGTCTGCTCATCAACCTTATGTAACCTTTCCTGAATTAATAAAGCAAACAATTGCTAATGCAGGGGGCGTTGCTCAATTTGCTGGTGGTGTTCCTGCAATGTGTGATGGCATTACCCAAGGCCAACCGGGAATGGAGTTGAGTCTATTAAGTCGCGATGTAATTGCTATGTCTGCGGCTATTGGATTATCACATAATATGTTTGACGGCGGTTTATTGCTTGGTATTTGCGATAAAATAGTCCCGGGGCTTTTGATGGCAGCTCTTAGTTTTGGTCATCTACCCTTTATTTTTGTCCCAGCCGGGCCAATGCCTTCAGGTGTGTCCAATCAAGAAAAGGCTCGCATCCGTCAATTATATGCTGAGGGAAAAGTTGATAAAAACGCCTTGCTGGATGTAGAGGCTGCCTCCTATCATTCTCCTGGGACTTGTACTTTTTATGGTACAGCAAACTCTAATCAATTAATCATTGAAATGATGGGATTGCAATTGCCCGGTTCTTCTTTCATCAACCCCAATACTCTTTTTCGTGATGAACTAACTAAAGCTGCGGCACTCCAAATACTTGCTTTAACTGATTTAAGCACTAATTATATGCCAATAGGGCAGATGATTGATGAAAAAAGTATAGTGAATGGCATTGTTGGCCTATTGGCTTCAGGAGGCTCAACTAATCATACTATGCATCTAATTGCTATAGCTGCCAACGCTGGATTTATAGTGACTTGGGATGATTTTTCTCAACTTTCCGCTGTAACTCCATTGATTGCTAAAATTTATCCTAATGGGCATGCGGATATCAATCATTTCCAACGAGCCGGGGGCATGGCCTATTTTATTAAAACCTTATTAGATGCTGAGTTATTACATCCGGACGTAAATACTGTTGTGGGTTTTGGGTTAGATAAATATACGCAAAAACCCATCTTGCAGAGCGAACAATTATCTTGGGTTGATGGCCCCGCTTCCTCTAATAATACTGAAGTATTAACCTCTGTATCTAATCCTTTTAAGAAGCAGGGAGGCCTGCAATTATTGCGTGGTAATATTGGTCGGGCAGTCATTAAAACCTCTGGTTTGTCTGCAAATCATACCGTTATTAAGGCTCCAGCCGTCGTTTGTGCTAGCCAAGATGAGTTTGAACACTTATTTCATGCTGGATCATTGGATAAGAACTGTGTGGTTGTTGTGCGCTTTCAAGGGCCTAAGGCATGTGGCATGCCTGAGCTTCATCAGCTTACGCCAAAACTTGGCGTGCTTATGGATAAAGGTTATCACGTTGCTTTGGTAACTGACGGGCGTATGTCTGGTGCATCAGGGAAAGTGCCGGCTGCAATTCATGTAATTCCAGAAGCAATTGACGGTGGTTTGATTGCCAAAATTGAACAAGACGACATGATTCTTATTGATGTCGAAAGGGGAATTTTACAGGTTTTGGTTTCTGATGAAGTATTGGCAAAACGTGAGTTAGCTATGATGCCAAATAGTGATCATCTCTATGGTATGGGGCGTGAGCTTTTTGCTAATTTAAGAGCTCAGTTTACTGGAGCAGAGCAGGGGGCATGCAGTTTATTTAGGCAAGAAGAGAATCATTATGACGCAACTTGAGGATAAGCAATACGCCATTGTGGCCGATATTGGTGGCACTTTTGCTCGTTTTAGTCGTGTAAATCTAGATAATTTGTACCTAGATAAAATTGAAATTTATTCCTGTGCAGAAGTTATTAGCTTTGAAGCCGCTTTATTGACATATCAAGCACAACATTCGCTACATGAAATAAAATATATAGCTATTGCTATAGCATGTCCTGTAATTGGTGATTTAGTGTGTATGACTAATAGCCATTGGCGTTTTTCAATCCAAGAAGTACAAAGCAACCTTAGCCTATCTAAATTAAAAGTGATGAATGATTTTACCGCAATTGCAATGAGCCTACCGGTATTAAGGCATCATGAGCTAACCCAAATAGGTAAAGGGCATATAGATGCTAATAAACCACGTGTTGTTCTAGGTGCGGGGACAGGTTTAGGTGTTGCCTATCTTGTGCCCAATCCTCATGGGTATAAATCCTATAGTGGAGAGGGGGGGCATGCTAGTTGGGGCGCACAGACCGAACAAGAATGGTTTATTTATTCTTATTTAAAAAAAAATTATACGCATGTGTCATACGAGCGCTTGTTATCAGGACAAGGATTAGAGAATTTGTATCAGGCTATAGCTGCTTATCACCAGCAGACCGTCGCCTCTCTCTCCGCTGCACAAATTATCGCTTTAGCCTTGAAACAAGAGTGCACTATTGCTAAAGCAACCATAGAGCAATTTTTTGCAACCATGGGAGTCTATGCTGGCGATTTGGCATTAACTTTCGGAGCTTTGGGGGGAGTTTATATCGCCGGTGGCATTGCTCCTCGTTTACTTTCTTTTATTCCCCATACTGATTTTAGAATTAGGTTCGAAGACAAGGGGCGTTTTAGCGATTTTAATTCATTAATTCCTACTTATATTATCACTGCTGAGCAGCCGGGGATGATTGGGGCGTCAGTTTGTTTAAAACAATCTTTGCAGGGAGTCTCTGATGTCGTTTATTAATTGGAATCTTCAACCTTCGGTGGTGCTTTCTACCTCTTCCGTTATTCCTGTGATCGTGATTAGAGAGTTAGAGCAGGCAATTCCTTTGGCATCTGCGCTATTAGCTGGTGGCATCAAGGTACTAGAGGTGACTCTTAGGACTGAGGTTGCTTTGGACGCTATCCAAAGATTAACCTCCACTTTTCCCGACGCATTAATTGGTGCAGGGACAGTAACAACTCCTGGACAATTGCAGCAAGTTATAGAGGCCGGAGCTCGATTCGCCATTAGCCCGGGACAAACCCAGTCTCTATTAATGACAGGGTGTGATGGATCTATTCCTTTGATCCCGGGTGTTTCAAGCGTGTCTGATGTCATGGAGGGATTAAATTTAGGTTATACCCATTTTAAATTTTTTCCTGCGGCAGCAGCAGGGGGGATCTCTATGTTAAAGGCAATTTATGGACCCTTTCCTCAGGCACGCTTTTGTCCCACTGGCGGTATTAATGAAGAAAACTTCATGGAGTATCTAGCCTTGCCTAATGTCTCTTGTGTTGGTGGCTCATGGATAGTCCCTGATGCTGCAGTTGCTAAAGAGAATTGGCCCTTAATCACTAAATTAGCTCAGTCAGTACAGGGTGAATTAAAGGAAGTATAAAGTGTTAAAAGGAGTTAACTATGACATGGATGGTTGCAATTATTGGGTCTGTTGCTGGATTTTTATTTGGATACGATGAGGGAATTATTGCAGGTTCCCTGGAGCTGGTAAAAAATCACTTTGACTTAACGACCACCCACATCGGTGTAATGGCTTCCGCATTGCCTTTTGGGGCTTTATTGGGTTCAATGCTAGTTGGTGCTTTTATGGCATCACAAGGAGCGAAACGTTTTGGACGACGCTCTTTATTGTCTTTTTCTGGGTTTCTTTTTTTCCTTGGTGCCTTAGGCGCTGGGCTTGCTGACTCAACAGTAGTGCTAATACTATCGCGACTGATTCTTGGTCTAGCCATTGGTATGGCTTCGGTTATGACCCCTTTATATTTGGCGGAAACAGCAACAATGGAGGCTCGAGGAGCTGTAGTTGCCATTTACCAATTAGCAATGACTATCGGTATTGTTTGCTCTTATTCAGTGAACTATTTGCTTATTGAGCACCATGCTTGGCGGGTGATGTTTGCTTCAAGCGCCTTACCGGCATTAATTTTAGGGGTCGGAATTTTACTGATGCCTGAGTCACCAAGATGGCTATGTAGCATTGGACGTTGCGATTTAGCGACTAAGGCGTTAAAAAAATTACGTAAAAATCATTCTATTGATTATGAGTTACACGACATTGAAATGACTCTAGCTAGCGAACCTAAGAAGGGGAGTTGGTTGTTGCTATTAAAAAAACCGCTCTTACCAGTGCTGATGTTAGGAATGACTTTATTTTGCTTACAACAATTAAGTGGAATAAATGTAGTCATTTATTTTGCACCAGAAATTTTTAAGAATTTAGGGGTAGACAGTACGACAGGGCAAATATTAGCAACTATAGGAATAGGCTTAGTCAACTTACTGGTGACTATAATTGCTATTTTATCTGTTGATAAAATAGGTAGGCGTAAGTTATTGTTGTTTGGGTTCGCAGGAACATGCTTCAGTTTATTGGTTTTATGTGTCTTTTCATTGAGTCACATTGCTTGGCTTTCTTCTTTATCAGTTCTTTGCTTAACAGTATATATCTTTTCCTTTGCAATCAGTGTTGGCCCTATTCCTCATATTGTCATGGCCGAAATTTTTCCTCTCCATGTCCGGGGGGCGGGAATGGGGTTATCTTCCATGAGCAATTGGACTTTTAATACGGTAGTGATTTTTAGTTTTCCTTTATTACAAAGTGCATTGGGGATAGAGTATACCTTTGCCCTGTATGCGATAATCTGTTTCTTAGGTTTACTTTATACCTATTTTTATATGCCAGAAACGAAAAATATTAGCTTAGAACAAATTGAGAATTATATAATGACCGAGAAACCACTTCGTTTTTTAGGCAGAAAAGATGAAACAGTATTGTTAGATCATGTGCAAGTCCAGCCCAATTTATTAGCTTCAACACATGCTAATTAATAGTGATGTTTGAGCTAACATGATCACATGAACAATTTATAGGCTCTTTGGTAAGTAGTAACTGCCATGAGTTTTTAATTCAAAGCCGTTACTCAGTCTTACCAACTCTGTTTTATTCAAAACGCATGTTAATTTATTGCAGAGTCCATGAGTTTTTTTTCAATTTTTTCTCGTAAGTCAATTGCTCTAAGTACAGCAACATAGCTCCAGGTTAATGAAGCAGCCCCCTGTTGTATCCCCGTATTTAAATTGATTTGTTCGCTCAGATGCATTTCAGGCGCATATTTTTTAATGAGTCTTAAATAATTATCTCCAGTGCTTAGATAGCCCTTTATCAGTGTTTTATTAGTTTCATTCATTGCTACATTATTAGCCAAAGTAAAATAATATTCGGCTATAGTCGCAGTGAGAATAAACCAAGGATTACCTACACTATTTGTATTGTATCCGTCATAAGTATCACCTGGGTAGCGACCAAACAATATGGCTCCTGGATTATTTTTATTAATGGGGAACATCAGATTGAATTGCTGGTGCAAGGCCTTAACTGTATTTTTTACTAAATTATTTTGTGGGGAGTAGAGTCCTTCTGTTTGCTGATTGATTAGTATTGCTAAAATGACCGATGAATCCAGCTCTAATGTTTTTTGTGGGCCGCTATGAAATGGTAGGGATGCTTGGATGATATTATGAGTCGGATCAATATGGTACTTTAGCTGATCAGTAATCAAATCGGCTTGTTTCGCATAATATGCAGCCGCCTGGTTGTCGTTGAGGCGGCGAGCAAGAGCAGCTCCATTTAACAGTGCTTTTCTTTGCGCTATAGAGGTGAAAAAATGGTGACCATAGACCTCCTCCCAAAGATCAAAGTTGGCATCTTGCCAATGGTGAGCTACATATTCTAAATCCATTTTAATAGCGCCCATAGTGTGGGGATCCATTCCTCCATTGTAGAGATGAGTTTGAACATATTCCGTTTCTTGATGAGCCAGTAATTGTTGAGCGAATCTAATTAATACTAAGGCTCTAAGCGCTGGCCCATCATTTTGTGGCCTGCCCCAAGCGTGATCAAAAGGATATCCATCAACATAAAATTTAGGTTCGCCCAAAATATCTTGCCCCGGATTTGGATCTTTTTGATGTTGAATGGTTTCAGTCCAAGAAATATAGGTGAATAAAAGATTCTTATATTGATTTAATTGAGTTGACTCATACCAGTTTTCCACTAATCCCATTGCTATAGCAGAGTCACGCACCCAGTCATAATAATAATTAGGCTCATGTCGCGAAGGAGAGGCAACTATGGCACCATTGGCGAGGAAATTTGTAAAGAATTGTTGTCTTAAAACTGTGATTTCTTCTTGATTAAACACAGCGCTAAATGCTTGTGAAGCAACAAAGAACAGTAAAAAAAATATCCGTTTCAACATAACCTCCATGGTATAAATAGTTGTAAAAAACAAAAGGTCTCATAATACAGTAAATAAAAATGGCAAGCCATAGTCTTTAGGAGGACTTGAAATTGACAAGATAGTGGCGAGAAGAATATTGTTTTAGACGCTATAAATGGCGCTGCGTCAGAATTTGCAAATGAGAGAAGTGAACTTTTGGGGCTATTGGACAGGCTTTTTCATTAGTTTTGATATGAGGTAATAGATAGAAGGCAGTACTAAAAGAGTAAAAAAAGTACCTATACACAATCCCCCTATTAACACTATGCCGATAGCATGCCGGGACTCAGAGCCGGCATCATGCGATAGTACTAAAGGTATGGCGCCAAATACCATAGCTGCAGTGGTCATGAGAATAGGGCGTAAACGTAAAGAGCAGGCTTTTTTTATAGATTCGATTAAAGATAAACCTTCTTTCTGCAATTGATTGGCGAACTCAACAATTAAAATCCCATGTTTGCTGATTAAACCTATTAATGTGACCAAACCTACTTGAGTATAAATATTCAAGGATTGTCCAAAGAAGTATGCAAAGAATAAAGCACCAAAACAGGCTAAAGGAACGGTAAATAAAACAATCAAGGGGTAAATAAAGTTTTCAAATTGAGCCGATAAGATGGCATAAATAAAAAGTAAGGATAATGCGAATAAAAGTATCATTGTGTGTGATGATTCGTTATAGGCTTTTGCGGCTCCTGTCCAACTGAGTTTGTATTGTGGTGGCAGAGTTTCTTTAGCTATACGCAAAAGATCATTCATCCCTTTTTTAAAAGATTGGTTCGCTAGCAAGTGGGCATGTAATGTGGTCGAGCGCATTTGGTTAACGTGCTCTAGAGACGCAGGTTGAGTTTGTCTTTTCATTTGGGCAATTGATCCTAGAGATATACGCTTCCCATAAGGGGTATTTAAATAGAGTTCATCTAATGTCCAAGGTTTTGATGAGCCCCGAAGTGTCAGATTATAAACTATGCCATCTTTTTGAAAGGATAACGATTTGTCACCGCTAAAAAAAACTTCTACTGTTTTGGCGACTTGATTAGGAGTTAGTCCTAATTGAGCCAAGGCATTTTTGTCTATATCTATCGTGTATCCCATAGAATCTAGTCGCAAATCATAACGTGTGGAGTCAAATTTTTTGCTTTTATCCAAAGCCTCTTTGAGTTTTTCTGTGACATCAAATAAGTTATGAAAATTTTCAGTAGTGGATATAACCAAGTCTAATTCGCCGCCATTTCTTGTATCATCAAGACCAGGCAAACCAGAATCCCAACTCCATGCAGAAGCATCTATAGAGGGCAACTGCTCCATTTGTGGCTTAACTGCAGCAACGATTTGCTCCGCTGAGCGATTTCTGATGCTATGCGGTTTCAATGGCAGCACGGTCATAACGCCCCAACTTCCTGCAAACGTGAGTTTATTTTTCGCTTCGGATACAGCGTTTAGAGAGTTTTCTATTTTTTTTATGTTTGCCTCCATGCTGTCTAAATTATCTTCTGATGAAAGCGGGGTATATACTCCTATTAACCCCCTATCTTCTTTAGGAGCGGTTTCACTAGGTAATAGTTTAAAAAATAAAAAACTTAATCCGATGGAGCAAAGCACTATGGTAACGATGAATTTTTTTCTGAAAATTAGAGAGTGCAGTAATTTGCAATAAATTTGAGCTGTTTTTTCTAAAAAAGAATCAATTACAGGCCACAATTGTGTTGTATTTTTATTGAGAAAAGTGGCACACATTAATGGAGATAAGGTTAATGCAACTACTCCTGAAATGAATACACTACCTGCTAAAGCAGCCGCAAACTCAATAAATAATTGCCCTATCATACCATCAATAAAAGCAATAGGAGCATAAACACTGGCTAATGTAAAAGTCATGGCAACTATGGCAAATCCAATTTGTTTTGAGCCCTGGAGGGCTGCATCAAATGGAGTTAATCCATCTTCAATGTGACGCCAAATATTTTCAAGAACAATAATTGCATCATCAACTACTAAGCCCACGGCTAATACCATCGCAAGAAGAGTCATTTGATTAATAGAAAACCCTGCAATTTTTAGAAATAATAAGGAGCCTAGAAGAGAAATAGGGATAGCAATTAATGGAATAATAGTGGCGCGTATATTTCTTAAGAAGATAAAGACGATAATTAAAACTAAACAAATAGCCTCAAAAATAGAGGAACGAATATTTTTTAAAGAAGCTCGAATGAATTCTGATTGATCGGTAATAATTTTGACTTTTATATCATCTGGCAAAGTCTTCTTAATGGCTTTAAGTTCTTTACGGATTTCTGCTGAAATTTCGAGGGGATTTGCATCAGCCGCTCGGTTAATGGCAAGTACTAAACCTGAATGACCATTAACTCGTACTCTAAATTGACTGTGGTCCGTTGTTAATTTTACTTTTGCCAATGATTTGAGAAAAATAGGATGGTTGTTTTCTGTCTTTATTATAAGGTTTCTATAATCTTCAGGTGTTTTTAATTCAAAATCTAAAGAAGTAGGTATTTTGTCTTGATAGCTACCCGCCGGTAGGGAAAGCCTATTAAGAGCTATTGCATCGACAATCTCATTGACATTGACGCCAAACGCATAAAGTTTTTGGGGGGATAGATTGATTTCATAAGTATAAGGTTGTCCCCACACCTCAACTGAGGCGACTCCTTTAATACTACGAAAAGCATTTTTTAGATTAAGATGAGCGTAATGCGTTAACTCACCAAATGTTAATGAAGTAGACTCCAAAGATAATCCTACAAATGGTAAGCCATCGGATGGTTTTTGTCGTTCAACTTGCGGGGCTTTTATGGTATTAGGAAGTAGTGATTGAGCAAATCCAGCCGCTTCTCGAGTTGAGTTCAAAGCTTTATCCATAGAAGTACCTGCGCGAAAGCGCAGAATAACAATGGAATTATTAGGACTGGAGCGTGAAGTCATTGACTCAAGTCCTTCAATTCCAGCTAACTGTTCTTCCATGACGTTAGTTACTGCCGACTCAACTAATTCAGGACTGGCATTAGGATAATTGGTTTTTACTGTAATTATTGGAAAACTAATATCAGGGTACTCTCTGATTGGGAGCGAGTGGAAACAAAGTGCTCCTAAAAGCAGGATCATGCAGTTAATAATAATTGCAATAACCGGATGTTTAAGAAAATAACTTGTCAATTTCATAATAAAGATTTAACTCTGAGATTTATTTTTTTTTGGTTGATAAATCATAACTTCTAATCCCGGATATAGGCGTTCAGGATTTTTAATAATGACCTGATCTCCTGAGTGTAGGCCTGCGATCACTTCTATTTTATCTTTTTCTTGAATACCAGTTTTGACGGCAACTAATTCGATTTTTCTATTATTTACTTTATACATATGTGGCTTTCCTTTCTTAAGAAATAAAGCCGCGGTGGGCATAACCAATGCACCTTGTTTCTCTTTAACTACCAAGTTTACTGATACATTGGCTCCTATTAAACAAGACTCACAATGAATATCTATATCTGCCGGGCACATGTGAGTATCATCATCTATCATTTTTTGCATATGGCTTAATTGATAGGGTTGATCAAACACACGAACAAGTTGATTGACCTTGATTTGGGGTTGATTGGTGCAGGGGATATCTAACTCTACAACCAATGAGCTGGGGTCGTACACAGTGACTACTTGAGCTGACTCATTAACTTGGGCACCTTCTTTTATTTTATAGGCACCAATAATGCCGTTAAAAGGAGCATAAAAACGCATGTTGCTCAGTTCAATTTTGGTCTTAGCTAATTCTTTTCGGGCATCTATCCAGATTTGCTTTTTTTCTTCTACCTCTCGGGCACTAATAAATCCTGTTTTGCGTAAACTAAGCAGGCGTTTGTATTGAATGTTTGCTAGTTTTGCGGTGGCTTTAGAGAGCTGATAGCTTTTTTCAATATCTGGATTGGTAATTTTGGCGATTAAGTCGCCCTTTTTTACCGTTTGTCCGGACGAGAGCAAGATATCCAACATTCCTGAGCCCTTAGCAACAAGGATTGTTGTATGTTTGGGACGAATAGTACCTATAAGTTTTATTGTTTTCTGAATAGTGGACGGTGTGACTATCTCTATTTCAACAAATTTAGTGGGCGAAGAGGGGGGGAGTGGGGAGGAGGGATGTATTATAAAATAACTGATCAAACCAAGACTGAGAGTTGTTGCAATAATGAGGGGTTTTGAGAGTTTACTTTGCCAAGCGTTTTTTACCATTGATTTGAGAGACAAAATATTCTCCGAAAAATAGGATGATGTCTTCCTTTATATGAGAACTCAGTAATATATCATGAGATTGGTTTCCAATTAAACAAGTTCAAGAGGTAATCGCCTTTCTGGAGTTAGTGGTAGTAAGGACTCACAGCTTTCTAGCATTAACAATCTTGCTAATAGCTCTGACCCACTGCTCATTGCTGTTTAAGCTAGGGATAAGGATAAATTGTTTTCCTCCTAATTGGAGCCATTGTTCTTTGGCACGCATTCCTATTTCCTCAAGAGTTTCGAGACAATCTGCAGTAAATGATGGACAGACAACAGCAAGATGTTTCACTCCTTGCTCTGCGAGTGCAATAAGTCTTTCATCGGTATAGGGTTTTATCCAGGGTATCTTTCCTAACCGAGATTGAAAGGCAGTGCTGTATTGATTGGCTCTTAATTGCAATTCTTGGGCTAACAATAAGCTAGTTTGATAACATTGAGCTCTATAACACGCTTGGTTATCTGCAGATATTGGAGCACAGGCCTCAGGGCAAATTTCATCGCAGCCACTTTTATGGAGTTGACGCTCAGGAATACCATGATAACTAAAAAGTAGATGTTCAGCGTTATTGAAATAAGTTTTTATAAGCTGAGCTTGCGATGAAATATAGTCCGGGTGGTCGTAAAAATCACGAATGAGGTGGACGGATGGAATAACGGCTTGAGTTGCGATAATGCGCATCACCTCTTCCATGGACGAGCCGGTGGCCGCCGAGGAGTATTGTGGGTATAAGGGAAGAACTGTAATGTTGTCGCACTCCGTTAAGTCATGGATTGCTTGTGCAATAGAGGGGGTACCATAGCGCATGCCTAAAGCAACTTTATATTGTGAGCCTATGGTTTTTTGGAGCTCCTTCATTAGGTTCTGGCTATGAAACAGCAAAGGGGAACCTTGTTTAGTCCATATTAATTTATAGGCATGGACCGATTGTTTTGATCTAAATGGCACTATTAAGCCATAAACTAAAAGATAACGAAGTAGCGTTGGTATATCTATTACTCGCTTATCTGTTAGAAATTCACGCAAATAACGATTAATATCCGCACTATTCGGGCTATTGGGGGTACCAAGATTAATGAGTAATACGCCGTGTTTCATTGATAATGACTGCTTTGTTAGTACATAAACGCATTATATCTTAATATAAGATAGGCGACAGCAATTATTCCCGAGACAGCGGAGCAAAATAATAGACCTCTATTAAAACGTTTCTGCAAAGAGCAGTTGCCTCTGTACAGCCAAATTCCGAAAGAGGTCTAGTGTCTGAGATTATAACAAGGGTTGATTACATAAGATTAAGCAGTTTCCGTTGCCATAGCCTCACCGAGAGGAATAACGTTCGAGGCATGAAGACCTCGCTCGCCATTTATCACGTCATAGGTAACTGTTTGTCCAGGGGCTAATGTTTTGTAACCAACACCATGAATAGAGGAAAAATGAACGAAAATATCTTCGCCACCTCCTTCTGGTATGATAAATCCCCATCCCTTCGCGTTATTAAACCACTTGACTTCGCCTCTAGCCATAAATCCTCCTTTTGCTAAAGCTTATCAATCGTCGACTGACAATTAATGCCAGAAGAGCAATTGCATTCGTCCTTAAATGACAATTGTTAATTCCTATTAATACAATAGGTTATTTCAACATAACGCAAAATAGGTTCATTACTCAATAGATTTATTAAAATTTATCCAATTGAAATTTAATTTAAGGTGTAATTACCTTTCAATGAGCATTAGTCCGATTTTTTTAAAAGCATAGTGTGCGGTTATATTGCTAAACGAAATGGCCTAGGTAAAATGTCATTCATCTATAAAGGTCATATTAAAGTACTTATACATTCTATGAGTACCTTCATATAGCATTAATATCGAGGTTATTTTGTTTTTTATTGATGAACGAATTCAATCCACTTGTTTTATTCTTGGTGACTGGCCATTATCGCGCGTCTTACTGAAGAACGAACAAAATTATCCCTGGTTTATTCTGGTTCCTAGAAAAGATAATCTTCAGGAGATATATCAGTTAGAAAAAGAAGAGCGACAGATTTTAATGGAAGAGATTAATCAATTATCTCTATTGATTAATGAATACTTTAAACCAGACAAACTTAATATTGGTGCCCTAGGCAATGTTGTTCCGCAGTTACACCTTCATATTATTGCCCGCTGCAAGAAAGATGATTTATGGCCCCAGGGAATTTGGCAATCATCGATGCAAGCAACACTGTATGAAGAAAAACAACTTAATGCGCTTTTACCTAGTTTAAAAGATTTAATCAGAACTAGGGAACATGCGTTTTGAGATAAAAATCTTTCATTATTAAGTATTTATTATCATATTGTTTCATCGAAGAACGAAAAAAAATTAAAATTCTTAATAATTCCTTAAGATGTTTATGTTATCTTGATTCTATAGATGTTTAGTAAGGAGTCCGGATGGCTATATCCCACAGTACTTCTAGGATGTTGGCTCGTATGGTTGATAAACGTAATATCAAGGCCACTGATTGTTCTGACGTAATGAGTCAAGAGCCAGGTGATGAATTTGATGTTCCTCAACTAGTGCCAATTGAACAGTGCAAACCAGTGGCTCAGCCAAAGCCAAGTGTTCAATCAAAGCTCAAGGCTGATATGGGGCAGGCTCTTACTAATATTCTTGGACCAAATGCTACAAAACAACATTCTCCAATGGATAAAAAATCTGGATAAAATTGTAGCGGATTTGCAAAATTTTGTTATAGATAGTGTTAATGCTCTGGTGCTAAAGGCTGATTTTAAGTATATACTTTTTTTAAGATTATTCTTTTTTAGGGTTTGAGTATGGCTGCTGGAGGATTTGCTGAAACAGCGCATTGGCGTGATTCCGCACGCAGTGCCCGTTTTTTCATGGTAGATGCACGAGCTGCTTTTCCCATTTTTCTATTTTTAATGCATATAAGAATATGGACGGGAATTTTAGTCATAGTATCTGCTATATTTTTTGGCATCATTGAGCATTATGGTTTTACTGTTCCTGTTTTCTTACGTTGGCTTAGAAGCGCTTTAGCAGGTTCTGTGAAGTCGTCACAACCGTGGTGGAGATAAATGGAAAGAGATATTAGCAAATGTATGGCAACCATTGCAGGTAGTTTGAGTGCTAAGTTTTATTTAAATGACAGATTTGTTAGTTTTGATGAGGTTTTTGCGGATACTGGGCTGTTGCCTGCTATAGCAAAACGAGCTGATCAATTGTGTTCTCTATGCTTGGGTTATGGCTTAGGGGCTACTTATGATGAAGCGGAAGGTGCATTATTAGGTATACGAGTTGTATTTGATGAGGTAACACCTAATGTCTTACGTTTGCTATGTATGACTGATGTTCTTAATGAATTAATTCAAGGTGGCCCCAGTCGAGATTATACTCCGTTAGACGAATTAATGTACGATTGAGAATAAGTGTAAATATATTGTAAAAAAATTGAAATTTTTTAAGAATATAGGTTTTCTAGTGGTTTAATTTGATACACTAAATTTAATAGTATTACATCTTTTTGGGAGTTGTAAAATGTCAGGCCCATCTGAAGAAAGTGTTGGAAATAATAGATATAGTACCTTTCAGGCGCAGGTCAAGCATACTTCTTTGCAACCAGGAGTATCCTCAGAGTTTGCTCACAACACGCTGCTGCGTTTAATTAAACTATTGCAAAAACTAGAGCCAACAGTAAATGGACCTTCTGTAAATCTTGGTACAAAAGAGTTTAATAATAAAGGGCTTTCCGCACTACAAGAGTGCATTTCTTCTGTCGATAAGCAAATACAAGAAAAGAGTGAGAGCTTTAGCCCTCGGATTTAAATAAATTTATAAACAGAATAATCATTTTTTACGTCTATTCTTAATAATTACTGTTATACTTCTTTTACATCCTTATAAATTTGGGGTATTACCCCTTGCGACTAAAGTATTGATGTTATGAATGATAAACTCTCTGATGAACAAAATGAAGCCATTTTAAAGGCGTTAAATGAGGCTATTGAACATGGTCCATGGGATAAATCAAATTTTCTTAAGATAATTGGAAAGAATTTAGTTGAAATACGCGATGATTTTGTAAAGCAGCTGGGGGCTAGTAGCCTGCAGCAAATAAAAGCAGAGGCTCATTTAGCTAATCGTATGGCTTTAAGGAGTGGTCAGCAAGAAGTTTATATTTCTCTTTATTGCTATGAAGGTTCTAATATGCAGTCCTGGGAAAGAATAGTGACTAATTTGCCAAAACAAATGATTTCTAGACCAATTTATGCAAATGAAGACGATGTTAAAGCAATTATAAAAAGCAAAGAAAATAAGCTAAATGAAGCTTATGTGGCAATCTACATTAATCAATCAGATATTTTAGCTCTCCCTTCTGATAAATTATCAGTAGATAAGTTAGGTAAGACCTTATTAAGTTTAAAGGATAAGAGTTTAAATTTAGACAATATTAGTCGGTTTGTGCATTTAAGTGGTGTTTATAGTTACACTAACGGCCGATTAAGTAAAAGTTAATACATCATTTTTGTGCAAGACCGTTTTGACCCATACTGTATAAAAAGCAAAATATTTTATTATTTACTAATAGCATATGAAAATGTCGCAAAATAATGCGAGAGCAGTATATACTTGAATTAAATAATCTTAATTAAAAGTTTGCATCAATGGCACAACAAGGGCAGCAACAAGGTTCAGATAATGGGATGGCTCCGGTTTGGATTACCATCTTGCTATTCTTTACAGTGTATATCATATGGAAAACAGCTCACCAGCATATAGTTAGCGCTGTTTTCTTTATTAATATTTGGCAAGCTAAATTCCTTAATTTGTTTTTACATAATCAGTCTTTAACCGATCAAATTAATTTAATGCAAACCATAGATCCTAATACCGTTGAATGGGATCAATTGGTCGATATGACACGTAATGTTGGGGATTTTATGCGTTATCCCATCGTTGCTATTTTAGTGGTTTTGGCCATTGTTCTTTATAAGTCCAATATTACGTTAAAGTTTCGTAGAGCTCATGATATGAAAACGTTAAGAGCCCAAGAGCAATTTAATTGGCCAGCCATTATGCCGATTATAAAAGAAGATCTAGTAAGTCAGGATGTTAACAAAGGGCCCTGGGCTATGGCTTTAACACCGATGGAGTTTGCCCGTAAATATAAGTTACTGAGAAAAGACGATGCCCTGCTTGACAATCCCATACCAGGTCAGGAAATGACTGCTGGCATACGACGTGGAGATGCCAAACGGGTTTTTACCATGCAACTGGGGCCTTATTTTGATGGGTTTGAACGTCTGTCTCCCCAGGCTTATGCTTTGGCAGCCGTTTTTATGGCACGAATAAATAGGGATAGAGACGCAGCCAACCATATATTGAAAGTAATAGATCAAACGTTCGTGACAGGCAAACCAGATTTCACAGTGGCAAGGGCTACATTGAAAAAATATGAAAATAGTGAGCTTGTACAGGAAGTAGTTAGTAAGCATGCCTATGTTCTTTCCGTCATGGGTTCTTTAATTACAGCCGCTCGTACTGATGGCGTTGTTCCTAGTTCAGAATTTTTATGGCTAAAGCCCATAGATCGTCGATTATGGTATATGCTTAATTGTATGGGGAGACAAACACCTTACTCTGAAGTAGCCGGAGCTTTTGCTCATTGGCGAGCAGAGAAAGAAATGGGGCGTCGCTGTTTGGTACCAATGATAGATGAAGCGATTAGAGCATTAGAAATTGCTATTAAAGAAGTGAAGTTAACACCCCGTCAAATGGAGGAGTTAGAGCCATGATGCGTGGTATTGATACTCGAAATGAGTTAGATCCGTCCCTTCTTTTACGGGACACGAGGAGTTTAAGTCAAAAATTAGCGGATGCGTTCGCTGATCCGACAAATATTTCGATTACACTGTTTACTTTAGCAGCTATTGCTTATTATTTTTCAGAAGCAGCAACGTTGCTCATGCTTATCGGAGCTGGATTTTTTCTTTACAGTTATACTCGTAAGCAAAAACTACCGTTTCGATTGCCATTGATTGCCAGAGTAAAAGATTATAATGACCTGAAACCAGGTATTGGAAAACCTAATATTGCGCGTGGTATTGCCTTTTTTGGTAATGATCGCAAAACAGGTGAAGAGCTATGGTTTGCCAATGACGATATGCGTACCCATGCCTTAATTTTTGGATCTACCGGTAGTGGTAAAACAGAATGTTTGGTATCGCTTGCATATAATGCCCTTGTTCAGGCAAGCGGCTTTATCTATGTAGATGGCAAAGGAGATAACTCGCTTTACGCTAAAGTATTTTCTATGGTAAGAAGCATGGGGCGTGAAGATGATTTACTTTTAATTAATTTCATGACTGGTGCTCGAGATATTGTTGGCCCACAAGAGAAAAGATTATCTAATACTTTGAATCCATTCTGTCAGGGTTCTTCTAGTATGCTAACTCAATTAGTTGTTAGCTTGATGGGCTCATCACAAGGTGGTGGTGATGGAGATATGTGGAAGGGCCGGGCTATTGCATTCGTAGAAGCCTTGATGCGGCTATTAGTTTATATGCGTGACGATGGAGCGATACTGCTAGATGCAAATAGCATCAGAAATTACTTTGATCTACAACGACTGGAGTCCATCGTTGTTGATAAGGTATTCCCTCGTGATGATATGGAAAGTATCAATATAGAATCTGTACCTAAATTAGTAACAGACCCTCTAAGAAACTATCTGAATACGTTGCCTGGATACAATAAAGAGAAAAAAGGAAAACAAGTATCGCAGGTACTAGAGCAACACGGCTTTATCACCATGCAGCTGGTAAGAAGTTTCTCATCTTTGGCTGATACTTACGGACATATTATTCGTACTAATTTGGCAGAAGTAGATTTTAAAGATGTGATCCTCAATAGACGAATTTTAGTCGTGTTGTTACCTGCTTTGGAAAAATCTCCGGATGAGTTATCTAACTTGGGCAAAATTATTGTTTCTTCCTTAAAAGCAATGATGGCTGCAGGTCTTGGTGAAGATGTTGAGGGTGATTATCGAGATGTAATTCTAAGAAAACCAACCAATGCACCAACACCCTATATGTGCATCCTTGATGAGTATGGCTACTATGCTGTTCAAGGGTTTGCTGTGGTTCCTGCTCAGGCAAGATCGCTAGGATTCTCAGCTATTTTTGCTGGTCAAGATTTGCCTGCTTTCCAGAAAGCATCAAAAGAAGAAGCCGCGTCAATAGGTGCGAATACCAACATTAAAATTTGTATGAAATTAGAGGATCCTACCGAAACGTGGGACTTTTTCACCAAAACAGCAGGCGAGGCGTACGTTACGAAAGTAGATTCATTCCAAACAAAAGAAGGTGGTGTAACGAATAGCTATATGGATACCAAAAGCTCTTCATTTGAAAAAAGAGCTCGTGTAGATCTTCTTGATTTAAAAGAACAAACAGAAGGTGAGGCACATATCTTTTTCAAATCAAAAATTGTTCGTGCTCGGATGTTTTATGCAAATCCAAAACCAGTTAAGCAGTTAAAAATCAACCAATTCCTCAAAGTAGAACCGCCTCCTGATGAGTATATGATGAAGTTACAAAAACAATTGGCTTCATTCCAAAAGATATTGGAGAGTGGTGATTTAAGCATTAATAAAGTAGTAGAAAATGAAGAAATTACGTTGATAACTAAAGCATTACAAGAAACCAATATTGAAGAGCCTATAGAGCGTGGTGTAGCGGCTCTTATTGCTTTTCACGGTCATAACGCTCCTGAACCAGTTGAAGACTTAATTGAAGAGGAGGTTGAAGGTGCTCTGACCATCTTTAGTGCCTTGCGTATTACTCCTACTTCACCTCCTATTTTAGCAACAGATAAAGCCGCATTTGCTGAGGCTTTACTGCCAATTAATGAAACTAGAAACCAAATGATGATGATTGAACGTTTGGCTGGGGCAAAAGATAAGTACGCCGGAACCGTTTCTAATGAATTGATTAAAGATTTCCAAATGGCAACGAGCTATCCGCCCGATGATAGAGATGTAATTGACGTTCAAGAATTAACTGATGTCGTAAAAGGTTTATCATCAAAAATTGCCAACGAGCGTGAAAAAGCTAACAAGAAAAGTGAAGAAGAAATAAAATAATAAAAGAGCCGATTCAAAATGTAATAGAGCTTTAAATAGAGTGGTGTTGTAACAGCTAATCTCCTAGTTCTTTTTCTATTCATTATCTATCTTAGATAAAGCAAAGAATCTCCAAGTTCTTCAATAAGGGGATTCTTTGTTACATACAAGTATTGATTGTGCAATGCTCTCGCTAAGATAAATAAATTTTTCAAAAAAATAGCAATTTTATTAAATTCATTGTAACGTAATGGCTTATATGTTTTTATTATCACTAAGTTAAATTAAGATAGTTAGACAGCGATAAAATAAGAAGTTTATTTAAAAGGCGGGGATAGCAGTTGAGAGTAATGCTTACTAACTACATAACCACAGTAATCCGTATTCTAGGCTTAATGCTTTTGCTTCAGGTGAGTGCTTGTCATCGTTGGGGTGGCTATGTCCCTGAAAAAGAGGATCCTAAATTGCCATGTAAGGTATTAGGGGCCTGTGATGCAACGGTAATGAAAAAGATTAAAAAATTTAATAAAAGCGGAATAAAAATAATTACAATTGGACAAGATTATTTAATAAGCATCCCTGCTAGTCGCTTATTTGAAGAGCAAACCCCTCATTTAAAATGGGGTTCTTACCGTTTGCTAAATGAAATTGCTTCATTTCTAAAGCAATTTCGTAAAGTTGCAATCAATGTAACCAGCTATAGCAGCAAATATGTCTCTATGCATAGAGAGCTGGCTTTAACTACTGCTAGAGCGAGAGTAGTCGGTGAATATTTATGGTCGCAAGGAATTGATAGCCGTTTTATCTTTACACAAGGATTAGGTAGTGATAAACCTGTAGTAAGTTTCACTCAAGGTGGGGATTCATCGCCAAACGCGCGAATAGAAATTACGTTTAGAGATGCAGTTGCATAATTGAGGAAGAAATGAGTCGTGAGTCATGGGCTTTAATTAAACAGCATAAAAGTTTTAATGTTCATGTATATAGACGTGGTTTGTTGATGATAATTATTTCTCTTATATTGAGTTGTATTATTAGTTTGTTAATGTTTTATTTGTATTTACATCAGCCAGAAAGAGATTTTTATGCAACTAGTGGGATTACGCCACCAATAAAGCTTCAACCTTTATCGGCCCCCAATGAGTCATCAACTGCATTACTTCCTCCTGATCCACCGACGGATGATGTACAAAGAGTTATACCGCAATAAATAGAGGATATTATGGCTGAAGATGCCTTAACTGTTGTTGCTTTACGAAACAAATTTTATAAAGATAGTCAGCGTAAGGTTATGTTCGCGCTATTAATGGCTATCGTAGTTAATTTAGTTTTAGGTGCAATGCTGGTCTATATTATTACACATCCACCGGCCCCTAAATATTTTGCAACAAGCATTAATGGACGCATTACTCCATTATTTCCTTTGGATCAACCTAACCAATCCGATTCGGCTGTATTACAATGGGCAAATCAGGCTGCTATAGCTGCTTTCACCTATAATTTCGTAAATTATAGAGATGAATTACAGTCATCGTCTGGGTTTTTTACACCGGAGGGATGGGATCAATTTCTTAATGCATTACAACAATCTAATAACCTTGATGCAGTAAAGGCTAAGAAATTAATTGTTTCTGCTGTGGCAACTCGCGCTCCCATTATTCTACAAAAAGGGGTCTTAAATGGTAATTTCTCTTGGCGAGTGCAAATGCCCATTTTAGTTACCTATCAAAGTGCGAGTGAGTTTACGCAACAAAATAACGTAGTTACTATGCTAATTACTCGAGTATCTACTTTAAATTCTCCTCGAGGAATAGGTATCTCACAATTTGTTGTTGGTCCTGCCAGTGGTGGGGTAAGTTAATAATGAGAATTATGAGTAAAATATTAAGAATTTGTTTAGCAGTGGTAATACCTTGTTTTTTTACAATGACTTCTTTTGCTGTAAATCAAACAGATGATGCGCAACAGGCATTACAACAGCTGCGTTTATTACAGCAACGTCTTTCTCAAAATGCTGGACCTGATAATGGCCAGCCTGGTACCGATGCAAATCCAGCTGGAAGCGCTACAGCAGGAGCTATAAAGGTTCCAGGAGCCGCTCAAAATAGACCACCTGTGAATCCTAATCAAACGCAAAATTCTCCTGGTAATGAAGATCAGACGATTAGTCAAAATGATGCGGAGATTATTGATAATAAAGCATTTAAAGACATGACCCGCAATTTATACCCTTTAACTCCAGAACAAATTGTTCGCTTAAAGCAAATATATCAAACTTCTGAGTATGCCCAGACGTCAACAGCTGGCACACCGCCGAAGCCGACAGCAACATCTCAGTTTGTTAATTTATCGCCAGGCTCTACACCTCCAGTCATACGTCTGTCTCAAGGTTTTGTTTCTTCGTTAGTATTTCTTGATTCTACAGGATCTCCCTGGCCCATTGCTGCATACGATTTGGGGGATCCTGCCTCTTTTAATATTCAATGGGATAAGACTAGTAATACCTTAATGATCCAAGCAATAAAGTTATATAATTACGGTAATTTGGCTGTTCGATTAAAAGGTTTAAATACTCCCGTCATGTTAACACTGATACCAGGACAGAAAGCTGTAGATTATCGCGTCGATTTACGTATACAAGGAATTGGCCCCAATGCGAAAACCATGCCGATGGAGCAAGGAATTCCTGCTGCTGCAAATGATTTACTTCTTCATGTTTTAGAGGGAGTTCCGCCTCCAGGGAGTAAACGATTGGCAGTTAGTGGTGGAGATGCGCGAGCATGGCTTTCAAATGAAAAAATGTATGTGAGGACTAACCTTACCATACTATCTCCAGGATGGTTAGGCAGTATGACCAGTGCTGACGGGATGCATGCTTATGAGATGCAGAAATCACCGGTCCTCTTAGTATCCTGGCATGGAAAAGTGATGCAACTCAAGGTAGAAGGGTTATAAACAAATGGCAAGCAGAAAAGAAAATTTAAAGTCACTGTTTTCCAATACACGAACACGAGTGATTATCGTTTTTACAGCAGTATTATTGATACTCACTGTAGTAATTGGCTATGTAAAACTAAAAAATGCAGCTGGGGGAACAACAGCAAGTTCTTCCCTGCCTCAAGGCCCTGTAGGAATTCAATCTATCCCTGGAGTGCTTGATCCCACTGCTCAATATGCAAAATTACAACAGCAACAAAATGTTAATCAGGCTGTTCAGGCTGAAAAAAGTGGCAGTAGTGCTATTCCTACAATTATTAGGACTCAAGCTTTAGGAGAAGGCGTTGGGGTTATTGGATCGACTAATGGGGAAACTGGGGTAGGGTTTACTGCTTTAGCTCGCGAAGAGAGTGAGGGCCCACAAAATAGTTTATGGATACAAGCTCTGAAAAATGGCAGTTGTAGTAAAAATGCTATTGATCAGGTCGTAAGTCAAGGGGCGCAACTATCGGATTTAAAGGCAGCATGTACTTGTGTGCAATTAAAGGATGTTGGGTATGGCTTGCAAGATCTCGATCATATTTGTCAATGTAAAGAACTAAAAGCTGCTGGGTATAGTGCAAGACAATTAAAAGATATTGGCTATACTGCTGGACGCCTAAGGGATTGTGGTTTTGATGCATGCGAGCTTCGTAATGCGGGTTATACAGCTCAGGAAATGAAAGACGGTGGTTTCTCTGATGGTGAGTTGAAAGGTGCGGGCTTTTCTGATGCAGAGATAGCTAGAGCTAGTGGTTTGCCCGATGGAATTACCGCGGCTGATGTTTTAAAAGCGGGTTGCGGGGAAGCTGCGTTAACTAAATTACGTAAAGCCGGGGTAAGCGCGGCAGCCATAAGACGTATAAGTGGATGTAGTGCTGAACAATTAAAAGCAGCGGGCTTTACTGCTAAGGAATTGAAAGATGCTGGATTTAGTGCCGCGGACTTAAAGCGAGCCGGTTTTTCAGCCGATGAATTGAAGGCGGCAGGTTTTTCAGCTCGAGATCTATTAAATGCGGGCTTTTCTCCCGCGGATCTTGCTAAGGCTGGTTTTACCGCTGCAGAGATAAAAGCTGCTGGAATGGAATTACCTCCAGGCATTTCCCCGTCGGATGTAAAGAATGCTGGCTGTGATGTAGATGTTTTGAAAAAAGAAAGAGCGGCCGGGGTTAGTGCTGCTATGATTAGACAATATGCGGGTTGTAGCGCTCAGGCTCTGAAAGCCGCGGGCTTTAGTGACACGGATTTAGCTAATGCAGGATTCACACCACAGCAAATCAGTGCAGCAACACCTCTTTCGGATAGTGCTATTAAAGCTGCTGGCTGTGATCCCGAAAAATTAAAAAAATTATTAGCTGCTGGTGTTTCGGCTAAACGTATTAAAGATCTGAATGGTTGCAGCGCTCAAGCATTAAAAGAAGCCGGATATGATGCCAAATCTTTGTTAGATGCTGGGTATACTCCCGCACAATTACAGGCTGCAGGATTTACACCTAAACAGCTAGAAGATGCAGGTATAACTCCTGCCGCGACCATTGCAAATGGAAGAGTTGCTGATTGTAGTGTGGATGCCTTAAAAAAAGCTAGGGCGGCAGGAGTCTCTGCTTTGACTATTAAACAAACGCTTGGTTGCTCAGCTCAAGCACTCAAAGACGCTGGTTATACAGCTAAAGAACTTAAGGATGCGGGGTTTACTGCAGCAGAATTAAAAGCAGCAGGGTTTAGCGCCAAAGAGTTAAAAGATGCGGGATTTACCGCGAAAGAATTACGTGATGCAGGCTTTACTGCTGCACAGCTGAAAGCAGCTGGCTTTAGTGCCAAAGAGTTAAAAGATGCTGGTTTTTCAGCGGCAGAATTAAAAGCAGCAGGATTTAGTGCGGCTCAGCTAAAAGCAGCTGGTTTTAGTGCTAAAGAATTAAAGGACGCGGGCTTTTCGGCGGCTGATCTAAAAGCAGCAGGCTTTAGTGCCAAAGAACTTAAAGATGCCGGTTTCTCAGCATCAGATCTAAAAGCAGCAGGCTTTAGCGCTAAAGATTTAAAAGACGCTGGTTTTTCAGCGGCTGATTTAAAGGCCGCAGGGTACAGTGCTAAAGAACTGAAAGATGCTGGATATACTGCACAGCAATTAAGAGATGCCGGGTTTACTGCTAACCAGCTTCTTAATGCTGGATTTTCTCCACAAGAATCAAATGTAGCTGGTTTACAAAATCCACAGTTGCAACAAAATCCATCGAGTTTAAATGCAATGCCAGCTTTCCCTGGGACTACTTCGCAACAGGGAGCTGGTGCATTAGCCAATTCAAATAATGATCAGTTGCAGGCAATTATTAATAGGCAAAACCGAGAGCAAGCAGAGCAAAAATATCAACAAAAAATTCAACAAAGAACAAGTGATATGTTAGCTGCGGCTAATCAGGCGTTGCAAGGCTGGAAGCAAGTAACAGTTCAGGTTTACACAGAAGGCAATGCTGAGCAAGCAGAAAAAGGAGCAGAAAACGGGGCGGCTCAAAATATTAATAATTCAACAACTATTAATAATCAAAATGTATCTATCACGAATACTCAGCAAAGAGCCATAATCAGAACAGGGGATATACTTTTTGCAGTAATAGATACTTCGATAAATAGCGATGAGCCTGGTCCTATATTGGCAACAATTGTATCTGGTAAATTAAAGGGAACCAAATTAATCGGTAGTTTTAATTTACCCTCGAATGCAAATAAGATGGTTATTACCTTTAATACTATGTCTGTGCCTGGGGCTGCAAAAACAACTACAATTTCAGCTTTTGCTATCGACCCGAACACTGCTAGAACGGCTCTTGCCAGTCGTACTGATCATCACTATTTAATGCGCTATGGCTCTTTATTCGCATCGTCATTCCTACAAGGTTTTGGTAATGCATTTCAATCAGCCAATACCACAGTAACTATTGGAGGAACTGGTGGGGGTAATAACATTACTGTTTCTAATGGTGTTGGCCGCTCGGCGTTACAGAATGCTGTTATCGGATTGGCACAAGTAGGTCAAAACTGGAGCCAACAAGCGCAGCAGTTATTTAACACACCAACTACAGTTGAAGTTTATTCGGGTACGGGTGTAGGTGTTTTATTCACACAAGACGTACAGTCTATTTAATTTGATGGTAGGTAATAATGGCAGAACACGATCAAGATAATGATGAATATAAGTTCGCTGAGTTAGATTCTCTAGATAGTGAGTCTATGGGGGAGGAGAATGAGGCTCATCAATCTTTTTCTCCAGGGCAGAAGCAAGCTCCCGGGGGGAAAAATGTAAAAAGGAATGCTTTGATTGCCGTAGGTATCATTGTTTTTGCTATGGCAACATACAAAATCGTGGGTTGGATATATTCAGGGAAAACTAATAATGCTTCACAGGTCACGCCTACTCCTACAGCTCAAATAACTCAACAACCCTCTCAAAGTGCAATTACTCCAGCACCCTCAACAACTCCCACTTCGATATCGACGGCTGCTCCTATTGTACAACCGACACAATCAGTTGTTACCACTACGGATAATGATTTAAAGCAAAAAGTATCTGCCATAGAACAAGCTCAGCAAACCGTACGCGCGGAGGTAAGCTCAGTGGGAGAGCAAGTCGGAACAGTGAATAATAATATTAATAATTTAAATACTCAAATTGCTAATCTTAACCAGGTTATTGGCAATCTAACGAATCAAGTAGCCAAACAATCAGAAGTAATTAATGTATTAATGGCGCGCTCTCAACCCAAAGTTGTACATAAAACAAATAAAAAAATAATAGCCCCTCGAATTATTTACTATATTCAGGCTGTAATTCCTGGGAGAGCTTGGCTAATTGGCACAAATGGTTCTACACTTACAGTAAGAGAAGGGACGAAAATTGCAGGATATGGACGAGTTCGATTAATAGATTCAATGCAAGGTCGTGTATTGACTAGTTCAGGGCAAGTAATAAAGTTTAGTCAAGAAGATAGTTGAGGTATATATGGCATGTACAGGTGGTACTGTTGCATGTTGGATTGCAAGTCAGGCTAACATATTAAACAATATAGCCAATTCAATGGGACCTGTACAAAAGCTAATTACAGGTGGCGCATACCTTATTGGTTGCGCCTTCATATTTAAGGCAATTTATAGTTTAAAAATTTATGGTGAAGCGCGAACGATGATGTCGTCTAACACCAGTATCAAAGAGCCGCTTGCATATTTATTGGTTGGTGCTATGTTAATATACTTTCCAAGTGCCTTTTCGATACTAATGCAAACCAGCTTTGGCTATCAAAATGTACTGCAATATGCCCCAGTAAACAGTAGCAATGCGGCGTTGGATACTCTTTTTGGAAGTGGAAGTGTTGTCGGTCAGCCCTTGACAGTGATAATCAGGGTAATTGGTTTGATTGCTTTTGTCAGGGGATGGGTTTTAATTGCACGCTCAGCATCTCAGGGGCAACCCCCAGGAGGGACTGGTAAAGGTTTGGTGCATGTTTTTGGTGGGATATTAGCAATTAATATTGTGGGCACACTCAATATGATTAATAATACTTTATATGGTACATAGTTTAAGATAAAGAAAAGAGGGTAGGAGTAAGTGGTGAATAATATTTTTAATAGCAAATCAGATTATAAATCTTGGCTTATCAGTCTAGTATGTATAGGTTTTATTGCATTAGTTAGTCAAGAGGCAGCTGCAAGTCCCACATTAGGGAGCATGGCTTCTTCTATTACTAAATCATTTACTAATGTGGCTAAATTAATAACAGCCGGTTCGTATTTAGCGGGCTTAGGTTTTTCGATTGGCGCTATCATGAAATTCAAGCAGCATAAAGATAATCCTACTCAAATACCTATTGGTACTCCAATTGCGTTGGTATTTATAGCTGCAGCCTTGTTGTTTCTCCCTACAATTTTAGGGGTAACAGGGCAAACAATGTTTGGTCAGGCTGGTAAAACTGCAGGTCCAACAGGAAGTATTTTCCAATAAGTTGTTTGGTTGATTACTATAAAATAGGAGAAAGCCGTGAACAATAAGGTTATTTGTAAGTCAGATTATAAGGCTTGGTTAGTCAGTTTTATCTGTATCAGCCTAATTGCCTTAGTGAGCCAGGATGCAGCGGCTACTCCGACATTAGGTAAAATGGCCTCTTCAATGTATGGCTCATTTACTAATGTTGCTAAGTTAATTACTTCGGGTTCTTACTTAGCAGGATTAGGATTTTCAATTGGAGCTATTATGAAATTCAAGCAGCATAAGGATAATCCAACCCAAGTGCCTATAGGTACGCCTATAGCCTTGGTCTTTATCGCTGCTGCTTTATTGTTTCTTCCTACAATTTTAGGAGTAACAGGACAAACTATGTTTGGTTCATCAGGTAAAACTGCTGGTCCAACTGGTAGTATTTTCCAATAATCTTAATTTATTGTTAACGAAGAGGGGGAGCTTTAATGTTCCGCCCTCTCGTTATTCGATTCAAGTTTATTTAATTAAGAAATAGCATAAATGATTTTTTGAAATAATTGGTTAAATATTGTTAGCTTCATAGAGGCTGTAATTTTTTACTAGAATAATGCCATAATAAAATCAGATGAAAGCGAGCTAATATATGGCGGAAAATCGCACGCAAAATGAATTAAAATTAAATGCTACACCCGGTTCCTGGCGATTGTATTCAGCTAGGAAGATTGATGAGCGATTTAAGTCTTATGAACAAAAAATATTTCAGAGAGATAAGTACACTTGTCAATTTTGTGGATTTCAAGCACGTCTCTTCCAAGAAATAGTAAATCTAGATAGTGATTATACCAATAATAGATTATCGAATTTAGCAACCGCTTGCTGTTTTTGTGCTCAGTGTTTTTTTATCGAGTCTGTTGGGGTTGGGGGTTATGGTGGGGGTACTTTGATCTATCTGCCTGAGCTAACCCAGACGGAATTAAATAGTTTATGCCATGTTTTATTCTGTGCAATCACAAATGATACGGGTTATAAGTCAAGTGCGCAGAATATCTATAGAAGTTTTAAGTTTCGTTCTCAAGTTGTCGAAGAAAAATTTGGAGAGGGGACAAGTGATCCGGCAATATTTGGTCAATTAATGATTGATGCTGGGGTTAATCAAGAAGAGATCAAGGCCCAATTGTTTAAAAACGTGCGTTTGTTGCCTTCTAGAGCCAAATTCCGAAAACAAATAGAAAAGTGGGCTGCTAGTGCATTAGAAGAAATTGCGGATTAGGGGCCGTTAATCATTCACTTGTTCTGGTTGAAATGCCTTGATTTTCTGTGCATTTTTATCAAAAATCGAGATATTTCGTTTACTGCTAGTGAATTGGTCAACTGCTCGTTGATATGAGTAATACATGTATAAAATTGGGGATTAGGGATGGCAAGTTGGTCAGAATCGTTTTTTGAAGGTATAGATACCTTTTTTGCCTGGTTAAGTACTTCATTGCGACAAACAACTGAATCTTATATTGATCTAGAGACAGCAGATAGCCCAACAGTATTGGTTAATCATGATGGCAGTTTGTTATCCATAATTAAAATAGAAGGAATAACCGCTCTTGCTGGTGCGGATGAATTTGATCATTTAGTTGAAGGACTGACTAACTCATTTCAAGCGGCCATGGGTAGACCAGGACATGCTTTACAAGTTTATTTTAGCCATGATAAGCAAAATATCAGAAAGTTGATTCAAGATATATATGAGCCTGCAGAAGCGACTGCTGATCGTTTGGAGCTGAAATTAAGCGATTTGTTTCAAGAGCGTGTTAATTATTTATCCCAATATTGCGCAGAAGAGCGCCTCTACTTTGTGCTAATTACTCGTCCATTCAATTTACCTAGCGATCAATTAAAGGCAGCAAATAAAGCTAAGTTAAAGATGATTAAAGAGAGTAAGGCTTTGCCTTTTAAAAATACTCAAACCCTCTATGCTGCAATTCCAGAATTAAGAGACACTCATGATGCCTATGTTCGTGCCATTATGAATGATATTGATTCTTTGAATATTTTAGGTGAACTATTAGAGGTACATGAGGCTATTCATGCGATTCGCATGACGGCAGATCCTGATTATACTGCAGATGATTGGCGCGCGACCCTGCCTGGTGATAAATTACCAGTTCGTGAAGTAAACAGTTTTGAAGGAGATCCGTCCGATTTGTTATGGCCTTCACTGGCAAAACAGGTACTTCCAAGAGATGGGGAAGTTATTGATTTACGGACAGTTAGAGTAGGTGACAAGATTTATTCGTCAACTTATATTGATTTGTTTCCTAAAGATGTTAGACCATTTATTAATTTATTTGCACGTATACTACCTTCACACATACCATGGAAAATTTCATTTTTAATCGAGAGCGAAGGACTCAGCACTATAAAACTTAAAGGTCTTTTGTCAGCAATTCTAAGTTTCAGTTCTGCACAAAATCGATTAATAAGTGACTCAGTGAATTTATTGAAGTATTTGCAGCTCAATACAGACGAATCAATTATTCGTTTACGCGTGGTGGCAACCACATGGGCACCTGAAGGTAATCTTGCTTTATTGAGAAGGAGAAGCTCTGAATTAGTTAAGGCCATTGAAGGATGGGGCTCAACTGATGTATCTGAAATTTGCGGCGATCCCTTCGCTGGTTTTATTTCGACTATGTTGGGCGCCTCTCTAAATAGCGCGGCAGTTCCAAGTGTTGCCCCCTTAAGTTCTGTAGTTTCCATGTTGCCCATTACACGTCCAGCATCACCGTGGTCAACAGGGGCATTACTATTTCGCTCTCCGGATGGTAAACCTTGGCCATTTCAGCCGGGATCAACGGAACAAACAACTTGGATTGATTTAGTTTATGCACGCCCTGGTTCGGGTAAATCAGTATTATCTAACGCGATAAATTTAGCATTATGTCTCTCTGGAGGACTAATCCGTCTACCACGTATTGCTATTATTGATATAGGACCTTCAAGTAGTGGATTAATTTCTCTTCTCAAAGAAGCCTTACCTGCTTCTAAACGACATTTAGTGGCGTATCATAGATTGAGAATGACTCCAGATTATTCGATCAATCCTTTTGATACACAATTAGGATGTCGTTATCCAACCGCGTTAGAGCGCTCATTTTTAGTTAACTTTATGACCTTACTAACAACTCCATTAGGAGCAGAAAAACCATATGACGGTATGCCCGATTTGGCTGGTATGGTAGTTGATGAATTATATAAGAGCATGGCTGATGAATTTAATCCAACTCCTTATGCTCCTGGGGTAGAGGAATTTATTGATAGTATATTAGAGGAAATTGGTTTTGTTCGTGATTCTAAATCAACATGGTGGGAAGTGACTGATTCACTTTATTCTGCCGGATTTGTGCATGAGGCATTATTAGCTCAACGTTATGCTATGCCGTTACTCGCTGATGCAGCATCTATCTGTAGAACACCTTCAATTGAAGATCTATATGAAAAAGTAACAGCGCCCACGGGAGAGTCTTTAATTAATGCTTTCTCACGAATGATTTCAGCCGCAGTGCGCGAATACCCTATTTTATCTCGCGTTAGTAGTTTTGATATAGGTGATGCACGAGTTGTTTCACTTGACCTTGACGAAGTAGCAAAAAGTGGTGGAGATGCGGCTGATAGGCAAACAGCTGTGATGTACATGCTAGCCCGCTATGTTCTTGCAAGGCATTATTACCTTACAGAAGAAAGTTTAAGTAGTATTCCCGATCAATATAAGGAGTATCATAAGCAAAGAATTACAGAAATTAGAGAGGATCATAAGCGCATTGTATATGACGAATTCCACCGTACCGCAAAATCTCAAGCTGTTCGTGATCAAGTTATTATTGATATGCGGGAAGGGCGTAAATGGAAAGTGCAGATTGCTTTACTTTCTCAGGCAGTAGATGATTTTGATCCTGTGATGATTGATTTTGCTACATCGATTTATATTATGGATGCTGGTCCCTCTCAGGCGGTTGATAAGACTACAACAATTTTTGGTCTTTCTGAAACGGCAAAAGTTGCTTTGCGCACTAGAGTTCATGGTCCAAGATTAGGTGGTGCTACGTTTTTGGCGCAATTTGCTACTAAATCTGGTATTAACGTTCAATTGCTAACGCTAACCTTAGGGCCTGTAGAGCTATGGGCATTTAGTACTACCGCGGAGGATGCTGCAGTAAGAAACCATTTATATCGGCATCTTGGTCCTGGGGAAGCAAGGCGTCTTTTAGCAGGGCTCTTCCCAAATGGTTCTGTCGCCAAGGTAATAGAAGCTCGCCTAGCTGGCATGAAAGAAAAGGGTGGTTTGATTGAGGAAGAGGACAAAGAAGGTATTATAGACCAGCTGGTTAATGATATTCTTGAGGCTTATGCGAAAGATCCAAACATTAAGAGTTTACCTGTAAAAGTATGATCGTTATTGGCTGGCATTAAATCAAATCAATGTAGGTCGGGTAACTTATTGCCCGAACCACAGAAAATTTTATTTTCGAGTATCAATAGAAACATTCGTTTAGATAAAAAATATCACGTGATTAGGAATATATTGATGATTTCTCAGATGGTGATTTGTAGAGAGCATTTTATCTGACAACTTGTTGTCCTGTCGACCACGGCTGATATAACGAACAGATAAGCGACTTCTAAAACGAGTCAATACGATGCTGTAACATTAAAAGGAGAAGCCTCCTGTGGGGGCCGTGTCTTCAGGAGCTTCTTCGTGGTGTTCTGGATAAGCGCCGAGTAGGGCTGCTAGCTGCTTACCTAAACAACAGCCTCGCTTAAGGTGAATCCATTTAAGATACCAGGAGTAAAGGGATTAATTTGATTATTGGTTTTTAATAAATATCGGCCGGAGTTGCTATTTACCTCAAATAGAATTTGTAGGCTTGAGCTGTCTTGTTCATCAACTAAAACATTTACTTTCTCTAGAAGTTTGAATAAGGCCCATGTTCCGTGTTCTGCTATTTCGTAGTGATTACCTTCTATGGAGCTAAGCGATAATTTTGCATTATTTTGTGGCCAAGTAAAACGCATAAATGAGTCGCTTCCTTGAGTATCAGTCAGTTTTGTACTACCAATTTCAAGCTCTAAACTGGCAACTATTGGATCAAGATTAATTTTTTGCAAACTAAAATCAATTTTGCTCTCATAATTGCGATCAGGGAAAAACATATTAGTTATAATGTTAGCTCGGATAATTTCATCTAAGGTTTCTGTAGCGATGGGCAATACGAAGTCATTGATTGCTTTGGGCTTCCATTCTGCATTTGAAACATCCAGGAATGGTTTTATATATTGTTCGCTAAACGTATTCAATACTCCTCGTGGAGCAAAGAAATGATTGAAATCAGCAATAGAGATTTCATCCCGTTGAGATGAATCCAGAGGGTAACGTCTGGCTATAGAGCTTTGAAACTCTCTGTAGACAGTTTGTTGCCATTGTTGATTGATGTATTGGCGACTGTCTTTTATTAAAATACTCCATGCATCCCCAGCGATTTGCTTAGTCCATAAACTTAGGGGCTCTGGTAATTGTTTTGCTTGACTATAAAGGGCGCTAACAGGATCTGATGAGTTTTCATTAATAAATCGAGATCTTGTAATCGTAAAAGCGGTTTTTCCGTTATCATTGACCACGGATAATGTAGCAATAAACCGCTCAAGTTCGTTTATCTTGTTACTTAGCTCTTTAGTGCTGGATTGACTCATCAGGTTTAAATCAGTAAATTGATGAGCAATAAGCTGATTAAAAGTAGAACTATTTTCAGTTAGATCAGGTTTTGTTTGTTGCTGAATTAAATTAGTTAATTGACTAATGGCATTAGTTTGTTGTAACTGTTGTGCTATTTGTCTTCCCTGTTGATAATCCTGATAATGTAAGGGCTGTGATTTGCGCATGAACGTTTGCCACCAGGTAACATAATCAAAGCAATAGGCCTGACTCAACATATTTTGCAGTTGTGGTAGGTCTTGCCGTGCTAGGACCCAATTTTCTGCTTGTAATGCGCTGCTGATTTTAGGCATATCATGTACTACTTGTTCAAAGCCAGCTTTTGTAAAATAGACGGGCAATTCATCTGTTGCTAAATTAAACCCTTGCACGGAAATTTTTTGTTTGGACGAGGGAAAAGATTCTTTAGCTATGGAATAATATAAATAACTGGTAGGCAGCGCATTTAAATAGTTTCTTGCATCACTAATTATTTGTTGATTAATTGGTATGTTACGTAGAGGCTTGCTTAAAGTATGCTTGAGAAGTGTTAATTGCTTTTTAGAACCATTGGATGTTTGTCCTTTCCACTGATTTTTAAACCAATCTTCTACTTCGCTGGTTATTAAGTGTTCTGGCTGGCTTAACATTAAGTATATCTTTAGAGCTTTATAGCGCACTATGGGAGTGTTACTGGGATTAGTAATAGCCTGTTCTAATTCCTTAGTTAAAGATGGTAAAAATTCACCTTGTAATCGATTTTGAGCATTATAATGAAGGTTTAACTTTAATTGATGAACAGTAGGAAGCGATATGGAGTTACTTGGAATATGATCTACTTTATTAGCTGCTCTAGATAAATGATAGAGTGCTTGTGCTCCATTGTGTCCTTGATTATTGAGTACATCATAAGTTAGTAGTTCTTTACTTACCTCATCTAAAAGATGGGCTGTCTTATAGTGATTATAACCTAAAATAAACAAACCTATTCCGGCGATGCTTGCAGCAATTGCAATTAATGGTTTTTGTGAAAATTTTCTTATTTGTGGAGCTTGGCTGCATTGCTCTTGTATATTTTTTAAAGCCCCCTCAACGAAGTATGCTCTAAAGTTGGTCGCTTGAGGAAATGTATCTTGTACGATGAGCTCGTATTCATGCCGTATTTTTTTATTCAGTCTATCTACACTGACTCCTCCCTGTTCTGCACTGGTAAAATAAATAGAGTGCAGGTTAAATAGCTTTGGAGAAATACCTTGAATCAAGGCTTGTACAGGAGCACGTAGACTAGATAATTGGAGAGGAAGCTCGCGAATCAGACTACGCTTAATAGTTGAGCGTACAGGATGCATTTTACTGATGACCTGTTGACCAAGCATTTCAACTAGTTGATTAAATTGAATGTTATAGGCCTCTATTTTCTTTTTTAGCTGGTTCATGCAATCAAGAGAAAATCCAAGAGGTTTAGATAAATCCGTGGCATGTTCCATTTGATAGAACTCTGTAAAACCCGCCAGTGTATCCATCTTAGTGAATATTATGGCTAACTCAACATGATAGCCAATATTGGTACCTAATCGATTCAACAATTGTAAGTGCGCTTTTTTTTGTTCCGCGAATTGTAATGGGTCTGATATTAATAAATCATTAACATCAACACATAAAATAAGACCAGTTATTTTAAGATAACGGTTACATCGATTTAATTGTTTTAGGGTATTTTGCAATAGCATTTTGCTGTTAGTAAGCCATGCTTCACCCAATTCAATAATGATACCTTGTTGATTAAAATATATTTTTGCATGTTGCTCACTAAAAATAGGCATTTCTTCCAAATTGCTTTGCTTTAATAGAGCAGATTTACCCTGACTGTTTTTTCCCGTAACTACAATAAAAGACAGTTGATTTACTTGGGGTTTTAATTGGGAAAGTATTTTTTTTATTGCATCACATAATGCGCGTAAAGAATTGTCCATTAGTTATCCAGAACTGCTAATTGTGAATGTCCAAATAAAACTGATTTTGCTTTATTCTCCAATATGAATTGACTGGTTAAGAAAGCACAAACGATGATACTTGCAGCAACTATTGCACTGACTATGGCTGCTCTGTAGCTTTTTTTGACGGTTTTCGGTATAGGGTTTTCATTAAATAAGCGATGGGGTTTATTAAAACGATATTGCTGTATTATTTGATACAGATCTTCAATAGTGTTATCAAGAGCCTGACGTCCATCTGCTTTTAAATGATATTCCCCTTCAAACCCCGCAATCAGACAGAAATAGATTAATTCAATTGTATCGAGATATTGGTTCGGCCTTTCTTTAATATAACTAAGAATTTCAAAGAAACGTTGTTGGGGTTGTGCTCCATCACTAGTTAATGGAGTAAACGATTTAAACTCAGCGGCTAAATTATACACCCTGAGATAGCTTTTTCCGAGAATTTCATCGATGGTAGCAGCGATTAGATAATGGGCAATGCGAGTAAGATCTTGTGGGTATTGAGACGCATCTAGCTTACTGTGGAAAGCATGTAGCTCATGTTCAATATTGTCACGAATATTTTCAATAGGAGGTAAAGACGGACTTAAACAAAGTCTTTCTAATAATGATAATAGAGGGCCTGCTGCAGCTACCAGGATATTGGTTGAAAAGGGGGCAATAAATAATTTAGAGCGATAGTAGCCTTGCGGTACTATCGATGAGTCCGAAATTGCAAGACGATTGACAATTGAGATTGGATAATGCTCAGTTGTCATGGCTTTGCTCCGAATGAGTTTTGAACACACCTGGCTGCATTTACAATAACGTCAAATTTAAAAATAAGATAATACGTTATATACTGCTTTGGGTTCAAGTAAGTTAAGTAGTTTAATGTTTAAAGTGTCGGGTGGCAGTAAACACCATGGCTAAACTATGAGCATCAGCGCATGCGATAATTTGTTCGTCCCTAATAGAGCCCCCTGGCTGGATGATTGCAGAAACCCCAGCAGCAGCTGCAATTTCTACTGTATCAGCAAAGGGAATAAATGCATCGGAAGCCATAACAGATCCTTGGAGATTAACCCCCATATTTTCAGCTTGCCAAATACCTATGCGGGCACTCATCACTCTACTCGTCTGACCACCGCCAATGCCGAGCGTAGCGCAATCCTTGGCGTATACTATAGCATTTGATTTCACATGTTTTGCCGCTATCCAGGCAAACATCAAATCTTGTATTTCTTGTTCAGTAGGTTTTTTGCGAGTTACAGTTTGTAGTTTACAGGTGACTAAAGATAGGGAGTCATGCTCTTGTACTAGTAGTCCACCATCAACTTTTCTCATATTTAATCTGAATTCATTATCTTGATGCCAAACTCCTGTTTTGAGTACGCGAATATTTTCTTTACTGGCGAGAGCTCTTTGGGCTTCTTCACTGACATCAGGAGCAATGATTACTTCTACAAATTGCTTTTCAAGTATGGCTTTAGCTGTTTCACTATCTAATGTTTGATTAAAGGCTATTATGCCTCCATAAGCAGATGTTGGATCACATTGAAATGCTCTTAGATATGCATCAAGCGTCGTATTACCCAAGGCTATCCCGCATGGATTAGCATGTTTTACAATGACACAAATAGGTTTGTTATTAGGATAGGATTTGACACAATCAAGAGCTGCATCAGCGTCGAGAATATTATTATAGGACAATTGCTTGCCTTGAAGCAGGCGCGCAGTACCCAGTGAACCCGGGGCACTGTTTTTATCTGCATAAAAAATAGCTTGCTGATGGGGGTTTTCTCCATATCGCAAATCGCTTATTTTAGCAAATTGACATGTGAGTACATCAGGGAAGCCACTGGGTGCATGGGTCGCGTCTAGAGTTGTTAGATAATTAGCAATAGCTGCATCGTAGGCTGCAATTTGCACAAAAGCCTTTTTGGCTAAAGTAAATCGCCAATTCGATGGAGCTTGCTTCTTGTGTAGACATTCAATTAGCTCATCATAGTCATCTGGAGTCACTACAACATAAGTATGGGCATGGTTTTTAGCGGCCGAACGCACCATCGCTGGACCACCAATATCAATATTTTCAATTGCTTTATCAAAATCACAGTCTGGATCACTGATTACCTGCTCGAAGGGATATAAATTCACTACGAGCAAATCAATCGGTTTTAGTCCATGACGTTTCAATGTTTCTTGATCATAGTCTCCACGAGCCATTAAGCCGGCGTGAATAGCAGGGTGAAGCGTTTTAACTCGGCCATCCATCATTTCGGGAAAACCGGTGCATTCACTGACATCCGTTACAGGTAATCCTTGTTCTTTAAGTAATGCCGCGGTATTACCTGTTGCAATTAATTCCACACCTTGTTTATGTAACGTATGGGCAAGCTCACTAATGCCTCTTTTATCTGATACACTAAGCAACGCTCTTCGTGGGAGGAAAGGAGATAAAGCAGGTTGTTTGTCCATTGTAGTTTACCTTAAATAAGACAGTTATATTCTTGCAAAAACGATTAAGGCCCAACCATCTAGATATTCAGTTGTAACCGGAGTGAACAGTGAACTATAGGCTTTAATCAGATCTGCTGCCTGCTCAGCCAATAACCCAGAAACCACTAAATGAGCATTAGGATGAAGTAATTGATGAAAACGTTCTTTTAATGAAATTAATGGAGCCAGTAGAATATTAGCAATGATTAAATCTACCGGATCTTGTAGAACCTCTGGTTTGCTTATAAAAAGTCGGGATTCTTCAATATTATTGCTATGAGCATTATTGTGAGTAGCTTGCAATGCCTGCTCATCAATATCTACTGCATGTACAGTTGTAGCCCCTAGTTTTAATGCAGCTAGAGACAGAATGCCTGAACCGCAGCCGTAATCAATAACTGATATATTGCTAAGGTCTGCTTGTTCTAACCAAGTTAAACACAATGCTGTGGTCGGATGAGTACCGGTGCCGAAAGCCAAGCCAGGATCAAGCATTAAATTGACCGCCTCGGGTTCAGGGGGAGTATGCCAAGTGGGGCAAATCCATAAACGTGTTCCAAAACGTTGTGGTTTAAAATCATCCATCCATGCTCTTTCCCAATCTTGTTCAGCAAGAACTTCTATGTGACAGGTTACTGTAGGTCTTGTCAGAGCTAATTGTGTTTTGATTAGCTGAGCTTCTTCCGCTTGTGCAAATAAAGCCTGGATGATGACTTCAGGCCATAATGGAGTAGTTCCGGGCTCAGGTTCTAAAACAGGATTATCGTTTTTATCAGTGAGCATAATAGATAATGCTCCTGACTCTTCTAACTCCTCACTAAGCCTCTCTACTTCTTCACTAGGGCAATGTTCTATTTTTAATTGAAACCACACAATATTAACCTTTCAACATTTTTTCTAAATAATGGATGTTTGTACCGCCATCTATAAACGATTTGTCGTGAAGAATACGTTGATGTAATTCAATGTTGGTTCTAATGCCATCAATAATAATTTCATCAAGCGCATTGCGCATCCGAGCAATTGCTTCAGCGCGTGTTGCTCCATAGCTGATCAACTTGCCTATCATGGAGTCATAATTGGGCGGTACTGTATAGCTACTGTAAATATGAGAATCAAAGCGGATACCTGGCCCTCCTGGCTGATGAAGTAATTTTATTGTTCCAGGCGACGGTATGAATGTTTTAGCGTCCTCGGCGTTGATTCTACATTCTATAGCATGTCCGCGAAGCTCTATATCTTCCTGATTTAAGGTAAATGGAATATCACTGGCGATTTTGATTTGTTCTTTAATCAGATCAAGGCCGGTGATCTGTTCTGTTACAGGATGTTCTACTTGGATTCGGGTATTCATTTCAATAAAATAAAAACAACCATCCTGATATAAAAACTCAAAGGTTCCAGCTCCACGGTATTGTAAATCTTTACAGGCTTTGACTACTGATGCTCCAATTTCTTTTCGTAACTCAGCAGAAATTCCTGGAGCAGGTGCTTCTTCTAATACTTTTTGGTGGCGTCTTTGCATGGAGCAATCGCGCTCTCCTAAATGAATCGCATGTCCTTTTCCATCTCCCAGTATCTGAAATTCGACATGTCTGGGATTTTCTAGGAATTTTTCCATGTATACCGTTGGATTATTAAACGCTGCTTTAGCTTCACTTCGGGTGAGAGCTATAGAGCTTAATAAATTGGATTCACTGTGAACTACGCGCATGCCGCGCCCACCACCACCACCGGCAGCTTTAATAATTACTGGATAACCAATTTTGTTAGCAATTTTTAAATTGAGATTATCATCATCGCCTAAAGGGCCACCTGAACCGGGGACGCAAGGGACTCCCGCTTTTTTCATGGCTTCTATGGCGGATACTTTATCTCCCATAAGGCGTATAGTCTCTCCGCGTGGACCAATAAAACGAAAGCCACTTTGCTCAACGATGTCTGCAAAATCGGCATTTTCAGAGAGGAATCCATAGCCTGGATGAATAGCAACCGCATCAGTAATTTCTGCTGCAGATATAATGGCTGGAATATTAAGGTAACTTTTCTGAGCAGGGGCTGGACCTATACAGACTGTTTCATCGGCAAGACGAACGTGCAATAAATCTTTATCCACATCAGAATGGACGGCAACAGTTTGAATGCCTAGTTCTTTACACGCACGCAATATACGAAGCGCAATCTCGCCTCTATTTGCAATAACAATTTTACTGAGCATAGACACATTCCCTACTCTATAATAAATAAAACTTGGTCATACTCAACTGGGTCACCATTTTTTACGAGTATATCTACGATTTTACCTGAGCGATCGGATTCAATTTCATTAAACATTTTCATTGCTTCAACGATGCACAAGGTGTCTCCAACTTTAACTGTTTGACCTATAGTGACGAAAGCTGGTGCTTCGGGCGAAGGAGAAGTATACATTGTTCCAACCATAGGGGAGCGAATTTTATGACCTGCTGTCATTGGCGCTTTATGCTCAGGAACAGCTGCATGGGCAGTATTGCTTTGCACTGGTTGTTGCGCTAGTAGTGATTGGGCGGGAGCCGCTACGGGGGCTGAGACATAGTGAACTTGTGGCGCTTCAACTGGGGCGTTACTGTAACGACTTAATCTAAGCGATTCTTCACCTTCTTTTATTTCGATTTCAGAAATGCCAGTTTCTTCCAGCAATTCAATTAATTTTCTAATTTTTCGGATATCCATTGTTTGTTCTCTCTACTTGAATTCGTCAATAATTGCTTGTAATGCTACTCCGTAACCTTTGACACCAAACCCGCTGATGACCCCTGTTGCTATGTCGGAGAAATAAGAGTGGTGACGAAAGGCTTCACGGGAATAAATATTACTGATATGTACTTCAATAAATGGTATTGCGACAGCAGATAAAGCATCACGTAGTGCTACGCTAGTATGAGTAAATGCTGCGGGGTTAAATATTATGTAATGAACTTTATCAGTGCTTGCTTGATGTATAGCCTGAATTAAATCACTTTCGGCGTTACTTTGATAGCACGTTAACTGCAATCCTGCATCATTTCCCATTTTTACTAAGTTGGTATTGATTTGGTTTAAAGACTCCGAACCATAGATAGATGGCTCACGAGTTCCTAAAAGGTTTAGATTAGGACCATGTAATACAAGAATTTTTTTCATTACACTATGTGTATTATGATTTTTGCAGATTTTGCCTGAACTTTATGATTCTGTCTATATATCCGCGAGGATATCGGCAAGATCCGTACAATATAGCTTCATGTTTTCAGAAAAAAGGAGTCTGCATTTAAAGGGTAACATTCCATAATGATCGGGGATGATTGAGTATCATTGCTAGTTTAGAAAGAGGTCTAGTATGCAGAGATAACTAAAGAGTGAAAATGAATTATCATTTTCAATGATGTTCCATGATTTAGATTATGGTATTGTTTTTATATAAAAAAATCAGGGATAGCTTTATGGTAAAAACTTTAATCACCGATGTGACTCTTCGAGATGCGCATCAATGTTTAATAGCAACGCGTTTAAGAACAGAAGATATGTTGCCCATATGCAAGAAAATGGACGAAGTTGGTTTTTGGGCCATGGAAGTATGGGGTGGGGCAACTTTTGACGCCTGCCTGCGTTTTTTAAAAGAGGATCCTTGGGAGCGATTGCGTTTGTTAAGGCGAGCGTTGCCTAATACGCGTTTATCTATGCTGCTTAGGGGGCAAAATTTATTAGGCTATCGTCATTATGCGGATGATGTAGTCAAAGAGTTTATCAAATTGGCAGCAAATAATGGTGTTGATGTATTCCGAATTTTTGATGCATTAAACGACTCTAGAAATCTGAGAGTTGCCATAGAGGCAGTTAAGGCTGAAAAAAAACATGCGCAAGGAGCAATCTGTTATACGACTAGTCCAGTACATACCTTAGAAGGGTTTGTCAATTTGGGAAAAGAATTGGCAGATATGGGATGTGACAGCCTTGCAATTAAAGATATGGCTGGACTATTAACTCCTTCCATCACTACAGAATTGTATAAAGGACTTTCACAAGCAACAGGATTACCTATCCATTTACACAGTCATGCTACATCGGGTTTAGCTAACGTTTGTCATTACGAAGCGGTTCTTGCTGGTTGTTATCATCTAGATACCGCTATTTCGTCTTTTTCAGGCGGGGCCTCTCATCCGCCTACCGAAGCATTGGTCGCTGCCTTAGCGGGTAGTGAATTTGATACAGAGTTAGATTTAAATTTATTATTAGAAATTGATGATTACTTTAAGGTCGTTCGAAAGAAATATTCTCAATTTGAAAGCGAGGCGAGTGCTATCGATCCGAGAGTGCAACTTTATCAAGTTCCTGGAGGGATGATATCTAATTTGTACAGCCAACTAAAAGAACAAAATGCTTTGGACAAAATAGATGCTGTTCATCAGGAAATTCCTCGAGTTCGTGAAGATCTAGGATATCCACCTTTAGTTACGCCAACGTCTCAAGTGGTGGGAACTCAGGCTGTAATCAATGTATTAACTGGTGAACGTTACAAAACTATAACGAATGAGGTAAAACTTTACTGTCAAGGTAAATATGGTGCTCCTCCGGGTAAGATAAGTCCTAAATTGCGTAAAAAAGCCATTGGGCGAACTGATGTGATTGAAGTAAGGCCTGCCGATCTGCTGTCTAATGAATTCAAGCAATTAAAAAAAGAAATTGAAGCTTTAGCTTTGAGTGAGGAAGATGTTCTGATTTATGCGATGTTTCCTGAAATTGGCCGGCAATTTCTCGAGCAGCGCCAAAATGATTCTTTGGTACCTGAGCCCTTATTACCTCAGTCCGGCACTGCAGAGCACCATAGTTTGTCAGAATATGATATTACTCTTCATGGGGAGCATTATCATGTGAAAGTCGCGGGCTTCGGCACTCCTCAACACGGTCGTCAGACTTGTTTTTTATGGGTGGATGGTGTTCCTGAAGAAGTGGTCATTCACGGTTCAGAATTTGAAGAGCAAAATAAAGCCGTTGCCAGAGCAAAAAATAATGAGCCTGGTGATGTCTCCGTGTCCATTCCTGGCACAATTATGGCTATTCATGTAGCAGTAGGTGAACGAGTGAAAAAAGGCCAGGCATTATTCGCTATTGAAGCGATGAAAATGGAAACAGAAGTACAAGCATCTGAGGATGGAGTAGTTACAGAAATATGTTGTCAAAAGGGGGATAAGGTTACACCAGGACAAGTACTGATCCGGCTTAATTTAAAAGCAAAGAAAAGCAGTAATGCTAATTAAACAATTTCAAAAAAAGTGAAATTGTGCTAATTTTGTATGGTTTTAAAAAGATCTATTTGTATTTTTGTATAGTAGCAGTTCATTCTGTACGCGTATTTCTTTGAAATATTATGGTTTTTCATAGTATTTTAATTGAGAAGAGCTTATGTTCGATGTGAAGTGATTTGCATTGAGCATTAGCTGTATTTTGGACTACCCTAGCTTTTTAAGCTGAATGATTATGATATTAAGAGTTTTTTGTTAATCAACTGTCCTTAAAAAATCAATGGGTAATATAAAACATCATGGACATTCCAGGAAGGTTGTCCTACCCGAATTAATCTAAGGAGTTAGTTTCGATGCATCCAAATTATTATTTGTCACCTTTAGCCATTGCTGTAGCCCTAGGATTAGCTTCACCTGTAAAAGCGGCAGAGCCCGTGGCCCTACAAAAAACACCTTTTGTTGAGTTAAAACAAAAATTTCAATTAACTTTACCAGGTGTAATGAAAGGTACTTCAGTGTCGACTGATAGTTTACAATTTGTAAGACAACATACTGACGGCAATAAAGTAACTCACGTGCGTATGCAGCAATTATATGCTGGTTTTCCTGTTTTTGGTGGCTATGCCATTATGCATAGTAAACAAAAGGCACCATCTCTTGCAACCACAAACTCAGATGTGCACATGAATGGTACTGTTTATCAGGGGTTACAACTTGAGTTGGGACAACCCCAGGCCTCCTTTGTAAAAAATGCTTCTGTTGCTTTACAGCAATTTAAAAATCACTATGCAGATAAACGTGTTAGCGAAGAACAAGTAACTCCTATGGTTTATATCGATGACAAACATCAGGCTCATTGGGCCTATAAGGTCAGTGTCTTTGTTAGTCATGATGATAAAATTCCTGAACGTCCAACAGCGATTATTGATGCGCAAACTAATAAACCATTTGTGCAGTGGAATGATGTGAAAACTGAAATGGTTCCTGTGAAAGGAGCTGGCTTTGGTGGAAATAGTAAAGTAGGTGAATATCAGTATGGTAAAGAATTACCTTTATTAGAGATTACTAGAGATCTTAATGCCAAAATGTGTTTCATGGAAAATACAAATGTTAAAGTGGTTGATATGCAACATAAGTATAGTTCAAAGAATATTGCCATGAAATTTTCTTGTACTACGGATTTGGGTGATCAGTCTAACTCTATGTTTTATACCGGTTATTCTGCTGATGGTTATGATAAGGCAAATGGGGCATCCTCTCCAACTAATGATGCCTTATATGCCGGCCATGTAATTAAGCATATGTATCACGATTGGTATGGTTTAGAGGTATTGACTAAGACCGATGGCTCTCCAATGCAATTGGTGATGCGTGTTCATTATGGTGAGGGTTATGAAAATGCTTATTGGGATGGCAGACAAATGACCTTTGGTGATGGTGATACCATGATGCATCCTTTAGTTTCTCTAGGGGTCGGTGCTCATGAGATTAGCCATGGTTTCACTGAACAGCATTCTGCCTTGGAATATTATGGCCAGTCAGGTGGATTAAATGAGTCATTCTCTGATATGGCAGCGCAGGCCGCTGAATTTTATTCTGCAGGAAAGAGCAGCTGGCAAATTGGCCCTGAAATAATGAAGGAAGATAGTGGTTATGACGCTTTACGTTACATGGATAAGCCAAGTCGTGATGGCGAGTCAATTGATAGTGCTGATGATTATTACGGCGGTTTAGATGTTCATTACTCTAGTGGGGTATACAACCATTTATTCTACATCTTAGCGAATAAACCTGATTGGGATATTCGTAAAGCATTTGACGTAATGGTTAAAGCGAATATGGATTATTGGACTCCTTATGCATCTTTTGATGATGCTGGTTGCGGTGTTCTTAATGCCGCCAAAGATTTAGGATTTTCTCTTGACGATGTGAAAGCCTCATTGACTGAGGTTGCTGTTAGTTATCAATCTTGTGCTATTGATACTAATAGTTAATATGACTTGACATAAAGGGCGCTATAGCGCCCTTTATGTATTATTTCATAATGCGTGTAGATAATGGATGTCATTACAACGAAAGATAAAAATCAGTGAGAAGTTGTCCTACAAGTTCAGGTTGTTCCATATGAATGTGATGTCCGCCATCTAAGTGCATAATTTTTAAATTGCTAACTGTTTTTATACGTTCTTGCATTAATTTAGAATCAAAAGAAAATCCTTTGCTAGCCCAAATCAAACATGTTTTGGCGCTGATTTGTTTTAGACAAGAAAGAATTTGCTGTTCGGTCATGCGCAAAGGAGAGGGAGCTAACAATCGTTTGTCATGTCGCCAATAATAAATGCCATGTTTTTTAACCAGGGCCCTTTGGCATAATATTTTAGCGATCTCAAAAGAAACATAGCCCTTTAGTGAACGGGCTAAGGCAGCATGTTCAAATTCGTGATATCCCTTGGTTTTCTTTATCTCTTGATGAGTAAGATAGTCTAAATAGGTAGTCAATTGTTCGCATGCAGATTCATCAGGATGTGAAAATGGGCCTAATCCTTCGATTAAACCAATTGACAGGAAACGATTGGGGGCTATCCCTCCGACTATGCTTGCTAAACAAGCTCCCATAGAGTGGCCTATTAAGTGAACCTTATCTAATTTCAGGGCGTTGATTATTTGCACTATAATGAATATGCCATCAATAAAGTGGTAATTACTACTTTGGGGAAGATGAGCGGAATGGCCGTGACCGGGAAAATCTATGGCAATAAAATAATAATTATTTTTTAAATATTCTGCCAAAGGGTCGAAACTATTTGCGTTATCTAGCCAGCCATGTAGTGCAATAATAGGAGGGTTTTCAGGATTACCCCAAGTTTTATAAGCAATAGATAAACCTGGAATAACTAATTCTTGAGAGTTCATTTTTATTTATTATTCTGTTACTTAGAACCATAGCTTATTACCTCATGTGTTGCTCTATAAATCCAGACCTTTAATCAATAACCCCGCGAAAAAATGTCAACGAAGAGAGGAGTCTCCAAATTCAGGCACAGTGCTAATGTCTGGAGATCTCTCACTTCGTTCGCGATGACGTTTATCTGACTTATTGAGAAGCTACATAATCTTTATCTAAGCTATTGCTTTATAAGTTCATTTTCTAATTATCTAGAAATGTATTATTAATTAGTCCTGTTAATGCTATGCTTAATAAACATAAGGTAAAGGTACAAAGAGAATGCAAAAGGTTGTAAACAGCATATCGCTGATAACGTACAACATTCATAAAGGATTTGGTGTGGGTGCTGTTCGTTTTTTGCTTCCTGAAATGCGCGCAGCCATTACTGGGTTAAATCCTGATTTTGTTTTCTTGCAAGAAGTGCAAGGTAAGCACAAAAGGAAAGAGCGGCGAATAGATTCTTGGCCTGACGCACCGCAGTTTGAATATATAGCAGAGAATATATGGCCACATTATATTTATGCTAAAAATGCCATATATCAATCAGGCCATCATGGCAATGCTATTTTAAGTAAGTATCCTTTTGCAGGTTTTGAAAATATTAATCTTTCCAATACCAGTAGAGCGTCCAGAGGTATTTTGCATGCGCAAGTAAAACTAGATAACACCACGATCCACCTATTATGCGTGCATTTAGGGCTTTTTAAAGCAGAGCGTGCAGAGCAATGCAAAGCTTTAATTCAGCGTATTAAGGATGTTGTTCCGCAAGATGAGCCTTTATTAATGGCAGGAGATTTTAATGATTGGCGCACTATTATCTCTAAAACGCTTGCGGATGATTTGAATATACATGAAGCATTTGTTGCTGTCGAAGGACAACATGCCCGCTCTTTTCCGGCGATTAAGCCTGCATTGCGTGTTGATAGAGTTTATTTTCGCGGGATGGAAGTACAAGACGTTGCTTGTTTCCAGGGGAAACCCTGGCGTATGTTATCTGACCATTTGCCGTTATATGCGCGCTTTACGCTACTTTGATTTTTTGAATGAGAATTAGGTTCAGTGATATTAAAAGTAGGTCTGGCCATTGGCGCAATGGTGCTACCTTAATAAAAGGAAGAAAAAATCGTAGCCCGTATTAGTGCAGCATAATACGGGAATACCCTAGCTCAGTGCACTGAAATCCCGGATTACGCTGCGCTCATCCAGGCTACAAAAACTTAAGGTAGCGCCATTGGGCCATTGGCGCGACCTACTTTTAAGCGGCTATTGCTCCATAGCACTTTCATATTCACCGACACAGGCCATGCTATTTAACCGAGCACGCTTCAATAAAGCTTCCTGAGCACTGGCAATATTTTCTTTTTTTCCTTCCCAAGTTTTTAAGCAATCTTCTTGTAACGCTCGTCCATAGGAAAAACTTAACAACCATGGTTGATGCCCAACAGTATTGATAGCATTTAAATTTTCTGTTGCTTGCTGAGGTGTTTGTCCGCCAGATAAGAAGTTAATTGTTGGTACAGAAGCAGGGACATTGTTACGGAATACTCCAATAGTGTAATCTGCTACTTCATCTGGTTCGCTAAATGGAGTGACCGCTTTACCGCTGGTTACCATGCTTGGTTTTAATATGATATGTTCTAGTTCTACTTGATGGATAAATAAGGCATGAAAGAGTTCATGTAAAACCATTTCGCTGACTTCTGCGCATTGTTCTATACTGTGATCGCCATCCATCAGAATTTCAGGCTCTACAATAGGGACTATCCCTACTGATTGACATGTTGCTGCATATCGAGCGAGGTTTTCAGCCCCTGCTTTAATTGCAGCAATACTTGGAGCATATTCAGAAATAGAATATACATTGCGCCATTTAGCAAATTTAGCGCCTAGTTTTTTGTAATGGAGTAGTCGATCAGCTAAACCATCCAGACCTTGAGTTACTTTTTCATTTTGAGTATTGGGCAGATCGATTAGTCCTTTATCTACTTTAATACCAGGAACTATGCCTTTATTAGCAAATAATTCTGCTATGGGGGTTCCATGCTCATCTTTTTGCTCAAATGTTTCTTCAAATAAGATCACGCCATTTATGTATTGCTCCAGATCGGGAGTGGTAGCTAGTAATAGGCGGTATTCTTTACGATTTTCCTCTGTGTTTTCAACGTCGATTGATTCAAAACGCTTACCTATAGTGCTATTGCTTTCATCAGCAGCTAAGATGCCTTTTCCATCTTGTAGTATTTGCTCCATAGTTTCTGACAATTCTTCGTAATGCATAATGTATTATTCTCCTCAATTTATATTCAGCGGTTATCGGGAAATGTATTTTTCACGAATAATGTGCTGCATAGCAAAACCTTGATCTTTTAAATAGTTAAATGCGTCGTCGATCATACCTGGATTTCCGCATAAATAAACAATATCTTGTTCTGGATTAAGATTCAGTTCGGGAAATGCGTGCTGAACATATCCTGTATATTCATTCTCCTGTAAACCCTCAGGTAGTTCTCGACTTAAATGAGCTCTAAATGTTACTTGTGGGTATCGTTGCGCAAAGGCCTTAAATTCATCTGCATAAAGAATTTCTTCTCTTTTTTGTATGCCTTGTAGAATAACGACCTGTAGATGAGGATTTTGGTCAAGACGTTTACTTAATTCAGCGAGCATCGCTCGATATGGAGTTACTCCTGTACTGGTAGCAACTAAAATATAACGCCCAGGCACTTCGTCTTTAAAAATTAATCGACCAAAAGGGCCTGAAATATGGACAGTATCTCCTGGTTTTAAATTAAATAGGAGTTCTGTACCGGGACCATTGGCAAAATATCCTGCGGCAAACTCTATTTGGTTATCTTGTTTTGGAGAATTGGCTATACTGTAACTACGCTTCAAGTTTTTTCCATCACGTTCAAAATGAATGGTAATAAATTGTCCTGGTATGTAGTTAAATGAAGGGGTGATCTCACAATTAAAAACAAAATGTTTTACTTTGGGGGAGATCATAAAAGATTCTACCAAAGTAATGGGAAAGATATTTACTTGCATGACGATTATCAACTTTTATTATAAAGTGCTTAATATAGGGGAAAAATTATGCATTGCAAGTGTTGAGATAATATAATTAACATATGACGACTACAGATTTAGTAACAATGATTGGCAATTTAAGCCAATCACTCTACCCAGTCCAAAAATTTATATCGGGCGGCGCTTATATATTGGGGTTTTTATTTTTCATAACAGCACTAAGTAAATTAAAAAAAATAGGAGATAAGAGGGCTCAATCCTCTTCTTCTGAGAAAATGTTTACCCCAATGATGTTGATATTGATGGGCGCTTGTTTGCTCTATCTCCCTTCAGCATTTCATGTCTTGGCTAATACTGCTTTTGGAGTGGGGAATGTGATTTCCTATACCAATTACAATCCAGCAAATATTTATTCTTCTATGGGGCTATTGATAAGAACTGCAGGGATATTATGGTTTGTGAGGGGATGTGTTCTCGTAGCACATGCTAGTGAGCCGGGAACCCAGGAGGGGCCTAAAGGGCTTGTGTTCATATTAGCTGGCATTTTAGCGATGAACTTTGATAACTCTATCGCGGTAGTCAATTATATCGTCAGCTCTTTAGTGAGTTGGACTATGACGTTCAAAGCGAGTCAGGGATACTAGGCGACATTTCCGATTTTCTTATAGATGCTGTGCATTTATCAAGTTATCTCAGGCAATGAATAAAAGAAACATTAAACTTGCATATTGATTGTTTTTTGATCATACTATTACATAAATGATCTTGTATTTGTAGTTAAGATAAAATAACACTAAAGATGCTGTTGGGCAGTCTATTAAGTTCATTTTTTATTTGCTATTCATACCTGTTGTTGTCAATTTAAATTGAGTGTTTGGAGGTGGTGTATGCCCAGACCCTTTGTTCAGCTTGGTAATGCCAAAATAGCGCCTTTTAAATATGGTGACAATCCACCTTATGGTGCTTTCATCAATACAACTAAAGCAGGGGAATATCCTGTAGCTCAAAATGTTATGATTGACGGTAAGCCAGTAACATTCAATTGGCCTTCCTCAGAACATGCTTATCATGCGCAAAAATTAATTCATTTAATGAATAAAAATCCTGGAGATAAAGGAATGCAGATGATTGTATTGCAGACCTTACGTAAGATTGAAGTTACTAAAGCAGGTCCAGGAGACGAGTTTCTTCCTCATACGGATTGGGATGGACCTAAAGGTATAGTTGCAGATTTAACCAATAAATATCCGCGATTATTTGGAGCTGACAAAAGAGCTTTTGATGCGCTTAGTGATTCTAATTACCATAGTTTGGGGGCTCCTAATAAAGGGTTAATGGCTAATGGCGAACCCTACACCTTGAAATTTATGCGTGAAGTGGTGAAATTGAAATTAGAACAACATCCAGAGCTAAAAAAATTGGCTATGGATTGTGCTCGTGACGGTATTTTACCGGTAGAGGTGGCTTCCAAAGATGATAATTGGGCTTCTGGGCCAGATGGTCGGGGTGCCAATATGTTAGGAATAGCGATTTTGGAGTTAGGTAATGAGTATTTAAGGAAGGAAGAGCCGCAAAACCCTCCTAAAATTCCTAATCCTAAGGCCTATTATCAGCAGCTTCAGCAACAGGCTTCCACACAATTAAGACATGATTCTTTGGTATCGTATACTCAAAATATGCAGGGATGGCGGCAAAATGTCTCTCCTACAAGCCATCAAGCATCGACACATGGTATTTCAAAACCAACAGCACCTCATTCTTTGGGTAATCCTTCTCCTAAACAAACCGCTGCAAAACAGACGCCTCTCGAGTATGTGCGAGATAGAGTGAATTGTGCGGAAGTAAGAGTGGTTCCTGATAAAAACAATCCGTCACAGAAAGTGGTGCAATTGGTATTTAAAAATATACAAGATGCCTCTAATTTTAAAGCTCTTCATAGTGGTTCAACTACGCCACAAGAGGGGAGAGTATTAACTTTAGGGCCTACCAGGGCTGAGAGGTTATTCGAAAAATTGAACATCAAGGAGTATGGCAGAAAACACCCTAGACCTACAATGGAGGCGTTGGTTGATTTCGCTCAGCCGATGCAACCGAAAACAACCGCACCTCATTCTCCAAGCCATACATCTTCCGCACAGACTCTATCAAAAGAGACTCCTGCAGAATATGTAAAACGTAAATTAGATTCATTACATAGTGGTTGTAATAGTATACGTGTCGTTCCAGATGCTGCAAGACCATCGCAGCAAGTGATTCAGCTCGTATTTGATGATGCACAAAAAGCAGCTAAATTTAAAGCTCAATATAGTGGGGGAACAACGCCTACGTCAGCGGATGGGAAGACATTGACGTTAGGTGTTAATAGAGCCCCTCAAACATTCCAAAATTTGGGAATTGAGTACTATGGCAGGAATCATCCTAGACCCACAAACCAGGCTTTGATCGACGATCATCAACGAAAGCTAGGAGCTAATAATACATCTAAACCAATATCGCCTCAATCATCAAGAGATACTTCTTTTTATGCATTTGGTGACAAGCGCCTGATAATTCAAAATAATGCAGTAGTAGGCTATCAGTATAAAAATAATGGAGGATCATGGCAAGACAGCGGCGACCCTAGTAGATTTAAGCGATTAACTGAGAACTTTCGTGAATTACAACAGCTTAAAAATACTCATTATGAACATGCCACCCATATTACTGAAAATAATCGTTGGTATTTTTGTCAGGCTTCTTCGGATAAATTTCGTGATCTGAAAGGAGATTGCCTTAAGACTAGATTATTGCTTGATTTTAAGTCCGAATTAACTACTTACGCACAAATGTGTACCAGTAAAGAGCAATTTGATAAGCATGTAGAAGAGCTAAAGCAAAGTAAAGAGTATGAGGTATTAGCAACAGGCCAAGGCCAAGTGACAAAGATTTTCGGATTAGAAACAAGTTCTGTAAAAGCATTTAACAATATCGCTGCGGAGTTACGAGACGGTATTGACGATTTATCTTTGGATGAGAAAGGACCTCAATTAGGATTTTAAATCCAGATGGAGAGTAGGAAAACCCATCTGTGACACGGTTTATTCCTCTTCATTACAGATGCGGAGATTGTTCGCTTTTGCGAAATCCATGATGGATTGGTAAATTTGTGGACTGGATTCTTTAAGTTTGGGATCTAGTAAAACGCAATGATAGCCATCACTGTGTACGCTAGGTTGTAAAAGAGGCGAGTAATAAATACGACTGTTTTTAAAGCTTGCTAAAGAACCACTCATACGTTCTGCCCAGTCGCGTGGGCGAAAGGTTTTACCTTGAGCAGTCACTCCTTCAATAATAATTTTTTTACTCATCTTTGTTTTATCTTCGGTATTAGCCATAAATTTATGTATTTTAAATACAGTATGCCAAGTATAGCATCATCATGCTTTTTATGTACGGAGATTTACCTATTTTGAGACAATAAATTTGTAGCAACTAGTTAAAATTGAGTTTTAATAATTTTTTTGTATGGTTTAGATGAATTTGTGGAGGAATATAGTATGAACGGCATATTACGCCTTTTATACTTAACAGCGTTTATTTAGAACTAGCTCCCGTATAAATGCTGCGTGTTTTACGGAATAACGTTTGTTTAGCGACATAAAAAGCATTTCCATGCTTTTTATGTTGAACTTACGTTAATTATGTTAGGATGTTCGTGATTTTACATTAGTGAGGTTTCATAGCGAATGGAAAAAGAAAGTCATTCTGGAATTTATTTACTGCCCAACTTACTAACTACTGCCAGTTTGTTTGCAGCATTTTACTCGTTGGTTTCTTCCATGAAGGGACAGTATGAGGCTGCTGTTATTGCTATGTTTATAGGTATGATTGCAGATGGTTTAGATGGGCGGATTGCGCGTCTTACTAATACCCAAACGGAGTTTGGGGCACAATATGATAGCTTATCCGACATGGTTACTTTTGGTGTGGCTCCTTCATTATTGCTATATAACTTAACATTAAGCCACTTAGGAAAGTTTGGTTGGTTAGTTGCTTTTGTTTATACTGCTGCAGTGGCATTACGTCTTGCGCGTTTTAACACCCAACTTGGAACAGCAGATAAACGGTATTTCCAAGGGCTTCCTTGCCCACCATCTGCGGCAGTAATGGCTTCTTTTGCCTGGTTATGTTATCAAAATGAATGGCAGAATATGTTTATTTCTTTATTAACAGCAATTTTAGCTTTGTTGGCTTCTGTGCTCATGGTGAGTAATTTGCGTTACTACAGTTTTAAGGAAATAGATTTTAAAGGGAAAGTCCCATTTTTATATGTATTAATCGTTATTATCTTATTCGTAGCTATCGCGGCTAACCCAGCCATAGTTCTTTTTGGTGGTTTTAGTATCTATGCTTTATCTGGCCCCATGTTAACTTTTATTTCTTTACAAAGAATGAAAAAAGAGCGCGGGAACTCACATAAAGAATAATTACAGCTACTGTTCACATAATTGTAGCCTGGTTGCAAGAAACCGGGCTACAATTATGTTACTCAAGGCTACGTTGGTTTGTAATCGGGCTACACGTGCTGAATCTGACACCATTATCTGAACGTTTTTTATCTATTCGCCTTCGCCGAAGTAATTATTGATTAATTGGACTAAAGCTTCGTTCATTGCTTCTTCATCTGGGCCATCTATCTCTAAAGTGAGTTCGCTGCCCTTATTAGCGGCAAGCATCATCACACCCATAATGCTTTTTCCATTAACGGTTTGAGAGTCCTTGGTTACATCTATATGACTTTGAAATCGTGCTGCGGTTGAGACAAATTTCGCCGATGCGCGTGCATGTAAACCGAGTTTATTTATTATCTTGATTTGAGTCTTTATCATAATCCTTACAATGTATCATGACTCGCGCGTTAGGTACAGGATTTATGCAAGATGTTCTATCGGTCGTTTTTTGTAGATTCTATGGGATGTAATTACAGGGCTCATCGCTGCTGGAGCAGCGATGAAGAGGAAAGAAACTGAATATTATTCTCTGTGATCACGAAGGCCTAGTAGCTTTTCTTTGTGTTTAATAAGCTGTCGATTCAGTTTATCTACTAGTGTATCTATTGCAGCATACATGTCTTCAGATTCAGAACTGGCATGTAATTCTCCTTTAGCTACTAAAACAGTTGCCTCAGCAATTTGTCTTAATTTTTCGACATCAAAAACCACATTAATAGCAGTAATATGATCAAAATGACGCTCAAGTCTATCGAACTTTTCTTCGGTAAAGGCTCTGAGGGCAGGAGTAACATCGATACGATGTCCAGTGATGTTGATTTGCATAAGGCTCTCCTTTGTTTACTAATTATTAGCTACGAATAATTTTTCGTTCATTAGATGGGGCAATGCCCATGGCTTCACGATATTTGGCAACAGTACGTCTTGCCACCTTAATACCTTGTTCTGCGATTAGCTCAGCGATTTTACTATCACTTAATGGTTTTTTTCTATTCTCCGCCGAAATTAATTTCTTTATGACAGCTCGTATTGCTGTTGACGAGCATTCACCTCCAGTATCTGTATTCACATGGCTGGAAAAGAAATATTTCAGTTCAAATACACCGCGTGGTGTATGTATAAATTTCTGAGTAGTGACACGAGAAATTGTTGATTCGTGCATATCTAGGGCAGAAGCAATATCATTAAGCACTAATGGTTTCATTGCCTCTTCACCACTCTCAAGAAATCCTTGTTGATAGTCAACAATACATGTCGCTACTTTGAGTAGAGTTTCTTGCCGACTCTGAATGCTTTTCAGAAACCAACGTGCTTCTTGCAGATTATTTTTTAGAAATTGGTTATCAACACTATTATTCGCTCGTTGAATTAACGCTGCATATTGACTATTAATACTTAACTGAGGAAGAACGCTTTGGTTCAGGTAAACTTTCCATTGATTTTCTACTTTTTTTACTGTTACATCGGGAATAATATACTCAGTAATATCTTGGTGTATCAGATTACCTGGCTTCGGGTTAAGGGCTTGAATAATTTGAAGAGTTTCATTTACAGTTTTTTCATTAATTTGATGATTTTTCATCAACTGTCTGTAGTTATGCTGCCCTAACAGATCTATATCTTCAGTAATAATTTTTTTTACTAATGCCAAACGCTTTATATCTAACTGGGGTTGTTCTAATTGAACAAGTAGCGTTTCTGTCAAACTTAATGAAGCACAACCTACAGGGTCAAAATGTTGCAGTCTATGCCGTACTGCCTCAATTTCTTCAATGTCCAGAGGGAAATCATCGCTGCTTAGGCTGGAATGCAAATCACTTACAGGTATAGTAAGAAAACCATCATCATTAATTGCATCGATGATTGCAGTGGCAATAACCCTATCTATATCACTCATGGGTGAGAGAGCAAGTTGCCAACGCAAATGATCTTGTAAATTGGTGGTAGTGCAATGCAAATTATCAAAGTTATAATCGTTATCTTCAAAATTATTGCGCTTATTCAGGTTGTAGAGTTGTGACCACTGAAAATCAGCAAACTCATCTGCATCAGGCGGGCTATTAAGTCGAGACTCTTCCTTTTCCTCAACCGGAGTGGCTTCCAGCATAGGATTAGATTCAACTATTTGTTGGATTTCTTGTTGTAAATCTATTGTAGATAACTGCAATAGTCTTATTGCTTGCTGTAGTTGGGGTGTTAGAGTTAGATGTTGTCCAATACTAAGCTGCAATGATTGTTTCATTCAAATCCTCTTTGTTTTCACTGCTATTATGTATCAGTTTAAACGATCCGTAAGGATTATCCAGTATTTATAAGGGTTAATTTATGTAAATAGGAATTAATTTTTTTATTTTTTGAGCGAAATGAGTGAGTTATAAAATAAAAGCACAGGAAGGATTTATTTTTGTCACTATGAAATAAAAAGCCCCGAAATGATAGGGGCTTATATAATAACTACTTTACTTTTTTCTCTTTAAAGAGCACATGCTTACGTACTTTAGGATCATACATCATCAATTCCATTTTTTCAGGATGATTACGTGGATTTTTTGTAGTGGTCTTATAGTATCCAGTTCCTGCTGTGGATTCCATTTTCACCTTTACTGTAACAGCTGCCATGGTTTATCCCCTTAATTATACCTTTTCGCCTTTAGCTCTGAGTCTATCCAGAACTGCTTTTATGCCTAATTTGTCTATTATACGCATACCTTTGGCAGTGAGTTTCAATGTGACAAATCGATTTTCTTCTTCAACCCAGAACTTGTGATTCTGAATATTAGGCAGAAAGCGTCTTCTTGTTTTATTGTTAGCGTGCGACACTTTGTTACCAGTCATGGGCCGCTTGCCAGTTACCTGACATACTCTAGACATTAGTGTTACTCCAAAATAAAAGTTCTATATCGTGTTTTTTCAAACCCCTAGCATCATCATATCTTTTGCTTCAGTGTCTCTTCGGTGCTTGTTTGTTTACTTATATGTAAACATAGCCTTTCAAATCACTTATGCCTTGCATTTAAGCAAAACTTACTGCTGGTGCAAGAGGTTTTTTGTAAAATTCGGGGTTTTCGTTAAACAAAATAACCGGACATGAAATACAAGAGCGGTTTTATAACAAAAAAACTCAAATATTGCAATATTTTTACTTTGCTTCCCTATAAATAATTATACTGAATAAGGAAAAATCGGAACTACCGAGAAGCATAATTTACCAAATAAATGGCGAGCAGGGAAGCTTAGTAGAAATTTTAAGCAAAGTCGGTATAATTCGCGGTTTTTGAAAATTGAGAAATAATAATGCAGCGTCGGATAAAAAGTTATGTGTTACGGGCCGGGAGAGTAAGTAACCGACAGCAGCAAGGACTGGATTTATGGTTGCAACATTACGAATTAACGGTGAGTAATGAGCCTTGGTCTTTGGATAAGGAGTTTGGTCGCTCTGCTGATACTGTGGTTGAAATAGGATTTGGTATGGGGACTTCTTTATTAAGTATGGCTAAAGATAATCCTCAGAACAACTATATAGGTATTGAGGTTCATAAGGCGGGAGTGGGGAGCCTAGCCGCTGATTTACATGAATATCAATTGTCTAACGTACGTATTGTGGCCCATGACGCAGTGGAAGTACTGCAAGCTCAGGTGGAAGACAATTCCTTAGCAGGGGTTCAGATTTTTTTCCCTGATCCCTGGCATAAAAAACGTCATCATAAAAGACGATTGATCCAACCAGAATTTATCCAACTAGTAAGCAAGAAAATGAAACAAGGTGGTTTTATTCATTGCGCTACTGATTGGCAGGAGTATGCCGAACATATTTTAGATGTATTGTCTGCTGAGCCTATGTTACGTAATCAAAATTTAGCTGGTGGGTATTCTCCTCGCCCAGACTCCCGTCCTTTAACAAAATTTGAAAGACGAGGAGAACGTTTAGGTCATGGTGTGTGGGATTTAATTTTTATAAAAAATGAGTGAATGAGAATAAATGAAGCAGTATCTTTAATAAGATTTATTCTGTAAATTATGGATTGAAAATAACCAATAGACAAAGGTGTAATATGACGGATTTTGCAAGAGAGATGGATGAAGCGATACAATCGGGATTAGATGAGTTTAAAGCCTTTATTCAAAAAAAAATAGGCGAGAATAAAGACTTTCTGAAACAGTCTTTCTGGTTACTGCAAAATAGCGCGCAGATGACTGTTTTAAATTATTTGATAGATGTTCATCAAGAAGAGCCGCAAAAAGCTCAGCAAGAGACGGTGGGGACTGATAATGAGGAGTCTCAAGAGTTACAAAGTGATGTAACTGATGAATATCAAGGTGATTTAACAGAGTTTATTGACTACGTACTCGAGCATTCTGAGGACAAAAACGTTGGGGAGCCTTTACATCAAGCGATTGCTACAGGCAAATTTCAGTTGGCTTTTCATCTCTTAAACTTAGATATTGATGTTGAGCGCCCGCTGACAGAAAAAAGGGATAAATTGAACCTTCAGCGTACATTAGAGCGGTTAAGAAAAGAGGCTGAATTTGATAAGTTTGATCTTGATAGGCGTGATATCGAGGGACGTACCCTGATTTCTTTAATTCTAGATTTTAGAATTTTTGAGTTATTAATGTATCTAATAGCCGGTAGAGCTAATATTCATGCAGCAACGCCTAGATCAGGTAGTCGAGTACGGTTCCAACCATTACACCAGGCCATAGTATTAGATTCTGCTGATGCTGTTCGGTTGTTGGCTTCCCAAGGAGCGCAACTGTCTAATCCTTTGGGAGTAATGAGAGATACACCTTTAATATTAGCTGCACGTTTAGGCAAACTTAGTGCTATGGAGGCATTGCTAGAGTTTCCTGTGGCGGAATTAGATCTCGAAGCTGAAAATAAGAACAGAGCAGATGACGAAACTGGCCGCACGGCGATGGAGGAGCTTTGTCATCGTATAGCGAATAACGAGGATAGAGACGAGGCCATTCGTGGGGTTGCAATGCTATTTTGTCGGGGAGCCGAACCGCCACGTAGTGAAGAAATGCGCACTCTATTAACTGACTATCGTATCGATTTATTGAAAGCGATAGATCAATACTTAGGGGATAAACCTGCTCTTGTTGATGCCTTCGTGAGTCGTTGCCATGTCATTGAAAGTACTCTACACAACATAATATATGCTGACCATTCATGGGGTAGCTCTATTCGTCATTTATTTGGTGTTCCTAGTGACGCCGCATTTATGGTTGAAAATTTGGTAACAAGAAAATACGATGCTCCCCAAATCGAGCATCCTAATGTTGTTCCTCTATCTTCTGCTACAGCGTCGGACTTTCAACAGGAAAAAGACTCTCTTAAATTATATGCTGAATTTGTTAGGCGCTATACAAAAGCTTATGATAACCAAATATTCACCAATCGCTGGAGTACCATGCGCTGGATGATTGCCGAAGGGAATTGTAATTGGCAAAGGGTTGTAGAATACGCTAAAAATCATCCAACGAGTAGAACAAGAATTGTTTTAGGAGACATGTTACAGCCTATACCTAATGTTCATATAGATGTTGAAGAGAGGCCGACGGAAGAATTAAGAAATCAAGCACAAATCTAACTCATTAAGCTATGCTCCTTGCACGATTGTAGTGCAAGGAGCACTTTAGAGAGGAGAGTGTTCAGTATCTACTTGCTTAAACTTCATATACACCCTAGAATTCTAGGTTTCTTAGAAATTGTCGGGAGTTGTGATGGGGTGGAATGAACCAGAGAAAGGCAAAGATCCTTGGAAGGGTAAAAATCAGCCTCCAGATTTAGACGAAGCGTTCAAACGACTTCATGAAAAAGTAAAAAAACTGTTTGGCGGTTCAGGTAAGTCAAGTAATAAATCATCCAATGGTTCCAGTGGTGGCTTGTTGACTGGTATGGTTATTCTGATTGTATTTGTTCTTTGGGTTCTTTCTGGAATATTTATTGTTGATGCTGCTGAGCAGGCGGTAATCTTACGTTTTGGTAAATATGTAGAAACAGTTGGTGCTGGACCTCATTGGATCCCTCGAATCATTTCTTCCAAAATAATCATGAATGTGGATAGAGTTTTAGATTACTCTTATTCAGCTCAAATGTTGACTAGTGATGAAAATTTAGTTTCTGTTTCTATAGCAGTGCAATACAGAATTGGTGATTTACAGCAATATTTATTTAATGTGGCTAATCCCGAGGAAAGTTTGCAACAAGCGACATCTAGTGCTTTAAGACAAGTTGTTGGGACTACGACCTTAGATCAAATTATTACTGAAGGGCGAGAAATTTGGGGTAATAAAGTGCAAGACTCTCTTGTAAAAACCTTAGAACGCTATAAAACCGGTATTTTTATTGTTAACGTTTCTCCCCAGCCGGCCCGTGCTCCAGAAAGTGTGCAAGATGCCTTTGATGATGCAATTAAAGCTCAAGAAGATGAAAAGCGTTTTAAAGAGCAGGCATATGCTTATGCGGCCAAGGTTGTTCCTATTGCTGAGGGTAACGCAAGTCGTATAGAACAAGAGGCCGAAGCATTTTCTAAGCAGGTAGTATTGCGAGCTCAGGGTGAGGTAGCTCAGTTTCTCGCATTGCTTCCCCAATATCTCTTGGCTCCTCAGGTGATGTCAGAGCGGATGTATTTGGATACCATGGAAAAAGTTTTAAATAATAGCAGTAAAATTATTGTTGATAATAAGTCGGGTAATTTGTTGTATTTACCATTAGATAAATTATCTATAAATCAAAGCACTCAATCTGATAATTCCAAAGCAAAAAAAGGAGAGGCTGCTGATAACAACGACGAAGATAATGGAACTTTAGCTGGACGAGATCTCACCAGACCTACTTATCGTCAAGGGAGGGATTAAGAATGAATACAACTAAAACAGCCCTAGGGATTATCGTATTTTTTGTCTTATTGTTGTTTTTTAGCAGTATATTCACAATAACAGAAGGACAACAGGGGATTATCCTTCGTTTAGGTCGTCTAGTTAAAGAGAGTAATTCGGATAAGGTAAAGGTTTTAAATCCTGGTTTGCATCTGAAAACACCTTTTATTGAGAATGTACGTATATTTGACACTCGTATTCAAACAATGGATATCAAATCAACACGTATTGTGACCAAAGAGAAAAAGGATGTAATGGTTGATTATTATGTCAAGTGGCACATTACAGATTTAGCGCAATACTTTAAATCCACTGGTGGTAATGAATTTAAAGCAGAAACATTACTTGAGCAGCAATTGAATACTTTATTACGAGCTCAATTTGGTAAACGAACCATATCTGAAGTTGTTTCTGGTGGCCGTGATGACGTGATGGAGCTACTACGAAAAGCTGCTGAAAAACAGGCTGGTGAACTTGGTATTAATGTGGTAGATGTTCGTCTCAAAGGTATTGAATTACCCGCAAATACTAGTAATGCGATTTATCAGCGCATGCGGGCCGATATGCAGAAAATTGCCAACAGACATAGAGCGGATGGCCAAGCTGCGGCAGAGCAAATTCAAGCTAAAGCTGATGCTGATGTCATGGTTTTATTAGCTAAAACTAATAGTCATGCACAGGAAGTAAAAGCTGTGGGGCAGGCTAAAGCTGCAGCAATTTATGCTAAGGCCTATAGCCAAAATAAGGAATTTTTTGCTTTATACCGTAGTTTAATTGCCTATGAAAATAGTTTTCATAGTAAAAAAGATATTTTTGTCTTAGATCAAAGTAGTGCTTTTTTTGATTATTTTAAGCAGCCGATACCAAAAAATGATGGTGTATCCGCTAAAAAGTAATTATAATGTCCGATTTTGCTGAAATTGGGGTTAACTTCAATCAGCGCTTTGCAAATTAAGAGTAGATCATGGGTAAGAATGTTGTTGTTGTAGGTACACAGTGGGGCGATGAGGGCAAAGGTAAAATTGTTGATTTGCTAACCCAAGATGCACAAGTTGTTGTTCGTTATCAAGGCGGACACAACGCGGGGCATACTTTGAAAATTAACGGAGTGAAAACAGTTCTTCGTTTAATTCCCTCAGGCATGCTCAGACCACATGTAACCTGCTATATTGCTAATGGTGTGGTTCTTTCTCCTCAAGCGTTGCTTTCCGAAGTAAAAGAACTTGAGGATAAAGGGATTAATGTCAGAAGCCGTCTGCGTATTAGTGCTGCCTGTCCACTTATTTTGCCGTATCATGTGGCTTTAGATAAAGCAAGAGAAGGGCACATGGGGAGCGCTGCAATTGGCACTACTGGACGTGGTATCGGCCCAGCTTATGAAGATAAAATTGCTCGTCGTGCACTGAAAGTTAGTGATTTATTTCATCCCGAACGGTTTACTAAGAAATTAACTGCGTTATTGGATTATCATAATTTTGTTTTAACACAGTATTTTAAGCAACCAGCAGTAGAACTGCAGCCCATCCTAGATGAGGCTTTAGTTTGGGCTAAAGAATTACAGCCTATGGTTTGCGATGTGTCTGCTTGTTTACATGAGCATCGGGAAAATGGAGACAATATTTTATTTGAGGGAGCTCAAGGTGTCTATCTTGATATAGACCATGGAACTTATCCTTTTGTTACCTCCTCAAATACTTGCGTTGGCTCTGTAATTAATGGCGCTGGCGTTGGCCCTAAATATCTAGATTATGTTTTGGGTATTACTAAGGCTTATACTACACGAGTGGGCGGAGGTCCTTTTCCAACAGAACTTACTGATGAAATTGGAAAAAGAATCGCTGAGCGCGGACAAGAGTTTGGCGCAGTGACGGGCAGACCGAGACGGTGTGGCTGGTTTGATGCTGCTTTGCTAAAGCGCTCTATTGAGCTAAATAGTATTACTGGTCTATGCATGACCAAATTAGATGTGTTAGATGGATTCGATGTTTTGCGTATTGCTGTAGGGTATAAAGACAGTAATGGTAACTATCTATCTCGCCCTCCGCAGGCAGCCGATGATTTTGTTGGTTTGGTACCGGTATATGAAGAAATGCCTGGTTGGCATGAAAATACTGCTGATGTCACTGTAATGAGTGATTTACCTGCGAATGCTATTACTTATCTAAAAAGAATTGAGCAATTGCTCGGTATTCCTATTGATATCTTATCTACAGGACCAGAAAGAGACTCGACAATTATCCTGCGTGATCCTTTTACTGTTTAATTATGTGCCTCTAATAGAGTGGTAGATAGTTCTACCACTCTTTTTCTTATTCTTTGTTACCCTCATACATTAACTTTCTTTCGAAATGCTGCTATATCGACGAAGCAACTCACTGATACAGCAGCATTTCGAAAGAAGTCTAATGTATATCAGGCTATTCTTCTTATTAACTAACAATTGTTATACTATAATAGCGGGATTTTTCCTCCGTTGAGTTATGCACTTCAAGAAGTAATAAAGGATTTCATATGTCAGAAAATATAGAACAAAGGCCGTTGATTTCTCATTCTATTGATCCCCAATCTATTGATATCACCATAAAACATATTGCTGATAGAATAAGGCAACAAGGTGATAAACCTTACGCTACGGTAAATTATCAGCTAGAGCTACTTAAACAATTAAGTGAATTTGCTTTTGGACGTTTCTTGCTTGCCAATCAAGGAATTAACGGCTATTGGACCCATTATATGTTAACGCATCCTTGGTTTGGGCGAAAAACAAGAGAAAGCGCTCCGGGTATCCCTTTGACCGAGTTAGAGGCATTTATTCTTGATAAAGCTCCATTGATGTTAGCCACTCAGGAGAGGTTTGAAATTTTTCTGCAGAAAAATCAGATGGCCGTGAAGGATAATGCGGTGCTTGCATGTATTCCCTGCGGGATGATGGGAGAACTTTTATATCTTGATTTTAAAAAAATCAACCATATTGAATTAATTGGATTCGATTATGATCCAATGACCTTAAATGATGCTAGCATTCTAGCAAAACAGCAAGGATTAGAGTCTTACGTACAACTCGAGCAAGGTAATGCATGGGAACTTAATCTCGAAAATAAATTAGATTTAATTTCTAGTAATGGTCTTACAATTTACGAGCCTGATGACAAGCAAGTAGTAAAATTATTCGATAAATTTTATAGCGCCTTAAAACCTGGCGGTAAATTGGTCACTAGTTTTATCACATATCCTATAAGCCTGACAGAGCAATGCGAATGGGATATGTCCCAAATCAATCAAAAGGATTTACTACTCCAAAAAATTATTTTTGCAGATATTCTTGAAGCAAAATTCCAATGCTTTCGTTCTTCTGCTCAAACTAAGCAGCAATTGGAATCTGTAGGTTTCACTAATATTGAATTTATCTATGATAAGGCAAAAATGTTTCCTACTGTACTTGCTTATAAATAGGGCGATTTATATAGGTAATAGTTCACATTTTCCATGCTCATGTTTACTCGAACGGTCGGATTAGTGCATAGACTATTATGGCATCCGGCCTCGCTGCGTATTGCCCTCCGATTATAATAAAGGGCGTTCTATTTTTCTATGCCAGATAACTGGTGCAAACTGTTGTATAGAGCAATCTAATAGAAACGAATAAGGAGCTTTGGTTTCTAAATTGGTACTAAGTAAATTAAACCCTCCTCTTCCATGGGTACCTGGACGGAGTTTCCTAACTATAGTTTCACCAGAATAAAGCACAATGATGCAGGCAGAACCAAAGTATTTTTCGGCATATTGTAGGGATAGTATTTTCCCACCTACATAATCTCCCATATCAAAATAAGGAAGCATGGCATCGTCATTAATGGTGGTGATTAGAGTATTTTTATTCTGTGTTTCAAAAAAATTGATTTCTTTAAGAATAACACTGTTTTCTGCAGCAAAAACATCAGGCAAGCCACTAACGGGTCTCGGCGGCAAGCCTAGCCCCAATAAGAACCATTCTGTTGTCGTGATGAGCCCGCAATCCAATACAGTTTTTACGTATTTAACTATGCTTTTTTGAGGGACAGAATACCTTCCATCTTCCCATGCTTGAAGAGTTGCTGCTGAAAAACCACATTTTCCGGCAAACTCTCTTCTAGAAAAACCTAACTGCATCCTAACACTTTTGAGCCTATTGCCAATAATTTTGTCTGTTGTCTTATCCACTTAATATCTAACTGTAATAAGAGTAAATAGTAAATTTATCGTTAATTATTAAAATTTAATATTTATCACTTGTACACGTAATCTATTTTAATTGCCGTAAGATTTATGTCAACTCATAGACAGCCTCATACATCATTTCTTTCTGCGAGAGATATTTTTAAACTCCATTCGACTAATTATAGAACAAAGCTTTAAAAATATTAACTCATATGCCTGCCCAAGGATATAAAAGTTTATTGTCATGCTTGCGATTCACATGATATTAATATTTGTCATGGTCTTTATAAAAAAATAATAAATATTAATATACTATTTCATCGCAGTGAAATGGAGTGTTCATAAAGTTCAGGAGGATCGTTGTCATATGGCTTTTATTTACTAATTTTTTTAAGTAGCTCTGGCTGAGTTTCCAAATGTATTTAATCCGTTAAGTTACGGTAATACCCTACATCAGTCTTACAATATGAAGTTTCCTTCTACCTATATGGAAGGAAGCGTTAGTACCCCAGCTTATGCAGTGTCGCTGATATAACGACTAATGCGGTTAACGTGACTTTGGGATTGTAATGAGTATCTGTAGGCACTAATTGATTTTAGTGCCTATTTTTATTGATTAAGGCTCATTATTATATTGGTTTTCAAAAGATATTAATTTCTGTTCCAAATTCCATTGCAATGTTGCTTTTTCGCTATCCTTAATAACCTCTTTGCAGCGTTCGCTATTTAAATCGCTGCACTCTTGTATTGGAACTGCTTTGCTTGCATTAGCCCAAATACTTTTTCCAGGAAGAAAGGCATAGGTTAATGCATTTCTATTGATTTGTTTTAATGTTGGATAATCCACATTATGTTTCATTACTGCTGCAACATATTGGTGTGTTAAATCAGTTCTTAATACTCCTTCATCGTCAGTGGATAAAACTACTGGAACATGGTGAGAGAGATAATAATTAATGGGATGAGCGCGGCCAGAGAGATTAAGTATCTTTTGATTGCTAATGAGACTTATTTCAACTGGCACGGATTGTTCAGCCATGTACTTCAGGATATCTTCAACATTATTTTCATAACCTATATCAGAGCCATGGCCAATTCTTTGCGCTTGCCCTGTAAATAAGGCTTCATGGATATGATAGCTTAATTCTTCAGGAACTACTGCTTCTGAGGCTAACTCTCCTGCATGGAGCGAAACAGGCACTTTCGGATACATTTGGTGAAGATATTTAAAAATCTGCATTTGTTTTCGATAATCATGTAGGGAGATAATACCATCTTCTGCCTGAACTAAATTAACTCCTACAATAGTACCTTTTGAACGAGAAGCGGCCTCAAATGCACTCAGAGCTTGAGCAAACACATTATCTAATGGTTGTTCGCGTAGTGCGTAATAAAGGAATTTAATTTTTACTTTACAGGGAGGCGATTGCGGATTTTTCTCACAACCTAAATAATCTCGAGTTTGTTGGATAACATTATCACTTTCATTCACCGCATTGGTTATGTTGTTTTGAAAATCAGTATTCGCTAATAATAATCGTCTTTTTTCAGAATAGGAGGGGACTCCTTTTATAAGGTCGCCGAACTTAATGGATTGTCCATTGTCGGGAATATCTAATATTTCTAAATATTGCTCTTGTTGTTGCGCTGCTCTTTGTACTATTTCTGCTAGTAATGCCGGCCTATAGTTGAAAACTATGGAGATATACTTACTAAAACCATTAAAAAAATGATCATGCCCTGATTCTTCTCCTGGAATAAAATCTTTCATGGACCAGCTTTTTATTACTTTAGAGTAGAACTCTGGTTGGCTCATTATTTCTTTAGATTGAATTCCGTCACAGTGCTGTGTATTTGGGCTGATAGCGAATGTTGTTTTGTTAATGCAATAATTTCCTTCGGATGCTAGTAATAACATCGTCTCAGGATAGGCCCCTCCTGCTAAATGATAATGTAATTCTCCTCCTTTAGGCATTGTTTTAAAAAAGGTATAAAGGGCATTAGGATCATTTTTTATTTGATTAAAATGCTCTATAACATCAGCCTGAATAAGAGAAAAATAGGAGACACACAACAAAGATAAGCTGAGTTTAGCAATGTTCATAGTAATTTCTTGATTAATAATTAGTCAATTATTATCGCATAATCTGTATTGAATCCCAACAGATTTAATAATTATTTAATGTCCTCCCTCCACTCCCTGGAGCTACCCTAGCAATGTTGTAGTTTAGAAAGAATAGTGAGATTGAATGTAATAATGATTGTATTTATAAAGTATTCATAGCAGAATATTTTTCATCAATTATTTCTAGGGTGAAGATGAATATGGCACGAATACAGTTAAAATCAGTCATTGCATTTTACAGTTTAATTTTGTCCTTCTGGCTCACTGGTGCAGCGCATGCCACTTCTATTCCTAGTGGGGCTGTGAACAAAAATGCAGTTGAAATTAATATTGGTATTTATGCTCCATTTACTAATAAACGTGCATTTATTGGGAGAAATATATTAGGGGCAATGGAAATGGCTCACGATAAATTATCCTCTTCTCAAATTCATTATTCTTTTTTTACACTTGATAGATTAGCCGATAACCAGGATTCAGCGAGTACTTTGCAAAAATTTGTAACAACTCATCATATTAATGTTTTGGTAACTGAAGGTTCTGTTAATGGTGGTTCCTTAGCTGCTTTTGCGAAAAAAAATAACCTTATTCACTTTAGCATGGCTAGTGATCCTGCGATTGCAGACGGTAAAAACAATTTCCTTATTTGGAGTCCTGCATATGAACAAGCCGAGGTGTTAGTAAATACCTTAAAGCAAAAGAAAGTGAAACAATTAGGTATTATTACGACGAATCATCCTTCTGATAGCGTATTAACCCAGTCTGTAATGAAGCAATTACAAGCTGATTCATCAATAAAAATTGCTACTTATGAGCAATATGATGCTGGCACCAAAGATTTTTCTGGTTTGATTAATAAAATTAAAGGAAAAAATCCAGATCTCTATTTCATAATGGCTTCACCCGAAGATATTGAATTAATTCAATCTAATATGAAACAAGCTCATATTGATAAACCTGTTACAAGCATTGTTGAGCGCGTTACTCCCAAAGTAATGAAGGTGTTTAATGGACAATGGTATATCGATACCCATGAAATGAAACCTGAATTTATTAATCAATACTTAGAAGAAAATATGAATTATCCAGTAACCGAAGCTGGTTATGCGTATGATTTATTCAATATGCTCAATCAGAGTGTTATTATGGCGATGAAAGCCAAATCTGGTTTTTCTACTCAGGAACTTGCAGAACAAATTCATACCCTAGCTACTGGCACAGGGGTAATGGGGCCATTTAATTTAGATAAAAATGGAGTTTTATATACTAAATCTGAAGTAAAAACAGTGAATAAAGGGCAAATACATACAGCATAAAAAAAATCAGCAGTTGTAAACTGCTGATTTTCGAATGAACCTCTTATATTCAATTATCTGTTGGCTAATGACATCCCTTCTAAAACAGTTAAGGCAGCATATAATTGATAATCTTCATGAATTAAATCGTCTGTTTTAGAAGATTTTTTAGCCGCCGTGTTATTTTCAGGATTATTTTTATTGATTAAGTGTCCACTAAGTTCTGCTTCGCTAAATCCAGTTAAGTCTGATTTTTTGCTAACATCTTTAGGAACATCCAACTCTTCTACAACGATGTCAGGAACAATACCTTTAGCCTGGATAGACGTTCCTGATGGGGTATAGTATAGAGCCGTAGTTAACTTGATTGCCGTCTTGTTATCTAAGGGTAATACCGTTTGCACTGAGCCTTTCCCGAAACTTTTAGTCCCCATTATTATTGCTCTTTTATTATCTTTTAATGCTCCAGCAACGATCTCAGAAGCCGATGCCGAACCGTTATTAATTAAGACTACCATTGGAGCATTATCTATCGAGTCTATCGGATTAGGTTTTGCCAATGCGGTAAATTTTGAACCGGGTTGACGGCCTTCAGTGTAAACGATCATTTCTTGTTTACCTGATTTATCAGTACCAAGGAATGCATCGGAAACTTGGATTGCTGAGTCGAGTAATCCCCCGGGGTTATTTCTTAAATCTAAGACCAATCCTTTTAATTTACCATTAGATTGTTGTTTTAATTGTGATATGGCTTGAAGCATGTCTTTTCCTGTTAAGGCTTGGAATTGAGTCAAGCGTATGTATCCATAACCATCGGCGAGCATTTTACTTTGTACGCTCTTAATTTGTATGACTTCTCTCATTAAATCAAAAACTAAAGGTTTACTTACTCCTTTACGAAGTACGGTAAGCTCGATAGTAGAACCTGCTTTACCGCGCATTAAATTAACAGCATCCTTTAGAGAAAGACCTTGAACAGATTCTTTTCCTAATTTGATAATATAGTCACCTGATTTAATTCCAGCTTTGAACGCAGGAGTGTCAACTAAAGGTGTAATGACCTTAACAACACCGTCCTCCATAGTGACTTCTATGCCTAAGCCACCGAATTCACCACTAGTTGATGTTTGCAGCTCTTTAAATTCATCTTCATCAAGATAGCTAGAGTGAGGGTCAAGACCAGTTAACATTCCACGAATGGCGTTATCAAATAGTTCTTTATCATCAACAGGTTTTACATAATATTTTTTAATTTCACTAATAGCGTTAGAAAATCTTTGCACATCTTCCAATGGAATTCGTTTCGTATTAGAATCACTTGTGGCAGGGGTATCGGTAGCAAATGCAGTTAAAGGAAGCATTAAACTTAATGCATATACCACAGCCAAGGTACGTGGAAATGTTTTCTTAATAACCATAGCGATCTCCTCAGATGCAAGGCCCAACATCAGCCGCTTCTTTTTTGTTTTTATTAAATTTTAAAATGCAATTTGAATGCCAGAGCTTAATTTAAGACAACCAGTCTAGCGGCGATACCGCTTTTCCTCTCAGTCTTATTTCAAAGTATAGACCGTTTTGTTTAATTCCACCGCTATGGCCTACGCTGGCAATTTGTTCTCTTTGATGTACTGATTGTCCTTTATGCTTAAATAAAGATTGATTGTGAGCGTATAAGGTCATAAATCCTTGACCATGATCAATAATAAGTAGTAATCCATAGCCCTTTAACCAGTCACTAAATACTACTTTTCCGGGGTAAACGGCAGTAACAACTGCTCCCTCATCGGCAAAAAATGTCACCCCTTGATTCATTCTCTGTATGGATCTATGGTCCGTTTGTACTGGTAACGGCAATTTCTTGCGCATTTGGGCGAACGGTTTGCTACTTTGCACAACACTCTGCTGAGTTAATGATTTTAATAAGCGAGATAGATTTTCCTTATCTTTTTGAAACTCTTTTAGAGCGAGCTGATTGGTTTGAATTTCTTTATTCAAAGATTGGATTAGCGTTGTATGATAACTTTTATTTTGTTGTAATTGTTGCTGATTTTGCGTTAGTTGCTGTTGTAGTTGCTGATTTTTAGCTAGTTCATCATTTAGGTTATTTTTATTTTCGTTAATTTTTTTTCGTGTATCGTCAATTTGAGTAATCAGTTGCTGACGTGATTTGATTACATATTGATAATAGGTAAGAATTCTGCTCACTCGATAAGGACTATCCTGATTAAGTAGCCATTTTAGGGGTTGATATTCACCCATTTGATAACGGGCTCGAATATGACTTGCCAATAATTTTTGTTGTGTTAATAACTGTCCATTTAAATTATTTGCCAAATTTTGTAGTTCGGTAATTTTTCGTTCTTTGCTTGCCATATCATTTTGAATGGCTCGTAGTTTGCGTACGCCATCACCAATTTGTTTTTCTGTTCCAGACAACTCTTGGTTTAATAGGCCACGTTTATCATTAGCTGTAGCTAAAGAGTGTTTTAAGGTATCAATTTTGGTATCTAGCTGCTTTAATTTACTTTGTGTCTGTGTCACAGAAGACGAGTTTGCATGGGCAAAGGAGGCAATGCAAAAGGTCATGGCTAGAACTATTTCGTAATGCCTAATGCGCATGAGCATGGTCTTTTTCCAATAGGGCATGGCCAGTCATCTCAGCTGGGGGATTAATTCCTAGGAGAGTTAGTAGGGTTGGTGCTATATCGATTAAACTGCCCGTTGATTGAGTGAAATGCCACCCACCTCCTACATAGAGAAAGGGGACTGGTTCGCTCGTGTGGGCAGTATGGGCTTGGTGAGTTGTTTCATCAAACATTTCTTCAGCATTGCCATGATCTGCGGTAATTAATAGTTTTCCATTTTTTTTGGCCAGAGCCTGTCCAATTTGACTCATGCATTGATCTAAACATTCAACGGCTCGAACCGTGGCGTCGAAATTGCCACTGTGACCGACCATATCCGCATTAGCATAATTACAAATAATTACATCATAGGTCTGGCAATTAATTGCCTCTACTAAAGTAGCTGTTAATTTGGGGGCACTCATTTCTGGTTGTAAGTCATAGGTTGCAACATGGGGAGATGGGATAAGTATTCTTTTCTCATTAGGGAATGTCTGTTCGCTTCCCCCATTAAAGAAAAAGGTTACATGAGCATATTTCTCTGTTTCAGCAATACGTAATTGCTTGAGGTTATTAATTGCCAGCAGCTCTCCTAAGGTGTTGTTCAATGGGATAGGAGGGAATGCTATGATTGTAGGTAAATTTTTATCATACTGAGTCATGGTGATGAAATTATATAACTGAGGGCGAGTGTCACGGTTAAATCCGTTGAACTCCGGATCAATAAAAGCCGCAGTTAATTGTCGCGCTCTATCCGCCCGGAAGTTAAAGAAAAAAACGGCATCACCGCTTTCAATTGGTTTTTTTTCTCCAATTTGAGTAGGGGGAATGAATTCGTCTGATAAATTGTTCTTATAGAAAAATTCAATAGCTTCTTTTGCGTCAGCAAAATGGTTTTTACTCTGTCCCTGAGTTAATAGCGTATAGACAGGTTCTACTCTATCCCATCGTTTATCTCTATCCATAGCATAGTAGCGACCACTAATCGAACATATTTTCCCCACTTTATACTTTTCAAGTACTTTATTTAGACGATCTAGGCTGCCAAGGGCGCTTTGGGGGGGAGTATCTCTACCATCAAGAAATAGATGCAAACATACAGAGTTAAATTGTTTACTGGCACAAAGCTCAAGGAAGGCAAATAAATGCTCTTCATGACTATGTACGCCACCAGGAGATAGTAAGCCCATGATGTGTAGTGATTTATAGTTTTTTTTTAAATGATCCAGCGTCCCATTAAATAAAGGACTATTTGCAAATTCTCCATTGCTAATCGCTTGGTTTATTCGCGTAAAATCTTGTTGTATTACTCGGCCTGCACCAATGTGCATATGGCCTACTTCCGAATTCCCCATTTGTTCATCTGGTAAGCCGACAGACAGTCCTGACGCATCTAAGAGAATGTGAGGACACTTGTTCCACCACTCATCCCATTGAGGGGTGTGGGCTGTTGCAATTGCATTATGCTTTTTTCTTGGATTATAGCCCCAACCATCAAGAATCAGGAGCACCAGAGGGCCATTTTTTTTCATGAAAGAAGATCCTTCATTTATCAATAAATTAGTCATTTTCTGAATTATACCTATGCTCATCCAAGAGGTATATAGGTCTTATAGAAATTACCCGCTGGAAAACTCAGCGCGGATAAGAGGTCTATTGATTATGTCTAAATACGTAATACGTACTAATAGCAATCTTGAGTTAGAATACACGTGCCGTCATCATTGCACTGTTGAATGGTTTGGCAATCACTCTCATCAACAGTGGTATTAACCGATGGATCAATCACAACGGTCGGGGCTACCCAACCACCACTCGGATAATAGTTGCCGATACTATATCCTGAATAATAGTTATTATCATAATTGTGATGATATCCATCGTATTGATTGTATATCCCTTGGTGATAGCCTCCGGTATTGCCTTGGTGATAGCCTCCAGTATTGCCTTGGTGATAGCCTCCGGTATTGCCTTGATGATAACCTCCGGTATTACCTTGATGATAACCTCCGGTATTACCTTGATGATAACCACCACCTCCATGCTCGGCAAAAACTATACTGCTGAGAGCAAAACCTATAACTAAGAAAAGAGCACGGCATCGATGAGATGAGTTCATGACCAACTCCTTTTACCCAATAACTGGAAAAAAATAACCATTTATTAAAGTATAGCTCTCTCTCACTATAAAATCCGTCTTAAGTGATTGGCATGTCCTCATTTTCTTTTGGTTTAAATTGGGATAGATATTTAGTCAAACTAAGTTGTATCGTTGAGGTAATCCCATATTGGTTTTTTAGTAAAATTAAGGTGCTCCAACCCCACCAGTTACTAGTCAAACGCCTATCGTAGGGATTGGATAAATCAGTTCTTCTTAAAAGTTGTTTACTTTCCTCATCCCAAACAAACATGGGGGTAATATCTAAGTTATCATCAGCGTTGAATGGCTCGGCATGAGGTACCATTGTTAATACACTACTTTGTACAGGTATAGCCCCTGAGTTATAGGCTTCGAATAGTTCATCTGCTGAACGTTGTAATGCTTTCAACAGCATTTGTCGGTTTATTTCATTCATTGGGTTGAAATACGAAAAATCACCATAAACTCGCCATCGGTCGCCCTGAGCATTGTGTACATACAATCCATATTTGTTTTCTTCATTATGCATGTAGTTGGATAATAAGGAGCCTAGTACTGCTGGAGTCACTTTATGCTTTAGTTCTCCTTTCGGAGTGCGTAAATGCCCTGCGGCAAAACGATCAGATAAGAAGTGGGCGGCAAAAGCATCCATAGCATAAGCAAGTTCCAAATCAGAACGATTTCCGGTTTTTTGGGCCTTGATGGCCTGTTTTAAAGCGACTTGATGTCCGTGTTTATAGACGATGATGTTATTAGGTGAAAAATGATCGTAGTTTTCCATAGCTAAAAGTAAATAACGACCAGGATACAGCCACCATCCATGAGAGGCACATCCTCCTCCGGTAATACAATTGACTTGACGTGCTGTTTCATTTCCTATGCGTTTATAAATATCTTCTACAGTTTCACCTCTTTGGATGCCTTCTTCAATATCATGTATTTCCGTTTTGATCACCGCATTAAGTTCTTTCACTTCGCTGATTGCAGCGATGCTCTTAGAAAAAATGTTAAACACTTCTTTAAATCGAGCCTGTTTTGCCCTTTTATCAAGGCCATGGCTTATCGGACTTCCCAAAATGCCATAAAGATCACCAAGGCTAATAATGTCACCAAAAGTAAGTAACAAACCATTCTTCAAATGAAGAGGGGTAGCTACTTCGGGGGACTGTGCTATATCGTAGTGTAACATCACTTGCTGTCCCATTGACCAGTGCTCTGATAGGGCAAAACCAGTTGAAGAGTCCGCATGTATCGTTGGAGAAAATAAACTCCAGAAAAATAAGAATAGGGAATAGAGGGATGTAGCCGCGAATAAATATTTTTTCATCATATTCCTTATTTAAAATAAGATAGAAATAAATACAGTAAGAACAACGCGAATCAAAGAGTGCTCAGTGATAATTTATCGCTCCTATCTTTTCCCTTCTTCCTTAGTATGTTGAGGCTCAGGGGAAAAGGTAGTTGCAAATTAGCTACTAATAATGAAATTATTTAACCAATAAGGTCAATTGAATTATTAGGAAGACTTAAATTTTTTCATTAAAGAGGGTACACTATAGGGCATTTAGTTGAGTGGGAATAGTAGTTTGGATGATAAATTACCCCAACACATAGCCATCATTATGGATGGTAATGGGCGTTGGGCTGAAAATCGTGGTTTAGCGCGTATTGAGGGGCATAAAGCAGGCGTAGAATCAGTAAAAGAAATGATCCGCTGTTGTCTGGGAAAAAAAATTCCTTGTCTTAGTTTATTTGCGTTTAGTTCTGAAAATTGGTCAAGACCTGTTGAGGAAGTTAATTTTCTTATGGGATTATTTTTAGACGCGCTTAGAAAAGAGATAGCCGAGTTAAATCAGCATGGCGTTCGAATGCGGTTTACGGGAGATAGAAGTCAATTATCGCCTGTATTACAACAGCAAATGAGTGAAGCTGAAGCCTTGACGGAGGCTAATCAACAATTGATTTTGAATGTGGTTGTTAATTATGGTGGGAAGTGGGATATTGTAACCGCAGCAAAAAAAATGACGAAAGCGGTGATCAATGGTCAACTGAATCTTGATGATATTAATGAAAAGACCTTCTCTCAGTTTTTAGATACAAGTGGACTGTCTGAGCCTGATTTATTTATCAGAACTAGTGGAGAGTTGCGAATTAGTAATTTCTTCCTTTGTCAGTTAGCTTATACCGAGCTTTACTTTACCGAAGTGCATTGGCCAGACTTTAATGAGTATGAGCTAGATCTAGCTTTGGACTCTTTCAGTCAGCGTAATAGGCGATTTGGGCAGATTGCATCTAAATAAATTAAGGGCACATATTATGTTTATGCAACGTTTAATTACTACACTTGTTCTCGTGCCTTTAGTTTTATTAATTCTTTTTTATGCTCCGGCCTGGCTTTTAGAGGGAGTCGTTCTGTTGATTCTATTAGCAGCGGGCAGAGAGTGCTGGCAACTCATCCCACTAAATACACTTCCTTTGCAGGCGGGTTTCCTTCTACTCCTTCTATTAGGTCTCTGGGTTTGTGGCTCTTTATTTACTTACTGGTTAATTTTGGGGCTTTTGGTATGGGTGTTTAATTGCATCGCCATATTAACTTTTCCTAAATCTCAAGATTATTGGGGGTATCCTTGCGTAGTAGCTGGCACCTGTTTTCTTTTATTGCCATTGTTTGTTCAAAGCCTTATCCATCTTTATTATTTGCCCAAGGGTAAATTCTTGCTAGTCTATTTATTGTTTTTAATTTGGGCCTCTGATATCGGCGCTTATGTTACAGGTAAACGCTTTGGAAAGCATAAATTAATCCCCCAAGTTAGTCCAGGCAAATCATGGGAGGGCGCTTTAGGTGGGTATTTATTATCTATGATTGTTGCGTGTGTGGGGTTTGTTTCTTTTAAACCAGGTTCGATTTTATTGTGGTTCGGTCTTGCCTTGTTAACGGTCACTATTTCTATTTTTGGTGATTTATTCATCAGCATATTAAAGCGACGTTGTCATTTAAAGGATACAGGCACGCTGATTCCTGGTCATGGTGGTGTTCTTGACCGGTTGGACAGTATGATAGCTGCTTTGCCTTTATTTTATTTTGGATTAACTTTTATATACCGTTAGAAATTTCGGTTTCTGTCTGTATTAACTTTGGGATAGCACTATGCTTTTAACCCTTGTTTATTTTTTATTAGCCTTACTGTTATTGGTTCTAATACATGAGTATGGACATTTTCAAGTAGCTCGGTGGTGTGGTGTGAAAGTACTACGCTTTTCTTTTGGTTTTGGAAAGGTACTGGCGCGCTGGGTGGATAAAAGAGGCACTGAATATGCTTGGTCTCTATTTCCTCTTGGTGGTTATGTCAAAATGCTTGATGAGTCTGAGGGGGAAGTTGAAGAAAATGAAAAGCATTTGGCTTTTAATAATCAATCAATTTTTGCACGTATTGCTATTGTATTAGCAGGTCCCTTGTTTAATTTTATCTTTGCTTTTGTTGCCTTGTGGTTGGTTTTAGTTATTGGCATGTATTCTTTAGCACCAATGATTGAGTCGGTGAAACCTAATAGTGTTGCTGCGAAAGCGGGCCTGACTGCAAAAGAAGAAATAATTGCTCTTAATGATACGAAGATAAATAGTTGGCGTGATTTTCAATATGCTATGATGCCTCTAGTCGGCTCTCAAGAAACAGTTAAAGTTACTGTGAAGTCTTTGGTTGATGGGCATCAGCGGGTTGTTTTTCTCCCGTTAGCGCATTGGCAATTAGATGATAAAAAACCCGATCCATTAAAGAGCTTGGGAATTGCCCCTTTTATTCCTACTATTCCTCCTGTTATTGGTGAAGTAGTACCTGATTCTCCAGCAGAAAAAGCAGGGTTACATATTGGCGATAAAATTCTAAGCGTCGATGGCAAATCCTTTGATGATTGGATGTTTCTAGTAGATTATGTCCGCCAACGTCCAGATACTCAGTTAGATTTACAAATCAAACGTAATGGAACACTACAAAATATTACGGTGCATACTGGTAGTCAACAGAATAAAAATAAGACTGAAGGGCTTATCGGTGTACGCTCTCAGAAGGTTGATTGGCCGGCGCATTGGTTGCGTTTGGAGAGGCAAGGCCCTATAGCTGCTATTGGTACCGCATTGAAGCAAACCATCCATCTTACTGGAACCACTTTTGTTTTAATGGGAAGATTAGTCACAGGAAAATTAGGCTTAAATAGTATTAGTGGCCCTGTTGGGATAGCCCAAGGTGCTGGTGATTCTGGACGTAGTGGTTTGGTTTCTTATTTGTTTTTTCTCGCTTTGGTGAGTATTAGTCTCGGTGCTTTAAATTTATTACCAATTCCTATGCTCGATGGCGGTCATTTATTGTATTATGTTTTGGAAATTATTAGACGCAAACCTTTATCGGATGGAGTTAAGTCCATAGGTCTTTATATCGGTTTATTTCTCTTGGTTGCCTTAATGTTTGTAGCGCTTACTAATGATATCTCCAGATTGACTGGTTAGACCTAGAAAATGCAGCTGGGACTAAAATGAGAGGTCTTTTTTGTGAAAAACAGTAGCTACCCAAAAATCTAGAAAATTCAGCGTCATTAGCTTGTGTGAGAGAATCCAACAACTTTTTCAGCTTCAAGTTGTTGGGGGTGTAAAGTAAATAAAATAATTTATTTAGAGAGGAAGAAACTTGACAGAGGTTTCTACTTCCTATAAAAGGGTTTCACTTTTTGGCATGACTGAAATATTTTTTAATTCAGAAATGCACGTAGTACTGGACGTAAAATAACAATGAAAAAAGTCGGTAATAAATTAATTTTAGGTGTTTGTTGTTCCACTCTTTTAGTTTGGTCGGCACAAACCATGGCGGAAAGTGGTTTTATCGTTCGTGGTATCAAGGTTACCGGTTTACAAAGAGTATCCACTGGAACTGTGTTAAACTATATTCCCGTTCAAGTTGGTGAGGAAATAAGTCCTGACTCCACAGGTCAAATCATTCGTGCGCTATATGATACTGGTTTTTTCCAATCAGTTTCATTAGAGCGGCAAGGTAATATCCTAATCGTGAATGTAGTAGAACGAGCCACTATAGGTTCTATTACTGTTGTTGGGAACAAAGAAATTCCTAGTGATAAAATGAAATCATTTCTTAAAGAAATGGGATTGGTTAAAGGTCGAGTATTTCAAAAGTCAACTTTAGAGCGCTTAGAAAAAGAACTGAAACAAGCTTATACGGCTAGAGGAAAGTATAATTCCCGCATTGACACTAAAGTAACTCCTCTGACTGATAATAGGGTGGCTATTACCATTACCGTGTCAGAAGGTCGAGTGTCTCGTATTAGAGAGATAAAAATAATAGGAAATCATGATTTTTCGAGCAGTGAATTGCTGCCTCAAATGGACTTAACAACGAGCAATATCTTCACTTACTTTTCAAAGAAAGATCAATATTCCAAAGCAGCGATGGATGCTTCTTTAGAAGCTTTGCGCTCTTATTATTTGGATAGAGGTTATTTGAAGTTTAATATAGTGTCTTCTCAGGTATTGTTGTCTCCTGATCGGAAAGATGTTTATATCAATATTCACATTGATGAAGGTCCTCAGTACCGTTTTTCAGGTTATGCGGTATCCGGTAAGACGGTGTTGCCCAAGGAGAAAGTCGATTCTTTAGTTCAAGTTAAGAAGGGAGAGGTCTTTTCTCGTAAAAAAGTGACCGAATCAATTTCTGCTATTGGTTTAGCATTAGGAGATATAGGCTATGGATTCCCGGCAATTAACGCGGAACCTAGATTAGATGAAAAAGATAAAACAGTATTTATTACTTTTATGGTTGAACCTGGACGCCATGTTTACGTTCGTCGAGTTAATTTCCATGGTAATACCAAAACAGGTGATTATGTTTTACGTAATGTAATTCGGCAGGATGAAGGTGGATTGTTATCATTACACAATATTAAAGAGTCCGAGCGACAATTGCGTTTATTAGGCTATATAAAAAGTGTTGATATGAAAACAAATCCAGTGCCTGGAACAAATAACCAAGTCGATTTAGATGTGCAAGTAGAAGAAGCACCTTCGGCTGAAGCAAGCGCTTCTATTGGCTATGGAACTAACGGTTATCAATTTAATACCTCGGTCACACAGCACAACTTTATGGGTAGTGGTCGCTCCATGGGGGCCTCTTTTAATGCTACTAAATGGGGACAAGATTATTCTGTAAACTATTACAACCCATTTTATACTGATACAGGCATTGGTCGTGGAGCAAGTTTGTACTACTCAAGAATCGATCCTAAAAATCTTAATGTTAGTACTTACAGTTCCGATCGTTATGGTGGTGACGTGAGTTATAACTTCCCACTTGGGGAGTCAAGTAGTTTTCAGCTTGGTTATGGATATCAGGATGTAAACATCAAAACAGTTGGTCCTGTAATTCCGATTCAGAACTTTGTTAATTTATTCGGTTCTCATTTCCAAGAGATACGTTTAACTTCTGGATGGAGCAGAAATGGTTATGACCAATTGCCTTATCCAACTCGAGGTATTAATCAGCAGGCGATTGCAGTGGTTGCTTTACCTGCCACCTCACAAGCTTTAACCTATTATAAGACTTCTTATCAAGCACATGCTTATTATCCTGTTTGGCGCGGGTGGATTTTCTCTATATTAGGTAACGTAGGCTATGGAAATACCTTTAACAACGAAGGCCTTCCATTTTTTGAACATTATTATGCTGGGGGTACTGCTCAACCTGGGCAGGTGCGTGGTTATGATAGCTACTCGTTGGGACCATTAGATAATTTTGGCAATGCTATGGGAGCTAACTTATTAGTTAATGGTAGCGCGGGCGTGATATTGCCTTATCCTTTGAGTCGAGAAACCATAAGAACGACTATTTTTGCTGATGCGGGTAACGTATTTTCAATAAATACCCCTGTGCCTTTAGCCGGAATTTTAGGTGGACCATTAAGATATTCAGCGGGTGTTTCTATAGAGTGGCGTTCTCCTTTTGGACCTTTAGCATTTAGCGTTGCTAAAGCATTGAACCCACAACCTTTTGATAAGACACAAATTTTCCAATTTGCTCTTTCTTCGGGTTTCTAAAGAAACTGAATTTAAGGCTTACGTAAACGTCGAAAATTAAGAGGAAATTGATTGCGATGATATTGCGTAAGTCTTAGTCGATGAAAGGAAGCAAAGAAATATAGCATTGTGCATATCGCAACCTTTTTCCAGTTGTGCTAGTATCACGGAGTTTAAATTAGGAGATCATTATGAAGCGTATTGGTGCGGTCATAGTCGCATTAGTTTTTGGTTTGTTTGGCACAAGTTTATTTGCTGATTCTGCGAAGATTGGCGTGGTTGATCTACAGAAGATCATGCAAACTTCTAGTCAGATGAAAGACATTCAACAAAAATTAGAAAAAGAATTTAAGCCTCGTCGTGATAAATTAGTGGCAGCTGAAACTGTTCTAAAAGGCGATATGGAAAAATTCAAGCGTGATAGTGCGATTATGAGCGCGAGTCAAAAGAAAGAACTTGAAAAGAAAATTGTAGCGGCACAACAACAATTTGAGCGTGATGGTCAACAATATCAACAAGAATTGAGTGCTGCTCATAACGAATCGATGGAAGGTTTATACTCCAAAGTTCGTGCTGCAATTGGTAAAATTGCTAAAGAAGAAAAGTATGACATTATTGTTCAGAAAGATGCTGCACCTTTTAGTATAGAAGCTCTTGATGTAACTGATAAAGTCATTAAAGCAATTAACTAATTTGGCGCGGTTGAGTTGCTCACTTTAGCGCAATTAGCAGAACATTTAAGTGGCGTGTGGCATGGAAATGCCGATCACGCCATTTTTAATTTATCCTCCTTGAGTCGAGCTACTTCTCAAGATGTGGCTTATTTCGATAATCTTTTATTACAAAGGTCACTAGAGTCTACTAGCGCAGGCGCTGTAGTATTAAAGCAGGAGCATGCTTCTGTCTGTCCAGTAAATTGTATCGTTGTGTCTGATCCATTAGCAGCCATTTATAAAACGGCAAGATTATTATTCACAGAAAAAAAGAGTATGTCAGGGATACATCCGACGGCGCAAATTCATCCATCGGCTCAGATTGGTCAAGACGTATCCATAGAGGCCAATAGCATCATCGGTAAAATGACCCGATTGGCGGATGGTGTTTGTATTGGCGCGAATACTGTAATTGAGTCACACGTACAGATTGAACGTAACAGCCAAATAGCAAGTGGAGTTATTGTTCATTCAGGTAGTCGGCTAGGGCGGAATGTGTTAATAAATTACGGAGTGGTTATTGGTTCATCTCCTTTTAATTATCTGAAACAGCATGGTGTATGGCAACAAGATCCCGTGGTTGGAGGAGTAATCATTGCCGATGGTGTTCACATAGGAGCTAATACTGTCATCGACCGAGGTACGTTTGGTGATACTTTTTTAGCTGAAGGGGTTTGTATCGATAATTTGGTACAAATTGCCCATGATGTAATCATAGGTACTAATACAGCAATAGCAGGTTGTGCTGCGATTGGCAGTCATGCACAGATTGGTTCTGATTGTATTATAGGTGGCGCAAGTTGTATTGCTGCAAATGTTCATTTATCTGACGATGTAGTCATTACAGGAATGTCTACTGTTAGTAGATCAATCATTAAACCAGGGGTTTACTCTTCAGGTACTTTGGTACATGAACATCAACGCTGGCGTCGCAATGCTGCACGATTCAGACGATTGGATGATTACATCGTAAAGCTTGGGGAGTTAGAGAAAAAAATAGGAATCACCTCTGAAGATTAAGAGTAATGAATCGGTTCATCTTTTTTATCATTTAATGATAATTTAGCTTAAAGTAGTAGCGAAAAGATAAATTTTTGAAGTTTACGATTGATTCGAGTTGATTAAAACAAGATAATGCTTTTTTCTAAACAAATAGCGATTTAGACGAGAAACAGTGTATGAATGAGGTTATAGACATAAATCAAATAGTTCGTTTGTTACCACACCGTTATCCATTGCTTTTGGTTGACAGAGTATTGGATTATAAGGTAATGGAATATTTGACAGCAATTAAAAATGTCACTATGAACGAGAATTTCTTTACTGGCCACTTTCCCAGAAACCCAATAATGCCTGGTGTGTTAATGCTTGAGGCTCTGGCTCAAGCTTGTGGCATTTTAGCAAGTTTGTCCGAGAAATCACCTGCTCCTGAGGGATATGAAATATTACATTATTTTGCAGGCATTGATAATGCGCGATTTAAACATGTGGTAACTCCTGGGGATCAATTACGTTTAGAAGTTAATGTGACAGGAAAGAAAAGAGATTTTTGGCGTATGCATTGCGAAGCTTATGTCGGTGATAAACTAGCGTGTTCCGCGGACTTAATAAGCGCAGCGAAGGAAATTAAAAGTGATAGATGATAAAGCTATAATTCACCCATCTGCAAAAATAGCAGAAGGGGTATCAATAGGCCCTGGAACAATAATCGGTGCGGATGTAGAAATTGGTGAAAATACTTGGATTGGTCCTCATGTCATTATTGACGGCCCTACTACTATAGGTAAAAATAATAAAATATTTCAATTTTCTTCTATAGGCGATGAACCACAAGACATTACTTATAAGGGGGAGCCTACACGCCTGGAAATCGGTGATAATAACGTAATACGTGAATATTGCATGATTAGTCGCGGTACAGTAAAAGGTGGGGGAGTTACCCGAGTAGGTAATGGTAATTTTTTAATGGCTTATGCTCATATTGGCCACGATTGCATGGTTGGTAATCAAATAATTATGGTTAATTATGCTGCGTTGTCAGGTCATGTGACTATCGATGATTTTGCTATTATCGGTGGTTATGCTGCCGTACATCAATTTTGCCATATAGGTGTTTACGCGTTTATTGCGCGTGCTACCTATGTAGTTAAAGATGTGTTGCCGTATGTAATGATTGCCGGGCACACTACTTCCGCTTGTGGAATAAATACAGTTGGACTACGCCGGCGTGGATTTTCCTCTGCGGCGATTGATGGCTTACGTCGTGCTTATAAAATAATTTTCCGCAAAGGATTGACTGTACAGCAAGCTGTTGCTGAATTAGAGCTTATGCAGCAAGAATGCCCAGAAGTTATTCCTATGATAGATGCACTAAACCAGTCTACACGTGGTATTGTGAGGTAAATAATGATTGCTCCTTACCTAGCTGTAGCACTAGGCGGTTCTATAGGAGCAATTGCACGTTATGCCATAGTAATTTTCTCGCAAAGGGTGTGGGGAATATATTTTCCTTATGGCACCTTAATAGTGAATACTTTAGGCTCTTTTTTGAGCGGTTTTTTCCTGGTTTTGCTAGTGGGTCGTTTTAGTGCTGAAATGTATTGGCGCTTGTTCTTTTTCACGGGGTTCCTAGGCGCGTTTACTACTTTTTCTAGCTTTGCAGCAGAAACAATGTTTCTGTTCGAGCAAGGACAATGGTTTAAATTATTTGTAAATGTACTAGCGAACAATGTTGGCTCTTTGGCAATGGTGTTACTAGGTACTTTCATGGCACGATTTTTTGTTTTAGAGTACTTAAATTAATTTTAATTTTGAGTGGTAGCGTATGTTAGATAGTCAATTGTTGCGAGATAAAACCGAGTATGTAGCATCTCAATTGTTAAAGCGTGGTTTTAAGTTGGATGTTGCTGCATTTGTTTCTTTAGAAGAGAAACGTAAATCATTGCAGGTAGCAACCCAATCTTTGCAAAATGAACGTAATTTACGTTCTAAAGCAATTGGTGAAGCTAAATCTCGTGGTGAAAATATAGAGCCAATGCGTGAAGAGGTGTCTCGGTTAGGGGGTGAGCTAGAGCAAAAAAAAGCTGAGTTAGAACAAGTACTTCAGCAGATAGAAGCTATGGTTTTAGTTATGCCTAATATTCCTCATGAATCTGTACCTGTAGGAAATAGTGAACTGGATAATCAAGAGGTTCGCCGCTGGGGAGATGTTCCTGTATTTGATTTTAAAGTTAAATCTCATGATGAGTTAGGTGAATCTTTAGGGCAAATGGATTTTGCACTAGCAGCAAAAATTACTGGAAGTCGATTTGTCGTACTAAAAAATCAATTGGCAAGACTGCATCGAGCCTTAATTCAATTTATGTTGGATATACAGACTCAAGAACATGGCTATCAAGAAATATATGTACCTTATATTGTCAATGCAGATAGTTTGTATGGCACAGGACAGTTACCTAAATTTGAAGAAGACTTATTTAAGTTAACTGGAGATAGCGCTTATTATTTAACATCGACAGCTGAAATTCCTGTTACTAATACAGTACGCGATACTATTTTAGCAGCTGAAACATTGCCTATTCGTTACGCGTGTCATTCTCCTTGTTTTCGTAGCGAGGCAGGTTCTTATGGAAAAGATACCAAGGGAATGATTAGACAACATCAATTTGAAAAAGTAGAGCTGGTTTGGATTACTAAACCACAGGATTCCTATAATGCCTTAGAACAATTAACGCGTCATGCAGAGTCAATTTTACAGCGATTAGAGTTACCTTATAGAGTTCTTACCCTATGTACCGGTGATATGGGAGCTGGTTCTGCTAAGACTTATGATCTTGAAGTTTGGTTGCCTAGTCAAAATACATATAGAGAAATTTCATCTTGCTCGAATATGGAAGCATTTCAAGCTCGTCGTATGAAGGCTCGCTATAGAAATCCAGAGACTAATGAAATGGAGTTAGTTCACACTTTAAATGGTTCAGGATTAGCTGTGGGGAGAACTTTGGTGGCGATTATGGAAAACTACCAGGATAAAGATGGTAATATTCATATACCACAGGCATTAAGACCTTATTTGAGCGGTATGAATATTATTAAAGTTAAAGGATAAATTTAGTCGGGCAATTTGTTGCCCGGCCTAAAGCATTGCTAATGCTATTACGTGAACGCTTGCCTCTTGACTTGCTTTTTGTTATTTACTATTAGAGAAAGAATATGGTTATCTATGAGGTGAATCTTACTATTTGCAGTGCAAAAGAGCGTAAGAGCGTAAGACGTTAGAGCAGGAGCAATTAATGCCTATTGCCGTTATTATTCTTTTAATTGCCCTTATTGCTATTGCTTTGCGTAGGCTGATAAGGATTGTTATTCCTATTTGGGGTATTATGGCCTTTGCCGCCATCATCTCTATACTATTTCAACAAATTACACCATTGCATGCCATTAGAGCTATTGAGCCAGATGTGATGATTTATCTATTCGGTGTTTTCTTTATTGCCCAGGCAGCGGAAGAGAGTGGTTATTTAGGGCATTTAACTCATAAGATCTTTCATTTCACTCGGACGGGAAAACAAGCCTTATTACTTATTACTTTTGCCCTGGGGATAAGTGCTGCTTTTCTTATGAATGATACCATTGCTATTATTGGCACGCCTATCATAGTGCAATTATGTAAATCACATAAAAGTCTAACCAAACCATTGCTGTTTGCCTTGGCATTTGCAATTACTATTGGTAGTGCAATGAGTCCAATTGGCAATCCTCAAAATTTATTAATAGCGGTCAAAGGAGAAATGACGTCTCCATTTTTTGATTTTATCAGACCTTTGGTGATTCCGACCTTACTTAATCTTGTTATCAGTTATTTTCTTATTTATTTTGTGTATCAAGACATATTAGATGAGCCAATTAAAAAAAGTACTCCAACAGAAATTGATAATGACTTAACAGCAACTCTGATCAAACTTAGTTTGATAGCAATGTTTCTTTTGGTAATTATCAAAATTATCATGGATTTTATCCATTCATCTTTTAGAATTAATTTTAGCTATATTGCCATTGTATCTGCTTTACCTTTATTGTTTAGTGAGCAGAAATGGTCTTTTATCAAGAGGCTTGACTGGGGAACGTTAATCTTTTTCGCGAGCACTTTTGTCTTGATGCAGAGCGTATGGGATAGCGGATTTTTCCAAACCACGATCACCCATTATCAAATTTCATTACAGAGCTCTTTAACTATCCTATTGGTCAGTATTATATTGAGCCAATTTATTTCTAATGTTCCGTTAGTGGCCTTGTATTTGCCTTTATTGTTGCATCATTCTTACTCTAACGCTCAATTATTGACTTTAGCAGTTGGGAGTACTATTGCTGGAAACTTATCTATTTTAGGCGCAGCAAGTAATATTATTATCATTCAAAATAGTGAAAAACGAGGAATTAAAGGTTTGGGATTTTGGGAGTTTATAAAATTAGGGGTTCCACTCACATTAATGAACATTTTAATTTACGCCTATTTTCTTTAAATAAAAGGAGGAGGAATGCGTTGGAGGTTGTTTAAAAAGGAAGTTTGTAAGGTAGTTCTAACCTAAAAAGTGCCCCTGTCCCTAATCCTTTACTGAATACTTTTATTTCCCCTCCCATTTCTCTTGCAGCTAAAATACTGGCATGTAAACCGAAGCCATATTTTGTTTTTTTTGTTGTAAATCCATGTAAAAAAATAAGGTCTAAATTTTCTGGAGAAATTCCAAGGCCATTATCTAGAATTTCAATCACAAATTTTTCTTTTGTGTGCTGAGCGAGCTTGATTTTAACGTCCAATAGTTTAGGCAATTTCTTGGAATCCATGAGCGATTCTTTGGCATTAGTTAGTAAATTAACTAAAATTTGTAATAACTTAACCTTATCAATTAATAGAGGTTTAAGTCTCGCATAAGACTTGTGTAGCGTAATACCATCCTGTTGTATTTTAAAATCAACAATTTTTAATGCTTCATTAACAACGGACTCTATTGTGGTGATTTGTTCTAGGCTAGGAAGTCGACTTAAACTCTCTTGAGTTTCAATAATCTCCTTAACATGTTGGATGTTCAAAACCAGTGTTTTGCATTCATTTAAAAGAATATCACGTTCCTTTTCCCAACAATGGGCAAGATTTGCAATATATTGGGGCAACAGAGAGCCCTTAGGATCATCGACTAAAAATGAATTTAAATCGTGTTGATGTGCTCTTAATAAATCGCGAACACTAACTAAGTCTGATAATTTAGACTTGGTTACTTTTTGTGATAATAGATCCACAGACACGTTAATACTGTTCAATATATTTCCAATGTTGTGTAGAATCGTCCTGGCTATTTCTGCCATCCCACTTCGACGTGCTAGCTCTAATAATTGTTGGTTCAGCGATAGTTGATAAGCTGAAACAGCAAAGGCTATTCCTAGGATGATGAATGTTACTCCTGCAATAATTACAGATAAAATATCGGGATTGATTGTATTGAGATGAGAGGTAAGATGGCTGAGATGGAAGGGCGTAAAAACAGTCGCAGCCATTCCTGTATAATGCATACCACAAATTGCCCCTCCCATAATAAGAGCACTGATTATTTTGAGATGAAATTGCTTTTCCATTTCTACTTGATTGCTTTTGATTGCCAACCATAACGCAGCTTCGGAAGCAACAATGGCAATTACAATAGAAAGTAGGAATAGACTCGGGATATAGCGCAAAGTCATATCCGCTTTCATAGCCTCCATACCCGCGTAATGCATCGAGGCTATGGCAAGACCTAAAACAATACCACCAAAGGCAAGTTGGGGAATATGAATGACCCTTTTTTTTAGAATAAAGAAAGCAAACCCGGATGCGAGAATAGCGATTACCATCGATGCTTCTGTCCACATTAGGTCGTAATGCATATCCATGTCGGGAATGCTAAAGGCTAGCATTGCAATGAAATGAGTGGACCAAATGCCAATACCCATTGCAAATGCACCACCAATGATCCAGGAAATAGTTTTAAAAAAGGTATTATGATGTCCGCGTAAATGTCCGTTTATATTGATGGCAACGTAAGACGCAAAACAGGCTACAATAAATGATAAAATAATTAGGCGAACATCATGGGTCCCGGATAGACGGTCAAGAGGGAGGCTCCCTAGTTGGAAAAAATCAGCCAGCATTCCATTGTCCTTATGTAAAGCCTATTTATACTATAACACTCAATTACTGGTTTCGCGTTTATAGGGGGAGAAAATAAAAAATCGGATTTATGTCGCATTCACATTATTTAAGAAGTTAATTGTCCTCATTTTTTCACAAGAGTATTTAAAGTTTAGATCATTTAGATGGGACGTACATAATTTAACGTCAACTTCGGATAAGGAAGTTAGTGTCTAGGCCTTTCCTCAGAACGAACGGTTCCGAAGTGGATGACACTCTTATCCGTAACTGACGTTAATTTATGGGAAATTTGCTGAATGTATATTTCTGGGCTAGTATAAAAATAAGTCAGTCGAACAAAAAATAAACAATTAAATTTCTGAATTTAGTATTGGACGGTGTAAAGGATAAACAATTTTTAAAGACGCAATTTTAGGGAAGCGGGTATGGAAATATCGGCGGCGGATTTAGATAAACCTTACATATTAGAAGCAGAACTTCCAGTTATTCTGTTGGTAGGGGCTGAGCCAGGGCTGTCCCATCATATTATTTCATCGCTTGCAAACGTATTTAAAGTGACGTCGGTCATGACAACACAAGAGACTGTTGATGGAGTTATGCAACATCAACCGCAACTCATTTTAATCAATCATTTACTACCTAACTTAGACGGAGTAGCGATCGCCCAATCGCTAAAAAATAATGGGGACATAGGATATATACCTAGTATTTTGATGCTCACTAAAGAAGAGCAACAACAAATCAAGGATAAGAGTGTTAATGAGTTAGATGACTATTTATTAAAGCCATTTTCATCGGAAGAATTACATACCAGGATTCAAATAAGTTTGCGGCTTCATCAGATGAATCAAAAGTTAAATAATGAAGTAAGCAAGCGGATAGATTTGGCGAAAGAAAATCAGGACTTATATGCCCAATTAAATACAGCAATAAAAAAAGCCGGTATGACGGATGTTGTAACTAATGTCTTACATGATATTGGTACTATATTGAATAGTATTAATACGTCTATTTCCATTATTTCAGAAAAAATTAGTAAGTCTAGAGTCGCTGATTTAGCAAAGTTAACACAACTTTTATATGATCATCAGGCAGATATACAAAACTATATTAGCAATGATCCTCATGGAAAACATGTCTTAAATTATTTGCAGTTATTGTCTAATAATTGGGTTCGAGATAACGAGAGCTTAATTTGTGAAACGTCTTCACTTCATAACAATATTGGTCACATAAAAAATATTATCGCGCTGCAACAAACATCAAGCCGTTCGATTGAAACGTGTGAAGAAGTTTCAATTTCAGAATTAATAGAGGATAGTCTTTCACTCAATAAAGCTGCTTATGAACGTTATAAGATTAAGGTGGCGCGCGATTTTCAATTACAGAAAAAAGTGGTCATAGATAAAATCAAATTATTTCAAGTCATTATTAATTTAATAAAAAATAGCATTGATTCCTTAAAAGAAAAGAAAGAGAAAAATAAAAAACTAATTGTTACAACACAAACAAAAGATGAGGCCAATTTTATAATAAAAGTCATCGATAATGGTGTGGGTATTGCGAGTGAGCATCTTAATAAAGTCTTTACTTATGGTTTTACAACGAAAAAAACGGGACATGGATTTGGTCTACATGCCTGCATTAATGCAGTGAAAGAAATGCACGGAACGCTAAGTGTTGCAAGTGATGGATTAAGCAAAGGTGCTACATTCACACTTATTTTACCTAATAAACCCTATCGATAAATCGGAGAAGGTGATGGAACAAAAAAGACTCTTAATTGTCGATGATAATGAAGAAATACATAAAGATTTTTTAAAAATTCTTGGAGAAAAGAAAACTGATGAAGAAATAGATGGGTTACGGGCGATGATATTTGGCTCAGATGAATCTAATGATATTGCTCTTAATATGCCTACATTTCAGATTGATTCAGCATATCAGGGAGAGCAAGGATTAGAGTGTATTCAAGCAGCAAAAAAAAATAATCAACCTTATGCACTTGCCTTTGTTGATGTACGTATGCCACCTGGATGGGATGGGATTTATACTATTGAACAGTTATGGAAAATGGATCCTGATTTACAAGTGGTGATTTGCACTGCTTATTCTGATTATTCCTTTGATGATATTTATCGTCGATTAAACGGTTCAGATAATTTTCTTATTTTGAAAAAGCCTTTTGATGCGATTGAAATTTTACAATTGGCATCCACGCTAACAAAAAAATGGGAACTTTCAAAACAAGCACAAAAGCGCATTAAGAAACAACATACACAAATTGAATACCATTTAAAAAAATCGGAGTTTTTATTCAATTTAAGTCAATTATCGCATACGGAATTTAGTACGCATGGTGCCTTACAGTTATTTGTTAATGATATTTGTAAATTGCAGCATTGGCCTGTAGGGCATATCTACAGAGTAAAGGAACAGGAAGCTCATCCTTCCGTAGAGCTGATTTCGACAGATATATGGTATGTAGAAAATAATGTTATTTATCAAGATATGCAAAAATATCTGAGCCAATCAAGTTCCGAAGTTGCTCTCCCATTAGCAAAACGCATTTTAAAAAATGGTGTACCTTGCTGGCTTAATGATGATGGAAATCAGGTCCTTTTGAATGAAGATTATTTCATGCATTCCATCCGTGATGGTTTTGCAGTACCTATTAGACTCTACGATAAAACTATTGCTGTAGCTGAATTTTATTCTGAGCAGACCATGCTAAAAGACCCGAAGTTTTTAGATTTTATTACTACCGCAGCCAATCAACTGGGGACTCTACTCGAGCGCAGACAAAATGAAAAAAAGCTGAAAAAGAATTATGAAAAAGTAAAAAAACTATATCAAGAGTTACAAGCGACTCAAGCTCAATTGATCCAACACTCAAAACTTGTTGCTATCGGCCAACTCGCAGCAGGAGTTGCACATGAAATAAATAATCCTATTGCTTATGTCATCAGCAATACAAAAATCTTACAAGGCTACATGAGCAACATTCAAGAGATCATCTCTGATATCAATAATCAATTGTTGCAAATAGATTCTGACTCTGTCGACAAATTAAAGGAACATTGGGTTACTTTGTTGAGTGAAAAAAACATACCATTTCTGCAGGAAGATATTCAAGTGCTATTAAAAGAATGTTTGGAAGGACTCAATCGAATAAAAGAAATTGTAGGCGATCTCAAAACTTTTTCTCATACAGATGAAGGAGAATTGCAAAAAGCGAACGTGAATCAATGTATCGATGTGACGCTAAAGATAGTTTGGAACGAGTTGAAATATAAATGCACGGTGAAAAAAGAGTATAGTGATGTGCCTTTAATTTGGTGTAATCCACGACAATTAAACCAAGTATTTATGAATCTATTAGTTAATGCAGTGCAGGCAATTCCAGAAAAGGGCGAAATCATTATTAGAACTCGGCACAATAATGACCTGATTGAAATTGAAGTACAAGATACGGGTACTGGGATAAAGCAGGAGCACATTGAAAAATTGTTTGATCCTTTTTTTACAACGAAACCTGTTGGTACAGGAACCGGTCTGGGCTTATCAATTTCTTATAATATTATCAAAAAACATCAGGGGCGAATTGAAGTCAAAAGCAAACTTAATGAAGGCACTACGTTTACTATTTATTTACCCGCTATAGAAAGAAAGAAGGATAGCGAAGAAGATTTTTCTACAGAAAAATAAAATAGACCTTGTGCATAACCAGTGGATTTTGTTTGAGGGCAAGGCGTAAGGATTTCGCGTAGCGGGGTTTAATGCGAGTAAACGAGCGCCGGAGAAACACTTATAACACAGCAATCCAGCAACAGACGCAGTGATGTACGAGGTCTAATAGGAAAATTTTGGAGTCAGGAATATGTTAAATACGTTGAGTCAGCATCAAGGAGAGCCGAGCAAAGGAACATTACTATTAGTTGATGACGAAGTGAACATTGTCAATTCATTAAAAAGAGTGTTTCTACCCCTTAAATATGAGGTGTTTGCGGCTTGTAGCGGTAGCGATGGTCTAAATATCCTTGAACAAAATCATATTGATATCATCATTTCCGATATGCGTATGCCTGAAATGGATGGGGCTACTTTTTTAAAGAAGACCGCTGAAAAATGGCCCGATATCAGCCGTATTTTATTAACAGGGTATGCAGATATCAATTCAGCAATTTCTGCTGTTAATGAGGGGCAAATAGAGTATTACTTGCACAAACCCTGGCAAATTAATGAATTAGAAGTCGTTATTCAAAACATAATGGAAAAACGTATCTTGCGGGAAAAGAATATAAATTTACAAATTGAACTGATAGAAAAAAATAAAGAATTACAATTTTTAAATAATAATTTAGAAAAAATTGTAAAAGAAAGAACGATCAAATTACAAAAAGCGTATAAAGCAATTCAGCAAACCTATGATTCGGTGGTGCAAATTTTATCGTCTATAAGCGAGCGACGCGAGAGTATCTTTAAAGGCCATTCAAAGCTGGTAGCTAAATTAGCTAAACTGACTGCCGAAGCAATAGGATTGTCTTCGGCAGAAATACAAACAATCTATATGGCTGGTTTGTTGTATGCGATTGGCAAAATTGGCATGCCAGAAGCAATAATTACTAAGGTCTATAAACATTTATCTCCCTATGAGCGTAAAGAATTTGAAAAATATCCTTTATTAGGCGAGGCTATCTTAATGGGATTTCCCCCCTTAGAAAACGTTGCTAGAATTGTGGCCTCACATCGGGAGTTATTTAATGGCAGAGGCTATCCCAACAAATTAGCTGGCAGTGCTGTTTCAGTTGGTGCTCGTATTCTGTCCATTATTGTTGATTATGTAGAATTGCAAGTAGGATTAATTGTGCCGAGAAAATTAGCTCCCCAACAAGCATTACAAATGCTTCGTGATAATGACGGGCAACGTTATGATCTGGCAATTGTTGAGATTTTTGCAAGTGTTATTGAGCAATTACCCGATATGCAGAATAAAATCAAAGAGCGCATTTTGTCAGCTAGGGCACTAAAGCCAGGAATGGTATTGTCCCAAGATTTAATAACCGATAGAGGCTTAAAATTATTATCACAGGGCCATGTATTAAATGAGCAAGCTATATTAACCTTAAGCCAAATTGGCGACATGATGATTCATGTACAAGTTAAATAATCAAGTGAAGATTTATTATTGCTCAATAGACCTCATTCTCATCTGAGCTATCTACCTAGACATTTTATTAAGTAAAGACAAGGTGTTGGTTCAAATAAGCCCATTAAAGGCAAAAATAAAATTGTTTGGTTTATTTTTATTCGTTATACTCCAGCTGATTTTCACTTGAGGGATTGGAATAGACATGGAGCGTTTTTGAGCAAATGAGGCTATTATGAAATTAAACCATTTTTTAGATAAAGTACAGCACGATGATCCTTTTCTTGCAACAGTAAAGCTTAGTTTAAAAAAGAAAAATAACATGAAAAAATTATTAGCTGCTTTAGATGATGCTAATAATCTGGGATGTAAAAATATTTCTGAATTGGATTTAAGCGGCTCTCGTTTTACGCAAGAGGATTTTGCGTTATTGGTTCAAGCGCTAAATAAGTTACCTAATATAACAACATTACGCTTAGATGGGTGTCATATTACCGATAGAAATACTCATAATCTAGTGCGATTAGAGCATGTTAACGCGCTTTCATTAAAGAACAATTCTTTGGGAAGTATGCCTCTTTTTAGCATGAAATTGACAGCGCTTTATCTAGATAATAATCCCCAGCTCAATGTCAAAATAGCATTGAGTCAATTTAGGACTTTTCCAAATAGCTTAAAAGTACTTTCTTTGAATCAGTGTAATGTAACGGATAGCTCGTTACAGTATTTTATAAGTGCGGGCTCTAAGTTAAAACAACTAACCCAATTGCATTTACGACAAAATAAGCTAACCTCTGGATGCATGGCGACCTTAAATGGCTTGGATTCATTAACTACTTTAGATCTGGGAAATAATTTTAAGATAAAGATGTTAGGGGATGCTTTACATCTGGGATGTCCCTCCTTAGAGGTGCTTTGTATCGATCATTGTGATCTGAATCATCTTGCTTTTAAATCTATTGCCCAAATGGCAAAGCTTCATACGGTGGATCTCAGTGATAATTCGCGACTTCGACAACAATTTAGCTTAAATAAGATGGATTTTAGCGATACGACTCATTTCGCAAATATCCGTACGATGAATTTAAGTGCCTGTAAATTGGGGGATGCATTTTTGTCTGAATTGATTCAGTTTTTCCCTAATTTAGTCCATTTGAATATGGCTAGTAACCAAGTTTCCCAAGCAGGTGTAGAGTGCTTATTAAAGAATCTACGTCTACAAGTTCTTGATATAAGCGCTCAAGAACTTTATAAAATTCCAAGTCGGCAGAAAAACCCTCTTACGGATAAACAAAAAGAGGCTAAACGAGGACGAAAAAAAATTTTAGATAGCCTATTGAGTTCTATTTGTGAGGCTGATCAGCTAACGGAGATTAATTTGGAGGGGACAGGTTTAAGTCCTAAAATGTTGTTAAGCATAATCCCTACTGAAAAGGACCAACGAAAATTAACTATCATTAATGGACTTAATTACTCCAAGTTAGAACCTATATTGAAGAAACGTATAACAGATAAAAAGAAAGCCAAACTAGCCTCATCTGAAGCAAAGGTGAGTTCTTCTCAAGAGCTTTCTTCTTCAGCTGAGATGGCTGTGATAGAACTTTCCCCAAGAAAAACCTCTAAAAAGACAGAACAAATTAAGCATCTGCAAGCGGAAGTGAAACGCTTAAAACAAGAGCTTGAAGTAGCAAAGGCAACGATTGTTGCGTTGGCTGGGGGAGAGGACAAAACAACAAAACAAACATCAAGTCATGTGAAAAGAACAGCGGCTATATTTGAAGGCTTAAACACTTACGGACAGTTCAGTAGTCCTCCGCGACGAGTAAAACAAGGACAACAACCTGACCCTATCGCAACTAGTTCATGTCAGCGTTAGAAAGTCCTTTCTAGTTGGTATAAATGCCCCAGTCTGATCCGGGAAAAATTCCGATGGCGATTGGGCCGTTTGACTGGGGGTATCCTCTGGTCAAACGGCCCAATCTACTTTCATTCATCAACCCAATGATAATGGAGCAAAGCCCAGTCAACGTTGCAAAGCTTAACTTAGACCTCTTGTATAACCGGCTCTATCGCTAAGATAATCGCTAGAATTAGTATGATTTAAAGGATGTGATAAAAAAAAGACTCACTCTGGGTTAGGGGCCAGATGAGTCCTAAGTCGTCCTTGGAGTAGAGTCGTCATCCACATCCTTGTGGGAGGGTACCATCCTTGATACCAAAGACCTAAGTCTTTTTAAGACATCCATTGTCTTTAACTCTGATTTTAGTATAGCAAAGACTAAAAAATACCCCTAGGGACATTGCTCTAAATCCAGGTAAGAAATTTCTTATAATGCTAGAAGACAATACAGGTTAAGAAAAAATTGCCTCATTCGTTTCGTGTCACAGAGGAGATTATTGGGTTACGAAGTAAGAAGATGGATGGTATTGCATAATTAATGCAGTCCCATATTCTATAGCGGTTAAGCTATAGAATATGGGACTTAACCCAATCTATTGACTAGAATGGATCCATGTAATTATTTCTGCGAATCAATTTTTTATTGATAAACTCAAAAATACCCAAATCAGATAGTTCTCGCCCGTATCCTGAAGTTTTAGTACCGCCAAAGGGGAGCTCTGGGGCTGTCCATGTGGGGTGATTGATAAATACCATACCGCTATCAATTTGTTCCGCTACGTGTTCTGCCCTTTTGCTGTCGTTACTGAATACAGAGGCACCTAGTCCAAACGATGTATCATTGGCTAGTTTAATAGCTTCTTCTTCAGTTCTAACTCGGAAAATGGTAGCTACAGGGCCAAATAATTCTTCGCTATAAGCAGGCATTCCAGGTTTTACATCTACTAAAATTGTTGGACTAATAAACGCACCATGGCGTTTACTACCACCAATGAGTGCTTTAGCTCCCATTTTTAGGGTATCATCAATCTGTTTTTCCAGTTGTACCGCTGCTTGTTCACTAGATAAAGGGCCTAAAGTGGTCTTCTCATCTAATGGGTTTCCTTCTTCTAACTGAGAGAGCTTCTCACTGAATTTTTTAATAAATTCATCCGCAACACGGTCCATTATAATAAAACGCTTAGCAGCAACACAGCATTGCCCTGTATTATTCATTTTTGCCCATACTGCCGAATTAATGGTTTTCTCAATGTCTGCATCATCTAGAACAATAAATGGATCACTGCCTCCTAATTCCAGTACCGATTTTTTGAGTACTTTACCAGCGGTTTCTGCAACACTAGCTCCTGCAGCTTCGCTTCCGGTCAGTGAAACTCCAGCGATCAGTGGATTTTCAATGATTCGACTTACATGCTTGGCAGAGATGAGCAGGTTAGTAAATACCCCTTCCGGCGCTCCAGCTTCACGAAATATTTTCTCAAGGCTAATAGCGCATTGAGGGACGTTTGATGCATGCTTAATCATCACGGTGTTTCCCACCATAATATTAGGTCCGGCCACCCTAACCACCTGATAGAAAGGAAAGTTCCATGGTTCAACACCAAAAATAACTCCAATAGGACAACATTTTATGTAGGCTTCCCCTGTGTCTACTTTTAAGGGTTGATCCTTTAAAAAACGTTGTGCGTTATCAGCATAATAATCTAAGATATTCGCGCTTAATTCTACTTCAGCACGGGCTTGAGCGATTAGCTTACCCATTTCCAAAGTAATGGTACGTGCATATTCTTCTTTATTTTTGCGCATGATTTCTGCTGCTTTATGAATTAATTGAGCTCGATTAGCAAAAGAAGAGTTTTTCCACGATAGAAACGCTTCATGTGCTTTTGTTATTGCTTTCTCAACCTGTTCGGCACTCATTTCAGAAAATGAGTGAATCACTTTATTATCAAAGGGATTGATTGTTTGAATAGTCATGATTTCTCCTTAATCAACCAGTTATGCAAGAAGGCTAATGATTAATTTCTATAATCAAGCACGATTCGTCCATTAATAGTTCCTTGCTTCATTCGTTCAAATACTGAATTTATTTCTTCTAATTTTGCTGTACTTACTGTCGCTTTTACTTTTCCTTCACTGGCAAAAGTTAATGCTTCTTGTAGATCAAGACGAGTTCCTACGATAGACCCTCTTACAGTGATCCCATTGAGAACCATATCGAAAATAGAGATTGGAAATGAGCCCGGGGGTAAACCTGTAAGAACTGCTGTCCCACCGCGACGAAGCATTCCTTGAGCTTGAGCAAAAGCAGTAGGGGATACAGCCGTTACTAATACCCCGTGAGCTCCGCCAATTTCTTTTTTTATAAATAGGGCTGGCTCAGTATTTTTGGTGTTAATTGTTAATGCGGCGCCTAATTGTTTAGCTAAAGTTAATTTATTGTCATCAATGTCTACGGCAATTACATTTAGCCCCATTGCCTTGGCATATTGCACTGCCATATGACCAAGCCCACCTATTCCAGAGATAACTACCCAATCGCCGGGTTTGGTGTCTGTCATTTTTAAACCTTTATATACCGTGACGCCGGCACATAGAATTGGGGCCGTTTCAATAAAATCTGCATGAGCAGGTAGGTGGCCTACATAATTAGGATCGGCAATAATGTATTCAGCGAAGCTGCCATTTATTGAATAGCCTGTATTAAGTTGTGACTCACATAATGTCTCCCAACCATCTAAGCAGTAGACACAATGGCCACAACTATTATAAAGCCAAGGAACTCCGACACGATCTCCTTCTTTAACATAAGTAACGCCAGACCCTACAGCTGAAACGAATCCGACACCTTCGTGTCCAGGAATAAAAGGTGGCTTAGGTTTTACTGGCCAATCACCATCTACGGCATGTAAGTCAGTATGGCATACCCCTGAGGCAACTACTTTTACCTGGATTTGACCCGCTTGGGGCTCTGGAATGGGAACTTCTTCTATACTTAATGGCGCTTGAAATTCCTTAACAATTGCTGCCTTCATCGTCTTTTTCATTGAGGCCCTTCCTTGATGTGTGGGGTGAATTAACATCTTTGTTTTATAATATAGAACAAAAAGAAAACAATGCAAAAATGAGCAGGAGAAAATTGCTATCTAAGTGTTAAGTCAAAATCCAGCGCAACCGAACGGATAAATGGATTAGGGCATTTTTTTCATTAGACCTCTTGCATAACCGCATCTTTTGCCCGATTGCTACGTTATAAGTGTTTCTCCGGTGCTCATTTACTCCTCTGTAAATTCCGCTCCTCGAAACACTTATGCCTTACACTCAAGCAAAATCTGCTCGTTATGCAAGAGGTCTATTTGTACACAGGGCAAGTTTCTTAAAGCCATTCATTAAAATCAATAGTGGTTCTGTGCCCTACGGAATCATAATGTTTCTCTATCCAAAGACTAGCCTCAGCTCTACCCAAGTCACGTAATGTGGTCAAAAAATCCCATTCAGGAGAGTAAACAGAATATAAAGGGCAGTCACGTAAACTATTGTCTGCGCGTATACAATGCATGAATAATTTTTTTAGATTGTGTTCAAACTCTTTTTTTATCCAACCCCGGTCAATTAAATTACCTACAAAGGCTATTGCTCTCATTTCGCGCATTAAAGAGGAGTTAAATGAAACCTCCCTCAATCGAGCATCAATTTCTGCTGTAGTCGTGGGAATTTCCTCGCGTAGGATGGGGACAGTATGAAAAACAATAATATCTCTGCATTGAGTGTTATAGATTAAAGGAAAAATTGCAGGATTTCCTAAATAACCCCCATCCCAATAAAACTCATTATCGATTTCAATAGCTTGAAATAATTTGGGTAAACAGGCTGATGCTAATAATGCATCAATAGATAGTTCCGAATTATTAAAAATTCTAATTTTTCCAGTTTTTACATTGGTAGCGCAAATAAAGAGTTTAATTTTGCTATTATTTTTAACTTGTTCAATGTCGATTTCTTGTTCCAAGACATCTCTAATGGGGTGAAAATTTAGTGGATTAAATTGGTATGGTGATAACAGATTGGTTATGGAACTGAATAAACTGAAATTGAGAGGCGCTTTTAATATAGGTTCATAAAAAAAATCAAAAGGGTTTTTATTAGTAATACCAAAGGCCGTACCATATTCACTCATTGCATGCCAAAACTCATATAGAGCTTGCCTGGCTCCTTCAGTACCTCCTTTCAGAAATCCGTAAGCAAGAACTGCGGCATTCATGCTACCTGCGCTGGTAGCAGAAATGCCTTCTATTGAGAACAAATCTGACTCAAGAAACTTATCTAACAAGCCCCACGTGAAAGCCCCATGAGCTCCTCCACCTTGAAGAGCAAGATTTACTTTCTTCCTTTTGGGCATTGAGGCTCTCCTAGTGGATTAAGTTCACCTTTTATTTTAGATAGTCTTCTACCACCTCACCGTAAGGCAGAGTCAAATCGGTGATAAAATGGGATACTGAAACGATTTTCTTCACTGGAAAATCAGCGATTGGCGCTAAACAATGGGGATGCAATTCGATACTCCCCGGCCCTGTCCATGCACCTTTTACAGTAATGTCTTGCAAATAAGTCCTCGTTAATTGATTGACCTCTGGTTTGCCGTCGACACCGGGGATATTTTTAAGTAGAAAAACCGGTTTTTTCATGCTTTGTAGTATAAGCTGTTGGTCCAGCATATGGTGTTTGTACCCCATGGTTGCTGTAGCAATACGAATACTTCCATAATCAAGTTGGCCGATCAGAACATCTTCTTCAACAATAAGTTTGGGTTTTGCTAATTTTTTGGGGAAGCCCCATATTTCTCTTCCTCCCGCGATAGGTGCATGGCAATCAAGAAACATAGCAATGGTAAACGTTCCTTCTTCACCCTTATAACGAACAGGGATTACTTGTCCTGATTCAGTATAATCACCAAATCCTGTTGAGTCTGGCATACGAATAAACTCAAACTTTATCACTGGCTCTAGTAATTCTAATCCTGGTGGTAAAACTTCTTTTAATAATTGTGGATCGGTTTCATAACTAATAATGAAAAATTCTCGGTTAACAAAACGGTACGGGCCACTGGGGTAGGTATTAATCCATCTTGGAGCTGGCATATCGAATTCATTAATTATTTTTCCGTTCATTTATTTATCTTCCTGTATAAATAACTTCTATTAAGAGTATGTACAATAACTAGGAAATATTCAAAGTGATTTTTATTTTTTCTTTGTTTTGGTGCATTAAGGTTCGATTCGATTTTGCTTCAGATTTATTTTTAAATCCTTATAAAAATCATAGAGTACTATAGTGCTTAAGTACACTGCTTTCTTCGTTGGCCTAAGTTTTCGGCCTAAATCCGCGCAATAACTATTGCATCCCTCTCAATGTATTTGGAATAATGGTCTTGGTATACAACATCTCTCGGAAGAGGAAGGATTATGATGTACAAAAAATCAGATAAGAGAGCCAAGAGAAAGCGCGTTATTGCCCCTTGCCTCATGAGCGCTTTTTGTATCCTATCTGCTGTAGGAAGCGTCCCTAGCTGGGCCCATCCATCTGGCGGCGGTGGCTTTCATGGGAGAGGAGGATTTGGTGGGGGAGGCTACATCCATAATTATGGAGGCACTTATCATCAGTATGGTGGTTATCATGCGGGAGGTTTTTCAGGTGGTTATCGAGGAGCCGAATATTATCATAATTCGCTTGGTCACTCACCTTTTGGACAGATGCATCATCAATTTCAGGGGCACCCACAGACATTTCACTCCTTTAATCATGCATCTGCAGCAATGGCCCATTCGGGAAACTTTCATCATGATGGGGGCATTAACGGACGATTTGCAGGCCATGCCAACTGGGTGAATCATGGTTATTGGCACGGATCATACTGGCATGGAGGATATGGTCCTTATTGGGCTGGTAGACCGTATTGGGGTTGGGGCGGTGGCTTTTTTTATGGCGCATTCTTCGGTGCAGCAATTACCACAGCATTTTTTTTGCCACCGGTTTATGCAGAATATTACTACTATCCTCCTTTGTATTATTATCCCGGGCCTTATAGTTATACCGTTATCGTCAATGAATACCCGCCGATGCCTGCACCTCCTTTACGCCTTCCCCCACAAAGGGTAGAAACTTGGGTAGCTGTCAAAAATGGTCGTATTCCAGTGAATGCAGTAGCTAATAATAAAGTCCATAAAAAAACAACTTATTATTGTCGTGTGCGATTCCATGGGAAGACATCTTATGGTGTTCTGGTTCCTAAAGACGGTTGTTATGTTGATGAGCCATCAGTTTCGATGCGGTTTTCAAAATACGATGTTTTAGTTTCTTCCATAGTAGGATAGCAGCGGAGAATAAAAATATCATGTCAGAAAGTTTAAAATTTAACGAACTTGTTTTTGCTATTCACCAAACACATGAGACCTTTTCAACACAAGCTAGTAAAGCAGTGAATCTCTGCTTAACAATACGTAATTGGTTGATTGGTTATTATATTGCTGAATATGAATTACAAGGCGCTGATCGTGCTGGATACGGTGCTCATTTGTTAGATAAACTTGCTGAGCAGTTGAGTCAAACTGGTCTTAAGCGCATGGATTCACGAGAGCTAGGGCGATTTCGGCAATTTTATATCATGTATCTTCAAATTCGGGAGGCACTGACTCCCGTTTTGTCGACTTTACCTTTAGCAATAAAAATACCCTTGGGCAGTTGCTACATAAGTTATATCAGCAACCCAACGTTGATTTGGTCTATCTGCTGCAAAATTTTGATTTAATAAATTAGGGGCGGCCTTAGCTTTGGGATTAGTTATCGTTGTCTTTTTAAAACGCTTTTTGCGATCATAGGAACTCATCGCCTCCATTAACAATGTTCCTGTTAATTTTTTAGGATCAGGCAGATCTGCTTTTACTGTTCCCTCTCCTAATCCTGGTATTTTTCCAGAGGTTTTCAGCTTTTTAATATTGATTGGTGTATTCAAGTTGGACCAAATTTTGGCAAATCCTTTGGGCTCAATTATTTTATAAAATTTTGATACTAATGCTGTAGCAGGATCTATCTTTAGCTCCCAAAGATTAGTATATACAACCAAATATCCTGCTTTTTCAGCTACAGGAATAAAATCTTTTTTTAAAAATTCCGTTTTGCCCATCGGCCAGTTGATTCACTTTCTTCAAAAAATGCTCGTTTGGGATTAAATTCTCAAAATCTGAATCAGAAATAGTTTTCGTGTAACAAATTGATCCTTGCATACGAACAGTCTAACTCATTGAAAATGATGAATTAGATCATTCTTGATAAGTTGAGCAAATTTTCCTCATATGTTTTCAGCAGGCCGTCCCATTTTATTTACTTAATTCTGTCTTCTATACCATATTGATGAATAATAATTTAATTACAAAAATAACTTGCAAATGAAATATTATTTAACTATAATTTCAAATGAAATGGGGTTCAAAATGAAAACTTCTAATAGTACACATCATAAAGAAAAAGAAGATGTTGTTTTGTCGAAGGCTTTATGTAACTTGGCAAAATTTTATTCTTTAACCGGAAAAGACTTAGGTAAAATCATTGGAATAAGTGAACCCAGCGCATCTCGTCTCACTCAGGGGAAAAAATTAATTTCACCTCATACAAAAGAAGGTGAAATCGCGCTGTTACTTTTAAGGATATATAGAAGCTTAAATGCTATGGTTGGAAATAATCATGAAAAAGCTAAATTATGGCTCAATAATCAAAATAAATATTTTAAAAATAAACCTATTGAAGAAATGAAAACCATTTCTGGTTTAATTAGGGTTCTTAACTATTTAGATGCAATGCGCGGTAAATTATGAGTATTTGGACCGAATGTGAAGGTTTAAAATTTTTCAAATATTTGGAATTGGAACCATGGAGAATAGTTGAGGATCAATATAGCTCAAGCTCTAGAGATTTAGTTGAGAGCAGCGAAGAACACGATCTTTTAGAAAAATTATTAGATGATTCAAAACCTCTAGTAGCCAATAATAAGCACTATCTAATATTTACTCCTTTTAGATATCCTCCTCTTGAATATGGATCCCGATTTGGTAATACTTATGAGCCTTCGCTGTGGTATGGGGCTTTAACTCAGCATACAGCGTTTGCAGAAGTAGCATTTTACCGTTTGAAATTTTTTGATGATACTTTAGCTAATCTAGAGTACATTGAGATTCGAATGACTGCATTTAAGGCTTATATACAAACAAAAAATGGAATTGATTTAACAAAGTCTCCGTTTCAAAAATATCAAGATAAAATTTCAAACAAAACAAATTATGAACAAAGTCAGCTTTTAGGCACGGAGATGAGAGAGGCAAAAGTTGAGGCTTTTATATTTGCGTCAGCAAGAGATAAAAATGCAGGGGAAAATGTTGCTGCATTCACATCAGACGTATTCAAAATTAAAAATAAAGAATATATAACTAATATGCAAAATTGGCGATGTATAGCAAACAAAAATATTATTGAATTTAGTCGTGATGAAATTTCACAAAGAAATAAACTGGAATTTTCTAAAGCTGAATTTGAAGAGTTGAGTAATGTGAATTAAGGGATCGAGAAGTGGTCTTCGAGTATATATCCTAATGCCATGACTAAACAGATGCTAAATTACATAACATCTGACTGTTGTTCCTTATACTTCTTAATTTATTTCTAATCTATAGGAATAAAAAATACTATAAAATCAAAGAGGTATATCCTTATCATTTTCCAAAACTAATCTATAAAAATAGCTAACTCCATTGTTTTTTTATAGCTATTTGAGTTGTTCAATTTGATTTAGCTATTTTATTGAAAAATAATCCAATATTATTCAACAATGCCCCTTATAGCATTTACTTAAAACATTTATAAAAAGCATGATCAGCGTAATTGAGTAATGCGATATCATTAACACTATCTCCATATGCATAAAGTTCATAGTCCTCTCTATGTACATAGATCTTCTTAAATTCTTCTAATTTTTGTTGTCCCAGACAATATTTATTTCGCATGCGTCCGGTACTTTTATGACTTACAGGGTCAAACTCCAGTTCAGTACAAATCAATTGCTTAAAGTGATATCGTCTTGCCAAAGGCTTCAGGTAAATATCCCATGCTCCACTAATTAAAACACAGGTATGACCTTGTTGTTGATGAAAATTGAGGCATTCTAAAGCTTCTTTACGCAATTTCTTGATGAGCACTTGTTCTAAAAACTGCATAGCCTGCTCATTAAGTTCCTTCTTATCTCGATCTTTTAAAATAAGATTATCGAGATAATCATGCCAGCTTAACCTATCCAGCTTAAAGCGTCCCAGCTCTGAATAAACAAAGCTCGACAATAAGCTACTTACTACTTTAGGTAAACCAATCAGGTACTTTAAAAATAGGATTCGACTTGACGTACTTGTAGTCAACGTCCCATCAAAATCAAATGCCGCAATAACTTTTTTATCCATTTGCGTCTCGCTAAAAAGGCAATTCCAATAAGGGATTAATCATTGTAATTAATCTTCTAAATAACCCTTTAATGTCTTGCATGGCATCATAAGTCTTTGCTTCAAAACGAAGCGTTAAATAAGGCCCCGTATTGGAAGGACGAACTAGTCCCCACGCATTGGCAAGGTTTACTCTTAACCCATCAATATAGATAAGCTCACCGCCTATATGCATAGGAGCATGTAAAATTAACTGCCTCATAAACTCCTCTTTCAAATGTTCAGTGATATTAATTTTTAATTCGTTAGTACTTAATGACTTAGGAAATTGCTCAAAAAAATGATGACTATCTTCTTTATATTCACTTAACATCTCTATTGTACGTGCTGCAGCATAAATACCATCATCATATTGCAGCCATCGATCATTAAAATAGAAGTGTCCACAATATTCTCCGCCGATTGCGGCTTTATGCTCTGACATACCTGCCATAATATGCGCCATGCCAGATCGAGTCATAATCGGGCGTCCTTTACGGGTTAAGATGTACTCATTTAAATGTTGGGTGCATTTAATATCAAATACTACGCCCACATTAGGTTCTTTTTTAAGCAATGCATCAGCAAAAGCCAGCAACATATAATCTGAAGGAATGATACAGCCGTGATTATCCACAACACCCAAACGATCTCCATCCCCATCAAAGGCTACACCTAAATCAGCATTTTGCTCCAAAACAGCCTGACGTAAATCACTTAAATTTTCTTCTACTGACGGATCTGGATGATGATTAGTAAACGTTGATTGCACATCACAATATAAGGGTATGACCTCACAACCCAGAGCAGTCAATAATTGAGGAGCCGCATGCCCTGCAACACCATTACCACAATCTACGACGACGCGAAATTTTTTCAATCTTCCCATACGTCCTTTGATGACACGAATGTATTTATTTATCACTTGTTCAGGAGGGTATTGAAGCAGCTTTCCTCTTCCTTCCTTATCAAGGAAAAATTTTTTATCCATAATGCGTTGATATAAAGCTCGAAGCCTATTCCCATAATAGTTCTTGCCGCCCAGAGTGATCTTCAAACCATTATAATCTACTGGATTATGACTCGCAGTGACCATTAACCCAGACTGACATTGCAAGTCATACATTGCAAAATGTAACACCGGGGTTGGTAAGCAACCAATATCGATTATCCGGGTACCACTTTCCAATAAGCCTTTGATTAATGACTCTGTAAATGAATGGCTACTTGCCCGACTGTCACGACAGAGCAATAGCACGTGCAATCCATGGATTTCCTGCAGCTCAGTCCCAATTGCTAACCCTAAGGTGTAGTAAGTATTTTCATTTAAATCTTCGCCAATTTGACTGCGCACATCGTATTCTTTGAATATGGACAAAGGAGGTTTTATTAAGTAGGACTTACTCATAATTTGGCTCCACACAAATCAGTTAAGATGCTACATGTACTTTCAGGTTTATCGACAACCCCCTTAATTATCGTCAGAAACTGCCTGGTAAGAAGAGCAATCGTTTCACAGTCATACAAATCAACTCGGTATTTAAGGTATCCAGTTAATAAGGTTCTATTGTAAGTAAACTTTAAAGAAAGCTTACGGGGATTAGATCCCCAAAGAGGGATATTTGCATCATCAAAAGCGAATGGTTTCAGCGTAAAACCAGGATCAACAGGTTGGATCTCCAAGTGTTGAAAGTCGAAAGATACATCCGGCACCGGTAAACCAAGCTCTGTAATTTGTTCTGGTTGTAAATACTGATATTCAGAAAACTGAACCAGGTTGTTTTGGAACTTTCTTGCTATATCAATGAAACTCATTACCGGGGAATAATGAATAATCAAGGGTAACTCATTAGCCACGTTGCCCATTATTGTCTGATGTTTCTCCGTTTCTCGCCCAGCACAAAGCATAGTAATAAAAGCTTGATCGGTTTGAGCAAACTGTGCGAGTAACAATCCATAAGCCGTAAATAATAAATTAGGAAGAGTAACCTGACTTTGTTTTGTCAGCTCTTGTAACTTATTAAGTAGCTCTACAGAGAAATGAATAGGCTCTTTCGCTCCTATGGCTAATGCCTGTTGCGGGATGGGTTTATCCGTAGGCAAAACGGGAGGATTATAGTTCAGCAAGGTATCATGCCAAAACGCAACGTATTTTTCGTAAGTACCATTCACTACGTTCGCTAATTGCCAATCAACAAAATCTTCATAAGGTGTTGCCGCAGGTAAGGTTTGGCTGCTTCGATTTTGATTTAATGCATAAAAATGCAGAATATCTTGAAACAAAATAAGACTACTGCCACCATCTGTTAGCAAATGACTCACACTAAAGGCCCAAACATATTGTTTCTCAGCATATTGAATCAAATAACTTTCCAATAACGGAGCTTTATGCAAATCAAATTGATGATGACTTATTTTTTTCAACAATTGATTGATGTGTTGGTTTTGCTCTTTGGCCTCTAAAGTACGAAAATCAAAATAATGTAATTTAAAATCAACTTGGTCATGACAAAATTGAAATGGCGTTCCCATAGAAATATGAAAACTGCAACGTAACATGGAATGTCTCTCAATGACCTGTTGGATACTTTTTTCCAAAACCAACACGTCCACAGAACCGTCAAGTTGAAACAAATTAGTCACTACATAAGCAGGATTGCCGGGCTGATCCTGGATATGTCTCCAAATGCGGATTTGTTGCACTGAAAGCTGTAATAAATGACGCGGCGCTTTAGTTAACAAGGTAGTTTCTTCCGAATCCTCGGCGTCGCCTATTTTTTCATTCAAAAAATGAATCAAATCTTCAAGAGAGCGGTTCTCAAATAACAAAGATTGAATACTTAGATTTTCAAGCAATAATTTGCGTTGAAGCTGGTGTAATAATTCCGAAGCAAGCAATGAGTCCATCCCAAGTGATAACAAATTGGCACTCATCGGCAACGTATCGCTTTCTTTTAAACGAAGAATGATGCGAATTTCATTGATTAATAAATTCGTTAAATCAGTCAATCGCTGTTGTTGGTGCGCTTTCTTTAATCGCGTAATAAAATCTTGGTCTTGTCGGTTGGTTGCTTGAGAAATAGGTGTTGGGTTCTCTTGGGTCGCGGGAATAATCTCTGCCAATAATTTCTTATAGGAGCACGGTAAATGTTCCATCACGGAAACAATATTATTCGGCATCAAACACAATTGTGTGAAAGAACTTGATAGCATACGCTTTAGGGAAGCCAACCCTACTTTCTCAGTAATGTTTTGAATACCATAAGCCAACCAAGATTGTACTAAATTGTGGGTCATACCTATTTCTTGCCAAGGACCAAAATTAATACTTAATGCAGGCAATCCTGCTTGCATGCGATAATGAGCTAAATTATCGAGAAATGTATTAGCCGCAGCGTAGTTCGCTTGTCCTGGCGAACCAAATAAAGAGCTAATGGATGAAAACATAATGAAATGCTCTAACTCAGGCATAAGTTCTTTACTTAAACAGTGTAAATTAAATGAACCTTGCACTTTCGCACAGAAAACTTCCTCAAATTGCTGCCAAGTTAAATGTGACCATGAACCATCGCTTAAGGTACCTGCTGCATGAAAGATCCCTTTAATCGGAGGCATTGTATTTTGTGCCATGGTTAAAACCTGACGCAATTTCTGGTAATTACTTACATCAGCTTGCAGATATTGGATTGCTATGTCATTCACACGAAATTCGTTGAGTCTTTCGTGGATTTTATCGGTTAAAGGCTGCCTTCCCAGTAAAATAATAGAGCTGACTTCTTGCTGCACCAGCCACTTACATAAAATAGATCCTATTCCCCCCAGTCCACCAGTAATCAGATAAGAACCATTTTTTCGTAATGTTTTTTTATTTTCAATCGAACGAGGCAATAGTGCGGGGACAATACGTGGCACGTATAATGAGTCTTGTTGATAAGCTAAAACCGGTTCATCCTGGAAAGGTTGACTGATAAGTTGATGGAGTTGTCGCGCTGTTTTTTCGGCTTTTGCCTCCGCATCAACATCAAAATGATGGTAATCCAGTTCGGGATATTCAAGCACAAGTGTTTTACCCATCCCCTCCAATGGTGAAAAAAATGGCAGAGATTGATGCTGTATGGTCGTTGTAGCTCTGGTTAGAGTCCATAGCTTACTCTTCTGCTTTTGGTGCATGAGTGCTTGCGCTAAATGAAGCAAACCCGCACAAGAACATCTAATTAATTGATTAAAATCATCATAAGTTAATGCTTTTAATTGCTCCTCTTGAAAAAACTCACTGCCAACTAAACCCCATAAATAAAATATACCCTGGATTTCTGAGTGCTTATTTAAGAAATTCAAAAAATGCTCTGGTTGATAAGGATTAAGCATTACTGTATCTCGGGATATTTGATATTTTACCCCGGGATTAACCACGATAACATCTCGTAAATAGGTTGATAAATGACGCACCATATTCTTACTTTCTGAATCCTTATTTGCAAAAATCAACCATTTACCAGTAATTGGTGTTGGTTTCACAGGGTTATGAGTCTCAGCCAATGGTTTCCACTCCACCTGATAAAGAGATTGGCTTAGAAAACTATCTAGGACTCTATTCTCTTGATCTCTAGGATCCACGGTCAGCCAATAAGATTGATGCTGGAAAGGATACGCAGGTAAAGGTTTTGTAGAAATCTGTAGGTTAAATGGAGCATCATAAGCATGCCAATCAATTGCATTCCCGTTCTTATAAAGTTGAACTATTGACTCAGATAACGTTTGCCAGCTGGAGTGATTTTTCTTGAGAGAAGCAAGCCACAATATCTGTTGTGGCTGAATAGAATGTTCCTTGACAAAATTTAATAGAACTGGCTGAGGCCCTATTTCAATAAAAGTTCGATAATTTTCTAAAAGTAATTCCTGTATCCCGGCGCTAAATCGAACTGTAGCGAGCACATGTTCGGCCCAATAATCTGCATTGATAGACGAGATCGCTTTGCCGCTGACATTCGAGATAAGTACCATTTTAGGAACATGATACTGAATGCTTGCAGCAATCTGCTTAAATTCAGCAATCATAGGGCGCAAGAGTTCTGAATGAAATGCATGAGACACTTGCAACTCAGTTGTTCTCAAGCCTTGTAACTGACACTTCTGATCTAATAGACGAATTACCCCTTTCTCACCTGCAAATACAACTTGGCTAACGCTATTCACCGCAGCAATATTTAAGATAGCATGGGGTGAACAAGCCTTGAACTCATGAAGTAATGCTAAAGCCTGGGATTCTTCCACATTCACCGCAAGCATACTGCCTTTTTGCTGTGCTTGCATCAGTTTTGCGCGAGCGGTAATAAGTTTTAAACCATCAGCCAAACTCATAACGCCAGCTACAGTTGCAGCAACATACTCACCCACACTATGCCCAATAACTGCTGTAGGATGAATCCCCCAGCTCATCCATAATTGAGCTAAAGCGTATTGAAGAACAAACAAAGCAGGTTGGGTATACTGAGTTTGATTCAGTAAATAAGCTTTCTCTGAAGCAAACATCACAGTCGTGAGTGGTTCAGGCAAATCATTCGCCAATAATTGACTGCAATGATCCACTTCTTTCCTAAATAATGGATGGCTATTATAAAGCTCCCACCCCATCCCAGAATATTGTGATCCTTGCCCGGTAAATAAAAAGGTAGTTTTACCAACATTTAGCCCTACAGACTCATTAGATCTAATCGCGGCGCGCAGTTTCTCAATTAATTCACTATGTGTTTGTACTGGAATAGCAAATCGATAATCTAATGTACAGCGACCAATAGCAAGACTATGGCATAAACTAGCTAAATCAACACAATCTTCATCTTGGATAAACTCTAATAATCTTGTTTGTTGTGCGGCTAAAGCTTCTGGCGTATGTCCTGATAAAGTGAAAACATGCAAAGGCCGCTGAGGAGCATCAGTGGGTGTAATGGTTGCATCAGCAGTTGGAGGTTCGGCAAGTATTAAATGTGCATTAGTTCCAGTGAAACCAAAGGAGCTTACACCTGCATAACGTATGTGTTTTCCATCACCAGTTTCCCATGCATGCAATATCGTAGGAACTCGCGCAGGAATTGATGCCAAGTTAATTAAAGGATTCGCCGTTTCAAAATGCAAATTGGGTGGAATTTGTCGATGTTGTAACATCAATACTGTTTTGATAAGGCTCGCCATACCCGCTGCAGCTTCCAAATGTCCTATGTTGCTTTTCACAGAACCAATATATAAATCTTTTTGGCGCGTACTTGTCGCAAAAACCTTTTTCAGCGCATTAAACTCTATAGGATCGCCTAAACGAGTACCTGTTCCATGAGCCTCAACATAATCAATTGCATCAGGAGAAATACCCGCCATATGAAGTGCCTTACAAATTAAGTCCTGTTGTGCTTTAGGGCTAGGTGCTGTAATGCCATTACTGTGCCCATCACTATTAACTACGGCGCTTTCAATCACAGCGATGATATTATCTTTATTGCGTTGCGCATCAGACAAACGTTTTAAGATTAAAATGCCACACCCTTCACTACGGACATACCCATCCGCTTTAGCATCAAAGACTTGGCATTTACCATTAGGGGATAACATGCCTGCTTGCGAAAAACTCACACTTAAAGAAGGGTCAAGAATGCTGTTTACGCCACCAACAATAGCTAAGCCGCAGGTTTTTTCATGCAAATCCTGACATGCATTAAACACTGCAACCAGCGAAGAAGAACATGCCGTGTCCACAGCTATTGATTCACCATGGGTCCCTAAAAAATAAGCAATACGTCCAGCTGCCGCACTGTGCGCATTACCAATTCCATAATAGACATCTGCATGATTAGATGCGGCATTGTGAGCTAATTGACCATAATCATTCGAAGAAATTCCAATAAAGATACCCGTATCACTATTATCTAAAGATAAGGGTGCAATACCTGCTCGTTCCAATGCTTCCCATGTTAACTCCAGCAAGAGGCGATGCTGGGGATCCATTGCTTCTGCTTCACGGCGACTAATATTGAATAAAGCGGCATCAAAATGATCAATATTATCAATAAATCCACCTTTAGAGGTTACCATTTTTCCCGGAGTGCCTGGTTGTGCCGCATAATATAATTCACTATCCCAACGCTCAGGAGGGACTTGCGTAATCCCATCTTCACCTGCTTTTAAAAATTCCCAAAATGCTTCGGGGCTATTCGCTCCTCCTGGAAAACGACAACTCATGCCAATAATAGCAATCGGTTCTGTTGGATGTTCTTTATCCATTTCCTGAGTAACCTGTGCCTGCCTTCCGTCTTGGTCAATTTCCAAATAAGACGCTAATTGCTCTATGGTTGAATGTTCCCAGAGCAAACTTGGATTAACTTCGCGCTGAACTTTAAATTCGAGAGCCCCACAAAACTGAACCGCCAAGCTGGAGTCAACGCCATAATAAGCAAAATTAGCTCTAGAATTAATCTCTTCTGGATTTAGATGGAGCCGATCCGCAAACCATTGCTTCATCCATTGCTGTAATTCATTTGGATTTGAATCAATTTGTTGTGTTTTAACATCCAAGCTTGCTTTTTGCCATTGAGCAATAATTTTTAATTCATTTCGCTCCACTGCCTGACGAGAGGCATTGCGTTGAACTTTTCCACTTGAGGTTTTAGGTAACGTTGCCTGTTGAATTAAAATAATGCGAGCCGGTAATAAGGGTAAATCCTCACCACAACGTTGGAGAATTGCGTTAAAAACTTCATCGTGATCTTTAGCACGACGATGCACCTCTTGTACAATCACTAATTCAGGTTCTTCATCGATTTCTAAGGTAAATGCAGCACAACCATGTTGAATTAACGCCGGATGGCTGTCGTGAACAATTGACTCAATATCTTGCGGATAAATATTATGACCTCGGATGATAATTAAGTCTTTTAAACGGCCAGTAATAAATAATTCACCATACTCATCCAAAAAACCAAGATCACCAGTACGTAAATATTTCTTATCGCAATTTAGCAGCTTAAGTTCAAAAATTTGCTGGCTAATCTCTGGTTTATTCCAATATCCTTGGGTAACACTAGGCCCAGAAACAACAATTTCACCTATTTGGAATGCCTTTAATTCAGTAAAAGTTTGAGGATCGATAATCTTAATTTCATGCTCAGAAGAAGCATAACCACAGCCAACCAAATCCAAATGATCAACACCTGTTCCATTCAATTGGATCTGGTGTTCATTCTGTAAAGCGTGTTTATCTACCTGTAGAATTCGCGTACTACTAGCCGTTTTTTTACCACTAACCATTAACGTTGTTTCTGCCATCCCATATACTGGATAACAACACTCTGCTCGAAAACCATATGCCTTAAATGCCTCGCTAAATCGAGCCAAGGTTTTCGCACTTACAGGCTCCGCACCATTAAGAGCAAATAACCAATTACTTAAATCCAATTGTTTTTTTTGCTCATCGCTTATCGACGTCACACACATTTCATAAGAAAAATTAGGTGCCGGAGAAATATTTGCTCGAAAATCACTAATTGTTTTTAACCAAATGAAAGGATTTTTTAAGAATGTGGTCGGTGCCATTAAAACGCTGTGTTTGTTATATGCTAAAGGATATAAAATGGCGCCAATTAATCCCATATCGTGAAAAGGAGGCAACCAGGAACAAACCGTTTCAATTTTTCCCTCAAAGAGAGTATCAATAACTGTTGTGTTAGCAATAATATTCCCATGACTGACCATAACCCCCTTAGGATTTCCGGTAGAGCCAGAGGTGTATTGTAAAAATGCTAAGTCATCCAGAGAAACCTGAGGCATTCCGCCACTATAAGACGTATGAGACTCATCATCGATGGCAATGACTTGTACTTTTTCAAAAACATATTGCTGTGCAATTGCAGTAGTTGTCAGGATAATCTCTGCTTGAGCATCATCAATAATTGCTAAAATACGTTGAGCATGTCGATTACTACGAGAAGGATAGGCGGGCACAGCAACAATGCCAGCCATTAAGCAAGCTAGAAATGAGGCAATATACTCTAATCCTGGCTGCAATAATAAAATACATCGTGAACCGGGTTGAGTCACTACCAGTAATCTCGAAGCAATATCAATTACGTTATGTAGCAGTTCCTTGTTGGTTAAAGTATTTTTTTTATTTGCGCCTAAAAAGGTATAAGCTGTCCTATCTGGAAAAAGTGTTGCATTTTGACTTAGAGTATTAATTAAAGTTTTCATATTGATTAGACTTCTTACTAATACTGGTTCGCTTGCCAATCAAGTTTCCTTATGAATTAATCCATGTTCATATAGCAAGAGAACAATAACCGAACTGGAGTATATCTATACAATATAGACTATATTTAAACATAAGCCTAACTTATTGAACCTCCCTCTTTGTATCAATATTGAAAATTATGTGCGCCGCAGCAATTTAGTACCGTTCATTCCCGTTGTATGTTGAACCTAGTGCTTATCATATAAGGGTAATTCTAACTATAAAAAATCAGGATTATCTTCGGATAGGATGAATGTGATGGTTCATAACAAAATAAAATCATTAATATTGGAACAGCACTATAATTAATTACCAGATCACCGAAGTGTCTAAATTTGAATCAATATGTGCTTTACAACATATGTATTTAATGCCATAAATTGCTAATGATGGGAAATTCTTAAAATTAATAACCACTTAATTTCATTGGTCGGAGTGACAGGAATTGAACCTGCGACCCCTGCCTCCCGAAGGCAGTGCTCTACCAGACTGAGCTACACTCCGTTGTAAGTACGTAAATGTTCACTATGACGCAAGCATACTTCGTGAACGATTGCGTAAGTAGATTGGGCGTGATAAAACAACGAGTAGGCTAGAACATGTTAACCCAAAAAGATTTACAAAAATCCCTAACTTACCCTGTTAAAGCCAGTTAAAACTAATAATTTCTTTCCAAAGCAAATTTAGCTAAGTCTATGAGTGCATCTTTATATTCTGATTCAGGTAGCTCGAAAAGAGAAGATAAAGCATAGTCAATTTCTTGAGCAGCGGTTCTTTTTGTGAACTCAATTGCTTTTGTTTCTTCCAATGCAACCAGAATTTCAGGTAAAAAAATCAGGTTACCTAGCTGCAAACTTTCTTTGATTTGTCGCTGTTGTTTTTCAGTGCCATTTTGTAGGGCGTGAATCAGAGGAAGTGTGACTTTTCCATCCGCTAAATCGTCCCCTATATTTTTACCCATGGTTTTGGCATCAGAACAATAATCTAAAGCATCATCAATCAGTTGGAAAGCGTTTCCAAGGTGCAAGCCATAAGCATAGAGGCTACGTTGTATATCTAACGATGCATTACTTAAAATAGGTCCAATGCTGGCAGCTGCAGCAAATAAAAGAGAGGTTTTCGCACGAATTACATCAAAATAATCATCGAAATTTAAAGCAGGATTATGGCGGTTGGCCAGTTGTTTCACTTCACCACAACTAATTTGGTGGGAAGTTTTGGCCAATAAATTAAGAATTTCAGTAATTCCCACTTCAACCATTAATTGAACTGACTGCGTGAAAAGGTAGTCACCAACTAGAACACTGGCTTTAGATCCCCATATGCTGTTTGCGGTTTGCCGGCCTCTTCTTAAAGTGGACTCATCGACAACATCATCATGCAAGAGGGTCGCTGTGTGAAAAAACTCAACCATAGCGGCAAGGGCAATATGATCTTTGCCTTTGTAACCACAGGCATTACTAGCTAAAAGAACGAGTAAAGGGCGTAGGCGCTTACCACCACTTTCAATAATGTGTTGTGACAAGTCATGAATTAAACCAACTTCAGATTGGATTTTATCAATAATTAGTTTATTAACCGCGTCAAAATCTTCACTTACTAGAGCGCGTAAACGGTTAATAGTCATTAGATACCCTCTGCTTTTTAATCTTTTGAATGCTAAGGTGGGTCATGTTAATTGTCAAGTAGAAGTGCGGAAACTTGTTAGTTTATGGTCGATTTTTTCTTATTTTTGTTCTTGGTGCATATTTTCTTGGTTCAGATTGTAGTACTTTGATTTTTTATTTTCGTACATAGCCTGATCGGCGATTTTCAATAAAGTTTCAGCATTCGTCGCATCCTCTGGATGATTCGCTTTGCCCACACTCATAGTACATTTTATTTGGAAATTTTTAATAAGAAAGGGTTGTAAAAATTCGGTTGTTATTCGTTCCACCAGGCTCTCCGCTATTGTGTCATTGAGCGAGTGAATGATAACCGCAGTAAACTCATCCCCACCTATGCGCGCAATAAAATCTTTTTCTCTAAAGCAAGCTTGGAGACGCTTACCGGTTTGCAATAATAAAATATCGCCAATTTCATGCCCATATTTATCATTAATTTTTTTAAAGCCGTCCAGATCCATAAAATAAAGGGTTAACGCATTAGCGGAGGTATTTGTCGAATCAAGAATAGTTTGTAAATGATGATTGAAAAAAGAACGATTAGGTAAATTGGTTAATGAGTCATGATGAGAAAGGTAATGAAATTTTTGCTTATCGGAGTAAAGTAAATAATTCTGCTCTTTCAGCAGAAACTCATAGTTTCTATTTTCATTTAGAATATTGTATAGGGTAGTAAGAATAAGTAAAAAAACATAAATATGGTTAACATAATTAAAAAAGTCTAAATAATCTGTTGGTATGGAGTAAATTGGACTGAAATATCCAGCGATAAAGGCAATACAAATAATGATGGATAAAAATCCATAAATTATTAATCCTTCTAGACCTATAGTTGCTGCCCCAAGAATAGGAGGGATATAAAACCAACCAACATAAGAATTAGATAGTCCACCTAGCCATAAACTACCAGCAGAAATTAATATTAAAAACAATGCCGTTATGATATGCCCACAGAGCAAGAAATTATAATTTTTTTTAACTAAGGCTAAATTGAAGAATGCAATCATCATGGCGATAACTATCATGCCAGATAACACCCAATAATGAAGATAAATATCGAGGCAGATTAATGAAGCACCTAGAATGAAAAGCTCTATTGTTATGATGTTTATTAATTTATATTTTCTATCATTTTCATTAATAGGCCCTAAATGTTTATGCTCCCATGTATACAACCACTTAAATCGTGACATCATTGTTCCTCGGCATTATCTATGATGCTAAGAATGCTTAGAGGGCATCATATGTGTATTATAGGATAAAAATTGACTACAATTGACAAAAGTTGTCACTTATGGGTGGCTTTCGGACGAGGTTTAATTATCCCTCTATAGCTTAGAGGGATAATTCAGATAGTTGTAAAAAGAGTTCTTTAGTAATGACCAAAGAGGGGACACATAAGATCTAACACTAGACGTTAAAACGAAAATGCATTACGTCGCCATCACATACGATGTATTCTTTACCCTCAAGACGTAATTTACCGGCTTCTTTTGCACCTTGCTCTCCACGACAGGAAATAAACGCTTCATACGCTATAACTTCTGCACGAATAAAGCCTTTTTCAAAGTCTGTATGAATAACGCCTGCAGCTTGAGGAGCGGTAGCACCTTTATGGATAGTCCATGCTCTCACTTCTTTTACTCCTGCGGTAAAATAAGTTTGTAATCCTAATAACTCATAACCTGCTCTGATTACTTTATGTAAGCCCGGTTCACTAAGACCCAAATCAGCCATAAACTCATTACGGTCTGCATCATCTAATTCAACCAGTTCTGCTTCGGTGGCCGCGCATAAAGCAACAATGCTGGCATGCTCTTGGGCTGCTAGAGTTTTAACTTTTTCCAAAAGAGGATTATTTTCATAGCCATCATCATCTACGTTAGCAATGTAAAGCACTGGTTTTTCTGTAAGCAAGAAGAAACGACGAGAGACTTGTTTTTCTTCTGGAGAAAGGTTTAAGGTACGGACTGGATGACCTGCATCAAGATGCACTTTAATCTTTTCTAAAGTTTTCACTTCAAAAATGGCATCTTTGTTGCCACTCCTGCTGTTTTTTCCAGCTTTTAACATCGCCTTATCTACTGTTTCCATATCGGCTAAGGCCAACTCGGTATTGATCACTTCTATATCACTTAGTGGGTCAACCTTACCCTCTACGTGAATCACATCAGTATTTTCAAAACAGCGTACCACGTGAGCAATAGCATCTGTTTCACGTATATTGGCTAGAAATTGGTTGCCTAATCCCTCACCACTGGCGGCTCCTTTTACCAAACCAGCAATATCCACAAATTGCATGGTCGCAGGAAGCACTTGTTGGGGATTAACTATTTCACTTAAGGCATCGAGACGTGGATCTGGGACGGTAACTATACCTACGTTGGGCTCAATGGTACAAAAGGGATAATTAGCTGCTTCTATTCCAGCTTTAGTAAGTGCGTTGAATAAGGTTGATTTACCAACGTTGGGCAAGCCCACGATTCCGCATTTAAATCCCATGAGTAATACCTCTGTTAAGTGTTTAATTGATTCATTGCTCTGGCTATATCACCAGATAATACTAAAGGCATAACTGCTATGCCTCTATCTATCGCATCAAAAATTAGTTGTTTATCATGAACTGAAGGTTTGCCTAAAACATATTGATGCACCTGATCTCTATGGCCAGGATGACCTATACCAATGCGTAATCGGTGAAATTCGGAGCTGCCTAACTGTGCTGTAATATCCCTTAGTCCGTTATGCCCACCATGCCCACCACCTGTTTTTAGTTTAATACGTCCAACAGGTAAGTCCAGTTCGTCATGAACAACAAGTAATTCCTCCGGCTGTATTCGGTAAAATTGACAAATTGCTCTAGTGGGTTGGCCACTAAGATTCATAAATGTTAGTGGTAAAGCCAACTTACAGGAATCATTGTTAGACTCTAACTCAGCAACTTCTGCCTGCATTTTTTTATCAATTTTAAAACGGGCATTATGTCGTTGTGCTAAAGCAAAGGTTAGCCAACCGCCTGCATTATGCCGGGTTTGTTCATATGCAGAGCCTGGATTACGCAAACCGATGATAAGTTTTATGGCCATGGGCAGTGTATTCTTCGTTTTGTTGTGTATTAATTCGTTTGTCAGAAGTTATCGAGTCTATCTGCATACCCAGTTGAGGATATCTACATTGAAGACACAGTCTCGGCTGTAAACAACCAAGACTGTATAGAATTTGAAAGCAAGAAAATTACTCTGCGCTTTCTTCTTCGTCAGTAGTTGGTACTGCTGATGGTGGAACAGCTACTGTTTCTTCCTCAACTGCACTAACTTTAGGCGCATGAATGCTAACTACTGGCGAATTATGGACGCCGTCAGTAGCATCAACAGTCAGTTTAGCGCCTTTAGGTAATTTTAGGTCAGACAAATGAACTATATCGTTCATGCCTATATTAGCCATATCTACTTCAATAAACTCAGGTAGATCTTTTGCTTGGCAACGGATTTCAACTTGAGTCATTGTGTGGTTAATGATACCGCCTGCTTTAATTCCAGGAGATTGTTGTTCATTAATGAAATGGATAGGAATCAATTTTACCAATATATCTTTTGCAGAAACGCGTTGTAAGTCCATATGCATTATAATGGGCTTATACGGATGGCGTTGTAATGCTTTTAAAATAACGTGCTCTGTTTTACCATCTACAGAGATATCAAAAATACTAGAATAAATACTTTCAGTTTCTAGTGCTTTGATTACTTTATTGTGTTGAAAATGGATCGATTTAGGTTTCTTGTCTCCACCATAAATAATCGCAGGTACTTTATTTTCAAGACGTCTCAGGCGGCGGCTCGCACCTTTCCCCAGATCCGCCCTTGATTCGGCTACTAAAAGAATAGTTGTCATTATGATAAACTCCAATATATTTAAGGAACCCTTATTTAATCCGCGACCAGATTAAATATCCAAACAGTAGAGTTTCCGAAGAAGTCTAGTGTAAAAAAAACGGAATAGGGCGGCGAAGTATACAATATTTTAAAATGAACTTGAAGTCATAGTCATAATTTCATAGAATATGCCACTTTAGTGCAATTATTTAGCCAATCAGGCGAGTTGGAGAAGAGTTATGTATGCGGTAATTAAAACTGGCGGCAAGCAATACACCGTCAAAGAAGGTGATGTGCTCAAAATTGAATTGCTGCCTGAAGATGTTGGCAACGTAATCGAGTTTTCAGAAGTTCTCATGTTAGCAGATGGTGACAAAGTCGTATGTGGCACACCTTTCGTTGCTAAAGCAACCGTTAAAGCAGAAGTTCTAGATCACGGTCGTCACAAAAAAGTAAGAATTATTAAATTTCGTCGTCGTAAGCACCACATGAAAAAAATGGGGCATAGACAATATTATTCGCAAGTTAAAATTACTGCGATTAGCAAGTAAGAGGGGATATAGTAATGGCTCATAAGAAAGCAGGTGGTAGTACTCGTAACGGCCGCGACTCGAATCCAAAGTTTCTTGGTGTAAAGCGTTTTGGTGGCCAGTTTGTAAACGCTGGTGAAATTATTGTAAGACAACGTGGCACACGTTTCCATCCAGGAACTGGTGTTGGTTGTGGACGTGATCATACTTTGTATGCTTTAGTTGATGGGTTAGTGGAATTCACAGTTAAAGGCAAACAAAATCGTAAGTACGTTACAATAGTTGCAGAGCAACAACAAGAAGCTGCAAATTAATTTAGACTATTAATTTAGTATGTAACCCCGGTAACGGGGTTTTTTTTTAAAGCTTATTAACAAATTCTACTAAAGATAGATCTCTTTCGAAATTCTACTGCAAAGAGCAGCGGTGTTGTCGGCTCAGTGCTCGATCCTTTATGTATTGTGTGTACATTGCGCTGTAAGCTCGTAAATAATGTCTATAGTTCTATTTTGGGTTAATTTATTAATAAGTTATAAGGTTAAGGTGTGTCATGAAATTCGTCGATGAAGCAATTATTAAAGTAGATGCCGGTAAAGGAGGAAATGGTTGCTTGAGTTTTAGGCGTGAAAAATTTATACCGCGCGGCGGCCCTGATGGCGGGGACGGTGGCGATGGGGGGAGTATTTTTTTCGAGGCCTCTACTGACTTAAATACGTTAGTCGATTTTCGTTACACACGTCATTATAAAGCAGAAAATGGTCAATCGGGTATGGGTAGTAACTGCACTGGAAAAAAAGGTGAGGATCTAATCATTAAAGTTCCCGTAGGAACGATGATTTATGATGTTGATACAGATGAGCTGCTAGGCGATATTAATAAGCCAGGTGAACCTGTTCTTATTGCTCAAGGTGGGTTTCATGGATTAGGGAATACACGTTATAAAAGCAGTGTTAATCGCTCTCCTCGGCAGACGACTCAAGGAACGCCCGGCGAATCACGACATTTACGCTTGGAACTACGTGTATTAGCTGATGTAGGCTTACTCGGCTTACCTAACGCAGGCAAATCGACCTTGATTCGTGCAGTATCAAGTTCAAAAGCTAAAGTGGCCGATTATCCTTTTACCACCTTACACCCTGGATTGGGCGTAGTCAGTGTTTCCTCACATAAAAGCTTCGTGATGGCCGATATTCCTGGTCTAATTGAAGGCGCGGCTTCAGGTGCAGGCCTTGGTCATAGATTTTTAAAGCATCTATCTCGTACTTGTATTTTGTTGCATGTTATTGATATTGCACCACTAGATGATAGTGATCCTATCGCTAATGCTAAAGCGATTATTAATGAATTAGCTGAATATGATCCTGAATTAGTAAAGAAGCCTCGATGGCTGGTATTGAATAAAATCGATATGATTCCCGATGAAGCGCTGAGAGAAGAAAGGATTCAGGCCATAATCAAAGGCCTGAAGTGGAAGGATAAAGTATTCACCATCTCAGCGATTAGTAATCAGGGAACCCAGCAATTATGTTATGCTTTGATGCAATTGATTGATGAGATGAAGGAGGCGGAAGCTTAACCATTCAGCAGCATAAGGTACTACAGACGCACTGCGGTAAGGAATAATGTGGGTTTCGCCACCTTCTTGGTTTTGATTACTATAATGGATAGTCAGTTGTGTTTGTCCTTTTGCAGGTTGACCAGACCAATACTCCGTTAAACCGCGGAGATGAAAAGAAAGATTTCCTTTGTCCATAGTATGGAAATTCAATAGAGGATGAACTCCTGGTTTGGTCAATATATACTCCAGCAATCCTCCTGTTGCCTCATCAATAATATTAATTGGCTCATTAATACTTAACACCAGATCGCGCAATTTTTCAGATGCTTTTTTATCAATTGTGGCAATAATATGAGGCGCTATAATGGGCTCCACTATCGATTTGGCCTTTTCAAGCAGATCACTGGTGCAACGCACTTTAAATTCAATATAAGGTGTGTCTAATCTATATCCCGTTTGACAATCTAATTCGGCTAGAGCATCTTCTAATGCTTGCCCTATTTCACTTTCTGCTACGCCAAAAATGCGCCATTTTATAATTTGCTTATTGCTGCGCTGCGTTTTTTGCAGCAAGGGGAGGGCGAAGTTATTAAACATAGGTAGGCATTCGCGAGGAGGTCCGGGCAATAAAATAAAAATTTTATTGTTCCACTGATAGTAACAACCCATTGCGGTACCTTCTGGATTAGGCAAAAGAACGGCTTTTTCCGGGAAAAGACATTGTTGTAAATTACCTTCATTAATTATTACATTGGCTCTGCCCAAACGATTTTGGATATGGGCCAATGCTTCTGCATGTTGCACTAAAGTATCTTGAGTAAATTGAGCTAGTGCAAAACGGGTGAGATCGTCAGTAGTCGGACCTAGTCCGCCAATGATAATAATAATGTCGTGTTTTTCTATTAAAAAACGTAAACAATCGATAATATCCTTTTCCTTATCGCTACACGAAACGTGCAGTCCCAATGGTATTCCTTCGGAGCTTAGTGCATGGGCAATGTTATGACTGTTAGTATTAAGGGTATCTCCATGAACTATTTCGTCGCCTGTTGCTAGAAGAGCTATTGTCATTATTATTTTCCCATATTTTAAAATGTCCCTGACAAAAACAGAGGTTTTTGGAGTACTTGCGCCTTGCACTCAAGATAATGCAAAAAGTCTAATAGGTGCTTTTTCTAGGCTGATGAGTCAAATTATATAGCAGAATTCGAAAAATCAGTAATAATTAATATACAAGATGTTGACATTTAGCGTTTCGTTGGGTAATTACTGAAGATGAATATTAATGATACGAGATGACTTTTTTTAAATGAGTGGGTTAGGAGGGTAGTTTATGCAATTTTTTAGTAGTTATGTCGCACACGTACCCGACGCTCAAGGATATGTTACTTATTCAGCCGAGGAAAATAGAGTTTGGAATATTTTATTTGAACGGCAAATGAATATATTGCCTGGTAGGGCTTGTGATGAGTTTTTATCCGGGTTACGTACTTTAGGCATTACTGCTGAGGCTATCCCTCAATTACCTGAGTTAAGTGGCTATTTAAAAAAACAAACCGGTTGGCAAGTCGCTCCAGTAGACGCTTTAATTTCAGCGCGCGCCTTTTTTGAACTTTTGGCGGAAAAAAGATTTCCTGCGGCTACTTTTATTCGTCGTGAAGAAGAGTTGAATTATGTTAAAGAACCAGATATTTTTCACGAGATATTTGGGCATTGTCCCATGTTAACAGATCCAGTTTATGCTGATTTTGTACATGACTATGCCTGTAAGGTTTTAACTTTTCCTGAGTCAGATTGGCCGTTATTGCAAAGAATGTTTTGGTTTACCGTCGAATTTGGTTTAATTAATACATCTAAAGGACTAAGAGCTTATGGTGGTGGAATTTTATCCTCTATCAGTGAAACGGTTTACTCCGTTGAAAGTGATATTCCTGCGCGAATATTATTTGAACCTGTTGTTACATTTCGTACACCGTATCGTATCGATATGCTGCAACCAATTTATTTTGTTATAAATAATTACCAAACTTTATATGATTTTGTGCTATCTGATATTGGTGTATTATTAAAACGTACGCGAGAATTAGGTGAGTTCCCTCCTTTTTTTGACGTCGATCCTAATAATCCCAATATTCATATTAGAGCATGTTAAAAAGAACAAATTGCTATAAGATGTTGTTAACTAATTGTTTTTCTTGTTTATTTGATAAAGGGCTATGATTAAAATATCTATGTATTGTAAAGATAAGCGACTCTTGTTAACATCGATCAATGCGGTTTGTTCATTGGCTATTAGTCAAGGAGCATCATTTGATTAAAGTATTAATTGTTGATGACCATGCATTGGTTAGAATGGGTATTCGACGATTGCTTGAAGATATGTCGGACGTAAATGTTGTTGCTGATGCAGAAAATGGTGAGCAAGCATTACAGCTGGTAAAAATACATACTCCCGATGTAGTCCTTTTAGATATGAAAATGCCTGGGATTGATGGGTGGGAAGTAACTCGCCGCCTAAAAAAATCCAATCCTCATGTTAAGGTGATTGCTGTTACGGCAATATGTTCTGAGCCTCTGCCTACACGAGTTTTGCAATTAGGCGCTATGGGATATCTTACAAAAGAATCTGGAGCCGAGGAAATGGCTGCTGCAATAAGGAAAGTTGCTAAGGGTGAAAAATATCTCAGTGCTGAAATTGCGCAGAAAATGGCAATCAATAGTTTACAGGAAGCACAGGAGTCGCCTTTCGACATGTTGTCCGAGCGCGAAATGCAAGTCATGTTGATGATTACCAGTGGTATGAATGTGCAAGATATTGCTGATAGACTGTTTCTGAGTAGTAAAACTATTAATGGCTACCGATATCGCATGTTCGAGAAATTAGGGATTAAAAATGATGTAGAGCTTACTTATTTAGCAATGAAGCATCGCATCATAGAGCATCCTTCAGATTCAGATATAACGCAAGACGATTAATTTTGATTTCATGAATAACCCACAGCTTTCTGCTGAATTAGCCGCCTTTCTTACTAAGCTCCCTAGTGAGCCAGGCGTTTATCGCATGTTAGATGCAGACAACGCTGTTCTCTACGTAGGTAAGGCTGCAAATCTAAAGAAGAGAGTTACGAGTTATTTCAATAAACAAAATAGTGGAGCCAAAACTCGTTCTTTAGTCAATCAGATTGCGTCTATTGAAATTTCGGTCACTCGTAGTGAAACCGAAGCTCTGCTTTTAGAAAGCAATCTGATTAAATCTCTAAGGCCCAAATATAATGTTTTATTAAGAGACGATAAATCATACCCTTATATTCATCTTTCCAATCATCCGCAATTTCCAAGGGTTGAAAGTTATCGGAGTAAAAAAAAGCCGCTTTCTGGCGATTTTTTTGGTCCTTATCCCAGTGTTGCCGCCGTTAAAGAAACCATAGTAACCATTCAAAAAGTATTTAAAATCCGTAATTGTCGTGACAGTTATTTTAATGCCCGTTCACGTCCTTGTTTACAATATCAAATCAAACGCTGTACAGCACCTTGCGTGGGTTATATTACTCCAGAAGATTATCGCCAATCCGTTGACGATGCCATGCGTTTTTTGCAAGGTAAGTGTCAGGCCATTCTCGATGAGTTGGCTCAACGAATGGATAAGGCGGTGAGTCAATTAAATTTCGAAGAGGCTGCATTGCTGCGTGATCAGATTAAGAATTTGCGTTTGGTACAAGAACAACAAGCGGTAGTGCAATTGCGTGGTGATGCTGATGCAATTGCTATAGATGTAAGACCCGGATTTGCTTGCATTCAATGCGCTACTATACGTGAAGGGCAAGTTTTATCTAGTAATGGTTTTTTTCCAATAGTACCTCATCACAGTTTAACTGAAGCGCAAAACAGCGATGAGTTATGGCAACAAACTTTTGAAGCATTCATTAGCTTTTATTATTTAGATACCCCAGAACGAATTCCGGCTTTAATTATTACCAATCAATCGATTAAAGAGCACGCTTCATTAGAAGAAATTCTGTCACAACATCGTGGTAAATCTTGTAAAATTCAAGTGAATCCTCGTGGAGTTAAATCAAGATGGATGGATTTTGCGTTAAATAATTTACGTATTTCCGTGGCAGAATATGTGAATCAACATGCAACAACTAGAGCTCGCTATCAAGCATTGGAACATTTGTTATCTCTTCCTAAACAGATAAAACGTATGGAGTGTTTTGATATTAGTCATACTCAAGGAGAGGCAACGATAGCCTCATGTGTTGTTTTTGACGATCAAGGACCATGCCCTAGCGAATACAGGCGTTTTAACATTGAGGGAATCACTCCTGGAGATGATTATGCGGCAATGGCTCAGGCCATAACACGACGTTTTAAACGCTTGGTTGAGACTCAATCTTTACCTGATGTGTTGATTATTGATGGTGGTAAAGGTCAAGTTGCTGTGGCCAAAGAAGTTTTTCGTTCATTAAATATTTCTGATGTCATTTTATTGGGAGTCGCGAAGGGGCCTGACAGAAAAGCGGGTTGGGAAAAATTGATTCTAGCTGATGAGGCTAGAGAGTTTACATTACCTGAAGATTCAAAGGCCTTGCATCTATTGCAGCACATACGCGATGAGGCTCATCGTTTTGCTATCACAGCCCACAGGAAAAAAAGACAAAAAGCACGTCTTGATTCAACTCTAGAAACTATAGAAGGAGTAGGCGCTAAGCGCCGCCAAGCCTTACTCCACCGTTTTGGTGGTTTGCGGGAGCTTGCAAAAGCGCCGATGGAAGAAATAGCTAAGGTCCCTGGTATTAGTGAAGGCTTGGCACAACGTATTTATCATCACTTTCATAGTTAATGGGCGTCTGTGCTCTAAGGGTCATTTCTGTCCGCCTGATAACAAAATTTGCCGTAGTACAGTTTTAAATATAACCTCATTTTCCCTGGCATCCTGATTATAGAGCAACGTTGGGTAATTTGTTGTCCGGTCTAAAGCTGTTTTACTTAAAGTTCAATTAGTAGAAGATTTAAATTACAGAAACTATTGGAGTTAATAAAACCGCAGAAGTTCCGTGTATTTCTAAATTATTTGTCATATTATGATAAATAAGGTTTTTTTAATCTTAAGTTTAAAATAATGCTTTTGGGCCAGAAGAAGTAGACACTCTATTTTCTTTATACAATAAATATAATATAACCATTTGAAAATTATTTATTTATTTTCATTTTATATCTTTGGCCGCTGATAAAAATTATTTTCTTAAGATACTACTGCAAAATTAATGATTAGAGCTAAACTTATTATAGAAGTGACCGACAAAAAAGAATAATAAATCAAATTTACATTTAAGCACAATTCTTGCATGTAATTATAAAAAAATAGGCATGAAAGGGGGCAGCACCATGAAAAAAATACTTCTAACAGCATTCATGATATCAATGACAGCTGTAGCTAATGCTGCAAGTTTCTTTGGGACGGCATTATGTGGTTATCCTCAATACGAATGTATTAAAGTTAATGGGGGGGATACCTGGGAAAAACTATTTCCTGATCCAGTACAAAGGGATTTAGTACAACGAATTAATCGTACTTATAACCCCCTGTGGACAGGAAAAGAAATCGCTGTACCTAAGAACTTAGCCCATATTAATATTTTCGATATTGCTCCTTTCCCTACTAAATTAGAGGGCGAGACTGAAAAACAAATTATTGTCGATCAAGAAAAATTAGCATGGGGCGCATATGATGCTCAAGGTAATTTAGTATGGTGGGGGCCTATATCTTCAGGAAGAGATAAGTGCTCGGACTCTAACCGTTCCTGCAGAACCTTAACAGGTATTTTCAGAGTATTTAGTAAAGAAAATGCCAAATGTGTTTCTGATGTATTTCCTATAGGTAAAGGGGGCGCTAAGATGCCTTTCTGCATGTACTTCCATAAAGGATTTGCATTACATGGCTCTGATGATATTCCGGGGGTAAGGGCAAGTCATGGATGTGTGCGTATGTTTGTTCAAGATGCTAAATGGCTCAATCTAAATTTTGTTGAGTTATCCAGTGAGCGCAATAATTTTATGGGTACTAAGGTAGTTGTTCGTCCGCTAAATGACAGTGAGAAAAGAATATGAACACAATAACTAAAACAAAAATACTCTCAATATCATTGTTAGTCTTATCTGGGTTATTAAGTGCGCCACTACAAGCTGCTCACCAGAAAAAAAGCAGTGATGATGCAGAGCAGGCAGAAGCAAAAAAAGAGAAAGATAATGAGCGTTATCCCATAGGATGTCGTCCCGTGGGATATAAAGAAAGTTTAAAAATTATTTCTTTATTTCCGGGAAAGGAGGGCGCTTTACAGTCTATGTATTTTTTCTTTAATACCAAACCTCAAACTATTAGTTTGTACCAAATGCGTGATAAAGATAGTGAATATTCCACTCGTTATAATCACGCAATTAAACCAAGATCTTGGGCTGTATTGGCCACGGGGGAGCCTTTAGTTAAATTTATTTGTACTTTAGGGGATGGCAAAGCGGCTTACGGTCAGATAGTTGATTGCGGTGATACAATTAAAATTTGTGAATACGTTAATGTAAAATTTGGATTGAATAATAAGGGTAATTTCTGGATAGTAGATAGTAATACAAGAAATGGGGCCGTCAATGAAGTGGTACATTATGGCATAATACCAGGAGTATAAGGTGCCATTGTAAGAGGGGAATCTTCATGAAATCACTAGTACCTTGGATTTGTTTAGTCGCTGCATCAGCAAGCCAACAGGCATTGGCTGACAACGATTTTAATGCCTATAGATTAGGCAAATATAATAAAGCTGCGGAGCCTTTACTGACTAAGTCAGGAAAAGACGCTATAGCTGATTATTATTTGGGGCGATTATCTCTTTATGGCTATGGTCAGCTGAAAAATAATGACTTAGCTATGCGTTATTTTCTCCAGTCAGCGGAAAAGGGTTATTTGCCATCTATTCAATTAATGGCCAAATATGCATTGCTACGAGATAAAAACCCTGAACAAGCGATTCGTTGGTTTAAGCAAGCAGCATCTATGGGCGATGTCGAAGCGCAAATGTTCTTAGCCGCGGCCTACTTATATGGTATTGGAGTAAAGAAAAATACTGATACGGCGACTCATTACTTCATCGATGCGGCAAAAAATGGAAATCCTATTGCGCAGTTTGCTTTAGCAGAAAATTTCATCGACAGTCGGCATTCTGCGAATAATAAATTAGGCTTAATATGGTTAAACAAAGCTGCGAACAATGGTAATCCTAAAGCTCTTGAACGACTTGGCCGCCTCTATATGGATGGCAAGTTAGTGGAAAAAGATAAGGATAAGGGAATAGAATTATTAACTAAAGCTGCATCGCTAAATTATGCTCCTGCGATGACCACTCTTGGTGATATTGCTTTGGCAGATAATCAGCCACAGGATGCGGTGAAATGGTATAATGATGCGATTAAGCAACATGATTTGACTGCCTATTTGCATTTAGCTCATGCCTATTTGCAGGATAAAAGTTCAATTTATGATGTGAAGTCTGGATTTTTATGGACTTTAAAAGCCGCCCAAGAAGGTTTGCCTGAAGCTAAAAGTGAACTTGCTAACCTATATCAAAAAGGAATAGGGGTTACTGCGGATGCGGATTTGGCAAAGCAGTGGGCAGCTCAAGCCACATTAGATGCTAAGAAAAAAGTACAAACCTCTCCATTAGCTCAGGCCGCACTATGGTTAAGCAATGGGGCAACAGATCAATTAGAAAAAACGAATTATCAACTGAGGGGGATATTCAGTGCTTGGCAAAATCCTTCTGGCTTAAGGAATAATACCTATAATCAAGCACCTCAATTGAATGTAGTATCTCGTCAAGATATTTTTAGACCACAATTTGAACTGACTCAGCCTAATGAGATACCTATTAATGATTATTATGATGCATTGATCAATCGGAAAGCTGATTTTCCAGCAAATCAATGGACTTATCCGATGTATCATTTAAATCCTTTTATAGAGGCGCTAGATAAGGCAAATAGTTTGGTTGTATCTCATACTAATTTACCGGCTCCTTATATTGATGCCAATTATTATCAAGATGAGAATGACAATAATGCAAGCCTAATAGATCTCTGGACCCCCGGCTGGCAACAAAAAGTCAATTATATGTCGGTCTTTAGCCAAATGTATTTCAAGGCAATATTAGGCGATCCTCAATCACAATTTGAAATAGGGCAGATGTTTCAATATGGTTTAGGTGTTACGCAAAACGATGAGTCAGCAATTGTTTTCTACCAGAATGCAGCTGAACAACAACATTTAGGGGCCGAATATAATTTAGGTATCTTATATCTTGAGCATGCTAAGGATGAAAAGGATTACCAAACGGCCTTGAATTGGCTTACAGACGGCGCTTTTAAAGGGAATAAACAGTGCCAATATGTGCTTGCTAGAGTTCTTGAGCAAGGTAAAGTAGGGCCTGATGGAACAGTATATATTAAGCCTAATCATGAACAAGCACTATCAATGTTGTATTTATCATCAGCTAATAATTACGGACCTGCAGAGTATGAGCTGGCTGAGCATTTGGCCCATGAATTTAATAATGGGTTTAGTGTCGACGTTAAAAAACACAAGCTAGCTTTGATACGTCAGCTTTATCAGGGAGCTGCAGAAAATGGAGTTGCTTTAGCTCTATTACCGTTGGCTTATTATAATGCCATGGATAATGATAAACAAAGACAAGCAAATGCTTTTAGTGTTGCCGATGAACAGGCGCAACTAGGCGATGATAAGGCTGCGTTATTATTAGGGATGCTTTATGATCGAGGCATAGGAGTAACCAGCGATACAGCTAAAGCGATGTATTGGTATCAGAAGTCAGGTCAAAATCCTGTTAGCGACTTTATTTTAGGTACTTACACTACAGAAGGTAAAGGGGTTGCTAAAGACAGAACAAAGGGTACGGACTTAATTCAACTTTCTGCGGAAGCGCAATTTCCTTACGCTGACTTTAATTTGGCCGTATTAAAACGTCAAACAGAACAAGATTTTCTACCTGATTTGATTAAGGCTTACAGCTTAGGTAATAGCCATGCTGGAATCGTTTTAGCTGATTATTACTTGTCAGATAACAGCAATAAAGAGCAAAGCGATGAAGATAAGCTGAATCAAGCAAAACAAATCTATTCAGGACTAGCTGAGAAAGGAGATCAGTATGCTCAGTTGAAGCTAGGTTTTATGCTTGAAAAGGGATTAGGTGTTGCGCCAGATTTATCCGCAGCCCAACGTTGGTATACCGCTGCAGCAGAGCAAGGTAATGTCGTTGCACAGTATTTATTAGGGCAGTTCTTTCAAGTTGGCGAGGGGGGGCAACCCGATTATAGCCTTGCAAAAGAATGGTACAAAAAAGCCGCTACTCAATTGCCGAAAGCATCCGTCGCTTTGGGATTCATTTATGAAACTGTCGATGATAATTATGCTGAAGCCTTAAAAGCTTATGAGCATGCAGCAAGCGCAGGAGATGTATTAGGTGAATACAATTTAGCGCTAATGTACGAGTATGGTAAAGGTGTATCGGTTGACTATACAAAGGCTAAGTCTTTGTTTCTTGAAGCCGCTAATAAAGGGGTTGATGAGGCAATGAATCAACTAGGTGGTATGTACTTCTACGGCCAAGGACAAGAACGCAATGTACCTCAAGCTTTGGTCTGGTATAAGAAAGCCGCCGCTCTAGGTAACGGAAATGCATTGTATACCTTGGGATTATTCTCAGAAACTGGTGTGGCGACCAAACTTGATTTTCCTGATGCAGTGAAATATTACCAAGAGGCTGCTGAGAAAGGTAATGAGAAAGCGATGTTAGCTCTTGCCAGGATGTACCATTATGGTTTAGGAGTAGAAAAGGATAACAAAATGTCTGCAAGCATCTATCAGAAACTGGCTGAAAGACAAAATGCTTATGCTCAATACCAACTAGGTACTTATTATTTGGAGGGTACTTCTGGAGAGCACTCACTAGAAAAAGGAAAACAACTACTCAAACAAGCTAGTGAGAATGGTAGTCCGCAAGCTCGTCGAATATTGCAACGATTAGAGGCAGCTCAAGGTCGTGTTAGTTTTATCGAGCCAGTACAAATGAATAGTGCACGTACATCTTCTGGCCAGCCTGCTGACTTGATGTATCTTGATGCCTTAAATGAATGGAATAGAGGGGATGAGGTGTTATCTCGGATGATTTTACAACGCTTAGTTACCCAATACCCTAATTTTGCTCCAGCAAAACAAGTGTATGAAAAACTGAATGAAGCCAAACGGACGAATACTTTCGGTTAGATAAGACAGGGTGCTATAGAGCACCCTGTTTTTTTCCCCTTATCGTATAAAACACTTCTGTTTTTAATCTTTTTCCTTGATTGCAGTCGGCTTATTGCACGAGTACACTATACCCACATTTGCAAATAAGTGAGCATGGAATAATGTTTTTGACCATTGAGGAATTACGCGCGCAAATTCAAATTGCAAAGGAACAGTTGATAGCCGCAGCTACAGCTTGGATGGATAGCCAAGGAGATTTGCTTTCCAGCGAAGTTAAAAAAAATTGGCTTATTGCTGCTAATGCGGCAACACGAGAAGAAATGCAAGAAAGCCTTAGAGAAAATAATTTTCCCTTTGGGCGCTATGATACAGCTGAGGAACGATTTAATACCGAAACTGATAATCAAAAAGAGGACGAGACATCCGAGCTATCGTTTCAAGAGCTTAATCATCCGGTAGTGATTACAAAAAGTATTTATACCCTTTATAGTAATAGAAACGTGGCGTTTTCGGGATTATGCCGTTTGACCACCTTGCTGGATCAATTGCAAGAGTTAGATAACTTACTTGCTCCAATGGAGCTATTCATTAATTTAAAGCAGTTAGCTTGGGCGCATTCTATGACTACTGGCATCCTTGATGAGCTACGCTTTGCTAAATCAGGTGTTGATACATTAGAGCACTATCGCCAACGCGTGCAAGTGGCTGTAGAAATTTATACTGCGGGTCAGCAAAATAATTTACAGGCATTTACGTTGTTTGATGAGCAGTTATATGCGCGAAGATTACAATTTGTTACTACTCTACAATGCTTTGTTGACTCTTTAAGTGAGGGCTATGCTGCTGTAGAAGATACACGATTTTGGTTAATAAGATCGTTTGGTCCTTATTTGCCTTGGCATGGAATGTTGCATCAATTGGCAATTAATTTATTTGAAAAAGATGGGGTAGTTCATCCAGAGCGTCGATTGCAGATTCAATCAAGTAAGTTAGATATGTTTAATGGCTTGTTTGTGAATGGTCAGCAAAAAATTAAAATTGAGCGGGAAGCACAGCATTTGATTACATGTGATGCAATAGAAAAGGACTCAAGAGAAATAAATAATAAATTAAATAGCATGGCAAGCAATTGCGCCACGCTTCAATTTTTGGCGTCAAGACGTAGTACTGCTACTTACCTAATCAGACCAACTCAATTGATGGGGATATTGGGGTTATTCAACACATTAGGTGCTCTTCATGCAGCTACAATTTTGCCATTAGTTGCTAGCGAAAGACAAGAAGACACAACAAGAAATGACCTAAGTAATGTAGAGTCAACTTATCCAGGCAGTTATCGCTATTAGCTACAAAGAACCGAACCGACTATGTCGGTTCGGGTGTTTTCGAACTTAGAGCGACGGAAACACGGTATCAAGCGGCCATCGTTTTAAGACGTGCGATTAGACGACTTTTAATACGAGCAGCTTTATTTTTATGAATTAAACCTTTAGTTGTAGCTTTGTCAATAATAGGTTGTGCTTTAGCATAGGCAGTTTGGGCCGCTTCTTTATCACCAGCGATAACTGCTTTTAGCATGTTTTTAACATAAGTGCGGAACATAGAACGTGCACTTGCATTATGTTGACGGCGTTTTACGTTTTGGCGAGCACGTTTGATCGCTGATTTAATATTTGCCACTTAAAGTCTCCACTCATTCAGGTAGTACAAAAGACGTTGATCATGCACAATGAGTCAGAATTTGTCAATATCAACCTTGATGTAACTTTGATAATTTCAGTATATCATAGAGCATATTTCTTTTTTAGCACAGAATGATATGTCAGCGACGGATGTTATGGTACCTAAACGACAAAGTTTATTGCGTTCAACCACACTGGTTTCAGTGATGACTTTTATCTCTCGTATGGCGGGCTTTGTCCGCGATATGGTGCTTGCCAATTTTTTTGGTGCTCAGGCAGGAATGGACGCATTCTTTGTCGCATTTAGAATACCTAATTTTATGCGTAGACTTTTTGCCGAAGGAGCTTTTGCTCAGGCATTTGTTCCCGTATTGGCGGAATACCAAAAAACCCGCTCTCCGGAGGATGTTCGCACCTTTATCTCGCGTATTTCGGGATACTTAAGCTCTATTCTTACTTTAGTGACTCTATTGGGGATAGTCGCTGCGCCGCTCATTATTTATTTATTTGCTCCAGGCTTTCATGATAGCGCGCGCTCGGAATTAGCTACTTTAATGTTGCGCATTACTTTTCCTTTTTTGATGCTCGTTTCTTTAACTGCTATGGCTGGGGCTATTCTCAATACCTATGGTTATTTTGGAGTGCCTGCTTTTACTCCGGTATTACTGAATATTAGTATGATTTTAGCCGCTATTTATTTATGTCCTACTATGCCTCAACCTGTTATAGGTTTGGCTTGGGGGGTATTCGTTGCCGGAATTGCCCAATTACTTTTTCAACTTCCTTTTTTATACAGTAAAAATCTGTTAATCAGGCCACGATTCGTTCGTAATGACCAAGGGGTTAATCGAGTACTGAAGTTGATGGTACCGGCTTTATTTGGGGTCTCAATTGCCCAATTGAATTTAATGGTTGATAGTATTTTTGCTTCATTTTTGAAAGTAGGGAGTGTTTCTTGGCTGTATTACACGGATAGGCTGACTGATTTTCCTTTAGGTGTTTTTGGCGTGGCCATTGCCACTGTAATTCTTCCTCATCTTTCGCGAAAACATGCAGAGCAGAGTAACGCACAATACTCACGAGCTTTAGATTGGGGGTTACGTTCTATTTTACTCATCGGAATTCCTGCGGGATTAGGTTTGGCACTTTTTGCTATGCCTTTAATTGCCAGTTGTTTTGCCTATGGCAAGTTCCACGTTTATGATTTGTTGCAGACGCAAAAGAGTCTGATTACCCTAGCCTCAGGGGTTCCTGCATTTATGATGGTTAAAGTTCTCGCTTCTGGTTTTTATGCACGGCAAGACATTAGTACTCCTGTAAAAGTGGGAGCAATTTCTATGGTTGTCAATACTATATTGTGCTCTGTTCTTGTCTGGCATTTAGCTCATGCAGGGTTAACTTTAGCTTCCGCATTGGCGGGGTATGTGAATTGTGGTCTATTATTATTTTTATTGGTTAAAAAAGGTATATTTCAGCCTTCTTCAGGGTGGTTTAAATACAGCATGCAATTGTTAATTGCTAATGGTGTGATTGCTGTTTATTTGTATCTGATGAATGGTTCAGTACATTATTGGTTGAGTTTCCCTCCTGTGATGCGTTTGAGTCTTTTATTAGCTCATGTTTTAGCGGTGGTAGTAATTTATTTACTCGTTTTGGGTCTTACTGGACTTCGGTTTAGTCATTTCCGTGGTCAAATGAAGGAATGAGAATGATGCAGGCTGATTTATTTTATACAACTCATAGCCAGAGGGCTATCCCTCTCTTTCTAATGTCACTAAACCAATGGGAAGAACAAGTGGCGCGTTTGTCGGCAGCGGAACGCAATTGTTTTGCTGTGCGTCAATTTAAGGGAAAGTTAGGTGACTGTTGTTTGATTCACAATGCGGATGGAGTTGTCGATAAGGTTTATATCGGTTCTGGCTCAGGTCAGCAAGAAGCGGCTCTAGCTCATGCTGCTCAGTTATTGCCATTTGGAAGTTATCAGCTGCAGGAGCAGTTAACTCAGCAGGCTGCTGTTGCTTGGGGATTAGCACAATATCGCTTTGTTTCCTATAAACAATATGAGATACAGCCTCGAGTACTAATGGTTGAAGAACAACAGCTAAACGAAGTTCTTGCTATGACTCGGTCCATTTATTTGGTGCGGGATTTAATTAATACCCCACCTAACGATATGGGGCCTAAAGAGTTGGCGGATGCTGTAGAGCAATTAGCACAAACTTATGGGGCTCAATTTAAACAATGGGTTGGTGATGAGTTACTGACAAATAATTTCCCTGCCATTCATGCGGTAGGCCGGGCTTCTGACTCTGCTCCGCGATTATTGTCTTTAACCTGGGGCGATCAGCGGCATCCACGCATTACTTTGGTCGGTAAAGGAGTCTGTTTTGATAGTGGTGGACTTGATATCAAGCCGTCTTCAGGTATGCGTCTCATGAAAAAAGACATGGGGGGGGCGGCGCACGTGATTGGTTTGGCGCAATGGATAATGACGAGCCAGTTACCTATTCGTTTACAAGTCCTTATTCCCGCTGTTGAAAATTCCATAGGGCCTAATGCATTTAGACCCGGCGATGTTTTGACTATGCGTAATGGTTTGACGGTTGAAATTGATAATACTGATGCCGAGGGGCGTTTAATATTAGCGGATGCTCTAGTAAAGGCTTGTGAAGAACAACCTGAATTGATTATCGATTTTGCTACATTAACAGGTGCTGCGCGTGTTGCTGTAGGTTCTGACATAGCCGCCATGTTTTCTAATAATGATCAATTAGCTGCACAATTAAGTGAAATTGCGTGTAAAGTAGCGGATCCAGTGTGGCGTTTACCTTTATTTACAGCCTATGAGGACTTATTGAACTCGGCTATTGCCGATATAGCTAATTCGAGCTCTTCTCCCTACGCTGGTGCTATAATTGCCGGTTTATTTCTCCAACGTTTTATTACTCAATCTGTTCCTTGGGTGCATTTTGATGTTATGGCTTGGAATGTCAGTAATAAACCTGGAAAGCCTGAAGGAGGAGAGGCTTTGGGATTACGTACTGTTGCAGAATATTTATTGCGCGTCTATGGTCAGTAAGGTAAGGTCTACGTAAATCGAGTAGGTAAACACGAGGGACGACCTATGTTGTTCTCTAAAGGCATTTATGCTTTTAGGGGGATATCAAGAAATAAAAGTAGAAAAGGGAGAATTGTAATTGATTACTTTTAGTTGCGATGCTTATGAAAATATTAGTTATTTTAACGATGTTGCAAAAAGTTTACTGTCTTTAATGGGGCATAGTGGAGCTGTACCTGGGGCTTTGACGGCAGAAGAAGTGTCTGAGGCATTGTCTAATTTGCAGCAAGGTCTTGGCCGAGATAAAACAAATTCCGCTCAAAAAGATACTGATGATGAGGAACCACAAATTAGCTTGAGAAAGCGTGCAGTCCCGTTAATTAGTATGTTAGAGGCTGCAGTAAAAAAGAAATGTGATGTAATGTGGTCATAGCTTAACGTCAAATAGAGTCAAATAGCCTGGGTGGAAGGACTGTAACCCGGGTTTTACTTCGTTACAACCGGGCTACAATGCTAAATTTTATTTTTTCATAAAAGCGATTTTAATAGGTAAGAGGTCATAATTATTCCCAGGAAGTTGGGCCGTATTTATATTAATACGGACTGCTTATTCTAAGTGATGAGTGTGCAACTCATAACCCTTGGCTCTATATTCTTTATAATGAATCCGACTTTGCTCTTTCTCTGTTTCCTGGTTAGATACTAATTCCATTACTCGTTTAAATTTACTATGGAATGCAGGAATTTCAGGTGCAAGATTGAGTAAAATATCATTAAATCCTCTTGGTTCTTTACCAAAGCCAATTTGTATCGGCGGGGGCGGTTCTGGTCCTTCGCCTATGAGATTATGCGGAATAAAGCTGTCATCTCTAAATGACCATAATAAATCATCCAGGAATTCAGCGTCGTTCTGACTACCACAGTGCACATAAACCTTGTGATTTCTCTTATATGCTTTTTCTAAAAGACGGCAAGCGACCAGCCAGAGTGCATCTGGTTGGTCGCTTGCTAGTAAATAAAAATCAACGCGAATTGGCGACATGGCGTATTATCTGTGTAAGTAAAGGAACAGGTCTTCCTGTTGCATTGCGTTTTTTTCCGGATATCCAGGCGGTACCGGCAATATCCAAATGCGCCCAGCGATATTTTTCTGTAAAGCGAGATAAAAAGCATGCAGCGGTAATGCTTCCTGCAGTGCGGTCAAAGCCTGCATTAATCATATCCGCTAAAGGACTATCTATTGCATCTTGATAGGCATCATCTAACGGCATACGCCAGACTTTGTCTTCGCTTTCGGTTGCCGCTGTTTCAATCAGTTTTGCCAATGGCTCGTCTTTCGTCATGTATCCAGTTGCAACGTTGCCCAAAGCTACAATGATGGCACCAGTGAGGGTTGCTATATCAATGACAAATTCTGGGCTGTAGCGTTCGGCATAAGTCAGTGCATCGGCCAATACTAAACGACCTTCAGCGTCTGTATTTAGTATTTCCACTGTTTGCCCTGACATACTGGTTATAATATCCCCAGGTTTTACTGCAGAACCATTGAGCATGTTTTCAGTGCTGGCGATTAGGCCTATTACATTAACCGGTAGCTTCAATAACGCACAGGCCTTTATAGTGCCTAAAACGCTGGCAGCGCCAGACATGTCATATTTCATTTCGTCCATAGCATTAGCAGGTTTAATGGATAAACCACCAGAATCAAAAGTAATGCCTTTACCAACCAGGATAATCGGCGCGCTAGTTCCTGCCCCTTTATATTGAATATCTATAAGTCTTGGCGGTTGATCGCTACCCTGAGATACGGCTAACAAAGCGCCCATACCCATTTCCTGGATCTCTTCAGGCCCCATTACTGTGCAGCTTATCGAAGCAAACTGCTGCGCTAAGTGCTGAGCTTGTTCTCCAAGATAGGTCGGAGTGCAGATATTGGCCGGCATATTAGCTAGATGCCGAGTTAATTCAACTCCTGTGCTTATCGCTTGCGCTGTTTCCACTACCTTTTCATCCGCTCCTGGTAAATAAAAGCTAATGGTTTCAAGTGGGTGAGGCTTGGCATTTTTCTTTTTGAAGTCAAGGAGTTGATATCGTTGGTTGTTGATTTGCAGAATCATTTGTTCTAACTGCCATTCTGCTGTATATCGCTTTAATTGAGGCAGACAAAGAGTGGCAGAAGTAAAGCGCTGTTTTATTAAGGAATCAACTATTTCACTTAATCTTTTTTGTAATTTATTGGGAGTAAATTCTGCTTTCTCTCCACATTGTATAAGCAATAAACTATGTCCCTGCACATCTGTTTGCCAGACTGCATCACCTGGTTCAGTAGCTCTTTGGCTTAATTTTTTAATGAGACCATGATGTTCTGTATCCAGAGTCCGTGCGAATTCTGGTAAGTCCGCGTCCGAGAAAACACCCAGAACCAAACATTCACTATGGCTCAATGAGGGGGTTTGTGTTAGTGCATAGTTCATTTTTTAACTCCGCGCCACTAAAAAGATTCTAGTGTACCTAAGCATTTTCATGGGTGCAAATTAATGCGTCATGAATTATCATGAGCAATTGTTTTTTGGTTTTTTCAAACTCTTTATTACATCTTCTCATCTCAGGGGTATTGAGTGATAATTTTTCGTTATTTGGCCAAAGAAGTGTTTATCACTTTAACTGCATTAACGGCAGTTTTGATGCTAATTTTTTTGAGTAATCAATTTGTCCAATATTTAAATCGTGCCGCATCTGGCAATATTCCTGGCATGATTATTATGAAGTTGATGATGCTGGAATTACCTAATTTATTGGGGCTACTTTTGCCCTTAGGCTTTTATATGGCCTTATTATTGGCTTATGGTCGCTTGTATGCAGAAAATGAAATGACGATTTTACGTGCTTGCGGTTATGGCCCAAAGCAGTTATTAAAACACAGTTTTATTATGGCCAGTTTTGTTGCGGTCTTTGTAGGGGTGATGATGATTTGGGTAAGTCCGTATATCGCTCTTGAGCGTGCCAAACTGTTGCGCTCTACTGGGATTCAGACTTTGATTCAAACCATTATGCCAGGGAGGTTTCATGCAATAAGCTCGGGGAAACAAGTGTTTTATGTGCAATCTATGAGCCGTGATCATAGCAAAGCAGAGCAAGTATTTCTGGCGAAGAAAAATGAGAAAGAGGATACGGTACAATGGGATGTGTTGTGGGCCGATAAAGCTTATGCGGAAACTGACCCAAAAACTTTAGAAGAATATATAGTGCTGCAAGATGGGAAGGAGTACCAAGGGGTTCCGGGAAAAGCGGACTACCAGGTTGCTCAATTTGTTGATTATAAGGCACGCTTACCTCATCCAACGATAAAGGGACTTAATGAAGATCTACGCACGGCGAGCATAGCCAATTTATGGCCGCTAAATAATCCAGATCGCGAAAAAGGCGCTGAATTACAATGGCGTTTATCTATTCCTCTTATGGTCTTTGCTTTAACCCTGGTAGCAGTGCCTCTTAGTCGCGTCAGTGCGCGCTCGGGGAAGTTTGCTAAATTGTTACCGGCGATTATTATTTATATTTTGTATGCTAATTTTATGTTTGTAGCCCGTAACGCAACTGCTTCAGGAAAAATTCCTTTATGGATAGGCATGTGGTGGTTACACCTGCTTATGTTATTCATAGGCTTATTTTTGATCTGGCGTAATCAGGTGAAATTGGCATGAGCATCAGGATATTGGATCGCTATATCGCGAAAACAGTGCTTTTGGCCATAGGATTAGTGACCTTGATGTTGGCTGGACTGCAGGTCTTTATTTTGTTTGTTGGTCAGTTGGATGATTTAGGTAAAGTAGACTATGGAATACTGCAAGCTACTTATTTTGTTTTATTGCAATTACCTTATCAAATCTATTTATTTTTTCCTATGGCCAGTTTATTGGGGTGTTTGATTGGTTTGGGAGTGATGGCTAATCATAGTGAGTTAATTGTCATGCGCTCCGCTGGCATGTCTATTGGGCAAATCACCTGGGCAGTGTTAAAAGCGTCTATTATCGTGATTATCCTTATTACTTCTATGGGCGAAACTCTAGTTCCTTTTATGTCGCATTACGCAAATGATTATAAAACCGCGGCATTAAGTGGGGGACAAACGTTACGAACCGCGCAAGGGGTTTGGCTTCGCTATGGCAATGACTTTATATCCATAGGCTCTATTCTTCCTAATAATGTATTGCAAAATATTTATCAATTTCGTTTTGATGAGCAACACCATTTGAAAATCGCTCGTGATATCGATGAAGCAAAATATGTTGATAATTCATGGATTGCCTACGGAGTCAAACAAACTGAATTTTATTCGGATCATACTAAGGCTACGACATTTAACTCCATTCCTTGGGATGTTCAGGTGAAACCGCATATTTTGCAAATTAGTGGTATTAACCCGGATGAAATGACCTTACATGAATTAAATCGTTATATACGTGAGCAAAAGCGCAATCATCAAAATGCCCATAATTATAAATTTGCTTTTTTACAACGAATTATACAGCCATTAACAACAATGGTAATGATGATATTAGCTATTCCTTTTATATTTGGGCCATTACGTTCGTCTACAATGGGCTTTAAATTGCTAGTAGGGGCAACAGTGGGTTTTGGCTTTCATATCGTGAATCGTTTTTTTGGACCTGTCAGTACTGTATTCCAATGGCCTGCTGAACTCGCTGCTGTAGGACCTACACTGATTTTTGCTTTATTAGGTTTGTATTTGATGAAACGGGTTAGATGATGGCTGTATTGAGACATTGGACTGAGTTCTTGGTGAACCCTTATTTTTTATGTTTATTTTTCTTAGGGTTAAGCCTCTATTTCTTATGGCGTCGAACTCATTTAGGATTTGTGCGCATTACTTTAACTGTAGTCTTTATGGTGTTGCTAATTATTAGCACGGGTTGGTTGCCCCGATATATGACCTATAAATTAGAAGAGCAATATCCCGTAGTGCAGCATGTTGATCCCCAAGTTAAATGGGTCGTTGTGTTAAGTGGTGGATCAGGTCAATCTGCCGGAATGCCAGTTAATGATTTGCTTACTGCCACAAGCCTTAAACGATTGATTGAAGGTATTCGCTTGTTTAGAGCCTTACCCCAGGCACAGTTGGTTTTATCCGGTGGCGGTGATACCGGCGAGCAACCTGAAGCAGAACGTTTAGCTCAATTAGCTAAGTGGTTTTCCATTCCCGAACAGAGAGTTGTACTGGAGGGTAAATCCATTAATACGGCGGATCAGGCTAGAGAACTAGTAGCCATAGTTCATGATCAGCCTTTTTATTTGATTACTTCTGCTATTCACATGTCTCGTTCTATGGCTCTATGCCAACAGCAAGGACTCCATCCTATTCCTGCGCCAACTGATTTTACCTTTTATTGGACTACCGATAGTTGGGGGAAAATGATTATTCCTAATGCTTATAATTTGTCTTATTTTGCTATTGCTATGCATGAGGTGTTAGGGAAAATATGGGCCAATAGTACGCTCGCAGTGGGGACTCAGCTCTGATATTTTGTGCGGCATAATCGCAGCCTGATTGTAAACAACCAGGCTAGAGAGAGAAACTTCTTATGGTGCTATCCCATACTCTGACATTGTTCCCTGTAAAAGATCTATCCCCGTAACGGATTGAGCAAATAAGCCATTGTTACCAGCAGTGCCTTTTTTCTCTATCGTTAACTCTAGACCTAAAGGTTTAACACCTGCGTGAATAATAGTTTTTTTCAGTATTTTGAACGTAGCTTGTGGTAAAGAGTCTAAATTATTGGCTTGCAAATTTACTTCAGTTATTTGTGGGAGGGTAATTAACTCCAAGATGGCGTTAAATTTTACGGAATCCATACAACATTTATTCAGTTGAGTATTTGCAAGGCTTAATGAGTGCAGAGCGTTATTGGCTTTTACTGCTTGAACAAAACGTAAAAAAAACTCTACAGTCCAGGCATTCATATTAATTTCATCAAGGACTAATCGTTCCGCTTTAGCGATACAGGATAAGAAAACATCTATTCCTTCTGGACTCATTTTCTCTTGATTACAGTCACTAAACGTGAAGCTTGTCGGTATTGAACAGGCATTAATAAGAGAGCTTAGTACGGACAACTCTTCATTAGAACTGAAATTACCAACAATAAGCATTTCCGGGACAAATGTTTTGATACAGAACAAGAAAACAGCGCGCTTTTCATTAGGGATTTGCGCTAGTTGATTCAAATAAGCTTTGAAAATAATGGGATGATTAGGGAGGTTTAGTAATTCATGGTGAAAGGCTGCGACTATTTGGGCGGGGCAATAATCGTGTTCTGTTATATGACGCAAATTGACATAGCTGACAGATTGATAGCATACGATGGTCAATGCTGCAAGGAAGTTACTATGAGTGGTAAAGTCTTTTGCATCACAAATTTCTTTAATATCAGTAACGGCTTTCTCAGAGCTATTCAATAACAACATATTATTATTTAAATGATTCATGAAATAAAAGATTAACTCATCAAGAGCCGCTTTCCGTTTCATTCCTTTAGTTTGGGCAAGGTGAAGGAATTCCTCAATTGCATGAATATTTAAATTAATACTCAAGTTCTTGATGCTTTCTGCCATTATTCTCTCCTTGAATGATAAAGCAAATTTTAGATTTGTTGTTTGTATGCAGAAACATAGATGTCAACTTAAATTGCTCTATCTATGTATTCTTCCTGGCATTGCTTTGGTGCTGCGATCAAAGGCTATAATGATTTGTGGTTAATATTAATCCAGAAATATCATTAAAAATCAAGTTTGATTAAACAGAATAAAAATAGTACTTCTATACCTCTTTTCAAATGTTAATATACTGGTAATAGGTTTGTTCTTAAACAAAATCTGCTAGTTATTCAATGGCTCTATTCTTTCATCAGGGGGATTTGACTTAGGAGTGAATTGTACATAAACTAAACATAGTGTCAGGACATGGATTGTAATTGTAGACGGGGGCTCTAAGTGCATGACGCAGTTATTTAATTATAAGCCACAACAAGGGACTGCAAAATGTATGTGTCGAAAGAAAATAGGAAAAAACTATTTATAATTTGTTTTGTCATTTTTCTTGCTACAGTTTCTCTAATTACCGGAAAAACTCTTGCAAATACGATCATTTTAACTTCTTATCCTACAAAAGTTTTACCTTATTTTTACTTTTCTTTGGCAATATTAATGATACTTGCCACAATGATTTCAAGTAAATATTTGCAAAGGTCCGAAAGAAAGTTTGCAATTAGCTTCAAGTTTATTACTCTTTTTTCACTAGTAGTTTTTATTCCGGCATTAAAAACAGGATGGTTCATCGCTCCATTTCTTATCGCCATTATTCTCTTAACCTATACATCCATAATTACGCTTATTGCTTGGAACTACGCTTCTGATATCTTTGATATTCAGGAATTTAAACGATTTAGTAAAATATTACAGGTATCTTCTACAGTGGGGGCTATTGCAGCAGGGGCGTTAGTTGGAGCTATTTCCAAAGAGTTTTCTCCAGTAAAACTTGTAGCATTAATGTTTCTCATTGAATTAATTAGTCTCTTTTTTATTAATCCGATGGCTCGGTTTGCCGCAGCTCCTGTCACAGTAGTTAAGAAACACTTAGATCTTTCATCAACGATTAAGAAAAATTCAATATTCAAATACCTGGCATTGATGACTATAGCATCAACCATTACAGGTACCCTTATCGATTACAATTTAAAATTGGAATTAGTTGCTGATATAGAAAAAGAGAAAATAGCCCATTTCATCAGTATGATTTTTGTCATTAGTACCTCGGGCATTTTAATCATTCAGTTTGTTTTCATAGATTATCTCTTTAAGGTTCTGGGGAGTAAAAAAATTATCATTATTTACCCCATTGCAATACTAATAACTGCTGTAACCACCTTATTTCATTTTAATTTATACTCCATGACGGCTTTGTTCATTATTAATGACATGTTTAGTTATACCACTGCATCATTATCTAGAAACCTCTACCTCAATATTTTACCGCGCGCTATAAGACTTCTTGATCGATTAAAGTTAAACGGCACTATTACTCCCTTAGCCATGATCTGCTCTTCAGTCATCGTTTTATGTATTACTTATGCAAGTCATAAAACGGTACTTAGTTTAATTGCGGTAATTAGTATTTGTATTTTTTCTCTTTATTTAGCTCAAGTTTTGATAGGTCAGTATCGTACCCAATTAGCTCAATCAGTTTATTTACGTCGTTTTAATCCTGATTTGATTAATATGTCTCAAAGAGACAATAAAGATATTGAATATTTATTAAAGCAAGCTCTCGATTACCCCGATCCAGGGGCTAAGCTTTTTGGTTTACAACTTTTAGAACATTATAAATCGTTGCAATTACCTGACTCGATTACCGATTTATTGACTGGCGAAAATGTACCAATAATTAGAGAAGTTGCCAGGTTATTGTCAAAACGTAGAGCACAACGACAATTTGATCACGCAGCAAAAATTGCTTTTTTGAAATCAGAAGATGAGGAGACCCAATGGTATCTTGCACTTTATTTGTTGGAATCAGACTCCGCTCATTTTCTGCTTGAAAGCATGCAATCATTAAAAAATAAAACAGCGTCTTCATTAGCCATTTTAAGCTTGATTTATCTTAAACAAGGTGATCTTGAGTTGCAAATTGATGCCATACAAGCTCTTTTAAATATGTTTCATTCTGACGATATCAAGCAGAATAAGTGGTTCTTATATGTCCTCAATGAAATGAGCATGGGTGAGAAAGAAAAATACCTTATTCAATTCGTTAATCAAGACAACTCAACATTACAAAATCTCGCTTTAAAGCAAATTAGTTCTGTACCAAGCGATCGCTTGCTGGACTTTTTAGTGAATCATCTAGGCGAACCACGGATTTCTTATGCTCTACACGGTTGTCTTATTAATATAGGGGATAGGGTGATAGAGCGAGTAGAGAATAAGTTCAATAATACCTCTACTTATATTGTCAAAATGTCTTGTTTTTATGTTCTTAGCGATCTACGCGGTGATAAAGCGGAGCTTAGTTTAATGAGTCTGGTATCAACTAGTCAGGATGTCGTCATGAGAACAATAATGGCTAAATATATAGCCTACAGAGGAGTAAAAGTTAAAATAAGTGAGCAATTCCATAACTTTTTGATTAATACAATGAAAATTGAAATTGATCTTTATATGCAATTATCGACACAATTAATGCGCTATAAAGATCCATTAATTCATGAAGAAATCGCTTCACGTCTTCAATTTATCAAAAAACGGGTCTTATATTATACAACAGCTATTGTTGGATCTCCTGATATACTTAATAGTATCCCTTTATTAACATCTCGCAATCCGGATAGGAGTCAACAAGCAGTAGCCCTTGAGTTAATTGATTCAACGATTGAAGATAGAAAAATTGCTTTATTTTTGATGACGCTATTTGTTGATAAGAAACTCAAGGAAGTCTCAACGAGCTTGTCCATGGATGACCCTTGGTTGAGTCAATATATTCAAGATATAGAGAGTAATAATATGGATTCAATTTACATGTTAACCAGATTAAGAAAAGTAGATTTATTTAAAAATCTGGCCGCAGAAACACTACAAGTACTAGCTGATTGTTGCTTAACAAGAGATATGGCAAGTGGTGAGGTAATTTGTAGTGAGGGGGAAGAGGGGGATGGCGTTTATATTATTGACTCTGGTGAGGTCAATGTGACGAAGAAAGGGGTGGTCATTGGTAGATTATCTGAGGGAGCTTATTTTGGAGAACTCGCTCTACTTGCTGATATACCCCGGTTTGCAACAGTAACGGCACTTTCTGACGGGGTATTATTTTATATTAATAAACAGGATTTCGATAAGATTACCGATGAAATCCCCGAGATCATGAAAAGTATTAACAAACAAGTGATTCAATATTTGATAACCAATGTCAATGCGATGTCGGATAATCATTAGTCATTTGATTTTTTAAAATGCTATCGATTGCATCGCTCTATACCGTATCAAGCAACCGTATTGAATACTTAATTCCATACAGTTGCTCTTCTGCGATTTAGTATCCATTTTTAATCAAAATGAGGGGCAACGCTATCTCGTTTGTTCCTTTATCTGGTAGTTAAGGTTGCCCCAACAACTATCCGTTTAGTCATTCAGAACTTTTATAGGAAAGGGATGTAAATTGGGTTGTGTTTTTAAGAAGTCAGTAATTTGTGTGACATCATCGACTGTAGCTGATGAATAAATCCCTTGAGTACAGGATGCCGCCTCATGACCCTTGGGGACAATGATGTATTTACCTTGATTTTTGGCTAAAGAGCAAATGCAAGTCGCTTTGCTTGGATCTTGGGGATCCATGATGCAGGGGCTATCTAAACAAAATGCCCAAGGTCTGTCATTAGTGCAGACTTTATAAGATTTGATGGGATAGTAGCGTGAGCTAACGGCTTGTCCATGTTGGGTTTTTATTACACCAGTACAGGGTTTTGTTCCAGCTGAATAACCAGTTTTTACTTTACAAGAACAGGTTGCAAAGCCGGCCTTGCCCGGTAGAGGCTCACACAATGCTTCAGTACACAGAGCATAAGTACTTTTACACGCAACAAAATTAGAAGATTTCGCATATCCAATCATGTGAATAAGCGATAATAAAGCGATAATGACAAGTCTATTCAACTGACACCTCCTGTTTTCTATGATGCAATGAAATTATCTTTAAAACACGTAAGATTAGCATATTTACATGATGTTAAATACATCAATGAGGGTCATACTACCTGTCCAGCGGCCCAACCAGATGACCACGCCCATTGGAAGTTATATCCGCCTAACCAGCCTGTTACATCCAACGCTTCACCAATGAAGTACAATCCAGGGATATCATTTACTTCCATAGTTTTCGAAGAAATGGCATTGCAATCCACACCGCCTATAGTGACTTCTGCCGTTCTATAGCCTTCGGTACCATTGGGTTTTACAACCCATGCATGCATTTGGTGCGCGATTGCTTCTAAGTCTCGATTAGATAGTTCTGAAAGTTTTTTTTCGGCTAAGTTTTTGGGGATAAACACTTCTACTACCCGTTTAGGTAAGTACAAAGAAAGAACTGAATTTAATTGTTTTTGCGGCATTTCAATACGAGCCTCTTTTAGATGCTCAAAAAGATTTTGTTCGGGTAAAAAATTAATACTAATGGGTTCCCCAGGATGCCAATAGGAGGACAGTTGTAAAATAGCAGGGCCGCTTAAGCCTCTATGAGTAAATAAGATATTCTCTCTAAATTCATTCCGTTCATTTTTAACATGACTATCAATGCTAATACCTGAAAGTATGGATAGTTTTTCTTTTTCCATAACGTCCAAGGTTAAAGGAACAAGTCCCGCTCTGGTAGGCCAGACTTTTATTCCAAACTGTTCTGCAACTTTATAAGCAAAGGGGCTGGCACCCATCGTAGGTATAGATAAGCCACCACTGGCAATGATTAATGATTCGCAACGGAATTTGCCTCTATTGGTGTAAATTTTAAAGTGATGTGTATCGAGTTGTTGGATTTTTTCAATGGCTGTATTCAAGTGGATTGATACTCCTGCCTTATCGCACTCGGCAAGTAACATATCGACTATATCTTTTGATTTGTTATCACAAAATAATTGGCCTAAAGTTTTTTCATGAAAAGGAATAGCATGTTTTTTTACTAACTCGATGAAATCCCATTGAGTGTAACGACTCAGGGCCGATTTAAAAAAATGGGGATTATGAGAAAAATACTTATGAGGTTCTACATAATAGTTAGTAAAATTACAGCGTCCTCCTCCAGACATGAGAATTTTTTTGCCGACCTTGTTGGCATGATCCAGAATAAGGACTTTACGGTGACGTTTGCCTGCCTCAATGGCGCACATCAAGCCAGCAGCGCCAGCGCCAATGACAATAACATCGGTTTGTTCCATATTTACTACAACTCTTAAGAAACCAGCAGGAAATTTGGGCCTAAGGTTAAACTAAAATAATTAAGATTGAAATGGGGGACTTTGGAGTGGACATAGAATGACAGTAGCGTTTTTTTAAACTCCATCGATTAAAAAAGATATTAAAAGGAAAATAAACACTAATCTTGACGCGCCTGGATTGTTTTTATACAATTCGTCATCAAAATAAGGAAAAGGCGTAATTTATGACTATACCTGAGCGTTTGTTAGCCATGTTATTGGGAGTTACGGCCTTACCTCTTCGCGTAATTTATAATAGCGTTCAATCCGTCATTCAAGCGCTTTCGATAACCTTTTCTGCTTTATTTTGGGTGCCTGCATTCATCAGTACGGTTTTAGATAGACGAGGCTTTTCTTTTCACAATAACTTATTAGTGACTGCTTTCTTAGTGGTTCCGATTTCCGTTGCCTTAATCGTTATTGGCTTAGGGCTGACAGGCATTTATTTGGTATATTCAACTTTGGTTGACCTGATTAGCATGACATGGTCTGGTTTAACCACGGGCTTTACTGATGGCATGGACGGTTTTTGGGAGTTATGGGCTAGCCAAAGCTCTAATCTGGATTGGTTAGTTCTTATGCTACAAGAAAATACCAATCAATTTGCTAAAGAACATCAAATTAATAATGTCGAAGATTTTGACTTAATGCAAATCGATGTAACGCAACTGGTTGATGTAGAGAGCACACTGGTTGAACATGAAATTCCCAATATGCAAATTCCAGTTCCAAGTTCCTTTGCTACTCTTTTGAAGCATGAAGAACTACAAGAGGCTGAAGTATTAAATAAAAAGTTTTTAGAGTTAGACACTCCGTTATCTCCAGAACTAAAAAAGCAATTAAGTCAGCTAAAAATAAAAATTGAACGTTATAAGAGTTTAGCAGATCGCCTAAGCTCCGTGTACCAAGCCTTGGCTGATGGGCATGTGACTAATATTGACAATGAGGTAATCGAGGGAGTAGATGTTGTAACTCCTATTCTATGGTTTAAGCAATATAATAAAGATAATAATTGGTACATTGTTCCAGGTTCAAGTCATGTTACCGATAAGGATAGTTTATTGCATTGGTTAAAACTAAGTCCCACCGATCCTAATAATAGAGATATTGTTAAGGAACCTTCGAGATATAAGAGAATGCCCACTCGTTATCGATGGCATTCTCTGACTCTTGAATATTGCTTTGCGCAAGAACTGCATGAAATTGCCGTAGAAGTTCAGCAACTGTTAGAAACTTTGCCCAAGGAATTAGAGACCTTAAAGGATAATCGAATGAGCATAGGGGCTGTTCCCCAGAGGTTTTTTGGCGCATCACTAGCAACTGGGACAGAGGAGCCTAAGGCTTCTCACTCAGTAGTCTATCATCCAGGTTAAGGAATGGACTCTATGTTGCTTGCAACCGCGGTTATGCAAGAGGTCTAATGAATAACTGTTCCATCTTTCTTAAGACGAATAATAGAGCCATCCACATTCTTAATAATTTTTGAACCATCTGGGTTCGTTGTTACTGATGAGCCATCGCTATTTTTGACAACAACAGTGCCGTCAGGGCTGGCTATCACAATCGAACCATCATTTTTTTGCATTATTTTGGTTCCATCCGGATTGGTTTGAAACGCGGTACCATCACTACCAATAGTAATTTTTGTGCCATCAGGTTTAGTGATAGTCTTACTTCCATCTGGATTGGGAGTGACTATGCCACTATCATATGACTCATCTACAGGATTGGATTCCATTGGCAGATTAGGTGCAGGGCTATTGCCAGCAAAAAGTACCGTGCTTGTAGGCAATTGTATTAACAACAATCCTAAAATAAATACAAACAATTGTATTTTATGAGGTAATATAAATTTATTCATTTGTTCATTCTCTCCTTGTCGCTAAATCAAATAGCTTGATTTAATAGACTTCGTTCGAAACGCTACTGTCTCGGTGAATTGCTTTGTTGGTACGGTGCTCCAATTCCCATGTATGGATGTACATTCCGGTTCTGCGCTCCGTTTCTTCTCTCATCTCACTTGCTATAGAGAATTTCGATAAAAGTCTAATACCTAATCCCAGGTATGTATAAATTATATCCCAACTGGGTATTTTATTCCATTGCGTGCTTTTTTGTCGTCACATTAGAGATCGAAGTTAAAGCCTGATCTGAAAGATACAGTGATTTTTATTTAAAGCAGGGTAATAGACTACTTCTTAGTTTAATATTGTTCCGCAATATTAGTTAAAGCTAACTAAATCAATAGCTGAATCAATTACTACCTATAATAGCCCTCTTTCCTCACTATAGTGAGTTTGGAAAGAGCTTTAGTCACTAGCCAATAGCTTTAGAAAATAGTACTAATGCTATGACAGAAAGAAATTCCAATGTAGACAATAATTGGAATACTTTTAATCAGTTTATAATTATTGCTCATGGTGCTCTCCTCTTCTTGTATTAATATCCATTCAAAAACTATGCCTAAAATTGCAGGTTAAAGTTTTCTCGCTAGACACGCTCAATACGCGGAGAATTTATTATGGTATCACAAGATTGGCTCCTCTTAGCTGATTAGCTGAGCGCATACCAATTTATTATATGAGGCAATCTACAGAGTTTACCTTCTAACTAGCCATTTTAGATTAATACTGACATAATTTGGCAGCATTAAATCTCCTAGGAATCATATAGTGTCCCGTACTGAACGTTTATTTGAATTGATGCAAATGTTGCGGCGTCATCGCTTTCCAATCAGTGGTGCCAAATTAGCAACTGAATTAGGTATAAGTGTGCGCACCCTTTATAGGGACATAGCTACTTTACAAGCACAAGGAGCTCAGATAGATGGCGAACCCGGCTTAGGCTACGTATTGCGGCCTGGATTTATGCTGCCTCCATTAATGTTTTCAGAAGAAGAAATTGAAGCATTAGTTCTTGGTTCACGCTGGGTGGCTGACAGAGCAGATAACCAGTTAAAAATTGCTGCACGAAATGCTCTTGCCAAAATTTCTGCCGTTTTGCCGGCAGATCTTCGCCATCAGTTAAATGCCTCCTCTTTATTGATTGGTCCTGGACAACCTATTGCGACTGGAGATGAGGAGCTGTCTTTGATCCGAAGCGCTATTCGTGCGGAACGGCAGTTAACTATTGTTTATACTGACGTGATGGGAAATAAAACCGAGCGAGTGATTTGGCCTTTTGCTTTAGGTTTTTTTGAACGAGTTCGTATAGTGATTGCTTGGTGTGAGTTACGCCAAGAATTTCGTCATTTTCGTACTGATAGGATAATCCAACTTACTGTGATGGAAACACGTTATCCTGCTCGTCGTCAGGGATTATTGAAAAAATGGCGTGAAATTGAAAGAGTTCCTGTTCAATAGTCTTCTTTTGAGAGAGGCGATGTATATACTTTGCTTTTTGTTCCTTTCCCCTAGATGTAGCGAGTATCTAACACGCTCTTATAACCGGTTATTTTTCTACTGACAAAATCTGTCAGTAAGATGATGTAACATAGGATACTAGTGACCTGTTGCATTTTGATTATTTGCTGTTAAAGGAGAGTGACCATGAACAGGAATTGGTTAGCAGTGGCATCGGCAGAGCATGTACGTCATGGTCGTCAATTAGGGATTATGCAAGTTTGTCATGGACAATTAGCTCCCTTGCGCCGCCTCAAATCGGGAGACTATATTACTTATTATTCTCCAACAATTACTTTTCGTGGAAAAGACAAAATTCAATCTTTTACTGCACTAGGACGAGTGAAATATGGTGAACCTTACCAGGTTGTGATGACGGCTGGCTTTTGTCCCTATAGGCTCGATGTAGACTGGTTTCCTACACAAGAAGCCTCCATTATCCCTCTCTTGAATACCTTAGAGTTGACTAAGGGGAGAATGAACTGGGGATATCCATTGCGCTTTGGTTTGGTGCCTCTTAGTGAACATGATATGCGTATTATCGCTCAAGCAATGAATAGATCTTTTGCATAACCTCCACTTTTGCCCGAATGCGGCGTGATAAGTGTTTCTCTGGTACTCATTTACTCATATGTAAACTCCGTTCCTCGAGATACTTATGCCTTACCTCAAGCAAAATCCGTTGGTTATGCAAGAGCTCTAATATTTCAATAGAGCAATAAATTTAAACCAATGAGGATGAATAGAATGAATGAGAATAAGCCTGATTTAGTTCAAATTAACGAGTTTCTTGTGGCTGGGTTGAGTGTGCGAACCATTAATAGTGATGAGTTTAATCCTGGTAAAGCGAAGCTGTCCAAATTATGGGATGATTTTTTTTCTACAAATATGGCTAATAGCATTCCTTATCGTACCCCTAACTCACCTATTTTTGGTGTGTACTCCAATTACTCCTCTGATGCATCAGATTTTTATACCGTAACAGCAGGAGTTAATATCAGTCAAGAAATGGGTGACCTTGAATTCAATACTGTAGCCATTCAATCTGGCGATTACTTGGTTTTTAGAGATAAAGGACTCATTCCAGAAATAGTGATTAGAACTTGGGGACGTATTTGGGAGTATTTTGCGGATGACAATGCGCCACAACGACGGTTTGGCACTGATTTTGAACTCTATGTCAGTACAGATGAAATTGCCATTTATATTGGAATCAATAATTCTCATTAGTTAAAAAGTCCCCTATATTTTTCATGAAATATGGGGGCGTGTATTAATAGTCATAGTCTGAAAGAGTATGAATACTAAACTAATCTATACTAATAATTATGAATGACGAGTTGGATAGCAAAAAAATGAATGAAATGGATATTTTGAGATTGTTTTATGATGAAATGGTTGCCCAAGGCGTTACCAGAGAGCAAGTATTTTTGAGTATCGAAGAAGAGGCCGCAGCAAAGCTTTCTCAAAAAATAAAGGCTCCTGTTTCTGTAGAGGATGCTCAGAAATTGGCTGATATTTGTATTGCCAATGAATGGTTAGAGCGGACAACAGCGGATCCAAACTATAAATATTTATCACTAACTGAAAATGGATTACAGATAGTTTTAGTTAATCAATATACTTAAATTTTAGTAAACCAATTTAAGGCCTTTATTACTCGCCACTTCCTTCATTACAGCGAGTGTGGAAGAGGTGTAATATAAGCCTGTCTTGATGAATTGTCACAAGACCTTATCTTTTAATTAAAGATCATCAATTAAGGGTATAATCTTTAGGCAAAACTCGGTAAAATACATCACTTTATTCTTTTTTTGTTGCCATCATGCCAAAACGAACTGATATTAAATCCATCCTTATCCTTGGGGCTGGTCCAATTGTAATTGGGCAAGCTTGTGAATTTGATTATTCGGGTACTCAAGCCGTACGTGCTTTAAAAGAAGAAGGTTATCGGGTGATATTAGTTAACTCTAATCCAGCCACGATTATGACGGATCCTGAATTGGCAGATGCCACGTATATAGAGCCTGTACAATGGAAAGAAGTTGCTCGAATCATAGAAATAGAACGCCCAGACGCTATTTTGCCTACTATGGGAGGGCAGACCGCACTCAATTGTGCTTTGGATTTGGTACGAGAAGGGGTTTTAGTCAAATACTCTGTTGAAATGATAGGCGCTACGCGTGAAGCGATTGATAGAGCGGAAGATAGAGAAAAATTTCGCCAATTAATGATTAAAATTGGGTTGGACATGCCGCGCTCTGCTATTGCCCACAGTTTGGAAGAGGCAATTCAAGTACAAGCGCGCCTAGGGTTCCCTGCAATTATTCGCCCTTCTTTTACTATGGGGGGGAGTGGTGGTGGAATCGCATATAACCGTGAAGAGTTTGAAGAAATTTGTACACGAGGTTTGGAGCTTTCACCAACTCATGAATTATTGATTGATGAATCAGTGTTGGGATGGAAAGAGTATGAAATGGAGGTTGTGCGTGATAAAAATGACAATTGTATCATTATTTGTACTATAGAAAACTTTGATCCCATGGGGGTCCATACTGGAGATTCTATAACTGTTGCCCCAGCGCAAACGTTAACTGATAAAGAATATCAGCGTATGCGCGATGCGGCTATTAAAGTACTAAGAGCTGTTGGAGTTGATACCGGTGGTTCTAATGTGCAATTTGCCATTAATCCAGAAGATGGTCGTATGCTGGTAGTTGAAATGAATCCGCGAGTATCTCGAAGCTCTGCTTTAGCATCTAAAGCAACAGGATTTCCTATTGCCAAAGTTGCAGCAAAATTAGCGGTTGGTTATACACTTGATGAATTAAAAAATGAAATTACCGGAGGCATTACGCCTGCTTCTTTTGAACCCAGTATTGATTATGTAGTGACTAAAATACCGCGTTTTAATTTTGATAAATTCCCTCAAACACCTACAACCTTAACGACACAAATGAAGTCAGTTGGTGAAGTAATGGCCATAGGCTCTAATTTTCAGGAGTCCTTGCAAAAAGCCATTAGAGGTTTGGAAATAGGGCGTAGCGGCTTACATTCTATTTTTCAAAAGGGAGATATTGCTCGCTTAAGAGGACATTTGCGAGAACCCACTCCCGATAGACTGTGGTATATCGCTGATGCATTTCGACAAAAATTATCGTTAGAGGAAATTCATGGGGAAAGTCGTGTTGATCCCTGGTTTTTAGCCCAAATCGAAGAGCTAGTGCATTTGGAGCGCAGTGTATTTGGCAAATCGGTTCATGAGTTGGATAAGGCTACATTGCATCTATTAAAGCGTCGTGGATTTGCTGATAGTTACTTGGCTAAATTGATGTATTGCACAGAGGAACAAGTTCGAGCAAGGCGTTTGGAGTTAGGGATTACTCCTGTATACAAACGTATTGATTCTTGTGCTGGAGAGTTTCCCAGTGACACAGCCTATTTATATTCTTGTTATGAAGGAAGTTGTGAAGCGCGCCCAGAGCACGATAAGAAAAAAATTATGATACTTGGTGGTGGGCCTAACCGTATAGGTCAAGGTATAGAGTTTGATTACTGCTGTGTCCATGGAGCGATGGCATTAAGAGAGGCCGGGTATCAGACTATTATGGTGAACTGCAATCCAGAAACGGTATCAACAGATTTTGATACTTCAGATCGATTGTATTTTGAGCCAGTTACTTTAGAAGATGTTCTATCCATCGTCGATGTAGAACAACCTGACGGGGTTATTGTACATTATGGTGGACAAACCCCCTTAAAATTGGCGAGGGCATTAGAGGCAAATGGAGCAAAGATAATTGGTACTTCCCCTGATGCTATTGATAGAGCTGAGGATAGGGAGCGTTTTCAGCAGTTAGTAACTGAGTTAAAACTGCATCAACCAGAGAATGGTACCGTTAGGAGTGAAGCGGAGGCGATAGAGTTGGCCAATCGTATTGGTTATCCTCTCGTGGTTAGACCCTCCTATGTTCTCGGCGGAAGGGCTATGGAGGTAGTCTATCAGGAAGATGATTTACGTCATTATTTATCTCATGCAGTATCGGTGTCTAACGACTCCCCAGTATTGCTCGATAGATTTTTAAACGATGCTATCGAAGTAGATATTGATGCTGTTTGTGATGGCAAAGAGGTATTTATTGGTGGCATCATGGAGCATATAGAACAAGCGGGCATCCATTCTGGTGATTCAGCCTGTACCCTGCCTCCGTTTAGTTTAAGTGTGGTAGTACAGCAGGATTTAATGGAACAAATGCGGCAAATGGCTTCGAAGTTGGGGGTCGTGGGATTAATTAATGCTCAATTTGCTATTCAGGCTGATGATATTTTCGTGTTGGAAGTGAATCCACGCGCTTCAAGAACAGTTCCCTTTGTTTCAAAAGCTACAGGATTGCCTTTAGCTAAAATCGCGGCATTGTGTAAAGTAGGAATTAGCTTAAAAGAACAGGGCCTAACTCAGAATCATCACATGCCAACATTTTACTCCATTAAATTACCCGTCTTTCCTTTTATTAAGTTTTCTGGGGTAGATTCCATTCTTGGGCCCGAGATGAAATCTACGGGAGAGGTCATGGGTATTGCCAAGCGATTTGGACAAGCTTATGCTAAAGCTCAGTTGGGTGCTGGTTGTCATATAGCCAAGCGACGACGGGCTTTTGTCTCCGTTCGCGATGCAGATAAGACACGAGTCGGTGAAATTGCTAAGAGATTAATTGAGTTAGGTTTTGAAATAATCTCCACACGTGGCACTGCTCTTGCCTTACAAGCTGCGGGTGTTGATTGCAGACGGGTTTTCAAAGTAGCAGAAGGTCGTCCGCACGTGTTGGATTACATAAAAAATAATGAAATAGATTTTATTGTGAATACAACTGAGGGTAAGCAAGCTATTGCGGATTCCTTTGCTATTAGACGCAATGCATTGCAGCACAAAGTTAGCTATACTACAACCTTATCAGGAGCGGAAGCAGCATGTCTTGCTATGAAATATGAAGATAGAGAAACAGTAACTCGCTTACAGGATTTACATTAGAGGTGGATATGAGTAAACATCCCATGACCGTACCAGGGGCAGAAGCATTAAAAGAAGAATTAAAGCGCTTAAAATTTGTAGATAGGCCTCGTATTGTTGAAGCTATTGCTGAGGCTCGAGCACATGGTGACTTAAAAGAGAATGCTGAATATCATGCTGCGCGAGAGCAACAAAGTTTTAATGAAGGCCGTATTCAGGAGCTTGAAGCAAAATTATCAAATGCGCAAATAATAGATATTAGTAAGATACCTAATACAGGGAAAGTTATTTTTGGTGCAACAGTGACTATTTGCCATGTTGCAACAGATGCCGAACTGACCTATCAAATTGTTGGTGAAGACGAAGCCAATATTAAATTGAATAAGATCTCTTATAGCTCTCCTATTGGTCGTGCTTTGATTGGTAAGCAATTAGATGACACCGTCACAGTGACCACTCCGGGTGGTATAGTTGAATACGAAATTATAAATGTTCAATACTAGATAGATTGGGCTTGTAGCCTGGGTGCCGCGCTAGCGGAACCCAGGCTACAATTCATATCCGAAACTGACATTAAAGTAAGGGTTTATTTTATAGACCTAATGCCGCGAGAATTCGAAATATCTTAACTTAATGGCAGGCTCCTTTTGGAGACAGATGACGGGAGTAATGTAGGTCGGGTTCCTGTTGTGTCCAGAAGCCAACCTACTATTTATGAGATTTCGACTTGATTAAAGTGGATTTATTTCTTGCTGGATTCCGCCGACAACCCAATCTTTGCTGTTACCAAATCGACGGAAATGCCATATTTCATTAAGTTGAGTAATAGGATCATCATTTTCTTTAATAGTTCCAGTAAAACGAACGCTGGCTATACTAGAGTCGACTTGTTTTGAAACATCGAGCAATTCTGCATTTAAAGTAATGACTTCTGTTTTATTGGGAGAATCGCCACGCTCGTCCAATTGCATTTTAATTTCTCCAAAAACTTCTGGAGCAGTAAAGGTTGTTAAATCTTGCAGATTCTTTTGATCGTAAGCAGTTTGTAGTCGTATAAAACAAACTTTGGCATCACGCAAAAAATTCTCTTGGTCAAAATCTGCTGGATAATCTGAGGCTGAGCTATTGCTGGATGAGCCACCAGGATTATTGTTAGTAAATTGTTGGGTAAAATTACTAAATGATTGCCCAAATGCATTGGATCCTGCCCCTTGCATACTGGGTTGCATTCTTCTGCGGAAGAAACCGACAATGAAAAATACTACGGCTCCAAGAATTAACCAGGAGATGATTCCGCTGGCTACCCCATGCCCCATAAACAAACTGGCTAATAAACCTCCAACTAAAAGACCACCGAGCATGCCGCCCCATTTGCTTGCAGGAGACTTCTGTCCCAATGCAGCAGTACTTTGTTGTGGTTTATGTGATGACATTAGACTACTTTGTGAACGTTGTACCCCAAAACTACGGCCCCCACCAAAACGCTTCGCTGCTGCTTCATTAACTACCAATCCAAATGATAGTAATGTAATTAGTAAACATGTAAAAAGATTACGCATTTGACCTGCCCCTTTTTTATTAAGTAACCATAGTATAACTGAACAAATAGCAAGTTGCTTACACCTTATATTGGGTGTAAATAAAAATATTCAAGGAGGCCATGAGCTTATCCTTGATTTTCTGGCTGTTCTGCGTTGATATACACCCAAGCTTGAATGCCTGAGGCTAGTTGAACACTGATGCGTTTATATTCTGCTACTTCATATTTATCTGCTTGCTCTAATTCATCGCTGCCGATATGAAACACCATGCCCTCTACTTGATCGGAGGGATTGCCAGTATAAGTAATAATTGGATGAAATCTCTCGCCACTGGTTAAAACAACTTCAGGAGCTTTTATTTCAATCATAGACAGAGCAAATCCAGGTAAAGCATCTTGAGTGCCTTCTAGTTTACGACCAAAATTAGTTAACTGGACATTTTCATAGCGCAAGGTGCCATAGGAAAATAGCTTTTCAGTATGATTAGCATTCATTAAATAGTTCCTTCGAGGTCAAATGAACTAAGAGTACCTTACCTGTCATGAGACAGGCAAGGATAGAGTGGGGCAATTTAGAATGTATAAATGGCCATCCAACAAATTAAAAACGAAAGTGAAATGGAGTCGTTATTTCATCTTTTTCCGTGTTCGGCAGTAGTAGGAACATGCTATTGAAATTACCCTGTGAATGTACCTTGGGAGTTGGCGGAATGTATCTAAGGGGGATAGCAAAAAATCGAGACATTTCGGTAAAAATCCGTTCATTTAATGCTGATGAATTTTCACCTTCAGATAAGATAACTTTTAAACCTCTATCCAGCCTTATCAGCAGGAAGTCTTGATTCTTAGCACGTATTGCATCTGCGAGCTCTACAATCTTGTAGTTATTGTTTAATAAAATACCAATGGCTTCTTGGATATTAGGGTATGGCTTATCACATTGGTCCATAAAGGAACCTAATTCATCTAAATCCTCAAAATAATCGTTCATCTCTTCGAACTTGGTTTTGAGTTCTTTTTCAGGTAGTGTTTGGTCTACTACATGTTTAATCAATGTAGCGAACTTCGTTTTATTTGCTTCAATAATGACATCAGATTGATTAATTAAGCATGCATAGACATCATGAATTAAAAGAAGTAACTCTAACTTTTGAGACAAAGCCGTAACCATTTGTAAATCAGCCAGTTGTAATTTCTTAATAGACTCCTCAATTGACTGCCAATTAATAGGGGACTGGTTTAATTCTGGAACTAGATCAAATAGAGGCATTATAACTTGACGTTGAGTGTCAAAATGAGTCAGCAACTCAAAGAGGAAGGAATAATGAGTAAAATACTCATCAATTTTCTCAGGAAAATTTCCTTCCTCGGCATTATTAAAGATCGTCAGTCCCCATTTTTGAAATTGCTGCTTAAGGTCATTCTGTGAAGAAAAGATTGGAGTTATTTTCTTGCGTAACTCTTCTGTTTTAACAACACATTGATATTGTCTATTAAACAACTTAGCAAATTCAGGTAATTGCTCTACCCAGTCTTTATAATCTAACTTCAATTGTTCAGCGAGCTGCTGTTGCATAACATGGAATAACTTAAGCGATTTCTCATGGATTTTTTGCTTCAAGAAGTGACTTATATTGCGTTTTAGCAGACCCAATTCCGCACATTGATCGGCTTGTGTTGTTGTCAATTGTAGCGACATTGAATGAGTAAGCATTTGAAAACGTTTTTGCCAAAGGTCTGGTAAAAATTGTTCTGTTTTTAACGGTGCGATGAGTTGTTCGTGACGAAGAAGGAGGCGAACACATGCCTCATCATTGTACTCATTAAGCAAATTAAACCGCAGTAAATTGAAAATAAAAATGCTCTGGAAACGAAAATTTACGCTACTGGAGCACCACGTATTAAATCGTTTACTTTCTTCCGCACTTGCCAAAGAGCACAATTTGCGAAACTGCCCAAGCCATGATTTCAGCGTAATTTTTCTATCTCGTCCTTTATTTTCTTCCACAAGTATCATCTGGTCTAGAGGTTGCTCTACCCACACTTTTAGGCCTTCAGCTGTGACTTGTATGGTGTTTGTATTCGGTGTTGTCATCTGAGGCATCAATTTATTTTTGCGAACTTCTGCTAATGCTTTTTGAAAAACAACTAAGACTTCATTATGAGGTGTTCTTTGCATTTTGTTAGCACGAAGAGCTCCTCTAATGGCTTGTTCCAATTGGTTTTTCATGTTTAAATCAAAGTTCATAGTGCTGAAAATGCCTGTAAGATCGGGATTTTCTATATCATTGAGCACTTCATCATCAGTGAGTTCGTCTCTGGATGGTGCGCCAGCCAGTTCACAGATACAGATAAATAATGCATATAAATCGCTTTGTATATCATAGATCTTGGGTTCTTCATTCATATCAGCAAGCAGCATTTCGCCATCCCATACCAGTTTGTTGCCATAGGGTTGTAGGGTAGAATAGTGGCTATCTTTTTCTATTGCTTTGGTTAATCCCATGTCTATAACCGTGACGGTCCATTGACCGTTCACATAGGCAGCCATAATATTTTCTGGCTTTAGATCGCAATGAATCATCATGCGGCCTTTGTGTTTTCCTGCATCGATGATACGATGAATTTGTTGTGGTACTTCTTCTATCAAGGTACAAACAAGGCTTAAAAACTGCTCGCCAGAGAGTTTGTTTCTATAATGCTCCAGAGATAAACCAGGGGCACGATTCATATGTAAGAATGAGGTTTTTTCCCTTTTTACTAAGGTATAGTGTATTCCCAATGTTGGATGTTGTCCTCCTAGATATTGCTCTTTATTTGCTACGCGAACAAACCAATTCGGCTTGTTGGGTTTATCACTAGGCGCGCTTTCATTTGCGGTCATTTCTTTAACTACATAGGAACCTGAATCATCAAAAACTCCATTATCGTTGTGTGGAATTATGGATTTGATGACCGGATAAACTTTGCCAAAATTTCCATTATTTTCACTACTCGGTTCAAAAATATCTAAGCGGACAGCAGGGACGTTCGAGTTGACTGTAGGGTCAGCGATAAATTGAAGAACTGGCAGGGTTAAAGCATAGGATGTGTTTTCTCCTAAAGAATAAACGGTGTAGTGTTCTAACAGTCCAGGATTATTGCCGAGGATTGATTTTGCCAAAGCAATAACTATAGGAATATTTTCAGGGAGTGTTGGATTAATAATACGAACAGGATTTGTCATAAATTTTACTCAATTATGCGTATAAAAATAAATAGTGGGCAACATGATATCATATTGAGTGCCTATAGGCTAATTGTTTTCTAATTGTTGCAATTTGTTTCATTTATTCCCTAATTTTAAAGCTTAGGACTTTGCAAAAGATTATTTATTGCATTTACATTACCTCTTGATATGATGCTAAAGGTCTAAATTAAAGGGATGTAATGTATGAATAAACTAATTAATGCAGCAATTTTGTCACTGTCTACCTCTCTGGTTTGCGCCAGCCAGGTGACTTTGAAGGGGGAAGTAGATATTCAGCTGAATCCTAAAAATCAATATGGTGCTGTACATCATTTAAAGTTCCGTCTACCTAAATATGAATTATCTCCCAGTGCAAAATCTTATTTGCATGAGCAACTGAAGCAATATCCTAAGAACTCAGTGTCTAATGCTTCTTTTTCATCTGAATTACCACCTAAGATAAAATTAGGAATGCAGTTAACACCCGTGTTGGATCAAGGCTATCATGGTAGTTGCGTGACTTTTGCTGTGACTGCGGCTCTAGATGCGGCTTTAGGTGCGGGTGATTATATTAGCCAGTTATGCAATCTTGAGTTAGGCAGTTATTTGGCCATCCATGATAAAATACAAGCAAGCGGCTGGAATGGTTCTTTAGCTCCCTGGGTATTACAACAGATTAGTGACTATGGCATTATCAGTCAGAACTACCAAAAACTGAATGGTTGTGCAGGGGTGAGGCAGTATCCCTTAGATAATCAGACCGATGAGGGCACTCCTATGTCTGATACTGAATTTATGGCACATAGTATTCCTTTATCCAATTTAATCAACTGGGAGCCTTTGCTTTCTGATGAAGATTCATTTTCTGCACAAGCCGATATGGATCAAATCATCAGACAGATTAAAGAAGAGTTGGCAAAAGGCAATCGTTTAACTGTCGGCATACTGTTAGATATTAAGAATGGGGATGCTGGGGCTGTAGGTACTAACAGAGCCTACAATGATACTTGGATGTTAACACCTGAGATTCTACAAGATGCGATGAATAGTGACATTATTATTGCAGGTCATGAGTTAGTTATTACTGGATACGATGATAATATAGAAGTAACTGATGAAGAGGGTAATGTTAACCGAGGGGTGTTTACTTTACGGAATTCTTGGTCCAGATTTGCAGGTGATCAAGGGGATTATTATGTTACCTATGATTACATTAAATTCCTAACAATAGAGGTCAATGCCATTCGTATGAAAGGCAGGCTATTCGAAAGCAAAAAGACCGTCTAAGTGTAACAGTATTCTTCGACTTACTCATAAATGGGCCTATAGCTACCAGGTTAAGGAGTCGATGAGATGGTTTCCCCTCTCCTACGAAGAAGAGGGGATTCGCAGTGGAATAATGTTTTGATGACACAAAAAGCTCCGCGCCTGTGAAAAAAATTTTTGAGTAAAAATAGATACTCTATCGCGGGAGAGGGTCGTAGCCGCTAACTTTACATGGCCACTGAAATTTGATTTTTTTCAACTCTAGTTTTATTAAAGATTAAAAAAACCTAAGTCAAGACTGTTTTTTTATAATTTTTTTGTTATGATGGCAATCCGCCTAAATCTATCCACTCAATCTTTTCTTGTGGATATTCTTATATTTCTTTCCCAGATATTATTTTCAATTTAGACTCTCTTTTTATAAAACCCCTTGCCCTACATGGATTGTGACAAATTAATTGACTTTAAATAAATACTAACTTATCCCCATTTTCTGTGGATAACTCTGTGAATAGACCTTGGGTAATCTCTTAAAAGCTGCATTTAATCGGATGATTTTTCTTTTAACTAAGTGCGGTAAAAAATGAACGAAAATAGCTACTAACTCTGGTGAAGTAACTTTTTGAAGTGGAGGGGAGACCCATCCGCTGTTAGCATTTCAGATGAGTCCTTTTCCGTTAGCTAGAGTAATCATCCACATCCTTGTGGCGGGTATCGTCCTTGATACCGAGACTAAAGTCCTTTTAAGACATCCATTGTCTTTACTCTGAAATCAGTATAGCAAAGGATAAAAAATACAATAAGGGACTTTGTTCTAAATAGGTGCAAGACATTTCTTATAATGATAGAAGATATAATAGGAGATTCGACATCTGCGCATTTTTGATGCGCTGTATGGGATAATACGTTGCTCAAATGATAGATTATGGTTTTTTTAGTAACATGATTTAATACTCTAATTTAAATTTAAATTTAAATTTAAGTTGCAGTTCGGGCAACACATTGCCCGAACTGCGATTGCTGAATGCTTTTGTTATTTTTATGGCAAATAATAGTAGGGATTAGGTAATTTAAACCCTTTCTGAGCGTAGCCTCCGCGAATGTCACTGTATTGGTCACCAATTGATGCGATAATAGTGTAACCTTGCTCGCTGATTTTTTTTCTTGCATCCGTTTTGAAAGGAATAATGGAGGAGGCAGAGTATTTTTCTGGGCGTAAATAAAGACCCGTCCAGTTGGTATAACCCGCTTTGATTAGGTTGTTTACTGTTGCTGCTCGCTCTGACTCATTTCTACCAGTTACAAAAAACACTTTAATACCATGATTTTTAGCTGCTTGGTAAAGAGCCAACATGGGTTTAATTGCAGGGGCGTTTGCTGCCAGGATTTCTTTGTGAATCCGAGCACGATTGGCAGTAAAATCATGCTTAATCATTTTATCGTAGTTGGATAAACTGGTTTCATCTATATCTAAAACTAATGCTAATTTTTGTTTGGACGTATGCTGTTGATTAGCAATCGCCTGCTGAATAATGTATTGCCGGGCTTGCTTAATTTTATCGGCTAATTCCTGCTGATACTCTCCCGAATCATGGTATTGAATCAACTCTTTTTTGACTAAGGTGAGATTAGCGGGTTCAGCAGCAGCTGAGGTAGAAAAAATAAGTGATAGACTCAGAGACAGAGCAATAAGGCGAAATACATTTGCGTAGCGTTTCATTAGCATCCTTTAAAGTTAGAGAATGGTGTATTAGTTTTTTCTAAAACTTGTTTTTCCGCAGCGAGTTTCGGAATAGGCGCATTATATAAGGCTGATCTTGTTTGTCAATTGTTCATGTTGGTAGTAACTGTTGCAATAATAACCTATAAGATAGAGGGGCGGCCATACGAGAGAACAAAATAGTCATACCGGCCTTCCTCAGTTATAATATCTGATTATTATTTTTGTATCGTTATCAATATGCATCTGAAGCAATTGAAATTAGCGGGGTTTAAATCCTTTGTTGATCCTACCGTAGTTCACTTTCCTAGTCAGTTAGTTGCTGTTGTTGGCCCTAATGGTTGTGGCAAGTCGAATATTATTGATGCGGTACGTTGGGTTATGGGAGAGAGTTCGGCTAAAAATTTACGTGGTGAATCCATGACCGATGTTATTTTTAATGGTTCATCTAATCGTAAACCAGTCGGTCAGGCTTCAGTTGAACTTGTATTTGATAATAGTTTGGGGCGTTTAACCGGTCCTTTTGCCAGTTACGGCGAGATTGCGGTGAAGCGTGTTGTAACACGAGATGGCGATTCCTCCTATTATCTGAATGGTAGTCGTTGTCGGCGACGAGATATTACAGACATCTTTTTAGGTACTGGCGCCGGTTCACGCGGTTATTCTATTATTGGCCAAGGTACTATTTCGCGATTGATTGAGGCAAAACCAGAAGAGTTAAGGGCTTTTCTTGAAGAAGCGGCGGGCGTTTCAAAATATAAGGAGCGTCGTCGTGAGACGTTACAGCGTATAGAACATACTCGTGATAATTTAAACCGAGTCGCAGATATCCGCGAAGAGCTCGATAAACAATTGCAGCGTTTAGAGCGTCAGGCAAAGGCTGCTGAACGTTATACTGTACTGAAAGAAGAAGAAAAAATCTGTCGCGCAGAAATACTCGCACTTAAATGGCAAGATTATACCCAACAACAGTTACGTAAGCAGAGTGAACTGCACGATTTAGCTGTTCGGTATGAACAACAACAAAGCTTGTTGACTGGGTCTAATAAAGAACGCACCATTTTAAATGAACAATTGCAGGATGCTAATGATAATTCGCAACAAATTCAGGCTGCTTTCTATCAATTAGGTACAGAGATTGCTCGTTTAGAAGAATCGATACAACAACAAGATAGAGAAAAAAAACGTCTAGAACATGACAGACAACAGATGCAAGAAGATTGGCAAATTGCTGACGAACAATTAAAACAAGATCAAGAAGAATTACAAAACAGCGAACAACAAGCGGCACATCTAGAAGAGCAGCTCCGGCAATTAAACATAAAATTCAAAGAAAAAGAAGAATTGCGGCAAGAATCTCAAATACAACAACGTGAATGGCAATCACGCTGGCAAGAAGTACAGAATGCAACAAACTCAGTTAAAAGTGAGTTACAAGTTACCCAAGTTAAAGCACAGCATTTAGAATTAAGACGCCAGCAAATAGGATTAAGGCAGGAGAAATTATTTCAAGAACAAGCCACTATTTCTTTAGCTGACTTGCAACAAACTAAAGCAGATCTAGAGAGTAAACAATCTAAGCTAAAAGAAACCCAAGAGTTTGATGAGGCGCAGTTAAAACAAGGGAATGAACAGGCTAATTTGCTGCGAGCCCAATTGCAGGAAACAGAGCAACAATTACATCAGTTACAGGATGATTTTCATCGCCAAAATAGTGAGCACGCTGCATTGATTGCGGCACAAAAGGCTGCAAGACAAAGCAAAACACAGAATAAACAAGCAATTAAAGAATGGTCTAATAAACCCCAATTAATGGACATTTTGCAAGTGGAACCTCAATGGCAATCCGTCTGTGAAATGGTATTAACTGATGCTTTGCATGCCTATGTGCTGGATGACTTTGAGGAGCTATGGCCCCAGTGGACTCTTTGCGAGTCTCAAGGGGAAAGCGTAGTCACAATGAGGCCCTTGCTTAGTAAGCAACGCGAATATCCTAGCCTTGCTGATAAAATTAAAGGCTCTATTCCTGCGTCAGTACCTAACCTGGAGCATATCTATACGGCAGAACATTTAGAGCAGGTAGTTAGTTGGTTACCTCACTTAGCAGATCATGAGTCAATTGTGACGTCCCATGGCTTTTGGTTGGGGAAAGGATGGGTTAAATTAGCTCATCCTGAAGAGCAAGATGAGCTTGGTTTTCTTGGGCGACAACAGAAAATTGTTGATTTGGGTGCGGTAGTCGATACGTTACAGCAAAAGATTACAGAAGTTAGAGCATTACGTGACCAATATCACGCGCAGCTACAACAAAGTGTCAATTATATTGAGTTATATCAATTAAATCTTTCCGGGAGCAACGAGGCTTTAAGAAGTAATATTAATGCCCTGACTGCTAATGAACAGGCTATTCAACAAGCAGAAAGACAGATAGCCATGCTGGCTACCGAACAGGAAGAACTACAAATTTCTCTAGAAGATACTGCAACAGAACTTATAGAAATTACTGAAAAATTAAATCTACTAGATAATCAATTTAAAAATTATGAATTACAGCAGGCTCAATTTGCTGACGAAAAACAAAATTGGCTTGATACCTTCGCAATACAAAACAAAGAAGTAGAAGAGCTGCGCATTACTTTGCACCAAGCAGAAAAGGAACATGATCGAGAGATTACCAAAACCCAACAATTAACCGATAGAATTGCAAGAGAACAGGAGCGTTTAAATGTACTACAAGAACGGTTAGAGCATTTAGCACTTTTATGCATACAATCGGCTGCGCCAGAGACAGAACTTAGGGAACAACTGGCTGAGCAATTGATGAAACATAATGAAATAGAGTTGCAATTGACTGAAAGTCGCGAGCAACTAGTACAATTCAGAAGCAACATGGAGAGTCTAGAGCAATCTATTTTTAATTATGATCGTGAGCTAAAACAGGTACACGAAGTGATTGCACAAACCCGAATGCAGGAGCAAGAATTAGCTGTTCGTGCCAGTTCAGTACAAGAATCTCTTGATGAGTCAGGTTTGCACGCTTCATCTTTATTGGAGCATATTCCGCAGGGAACAACTCAAAGTATGCGCGAAGATGAATTAATTGCTTTAGCGGAGAAAATCAAGCGCTTGGGAGCAATTAATTTAGCCGCTATTGAAGAGTTTGTTGCTGAGCGGCAGCGTAAGCTCTATTTGGACGAGCAATATGAAGATTTAAGCCAGGCCTTAGCCACATTAGAGATGGCCATTGATAAGATGGATAAGGAAACTCGCTTACGACTAGAAAATACGTTTGATGAAGTGAATACTTCTTTTAAAGCCCTTTTCCCCCGACTTTTTGGCGGTGGAAGAGCACAGCTTGAATTAACTTGTGATAATCTGTTAGAAGCTGGTATCGTAGTAATGGCACAACCGCCTGGAAAACGAAATAGTACTATTCATTTGTTATCCGGTGGCGAGAAGGCAATGACTGCTGTCGCATTAGTATTTGCGATTTTTCAGCTAAATCCTTCACCATTCTGCATGTTAGATGAAGTGGATGCTCCTTTAGACGACGTAAATGTGGGACGGTTTTGCGATTTAGTAAAAGAGATGTCACAATTCGTACAATTCCTCTTTATTACTCACAATAAAGTGACTATGGAATTGGCAGATCATTTGATGGGGGTAACTATGCGTGAACCAGGCGTGTCTCGTTTAGTTGCAGTTGATGTGAAAGAAGCTTTGACTATGGAGTAAATGATGCAGGCAAATTGGAGTTTAATACTTAATGTCCTGTTGTTAATCGGTGTTATAGTGGCCATTGGGCGCTTAATGAAAGCGAGAAGGCAGAGCTTAAATCCAGCCCGATATCAGCCCGATCTTGGCCCAACTGAAAAGGCGGCATCTAAAGAAGCTCAGTCTTTTAACGATGATATTATAGCTGTCCGTAAGGTGAATAGAGAGAACTCATCATCTCCTGATCTAGGTCTTGGTGCGGAGACTGAGTCAGAACCAGTTATGCAATTATTTACTAAGCCAGTAAAAAACTCGCAGCAACCGAAATTGCTTCCTGAAGATGAGCCTACAATAGAATATAAAGAAGAGCCTCAAATAGTGACCCCGTCTACATTGATGATGTTTTTATTGGCTAAAGATAATAGGCAGTTTGCTGGATATGAATTATTACAAACTGTTCTTGCTGCAGGCTTGCGTTTTGGTGAAGGACATTTATTTCATAGACATCAATTTTCTAATGGCCAAGGCCCAGTAATCTGTAGTTTAGCTGCCGCTACAGCAACAGGTGTTTTTGATTTACAAAATATAGGTGCTTTCAGTGTACGCGGTTTATGTTTATTCATGCAAACCTCAAAAAACCCAATCATTGATGAAGAGCGTTTCTCTATTATGCTCGATACCGCAAGGCAGTTAAGTGATGGAATGGACGCTTATCTGCTTGATGATCAACGTAAGCCATTAACCGAAGAGCGCATTGCACGCTATCATCGTTTGCTGCATATTGAACAGAAAGCGCAGGAATATGCTATTGCTTAATTAGGAGGTCTGTGCAGCACTACCCTGTCATTCCAAGCGGTGCTTGCAACGAAGGAGCTTCTGAACGTGGCGCAATGCGTTTCGCAGGAGATCCTTTTGTTGCGCTCTGAATGAAGGTGATAGTAACGTAGACCGGGCAATAAATTGTCCGACCTGCAACTGTTCTTTTGGGAGTACAATATTAATTCTCAATACGATGGTCTTGAACTATGAGCCAGAGTGTTAGTACACTAGACTTTTGGCCTGCCCTTAATACTATGAACCTAAATACTATTGCATCACTTCTTACTCAGTCACATCAAACAAATACTGAAATTAACGGTATCTCTACCGACAGTCGTCAAGTTCAACCTGGAAATTTATTTATTGCTATAAAAGGTGAGAATTTTGATGGTCATCATTTTATTAAAGAAGTCGAGGAAAAGGGAGCTGTAGCCGTCGTAGTGGATCATTACATTGAAGGAGTGCATATCCCTCAGTTTGTAGTGGCAGATACTATATTGGCTTTAGCAAAAATTGCAGCGGCTCATCGACAGAGTATTCATTGCCCTGTCATCGCCCTAACTGGTTCAAACGGTAAGACTACAGTTAAAGAAATGATTGCCGCTATTTTACCACCACCATCGCATGCGACTAAAGGCAATTTAAATAATCATATTGGTGCTCCGTTAAGTGTTTTACAATTAAATAATCAGCATCGTTATGCGGTTTTTGAGTTGGGCGCTAATCATCAGGGAGAAATTGCTCATACAGTAGCGGTAGTGCATCCCGATGTGACTTTGATTAACAATATAGCCCCCGCACACGTTGAGGGGTTTGGTTCTATTGATGGTGTTGCTCGAGCTAAAGGAGAAATACATCAAGGATTATCTACGGCGGGCACTGCTGTGGTTAATGATGATGATGCTTATGCTCATTTCTGGGATGAACTATTAGCGGATAAAAGGGTTCTTCGTTTTTCTGCTAATCATGTTGCAGATGTTTATGCCCAGGATGTGCGGTTAGACACTCATGGTCGTGGGCATTTTTCTTTAGTATTGCCTAATGGTCGTGCAGACATTGAGTTGCAAGTTCCCGGATTGCACAATGTGCGGAATGCCTTAGCCGCTGCAACATGTTGTTACGCTGTAGGTATTTCAATTAAAGACATTCAACAAGGCTTAAGCAACTTCAGTGGCGTTCGTGGGCGTATGACTATTCTTACCGGGAAGAATCAATCAACAGTTATTGATGATACTTATAATGCTAATTTGCGCTCGGTGTTAACCGCGCTTGAGGTGCTAGCCAAGCGCCCCGGGAGAAAGATTTTTGTATTTGGTGATATGGGGGAGCTGGGTTCTTGGGCAACCCAACACCATCAAGAAGTAGGATTAGCTGCTCGCCAATTAGGAATTGATAAGTTATTGACTTGTGGTTCATACAGTGAGTTAGCCTCAAAAGCATTTGGCGTTGGTGGGCAACATTATCCTAGCCAAGATGACTTGGCTCAAAACTTATTCAATGAGTTGAATTCAGATACTACGATTTTGGTAAAAGGATCACGATCGAGTGCTATGGAAAAAATTGTGCATAAACTGCTTAATTGATGTCTAGAGAGTATGATATGCTTGGCCACTTTTTGGCCCCATTTAGGGATTATGTGAGTTGACCACAGTTTTTATTAAGTAAGAGGAACAATTATGCTCTATTGGCTAACGCAGTTATTTCAAGGACAGTATCATGCGTTAAGAGTTTTTCAGTATCTGACATTTAGGTCTATTTTAGCTTCTTTAACTGCTTTAATGGTGGGGCTGTTGTGTGGCCCATTGATGATTCGATGGCTACGTGGACTGCAAATTGGGCAGATGGTTAGGAATGACGGTCCTCAAACTCATCTGTCAAAGGCAGGAACTCCTACTATGGGCGGAGTACTCATTCTATTAGCTATTACAGTGAGTTGTTTACTGTGGTGTGATTTACAACAATCTAGTTTGTGGCTTGTTCTTTTGGTGACTCTAGGTAATGGCTTAGTGGGTTGGGTTGATGATTACCGTAAATTGGTCTTAAAAAATAGTAAGGGATTGCCTGGCCGCTGGAAATATTTTTGGCAATCAGTGATTGCAATTATTGCTGTAATTTATCTGTATACGAATGCTAATTTACCGGTACATACTCAATTAATCCTGCCTTTTTTTAAAACAGTAACTTGGGATCTAGGAATCTTTTTTCCAGTGCTTGCCTATTTTGTTATTGTAGGAAGTAGTAATGCCGTTAATTTAACTGATGGTTTGGATGGTTTGGCTATCATGCCCATAGTAATGGTTGCTGGAGCTTTGGGTATTTTTGCTTATGCCTCAAGTAATGCAGTTTACTCGAATTACCTCGCTATCCCCTTTGTACCTAACACTGGGGAATTAACTATTTTTTGTTCTTCTATCGTGGGCGCAGGCTTAGGTTTTCTATGGTATAACAGTTATCCAGCCCAAGTATTTATGGGCGATGTAGGATCTCTCGCTTTAGGGGCTGCGTTGGGAATCGTAGCTATAGTAGTAAGACAGGAACTTGTGTTATTAATAATGGGTGGGCTGTTTGTTATTGAAACGATTTCAGTAATTTTACAGGTGACTTACTTTAAATATACTCATGGCAAAAGATTGTTTCGTATGGCTCCTTTACACCACCACTTTGAATTAAAAGGATGGTCAGAGCCCAAGGTTATAGTCAGATTCTGGATTATTACAGTTGTATTTGTGCTATGCGGATTGGCTACTTTAAAACTTCGATAAGCAAGGTGCATCATGGATCATTCTTTACATTTAGTTGCAGGGTTAGGCAAAACGGGGCTTTCAATTGCTCGTTATTTGCACAGAAACAACAAGCCATTTATAGTATTTGATACCCGTAAAGATGCTCCTGGTGTCGCTGAAATTAGGGCAGAGTTTCCTGAGGTACCGATTTACCTAGGGCATATACCAACGGAACTAATAAGCCAATTGACTGATATTGTTGCTAGTCCAGGGGTATCATTGGATCTGCCTTTTCTCAAACAGGCAAAACAAGCAGACATCGCTATTTATGGTGATATTGAGTGTTTAGCCAGAGAGGTTAAGGCTCCTGTAGTGGCCATTACGGGAACTAATGGTAAGTCAACGGTCACTACTTTAGTTGGCGAGATGGCTAAAGCTGCAGGATTTCGTGTTGCTGTAGCAGGAAATATTGGTACTCCAGTTCTAGATTTATTGGACGATGGGCATCAATATGACTTATGGGTTTTAGAGTTATCTAGTTTTCAGTTGGATTTAACTTATTCTTTGTCGCCAATTGCAGCAACTATCCTTAATGTAACGCCAGATCATTTAGATAGACACCATTCTTTTGAAGCCTATGTCGAAGCAAAACAGCGAATTTATCATCAAGCAAAAATAGCATTATTCAGCCGTGATGATTCTTGGACTACTCCTATAACGCAATATGATAATGATTTAACTCATATTTCTTTTGGTCAAAATGCCCCTGATGAAGGTCATTGGGGATTAATTAATCAAGACAATAAAATCTTTTTAGCAAAAGGTAGAGACCGTATTTTGGCGGTAGATTCTTTATTAATTAAAGGTGTGCATAATTGGCTAAATGCATTGGCATCGTGTGCTTTGGCTGAAGCTGTCGGTATACCTATGCATCATATAATTGACGTATTAAAAATGTTTAGCGGTTTGCCTCATCGTTGCCAATGGGTAAGAACGTTAGATCATGTTGAATGGATTAATGACTCCAAAGGAACTAATGTTGGGGCAACAATTTCTGCTATTAATGGAATAGGAGGTTCTATGCAAGGGAAAATAGTTCTTATTGCTGGAGGACAAGGAAAGGGGGCGGACTTTCAAGAGTTAGCGCAGCCTATAGCCGATTTTGTACGCTCAATAGTACTTATAGGTGAAGATGCAGATAAAATGGAAGCAGAATTAGGGCATGTTGTTCCTACAACACGGGCATCATCTTTAGAGGGGGCTGTTGTCATTGCAAAAACTCAGGCTAAGCCTGGGGATGTAGTGTTGCTATCACCAGCCTGCGCTAGTTTAGATATGTTTCGAGATTTTAATCATCGCGGTGAAGTATTTACAGCCTCTGTGATTGGATTATAAGAGCTATGAGGCCGAGACACTTAAACCAACGCGGAAAACCGGTAAGTAAACCGATATCACTTTATGATAAATGGTTAATTAGTGCTGTTTTTGGCTTGCTCATTATTGGCTTAATGATGGTTGCTTCCAGCTCCGTAATGATTTCTACAAAATATTATCACCAACCGTTTCATTTTTTGATACGGCAAGCCTGTTATTTATTTGCTGGATTGATGATTGCTTTAGTCATCATTCGTACTGACAGTAGTTTCTGGGAGAGAATCAGTGCGCCGATGATGATTGTTTGCTTGCTCATGTTGCTGATTGTGTTAATTCCAGGGATAGGACGCACGGTGAATGGAAGCCGAAGATGGTTATCTTTGGGGCCTATAGGAATTCAAGTATCAGAAATGGCCAAACTAACGATGATATTTTATTTATCCGGTTACTTGGTTCGGCAACAAAAAGCAGTCAGTGAAAGTATTTTTGGTTTTATTAAGCCTATGGTTATATTGGGCGTTGTCTCAGTGTTATTGTTACGAGAACCAGATTTTGGTGCGACAGTAGTTATTGCCGGCACGGTGATGGCGCTTCTTTTTTTAGCAGGCGTGAGACTACGTTATTACGTTGGTTTAATGCTATTGGTAATTAGTGCGCTTGCTTTATTAGCCGTGTCTTCTCCTTATAGGGTTGCTCGTTTAACGGCATTTCGAGATCCTTGGGCTGACCAATATAACAGTGGCTATCAATTAACTCAGTCTTTAATTGCTTTTGGGCGCGGGGGATGGTTTGGCTCTGGTTTAGGTGAAAGTATTCAAAAATTACTCTATTTGCCTGAGGCTCATACTGATTTCGTATTTGCTGTTTTGGCTGAAGAATTGGGTCTTTTCGGTATTTTAGTTGTTATGGCTTTATATAGTATACTTGTTATTAGAGGGTTTGCTATAGGGTATACCGCTCATTGCCAAGAGCGTTTTTTTGCATCGTTTACAGCTTATGGTCTGACCTTTTGGTTGGGTTTGCAGGCAGCGATTAATATGGGGGTAAATGCTGGTTTGTTACCAACAAAAGGATTAACACTACCATTACTCAGTTATGGTGGTGCCAGTATGATAATTAATTGTGTGGTCGTTGCAATATTATTGCGCATCGATCATGAAAATCGTTGGCAGTCTCTGGGATTGGGAACGCTGGCAACATAAGGGGGAATTGTGAATAATTCAGAGCAATTTGTATCTCCAAGGATGGGGCATGTAGAGCAAATACATTTTGTTGGTATTGGCGGTGTTGGTATGTGTGGTATCGCAGAGGTATTACATAACCAAGGTTATCGCATTACTGGTTCAGATATTGGGGAAGGGAGTTCCGTTCAACGTTTAAGATCTTTAGGGATTCAAGTTTATATTGGACACCGCGTCGAAAATATTAAAGGCGCTGATGTTGTTGTTCGCTCTTCTGCTGTGGATATGAATAATCCCGAGATTGTCGCTGCGCGTGAATTAATGATTCCAGTCATTCCAAGGGCCGCAATGTTGGCTGAGCTTATGAGATTCCGACACGGAATTGCCATTGCTGGAACCCACGGTAAAACAACAACGACCAGTTTGGTCAGCAGTTTGTTAGCTGAAGGGGGTTTAGATCCTAGTTTTGTTATTGGTGGAAAATTAAATAGCTGTGGTGCGAATGCTCAATTAGGTAAGTCGGCTTATTTTGTGGTGGAGGCTGATGAAAGTGATGCCTCGTTCTTATTTTTGAAGCCGATGATGACCGTTGTTACCAATATAGATGCTGATCATATGGATACTTATGAAGGTAGCTTTGATAAATTAAGAACAACCTTTATTGAGTTCCTTCATCATTTACCTTTTTACGGTTTGGCAGTAGTCTGTATTGAAGATGAGGAAATTCGTCGTATTCTCCCCGCGATTCAAAGACCCACTCTAACTTATGGATTCAGAGATGAGGCTCACTATAGGGCGGTGGATTGGACTCAAACTGAGATGTTAAGCCGGTTTACCGTAATCAGACCTGCACCTCATTTGCCTTTGACTATAGAGTTCCAATATCCTGGGCGCCATAATGTGTTAAATGCATTAGCTTCTATTGCCATAGCAACAGAGGTAGGAGTCGATGACGAGTCGATTATTCGTGGTCTAAAAAAATTCCAGGGGGTTGGGCGCCGTTTTCAAATGCTGGGTGAAAAGCAATTTGAGAAAGGTTCTGCTATTGTGGTTGATGATTATGGACACCATCCGCAAGAAATTTTATCAACGATTGATGCATTCAGAAAAGTTTGGCCTAACAAGCGGTTAGTGCATGTTTTTCAGCCTCATCGTTATACTCGAACTCAATCCTTACATGGCGAATTTGTTAACGTATTGAGCCTTGCTGATGAATTGTTGCTGTTTGATATTTATTCTGCGGGTGAACAACCCATCCCAGGAATCAGTAGTGAAGGCCTAGCGGATCAAATTAGAGCAAAAGAAAAGAGAGTCACTTTAGTAAATGAGCAATCATTAAAAACCAAACTTGATGAATTCATTAAGGATGGTGATGTTATTTTGATGCAAGGAGCAGGAAGTATTGGTCAAATGGCTGTAAACCTAATGAAAAAAGCGTGAGAATCAATATGTCCATAACTGAGAAGGATTGCGAGCTTGTAACACAATATCAAGGGACTTTGCTTTTAAATGAACCCTTAGGTGATTACACTACTTGGCGCGTGGGAGGACCTGCCACGCGGCTTTATAAACCGACTAGTGTTGCTGATTTAGCCTTTTTTTTGCGCCAACTCCCTGAAAATGAACCATTGCTGTGGTTGGGTCTAGGATCTAATTCTCTAATTCGTGATAAGGGATTCTCGGGGACTGTAATTCTGACCCAGGGATGTTTGAAAGAAATGACTCTTTTACCGGGGCAAAGCATTAGAGTAGAGGCTGGAGTATCTTGTGCCAGTATGGCTCGTTTTGCTGCGCGGAATAATTTTTCTGGGGGCGAGTTTTGGGCGGGAATTCCCGGCACTATGGGCGGTGCATTACGAATGAATGCCGGTTGTCATGGTGGAGAAACATGGCAATCGGTAGTAGAAGTTCAGACCATTAATCGGCAAGGTGAAATCAGAGTTAGAAAACCAGAAGAATTTGAAGTAGGGTACCGACACGTTGCTGGTTTAGGAGAAGAATGGTTCATATCTGCAACGATAAAGTTACCTACTGGCGATAAAGAAACCTCTTTACAGGTTATAAAAGAATTGTTAGCTCATCGAACAAACACTCAACCCACTAATGAATATAATTGTGGTTCTGTGTTTAGAAATCCCCCTGGTAATTTTGCCGCTCGCCTTATTGAGTCTTGTGGTTTGAAAGGGGCTAGTATAGGTGGGGCTCTAGTATCGCAGAAACATGCTAATTTTATTATTAACCACCAGGGCGAGGCAACTGCTGCTGATATTGAAGCACTAATTCATTTAGTGCAAACTAAAGTTCGTGAGCAAACAGCTATTGAGTTGATCCACGAAGTACATATTATTGGAGACTGTTAATGTCTAAGCTTATCAACCTTGTTTTGCTTTACGGTGGAAAATCAGGCGAGCATGAAATTTCATTAATTTCGGCTGCATCGGTGTTGGCTTATTTAGATGCTAGCAAATACAATATTATTCCAATTGCCATGGATAAAAAAGGGCAATTCCATCTGCATAATTATCAGGACTTGCTTTCTCACAGAGACCAACTGCCTGTCGAAACAGAACATTCCAAACCTCTAGACAATTTACTTATAAATGGCCGTTTATCGGTTGATGCGGACGTTGTTTTTCCTGTAGTGCATGGACCTCTATATGAAGATGGTTGCTTACAAGGAATGCTAGAATTGGCTAATGTCGCTTATGTGGGTTGTGATGTTTTACCTTCAGCCATAAGCATGGATAAGGATATGGCAAGAAGAATAGCCTGCATTAATGGGCTAAAATCAGCACGATACAAAGTACTGTCTTGGTATTCTAATGCTAATGAGCGACAACAGTTTTGCACTGAGGTCGCTGCTGAGTTTGGATGGCCCTTGTTTGTTAAACCCTGTTCTTTAGGTTCTAGTGTAGGTATACATAAGGCAAAAAATAGCGCTGAACTAATCGCCGCGGTGAATGACGCCTTACGTTATGATGAAGAGATTTTAGTTGAAGAATTTATTCAAGGTCGTGAGATAGAGCTGGCCGTATTAGAAAATAGAATCCCTTCAGCAGCTCCAAGGGTATCAAACGTGGGTGAAATTCATGTGAATCATCCAGACGGTTTCTATTCTTATACCGCTAAATATTTGGAAAGTGGACAAACTGATTTAATTATTCCTGCTGCTCTTAGTGAGCAACTTAATGAGCGTTTAAAACATGCCTCAGCTGATATTTTTACACGCTTAAAATGTAAAGGAATGGCTAGAGTAGATTTCTTTGTTAATGATGAGACAGAAGAGATTTATTTTAATGAACTTAATACCTTGCCTGGCTTTACATCAATTAGCATGTATCCCAAATTATGGCAAGCGACTGGCTTGGCTTATCCTGATTTACTTGATGAGCTCATCGAAATCGCTAAAACTCATCATCAATGTCGTCAACAACTAGTGACCGATTATCTGTGAACGAACGTATCAGAAAAGCAAAAAAAAATAACAGCAGTTTGCGATACAATGGACTGCTGTTGTTATTAATTATGAGCGCCATAGTGCTAGCAGGGCGCTTAGGCTATTTGTATGTTTCAGACGCTGAACGATTTCCAATTACAACAATTAAAGTGGCTGCAAGTTATCAACATTTAACTCATAAAGAATTGGAAACTGTTTTAACTAAATACGTCAATTCTAGTTTTTTTGCTCTGCCAGTTACTCAATTACAAAATGAATTAAATAGCTTGATGTGGATTGATACAGCTTACGTCGAGCGCGTTTGGCCAGATACATTAAAAATTAAACTTGTAGAAAAGGTTCCTGTAGCAATTTGGGATGATTCTCTAATGACAGAAGATGGGCGTTTGTTTAATCAAGGAACAGTTCCTGCTGATTTGAATGTACCACGATTAAAAGGTCCTGCATCTCAACAGTTAGAAGTCTTACAAGTTTACGAAAAATTGAGTAAGATATTATCAGCGTATGGATTAAAATCTTCTGGATTGTATTTAAGAGATAACCAGGCTTGGGTATTAATTCTGGGTAATGATATAAAAATTTACTTAGGAAAGAAAGAGTTAGAAGCGCGATTAGAGCGTTTTTGTAAAGCATATCCTGCAGTATTTGCTGAAAAAGCAGATCAGTTGGCTAGTGTGGATCTACGATATCCGCGCGGAATGGCAGTGCAGTGGAAACAACAAGTGGGACGATGATGGCTAAAAAAATAGAAAAAAATATTATTACAGGGTTAGATATCGGCACTTCAAAAATTATAGCTTTAATTGGTGAAGTGACCACCGATGGGGCTATAGAAATCATTGGCATTGGCCGTCATCCCTCACGTGGGTTAAAGCGAGGGGTTGTTGTTGACATAGAAGCCACAGTGAACTCTATCCAACGAGCAGTGCAAGAGGCAGAACTTATGGCCGGCTGTGAGGTAAGAACAGTTTATGCTGGAATAGCCGGTAGCCATATACGTAGTTTAAATTCACACGGCATTGTTGCTATTCGCGATAAAGAAGTATCCCAAGCGGATATAGAGCGCGTTATTGATGCTGCTAAAGCAGTGGCAATACCCGCGGATCAAAAAATTATTCATGTTCTACCTCAAGAGTTTATTATTGACCATCAGGGAAGTATTCGCGAGCCTGTTGGCATGGCAGGAGTAAGATTAGAGTCACGGGTACACATAGTGACAGGTTCCGTCAGCGCGGCACAAAATATTATTAAATGTGTTCGCCGTTGTGGACTAGAAGTTAATGACGTCATTCTTGAACAATTGGCTTCAAGTCATGCAGTACTTACAGAAGATGAGAAAGATCTAGGCGTTTGCTTGATTGATATTGGCGGTGGAACAACGGACGTAGCTATATTTTCTGAAGGAGCAATACAGCACACTGCAGTGATTCCCATAGCTGGCGATCAAGTGACCAATGATATTGCTATGGCATTACGTACTCCAACAAAAGCAGCCGAGTCAATTAAAGTGACTCATGCCTATGCTTTACCTGAGCTGGCTAATGCGAGTCAGATGTTGGAAGTTGCCAGCGTGAATGATAGACCAGGAAGAAAAATCTCTGCTAAAGCGTTATCTGATGTAGTTTCTGCTCGTTATGAAGAGTTATTTTCACTGGTACGTAATGAATTACGCCGTAGCGGATTTGAAGATCGAATGGCTGCAGGCATTGTTTTGACCGGAGGAGCCGCAAACATACGTGGCGCTATAGAACTTGCAGAACTTTGTTTCGAGATGCCTGTACGTAAGGGATGTGCTCACCATGTATCAGGATTAGCCGAAGCTACTGAAAATCCTTCTTTTGCCACAGGCGTTGGTTTGCTACTTCAGGGCTTTCAACAGCAATATGAAGGAAGCTATAATGCGCCAACAACGAGCGATAATAGCAAAAATATTTGGCTGCGAATGAAGGAATGGTTTCAGGGAAATTTTTAGCGAATTAGCTATATTTTTACCAAACGTTTGAAATATACTCACAGATTATGAGTATAAGATCTGGGGTTGCATGATAATGCAACAAAAACGAATTAAGCAAAGAAAAAGCAGTACACTAGGGGAGACAGGGGTATGTTTGAATTAATGGAAAGCAGCCAGCAAGGTAATAACGCCGTGATCAAAGTAGTTGGTGTTGGCGGCGGTGGAGGAAATGCTGTTGAACATATGGTTGCTGAAAATATTGATGGCGTTGAATTTATTTGTGCCAATACTGATGCGCAAGCATTACGAGCCTCTAACGCTAAAATACATATTCAATTGGGTGATGAGCTAACGAAAGGCTTAGGCGCTGGTGCGAACCCTCAAATTGGTCGTGAAGCTGCTGAAGAAGACAGAGAGCATATCAAAGAAATCTTAAGTGGTGCAGACATGGTCTTTATTACTGCTGGAATGGGCGGTGGTACAGGCACTGGCGCTGCCCCTGTTTTTGCAGAAATAGCAAAAGAGTTAGGTATATTAACTGTTGCTATAGTAACCAAACCGTTTTCCTTTGAAGGTAAGCAACGAGCTATGGCAGCTGATGAAGGTATTCGCCGTCTAGCAGAACACGTCGACTCATTGATTACTATCCCTAATAATAAGCTATTAAGTGTTTTGGGAAAAAATATTAGCTTACTTAATGCATTTAAAGCGGCAAATAATGTATTGCTTGGTGCTGTAAAAGGTATATCTGACTTAATTACACGCCCTGGCTTAATTAACGTAGACTTTGCTGACGTACGGACTGTGATGTCTGAAATGGGTATGGCTATGATGGGAACTGGTAGCGCTGTTGGCGAACAAAGAGCGCGTCAAGCAGCTGAAGCCGCCATCGCTTCTCCTTTACTAGAAGATGTCAATTTTTCAGGAGCTCGAGGAATATTAGTAAATATTACGGCGGGCCTTGATATGTCCATAGGTGAGTTTGAAGAAGTGGGCGATGTAGTTAAAGAGTTTATTTCTGATGATGCGACTGTAGTTGTTGGTACGGTAATTGATCCAGAAATGAGCGAAGAAATGCGTGTCACCGTAATTGTGACTGGGTTGGGTGATACTAGACAGCGTCATCAGCAACAGCAGCCACAGCAACAACATCAAAGAGCTCGTTTGGTTGAGTCAATGAGAAGTGATGGTTCTTTGGATTATCACCAATTAGATAAACCAGCGGTAATTCGTAAACAAGTGCAATCAACCTCTACTGCGACAGTAAATACCACAAGGCAAGGTAATGAGGGTGTTCCTGATGTGGATTACCTGGATATTCCTGCTTTCTTACGCCGTCAAGAAGAAACTCAATAAACGAGTTGATATTAGTGCCGCCTAGCTAAAAATTTAGACGTGGCACTAATACTTTTTCTGGGGAATATCAAAGATTTGTACCATTGTAGTAAGGCTCTTGGCCCAACAAGAGAGAGGCTCGGTGTTCAGATCAAGAATAAAATGGTAATAAGATATCAATCGTTAACCGATCCTAATAAATTATTAAAATAATGGAACACAATAAAAAAATTAGACTAATCAATAAATTGTTGTTAAGATTATACGGTTTTTGCGCGCAAAATAAATACAAAAGGGTGAGCACTGAATGATAAGACAAAGAACTCCTAAAAAGGTGATCCAAGCTACTGGTGTTGGATTGCATTCCGGTGAGAAAGTGCTTTTAACATTAAGACCCGCTCCTGTAAACACAGGTATCGTTTTTAGACGAGTAGATCTATCACCCGTAGTCGAAATTCCAGCATCCTATGAGTATGTTGGTGATACCATGTTATGTACTACTTTGCACCATGGAACCGTTAAAATAGCCACAGTGGAACATCTTTTATCTGCTTTAGCAGGCTTAGGTATAGATAACGCCTATATTGATGTTAATGCGCCAGAACTACCTATTATGGATGGTAGCGCTGCTCCCTTCGTATTTCTTATTCAATCAGCCGGTATTAAAGAGCAACCCGCAGCTAAAAAATACATTAGAATTTTGAAGCCCATTCGTGTTGAAGACAATGGCAAATACGTACAATTTAAACCGCATAATGGATATAAAATTTCTTTTACTATAGATTTTGATCATCCAGTATTTAATGACAAACCACAGACAGTGAGTTTTGATTTTTCTGGAACTTCTTATGTGAAAGAGGTGTGTCGTGCTAGGACTTTTGGTTTTCTTTCTGATTATGAGAAATTAAGAGAGTTTGATTTAGCTAAAGGCGGCAGTCTAGATAATGCTATAGTGGTTGATGATTATCGAGTGCTTAATGAAGATGGTTTGCGTTTTGAGTCAGAATTTGTGACACACAAGGTTTTGGATGCAATCGGAGATCTCTATCTATTAGGCTCTAGCCTCATTGGAGCATTCGAAGGTTATAAATCAGGTCACGAACTAAATAATAGGTTATTACGGGAATTAATGGTAAGACAAGATGCTTGGGAATACACCTATTTCGATGCAGAGAATTATCTTCCAGTAAGACAACCTGAATTTTATCCTGTTGAGGCATGATAGATCTTAAATGCCTACTTAATTTGAATAATACTCCTTATTTTATTGCTGTAAACGTAATAGTTCAGATAATGGTGTCAACTTAAGCTTTTAACGTAGCCCGTATTAGCGCAGCGTAATAGAGAAATGTAGCTTCAATCCCTGATTACGACATCGCTTAATCCGACTACACTTCCTTGAATTGGCCCATTAATGGTTCAGTTAACTGCATTAACCTAAGCTTTTGTAAAGCAGGTTAGGTCCTTGGCCTGTACTATAGCGTCAGGTTAAGAAGTAAAAGAGGTTAATCTTATCTCTTGCTGCTATTAAATAAAGAACACCGTTGTCATCCAGAGTAGCTTGCGACTAAGGATCTCCTCAATATGCTTTGTATGAGTTCCTTCGCTGTGCTCTGGATGAAAGATATAACCTATGGCTATTTGATATCTCGCTAAAAGGAGAGTAGCACGATGAAGTTTACTAAAAGTTTATTTACTCTTAGCTTGCTTTGTTCTTCACTGGGGTTTGCAAGTTCAGATGTTAAAAATACTCAATCCAGTGATGCATTACATATGGATTGGCTTGATACCAGTGTATCACCTGCCCAAGACTTTTATCGCTATGCTAATGGGAATTGGCAAAAAAATAATCCTATCCCTCCAGAATATGCTTCCTGGGGCACGTTTAATATTTTGAATGAGAAGGTGATTGACCGAATCCATCAGATGCTTATAAAAGCGTCTAAAAACACTCATGTTAAGACTGGGAGTATAGAGCAAAAAGTAGGGGATTTTTATTATAGTGGCATGGATGAAGCCAATATTAATAAATTAGGTGTTAGCCCGTTAAATCCTGAATTTGCAGCTATAGAAGAGATTCATTCTTTAACTGATTTACAACAAGAGCTAATTCATTTACATCAAATTGGTGTAGATGCCTTGTTTGGTTTTGGCAGCATGCAAGATTATAAAGACAGTAATTTGATGATTGGTGCTTTGACTCAATCCGGTTTAACTCTACCCGATAGAGATTATTATTTAAAAGATGATGCCAAATTCAAAAAAATTCGTGAAGCTTATGTCAATCATGTAGCTAAAATGCTGGAGTTGTTAGGCGATAAGCCAGAGAAAGCAGCAAATGAAGCTAAAACAATAATGGATATAGAAACTAAATTAGCTATTGCATCCATGTCACAGGTAGATCAGCGTGACCCGCAGGCAGTGTACCATATGACGACTATCGCGGCGCTGGAGAAAGCGACTCCTAATTTCTCCTGGTTACACTATTTTAAAGCCCTTAAGCAAGAGAATAATGAACAAATTAATCTAGCGATGCCAGAGTTTTTCAAGGCGGTAAATGAGTTGTTAAAAACGATTTCTATTGAGGATTGGAAAATTTATTTACGTTGGCATTTATTAGATAGTTACGCTCCCTACCTATCTCAACCCTTTGTCGATCAGAATTTTAAGATGGTAACTGTTTTAAGTGGTGCAGAAAAAATATTGCCGCGCTGGAAACGAGTAGTACATGTGGAAAGTGCAGCCCTAGGTTTTGCCATTGGGAAAATGTATGTAGATAAATATTTTTCTCCTGAGTCAAAACAAACTGTCTTAGAAATGTTGAAAAACATTCGAGCTGAACTACGAGATGATATCAATACTTTAAGTTGGATGACGCCAGCAACTCGTCAGGCTGCCTTAAAAAAATTAGATTTAATGGAAGAGAGAGTAGGTTATCCTTCGAAGTGGTGGGATTATTCCAGCTTAAAAATTGATAGAGGTCCCTACGTATTAAATGTGATGAGAGCGAATCAATTTTTAATAAATCGAGATCTGAATAAAATAGGTAAGCCCATAGATCGTAGCGAATGGGGAATGACACCACAGACGATTAATGCCTATTATGATCCTTCAATGAATAATTTGAATATTCCTGCAGGAATATTATTTCCACCATTTTTTGATCCTAATGCACCTGCAGCTATAAATTACGGATCTATTGGTTTTGTTATGGGGCATGAAATGACCCATGGTTTTGATGACCAAGGTGCTAAATTTGATGGCCATGGTAATTTAAAAGATTGGTGGACACCTAGTGATTTAGCAAAATTTAATAAAGCGACCCAATGTATTGTTGATCAGTTTTCCAAATATGTTGTCGATGGAGATATGCATGTCCAAGGAAAATTAGTAGTAGGTGAAGCTACTGCTGACTTGGGAGGGATTACATTGGCCTATAAAGCTTTTCATAGGTCCAAGGAGTATAAAAGCGCTAAGACTATTAATGGGCTTACACCTGATCAGCAATTCTTTCTAGGAACAGCTCATGTCTGGGCAATGAATATTAGACCGCAACAAATCCGCAATCAGGTAACGACTGATCCTCATCCACCGGCTCAATATAGAGTGAACGGAAGTTTGGCTAATATGCCGCAGTTTCAACAGGCATTTAACATTGCTGATCATAGTCCTATGATAAATGAGAATAGGTGTGTTATCTGGTAAACACTAAGGGAGTTAAGATTATGTGTCGCATAGTAGCTTACTTAGGACGTCCAGCTTTATTAGAGGATATTTTAGTCACTCCTAAAAACTCTATAGTCATGCAAAGTCTGCATGCGCGAGAAACTGATTTGCGTGTGAATGGTGATGGTTTTGGATTAGGTTGGTACATTCCGCAAATTAGCTCCTCTCCTGCTTTATTTACCTCAATTGCACCGGCATGGAATGACAGAAATTTATTGCACCTAACTGCGAAAACTCAGTCCCCATGCTTTTTTGCTCATGTACGCTCAGCCAGTGCTGGTGGCGTAACAAATTACAACTGTCATCCTTTCATTTATGGGGATTGGATGTTCATGCATAACGGGGATATTAATCATTTTTCTTTGGTAAAAAGGCATCTACGCCATTTATTGGACGATGATATTTATGATTGGATACAAGGTGAGACCGATTCAGAACATTTGTTTGCTTTATTTCTACAACTGGCTAAAGGACATGATTTGACACAGCTGTCTGTTGTTGGTGATGTGTTAGAGCAAACCTTACATAAGGTAGATGAAATCATTACTGAGTTTGGTAAAAAAGGACCTTCTTATTACAATCTTTGTATGACTGATGGTCGTAGAATAGTCGCTACTCGTTATTGCACCGATAGGAAGAAAAAAAATCTTAGCTTCCATTATTTAGAAGGATATGTTTTTTCCAATGAGGATGAATGGCCTAAAAAAGAAGAGCCACCTAGTTACATAGTGGTTTCCTCTGAACGATTTAATGATTTAGCTGAGGGATGGCAAGATATTCCTGTAGGGCATATGATGTTAGTAGACGAAAACAAAGTAATCCAATTGCGTCCTTTATAAACAATTGTTAGACTGATCATTCATAATAAACTAATTGGTGAACCAATAATGACTAAAGATGAAATGATTTGCCGAGTAATTCGTTACGTAGCCCAAAAGCCCAGTACTAAACAATCGTGCTGTGGCAGGTGAGTGTTGAACTTGCTACCCTGCTTCGTTATAAAAACGAGAGGGTAGTATCTCATTTTTGTCATCACCATCCAGAGGTTTCTATTCAAGAAGGACAAGAGCTATTTACAGACCTTCTGGCATGGTTATGGCTGAGTAAACAAAGAACTGGTTTAGGTAAAAAGACTTATCTTTTTGGTCCTTTGCTCAGACTAGATGAGCTGTGGCACACCTTTATTTTGCATACTCAGGATTATTTGAGTTTTTCTATGACCTATTTTGGTGAATATATGCACCATGAGGTTGAGCGCATAGGTTTTGAGCATGTCTTGGAAGAAGAGGAGCTGACTGATTTTTTGCAGGATTGTTTTAACTATTTAGATAGTAGCTGGGTAGAGCGACGGTTTGCAGAAGCGTTCGCTTAAGGGGTGCGCCTTCATTCAGGCTACAATTTCCTGTTAAGTTGGTGCCATTATCCAGTGAAGATAAGGTCGGTTGGGTATGAATATTTACAGTTCATCTTCTCGAGCTAGATGCAACAACGCTTTTTGTAGCGGTTGATACGTACAGTGTTGGCCTTCACTGATAATAGTGGCTTTGGCCTTGGTGGATAACTCATGGGGGTGTTGCTGTTTTTGCTTTTCATAGGGCTCTGGGGGAGCGATGATATTAATTTTTATTGATGTCAGTTGGTACATCCCTGCTTCTTTTCGTAGCTTATCTCGGAGTTCGGGAACCGCGTAACGTAATTGAGAAGCCCAGGCAGCATTAGTAGTCGTTAAAGTTAAACATCCTTTATTGAAACTCCCTACTTGGCATTGTGTTGCTAAATTAGGGGGTAATAGCTGGCTAACTTTATTAGAGAGCTCTTCTAATTGCATCGAACGTTGGCATAGTTCTGCAAGTTGAGCATTGAAGCAACGACTAATGGAACGCATTATTTTTACCTTTGTTCATTTTAAGAGCTCAACACCACTAGGGAAATAGCCATATGTGGCCATTTTATTCAAAAAAACTGACGGCTTCTTGAGCCTAACTTCAATCATAATTGTTCACGAGGAGTGCCATCCTTCGAGAACCAATAAAAAACAGTCATCGTTTCAACGAAGCATCGCTCTAGATTGCTTGGCCAAGCTCGCAAAGACAGAGCAAGGGCGTCAACTTGGAGGATGTCGCCTGGGTGAAGGCATAGCCGTAAGCCGCGATCTAGATCTGATTCGAGCCTTGATCCCTGATTACGCTTTGCTCCATCCAGGCTACAATTTTATCTCAAGTTGTCGCCATTACGTGAATGATTACTTTCAATCTATTAGGTGCAGAGCTACCCACAAAAAAAAGACTGTTTTCCATATAGGATAGCAAATTATTACTAAGTACAATATCATAATTTCTTTAGAGTATTCGAAGGTGTGTAATGACTGAAAATAAAATGGACAAAAAGGTTGATAATAGTGTCATTTATTTTACTAAACTTAATTGGATCGTCTTTTTTTGGCCTATAGTGATGTTATTTCTTGCTGTTACGGTCTATATGTCTATTGTACAGCTAGAAGAACTTAGTATTTTTGTAGCTGTGTTTGCTTTACTTTGGATAGGAATGACTTGGGTCACTTACCATTTTTCTTCCATTACAATAAAAAAAAAGCAGGTGATCTTGCGTACGGGACTTCTTGTTAGAAAAACAGTCGATATACCATTAAGTAAAATTGAAACTATAGATATACGGCAATCTATTTTGGGTGGTATTTTTCGTTATGGAACTTTAATCATTACAGGTACCGGTGGAACACGTCATTTAATTAATTACTTAGATAAGCCGCTAACTTGTAGGCGCTATATAGAGCAGCTAATGAATGAACCTCATTGAGTAGTCAACATGGAGGATAATCGAAGATGAGAGCACGGGGATTCGAAATATCTTAACTTAATGGCAGGGAGACTATGCTGGGGTAGGAACATTACTATAGCTCATCGTACTGTCTAGAGAATCGTCAAGCTCAGGTGTCGAGTTGGTTTGTTGATATCCCTGACCTGTATCAAATTGTTCGCTATCCATCGATTGCAGTGGGTCTTGGGGATCTGTAATTGGATCACTCAATTGACTTAGCTCAGTAGGTGAATTTTGAACAATAGAGCTGTTAGTTTCAATTAATGAACTTTCATCCTGTAGTGACGATGCATCGTCATTTTGTATTGCTGAGCTGCTCGTTTCAATTAATGAGCTTTCATCTTGTAGTGACGATGCATCGTCATTTTGTATTGCTGAGCTGCTCGTTTCAATTAATGAGCTTTCATCCTGTAGTGATGATGCGTCGTCATTTTGTATTGCTGAGCTGCTCGTTTCAATTAATGAACTTTCATCCTGTAGTGACGATGCGTCGTCATTTTGTATTGCTGAGCTGCTCGTTTCAATTAATGAGCTTTCATCTTGTAGTGACGATGCGTCGTCATTTTGTATTGCTGAGCTGCTCGTTTCAATTAATGAACTTTCATCCTGTAGTGACGATGCGTCGTCATTTTGTATTGCTGAGCTGCTCGTTTCAATTAATGAACTTTCATCCTGTAGTGACGATGCGTCGTCATTTTGTATTGCTGAGCTGCTCGTTTCAATTAATGAAGTTTCATCCTGTAGTGACGATGCGTCGTCATTTTGTATTGTTGAGCTACTCGTTTCAATTAATGAACTTTCATCTTGTAGTGATGAGGCATCATCTTGTATTGTTGGGCTGTCAGTTTGTGGAGCCGGGCTATCTGTTTGTTGTGTTGGGCTGTCAGTTTGTGGAGCCGGGCTATCTGTTTGTTGTGTTGGGCTGTCAGTTTGTGGAGCCGGGCTATCTGTTTGTTGTGTTGGGCTGTCAGTTTGTGGAGCCGGGCTATCTGTTTGTTGTGTTGGGCTGTCAGTTTGTGGAGCCGGGCTATCTGTTTGTTGTGTTGGGCTGTCAGTTTGTGGAGCCGGGCTATCTGTTTGTTGTGTTGGGCTGTCAGTTTGTGGATTCGGAGCACCTGCTTGTTGTGTTGGGCTGTCAGTTTGTGGATTCGGAGCACCTGCTTGTTGTGTTGGGCTGTCAGTTTGTGGATTCGGAGCACCTGTTTGCTGTGTTGAGCTGTCAGTTTGTGGAGTAGGGGCACCTGTTTGTTGTGTTGGACTGCCTGTTTGTGGTGCTGGGCTACCAGTTTGTTGTGTTGGGTTGTCAGTTTGTGGAGCCGGACTACCAGTTTGTTGTGCTGGACTGTTTGTTTGTGGTGCTGGGTTTCCTGTTTGTTGTGTTGGGTTGTCAGTTTGTGGTGCAGGAGTGCCTGCCTGTTGTGTTGTGTTGCCAGTTTGTGGTGCTGGACTGCTGGTTTGTTGTGTTGTGCTACTACTTCGTTGTGTTGGTTTGTCACTTTCAGGAGCGGAATTACCTTCACCTTTAATTTTATCTACTGTGGAATTAAATCCTGTTCGGACAGCATTCTCCACTGCATCAGTCACTGCTTCGTTAATGCTCCTTATCGCGTTTTCAAGACCATCCATCATCTGTTGCATAGGATTTTTCTTTTTATCATCCTCATCCATTGGCTCGTCTTTTTTTGTTTCACTGGTCTGGCCAAAGTTTTTTTGCAGTTGATCACCAATATTACTAGCTATCTTGTTGACTGCATTTTTTACCGATCCCATTACTCCGTCAGATTGAGTCCCTGCCTTAGGTTCTGATTGGGCGTTTAATTTGGGACCTGGTTGTTCAGATTGAGCAGACTCTTGAGAACCTGAACCTGAACCTGAACCTGAGCCTGAACCTGAACCTGAGCCTGAACCTGAACCTGAACCTGAACCTGAACCTGAACCTGAACCTGAACCTGAACCTGAGCCTGAGCCTGAGCCTGAGCCTGAGCCTGAGCTTGAACCTGAGCCTGAACCTGAGCTTGAACCTGAACCTGTACTTGATCCTGAACCTGAGCTTGACCCTGACCCTGACCCTGAGCCTGACCCTGACCCTGAACTACCACTAGAATTAATATCTGATGTTTTGGCGGAGGAAAGTGAATCACTTATGTTACCAACGCTATTTTCAGTACTAGCCATAGAATAAGCCTGATAATATTTGAGCCTGATAGTCAATAATAGTATAAATGAGCTTGGTGGCGTCAAATTTAAGTCACATATTTAGTATTATAGGATATTTTTTTAGGGTATAACGCTTGCTCCGAGCTAAAAACATAGTCTGGTAGCGATTTTTAGACTGGTAAGGGCTGGAAGGGAGTAATAGAACGACCGGCCGACGTTAGATAACGTATCTTATTTATCTTACATAAGACATTGCCCAAGAACTTAGTGGCATCGTATCCATTGAAGAAATTTTTCGTTATGCTAAACCAAATCAAGAAGAAATGCGGTCTAAAACTGAGAGTCTATTTGATCATTAATATAATGCCAAACGCGGAGTAAGTTAAAATGTCTTTTACATGTAATATAGATAAAACAGATAGAGTTAACCGCATAATAATTGGTGTAGGGTTATGTCTTGCTGCCTTAGTTGGGTTAGGCCAGTTTTTTTATATTACATTGGGATTGATTCTTGTTATAGAAGGTCTTATTGGGTGGTGCTCTATTCCCTATTTCATCACAAAAATTAAAAGCAGCTTCTCATTGAAGGAGAAGAGATGATGAAATCAACTCTATAATGTATGCCTATAAGATGGTTAGGCATAGAGATAAAATTAAAACAAGAGTAGGTATGTGAGAGCATACAACTGCCTTGTTTTTATCGCTCTCGCCGACGCAATGCTATTGGTGAATTGTGTCTGAAATTCAGGTTTTTGCATTTATGATATTATTTGCAAGGAATCCTGGTCTCTTAATATTCGTTTAATGTAAATTTGATACCATGAGCCAATTCTAATTTAACTGGCATTAAAAATGCCTGCTAAAAAATTTACTATTCTTTCTGCTTCCATTGATAAAGACCAATGTGATGCGGCTGCTCTCTCGTCAGTATCTTAAACTGATGAAAACCAGCAAACATCGAGAAAAACAAGTCCATAGTTACTTATTTGATGATTATCGTCGGAACCCCTTGTTTGGAAACGGAAATGCTACTGAGGAGCCAGAATCTAATTCAAGTACGATTGAAACGGTAGATATTAATTTGATTTAATAGCTACCGAATTACAAGGGACTGTAATAACTCGTTAATAATTTTTTACTGAGAAATAATATGTCCTCCAATAAACTATATAATTTTGTTCATACGGTTGTTTTTAAAAATGATAATCAAAGTGTTGATAAAGCAACCTTATTTCAACAAACTCACTTAAATGGTACGCCCTATTATTTGCTTCAGCTTTCAAAGAAAAGCAATGCATTTCCTGATGGGTTAACTTTGATTGAGCATCATATCAGTATTTATAAAGAGCCAGTCAGTACCGTTGATAAAAAAAGTGAGTATCATTACACCGCAATATTTAAGGATAAACAAAAAAAAACCTATCGGCTTCACGTTTATTTCGATCAATTCAATGAGATGGTTACCCCACCTCATCTTGATTTAGATACAGGTAATCAGCAGTATGAGTCGATTAAAACAGATGAACTTGATGTGGATTGGTTTGCTCTGAGTCACAAAATGAGTGATTCCGTTATTACTCAGTTGAGAAAAGAACAAAATCAGCAATGTACTCTTCTTAAAAATAAAATTGAGCCTTTAGAGAAAAAAACAACTCAATTATCAACAGATCTGACCAAAAATAAAAAACTGTACTTAAATACATTGAGTCAACAAATTGAATTAGGAATTCAGTTGGATGCGATCAATTCAAAAGAAGACAAACAAAAAGAAATTGAGTTTCTGCAGCAGATGCATCAAAAAGTCAGCTCTGAAATTACTGTCGCGTATAAAAAAACTAAAAAATCAAAAAACGAGCCATCATCTTCAGTATCTTCAGTTCCTGCAATAATAATGGGTGACTCAAATGAAAAGAAGACCTCTACTTCTTTAAAGAAACAGAAAGCTGCCTCAAAGAATACAAAAGATAAATTGACGCAACTTCATCAAGAGTTCATGCAAGAAATGAAGAGATCAGCTGATGCTTTACTTACGATTGAAACAATAGGCAATGAGTCAGAAAAAGGGGTTCTTATTAGAAATATTTATAAGCAAATAGAGGGATTACAATTGACAACGCCTCCTTCTCTACCTAATGATTCAATTCAGGCTTTGAATAAAATGCAACAACGCATTACAACAATAGCAAGGAAACATATTCATTATTTATTGTCTAAAAATAAATGGGATGAAGCACTGGCGCTAAGCTCTCTTTTTTCAGTTGCACTTGACGATGCTATTTTTAATCAAGCATTAAGGCAGTTAAATCCCGTCTTAATCGATTTTTTATTGGAAAATGGAAATTATGATTTAGATCGGTTTAAGCCCAAAATAAATAAAAAAGACTATAGTTCAATAATGGAGTTTTTATTTCAATGCGATTTGAAGTCTTCAAATGTAGTACGGTGTTTTGATGTTTTATTAACTTATAAAATGTCTTTGTTACGAAAAAATTCTGATGGGATTCCATGTCTCTTTCGTCTGATTGAAGATGCTGAACAACTTATAGATGCTACTCATCCAATGGTTCAAGCGCTTATTAAGAACTTAAAAAAATCACCTAAAAATATATGTGGGTTAAGAGGAGTCATTGAATATTTCAAAACCCAAAATAATAATTTTACGCATGATATCAAGCTACATGCTCGAATGATGACTGCAACTATCAAGTTGTACAGTTTGTTTATGAACTTAAACATAGAAATGGACTTAAGCGCTGAAATGAACTTTGCGGAAAGTATTGATATACTCGTACAAGCAGATACGCTTATGAAACAATCAAATGCGTTGGAGACACAAGCATCTACATCAGTATCAGATACAGACTCAGTTACCGATCAGTTTACTACTACATCAACCTCTGCTACAGGCTCACTTCCTGAGCAGTTTACTACCGCATCAGCCTCAGATACAGACTCAGTTACGACCTGCAGCCCAGAAAAGACAGGTCAAGTACCTCTTAATTTTCAAAGAGGTGATATTTATGGTGGTTTTGGCATATTCAAGCTTTCGGAGTACTCAATTGAATCAACACAAGACGAAGTTCCAGAAAAGACCCTGATGAGAAAAAATAACAAATAATTTACAGCTTCGTTGCAAAAACAGACAGTAGACCCTCACTCAAAGAGGGTTATGTAATAAGGTGTTGTATTTGGACTTTTGTATTTCTTACACTAGTTAGAGAAGAGAATGGACGTTTTAGTTGGGGCAAAATGACTCAGTCTATGCGTGCTTAATTTTAATCAGCATTATGATTAGTGAGATACCATTCACCATGTTCACAAAAAAGATGAACCTTATGTCCATCAGTGGAAACAACAAGACCAATCGGAAAGTTAGCGTTTTTTATAGCTCTTAAGAACCTATATTCCTAAAACTTCTGCCAGTGCAACAAAGCTATCGACACATAAATCAAACCAAGGTTCAGGAGCAAGGTCTGGTTTAATGTCTAGACCAAATTCTAGCGGGCGTGCTACAAATGCAGTACGCATTCCAAAGGCTTGTGCAGCATTTAGATCATATTTGTGACAAGCTACCATCAATATTTCATCTGGTCTATAACCAAGATAATCCACCGCAAGCTGATACACAGTAGGAGAGGGTTTGTAGTTATGTGCTAGTTCAGACGTTAGCAATGCATCGAACGGCAGGCGGGCATGCTTGACGATAGAAACCATTGTCGCCATACCCGCATTGGAAAGTGTCGAGGTAACGAATTTTTGGCGCAGTCTGCTAAGTCCTTCTATACTGTCTGGCCAGGGCTCCAGACGACTCCAAATTGTATTGAGCTCATCACGTTCAGCGATTGAGAAATACGCTGACAGCTTTTTGTTTTCCAGCAAGGTATCCAATGTTTGACGGTAGATGTGATCAACCCTTATCCATAAGCGTTGGCCAGAAATCACTTCATCAAGCATGTTGCGGTACAATCTGCGCCATTCAAAAGACAACGTAGCCCAATCGATTTCCAGTCCCTTTGCATGATTGATTTCTTCCCCTGTGCGCAGGAGAGGTTGAACAAAATCAACACAGGTTCCCTGCACATCGAAAGTAATCGCTTTAATCGTCTGCAAGGTAAGCATACTGTTTCCATTTGTCGGCTTTCTTTGCTGCATCATTATCTTTATTTTGTTTGGGCTATTACTGATAATAATGGCATGTCTGAGTGTCTTTATCCAGGAGCAATCAGTAATCGCAGTAAGTGTCCGTTGAGTTGTAAAAGCTCAGCATGTTACTCGACAAATATAAAATGGCGACGTTACAGCAAAGAAGTATCGGCTGCTCTATTTTTTATAATGAACTTATTGATTTTAAACGTAAAAAATAATAATGGATTTTGGAAGGAAGTCTATTTTGTCGGGCAGTTTGTTGCCCAATGGCGCTACCTTAAGTTTTTGTAGCCTGGATGAGCGCAGCGTAATCCGGGATTTCAGTGCACTGAGCTAGGGTATTCCCATATTATGCTGTACTAATACGGGCTACGATTTTTTCTTCCTTTTATTAAGGTAGTGCCATTGGGCAGTTTGTTGCCCGACCTACGTCTCGAGATGGCTCTAAAGCCACCTCCTCATAGATAAGACAGGCGTTCAAGATGGGCTAAATATGGCTTTCCGGTGATGCTGCAGATAAGCCATTAGCTGTGATCTTTTACTCTTTCTCTTCCTCTGAGGCAGAATAGCCACACCCTTCTTGTGGGCAAAGAATTTGCCGTCCCATTTTTTTACTTTCTTTGACCGTTAATATAGGCCAGCTACATTTGGGGCAGGGGCCTGCAATGGGCTCATTCCACAAGGCATAGTCACATTTTGGATAATCACCACAGGAGTAGAATATTTTTCCTTTCCTTGATTTTCGTTGCAGAATTTTTGCATGGTTGCACTTAGGACAAGTTATACCCGTATCCGCAGGTTTTTCCAAGGGTTCCATATGTTTGCATTGGGGATAATTACTACAACCTATAAAACGACCATAACGGCCTGTTTTGATTTGTAATTGGCTATGGCATAGAGGGCAATCTCTTCCTTCAACCACTTCAGGCTCTGGTTTCTCATTGTCTATGCCGCTCATATCTTGAGTATAATCGCATTCTGGATAGCCGGTACATCCTATAAAGCGACCTCGTTTACCTAAACGGATAGATAGTGGTTTTTGGCATTTAGGACATTTTTCTTCTAATATCTCAGTAGTCACATCTTTGCGTTGTACTTGTTCATCCGTATCTTGAATTTGTTGCACAAAAGGTTGCCAAAAGTCTTCTAAAACAGGAATCCATTCTTTCTCGCCACGGGCAATAGCATCAAGTGTATCTTCAAGCCCCGCGGTAAATTTGTAGTCAACATAACGGGTAAAATAGCTGGTCAAAAAGCGATTGACTATACGACCTACATCTGTAGGTAAAAATCTTTTCTTATCCACTACAACATACTCACGTTGTTGTAATGTATGAATAATTGAGGCGTAAGTAGAGGGGCGGCCTATGTCATATTCCTCTAAGGCTTTAACCAAGGTCGCTTCAGAATATCTCGGTGGCGGTTCTGTGAAGTGTTGATTAGCTAATATATCCAACACTTTGACTTTTTCACCAACAGAAAAAGGTGGCAAAATACCTGCATCACCATCCTCATTTTTAGAGTCATCTCGGCCTTCTTCATAGACAGTAAGAAATCCAGGAAAGGTGACTGTGGAACCATTAGCTCTAAAAAGATTACCTTCGCCACAACTAAAATCTACGGCAACAGTATCTAAGATGGCATCTGCCATTTGACATGCTAGAGTACGTTTCCAAATCAAATCATACAGCTTAAATTGATCACTGGTTAATGCTTCTTTTACCATTTCAGGAGTGCGTTTGATCGACGTTGGTCTTATTGCCTCGTGCGCTTCTTGCGCATTTTTTGATTTTGTTTTGTAAACCCTAGAGCTTTGTGGGCAGTTATCCTTTCCGTAGCGAGAGGTAATGTATTCACGTATTTCTTCGACTGCTTCGTTAGCTAAATGAACTGAGTCAGTACGCATATAGCTGATGAGACCTACGGTGCCTGTTCCTATATCAATACCTTCATAAAGTTGTTGCGCTACCATCATCGATTTTCGAGCAGTAAATCCTAATTTTCTAGCTGCTTCTTGTTGTAAGGTCGAAGTGATAAAAGGAGGAGAGGGCTTGCGTTTACGTTGCTTTTTATCAATTTGAGTAACGTGCAATAAACCTTGAGCTTGTTGCAGCAGTTGGTCTCTAATTTGATGTGCTTGTTCCTGATGTGTGACCGTAAATTGTTGTAATTTTTCATCTTTATAATGAGTCAATCGTGCTTCAAAGGGGGCATTGGCATGATTACATTGAGCGAGTATTTTCCAATATTCTTGAGACACAAAACGCTCGATTTCTTCTTCTCTTTCAACAATGAGTCTTAACGCGGGACTTTGTACTCGTCCTGCAGAAAGTCCACGTCGGATTTTTTTCCATAATAAAGGGGAAAGATTAAAACCTACTAGATAATCCAAAGCTCGTCTTGCTTGCTGCGCATTAACTAAGTCCATAGAGATGGTACGTGGGTTATTGATGGCCTCCTGAATGGAGGTTTTAGTAATTTCGTTAAAGAAAATTCGATGAACTTCTTTATCTTTAATGAGGTTCCGTTCTTTCATCAATTCAAAAATATGCCAGGAAATGGCTTCACCCTCTCTATCAGGGTCTGTTGCCAGTAATAGCGAGTCTGATTTTTTTAGTGCTTTTGCGATAGTCTCGATGTGCCTTGCATTTTTTTCAATAGGCGCATACGTCATATGGAAATGTTGTTCTGGATTGACTGAGCCTTTGCGCGGCGGTAAATCACGGACATGACCATAGGAGGCTAACACGTCATAATCGTTACCTAGATATTTTTGAATTGTTTTTGCTTTTGCGGGTGATTCAACGATCACCAAGTGTTTACTCATATGAAATAAACCTTATCCTCTTAATGGTTATATCAATACTGTCGAAACTCTATATAAAAGAAGAAGCTTACAGTTATTAATGTGTTGTCAGATCATCTTCTATGCGATAAAGCACTAGATCAAGAAAGGTCAATTGCTTTTCATCTAACTCAGCAGCTAAAGTACTTCTAATTGTCCATTTAGTTTCTTCCAAAGTAACAATACGCGACTCTGAAAATTGCAATTGATTAATAATTGTTTCGAAGACGTCTCTATCTATTATATTCCATAATTGCATACGCATGAGAAATTGGTAACTGGCTTTGGTCAATTTCATTTGCTCTTCGTAGGTTAATACTCGAGTTGATGCATGTTGGGCAGATTTAACATAGAGGTTTTGTGCGTCACTATTGGATAGATCTTCTGCATCCTCAGACTCTGAAGAATTTTTATCAATGGATTCATGGCTTTTTTGAAGTTGAGTCAGACTTTTTTCAAATAAGTTTAATAACATTTCAAATAAGTTATCTTTCATATTAACACCTCATATAGCCGCCAGGGACTGATACAATAGTTCCTAATAATTCCAATTCTGCAAGTTGGCCAGTGACCTCTTCTACACTGTATCCACTGCGCTTAATAATTTGATCGACTGTTGTCGTTTCAAATCCAATGAACTTTACTAGGTTTTTATTCCCGCTGGCAAGGGAAAAAATCGGTTTCTCGTCGGTAAACATAGTATGATGTTCAATTTTTAACTCATCGAGAACATCATTTACTGAAGTTACTAATTTAGCACCTTGTTGTAACAAGTAATGGCAGCCTCGAGCCAATGGATTATGAATGGAGCCTGGTATAGCCAATACATCTCGATTTTGCTCTAAAGCCATTCTTGCTGTGATTAAAGAGCCACTTTTTATTGCTGCCTCTATAACCAAAATGCATAATGACAAACCACTTATTATACGATTTCTGCGTGGAAAATGTCCAGCGATTGGCGGACTTTTTAATGGAAATTCTGAAAGTAATAGGCCATTTTGGGTAATTTGCTCTGCTAATTGCCTATGGCGTTGAGGATAAATGCAATCAATACCTGTTCCTAAAACGGCTATCGTCTGTCCTCCCACTTCCAAACATCCTATATGAGCCTGAGCGTCTATTCCTAAAGCTAAACCACTGACAATCGTGAGTGGGTGAGTTGACAGTTCTTTGGCAAACTGTTTGGCATTATCACTGCCTGTGATGGATGGATTACGGCTGCCAACAATTGCCAGGGTGGGGCGTTGAAGGCAAGACAGTTGTCCTTTGGCATACAAGACTACAGGTGGATCGGCAATTTCTTTTAATAGCTGGGGATAATTAGCGCAACTCCATGTTAACAAGTGATGGTCTTTGCTCTGTTCCATCCAATTTAAATCCGTCTCAATTTCCTTTAGATCAAATGTTGTAATGGTATGAGCTAATAAAGGGGGCAAACCCGCACTTTCTAATTCTTGGGCGGAGAGTTGAAACATCTCCTGCAAATTAGGCCAACGTTTTTCTAATTTGGCTATGGTTCTTGGGCCAATTTTATTCATTCTATTTAAGGCGAGGTAGTAGGGTAATTGATTCATGGGTTAGTCACTAAATCTAATAAGTAAACAGGGCGTGTGGAGCGAACAATTAAAACAAAGCTGGTTTTGGTAAATGCACGAAACACCATCGCTTCACCAATGCGTTCAGGAGGCAAGAGAATAGGAACGAGATAGTTTTTAGGATCTTTAACTGTTCGTGGCTTTTTATATATTCCAAGTACATCTCCCGCCTTGAGACCAGCATTCGCGCCAATGTTAATTATTGCGACACCACCAATGGCCGATTGACTATTACCTCCCGGCATTCCATCTGGAAGTTCAATAATGCAACCAGATACCGAAACAGAGGGCGCTGCTGGTTCAAAAGAGAAATCAAACTCAGGACTATCGTTAATTAGCACCTTATCTTCTTTTTTTATGCCGGCATTTATACTAGTCAATAAGACGGTTGCAGGATCTCCGCCGGCGACTAATTCACCGTAACCGACTAGAGAAGCCTTATATCCTAGTAGTTCACTTGTTATCGGATCAGTGTAATCCCTTCCTGATCTGAATATTGAATAGGCAATAGTTCCTCCCACGGACAATTCCCGGGATGGATGTAGTCCTTTGACGTAAATTTCATCGCCTTGTCCGCCAATCATATATTCCCCTACATAAGCAACTACGTAGGGAGCATGATTTAAAACATCTTCGTCCAAGATTAAAGATTCATCGAGAAAGGGTCTTATATCGCCTAAGGGGATTGGTGGTACTACTTCTCCAAATGGTGTAGGACGAACAGTGGGCGAAAGTTTAATGGTTCCATTGGATAGCACTCTTAGATAAGGTGTGTTTTTATAATAATCTAAAACAATGACCGCACCCTCGTACAAACGGTTAGGGTTTTTTATATTGGGATTTGCATGCCATAGTTCTTTCCATTCCCAGGGATTTTTCAAATAGCGACTAGCAATGCTCCATAGCGTATCTCCTTTTTGGATTACGTAACGAGAGGGGGAATCGGATCGGAGGCTTAGCGCATAATTGGTTGTCGATATGAAGAAGCAGAATAAGAGAAGAAAAAATCTCATGCACATTCCTTTGTAAATCGTGATCTCTTGCGGCAATACTGTAGATAGGAGATAATATCACGATTCCCATAAAGAGAACCAGATAAGCAATGGCTATTCGCAAGATTCTTTATTTACCCGATGAGAGACTAAGAAAAGTTTCTACGCCGGTCGAAACTTTTGATGATAATTTACAAACTTTGATTGACGATATGTTTGATACTATGTATCACGCAAGAGGGGTTGGTCTTGCGGCACCACAGATAGGTATTAACCTACGCTTGTCAGTCATCGATGTTATTGGTGATAAAAGTAATCAATTGGTTATTATTAATCCCGAAATCATTGCCTCTGAAGGTGAAAAAGAATATGAAGAGGGATGTTTATCCGTTCCGAGTGCCTACGATACAGTAATAAGAGCAGAAAAAGTGACTGTTAAAGCATTAGATCGCACCGGTAAGCCCTTTGAAATTAGCGCTGATGGTCTGCTGGGAGAATGCTTGCAGCATGAAATCGATCACCTCAATGGTAAATTGTTTGTTGATTTATTATCGCCATTGAAAAGGATGTTAGCTCGAAAAAAACTGGACAAATTCAAGCGACGTCAACAAGCTCGAAAATCATGAGTGGTTTGAATATTGTTTTTGCAGGCACCCCTGAATTTGGATTGCCTTGTCTTAACGCGCTAAATCAATCAGAACATCATCTTACAGCGATTTATACCCAGCCGGATCGTCCCGCGGGGCGTGGACGTAAATTGCAGGCTTCTGCTGTAAAAGAATGGGCTTTAGCGCATAATCTTCCCGTCTACCAACCGGTTAATTTTAAGACCCCTGAATCCATTGCTGAGCTGGCCGCCTTAAAACCTGATGTGATAGTGGTTATTGCCTATGGGCTCATATTACCCAAAGCAGTATTGGATATACCTCGATTAGGCTGTGTTAATGTCCATGCATCAGTATTGCCTAGATGGCGTGGTGCATCTCCTATTCAACATGCGGTTTTGCATGGGGATAGTTATTCCGGTGTAACTCTCATGCAAATGGATGTAGGAATGGATACGGGTGATATGTTGTGTACAGTAGAATGTCCTATAACTTCTCTTGATACAGCAGGAAGCCTGCATGATCGCTTAGCACAAATTTCTGCTCAACCTTTATTAGCTACTTTGGATGCATTAGCGGGAAATACAGTGCAACCAGAGAAACAAAATAATGAATTGGTAACCTATGCCGGTAAAATTAATAAGGAAGATGCATTAATTCACTGGGGAGATTCTGCCATCGCGATTGATAGGAAAATTCGTGCTTTTAACCCCTGGCCTATCGCTTATACTAATTTGGAACAAGACGTTTTGCGTATTCATCAAGCTCAAGTAGTTAATGTAACGTGTTCCCAACCCCCAGGAACCATTGTCCAATTGGATAAAAAAGGAATGCTTGTCAGTACAGGTGATCAAGGACTACTGGTGACTAAGATTCAATTTCCCGGAGCTAAGGCTGTTACTGTGGCTGACTGGTTAAACTCTGGTAAAACCACTTTGCATACAGGCCTGGTATTGCAATGAAAAAAAAGAAAACCGGGACGCCTGGGGATTCTATTGTTCAAAAGAAGCCTAATGAACGGCTTCAGGCCCTAAAAATACTGACTTCATTATTAGTGGATAAAGCCTCTTTATCTCAACTGATGCCCGCCTCTGCTGAACTGTCTCCTATGACCAAAGAATTGTGCTTCGGATTTTGTCGGCATTATTTTAGGTTAGAAGCTATGGCCGGTCATTTGGTGAAAAAAAAGCCCAAAGAGATAGAAATATGGATTATCTTGTTAATGGGGTTTTATCAATTACACTATATGCACATCCCTGATTATGCGGTGGTTAAAGAAACAGTCGCTTTATTGGAAAAAATAAAAAAAATATGGGCTAAAGGCCTTATCAACGCGGTTTTAAGAAATTTTTGTCGTCAGCAGAATGAGATTATTGCTACCTTAGCTAATGATGCAGCTTTTCTTTATGGTCAACCTAATTATTTATTGAAACATTTACAGGCTGACTGGCCTAATGATTGGCAAAGTATTGCTGCATCTAATGATGCTCATCCTCCCATGACCTTACGCGTGAATTTAAGAAAAAAATCGGTAGATGAGTATTTAAAAATACTGCAAGAGGCTGGGATGGAAGCAGTGACTCATTGTGCTGCACCAGAGGGAGTTACTCTAAAAGTTCCCTGTGATGTGCACAGTCTTCCTGGTTTTGCAGAGGGTTGGATTTCGGTGCAGGATGGAGCAGCACAGTTGGCCGCATCTTTATTGTCCTTAGAGCCGGGGTTGCGCGTATTAGATGCTTGTTGTGCCCCTGGCGGTAAAACGTGCCATATGTTGGAGCGTGAACCTAACCTTAAAGAATGTGTTGCTATAGATGTTGAGCCTAAGCGACTGAAACGAGTTGGTGAAAATCTAACGCGACTACGTTTACAAGCGACTTTATTAGAAGGGAATGCCTTGTCTCCGCAACAATGGTGGGATGGGCAGCGTTTTGACCGTATTTTATTAGATGCCCCCTGTTCAGCCACGGGAGTGATAAGGAGGCATGCAGATATTAAGCTGCTGCGTACAGAAGAAGAAATTATAGCTGTTACTCAGGTGCAGTATGCTATGTTGCGTTCTTTATGGCCATTATTGGCTCCAGGTGGTTTAATGGTTTATGCCACTTGTTCCGTTATTTCTGAAGAAAATGAGAAACAAATTGCCAAATTTGTAGCAACACATTCTGATTGCACTATAGTTAAAATTAATGGTGCATGGGGAAGAGCAACAGGACATGGACAACAAATTTTACCCGGAGAGCAGGGAATGGATGGCTTTTTCTATAGTGTGTTACTAAAGGATGAGAAATGATAATCGATTGGCCTTTAATTATTGTATTGTTTTGTCTCTCTGTTCCTGGTGTTTGCATTACAATAACACGGCTAATTTATTTTCTACTACCCAATAATACCGATGAACTGAAAAAGAGAATGAGTCGCTTTGCGATAATACAAACGCTCTTTATGGTATTTGTCATGAGTTTTGCCGGAGCTGTTTTATCGTTTCGAACTGGATTACATGCTCCTTTACTCGAAGCGCTTTTGCAAGGTAAAGCCGGTTTTGATGCGTTTAAGATTATTTTATTACCTACTCTTTTTTGTGCTCTTTTTGGATTACTTATTTTTTTCATTCTTTATTATGCTGTGGTGGGTAAGATTCTTGATGAGCATAGTTTTAAAGTAATGGCCAATTTGCGTCAGGCTTTGCGTCTTGACGGTTGTGTTCTCTATGGTGGTGTTGTCGAGGAAGTCATTGCTCGATGGGGGTTAATGAACTTAATTGTATTTTTTGCCATCCTTTTTGCTGGCCAAAATAGTAATGCCATTATATGGACTTCCATTGTTTTAAGTGGGTTGATGTTTGGCGTGGGGCAGATTCCGGTCTATCTGGCCGCTGGATGTCGCTCAAGTAGACGATTAATTTATTCTATTTTATTACTTTGCCTATGGCAGTCTTTGGTGTTTGGCTTTTTATTCTGGCAATATGGAGTGATTGCTGCAATTTTCGCGCATATGCTGTTTCACTTTGGTTGGTATTTTTTCGATATGCGTCAAGGATAAAAGTACTTTATCAGTGATTTCCAAGCCTAAAATGACTAGCAAGCCCTTAGCCGTCTAATAAAGCTTGTTGGAGGAAATCAATACATGATTGCACGACTTTTTCTTTTTCATTATCCACCGTAATAATATGATAACTGTCTTGTAAAGTTAATTGTTTCACAAAAGGTGATGAGATGTTTGCCAAAACGAGCTCCATATTTTTTAAACTGGCTGTATCATCCTCTACTGCATGAATGACTAGTGTTGGGCAGGTAATTAACGATAAATTTTTGATCACAAGATGATTGAGTTGACGTGCTTGATAGAGTTTAAATAGAGATATTGCTGAGCCTCCTGTAATGGAGACAGCGTTCTCGGTCATGCCTTTGGATGCTATTGCACGACGCTCAAGATTTTTAATGCCAAATGGTTCACTTTCTTTAAAAGATAGCTTATAGCGGAATGGACTAAAATAAAGTAAAGGGAGAAATACTTGATACCAAGGAATGCTCCATCCATCGGTATATAAGGTTGTTGACAATAGAATTAAAGCGGACACCTCATTACCTACTAGCTCAGCTAATCGAAGACAAAGAACTGCTCCAGCAGATAAACCTCCTATGGATACTGATTTATATTTTCTCTTCATTTGATGAAAGTAATCTATAGCGCTATTTACCCAAAACTCATGAGGTTTAATTATTTCACCTTGAACTGAATGTTCGTAACCTGGAATGTGGGGAATTTCAACAGAATAGCCCTCTTCATTCAGCTTCGTTGCCAGGTAAATAATTTCTAATGGGCTGCCGCTTAATCCATAAAGCAGCATGACAGCATGCTCTCCCCCATTTAAATGTATATGATCCATAGCTTTCATCGTCAATAAATAGACTTGGTTTATTGTTATATTAGACTATTTTGTGACTATGTGTGTCCTGCGAAGAATAGCTAATGGTGTTCCTCATTACTTTAAATGTTTACCTAAGATATTCAATAAGTAATCGTGAAAGGGCGGTATTCCTGCCTCACTGGGCAGTTGATAGGGACCTGTATCATCTATACCTTGTTCCGCTAATGATTTTTTTCCTCTAAAAATGCGATCGCATATGGTTTCATCTTCTTTTGCTGTTTCATGATAAGCAATCTGCGATAAATGAATAATCTCTTGATAAGTGTCTATTACTTTTTTAGGATAAAAAAAGTCTACTGTATTGATGCATCGTTCAGGCCCATCAGGAATGACCACGCTGATAGTAAGCATCTCAGGGTAATGTTCAATCATAATGTTAGGATAGAGTAAAAACCAAACGGCTCCATATTCTGGCGGGGCATTATTACGGTATTCTAAAAGGGCATGATGCCAGTTTTTATAAGCGTCAGGACCTTTTTTAAATAAATTTTTTTGAATTCCAACTTTTTGACTAGAGTAGTTTTTACCGAATTGCCATAAGATTTGATTGCAATCAACCAGGTTTCTTAAGCCTGGGTGAAAGGGTCTAACATGATAATCATCGAGATAATTATCAATAAATACTTTCCAATTAAAATCGTGTCTGAATGATACGCTATTAGAGTAGGCATAATCAGTAAAATCCAGATCATCCATTATAATTAATTGATTATCAAAGCAAATTGGAGATGGATCTAAATCACCAGAAAAGAGTAGCCCACTCCAGGTTTTTAATTTTTTTACCGGTAGATGACGGCTGTGCTCGTGGCTAAAATGAGGTGTTTTTAATAAGGTGCCCTCGTTGTTATAACACCACATGTGAATAGGGCATACTATTTTATTGCTATTCCCGCATCCCTCTAACATCAGCGCTTGGTGGTGCCGGCAAATATTAGAAATAAGTTCTATACCGTTTTTATTGTGTACCAGAATTTCTGTATTATTAGACAATACGCGGTAATCATTAATGTCAGGAACCATTAATTCATGGCCAATATAAATTAGTTTATTTGCGAAAAGCAGCTGTTGTTCCTGCTCATAAATATCGGGACTAGTATACCAGTCCGTGGTGATTTCATTTTTAATTGTCTTAGTTTTGGATGACATAACGTCGCATTTCTAGCATGTATAAACAAATTTAACTGTATAAACTAAATCTAGCTTAATTCATTAAAAAGTCCAATCGAAGCCTTATTACAATGCTTTGTATAGTGAATCTTATTAGACCTCTTGCCTCATCGAGTTATAAGGAAATTTTTTAGGGTACGAATTTTCATTACAAAAGGAAGAACTTTATTTTTTATCGTCTATACTATATGAGTGTTGTCCAGTAATTGAACAGTTCCCTCACTGCAGGCACGGATGCTTAAAGATAGCAGTCTGCAGTTCATATATAGTTGCTATTTACAAAGGTAGCATTCACGGAAGCCATAGATTTCCTGCAGCGAGTTTCGAAAGAAACTTATTAGAGTTAATAATCACAGTTATTGGTTTGCTCGTCTAATTGAATGAGTTAGGAAGTTACTATGTCGAAACCTTATAAAAATTTAGCTGAATTATTAGAAAGCGCTGCTTATACCAATCCCACACAATCCTTCACTTTTACAACCTATGACAATCACTCATCAGAATCCATAACTTTTGTTGAGCTGCTCATTAAAGCAAGAGAGATTGCTGCCATAATTCAAAATAAAGTCCAACGCGGGGATAGAGTCATATTGTTATTTGCACCTGGCATTAATTTTATTACTGCATTTTATGGTTGTATTATATCTGGGGCTATAGCTGTTCCCTTGCCTCCACCGGTTAATGTCGAGTCCGCTATTCGTTTTGAAAACGTGGTCAAAAATTCGCAGCCTAAATTGATTCTTTCTGAAAAGAAAGTAACTAGTAAACTGTACGCCATAGCAAAAATAGGTCGATTAAGAAAGCTCCCTTTTTTTATATCCATTTATAATTATTTTTCTAAAATCTCTTGGTCGCAAACTACATTTATTCATCATAAGATTCAAATGTTTGGTTTGCCTTGGGTTGAGCTTGATGCGTTGAAAAAGAAAGAAAAAAATCTCAAATTGAATGAGATAGATTCTGAACCATTTGAACACTGCTACATTCAATATACTTCCGGTTCAACGAGACAGCCTCAGGGCGTTATAATGAATCATGCCAATGTCATCTCCAACCTTGAAGGGATAAAGACAAGGTTAAATGTAACATCGTCTGATGTGGCAGTTAGCTGGCTTCCTTATTATCATGATATGGGATTGATTGGCTATTTATTTGGTCCAATCATGTACCGTGCTAGTTGTTATCTTATGTCCCCCTTTGATTTTCTCAGAAACCCTTATAATTGGCTGCATAATATCTCTGAGCATGGCGGTACGGTTACCTCCGCACCTAATTTCGCTTATGATCTATGTGTGAGTAAAATAACAGAAGAGCAAAAAAGTAATTTAGATTTAAGTACTCTTCACATAGCAATGTCTGGTGGAGAACCTATACAAGCAGATACGTTACAGCGTTTTACAGAGAAATTTAAAGAGTGTGGTTTTAATTATGATGCTTTTGTACCGGCATATGGTCTTGCTGAATCTACTGTTGCCGTGTCGATGAAAGGACGCAAAGAACCGGTAATTTATTTGAACTTAGATAAAGATGATTTGAGACAAAATACCGTTTCTGTACTACCCATGGATGCAGTAGAAGGAAAATTACTTTATAGCTGTGGTAAGTTATTGCCAGATCAAGAGGTTGTTATTGTTAACACCGAAAATAATACGGTAGTGAAAAGTGATAATATAGGTGAAATTTGGTTAAAAGGACCTTATGTTGCCCAAGGATATTGGGAGGATTCCGTTGATGCAAATCAGATATTTACTTCCTTTTTACAGGATGGTTCGGGGCCTTATTTACGAACTGGAGACCTTGGGTTTATTCATAAAGAACATTTATATATTACGGGGCGATTTAAAGATTTAATTATTATCCGTGGCCATAATTATTATCCACATGACATAGAGCAAACAATAGAGCAATGTTATTCGGGAATAAAACAGGGATATACCGTTGCTTTTTCAATTAATAGTGCCTTCGAGGAAAAATTAGTTATTGTTTCAGAAATAGTGTCATCTAAGATCTTTAATAATGAAGAGTGTATTGATGCAATAAAAAATGCGGTGAGCAAATCTCATGGATTGGCTCCTTATGAAATAGTGCTGATTCCGGCAAAAACACTACAAAAAACTACTAGCGGTAAAATTCAAAGACAAAAGACAAAACAATTATTTCTTAATAAATCACTGCCCATTATTGGTCATTGGCGAACAAAAGATGAAGCGCATTCAATAGTCACTGCTGTACATCATCCAAGTTATGCCCCAAACGACGTACATAAATGGCTATTGAGTTGGATTAAGGCGAAGAAAAATTTATCCGAAGATGAGATAAATAAAATAAAGGATGTTGCTCATTTGGGTATGGATTCACTGCATTTAACTGAGTTTGTGGTTGATTTAAAAAATAAATTTAATATCTCGATAGATCCTTTGGATTTATTAAATTGTGGCTCTATTGAGCAATTAGCTCATCACTTGGTGTCTTTAAGGAGAAATTAATCATATGTGGTGTAAGGCGTTTGGAAAGAGATCTAAATGTAAAAAAAATGTAAATTTTGCTCCAGTTAATCCTACCTTAAGTTAGTACATTTATGCTGTGGGTAAATAAGTTAGAGGTTAGGTATGGCAGTGCAATTAGATTTGAGTCATGAATTTGATTCTTTAGTGAAGAAGTTAAAACTGGATCCCGATAATCCGGTACTTAAGATGGAAATTGTGAAACGCATACCTGAGATGAAGGTGTTAGCTAAGCTAAATCCTTTAGCACAATATAGGTTGGCTCAAGCCTATTCTCCAGGTTCAGACGAATACAATGAAATGATGGCAGAATCTGCAGAGAAGGGATGTACTAATGCAATGTTGACTATTTGCCAAGACAAATTGAACTCAACGTCGAGAACCACAGGTGATTTAAAAATTGTAGCGCACTACATCGCAATGATTGAGCGTCTGGCCACGAGAGAACAGTCTAAAGATTCTTATATTCTCAAACAAAGTAGAGCTTTATTAGAATCTCATCCGGAAGTTGCAGCCTTAATGAAAGGGGAATTTAAAGCGAATTCTTATAATTCAGGCATTCGATTCTTCCAGCCACAACCCGAGAACAACAGGTCATCACAACCCGATCTGGATAACGGTTCTACTCTAGAACCCGATCTGGATAACAGCCCCACTTTTTAATATGGGTGTGATTGATAAAGTAAGTTTTAAAGCCTTTATGTCTGCGTGCCGCGGTACGTAGACGAAGCACTGCCATTAAGTTAATGGATTATTTAATGCCGCGTGGGATTCAACCATGGGTATTTCCTTTTTTCTATGTATTATGAAACAATTTATGTTCCTATTATCTGGTGTATCGTTTCATGACTACTGAGTTTAGTTATTTACCTATAGAACATTTACAAGCAAGTCAATATCAACCAAGGCAAGACTTTAATTCTTCAGCGCTACAAGAGTTAGCTCAATCTATAGCATCGCAAGGGTTAATTGAACCTTTGGTTGTTCGTCGTATTGCAAAACAGCACTATGAAATTATTGCTGGTGAACGTAGGTGGCGAGCAGCCAAGCTAGCGGGTCTTACAGCGGTACCTTGTCTTATTGGCGAATATACTGATAAACAAGCTTGCGCCTTAACTTTAATTGAAAATATTCAGCGTGAGGATTTAAATTTAATCGAAGAGGCTAATGGTTATCGTCGTTTAATGGATGAATTTCATTATCATCAAGATGAAATTGCGGCCTTAGTTGGTAAATCACGCAGTCATATCGCGAATATTTTACGTTTGCTAAGTCTAACCGAACACCTTAAGACTTTGATTCGTGATAAGGTTCTGTCTTTAGGCCATGCTCGGGTTTTAGTTGGGCTAAGTCCAGATCAGCAAGAATGGTTTGCTTCTAAAGCGCTTGATGAGCAATGGTCGGTAAGACAATTAGAGCAAGCAATAAAATTACATAAAAGCAAGAGCGTCGGGCAACCCCAAAACGCGAAAAAGGATAGAGACGTAGAGCGGTTACAAACATTGCTATCAGAACAAGTAGGCGCACCTGTACAAATAATAAACGATAATGCGGCTGGTGGATGGTTACAAGTCAAATTTTTCGATAATGATACCTTAGCAGGCCTTTTGGAGCGCTTGGGCTTAAGATATGATTAGGTCAAGAGTTTATTATTTATTTTTAAGGAATATACCTTGATGAACAAGGTGCTAACTGGCGTGTGTTTATGGTCTCTAGGAGCGATGTCGTCTTTTGGAGCCAGTATGCAAATTGATGTGGATAGACTGATTAATCGTCTGAATCCGCGCGTTAATCTTGGGATGGTTGTTGTTGACTTATCTTCTGGCGACACACTCTATAAGCGTAATGCTGAGCGTTTATTTATTCCTGCAAGTAACATGAAGTTGTTTTCTGAAGCAGCTGCCTTAATGGCTTTAGGTCCAGATTATCGTTTCAAAAACCAACTAAGCACCAATGCCACTCAATTGCAGCAAGGTGTTTTGCAAGGCAACCTTTATTTGCATTTAAGTGGTGATCCTTCTTTTACCCGTAAGGATTTGCGAACGTTGCTGGCGGCCCTTAAAGATTGGAAAATCAGCGCCATTCAGGGCAATGTGTATATTGACAGTAGCCTTGCCGCTGTTCCTGCTTATCCACCAGGCTGGTTAACTTCAGATTTATCGTATAGTTATGGGGCTCCTATAGCACCGCTAATGCTTGATGCCAATAGGCTTACCGTTACAGTTAATCCTGGTGCTAAGGTAGGTGAGCCGGCCATAGTTGAAATGGAAGATGATAACGAAGGGGGCATTGTTTTAAATAATCAAGTTAAAACTGCGGCTAATGCTAAAGGTTGTGGTGTTGGTTTTACTTTGGATAATGAAAATAAATTAACAGTACGCGGTTGTGTTGCTGTTGGTCAATGGGCAGTGCAACAGCGTTTAGCGATTAAAAACCCGTTGGTGTTTTCCCAGGAGATGATCAAAAATCAGTTAGCGAAAGCTAATATTACACTTAATGGTCAAGTGCAATTAGGTAAAGCACCTGTGGGTTCTTTATTGATTGCTACAGAGTATTCCAAGCCCGTTTCTCAATTAATGGCAGATACGCTAAAGCCTTCAGATAATTTATATGCGGATAGTTTGTATCTTCACGCCGCAGCTAAACTTAAAGGTTTTGCTGTGAATTGGAATGATGCACAGCCTGTGATCAAAAACTTTTTAGAACAACAAACAGGTATTGATTTTAAAAAAGCGATCTTTACCGATGGTTCAGGTTTATCGCGTTATAATTTGGTAACGCCTGAGCAAACCATTTCATTATTAAAGTTTTTATATCAACGTTTTCCTTTGTCTTATGAGTACATTGCTGCCTTGCCTATATCGGGTCGTGACGGTACCTTACAGAAACGATTTAAGATTCCCACGCAACAAGGCTTCGTTCGCGCTAAAACTGGAACTATGACTGGTATGAATAGCCTCTCCGGTTATTTATATTCAGCAAATGGTCATACTCTAGCTTTTGCGATGTTTATCAATCGAGTGCCTGGCAAATCGGCCGGGCCTGGTCGTCCTTTGATCGATGCCTTATGTACTTATTTTTTACAACAAAGTCCAGTCTCCAGTCGATTAGCCAGGGTATTTGCTCCTCACAGTCGTATTAAGTTTCAGAGTAATCCCACTCAGGGAGAAGTACAGCGGGCACATCAGGCTAAATGGCGGCGTTTGGAATCCTTAGTTAGGGCCGCGTTAAAAGGACAGGCAGTGGATGTTATTTATAGAGGAAATGAATTAATCGTTACTGATAATCAATCGGATGCTAATAAAGTATGGTCTGCCTTACAGTCAGTAGCGGCTAAATATCCTTTTGCTGTTGCTTTATCCTCAAACGTTTTGTCGGTTACCCCATCAGCTAAGCCAATGATGCTTTGGGTACAAACAGCAACACCTGATTCTCAAGGAAAACGTTCTTGGATTATCCGCGAAGCGGTATAAAGACAGTTATGGTGGCATGTGGCAATTCTAGCGGTCTGATAATAAAATAGCGCCCTAATTGCTTCACCAATGATCGCAATGACATTTTTCTATGCTATATTATCTTTTTTTCGATAAACTCAGTAGGGTAGTGTTTTGGAAGAGGCTTAAAAAAGTAATCGTTTACTTAATAATGTGTAGCCTGGATTAGACGAAGTCGTAATCCGGGAGCCGAGGTTAATGCGGAACTTCTAGGCTACCTATAAAAGCTTAAGTAGACGTCATTACGTAAACACTCACCTAAAAAACGGAGAATCAATTGGCTCGTATAATGCAAGTTCTTTTATTGTGCTTATGCTTTTTGCAATCGGCTTTCGCGACTCAAGAGTTTTTAACCATTAGTGATATTCATTACGGTAGTGAAAACAAATCACAACAGGGGCATGATACGGGCGATGAGTTTTTGCAAATAACTTTGAATCAACTGCAGCAATTAAGCAAAAATGTAAACTTTATTCTTATTCTGGGAGATCTCCCTACTCATTCATTGTTTGTTACCTCAAAGAAAGAAGAGTTTGAGAAAACTGTATTTCATGGATTATATGAGGCGAATCAAGGAAAAAAACCAATGTTTTATATTACAGGAAATAATGATTCTCTGTTGGGTAACTATCAGCCATTTGAGTCCAATGGTAAATCTCCTTTGACGTTGGCAACAGATTGGACCGGTGCTTGTGCTTATTGCGAAGGTTTAATGATAGATGATTCCCATATGCATAGTGAAGGTTATTATTCTAGTTATGTTGTTCCTGGCAATAAGGACGTTATGTTAATTGCTTTAAATTCAACACAATTGATAAAGCCAACTATTTTCTCTCCTAAATATCCTAATCAGGAACGAGATGCTACAGCTCAATTTAAGTGGTTAGAGCAACAATTACAAAATTCGCACGCCAAGCAATTATTAATCGCTATGCATATTCCTCCAGGTAATTCATATGCCGGAAATCCATTTTGGCAAGAACAATATACACAGAATCTTATCAATCTATTAGAGCAATATCACTCCTCTTTTGAGCAGATCACTCTTCTTAGTTCCCATACGCACATGGATGAGTTGAGAAAAATTCATTTAAAAGACGGGCGTAATATCTATGTTTATTCGACTCCTTCCATTAGCCGTAATCATCATAATAATCCGGGAATGAAGATTTTTACTTTAGATCAACAAATGGCAATTAAAAATTATACCACTTATTACACGACGGACTTAAACGGCTGGGGGCAAGAACAATATCAGGCCTTGGGGCCTTTAGAGGCTATTTTTCCTAATTGTGACACTAAAAACTTAGCGCAATGTCTGGATAATTTAAGTGTGGAACAGGTATGTAATTTTTTAGAGCAAGACTTGTTTTATGGGGTGAAAAGTGCACGCGTCCCGCAAAATGTGTGTAATAAAACCTATATGATTAATTAATCTGAATGCGGAGCCTTTTTGGGGCTCGGTCATTAAGTTAACGTGAATTTCGGATAAGAAACTCAGATTTTACCTTGCCCTCCTCAGGGCTAACGGATCGAGATAGCGACTCGATCTAATAAGCTTCTTATCCAAAGCTGACGTTAAGTTAAGACATTTCGAATCCTCGCGTGGCTCCATTTATGGATACCGCGGTCGATGCTGCGGTAATTCAGCATTTTTGAGTTTGGTAGGAGTTCCTTGTCGGACAATTTGTTGCCCGACCTACTTCAATAATTAGATAATATAAACAGTACTCGCGGCGGGCCCGTCACTGCTTTTTGTTGCTTCAACAAATCGAACTCGTCCTCCTACAGTTAATTTGTTGAAATCATAATCAATGACGCTTTTACTGTTAAAACGTAGTCTTCTGCCATCAATAGTTTCAATAATTCCATAGTCTGCTATTGGTGCAATTTCACGAATAAGTCCTTCTGGTGGCGTTTTATGATGCTTGACGGAACCACGTTGCTTGTCTACATGACATTTAAGCTGTCTTTTTATCGCATTAAATGCATCTCTCATTGCAACATAAGCATTTTCATGGGCATGATTATCAGCAGGGTCACGATTGACAACGAGCTCTGCATTAGGAACAGTAAGATCGATGCGAATATGATAAATGTTACCCTGATTATGATTGCGGTGCATTTCAATACTGATGTCACAACGCATAATCTGTGCGCAATAGGTTCCTAATTTTTCAGCATGTTTGCGAGCCTTGTCTTCAAGAGCTTGTGAGTGTTCAAAATTAAGAAATACTACGTGTATTGGAAAATGGACTGAATTGTGCATTGTATTGCTCCTTATATCATACATTAATACAGTTCAGCTGCATTCTTTATTCACCTCTCAGTAGAGTGTCTGAAGAGGCCTATTGATCCATTAGTATTTATAATAACTATTTTCCTGTTATCGTATTTACTAATTTTTACAAAGACTTTTCCTAATAATAACTATTTTATAAGATATGATTTTTAAAGGAAAAACCTCATCTTGAGGATATTGGTTATTTATTTCCTCATCTAGACTACTGTCGTAAAATACGAAGTAGAGATGATTTATTAATAGTATAGTACATAAAATCTTAATCTAGGTTATGCCTATTTTAGATTTTAAAATAAAGAAATTGGATTAAATATGAACCATAGCATTGAAATTAGATGTGCCACGATTTCTGATGTTCCTTTAATTTTGCAATTTATTAAAGAACTAGCAGAATATGAGCGATTGTTTCATGAGGTCGTAGCAACTGAAGAACTATTACAGGAAACCTTATTTGGTGCTCAATCTCATGCAGAAGTAATTATCGGCTATTTGGACGACAAAGCAGTTGGCTTCGCATTATTTTTTCACAATTTTTCTACTTTCTTAGGTAAGCCAGGAATTTACTTAGAAGATCTCTATGTTAAACCAGAAGCGCGTGGGCAGGGAGTAGGAAGAATTATGTTAGCTTATTTGGCTAAGTTGGCTAAGGATAGAAATTGCGGAAGATTAGAATGGCGAGTATTAGATTGGAATGAGGCTGCCATTAATTTTTATAAAAGTATTGGTGCTGTAGCCTTGGATGATTGGATAGTGTATCGAGTAGTCGATCGAGCATTGGATGATTTAGCAAATAATTAGATTTATTCGAAAGCCCAATACAGAGAGAATACGGTGAGGGGAAACAGAGCGCGGATGTTAATAAAGTTTGGATCCCGCGCATAAAGCGCGGGACGTAGAGAGGTCATATTCCTTCTTAACTTAATGGAAGAAGGGCTATGGGCTGACATTCAAGTTGCAACGCTACCGTATTACAGACTCAAAATTAGATACTCATTTGTTTAGTGGCCGGTTCTAAATGTGCTCTCACCGTATTTTCTAAGAGAGTAATTGTATCTTCTGAGCGAGTTGTTTTTTTGCCAACAAAAAAATCATAAATAGGATTTTGGTGTGTTCCTATTATTTTCATAGCATGAGTATTCAACTTAAAGGTAGAAATGACCTCATGTATTTCTTCTAGATTTCCGTTGTGACTCCTGAAAGCAAAGATGAGTCGCTTTAATAGATCTCCTTTTTTTTGACGGATGGCATCACTTGATTCACACATTTCTTTTGCATGCTCATGCATTTCATCAAGAATTTGGGTGATGTCGTCAGGTAATTTCACTCGTGGGATGGGTTTTGCTTTTTCTTCTGCAAAGAAAGAGTTTTTGCATAAAATATCATAATCTTCTTTACATGATTTAGCCGTTTTTTGAGGGGGATTAAACTCAAAAATAGAGCGGAACTTTTCTTTAAATATTTCTCCTAATCGGTTGTGCATGTCTTCTGTTGGATGAACATCATCCCAGAACATATAACCATCCGCAGGCGACAGTTTATCTTTTTCATATTCTGGATTTTCTTTATCCTTTTCAAACTGTTCAGATGAAGTAAATGGGGTTTTTTGCTTGCTTTTATCAAATCCATATTGCTCAGGATTGTCATATATTTTTTTAAAATCAGTATTAATATCGTCAATATAAAGATTAATAGGGATATGGAGATCTTTATATTTTTGATTAAGCTCAGCACAGCGTTCAGCAAGCTTTCTATTGAAATAGTCACAACATTCTGAGGCGTTATCTCGTTCCCATTGGCTTTTCGCTTGATATCGAGGGGTTAATCCGAGATCGGGCAGGTTAAATAGAATAAAATTCCTATAACCTTTTTGGATTGATAACTCTATATTTTTGATGCGCTCATTAACAGCATTATCTACTTCAGTGTGAGTAGGTCTTTCGTTTACAGTGATTAAGTCATTGGCTCCAGACCACTCAATAATTAAAGTTGCTGCTTTTTCTGCGTTAGAAATGGCATACTTTTTATCATCAGCAAAAAGCGCGTTTCGTTTTTTTTCTAGTGTAGATAAGATAAGCCGAGAAACTTCTTTGGAGGGATCAATAGTAATGGTTGTTGAGTAATCATAGGACGTTAGGCCACCTTCACAATAGAATCGTGCAAATCGTTCCCCGTTAAATAGAATGTGCTTATCATCATTAAGACTAAATGCTGTCTCATTTCGTTTGAGTAAAGCGATATCAGTTAGGAACTCATCACTAATATCGGCATTAGCAGCGGCGGTATGCTGCAATTTGAGCTTGTTGCGCTGATGCTCAATTTCAAATCCTTCTGCTACAGCAGAGCAGTAATAATCTCCCCAAAGATATCCGTTGGTAAATCGGCCTTTGGGGGATTTGCCATACAAACCGGACAATAAACCCATAGGAATAAAACCTAGGAGCTCACGTTTATCAAGAGTTCCTCTATCTGATAAGCTATCACCCAGTACAACTAATCGACTAATCCGTGTCATATAGTTCTCCTTGTAGTTAAGCCTAGAAAAAGACATTGGGTTCGATGTCTTTAGTTTTCTGCTGCTCACTACATACCCAATGATTTCTCTAGATTGTGAAGACAGTAAAATAATGAGAGTTCTGCATAAAAGAGGGGGATATCCTTTTATGCTGCTAGGCAAAAGTTAGCGCGTAAAATGCATAGCATAGAAATAAGTATAGATAGAGAATTCTTTTTATGAGGGATAAGCTCGGGAAATTTACACTTTACTACTGGGTGGGTTTCTGCAAAGTCAGAGATATCTTTTTCTAATTGTCTTAATGGAGATGAACGTTTTTGCTTGCTCGCATAAAAAGAAACATATTCTTTCGGATTTTATTTCATACAAGCCTGGGCGCAGTGCTAGCGCAACACCCAGGCTACAAATACTGTCTTATCCACGTTGCTGCCCGACTTACTTCTGTGTCGAACTTATCATGAATTAGGATTATGATTGTGGGGTTTCATCTTCATTAGGCAGATAGCGTATACGATGAGCTTCATTGACTAGTACTTTAAAATAGTCATAACTCATATAGAAGTTTCCATGATCACCAACGTTTTCTCCCCAGGAATTACGCAGGGTAAATAAACCTTTGTGTTGTCTTCCTTGTTCGTCAGTGGCAACAGCATCATCATCGTACCCTGTAATGATCATTTCATGTCCGCCGAATAATGGTCGTAAATAAATGTCACGAGCTATTTCAGGTGTAAGTACCCAGGTATCATAAGTTGCATTACGTGTCCCAACTGCTCCTGCGAAGCCCAGATCAAAATCTAGAAGGAGTACACCAAAAGTGACTCGGTCATTTTCATTCAATGCTACTTTAATGTCATGAATGGTTTTATCGGTATCTGTTCTATCAAGAAGCGCCTGAAAAAGATCGAGAATAGAGGACCAACGTATGGTCTTTTGAGAGAGATCTTCACTGAGCTGATGATATTCTTCAGGAGTCATTCCTGGATTGGACAAAGACTGCTCCGTTTCAGGATATTCAGTCAAACCGCCACAACCAGCAGTTTTTTGTTGTTCTTTACTTACTATGCCAAATGTTTCCATTTGATTTAATACTAGTCGACCGTAGGAACCATTCCAGCCACTAGGATTATAGCCATTTTTTTCTAGGTATGTACCTAATTGTAACTGACAGAGTTGGCTGATGTAGTCACCTTGATTGAGTGCAGCATTGACTGCAGCTGTGTTAGCAAAGGTAACACAGGAGCCAAAATTGCCTTGATCCAGAACAGGGACATTGCCCATGCCTAACTCTACTTTACGAGGAAGATTGCTCGCCATGAGCGATGCTTTGTTGGTTTTATTGACTGTAACGGTCATCCTGTTTTTTAGCAGATCGATAGCCGGTTTAGATAATTTTATTTTAAGTAATTTGATATGTTGTATCGTTGGTTTTGCACTGATTGCTTTATTTTTTGGAGCGGTGAATGTATGGTCAATTGTTCCAATCACTTTAGCTTCTTGAGCAAATGAGTTAGCACTCAATGCTAAGGAGAGTAACAACAGTTTGGGTATGCGCATTAATAATCCTCCATAAATAAAAATAGTTGGCAGTTACATTAGTTGATTCAACGGAACAGGATTATACTTTATGATCCAAAAACGATCAATCAACTAACTGGAAAATCAAAATAAGTATTTGGATAGGGTTCTTTTTTTAGTGTGTAATGCCACCATTCATACAAATAGGGCTTGAAACCATTTTTGATCATCAATTGTTGCAATAGTAGACGATTCTCTTTTTGGCTTTTGCTGAGATGGTCATAATGAATATGAGCAGTCCTGTCGAGGCAGTCAAAACGAGTGCCCATATCAATGGAGTCATCGTCTGCATAGTTTGGCGATATATCATAACAACGAGTAAAGGGTATTGAATTTTGTTTTTTAGCAGGACTATTTAATTTGACTAAGGTCAGATCAACGGTGCTACCGCGAGTATGTCCAGAGGATAAGGCAATGTAATCTCGTTTAAAGAGTTGGTCTTTGGGTTCGCGGGGATAAAAAGCGGCTTTTTGGCGTTGATCGGCGCTCTTTTGGCTCCATTGATAAAAGTAATTGACTGCGCGTTGCGGCCTGTAACAATCATACACTTTAAGACTATAACCTTTGGCTTTAATTTCCTTTTGTGCTTTTTTTAATTGCTCGGCTGCTTGTTGGGTGACTATGCATACTCCTTTTTTATATCCAGGAATGGAGTTGCCAATAAAATTATTAGACGTGGCATAACGCATGTCTTGAATGATATCAGGAGCAACATCATGCAAATAAACAAATCCTTGGGGTAGGGCAAAGGAAGTTATGGTGACAAAGGAGCAAAAAATAAAAAGGGATATTTTTCTCATAATCTACACGGTAACCAAGAAGTATCTTTGTTTATCATGAAAAAATAGGTTTTGTCTACTTTAGACGATCGGCGGGGATTTTTCTGAATCTTCGTTTTCTCCCTTTATTTGGTCTTTAAAGCCGTTCTTGATGGTTCCTCATTATTATCATTAGCGGTAGGAGTAACACCGGGTTGTTGGATCGTTGGTGCGGTAGTTTGCATGGATTGTAATAATGAAGAAACTAAACTTTTGCTGTGTCTTGGTTCCTTTTCAGATAGAGAAGATTGTTTATTAGACTGTTCTTGAGAGGTATTAGATAAAGCTCTGCGTATTTTTTCAGAGCTATCTTCGTTCTCGTGCATTATAGTGTCAGGGTTTTCTGTATCATAAGTTTCTGCTTTTAGAGCAACATTGGCCTCAAGAGTTTTAGATTGCCTTTGCCAATTGTCATAGAGATGGTAAGGGAGGGTAAAGACCAAAAGGATAACTCCTAATATTCCGCCAGCTACTTTTAAGGGGCCAGACTTCATTCTATCCCAAAATGACGGGGGGAAACCCTCCCAGGCATTCATTAGCATTTTGGTTAAACTTTTATGAGCTTGCATCGCCCCAGCTTTTTCTTGATGCAGATTGGTCATTACTGACTTTTGTTCTTCTGCGTAGTTCCTCGAGGTCAATATACCAACTTCTCCATCTTTAGCTTCAAACTTTCGCAGAGGCTCCTTGGTCTACTAAACTGACTAGAGAAGCCGCACCTTGTAGGCCCACTTTATTGTATTCACTATCAAGAGTCGCTTTTAATTGTTTTGCCGTTTGAGGAACCTGTTCACCACCATGAGCTAATTTACTAAGAGCTTTACTAATCAGTGTCATCCCTGCGGATTGTTTGCCATTAGCTAGACTGTCTAATATGGCGACACGACCATTAATTGCTTGCGCTCGCTCATTTCCGCTTTTACATCCACCAATAGAAGCTTCTTCAGCATAAACTGACAAGACCTGAGTTAGTTTGGCGTATTCATGATTAAAATGTAAATCATGAGCCATTAAATTTTTTAAGCCCAGTTGCACGTTGTCTAGGAGTGACTCTGATTCGGGAGATACTTGGGACTTCCAAGCTTTTTTAATTTCTTGAATTGATTGTTTTGCTTCACGTCCTTCGGCGGAGCTAGAAAAATAGGATTCGCGTTGGGGAGAACGTTCTAGGTAGTCTTTATATTTTTGGAATATTTGACTAATTTGCTCTTGTTCTGGAGGAAGAGCTTTATCATATAAAGTATGTAATAAGGCCATTTCACTCATTAGAGTCGATTCTTCTCTTAATACATTGCCTGTATCATAGCCAAGTGAATCTCCGAATCCATTAACCGAGATATTCTGCACAAAACAGAATACGGGTTCTTGAGTCTTATCACGTAATTGTTTGACGTTATAACGATGCATTCCCCGTAGGATGTGTCCGGCACTTTGAGTTTGAAGATTTTCGTTCAAACCAATGGTGCCAAGAAAATCATCTGGGCCATCATTGATGGCGGTGTAACTATTGTAGATAAAGGCTTTAGGCTTGCGCTCTCTTTCAGTTAATAGGGCTCCTAAATTATATTCCTTTTTAATCGTTTTTAATTTTTCTGCAACATCATTGATGTAGGCATTATCGCCGGGTAAGCCCTCTTTTAAGACAGGAGAAGGCGTACGAATTTGCATGCGCGTGTGTTCATTTGCGGCAATTTCTCCTAATCCATTTAAGCCATGGGTAATTAGTTGTCTATGAGCAAATTGACTGCCTTGAATTCGTTCATGTGCTGTATTGTCGCTACCTGCAATTAAGGTGGCTATGCCTAGGTCCTGATCAAGATGTAACACATCATTAGCCGTAGCAGTAGTTCCTTCGGCGATGTGCTTTAACGAGACTAACTCTTCAGTGCTCTCGGATAGTTCTATTTGAACGTCTTCGATCATTTTTTTTGATAAAATGATCCCCGTTTGTTGGACAATTTGTTGCATCATTAGGGTGTGGACTTGAGGCAATAATTCTTTACGGGCTTTATCAAGCGATTTATTTAACTTAGCTACATCAAGTGTTCCATCTCTTTTCATTGCGCTTTTTAGCGCTTTAGCATAAGTATCCATAACTAATTGATTGACTTTAAGCATGGTGGCTTGATGAACCGCCATCATTTTACCTTCAGTTAGTGCTGGAACTGCTTTTGAGTAAACACGCGAAACAAGGTTTAGATGGAAATCAAATTCCTGTTGTAGTGCGATGATGCTCCCTTTGGGAGTTTCTTGGAGCTTCGCTATTATTTCTTGAGGTTTATCGACCCCTGCTTTGCTTAAGGCGCCATTTAATTGCTTATTAAATTTGGCGAGCAAAACATCATTGTTATTCACATCGAGACTTACTGTGGTCGTCGGTGTCGTGGGAATTAATTCTTTGCCAAGAGCTGCATCTAGTCCTTTTTTGCTTAATGGAAAATTGCTTCTTGAAACTCTATTGATTTCCCTAACGATATTGATGATTTCATTTTCACTTGGAGTGACATGGACTAATAGGCGTCCTTGGGGGTCAAATGCTAGATTATTTCCATTTTGTTCTGCTTTGGCTTTAGCAAGTTGTGCTAACTCATTCATGTATGTTGCTTGGGCCTTGGCCTGTCTTTCCATGAGTTCATTTGCCATACTGTTACCTCTTCCACAGCCGCTACTTTTTATATTATAGGCTTGCAAAACTTAAGAGCCGATTAAGACTTTCTTAAGGCTACATTAAGCGCCCTAGATTTCTGTACCGGACATATTCCTGTATTTGTCTTTCTTTTTGCACTGAGATTGAATATTTCATAAATACCTAACGTCTATTGTGAAAGCTAACAATCAATAGCGTTAGGTACACTACAGGGAGTTAGTAATAATCTATAGTAGTAGTTGTTACGTCTAAGGGACCGGGGTAATCAACATCCAATATTACTGGCTCAACAACTGGAGCAACTGTTACTTGTCTGTATTGAACGATTTCGCTGGAAGTCACGCAACAACATCCAGACGCTAATACGGCAATTCCAATCAGTACTATCCATTTCATCATGAAATCCTGAGTTCTTTGTTTAACCAAAGTGTAGATTATTTATTCCTTATTTTCCAGGTCAAATAAGAGACATAGTCGTTGTGGGTTGTTTCACTAGACTAAATAGTTTTAATAGACCTCTTTCCAAACTTGCGACAGAGGATGAATTGTGAGGAGAAATGGAGCGCAGAACGGGGGTGTACACGAAAGTCTCATGAAGATTCGAGCACCGTTGCGAGTTTGGGAGTGCTACTTACTTAGGAATAGAGTTAATCTTGTGGATTTTGCTGTTTCTGTTCATTTACATGATAGAGAAAAACTAATAATTGAGCGACTGCAACATAGAGGTTTGATGGAATTTCATCGTTGAGTTTCACTGTAGATAACAAAGCAGTCAGCTCTTCGTTTTGCTCTATAGGTATACCGTGTTCTCTGGCAGTTGCAATAATTTTCCTCGCAAGAGCGCCTTCTCCTTTAGCGGCGATCCGCGGAGCATTGTTACCATCGTAGTGTAAGGCAACAGCTAACGGTTTCTCTTTTTTCATATACGTATATCCAATAAACGTAAATTGGCGACATCAATTTGGTTATTTTCTAATCCTAGCTGCAATTTCCATTGATGCAGGTTGAGGCCTAATTCATTGAGCATTTTACCTATTTCTTGTTGGTATTCATTCAATGTGTTTACCGTTTCAGGATGTTGTGCATTAATTTTAATGTCTACACGGTCGTTGAAAAGGGATACGGTGGCTTGCAAATCTCCCATGGGGACTAAGCTTAAGGCAAAAGAAAGACTCCATTTAGATTGCTGCATAGGTTCTGCTTTATGTTGTTTGATCATTAATGGAATGACATCTACACGATCCGCGATTTTTATCGGTAGATCGAGCATGATCATATATCCATTTTTATTATCGGATAAATGATTAATCTGATTGGCCGTAATTCTTGCCAATACATGATTCAGTTGTTGTTTCACTATAGAAAAAAGATCTTCAGGTGATTGTTCCGGTAAACAAATGAACGGAGTGTTATGTAAGGGTTGTGGAATGGCTCCAGGTAAAGGTAAGGGATCTTGTTCTAGGAGCTTGTATTCTTGATGTGGCATTAGCCCACTATCCGGTTTAATGTAGTAGGGCAAGTTTTTTAAAAGTTTCAGACATTGTCCTTTGAAATCTGCCTTTAGTTGCTGAGTGTTTTTATCTATTCGCCGGTTCAGTAGCAGAGACTCGAAAAACAAACCGCTTTGACTGATCGCCAGCATTAAGTGCTGTGGGACTTCAGATAGTGGAATGATATTCGCCAAGATGGTATTGATTTGTTGACTGATAGAGCCTGGAATATCCTCTAACTGCGCCAATTGATTGAGTATATTAAGTAAATTAGTCGGCGGAGCTTGTTTGGGTAAGGTTAATAAAAGAGCTTGTTGTAGCACTGATAAAGGCAGGGATTTGGGCTGTACCTCAAGAACAGTGTTATGTTTATTAGCAACAACTTTTACTTCTAAAGTTTCTCCAGGGCTAAAATGATGGGAAGATTGGGCATTTAAGTTTTGGCCATTAATATTAATAAGTACTTGATTGTTCGTTAATGGAGTAACGACTACTGCTTTTAATATTTGGCCTACATAAAGTTCAGTCGCGGGCTTAGCTAGTTTGATCTCTTGTGTTGGCGTTAAACGTACACTAGGAGATTTATTCATTTCAACAGCCATGGCGATTCTTCCTGTTCATTTTGAATGAGTATATACTTCTCTTCTTTGTTATCGGCAGAGTGATGAATTGCTTTATAATTCACCAGGAAAGGACACCAGGATTTGAGCTGGGAAGGATCGTTATTTTATTAATTTATTATTGAAATTAATAAGTTAGTTTATTTAAGGATAGCCCAAAGTTCTTCTGGTCATTGCGCAATTTTAATAGGGTGTAGTGATGTTAGATAGAGCCAGCGTAGTTGATGAACAGTTTCTTAAACGAGTTTTGCAAGCAGATTTTCCTCAACCTAATAGTACTATGAGTCCAACAACAGCAGAATTGGATAAAAAAACTGCTGTGGACTTATTTGATTCGCAAATTAAATCGCGACTTTTGGATTTGATCGCCAGACAATTAAAAGAAAAAGGATTGTCATTTTATACCATTGGCAGCAGTGGTCATGAGGGTAATGCGGTATTAGGTCAGGTATTTAGAGCAACCGATATGGCTTTTTTGCATTATCGTAGCGGGGGATTTTATCTGCAACGGGCCAAGCAAGTTACTGGGGCTGATGGGGTAAAAGACATTTTATTGTCCTTGGTTGCTGCGGCATCTGATCCTATCTCCGGTGGGCGTCACAAGGTATTTGGTAGCGTTCCTCTCTATATTCCGCCGCAGACATCAACTATTGCCTCTCATTTACCCAAGGCATTAGGAGCTGCTGTATCTATTACGCGGGCTAAAGAATTAAATCTTCAATCCACATTGGCCGCGGACTCGGTTATCCTTTGTTCCTTTGGTGATGCATCAGCCAATCATGCTTCGGCGCAAACTACATTTAATGCGTGTTCTTGGATTGCCCAGCAAAATTATCCATTACCTATAGTATTTATTTGTGAAGATAATGGGATTGGTATTTCTGTTCCTACCCCGAATCACTGGATAGAATCTTCTATCGGCGCACGTCCAGGATTACATTATATCTCTTGTGATGGCTTAAATATTGCCGATGTTTATGCTAAAGCGCAGGAAGCCGAATATTTAGCACGTTTTAAAAAGCAACCTGTGCTTTTGCATATGAAGTGTGTGCGTTTATTGGGACACGCCGGTTCTGACATTGAGTCTCAATACAATACCCAAGCTGAAATAGAGTTTAGAGAATCTCATGATCCATTGTTACATACTGCTCGGATTCTTTACACGGAAGGGTGGATGGATTTGCAATCAATGGTTGATCTCTATCTAGACAATAGGGCATTGATTGAAGCGAAAGCATTAGAGGCTATTAGAGAGCCAAGAATGAGTAATGCAGAAGAGGTAATGGCTTCTTTATTGCCTAAGGTTGAGGCAAAGCCAGTATTATCTATTCCTGATGAAACAAAACGAGCGCAAGTGTTTGCTGGGGCTTATAGTCAATTAAAACAAAAAAGAAATTTATGCCAACATATTAACTTTGCTTTGACCGATTTAATGATGCAGTATCCCAATATGCTGGTCTTTGGTGAGGATGTTGGTAAAAAGGGGGGCGTGTATCGCGTTACCGCCGATCTGCAGGTACGGTTTGGCAAACGCCGTGTTTTTGATACCCTACTTGATGAAACGACCATTTTAGGAACTGCGATTGGATTAGCACACAATGGCTTTATCCCTGTTCCTGAAATTCAGTTCTTGGCCTATTTACATAATGCAGAAGATCAATTACGTGGAGAAGCGTCGACTTTATCTTTCTTTTCCAGTGGACAATATCAAAACCCTATGCTCATTCGCATTGCGTCCTTAGCTTATCAAAAAGGATTTGGTGGACATTTTCATAATGATAATTCTTTTGCGGTATTACGCGATTTACCCGGAGTGATCGTTGCTTGTCCCTCCAATGGGCCTGATGCTGCAAAAATGCTACGTACTTGCATGCATTTAGCGTACACGGAAGGGCGAGTGGTAGTGTTCTTAGAGCCTATAGCTTTATATATGACTAAAGACTTACACGCCCCAGGTGATAATGGCTGGCTCTTTGATTATCCCGAGCCGCAAGAAGTTATTCCTTGGGGGAGCGTTGGTGTTTTTGGTGAGGGTGACACGGTAATTTTAACTTATGCCAATGGATACTATTTATCACGCCAAGCAGCAAAAGTCTTGAAAGAACGGCATGGTATCAATGTGAAAATTGTCGACTTGCGTTGGCTCAGTCCTTTGCCCAAAGAGGATATTTTAAAAGAAGTAGCCACAGCAAAGCGCGTTTTAATTGTTGATGAAGGCAGGCAGAGTGGTTCTATTAGTGAAGGATTGATGGCCCTCTTAATGGAAGAAGCCCCAGCTACTTTAAAAGTGAGAAGAATTACGGGTAAAGATTGTTTTATTCCATTAGGTACTGCTTGGCAATATTTATTACCTAGCCAGGAAAGTATAATAGAAGCGGTAATCGCATTAGCAGCTGTTCACAATTCTACTATCTTAGCCGAAATGCCATAAGGTTCCACGTTTTGTCGTGCTGCGACATTCGAATATCTTGGTACGTAGAAGCCATTTAGTGAATTGTAGACAGACTCAACAGTCAGATAAAAGGGAGATGGAAAGTGGATGATTTGTTATTTCTTGATGAGCAATTACAAGACGACGAGCGCATGATACGAGACAGCGTAGCGCGTTTTGTGAGTAATGATGTAGTACCCCTAATGACAGAAGCCTTTGAGCATGCTCATTTCCCTCGTGAACTAATCCAAAAATGTGCTGATTTAGGTTTGTTAGGATTAACCTTACCGACCCAATATGGCGGTGCAGAAGCGTCTTATGTGGCCTATGGCCTTGTCTGTCAGGAGTTGGAACGAGGCGATAGCGGCTTGCGTAGTTTTGTTTCGGTACAAAGCTCGTTATGCATGTACCCTATATTTCGTTATGGAAATGAAGAGCAAAAAATGCGTTTTTTACCGGCTATGGCTAGCGGTGAAATTATTGGTTGTTTTGGTCTAACAGAGCCCGACTCCGGTTCTGATCCTGCATCGATGAGAACTTATGCTAAAAAAGTAGATGGCGGCTGGATATTAAATGGTGCAAAAATGTGGATTACTAACGCACCTATTGCTGATATTGCTATTGTTTGGGCCAAAACAGAGCTGGGGATCCGTGGTTTTATTGTTGATACACAATCTAAAGGGATGAGTCGTCCTGAAATTAAATTAAAAATGTCTTTACGAGCTTCCATTACTGGAGAGTTAGTATTTGATAACGTATTTGTCCCGGATGAAAATCTTCTTCCTGGAAGCGATAAAGGCTTAGGTGCTCCTTTAAGTTGTTTAAGCCAAGCGCGTTATGGGATTGCTTGGGGAGCTATCGGTGCTGCTATGGATTGCTATGATAGAGCTCGCGATTATGTGTCAGAACGCAAACAATTTGATAAACCATTGGCTTCTTTCCAGTTGATCCAAAAAGATTTAGCTGACATGTACACCGAAATTATTAAAGCCCAATGCATTAACCTGCAAATTGGGCGATTGAAAGATCAGAAGAGAGAAACACCCACGATGATTTCCTTAGCGAAGGGCAACGCATGTCGTGAGGCATTGAAAATTGCTCGAAAATGTAGGAATCTAATGGGTGGGAATGGAATAAGTCTCGAGTATCATGTCATCAGACATATGCTTAATTTGGAGTCTGTCTTTACATATGAAGGTACTGACAACGTTCATACCCTAGTATTAGGGAGACATATCACTGGAATTAATGCTTTTAGCTAAAGATTTACCGTATTTTATCAAGCGGTTATCATAGTAGATCTAAAAAGTATTTCTTGCAAATTGAGTCCCTGTTACCAACTGAAACAGGGGCCATCGGGATGCTTATGTTTCTCCTGGAATTAAGTGTAGGGTCCTCGATGCAATAAGGAAGATTGAACTCTAGATTCACTATTCATTTCGTAATTAAAGGAAACTTTAATTTTCATAACGGATATTTCACGAACAGGAGTGTATATGAATAATGTGAGTTTAAAAAAAGTCTTAGTCTTAAGTTTAGCTCTACTGTCTTTTAGTCTTAATGCAAATACAATTTCTAACATGGATTCTTTAGCACAACAATGCCAGGATTTATCAAAAACTGTTGCTGCTTTGGTTTCTAGTCAGGCCAAGAGGACTTGTATTGAAAAATTGAATACCGCGTCAGTTTTCCTTGAAAAAGCAGGGTATTTAATCCTTGAATACGCGAATGCAACAGCCAAAAAAGAGTTAAACCACGCCATTTACTCCTTACAATATGCTGAACTAAACAGTTGCAATCGCTACATTCAAATAGCACATACAAAATTTGAAGCACAAAAAATTAAAAACGCCCTGTAAATTGCTCCTGAGCTAATCGAATAGAATTGAAATTCCCGCTGATGCGGGAGTTTCAAACATCGCCTAATAGTTAGAAATAGTTCTACCGAACGATTTTCAAATAACTGCTAAACTTAATACATGAATTAATTCCTATAAGAGTAGCAACATGACCAATTTAGAGAAAGAGCCGGATACCCTTACCTCTCCAGAAGACGTTTTAAGCCCAGACATCTTAAGTCCTGAATCTGTAAAAAACGCATTACAACTAGCAGGAACAGATAACGATTTAAATCAAAATCAATTTATTGGCGGAGATCAAGTTAATCTACTTGGCGACGGCGTTCCAGGCTATGAAGCAACAGGGGTAAGCGGCACAGACGATGAACTTGAAAAGCAATTAGAAGCACGAAACACACCCAGTTTCAAACCAGGGTAACACCATAAACCCTTGTTATTTTCCCCAGATTCCGCTATGATTCGCTACCAAGTTCGGGGCGTAGCGCAGCCTGGTAGCGTACTAGCATGGGGTGCTAGTGGTCGAAGGTTCAAATCCTTCCGTCCCGACCAATCCCAGTAAGGGTTTTAAGATTTTATCCCCTTCCTCTAAAGATTTTAATGGGTACTTTACAGGGTACTTAGAAAAAAAGAACGGGTCTTTCCCAATTACGGGGGACCTCACCATTAACAACACAGCACCCTAACACGAGTTCTATATTTCCCAATTCTAATTTCTTCATGTAGCAAACCGCGCTAGAAAAAAGATCCACCCCTTCTTTTGTTTATAGTATATGTAATTTTATTTCATACTGAATGTAACAATGAATGTAGTATCTTAATCTATCTAAGTTCTTAATTTCATCTTCAGTAAGTTTCTCACAACCGTCGTGAACAATTTTACAACGAGTTTTATATATATCAACAAATGAGCTTATGATTTCCGATCTTTCAAAATCTGATGTTCCAATTGCATACGCTAATCGATTTGCAATTAAATTTTTGATTCCAACTCCTCCAGTATTTTGATCCCCTAGCAAAGTTTCAATGGCGGTAATTGCTAAAATATATTGAAGTAATTGGTTTTCAATAAGATAACTATTCATCAACCATCTAGCCGCACATTTAACTTTATCTTTTAAATTAAAATACACGGGGAAAAGCTTACACACTGAATGAAGATAGTCATCTTGATAATTTTTATCCCAACCTTTAAAGACGCTATGTATCTCTATACGTGGAATAGGTGTATGAGAAATACTTTCAATGTAAAAGTAATCGTGAAAAATATAGTTGTCCTTAGACTTCTCTTTGAATGCTATAAATTGATTATTATCATTATTTTGTCTTGCGCTTACCGAAACAATGCAATATGAATTTAAAATAACTAATATTTCTTTAAAAAGATCATAAAGTTTTTGTTTTGTTGGTCCGCCAAAGTAAGAAAGATATCCATCATAACAAATTTGTAAATATGCAACATTTGGTTGTAATTGAAAATCTTTTTCAAAATATTTATTATTTGATTTTGAATGGGGAGCTTTATATTCATTATTTATTTGTTCGTCTGTTAAACAGATAATATCGATATTATCTGAAATCGCTATACCTTTATTTACAAAAGGAGATAAATATCTACCTACATCCCCTAAGTTAAAAAATACTTTATATTTAGCTGTAGGTTTGTTTATTTTAGTTATCAGTTCATCGGCTAAAGAATTAGTATCCGAAAAAATTTCAATTGATGTAAGTGGTACATTTTCTTTATTTTCTATGTATGGTAATTCAGCCCGGAGTTGATAATATATTTCGGGAAAAATAAAATCTCTAACAGGATTATCTGAAATCATATTTTCAAGACGTATTCGATTATTGGGTTTGAGACAGGATTCTATCTCATTCAGCCCACTTAAAATTTCTATATCTAAAGAATTGTTATTATTAACAGTAGATTCCATTAAGGATTTTTCTATAGCAGGTTTTAACTCAATAAGGTTTTTATAATCTAGGCTATCAGACATTAATATCTCTTTTTGAATTGATATATAGAATATAGTTCAAGATTATAAAAGATCGCTATCTCATACACATACCAGAGTTCTCATTATTTGAAAGATGGACATACCTTAAATCTTTAATGCGAAAAAAAACAGACGATTGCCTGTTTTTAAAAGATCTAGATTGCGGGACTATTGAGCTGGAGAGTTCAATTCATTAGTGATGTTCATATGTTGATTGATCCATTGCTGGATCACTTCAAAGTGCCAGGATAAAAGTGAACCGTTTAATTTAATCGGTTTAGGGAATTTACCAGTTAACCACCATCGTCGAAGAGTAATTCGATTGACTCCGATGATTTGTTCGATATCACCCATAAATAAAATTTGTTGTTTGAATTCGGTCTGCAGCATAATTAACTCCTAGCCTGATCTTCTTATATTTCCGTTTATCAAAATGCTCGATTCGTGCATTTATTTAATCATAACGAGTAGCCCCATGCAATATGTTTTCAACAATTGTTTTTTAAGCTAAGAAAATTGAATTTTCAAAAGACGCTATACCTTTGATCTTTTTGTTTATACAATTGGCCATAGGAGTAATATTACAGAGGAAATAGGGATGAATTTACTAGATGCAGTAGAAAAATCGGTAGGTAATGAGTATTTTAATGATGGTGAGCACTCAGAAAAGTGTTCTGATCTGCAAAAAGCAGATGCCAATCTATCACTTTCGTTAAATCAATCTCATCAGCCCAATGCCAATAAAATTGTAAATATAAAATAATTAATGCACACACTTATTGTTGTAGGATCTGGAATAAAGTCGATCGCTCATTTGACAGAAGAGACTAAACGAGTTATTCAAAAAGCAGATAAGGTTTTATATTTAGTTAATGAAGACAGCCTGAAAGAATGGATTGGTCGTGAGGCTAAAGAAGCTCAGTCCTTAGAGTCTATTTATTTTAATTGTGATAAACGAGTTGATGCTTATCACAATATCACCACCCATATAATTAGCGAATATCTACGGGTTAAAAACCTTTGTGTGGTTTTTTATGGGCATCCTACGGTTTTTGCTGAATCTGCCTTGAGTGCGGTAAAAAAAATCCGGGCTGAGAATGGGAATGCGGTAATATTGCCAGCAGTATCCTCTATGGATTGTCTCTTTTCAGATTTACAAGTTGATCCTGGCGATCAAGGTTGTTTTGCAATTGATGCAACAGAGTTGCTAATTTATGAAAGACGAATAGATGTATATGCACACATCATTCTTTGGCAAATTTCCAATCTGGGCATGCATGACACAAAGCAAACTCAAAAACTAAATATTCTTTGTGATTACCTACGAACTTATTATCTTGATGAACAGTTGGTATGTATTTATGAAGCAGCCATTCTGCCTACGCAAAAACCAAGAATTGAATGGATTAAACTGCGAGAATTAAAACAAGCCGTGGTTACCGCAGTTTCAACTCTATATATACCCCCTATAACAAAGCAAGGTGTTAGTCAAAAATATCTGGATCTTTTGGAAATAGATGCTCAGAATTTTAAGCTATCTAACAAGTCGCACACATCCTCTAAATAATTTGGCATCACTGGAAAAGCTGGTGACGTCATTACAATGTGAGAAAGCAAACCGTTTATCAGACTCTAAAAGTTCTAATGGATTTTTTATGGTTTGTTTTCCTGTGGATTTGTAATGGTAAAATGAAAATTCGGTTTCCATGCTCACATGATAAAGGGAGCTGCCAAAGGCATCACCATTCTCTTCTGTAAATTCTTCTTGATAGGCAAGTAAAACATTTTTCAGGGTTTCCAGCTCAGTTAATGTGCTGTTACTTTGGTTTGTTTTAAAAGTATTTATTTTGGCAAAAGGGCATTGTAATGGATAATAAACGCTGTCATTTTTTTCACTCAAAGAAGAAGGGACCATTAGTGTAGGTGTATATTCAAGGCCATAACATTGATTATAAATTTTTTGGATAGCTTGAACTGGGAAATACTGGTCATCAATAGCCGGTTTAACTCCGATGCCTGATCCCATACAAATATTAAAGATATACTTCGCTGTATCCATAATAAAAGGGGTGGGTCTAAACCGATTAACTTTTTTTGCACTTAAAAACAGATCGTTACAAGAAGCATCATAAGTATGTTGGGTGATTTTTTTTCTCAATGACTCTGAAAAATAGAGCTTTAACTTAAGCCATTTATCATTGTTTTGGACTTCCTTAATAAACTGCTCTGAAAAATAAAGAATTTCGCTATACCAATTCGGTTGAGTATTCTTATCCTGCAGAATTTCTTTGAATATCTGGTAGTGCTCATAAGGTGATTTAGGTGCGGAAACAGATACGTTAAAATGTTTTTGAATTCTTACGTGCTTTCTTTGGCAGCCAATATTAGGTAACAGGAATGATGATAATGCACCGGCAGATACCGATAAGACGTTGTTATCAATAGTTTTGTCTTCATCAAAAACAACTTGCATATTGAAAATAGCGCCTGGTCCTTGCACACAGTCAGGAAATATACGCTCATTCTCTCCAAAGTAATGCCATTCACAGTATTTATCCAGGATCATGCCTAAAGGTAAGCTATTTTTACCATAGCCTAAGTGCTTAAAAAGATCATTGTCAGTATGCTTGCTATCAATTTTTTCTAATTTGCCCGAAGCAGTTGGTAAGTAAGCATGATTTTTGATACCAAAATGTTCACCGAACTCATATTTGGCAAGAAAAAATGGGATGCCATCATCAGGAGTAATTTGCTCAATTACTTGGTATATAGAGGGGTTAATTGTTTTTACTTTGTGCTTGATTTCTTCCCATGAAACTTTTTGAATACTGTTCATTCCTAAACACCTTATAAATCAATGCACTTACAATTATTGCAATTTATAAAAATAGATAAATGCTGAAAAGACTTAATACTAGCCAATTTTAATGGTAGAGTCACCCACCAAAAGGAATCCAGGGAGAAAAAATGATTAAATCATTGCAACGAATGCCGAAAGGAGTAACCCCGCTATATTTCATACAAGCTTTTTCAACATTTTCATACGCTATTCTCTATTCGTCCCTATCGCTCTATATCACGAAACAGCTTGGTTTATCCAATACGGTTTCAAACAGTATCGTTGGCCTATTTCTGGCCTTTAATTTCGTATTGCATTTGGTAGGCGGATTAATGGGAGGGCGCTATCTTAGCAACCGTGCCTTATTTTTTATTACTACCATCATACAAAGCTTCGGCATTTTGTTTTTGATTTTTTCCCAAGCATCAACTCTTTATTTGGGTTTAAGTTTGTTTTTAGTGGGATGTGGACTCAATACCACTTGTTATAACACTATTTTAACCCAGCGCTTTGATCCAGATGATAATAGACGGGATAAAGCCTTTTTTATGAGCTATTCAGCAATGAATGTTGGGTTTTTTGCAGGTTTTATTATTAGTGGGTTTTATGATTATTCTAATCAATACCAACAAATATTTTACGCAAGCCTCTTTATCAATATTATTACGTTACTTTTAATGGCTTTTAGTTGGGCTGATCTTGCTGATAAAAATACACCTTTGATGGAATTGAAAGATCGTAGTAGCCGGAGACTGAAGCATTTGTTAGGTATAACTGGCACCGTTCTACTTGTCCCTTTCCTGATGGTCTGTTTTAACTCAGCGGATTTTAGTAACGGAATGGTGTTGGTGGTAAGTATTATCATGTTCTTTGTTATTGTTTTTTTAAGACAGAAGCAACCGCTTAAGGCAGATAAACAAAAAATTAAAGCTTATTTAATCCTGACGGTAACTTCTATAATCTTCTGGATGATTTATTACACCGGTCCCATGGGTATAACCATCTTTATTAAAAATAATGTTGATAAGCATATTTTAAATTATGAATTGGCAACTCAATGGATTTTAAATATCAATGCCATAATTATCATCGTGGGTGCACCAATTACTGCAATAGTAATTAACAAATTACAATCAAAAGGCTTTAATTTCTCTGTTACCATGCACTTTGTATGGGCCTTTATATTTCTGGCACTTTCTTTCTTTTTATTGGCTTGTGGTGTGATGTTGTCTGATAGTCATGGTTTTAGTAGTGTTAATTGGGTGATATTGCATTTAGTGGCTCAATCTATTGCTGAGTTACTTATTGGTCCAGTAGGGTATGCAATGATAGGACAAATTGCCCCTCCCAAATTACAAGGAATTTTAATGGGTACCTGGATGATGGTATCTGGGGTTTCCGCTTCGTTATCAACTTATTTTTCTAACGCAATGATGAAAACAGATTCTATTGATCCTTTATCGACGAATGCTGATTATTTGCATGTATTCAATCAGTTGGGGGTCTGGGCATTGGTAGCCGCAGTATTTTTGTATTTAATTGCTGGAAAAATTCGTAATCTCATTGATAATACAAAAGCACCAGAAAGCACAATAATTGAAACAATTACTGTTTAAAGTGCGCCCTGGACTAAAAGTTTATATTGACTATTAGTAATACAATTCTGCATTTTATCCCCAACATTCTCTAGGTAAAAAAACTAATTTTTTTACCTACTGCAGTATGTTTTACTGCTTTCAGGGGTAGTGAATAAGCCCCAGTTGTTGGAATAAAGGGGAGATTGTAACATGGGATGTTTAGCCGAAGTTTGGGCATCAGAAGTTGGTGTACATTTTGAGCGTAGAAAAGAAGCGCAAAAATATTTAATTGAATTTATTCTGACACACGGTAATTATGATTTGAAAGCCCTTGCAGAAATCTTGGATGTGAGTCCGTTGTTGCTAAGTCAGGTTGTAAGTGGATTTAGCTATCTTGAGGATGCTAATGCTTTAAGGTTGTATGACTGGTTCTTTCTGTTTATTGGTGAATGAAATTAATTTGAGACAAGGGGCTGATGTGATGGAATTCTCTTGGCATTATTGGAGACTTCTCAGTGAGTGTTACTGATTATCTGGATTAGGTATGGTTTTCAACGGATTATATTTAGTCACTTTCTCGCTGATTTGTTCTGTAGTATCAGGATCACTTAGTTTTATTTCTGTTACAGCAGCCCTATAATTGGCCGCGGGATTTGATTTCACATCTACGTCAAATTTAAATCCTTCTCTAGAGTAAAGCCATTGGCATGTAGCACTAAGATCTCCAACAATGGGTTCGGCTATTTTTTGAAAAATAGCTGGGCCATTAGCGCTATTTGTAAGGCAGGTAATAGATTGATTTGTTGAAAGGTTGACGGCAGTAAAATTTCGACAGGTTTGATTATCGCCCCAATGAAAAGCAGTAAAACTTCCATCTTTGTTGTGCTGCAGTCCAATGCCTAAGCCCCAATTGATTTGCTTCAAAACGGTAACAGGAACTTTTGCATCTATTGCTTTGGTATCTTTTTGTGAGAACTCTGGGACTGCAGGTGCAAACATCTTTTCTCTGATAAAGCTATCAGTTGCACAGGCCGTCAAAAACTTGCAATAATCTTTTGCAGTAGTATGTAACGATGCCGCAGGGTGGATACCATAGAAATGTTGGTTAGTATCAATTTTTCCATCTGGGTGATGTCCTGTTGCTTGAATTCGGTCCTTTAAAGGTAAAAAGCTACTGTTGATCATATCAAGATTTTTAAATTCTTTTTATGCAAGATCTTCAAGGGTTATGAGCTGTCCAGTCGATTTCGAGTTAGCAATTTTTTCTACAACCTCTTGCAAAAAACAATAGGCTTCCCCGGAATAATTAAATTGCTTACCCACTTCTGTAACAAAATCAAAGGTCTCAGGTTTACTCCGTTCAAATTCATTAGGTAAACCCGCTTGATGGGACAAAATCATACCTGCAGTTAATTTTTTGTAATTGTCATGGTTGCGAATTTTTTTTTCAGGAGGGCCAAAATCACCTATTTGATCATATAATGGTATATCTAAATCAAGTTCACCGCGCTCAGCCATTTTTAAAACTATATAGGCAAATACAGGCTTGCTTAGCGATGCGGCTTCAAAAATGGTGGTTTCAGTTACGGGTTGCTGGGGTGTATTATTATTAATTACTCCTGCTGTATGTGTGGCAATTTTTCCGCCCGGAGAGGCAGTAGCAATTGATATACCTGGAATCTTGGCTTGTTCAATTAGTGTTTCTAGTTTACTTTGCATAATTAAATCCTGATCCCACAATCAAATTGAATTTTATCTAATTATAGAGTAGTTAATTTGATTAATCTTATTACTGAATTTCAGAGAAATAATTTTTTTAATTAATCTAAGTTTTTTCTTAAATAAATTCTGTCATGCCCTAATAAATAGTCTTCAAGTCGTCCAATTACAAAAAAACCTTGTTTTTTATAAAAATCAACCGCTTGGAACTCATAGGTATCAACAAAGATTTTTTTTACATTTTTAATGGTTGCTTGATTAAATAGTTCATTGAGTAATCGAGAGCCTACCCCTTGTTCTCTGTAATTCTCCTCAACCCATAATATGTCAATGTAAAATGCATCACTATGTTCCCAAATACTAGCACCACCTATGATCTCATTTTTATTATTTTGAGCGAAAACACTAAATGGACTGGCTTTTTCATGGAGGTATTTAGCATTAAAATCTAATATTCCGTTTCTTAAGCGAGCATTGTTTTCATCACTAGGACTATTATCAATCAATATATTAACTGTGCTCATTCTGTATGCCTCTATGGTTCTTTATAGAATTTGACAAATTATATCGTAAATAAAGTGTAACAAGTGGGGTTGTTCAAAATCAGTCTCACCAAAATATTATATAATAAGCTAATGGCACCTAGCGAATAAAATCACTATGAAAAATAAAGAAGAAATTGACGAGAGAATGATTAAAGGAGGAATTCCGGGTGCATCTATTGCATATTTTAAACCAGGAGAGCCTATAAGACCCGAGGTAATAGGAAAAACCGATGTATACTTTGAAACTCCAGGAGCCAAAGTAGAGCCAAATACAAAATTTGGAGCTGCGTCCCTTAGTAAGGCTGTGTTTTCCTATTTAGTACTTAAAATGATATCTGATAAAAAATTTACCAAGCCATTTACTTTAGACACCCCAATTTCAGAAATTCTACCAATACAAGACTTCTATAAAAATAATTTAGGTAAGGAAGTTAGTAAAGATTTTATTGAAGAAGCAAATAAAATAACTCCTCGTATGGTTTTATCTCACAGTTCAGGCATACCTATTAATGGCGCACCAAGATTGGAGTTTCCACCAGGAACAGCCTATTCTTATGGGAATACGGCCTTATATTATTTGCAAAAGGCCATCGAAAAAGATCAAAACATGTCACTTGAAAAGCTTGCCAAGGCAGAGATTTTTCAACCTTTGAATATGGCACATAGCAGCTTTGTAGCTCCCGGAAGTACAGAGGATAAATCCCATGCAGCGAATACCCTACATACTACGCCAAGTGATTATGCTCGTTTAACCTCAGCCTGGATGCAAGTATGTGGTCTGATAAAAATGTCTGAAAATCCGACAAATGAAAATCAAAAAGACTCAATAACCTCACGATATATTCTTACTGAAACGGGCTTTTTTTACTACAATAAGTTAGATAATACTCTGCACCAGATCACATTAGAACAGTCCAAATTAGAGGAACTACAGGATGGATTCGCTGAAGTAACTGAAGACAAACCAATTAATAATCTATCAGATAAGCAACTTGCCGAGGTAACTTCTATTACAGAGCATACTCATAAAAATGAAACATTGCATGAAGCTTTTAAGCCTCAAATATCCTTGATGTCAGATCAATGGGCTAAAGATTTGAAGGTATCAGATAAAGACAGACAACACCTCGCATGGGGATTAGGTTTTGGATTGCAATTAGATGAGCAGGGTAAGGTCACAACAGCGTTCCATAGTGGTGACATGAACCAGTGGCGCGGGTGGGTTGCAATGGATATGGAAACCAAATCTTCTGTTGTTTTACTTACTAATGGTAACGCGGAGCTTAATAAGTCTCCCCACGGATATGGACATGTTCTTGCTGAATTAATTGTGGGTCCAGAAGTGAAATTAGAACATGCCTTTAATTGGTTTTTTCAAAAATTTGGTGTTTCGAGAGATGTTGAGCCTGGATGGAAAGCAAAAGAGGACTGGGATACTGCTCGAATTGATATTTATGTAAGGTGTCATCTCAATGGTTTACCAAAGTGGCAATTTAATTTAATTGATCAGCTACTCAGCACGATGCACGATTATTATTGTCTTCCAGAGAAGTTTGAGGCAATGAAGGCCAGTTTGGCAAATACCCTTATCAGTAAATGCAAAGAAATTAACGAAACGACTTTAGCGTCAGGAACTGAAAGATCACTATCTACGTTAGAAGATTATGGTGTTTTTGTCGTTCAAATTAATGAAGTCCTTCATGGTTTCGACCCTCATTTAGAGTTGGAATACAACCCTGCATTTATCAAAGAAATGACAGATGGAAAAAAAGTAAAAACAGGGCAGCACTCAGCCCAATTTGATTTTAGTGGCGGGCCTCCAAAAGAAGAAGTTGAGAAATGGAATAAATATGAACAAGACAATCCAGCCACTAGGAATTATGGATTCATTGATTATCAAGGTGCAAGCGGAAATATCCCCGATAATATTGGTTACGTAAATATAAGTCATCTTATTGATCCTCAATTAGGTGCTACCGAGAGTGAGGACAGATACAGAATGGGACCTAATGCCATAAAAAGGCTTCATGCGGTTATGGAAGGACTGCGAGAAAAGGAAGGTATTATTCTTGATTTAAGTGTTACGCCATACGGTGGTTCACCAGAGATGGTTCAAAATGTAGTTAGCTTTTTCATGCCGGATGGTACGCCAATTAATACAGTACATGATCATGTAACTGGTGAACAAAAGCCCTATGAGGCTATAAGGACGCCTTGTAAATTACTTGATAAACCCGTTGTTTTGCTTGTAGGTCCAAATACCTTTTCTGGGCGCGAAGAAACGGCCTATGATTTGCAACAGTTTAATACAACATTAAAAGAAAAACGGTTCACTGTTATGGGACAATCTACTAAAGGTGGCGCCCATCCAGAGTGCTCTTTTCCTTTACTAGATGCAAACTCTGGTGAAATAAATGATTCGTTTGTTTTACGTGTCCCTTATGCTACATCCATTAATCCTATTTCTGGAACAAACTGGGAAGATGGCTCTAAATCAGGTGTACAACCAGACATTGAAATTCCAAAAGAAGAAAATGCACTCAATGTTGTTGTTAAGCACATAAACTCACTTATTGCTCAATATTCTAAAGTAGAGTCAGTAGTGCAAACGCCACGTATTGCTGTAAAAGCCGAAGAATTATTAGCAGCACGTGAAAGAATGAGCGAATTTAGAGCAAAAATGCCACATAAAACCCCTGATAATACTGCAAACCGGGAGGATGAAAAAAAAGACGATAGTTTGATTTCTCCCTTTCAAACTACACTTAAACCAAAATTTCCAGGTGAAGATTGATATGAAGATCAGAAATTCTTGCGTAAAAAATAAAATACTGAATCTTTGAGGAATCCATGCCTTTCAAACTCAATCTTAAAGCCTGTTTTTTGATAAAAACCTAAAGCTTCCCAATCAAAGGTATTTACGGTGGCAAAAGTACAGCCGTTTTCTTTACCATATTGTAGAGCTGCTTTTATAAGTGCTGCTCCCCAACCTTGTTTACGTAGCAAATCACTTACCCAAAGCTGATCGATATAAAGACATCCATAAAGTGCACTCCCATTACAGCCACCCACGATGGTATTGTCTGCATCACGGATAAAGAAAGCAAAGAAATCCAAAGGATTAAACCCCTTCTTCTGGGTAGCTTGTTTCATAATAGCATTGCCAAGAACTTGGATGTCTTCTTGATTTGGGTTGTTCTCAAAGGATAATTGATAAGTCATTTTTTAAGGTTTACCTCAATCATACTTGCTTTTTAATTAAGTCGTTTATACGCAATATTGTAGGTATAACCTGGGTCACTTGTCCTATTCCCATTAAACGCTGTTCAGAGTCTAGTGGGTTGCAAGAACGCTTTATGTTATAAGCGAACCAATTTATCCAATTTCCTAAAACCCCATAGAATGATGCTTCAAAATCTGATTTGTTAATAATACCACCAGCGTTTTTGTATGCCTGAATCATTTTATTGAACAACTCAGGATTAAACTGTGTTGTGATCCCACTCCAATCTAAACTGCCATTGATGATTTCATACGTTGGATTCAATTTGCGAGCAGATTCCCAATCGATGAGAATTGGATTATTAGCCTTATCCCATAAAACATTTTTTTGGTCCAAATCACCATGACTTACAACACTATGTTTTTTAAGAACTGGAACCGCCTGATGGTAAGCAGTATTTGCACTGAGTAAATCTGCAAGATGCTTATTTAAAAGCATGGAGAATGAGCTACGGTATTCTTCGGCTCTTTGAGTTAAGGCAATAAGATTATCGTTTGTATGAATATCATATTCGGGCTCTAAAATCTCTGGAACTTGTAGATTAATCTCATGCAAACGAGCTAGAATCACTGCAATTTGCAGGGCCTGAGATTCCGATACAGTGTCTTTATGCTGTGCTTTGGCAACAACCCACGGATAAACCAAAAATCCTACGTCATCGATTATAAATAAATAGCTACCTGCTTGTTCCATGGCGCAAACAGCAGGGATACCCTTTTGAATAAATTGAGAAGCAATATGCTCGGTAAGGTTATAATTTTCAATAATGTGATTATCAGACAGATTGATATCCCTGGATAACTGTTTTACTGCATAAATATTTTTATCAGTCTCTACGCGCCACATTATGTTGAGTAGTCCTCCATAAATTCTTGTTGGAGGCTTTATGGGCGTGCCTAGTTTAAAGTAAGAGCAAATCGACTCTATCGGATAATTTTTCACACATTAACTCCAGGAGAGGGTGGTTTACTCAAATCATACACTTGGGTGCATAAATCTAAATAGGTATCCAAGGATTTTGTCATAAGTGAAATTCCATTACGGTCACAGTGTGTCCTTTAAACACATCAATTCCTATTACGCTCCATCCAAGACGAGAATAATAATCAGGAATGGTGGGATCAAAGGCGAACAGATAAATTTTTTTAAAACCCAAATCATTTGCCTTTTGTTGGGTTGCCTCAATAAGCGATGGGGCTATCCCTTGCTTTTGATAGGCCGGTGATACAACAAGTGATCCTAGCCAAGGTGTTAGGTCTGGTCGTATTCCATCATTTTCTCTTAAACTACACATGCCTACTGGCTTCTCACCATCTGTTGCCACAAAAGTTATAGGTAATTGAGAGTCATTTAAATGGGAATCATATTTTTGAATGACTCGTTCAATAGGAACATCAGGTACCCATATTCTACCAAGGACTTCATGCCAAATTGTGGCAAGTCTAGGAATTGAGTCTTGGTGATTTTTAAGGAGATCAATTGTTATCATTTTTTATCCAAAAAAATATTAGGTTTCATAAAATAAACATCGACTAAAACACCCTTAAAATGAGTCCGTTTCAAATGATTCATTCCAATATTTTGTGCTACTTTTTTTGAAGCTAAATTATCCACGTGGATGATAGAAATAAGATGAGTTAGCTTTAACTGTTTGAATGCGAAGTCTCTTACACCTTTGGCAGCCTCACTTGCAATTCCTTGCCCCCAAAAAGCACTATCAAGTCTATAGCCAAGTTCGATATAGGACTCGTCATCAACTACTTGCGGCATTAAGCCACAAAATCCTAAAAGTTTGCCGTTTTTTTTAAGGTGAGAGCTAACAATCCGAATCCTTGCTCTTCATATGAAGTTATCCAGGATTCCATTCGCGCTCTAACGGTCTCTTTATCAAGAGGTTGTCCATCTCCAATAAAGCGCATTACCTTCGGATCTGAGCATATTAAAGAAAAAGCATCTAAATCTTCAAAGTTAAATGGACGAAGTACTAATCTTTGGGTTTCAATTTTAAAATCATCATTGTTGCTATTCATAATTATTACTCTGAATACTTAAGTAAACCTTGAGTTTGGTTTTCTTCTTCAAAAAATTTCACAAAGAATGTTTTTGAAAGCTGGGGATTAATTTTATTTATTCGGGTAAATTCGGCTGTGAACCCGCATTTTTTATAAAACTCTGGTGCTTGAAAAGCACTGGTCACAAGATTGATGTTATTAAATCCTTGTCCTTTAAAATGATCTTCAAGAGCCTGTAATAATTTTTTTCCAAACCCTCTGCCACGATAGGCACTATCTACCCAAATATCATCAACATAGATTTCGGCAAAGGCAGTGAAGGCATTGATCACGCCACAAACACAATTGTTCTCCTTGGATAGCACTACTGAAAATCGTTTGTAATTTACATCAATGCCATGATTTTTTTCATAGGCAATGAAACCGTCTGTCATGCGCTTGTCAAGCTCATCACTTAAGCTATCAACAAAGGTGATTTTTAAGCTGTTGTTATCATCAGTGTTATTAATTGATGAATTGCTGTGCGTATCAAAGCTTAAAATATAACGTTCTGGTTGATGTGAATCATATGTAATTGCTTTGAGTTCTTCAGTATAGTTACCTACTGTAAAAGTCGAGATCGTTTTACGCCAAAATGCTAAAGCGGGCTTATTCTCAGGAATGACAGATACTTCCCAAAGGCCAGGATGTGTTTTCCAAACCTCATGGGCTGCACGGCTCCCTATTCCACTCCCTTGAAATTTAGCGAGGATAAAAAATTCTCCCATATTCCAATTAATGTTGGGTTGTGTACCTTCTTTATTCAGCAGAGCAAAGCCTGCTAATTCATCATGGACTTTGATTAGAAATGCTTGCCTTTGGGGATTATCAAAATACACTTTAAAGTCATAACTTTCATAAAGCCCATCAGATGGACAGGCCCAATCATCGCTGATGAAACCGCAACTTCTGGACATATCATAAACATAAAATCGCGCCATATTTTGAACGGTTGGATAATCATCTATAGTTGCTTTAATTATTTTGAGTTGGAATTCAATGTCTTTAATAGTCATAAGTTTTTTTTCTCTTTCACATTTTCCAGCATTCGTCTTGCAAGCGTTGCTAAAACAGGATTTGAATTCTTATAATACGGCAACATAATAAGTGCAATTGATAGAGCCCAGCCCTTACCTCTTTCCCATGTATCATCATCAATATGTTGTAGATTTTCCCTAAAGATTCTTCTTGAATGTGAGTTAAGTAAACTCCAAGCGATAACCAGATCACAAGCAGGATCACCTATACCTAAATCGGAGAAATCAATCACCGCATTTAGCCGATTGCCTTGAACTAAAATATTTCCGGGTAAAAAGTCTCCATGAACCCATACAGGTTCCTTGTTCCAATAGGGGACATTTGATAGCTGATTCCATAAAGAAGCTATGGATTGAAGATCAATTTCTCCTTCAAGTTCACCTATAGCTTTCCGTGTCTCTTCATCGAGTTCTTTTGTTTTTAGGGGAATACCGCGGCGGGAAGTAGGGCCATCTGATAGTTTTATTTCGTGTAGATCGTTTAAAAACAAAGCCAAGTCCTTAGCAAGAAGTTCATATTCCTTATCTTCTTCAAAATTTGGGTTATGTCCCTCATTCCATTTGGTCACTGTCCAAACCCAAGGGTAGAACTCTTCAGGATTACCTTTGAACAAAGGTTCAGAGACCGATATTTTCAAAAGTCGAGCAATTTTCGGAATCCACTCATATTCTTTATTAATACTTTTATTGATACTTCCTGGAGCCCATTCGATTCGAGGAAGACGAACAACATACTCACTACCTAAACGAAATAACGCATTGTCTGTTCCACTTGATAATATAGGATTTATGAGCAGATTAGCCCAATGAGAGCACTGATTTTTAAGAAGTTTATGTACAAGACCTTCGTCTATTTCAAGCTCATTTTCATGCATTTTTGCCATGATTTTCTGTCTCTATGTAATATTATTTTTAACAAGCATTTTACCCATGGGGATATCTTGCGGGAAGCTTAAGCCATTTTCAGGGTCGTTAAATGGCATTTCAATATATCCTTGGTGCACATAAAATTTTTTCGCTTCGGGTGAAGACTCCATTTGCAATACAACAATGCCTTGTTGATATAACCAACGTTCACAAAGTTTTAGAAATGCTCCGCCTATTCCCTGATTTCTCGAATGTTCTTCAATAACCATGATACGAAGCGCGGCTCTTTGCTCTGGCCAAAATTGAATATGAGCATAACCCTTAATCTGGGTTCCTTTATAAAGAATAAAGTGGACATGAGCTTCGTGATCAAAGGTCCAGGTATATGGATCTGATACAGGTACTTTATCAAAAAAATAGTGTTGACGAAAATGACGCACTGCTTCCCATTCACGGGGAGTTAATGATTTCACTATGCGAAGTCCAAAACACCCAGCTTTATTATCAATGTCTGCAATAAATGCCTCTTTGCCTAGACAATAAGCCATGATGTCATTGGGATGATTTTTAGCCAACTCTTGTTTCAGTGCTGCATAAGCATCCCGGTCAGTGGGATGGGAGCTCATCCAATCACGAAATTTTAAGTGTCTTTCAATTTCAGGACAGCCTTCTTCAAATACATGAGCATGATGGGTTCTAAATTCAGCCCCTTTCTGAAAGTATCGCCTAAATGCAATTCCATACTCACCCTTTGCTTCATAACCCAATAGCGGCATAGCATTGTTAGAGTTGTCGACTTTCATGATGTCACGAACTACTGGAATCATGTCAATCACCGGTTTCGCTGCTAGGCCTGGCACAGAAGTAGATCCAATGTGATGAATGCCAATGCAATTTTCTCCAAGAGCTTCTTTGATACGACTTGCTTCCATATTATATAAATTGGGCCACTCTGGATTATAGGGAACAACTTCAATTATTCTTTGAGTACTCATAATGCATTATCCAGTTGCTTGATAAAAAAATAAATAAGTGCACGAATATCACTACACTGATTTGAATGTGGACCATAAGGGCATCGCGCGAGGCAATCAAGTAGGGATGACAAATTAAGAAAGTAGATACTAACGTGAAAGTCCGGTGGAAGAGTATAACCTTCCTTTAACCCTTTTAAAAATGATTCCTCAAATTGAACAGGCATTTGATGGGCATAACGGAGCATGTTGGCTACATCCCAAAGGGGAGAGCCAGAAAAAGAAAATTCCCAATCTAAAATCCCTGTAATTTCCCATTGCCCATTTTTTATATCAACCAGAATATTAGCGGGATCAAAGTCTCCATGAACTAAGTGATTTTCATGATCATCTGGAATATATGATTTAAAGTGATCTATATGTAGCTTTTACTTTGTAATGACTTCGTTGCCTAAGGTTTGAATCACTAATGTATGATTCAAACTCTCTTGATCATATTGCAGCAAGGCATCTTTGGTTGTTATTTCAGCTACCATTAATTCTTTATTGAAAAAACCAGCAGAGTCAAAGCGGTTAGTTTGAATGATAGATAGCATCTTCCCTACAGAAAACATAATCGAATTCAGGTCGTAGGATTGAGTACCCAGTAACAGATCACGGAGGGTAATTCCGTGGATATATTCGGTGATTGCAAAGCGATTATTATCATAATCTCCAATAAAATTGACTTGTGGTATTGGAACAGTTCGTTTTAAAAGTAAGCTCAAATTTTTTTCACGGTATGCAGCTTCTTTATCTCGCAAATAAACGCGCAAAATATAGGGTGTGTTATCCGCCTCCAAGTTGATTTGGATGTTTAAATTGGCACAGCCACCAGAAATTATCTTATAGGAAGACATCTTCTTATTAGGAAAGGCCATCTTTACCATAGACTCAATGGTCTGAACTGGCAGCTGAATTTGCTCGTCTACTTTTTCCCAGTTTGCTTTAAATGTCATGGTTAATTCACAATTAAATAATGGGTGAGGGCTCATAATAGCGATTAACGAACAACTCATGAAATCCTATTTTTTTGTATAAATCCAATCCAGAGCTAGAAGCCTCTAGAAAACAATGAGTACTGTTTAATTGCTTAACATAGTCTAGTGCAGCATAAATCAGCTGTGTAGCATAACCTCTTTTCTGGTAAGCAGGCATAGTGGCTACATCATCAATACGTGCCTTATTATCACAGAAGGATAAAGACAAAGAACACACAACCTTATCATGAATAAAACCAGAAAAATGATAAAGTAATGCGCCAGACTCTGATGCTAGGCGATGTCTTTCAGGGTACTCTTCTGACAGCTCAGATGCAGGGTCAAACGCGACCAATGGGAGGCTCCATGTGTTTAAATCTTTTTTCATTTCTTTGATTTTCATCGGTGAATCAAATGAGGGGAAGTTAATGGCTTCAATCAGCACAGCCATAGCAACACCTTTATCAGCCAAGATAAATCCTTGGTTTTTTAATAGTTCAGCGACATGCTCATTATATAAATATTCGGGTAAGATTAATGCCCAAGGTAAATTGTTCTTTAGATAAAAAGATTGGCAACTCGATAAATTTGTCAAAAATGCATCATCTACTTTATTGACTATAACAGGATTTAATCCAGATGCTTGTACCCCGGTAGCAAAAGCAATGAGATTGTCATAGTTCATTTGCTTAAAGCTAACTAGGGAGAAGAAGTTAGTTGCAGTTCTGTGGAATGCGTTTAATTCATTATTCATTTTTATTCGTTATTTATTGGAAGAGACCAATAGCATTTTCTTGGTCGGGATTATTATATCAGTTAGTGTTACCCTGTTTTGGCTACTCTATATATTTTAAAATAAAGTCAGCACGTGCTTTTATGGAACATTTAGGCACCTCTATAACAGAGTATCCGCAGGCATTATAACCTTCTTTAACTGCATGATAGGTATCTATTGCTTCCTGAAAATCTTGTTTTCTCTCAGTATCATGGCAATAAATTTCAGGCCATGGGGGAAAAAGGAATACTTGTGGATTATACCGAAAGTGGTTAACTGCGTCTTGTATTGCAGAGTCTACACCACCACAAAATCTATTTGAATAGCTGTACAAATCGGGAATGCCCCTGTCAAAGAAGACTACCTCATTAAGGGTTGAGTTTTTTATGTAATCCTCAATGGATTTCATTAACATCAAATCACAATATATGGTTCTATTACCGTTATGGGTGGCATTACCACCAATGGCATTTTGCTCCTTGATAATGGCCCGTGCTACCTCTGGTACAACGGAGAAACCTTGGCGTGATAATTCATTTAGTACCGTTGATTTCCCGGCACCAGGACCACCAGTGAACAAAAAGAAATTAAGATTTTCAATTGTATTCATCCTTGATCCTCCGCATTACATGCGGCTATAAATTCTTTCAATGGATTACTGGGCTTTCCATGCCTTTGAAATGATGATGTAAATTTTGCTTTATCACATGCGCTTATCAATCGATTACTGCTTAATGCGCCATAAATGAAAAATAATATGCCTGCTGTTGAAAAAGCATCTAACAAGTGCTTTTTAGATTCAGAATTCAAATAATTTTTAAGACAACAATCTTTGATTCTCAGATAGGTATCATCTTTGTCTGTTAGTGCGTGATGTTTTTTAATTTGTAGCAAACAGTTTAGCAGCGAAAAAAATGGATGCGAAATCGCTATTTCACCCAAATCAATGATGGTGATATCTTGCGATATATCGTCTATGAGCGTGTTATTGTCATTAAAATCAGGTTGAACAATGGTTTGTTTGATAGAATAGTCAGATAATTTTTTACATAAATGTGAAATTTTTGGACCCAGTGCCTCCAATTGACTAATCTCTATTTCTGATAACCCATCATCTATCAATAAATCTTTTTGTGAAATCAGCTCGTTGTATAAATCAGGAAATTTATCTAATCGCCAATCTGGAACTCCGATATCAAGAAAAACATCGACACGATCTGCAACTGATATCTGAAGTGATGTAAATTGGTCAATAGCTTTGCAAAGCAATGCTTCATCGAATTTCTGTTTTAGCATTCCTCTTAATGATTTGCCTGCATCTTCCATTAAAAAGCAGTTTAATTCAGCATTGTGCGCGATAACTTTTGGAACAGAAGCATGAAATTGAGCATGCAAAGTTTTGATAATGGTCGCCTCCAATGCAAGTTGCTCTGGAGTATGTTTCAAATAAATGTAACCATCAGATGTTGCAAAACGGACCACATAAGACCAAGGTGTTTCTTGCACAATTTCTGGCTGGTTGCTTTTTAGTGTATACCTATGGGACGAAAGGTATTTGCAACCCCATTGGATGATTTCTTTATTCTGATGGTCATTTCCTGGCACAGGTTCAGTTGTCATAATGCACTTTTAGTTTCACAAAAACTCCTTAATAAACTAAAGTACTAAATCGTCATCAAGGCAAACATCGGCACCGGGAGTAACATGATTATAATCGTAAGTAACACCCAACCCATCGGGTATATAGCCTCTTTTAATATACAATCTCTGCGCACTACCATAGCCATCATAAAGCCCTACTCCAATACCTACTTTATTTTGTTTCTTAACTGCTTCAAGCTCTGCCATATCAAGTAACGCTGTAGCAAGTGATATACCTGGAATCTTGGCTTGTTCAATTAGTGTTTCAGTTTACTTTGCATAATTAAACTCTGATACCGCAATCAAATCGAATTTTATCTAATTATAGAGTAGTTGATTTGATTCATCTTATTGCTTCCAATGTGGATTGGTTGTTGAATGTATTTCTTCTTCTTTTGCCCTTGTGGATTCTAAATAATCAGGATGAGATTCTCTCAATTCTGTAACAGCATTCTTATATTCAAATTGTGATTTTTGCATGGGCTGTTTATCTAGTGATTTCTTCCAACCCTCAATAGAAAGAACGCTCATCTGACCTTCTTTAATGCTTAATTGGAAAGATTGATTCTTTTCAGTTACAAAGTTGGTCTCTGATATTCGTACAAGCTTAGTTTCATGACCAAATTGCTTGTGTATTAAATTGCCATCTCTGATTGATATCTCTATTACTTCGTGGGGGTTCTTGTATTTTCCTACAAACGTTTCCAATCGGTGGTTAAATTCTTGATTTTCTGGATTGGATGAATGTACTGCATTAAACCATTCCAAACGCCTTTGTTTGTATTCGTCCGCAGGCGATCGCTCAAGGGCTTTTTCAAAATTACTTCTAGCCTTTGCAAAACAACGCCTAGCCTCTTCAACGTTGCCCCGATCTTTAGCAAAGTTGCCTTTATCTTCAGCAATCTCACCTTCAAGCATTTCTTGCCATCCTAGCTCATCGCTTTGACTATAATTCAGATTTTTAAATACTGCTTGCATATTACCAATAGGGTCTCTCAATAGTTGGTTTCCAACACACATCCCATGTTCCGAATTAGTAAAAATTGCAACCCCTTTTTTATTGTCCACGTTGATAGCAACAAAAGATCGCATATCCGTGTTTTCCCCATATTGATAGGCAATTACCTCATCTTCTTTTTCTTTATTTTTATATATATGCCAACCTAAACCGCATTTTGGAGTGTGATTATTTTTTAATGTATTGAAAATTTCATCTTTTGGTGAAATGAATACTGTTACATCCTGTTTCCATTCAAATTTAACCTCTAAATTGCCAATATCTGTAAGTTGCCATTTATTTTCTTTATATCCCCAAAGTTTATATTTACCTTGGTCATCTTTTATAAGATAAGGTTTTTGGTCTAGCTTACTTATTTCCAATTTATCAAATGAAGTAATGGACATCAAAGAGAGGTAATACCCTGGTTCAAATGCTTGTCTGAAGGTGGGAGCATTCATATTCTTTAACCAAGCAGCCATAAATTTCGAAAAATCATCTGCCGTTGTAAGCAGTGATCCAGCAGCATTAAGATGAGGGGTATGACTAGCTTTTGAAGTCATCGCCAAGATATCGCTTCTGAATGAACGATTATTAAGTTTTGTTGTTAAATTTGTTAAATCAATTTCAAGAGGAATAGGAGCTGGCCCACTCATTCCTTTTATATAGTACTCACGAGGATTTTCAGATAAATAAATTTTACCTTTTTCAGCTTGACTGAGATCAGACAATGATGACCTCAATTCCAGATCATACCTAAGGTGAGGAATGCTCTCATGGATTGAAATTGGTTTTCCTAGATGACTATGAACCGCTACAATCTCGGTGTCGTCCTCTCGTTGTGGCAAAAATGTGGAATGCCCCATCTCTAGGGGGTCAAACACATATTTTTTAGCCAGCATCTCTAAATCAACCTCTCGCTTTAAAACTTTACTCATTTGAGTCTCGATGACTTTTTGTAAGTAAATAAAAGCTTCGCCTGAATAGGAGTATTTCGTGCCCAGTATTGATTTATCATCAAACGATAACTTTGATGATAAATCTGGCTCCACATTTGGCAGGCCTGTAGTATGTGACAAAACGTGCCGAGCTGTTAATTGTTTGGCCTTTTCAGGATATTCATCATTTATCTTGAATCGTTCATATTGCAGAATTTTATGTAATGGTTCATCCAACTCGATATATCCTTCATTGACCAACTGTAGCACCAAATATGTGAATACAACTTTACTCAAAGATGCTGCTGGAAATCGGGTATCAGCATTTACGCTATTCTTAGTCTCGGTGGCGTTTTTTTTGCCGAAAGAAAATGAATTGCTTGCAAATTCATGTTCGCTGTCTTTTTTGGGTTCGACATAAGCATAACCTATGGCTGGAATATGAGCAGACTCTGTTATTTCTTGTATTATTTCTTTAGATGGTAAGTTAGGCATATCAACGAAAGTTACCCTACGATGTATTAATTATAGACACAACTCAAATGCAAAAATAGGGTATTCATACCCTAATTTAGAAAGCACCAAATGTTCTATAATTACACATAATACAAACTAAAAGGTGATAAGATGGCTTCGAATCAATTAAAACCAGAACCAAATCTGGATCAACGCAAATCAGCACTCAATAACAATCCTTGTGGTATTTGCCGAGCGATGGGTTCACCTACATGCAAAGGACATGGGGGTTCTGGTGGTGGATCAGGTGGTTCTTCTGATAAAAATGAGTCACTTACCAATGTTCAAGCAACTACTAATAAACCTATTTCAATTGATTTGGAAAAGTCTTTAGGGAAAAGTACTCTTTGGCTAAAACCAGATGACTTGGCTTTTGAATTTAATATTCCAGATGCTTTAATATCTGTAAAAATTGATATGGAGCAAGGAGTTATTTTATTTTCAGGTAAAGGCGATCTTTCACCGGATCAAAATATTGCTCTTCAAAAGGTTTTTGAGGCAATTAAACAAGAATTTAATGAGTTTAAGAAAGATTTCTCTGTTGCTGCAAATCAAATGCAGTTAAACCAGGTAGGAAATGAATTAAAGGTTACGATTTCAAATCCAAAACTATTTGATGCCTTTGTACAACGATTACTTGATAAGAATATATTAACCACCGAAATGGGACCAATGCCAAGTAAGGGGCAAAATACTGTATTTGAATCGAAACAAGAAACGGGAAATCAGTATAAATCCCCAAATCCATCCGACATTAGTGGTCCAAAACCATGGAAATGATAGGATTAGGATAGCAAAAAATAAATTGAGTTATTTCCTTAATGATGTTTAAGAGAATTGTCATCATTAGGTTGTAAGGACCCTGCCTTAAGACAAATTTAAATGAACTCGCGGTAACAATATGATTCAAGGCTACTAATATAATGGAGTGAATTTACTTAATTTTTAAGAAATTGATGGATATACATGGCAATTATTTCTTTATTGGTTCTACATCCTAGTAATTCTCGGATTCGTTCAAAATAGTGCTCGACTGTGCGCACAGAAAGCTGAAGAACTTTTGCAGTTTCTTTTGTAGATTTACCTTGCATCAGTAATTTAAGACATCTATTTTGTTGTGGGGATAAATAAATGGGCACATGCATTGTTTCATGAAATATTCTTACTCGAGGTTGAGTTCTCTCAGCAGAAGGTCCGATATCACTAAAATTAGGCAAAACAATTCTATTTTCTGGTGACTTCGCTTCTAAAACAAGCTCCTTTGCAATTAAATTATAATTCTCGATAAAATCATGTAGTAATTGGCCATTATTAACAATCCAATGCAAAAAATCATGTTCGTCTTGTTCAAAAAACAATGAATAAAGGTGTTGGCAATCCTCTTCTCGAATAACGATATGCACTGAATTTTTCCCAAATTGTTGACCAAATTGCTTTGCCACTTTAACCATAATTGGCATCAAGATAGAGCAATCCCTAAACTGCGCTTCCAATATTTTATTGAGGTATACACCATCGTTCAGGGTTCTTCCTGAATCATCTGTACATAACATGGGAATTTTATTGCTCGCATAAAACTGCATAATCTGTTTGTTATTAACCAACATGGTGATTTGACCTTGTCCATAGGTCATGTCATGCATGAAATTAGTTAGGCCATATTGATGGAGCGGTTTGCTCATCTCATTGATAAATTGAGCTGCTGCGACAGAAAATGTGGAATGCTGCGTCTTTCTCATAAACACCTCTGTATAAATTCTAAACTATTTACGGTTTTTTGTAAAATACTAGAGTGACCGACTAGAGTGACCGAATTAGTATACAAAAGTAGCAGTCGATATAGTGATTTATTAATAATCATAGGGTATTTCTACGGGTACACTGTGTTTGATGGATGCTATATACTCCCAATCCAAAAATTAATGATATGCATGCATTGGAAAATGTGGGGATTAATGCGTCGCTGGTCTTTTACGATCTTAAAATCGCTTACCAGCCTGTCTTGGAGATCTAGATTACTATGTATAAGCCAGTTGTAGAAGTAATAAAAAAGAAAGAAAAGGGTGAGAGTTTAGAACAGGCTGTTAAAGAGACAGTTGAAGAGCAAGCTGTCAAGAAGGGATCAGCGCTCATTGGACTAGGTAAGTATTCCGGTCCGTTGGTTCGGGTTTTCAAAAAAAATAGAGAAGGCAAGGATACTAAGACAATTATTGCAGAAACAGTGAGGGATGGTTACATTGATGCTGCATATAAAAAAGGGATGACATTAGTAGGTTTAGGAAGATACTCTAATCCTATCGGAGTCTTTGCTTCGATTATGGCACCTACTCAAATGGGTAATGGTTCTTTACCACAAAATAATTTTAGTTTTGGTTCGTATCAGAGAAGAGATCCCTCTTACGGTTTAGTTTATAAAAATAAATTTTCCAATCAAAACTCAACGAGATCAAAATCACAAGCCTTCTCATCACTTAATAGCGGAGGGATGCGATATCGCTCTCTTAACCCCGTATCCCAAAAATCAAGTTCTTTTAGCCTATCAAAGCCCAATGTCAGTTTTCAATCAAGACCTTATTCCTTTTTAAATTCTAAGAATTTTGGTAACCCATTTAATAATAAATTTAATCAATTAGGTTCTGGTGGATTCAATTCAACTTCAGGTATGGGATTGGGAAACAGCATATCCCTTTCAGGATTTAGCAACGTAGTCTCAAGCACTGGTTTAACCAGCAGCTATAACAGTTATAATCCCTACTCGAAAATAAGCAACGGCGGAAATGGAGGGGGAGATATAGGCGGAGTTGCAACTGAAGTGGCTACTATCACTGATTTAGTTAATAGTGATACCCACGCAGAGGCTAATGATTATGTTCTATGCTTTCCAATCCACCAACACCCCATGACCCAAAAAGAGCTTACTCAAATTGCTCTAGAGCTTAATGAAGGATTCAACGAACAAAAATCCCTCCCTTTCTTTAGTCTTCATTTTAATGATGAGGGTTATTTGTACCCTGTAATTCACCCCGCGTACCGTAATACGTACATAGGTAAAATCATTGGTTTACTGGATTATTGGATGAAGTGTTACTTAAACGGAGGAATGTTTGAAGAAGCCTTTTTAGAAAAATGGCATGAAACAGTAAATCTGGATGAAGAATTTTTGCGATCAATGTTAGTCGATTTGAAAAAATATTTTAAAGAAAATATAAAGGGAACACCGTATTTTTCGCTAAGAGAAATGGCGAGTAAATACGGCATTAAAGAACAAAAGGGCAACGGCCAATACAAACAGCCTTTTATGACCTCCTTTCGCATAATTGCCTATCAAGAGGGCATTGAACGACATCAAAATATTTTAATTCCTCGTCCGACATTTCGTATTGAATACACCATAGACATGATGCCTGATTATAAGGAGTACATCGAAAATTATCTTAAAGAGCATGGTCATTACCCCGAGGAATATAGGCGTCTTCGACAGTGTTATGAAGCCTTTGCCGAAGAAATTAAGAATAAATTGCCACTGTTACCTTTTTGTAAGCCTTTTTTCCAATTATTAGAAGTCACTACATCATTGAGTTATTTCTATGCCACCTTAAATGAGATGGGCAAAAAGCCAGTGTTTTCATCAGAATTACCTGATAATTCTTTTGTGTTCCCTAAAGCACTGCCACCAATCCCAGTTCGATACCATCATACTTATCCAATGTCTCTATTATTGAGCGAATTGTTGCAACGCATCCAAAATGATAACAACGGAGCAAATTTGGATAATCAGTTGGCTCAGTATTTTAATAAAAAGCACATTGGATCTGTACCTGATTCTGTGACCCAGCTTTTGCGTCAAACCATCAGCACCATGATTAGGGAAAAACTATCCACGCACATCCCTGTCGATTCTAAAACTGAGCTGAATGAAGATGAAGTGGAACGAGTGGTACACGAGGCAAGTGCTTGCCTACGTTTATTTGTCAGTCAAATGAAGGCAGGCATGCACCAAGTGATTAAAAAATACCAAAAAAGAATGCCAGAGCTGCAACAAAAAGAGGTCAGTACGCTTGATGTTCCCAGTCAAATAGTGATGTTAAAAAACTGGATGCAAGAGCGTGTTAATTATCTTGAATTACGTTGGCAAACCTCCTCTGAGTTAGTTGAATCTGAGTTTATTAATGAAATTCAGGACGAGCAGTATCAAGAGTTACGCAATCAATTCAATCAATTTATTTTAGAATCAAAGCGAGATATTGAGAAAATTTATAGCGATTTAAGTTCTAAGGTAATTCAAACAAAAGAACAAAGCCTTAATGAAATTGCTGAACTCATCCTAAATCAACAAAAAGAAATGGATAAGGTAACGCAATTAATCCCTTCTTTAAACCAGGGTAAACAAAATCAATTGACTCAAGTTGATGTTCATTTTAATACACTACTTCAACAATTGAATCAGCAAGGAGCTCAAGCCCTTAGTCAATTGAATGCGGCACTGGTTTCGAATAATCAAACTAAAGTTCAGTACAACCAAACCATAGTTCAACAGCAACAGCATTTGGCAACTCAGCAAGCCACCTTCAATAATTTACCTCATCAGGCCAAAGCACTTAATCAAGCAATTATGAATCAGTTGGTTCAAACAGTTACTAGCAATATCAGTCAATTGAATCAAGCAATTACGGGTATAAACAATAAAAATGCATCGATTAATCAAGAAATAATTCGGATTCAACAAGAGATAGTTCAAAAAACAAGTTCACTAAATCAAAAGCGTGATGCAGCAAAAGAAGATGTTAATAAAATTGCCGAACAGGAATTAAATAAAATCACCTCATTCATTGCTCTTGCTCAAGATAAAATGAATGAATTAAAGTTAGAAAGCACTAAAGTTGAAGAGCGAGCTGAGGAAAAATTAAACCAACTGCAGCAGATGAAGGCAAAAGATAAATTATTAGTCTTATCACAAAATGCCATTCTTAACATTAAAACAATCTATGAAAAAGAAATGAATAGGTTGGAATTACTTAAGCAAAATATTCAGAAAATCAGTCAGATTATTCTAACTATTCCTGAGCTTGCTAATCTGGATCACTGCAAAAATTACGTACACACTTTGATTGGATTTACCAACAAACATCTAGCAGATCAAACGGGCGATACCTTCCGGGTTATTGGTGGATGTGGTTTATCCTTGCCCAATATGCAATCAAAGCCAATGATTCAATCTGAAAAGGTCATTCAGGAAGTTTCGAAGATTGAAGAGTTTGGCCAATTTGAAATCAATGGTCAGAGTTATGTTGCTTTACGTATACCTGTGATTGATGGTTTTGAAAATGAACTTTTTCTTTCTGAAGAGGATGACTTCGAATTAATTGAGTTGGAACATGATAAAGACGGCTCGATTGTTGCTCATTATGCCGCAGGTCATTTGCCGCTTGAAGAATTCATTAAAATCATTAGTGATCCCAAACAATTAAACGTTAGAGACCATCAGGGGCATTTGCCCATCCATGTTGCGGCGCGTGAAAATAATGAGGCAGTCCTACGACATATTATTCTAAATGATTCTTCAAAATTACAATGTGATGCTAAATCGTTTTCTGGAGAAACACCTCTTCTTATCGCTGTTGAACATGCCCATATAGAAGTCATTAAAACCTTGCTTGGCTTAGGGGCTAATTCTAATTACCGATTATCTAATGGGCTATTCGCACTCTATGTAGCCATTCAAAATAATCATACTGATGTTGCCATGTTACTTTTAGACCAGGAAACGCTTGCAGTGAGTACCAGTTTAGATAATGGCATGACTCCCTTGCATAAGGCTCTTGAAAATGAATTAGAATTGGTTGTGTTAAAGCTGATTGAAAAGGGTGCTTCAATGGATGCTCGTCGTAAATCCGATGGATTTACACCGTATCATTTGGCTGCACAAAAGGGCAATTTAAAAGCGATTCAAGCCATGCTTATACGCGGTGTTTTGATTGATCTCCCTCTTGAATCAGGAAAAACAGCCTTACATCTTGCTGCTGCAATGGGGCATATGGAGATTGTGAAATTCTTGCTGTCCAAAGGAGCTGCAATTGATGCAAGAACGAACTCCCAAGACACAGCGCTGATGTTGGCCATTCAATCAGGTCAAATGGAAGTCGCTTATTTGCTTGCCAGCACGGCAACTGTGAACGCGGTTAATCGTCAGGATGAAAGTGCGTCTTTACTTGCTCTTAAATCAGGCATGCCCATGGTCGCAGATCTTATATTGGCGCGAGGGGAAAATCCGCTTATCAAAGACAAACAGGGTCATGATTGTCTATATTATTTGGTTAGAAATGGAGATTACCAACGGTTTACCCAATTAAACTTAAAAATTAAGTGGGATGTTAATGCTGAATACGATGGCCAAAGTCTGGTGGCTATTGCTGCACAACGGGGCCATTTCATGTTGGTTTATGCCTTATTGGATGAAGGTGCCGAATACAAAAGTACAAATAAGAGTATGCAGTTGATTCACTACGCAGTGATGGCTAATGAGACCAGTTACGTGCGTGAATGGCTGCAAAAAAAGGATTTATCCTCAGGTTGGCTCAATGATCATTCATTGGCCTATTTAGCAGCTCAATATGGGGCTGATGCCGTGTTGGATTTATTTTTAAAAGCAATGTCCCTTGAAGAAATTGAGAAGCAAGAACTCTTAAGTGCTGCAATTGAAAGTAGCCAGGTTGAACCAGTTGAAAAAATACTGATGAAAACTAAAAACCTGAATAGAGCATTGGATGAAAAGGGCAATACAGCTTTGCATAAGGCAGTGAGTACTGGATCTATCGCGCAAGTGACTCTTTTATTAGAGCGAGGATGTGATCCAAGAGTTGTAAACCTATTGAAGCAAACTGTATTCCATCTAGCAGTTATTCTTGAAGACAGTGACATGCTCAAAGTGTTATTAGATAAAGTTTCATTGAATGATTGGCCACAGGATCTAGTCACTAGAGTAAATGAAAGTAAATCTTTGGCTTTGATCAAAGTAATGGATAAATATAAGGGTCCATTATGCACCAAATCGATAGACAAAGAGGAAGAAAATCAATCAGTATCTTCCAGTAAAATAGAACCTACTTCACTAAATGAAACCCTAACCGATTCGCTCAAGGAGCTGAATGAATTGATATCTGATTGCAATTTTGATGAGGCTGCTGAATTAATCGAGTCAGATTCTTCATTGCAATTACTCATTTTGAAAGATCCTACCCTGAATTTGATGGTTCATTTATTTGAGAACATTGATCTAGCAATTGAGATTATGGGGCATACCGCAACTGCAGATAATTTATTACGTGCTTTGAAGAAAATTGGTTTTAACCCAGCCATGACTTTGGGGCGTCATAATGTTTTGTCTACTTTAATTGCTAAGGTAAGTGATGAAGTTGTTGCCTACAGACTTCGGTTATTAACAACACATTTTCCTGAGAGCCTGCCTCACTTAATCCGTGACGAAGTGATTCCGGGTGTTTCTATGGTTCAAATGATTTTGCAAAGAGGAAAAATCAAATTATTTGAACAGTTATCAGATCTAGCTCCTAAGTCTGATTCAACCGATTCGGTCAGTGGCGGAATAAAATACTCTCCATTGCATGAGGCTACTCGGGGTGATCAGTATGAAGTAGTGCACTTCCTGCTTAGAACCACACCAGTTGACCAATTGAGTCAAAATCGAGAGACGGCGTTTATGCTGGCAGTAGCTAATAATAATATTAGGTTGATGGAATTACTGTTACGTAATGGAGCAAATCCTGATCAAACGGATAGGTATGGTCGAAATGCTCTCCATTACGCAATTGATGGCAAGCATGATGAAGCCTCCGCCTTTTTATTACCGCTAATACGTAATAAAAATCTTCCTGATAGGGATGGTCTAACTCCTTTGATGCTGGCCTCTGAAAAGGGGCTTATAAATATTGTTAGACGTTTGTGCTCTGAAACAATGGATACAGAACAGGTGACCAAAAAAGGGTTTAATGCACTTCATCTTGCAGCCATTGGAGGACATGAGGAGGTGGTTACTCATCTTGTTAATTCAGGATATCCAATTGATAAACCAGAAAGTCATTCCAGCGATAAGAACATATGCCTCAAAAGAACTGCACTGCACCTTGCTGCCCAAAGAGGGAAAGTGAGTGTTGTTGCTCAGTTAATTAATTTGGGAGCAAGCATGGATTACGCTGACGTTGAGGGTAATACAGTATGTGAACATGCGGTGATGAGTAATGATCCTGAGATGCTTCAGTTCATCCAGCAATTGCCAGCATTTCATCAGAAAGAACATGACAAAAAATTAGTTGAATCTGCTTCACGGTTTGATAACGACTCTATTTTAAATGAATTTATCTTAGACGATGTGTCGTTAGGATCTGTAAATGATCATGGTTACTCTCCATTGCATCTTGCAGCAATTCAAGGTGCGCATAAAGCCGCGCAGGTTCTCTTAAGCTCAAGCGATGTAGATAGTAATCTTCCTGATTCCAGAGGATATACCCCACTGCATTATGCTGCAGAGTTTGGTCATGTCAGGATGATCACTATGTTAGAGAATGCAGGGGTATTGTTAGATGCTGAAAATAATCAGGGTGAAACGCCATTATTCCTGGCCTGTAAACGCGGTAAACTGGGGGCCGTGGTCAAATTACTGCATTTAGGTGCTAACGAGAAATTGGGTAATAAAGAGGGGATCAGCCCAGGGCAAATCGCTTTAAATCATGGGCACACCGAGATAGCTAAACGATTAGGAAATGCAAAATCTTCTTTGTCGCATAGCTTCACCTTTTTCAAAGAGAGCAAGCAAGAGGATACGGTATTAATCTCTCCGCAGCAGCAAACAACCTATGAAAATAACTAGAGACTACGATGTTTAGAACTAATTTGTTTATATCTCAATCAACTGATCGCCCTTTAACGGAACTGGATGCGTATTTAAAAGAAGAAGGGGATTACCTCTTATTTAGAGCAAATTCGCTGGCAACCGTTAAAAGGTATTTGCCGAATCTTGAATTATCTTGGAGTGTATTCCTTGAAGAAGAAACAAAGCGATGTTCATCATGGAGTAGGTCAGAACGTTTACTGCTCATTAAAGCCGCGTATTTTTGTTTAAAAAATTCCAAGGAGAAAGGGGACTTTGCACAATTAATTAAGTCAGCCCATGATCTTAAAAAATACAATGGTGTTCGCTACTTCTTTATACTATTTCAGGCGAATATTCCAGAAGAGCAACGGGAATTAAAACAGTATAGTCATGTTTGTCGATTGCTGCTGGAGTTACGTGAGCAACCTGGATTAATTGATTTACTCAAAACGCACTTACCTAATTTGGGCTCCTTACACGATCAACTTGAGATAAAGTATGCCCAATATCGCCAGTCAAAATTTCCTAAGCGAGAAATCGATGAATTAATATCTATTTTCTCCACAAAAAATGATCTTGTTTCCTTTCCTTTATCCATGGATGAATTAAAGCTAATTAAAACACAGCTTGAATTTGTCTCTCTTTCTGCAGAATCTGCAAGTAAACTTTCTCTATCAGAACTTAAAGAGCAGGCACAACGAGTTGGTTTGCACTACAAGCAAACTAATGACCCACAGTCCAAATGTCAATTAGTGTCGCTTATTTGTGAGGCGGTCTATAGAACTTATAAAATTAAACCCCATGACACTCAAGTGTTGTCGATTTTAGCCTTACTCAATTCACCTGAGAAATTAAAAGGCCGTATCGCACAAATTAAAGCAGGAGAAGGAAAATCAACAATTATTGCGATTCTAGCAGCAATCTCAGCTTTAAAAGGGGACTTTGTTGATATCGTTACTTCTGCCGATTACTTGGCAATACGTGACGCTAAAAAATACAAACCTTTTTACGAGGAATTAGGTCTTACTTCTTCACATATCTGTGGGGAACATGTCAAAAAAGCCCAATTTCATGGACAAATATTATATGGAACGAACACTGATTATGAGTTTGCTTATTTAAGAGATGGTTTATATCAAGAAGGATTACGTTATTCTCTTCGTAATGGTGCATTGCAAGCACGAAGCTTTGATACAGTTATAGTCGATGAAGTAGATAATCTATTTCTGGATACGGCACTGAATTCAGCGCTTATGTCAGTGCCTTCTAATGAAAACATCGCGTGGGTATACCAACCCATTTTTAATAAAGTTAAAGAGAATTTAAAGATTGACCCTGATGAGTTACATGCCTATTTATTAGAGTATGAACAAGGTAAGTATCGTGATGTATTATTAAGCATTTCAAAAAAGAGAATAAGTGATTGGATTGAGAGCGCTAAAGAGGCCATTGTTGATAAAACCCATGGCGTAGATTATCTGGTAAAACCAACTTGTAACCTCAATGTTGAAAGTAAGGAAGAAGTAGAGGATGTTGTTATTAACGATTATGAAAATACAGGACGTTTTCAAGAAGGCTCACAGTGGGGGAATGGTCTGCATCAATTCCTTCAGGTTAAACATAATCTGCGGCTCAAGGCCGAAACGATAACTGCAGCTTCTCTCTCTCATCCTACTTATTTTGGGATGTATCGTCACATTTTAGCCTTGACTGGAACTATGGGTGAGGCAGTTGAACGTGAAGAAATTGAGCGTATTTATAAGGTCGATTGTTTTGATGTTCCACCTCATTACCCCTGCCTACGCATTACATTAAAGCCACAACTTTGCCTGGATAAAAAGGCTCAATATGAAGCGATTTTAAAATCAGCCCTTGAGATGCATCACAAGAAACGCCCAAGTTTAATTGTGTTTAAAACAATCAATGAATCGAATGAATTCAGTGAGTTTATGAAATCACGTAACAGAGATCATCAATTATTAAATGCAACTCAGCGTGAATCAGAAGATTATTTGGTTATTAGGGCCGGGGATGCGGGTATTATCACAGTGGCTACTAACACAGCAGGGCGGGGCACTGATATTGAGCCATCTTCAGAGAGTAAAGAAGCCGGGGGCTTGCATCAAATTTTTGCATTTTATCCTGCAAATCTACGTGTCGAAGTTCAAGGCGAAAGCCGTGCTGCTCGTCAAGGACAACCCGGAAGTTGTGAAATGATTCTTTCTTATGAAGATGATCATATAAAATCACTGATACAAATGATGGTCATAGTAAATTTTGTGACCACCTTAAATACTTCTAATATGCTTTCCTTAGAAAAATTCATTCAATTGGATGTGCCTCCGGAAGAAAAAATAAAGGCACTTGGCTACGTACGAACTAAAAAAATTGAGCAGGAATCAGCACGTAGGTATCAAGGAGCTCTTAAAGAAGAAGTCTATTTTGAAAAATTGCAGCTATTTTTCCAACAGTTGGCTGTGGTGAATACTCTCTTTGAATCCAGTGAGTTTAAGAAAGAGTTTTTAATCAATTGCCAATTATTAACTGGCAACACCAATCTAAGTCCATCCCCTCTTGAAGTAAATAAAGAATGGGAATCAACTTATTTGTTATCAAAAAAACTACTATCTAGACAAAGTAAGGGAGAAACAGTGGATTGGAATGCTTTTTTTGATTCATTTAAGCGGACTTACATAAATCAAATTCGCCAGCAGTGGGCTGTGTTTTATAATAAATTACACAATGAGGTAGTAGGAAGTGAAATGAAACAGGTTAAATTACAAGTTGAATCACTGTTTCTACAAACTCAATCAAAACTTAACGAGTATTTACCTATGGATATCGGTTTGCTTAGCACTTTATCACTTGAAGAGAAGCAAAAAAATAATGGGTCTATTGAATTAATTTTGAAATGGGTATCCACACTATTCACTAACGCCCAAAAAGAATTAAATTCTTCAATCAGTCCAGTGGAGCAGTCAATAATAAACCATAGCATATTTGGAAGAACAGGCATTTTATCAACCACTGAAAAAAATATATCTTTAGAAGTCAGAAATGAATTAAGTAATTAATTTCCGAATAAATGGACTAGTTTGATAATTAATTCAGCTTTATTGCGTACTAATAATTTCGCCTTAATAGAATCAATATAGTGTTCAACGGTTCGTGTAGATAACTCTAATTGAGAGGAGATCGATTTTGTACTAGAACCTTTTAACAATAGCGTGATGCATTGTTGCTGTCTTTTTGTAAACTTGAACTGATTTTTGAGTTCTTGATTGATTTGTTCCAGATTATTTGGGTGAGAAGCTTTTATGCCATTATTATGGAAGGGGGTAACAATTTTTTGCTGTTCAGCCTTTATTAATAAATCAGCTGCTTTTAGTTTGAAATAGTCACAAAAATTTTGGAGGATATCAAGGTGGTTTAGATACAAATTCACTACTTCTGGATGCTTTGGTGTTGAAGCAAACATAAAAAATTCACAATAATCGTCATGTTTTCTTATCAGATGAATTCCATGGGCTATATTAAAATAATCTTCGGACCATTTTACTGGGTATTGATTGGGCAAAGTAGAGGTTAAGGCTGCTTGGCTTTCATATAAATCAATTTTTGCATTGGCATTGCCCTGCAAATAAAGCTCATCTTCAAACCAAGCTTTAAGATGTTCCGCATTAGAAGTTAATCGTGCTCTTGAGCCATCTATATAAGCTTTGGTGTAGGCAAAATAACTGATATTGAAGCTCGATAAAGGCGATAATAATTGTTTTACATTATCGCTGGAAATTAAGGCAATATTATTTTTTTCTAACATCATTTTTGATATCTAATCAATCACAAATAGACAATTATAACACATTTATGTTGGATTTATTATAAACATAACCAAATAAAAATTTTAAATAATCCCTGCGAATAGCTAACTTGATTGCCATTTTTTGAATTTTAAGTTGGCTAATTTTTTGGATGACGGATTAACCGTTGTTCGCCGATAGTTCACCGTCTCACTTTCAAACTATACTCAAACCAAAACCTCTAGGTGATGATTGATATATAGATCAGAAATTCTTGCGTAAAAAATAAAATACCGACTGTATTTAAATGGCTCGGGGCATAGATTCGCAAATAAAACATCAAGAGTAATCAGGTGGTTTGGGTGTCATTTTAAGTGGGGATGGTGATGATGGTTTATCAGTTTCTGCCAGACTTTCTTCTTCAACCACCGTTGTATGAGAGGATACTTCAGCGGACTGTTTTTGTATTTCATGAGAACTTGGTGCTGGTGCTGGCGCCAGAGATTGTTTTGGCATTAGCACTCTCATGACAGCATAGCTACTAACTTCCTGTACTTCTAAGTTCGCATCAGCTGCTTCTTTTTTCTCATGAGGAGTTGGAGCAGGTGTTGGCACACCTTTTGGCATAAATGCTCCCATGACAGCATCGCTGTCTACTTTTTTATCCTTGTCTTGTACTCTTAAGCCAAAATGAGGTTCCTCAGGAAGCTGGTCAACGTTTAATGCAAACGGGAATTTTGAGTAAAACCATGTATGGGCGTAATCGACGGGGATTTTTGGTGTAATAATGAGTGGGCCTAAAACATGGCCATTTGCCTCTATATCGTTATGAGCATTCGCAAAATAAACAATACAGGATTTCTTTTCTAAATCGAGTGCTGTTTGCGCACGAAATTGATTCATATCGCCTGTATGAAACGCTTTAACTGCTTTACCTGTCTCATCAAGCTCTAAGCCCAATCCTAAACCCCACGCAAGACGCTCTTTAACTTTTATGTCTACATGTTCAGCAGCAGGGTTTGTTTCTCCTGTCAGTCTTTGATTATCTTGGGTTAAACTGATTTGCCTTACAAACGCTTGTTGCATAACAGGACTGGGATCCTGCATCCAGGCAGTCATCAACTTTGCATAATCACTGGCTGTTGTGTAGAGGCTATTAGCAGCATCAGCTTTATCTTCGGAGGCTCCAGGTGGGACAAAGCTACTGTTTTTCATATTCAAAGCTAACTCCCCAAATACATGCTCTTGAGCTAAAGCACCCAGTGATTTTTCTGTTTTTTCCTTAATAACTCTTTGTAGATATTCGAGCCCCGTACCTGAGTAGGCATATTCAGTACCAGGTGTAAAACTCAAAGCAGCACTAGCATCAATCCCTAGCCCGGATGTATGTGACAGGAGCATCCTTGGCGTAATTGCTTTAGCTCTTTCAATATCTACTTCACTTAATCGTTTGCCATGTTCATGAAAGAATTTTTCTAAAGGAAACACTTCATGTAAAGGTCTATCTAAGCCACTCGCGGCACTTTCTCCAGGTCTACTTAAAACACCTTTGTCGATAAGTTTTAATACCAGGTAAGCAAAAACAGGCTTGCTCAAAGAGGCTGCACCGAAAACAGTATCATCCTGCACATCGCTCACAATGGAAGTATCACGTGTGTCGGTTGTGCCAATGTTTGTTGTTGACGGAGTGCTTGTTTTACCATCTCTATAAGCAATACTGACACCTGGTATATGAGCTTGACGCATAGTGGATTCAATCAGCTCGCGGTCAATTCCTGTAATTTCTGGCATAATTTAGTATCGTAAATTGTTCACTATGAGCTAATTATAGCATGAAGCCATTCTAATTTAATTCCTAGGTATGGTTAATACCCTGCGTATCCTGAGTTATACAATTTTTCTAAAAGCGTTCAAACAGACTTTAAGAGTCCCCTGAGATCGTAGAAAGGATAAACAAAAAATCTAATTTTTCCCCAGGTCGGTACATCTTATTTTTCTGACCCTATGAATTCATTCGAGAAAATAAATATAAAAGAAAAAGGATCTTTGAGGTTTTCCAATTTTGAGGTAGAGGCTTAATTACCTCACAATATAGATATACGTTCTGAATATACCTTACTTTTCTCAAGTTTCTCTATAAATTCATTTGCTAAAAATGTTGGATTGCCTTTTGCAGTATTAATCACAGCATCAAAACTTATTCCTGAAGGAATGTTAAGAGAAACACGTTCTTGTTTTTCAAAAAATCCAAACCTATTGGCTAACTTACTGTATTCCTCAATTGTATTTTTTGAACCGATGCGAGGCTTATCAAATGTTGGAATATCCACCTTATCATTGTTTGTTTGTATCATTACCTTACCATTTTTTATCATAGTAACTTCGACATTATCATCATGATTTTGCTGTAATGCTTCTTGATCAACAGGATTTTCCAAAAATATCGGATCGTCAATTTTATCAGTATGGGCGTGTTTATTCACCATATAAAAAAGTTCATTTCTTGATAAGATATTCTCCGAGTTATTGTCTAATTTCTTATCTGCTGTAGTTAAAACCGCTAATTGATAAAATGGGAATAATCCTACTCTTTTATCCTCTGAGTTACCTATTTCAGCTTTACGATTACGCTCTTGAATACGTTCACTCAGTTTTTGAGGGGGACAATAAGCAAATACCACAGAAGTCCTTAGGGCTTCATTCGGATTTTGATTACGATATAGCTGCGCACGCTTTGCAAATTGTTCTAAACACTCTTTAGCACTGCCATTTGGATCGGGAACAACATCCAATACAAATGATTTTTCAGAATTATTCTTATTGAAGACATCATCATATAACCTCTCCATGGGATCTGGAAAAGGATGATCTTTAAAGGCGGCGTCGCCTATTTTAGTCACTAAACGAAAGGAATTAGCAAGATCAGGGATTTCAATGTCATTAAATCCAGCCTTTTTTAATACCAGTTCCAGCTCTTCAAGGAGAGGGTTTGAGAAAGAATATGCAAACTGATGATTTCCCTTTGAAATGGTTAAGATACCGCGACTAGCAAGCTTTATAATGTCATCTTCGGTCATAAGTGATTGTAAATTGCCAAAAAGATTTTTATTTTTTAACTCCTTACGTAAGAGAGGAGTCAATTTTTCCGTGCGTTCAATTTGAATTTTGTCACAGATTTCATCAACACTTCCAGAACTCCAACTATGTTTTGCCACTAACTCTCTACAAAGAGATGTTTTTCCAGCGGTTGATGATCCTAATAACAAAACAATGTGCATATAAAACCTCTTCAAATTTTGAATTAATTGCTTGTATTATCCGACTCATAAAAAGCCTATTTACACACTAGGCCTAAAACCAAGTAATTCTAATTATAATTTAAGTAACATGCTTGTTTTTTATTCGCGGACTTTTTTTACATAAAGTTTACATTTAAGCCAAAAGCCATATGAATTCGCTTATAAAATAATTAAGCAATATTTTTTTGAAATGCTTAGCATCAGTTCGGGGATTATTTCGTTTAGAGTGATTCATCTTTAATTTTCTATACTCATTTTACCAAGGTTTCATATTGAAGGGAGATCGGTTAAAGATTTTTTGTTCATCTTCCTCCGACTTTTTAGGTTCTACATCCTTATTTGGATCAATTTCTTCAGGTTTAGAGAGTTTATCTTTATTATAATTATAAGGCTTGGGTTCCATCGAAAGTGGATTTGGATCAAAACCTTGATCTTTCGTGACATCCTTCCTTTCTTGTGCTTTCTGACTGGGTATTGGAACTAAATTATTTGCTAGCCTTTGGATAAATCCATCATATAAAGCTAATGTGGGCATGGTAATACGAAGAGAAAGCATGTTTCCATTCTCATCTTGAATGATTTTTAAGCAATCATCGGGAAGATTATTTTCTTCTTTAAACTCTTTGAATTCTTTTGTAATCGCTTCTATGAATTTTTTTAATTCTTCTCTTTGCTCTTCAGTTAATACCTTAGGCTCACAAAGCAATTTAATGGTAATGGTCTTTGATTCGAGATCACTATCAACCAACAATAGTCCTTTATCGATCAACTCCGCAATTATTTCTGGGGCAAAACTAGACTCTAAATTAAGTTCTTCTGAATCAAATTCGTCTATCAATGCATCCGTAATCTCAAATACTTTGCCTGGTTGAGTTAGAGATTTATCTTCACCTTGCCTTGCTTTTTCCTCGGATGTCTTATCAGAGGAGGCACTGTCACCTCCACCGCCGCCTCCTCCGCCATGTCCAGAACAAAGCCGTTTAGGTGCGATTTCTTTAAAACAAACCTTGCAACGTACTTTTGCTGTCTCATTAGCAGACTCTTTTTTTTCTGCCTCTTTATTTTTTTCTTTTGCTTTGGTTAATAGTTGCAACGCTAGTGTAGTTGAAGAGATTTTTGGTTCTTCTGCTGTGGTTGACTCAGGGGTGAGTCGATGTTTTTCTTTATCTTTTTTCATGAAGAAAACCAATTTCAAATCTGTAATAATAGGGAGATTATATGTGAAATTAATTTATTTTATTCTGTATGATGGAGTTTTTACATTATTTTTACGTAAGAACCTGTAATACTATAATAAAGCTTCTTAAAACACTGTGACACGTAATGTTCTACTTTATTATCACCATACCTTTTTTATTAGTTATCTTAAAACTTCTATTAACCAACATACTTGTTCCCCATTTCAAGAAAAAAGAGCAAAAAAAACAGCTAATTCAGAAGGTAGATTGGTCAAGTATAGAAAAAAAGACTGGGATTTTGGAGGCACTTTACAAAAAAGCTCATGCAAAATCCTCTTCGATAAGGTATCGATTATTGCATTTGATTCAAGATAAGGAGTTTATTTATGGAGAAATAGATTTTTTGTCGTTTTATACCATTCTTGAACGAGCCACCCCTTCCACTGAGGATATTTTTTATGACTTAGGTTCGGGCTCGGGAAAAGCAGTATTGAGCACTATATTATTTTTCAATGTTAACAAATCTATTGGTATTGAGTTGTTGCCTCCGCTGTATGAGCAATCGAATACATTGCTTAAAAAAGCAATTCAACGATTTCAACAACATGATGTTGAGAAAGAATACCTACCCCAAATGGAGCGCATTCAATTTATCAATGACAGTTTTTTACATTGTGATTTTGGGGATGCTACTATTATTTACGTGGCAGCTACTTGCCTTACTGATGCGACCTGGAATGAATTAATCTCAAAGATGGCTCGTCTAAAACCAGGAAGCCGAATTATTGTGACCACTCGAATGATACACCACCAACAATTTGAATCTATTTATCAGGGCATAGAATTAATGAGTTGGGGGCTAAGTCCAATTAGGATATATAAAATTAAACAGTAAGTCGTTTGACTGAGTACAACCCATAGGAGATATAACTGAGAACGAGCACTCCATAAACCAAACTCATTCCCGGTACAGCAAAATTACCGCATCGCATAAAAAAGAATAGCACCAAGGTAGGTGTTGCTGCTACAGCCAATAGACGGCAGGAGGCTTTAAATGGGAGTTTAAAGCTGAAAAAAATATCAGAATACAGCTGCACTAATGCGGACAGTAGAAGTAACATAACCCCAAAAACTCCAAAATAAAATAAAGTCACACTGGGAAAGATAAGGATTTGCATCAGAGTATTTAATCTGGAAATCCCAGTGGAATTAATCCACTCTTCACCAGAGAGCAGTCCATTAAGTCCTTTGTCAAAAGTACGTGTATATATGGGGTTGCCAATGTTGTCTTTAGCCAAACCTAAAAACTGTTTATAACTGGGTGGTCTTATAATCATTTTGTTTTTGGTAATTAAAACCGTGAGTTGAGGATATGCCTGATTCATATCAGACACTGTTCCTGTTGTGTCGATTATTGAAACCACTTCTCCTTTGTTATTTTTTATTAAATAAGGCATAGGTTGATTGTAAGTGATCTCGCCATTTTGCATAGTCAGTGGAGGGATCGATTGTATGGGGAATAGAATCTCCTCATTAAAAAAATGATTAAATGCTACGATCACCCGTCCAGATAAAGGAATAGCTCCCAAAATAATGAGGAATAAAAGGTATCCTATCCCCAACCCGTACCAACGCTTCACCACATCAGCATATAAAACAAATGAATAGAATGACGCGTAAAGGGCTTTACTGTATTGTGATAGAGTAGAAAACCAACGATGTAATCGATCGTTCATAAGTACCTCTTGGGGGATATTATCATTTTTACCATAATATGAAATGATTGAGCATTGTTCAGAGTGTTATCGTTCCAAATAATTTAACCAAAAAAAAGAGGTAAGTTATGGAGACAACATCGTTTTAATCCAGCTATTATCGACATAGCGATATTCAAGCACATCTGATAGTTCATCAGTGCGATAAGCATAAAATACCATACGTACAGGTTTTATTCTAAATCCACAATAAAATTCGCTCATTGGTAGCGGTTTGTCCTGATAATTAACGTCAATGTCCTTCTTTGTCTTTTCGAGTTGATGCTTGTTTAAAATGGGTTGGGATGAGGTAGCTGCATAGCTATAAAATCTAATCTGCGCCTCGCGAGGATATGTTTGCCAATATCGTTCATTTTCCTCAGGCAATAAAGACTCAACTACGCCTTCAATAATCACTTCACGCTGTAACAACTCGAACCAAAAAGTGAGTGAAGCACTCGGATTAGTGGTTAACTCAGTCACCTTTCGGGTGCCTTTTTGAGTGAAAAACAATAAGCTTTGTTCACTAATCTCACGAATAGCGACCACTCGTGCATGGGGAATGGACTTTTTTGTTGCAGTAGACAAGACTGCTTGTTGAGGATTGGGTGCACCTTTATGGCGCTCTTCATCTATCCATATATTGAGTTGTTTTATGGGGTCAATCATATTTCTTTATACCGCGCTCTTTAGTGGCCCGTTAGTAAATGACTATAAATAATACAGCATTTCTAGGGCAATCCTTTTTCATCCATTATACAGGTTCATTAATTGCAAAATAAAATTAACCCTATTTTCGATAGTATCTTTTGGTACTTCGATTAAGTCATAGCCACAGACAGTATGTGCTTCCTTAATCGCTTTCCAGGTTTCTATTGCTTCCTGAAAATCCTGTTGTCTTTCCAAATCATATTTATATATCTCAGACCATGGTGGGAAGATAAAAACTGAAGTGTTATATCGATATTGCTGAGTGGCTCGCACTATTTCGGTATTTATTTTGCCACAAAATCGTTGGGAATAACCATATAAGTCCGGAATGCCACGGTCAAAAAAAACGGACTGATTCACCAGCTCCATTCTTTTAAAATCTGCTATGGACTGTTCAAGCATTAAATCACAGAAATTATCTCTATTGCCGGAATGTGTTGCATTGCCATCAACGGCATTTTGAGCTTGGATAATTTTGCGAGCTACTTCAGGCACAACAAGTTGACCTTGTTTGTTTAATTCATTTAATACAGAGGTCTTCCCAGCGCCTGGGCCACCCGTTATTAAGAAAAAATTGGGTTTGTTTATGGGGTGATGAACGGTGCTTTTGGGCATAATGAAAATTCCAGTTATTTCATAATTTAAAAGGTGGACTCATAGGCAGTTTTCATAGCTGATGATTTATTCCAGTTGAAACTTCCCCATCCTGGTGCAATTCCATGTGAGAGATTTGACCTTGTTTATTTTTGATAAAATTAATTTGGATGTCTGGTATTTTTCCAAAAAATTGAGTTTCTGATTCGGGAAAAAGTTGCGTTTTTGGTTGATTTGTTTCTTGTGCGATTAAGTAGCCATTTTTTAGAGAAATAACGAGTTGCTTTAAGGGTGTTAAGCCGTATGGACCAACATAGGGAGCAAAGTTATAAATACCAACATATTGAGCAAGTATTTCAGATGATACATTTATTTCTTTTCTTTCTGAGGGTAATGTAACTGTCTTGCCATGAGCTAGGGTCACCATTTTCAAAGCAAGATCCTGCGCAACATATCCTAATGCATTTAGATTGGCCAATACGATTACTGTCAACTTGTCATCTGGCGAGTAGATTAGTTTTGTATTGAATCCACTGGTGCCACCGGCATGTGTTATTGATTTATGCCCATCTAAAGAATGTATTCTTACTCCGAATCCATAATCATTTTTAAAAGGTTCAATCATTTTCTCTAGTGATGCCGATGATAGTATTTTTCCTCCAAACAATCCTTGTTCCCATAGCAGTAAATCGTGAGTGGTGGAGTAAAGAGAACCTGCTGAATAGGGTATGCTCATATCTAAGTAATCTGCATTACAAAGTCCATTGGGACTCACCATATAGCCAGACGCGCGATGTAATATTATCTCAGAATGGGAGTCATATCCTGAATCGTCCATATCAAGAGGTTTGAAAATATTATGAACAACAAAATCTGCATAGCTTTGACCACTTATTTTTTCAATTAGATATCCTAGGAGTACATAGGCCGAATTGTTGTACTCAAAGTTTGATCCGGGTTGAAAACTTAATGGTTTGTTGCGAAAAAAATCGATTTGTTGTTCTGGTGTTTTGGTACTTGTAGTAAATGCAGCAAAATCTGGAAAACTGGTGTAACTAGGAATTCCAGAAGTGTGGTTTAACAAATGGAAGATAGATACCTTGTCCCAAGCGGAAGGTGCATCTGGCATGTATTGGTTAATGAAATCGCTTATTTTAAGCTTACCCTGCTCTTCAAGCAATAAAATCGCTACGGCTGTAAACTGCTTTGTGAGCGAGGCGATGCGAAATTTTGTAGTTGTTGTATTAGGTATTTGCCACTCAAGATTGGCGTAGCCATAACCTTTATTCAGAATAATATGCCCATGTTGTGCGACAAGAATTGATCCCATGAATTGTTTATCTGCTACATACGACTGTACAACCTGTTCCATGCGCAATGCTTGTTTATTCATCCTCATCCTCATTCTTAACCCAATAATCGGCGGGGCCACCGCCAGGTGTTGGCCTGGTTGATAATGGACTTAGCTTATATGTTGATCCTTTCTCGTTACCACTGGATCCACTAGATTCTTTTTTTCGATTTGCAATGATGGTTTTGTTTGCCGTATCAATTAAAATTTTATCCCTAAGTATTAAGAGCAAATCGTTATCATGTATCGTATTATCATGCTCGAATTTACATACGACAAATAGATAGGCATCATTTTTATCATTAAATTGAGCAATTGTTTTTCTTTCCAAAGAGTCCATGGTTTTTATCACGACTTGGAAAATAAATGGGGCTGCATTATTAAAATCACCATTACCTTCTGCATATTTGGCATGGGTAATGGAAATGTTTTCTTTATTTAATTCATGCAATAGTTCATGGTCATCATATAGTCTATAAATAACGTTTTTTCTTTCCACATCATCTATAGATGATTTTTTTGACATAAAAAATTTTGCGTCATTTAATTCATTAAACTCAGCAATAAATTTTTCTTCCCCTCTTGCATAATGTTCGGTAATTTTAAAATTCATATGACATCTCAACTAAATAGTCATTTTTAATGATAGCATATTGATGTAATAGGGAAGCCGAGTAGGTTCCCTTAAGCACAAAATAACTCTTATTTTTACATGATAAATAAAGTAAAGTGCCGTTTTTATTTTTCAATAGCATTTAAAATGCTTGATACATGTTCTTCGATAGCTCCATCATCCGAACTGAGCGAAAAACTGGCTACTTGTTCATATAAATCATCACGTTCCTGGCGAAGTTTATTTAGAAATGCTTTGTAATCGGCCATAGGTAGTAGTGGACGATTATGAGCAATTCTATCCAATTGCACATCGAGACTTACTTTCAAATTGACCACAAATTCAGAAGATAACAATTCACGGTTTTTTTTATGACAGATGATACTATCATCGGTCGTTACCACTATATTTTCTTTGGTTTTTTGATAAGACAAAATATCTGATAAGCATTGATGGAAGGCGTCTTCACCTTGTTTTCCAATGATTTCCGTTACAGGTCGACCTATTGAAGGAGCCAAGGCAAAATCAGCATCAATGAATTGCCACCCCATTTTTTTTGCAAGTGCTTGGGCTAGAACGCCTTTACCTGCTCCTGAATGACCAACGATAAAAATGCGCTTGTATTTATTCATTTTTAATCTTCTCCAGATGTTGTGTTGCTATTATGATACATAAAATTCTTTCCTCTATAAGCCAGTGTAACTTTTAGTTTAGACCTTAGTTTCTCTATCAGGGTTGATCATGATATAAAGCTATTAACTCTTTGCTCGAGGTGCATCCCAGTAGTTCCATTGTTTTAGCAAGATAATCCTCTACTGTTCTATACGAAATATTCATTGTACGTGCAATTTCTTTTGCGGCTTTTCCTTGAGCCAGTAATTTAAGACAGGCAGCTTGTTGATCGGTTAGCTGTACTGGAAAATGCTCGGTTTTATGAAAAATGGTCAAATCTTTTTTATTTAATTTTAATGGATTAATAGCCGACTCCCTGTCTTTAACGTCTAATACTGAGTTCAGAATACGGAGCACATGCTTGTCAAGGGCATTGTCGTCACTATTAATAGTTATACGGGCCACTTGGTCATACAAGCCATCGCGTTCCTGATGTAGTCTTTCTAGAAATGACAGGAGTTCAGTATTCAGTAACAGTGGGGCAGGTTGACGAGCATTACGCTCGATCTGGACTGGTGTACTCACTTTCAAATTCACAACACATTCTGTTGATAGTAATTGGCGATTCTTTTCGCTGCAAACAATGCTGGCATCAGTAGCCACAACAATGTGCTCTTGATTCATTAGAGTAGCTAATAGTTCAGATTGGCAAGCAGAGAAGCTATTTTCACCTTGTTTTCCTAAAATTTCAGTTAAGGTGCGCCCCATACGAAACTCTAGTCCTAAATCAGCATCGATAAACTGCCAACCCAGTTTTTCTGCCACAGTTTTTGCGACTAAGGCTTTTCCAGCACCTGGATGACCTATAATGAAAATACGTTTATATTGACTCATGATGTTTGCCTCTGGACTCGTTTAGGATTTTAGATGTCATTTAGAAAATGATATCACCATTAAGGTCATAAATAATACAGTATTTCTACGGTAATCCTTTATACAAGAGGGCCGGGTTTCTATTTTGCATCTTATAATGTATCCTATGAAAATGGAGTTAAAGCTCTAATCATAACAATATAGTCTGGGTCTTGGCTGAACGTTGATGTTACAAACCCTGCTTTTTCATAGCATCGAATTGCGTGAATATTATTACTATTTGGATCAACGAGAACAGCCCGGAACTGAGTTAAATATTCTGAGATAAAGCTGTTTATTATTGATTCCCCTATGCCCTTGCCACGATCTTTTGCGTGTGCAATAAAAAGATCTACTCCAGCAAGTTGATTTGGAGTGTATTCTTTAAACAAAGGGTTTTTATAACCTTCTATGCCCTCAGGTAAAGACCCTGTCAGGCAATAATATTGTATAAACCCTATAGCTTTATCATTTTTGATAATGATAAAGCTGGGTACATTTTCTTGGCCTAAAATTCTGGGTAGGTATTTCTTTTGAATATCTTTAAGAGACCAAGCTTGGTTTCTAGCATACAATTGGTTAATCGTTGGTTCTTTGAACCAAGTGTAGAGAAGCACCAGGTCATTTTCGCATAGGTTTTTGAATTGGAGAGAGTTCATTCTGTAGGCCAATTCACGTTTAGATTGGGTAGATTATCAAGATCATATTTTGCGTAGACAAGGGTATCGCTGATTTCACCTGTAATTGGTTTTTTTCTATTTGATTTTAGGGTTGCCTCTAAGGTGTAATTCAGTCGCTCGGGAATCATTCGACTTCTGCTATTATCAAGGTCACAGGTAATGGCCATTCGTTTTACGCCTAATTGTTTGAACGCATATTGTGTAATGGCATTAATCGCTTCGGTCATCAAACCTTCTTTTGCACGAGAGCTGCGTATCCAATATCCTGTCTCAACAGAGGGTACTTCCCAAATAATATGATGAAAGCCAGTTCCGCCAATAAATTCTCCGGTGGTTTTGTCATAAATAAATAGTTGAAGCCACGGTTCTTCATTTCTCTTTAGAATCCAGTTGGCAGCAGCGAGTCGAGCCTGTTCTTCTGAGTCTTCTACAGAGGGCTTTGTTTTAGCCCAATCCATAAATCGATGGAGTTCTTCATAGGATTCTAAAATAGCGGCATTCACTGCCTTACCGTCATTTACTTGGGTGGGTCTTATTAATAACCTGGGGGTTATTATCGGCATGGGTAGGTTTATCAAAATCGGTTTCATTAATTATCCTTGGACTCATCCTTAACAGGTCATAATTTAATAAATCTATTTAGACTTATAACCGACCCAACTAATTCACAGCTGGTATCGGGATCGACTCGAACACTTGCCCAATCTTCATTAAGCGCAATTAATTCAAATGCTGGAGATGTTTTAGAAGCAGAAAGCTGCTTATATTTGCGAATAATCACTTCATTTTCAGAATCAAGCTTAGCCACCACAAAATCTCCTGGATTTGGAGTAGTATCAGGATCAATGATGAGCACATCATTCACTCTGAATTCTGGAGTCATACTGTCATCCCTCACTTCCATCGCAAAGGCATTTGGACCGATACGCTCAGTCAGTCCTGAACTAACTGGGATTAATGCAACCTTTTCAGAGTAGTGCTCCTCTTTGATTTGTTGAATAAATAGCGCAGGATTTGCAGCCTGCTTGTAATCCAGCACTGGAATTAGAGCACCCAAGCCAGGAGTTTTATTTAATCTTCCTTGTTTGTCATCGGACAAACACATTAAAAAGGATGGTGAAACCTCTAGTGCTTTAGCTAGTTGTTTGATTTCTTCGGGGCCAGGGGTTCTTTCGCCGCGTTCGTAATTGTTGATGCGAGAGACTTTTAAATCCTCTGTTAGCTCTGCCAGAGCCTTTCTCGTTAGGCCTTTGGTGGTTCGTTCATGCCTAATTCGTTGTCCTATTTTCTCTTTGATGTTCATTCCATGTTACGTCCATAAAAATACTTAATAAATATGATACCAGATATTGACACATTCTCAATATGTGTTAAGTTCTAATTATAGTTGCTCGATTTGAGTAATTATGCTCATTAAGAGCATTAATATGGGTCGTTAATTTTCAAAATATAACATACAGCAAAATTGATGATTAATTAAGTCAACGGAAGAAGAGGGAGCAATGGAGTTCACTGTTAATGACAACGAGATGGTTGCATTGTGTGGCTTACCGCACATTCAGCAATTAGCTTATTTTAGAGGGATTAGGCCTTATATGAATGTGAAAACCGGGATAGTGGGAATTGATAGGGGGATAAGCTATCAATCAATTGCTGAACAACTGTATATCGAACCACATCAAGGCATCAAAAGTGTTAGCTTTTCTCGTGCACAAACACGCCGTGCAATCGCTGGTCTTGAAAGAGCGGGTCTTATTAAATTCCAATCCAGAGATCATCAATTAATTTTAAAATGCCTTTTAGCGACAAGGGATTATTATGTCCAGAAAAAAGCCGTCACAAAGCCGTCACAGCAAGGCATCAGTCCTGAATTTCAAGAAGTCCTTGATAATAATAGCCAATCGAACTTTAAACCAGTTAAAGCCGACATAGCTAAATGTGCAAAAGCCGACATACCTCATAAAGAGAATAATTATTTATATTTATTTACGCAATTTGAAAAATTTTGGTCGCATTACCCAAGCAAAAAATCCAAACAAAAAGCGTGGCAGGAGTTTAAACAAATCAATCCCGATGATTTTCTAGTGGACAAAATAATCAGCGCTTTGATTGCACAAGTGAAGAATTGGGATGAGCAAGCATTTGCAGGTGATTGGGTTCCTCCATGGAAGTACCCTGCCAACTGGTTAGCCCAACACTGCTGGGATGATGAAATTTCCTCTGTCAGAAAACAGGAGCGTAGCAATGCAAAACATACAACAACTCATGCAAAAAAATCTGCAATCGAAATTTTCTGGGACTCATGTGGAGACACGGACTTCGATTTCAACGAAGAAGAATCCGGGCAATCAAACACAAGCAACGTCGTCCAGTTCAGCAACCCCAGAAGTTCATGACAAGCGGATTGATACCCTGTTTAGCAGGCTTGGAGCGATTTATGGCCATATCTGGTGGAGTAATTTCCAAAACGAACGTGGGTTGGCTGGTGCTAAAAAAGAGTGGTTTGACGCTTTATTGCGTTTTGATAATCAAATTTTGAAAGAAGTTTTGCTCATGCTTCGTGAGGGGAGAGGGTATCCACCAACACTGCCTCAGTTTATTGAAGATTGTAAAGCAATCCAGGGTCGCAGAATTCCTCGCCCTATGAATCAAGATTCCAACAAACCAGCGAGCCGTGAAGTCGCTGAGATGCATATCAAAGCCATGTTAAAAAAATTAAACAGTTAATCAAAACAGGAGTGTTGCCATGCTAGTACTTACCCGCCGTGTTGGAGAGGAAATCCTCATAGACAAAGGCCAGATTCAAATCAAAATTTTATACGTTCGTAGAGGTCACATTGCGGTAGGGATTCATGCGCCGTCAAATGTGGATGTTGATCGCAAAGAAATCTATTTAAGGAAGAAGGCTAATCCTGAGATTGTCACACAGCAAGAAATTGTTTCAGAAACCAATTAATTATCAACTCAGGGCATGAAGCCCTGATGGAGTTTGTTATGTTCAAATTGTTACTTGCTACTTCACTAAGCATCTTAACTTTTACGACCCACGCGCTGGCAGATGTTACTCAGATTAATCGTTATGCAACAGTCGCTAATAAACCTTTAGCTGCTCAAGTTAATCCTTTATTGGCAGTGCAACAAATTCATTTCCCCCAAGAAGTTAAAACTGTTGGTCAGGCAATAAAATGGTGGTTGCAATACTCTGGTTATTCCTTAGCTGTAAAAGAAAAGCAACCCCAAAGTTTGCAGGCAGTAATGCTGCAGACCTTACCTCAAATCGATAGAAATTTAGGCCCTTTAAGCGTTAAAGATGGACTTGAAGTACTTGCGGGACAGCAAGTCTTTTTGCTGGTTGTTAATCCGTTGCTACGGGAAGTGAATTTCAAATTGAAACCTGGCTATCAATCTGTTGTTAAAAAAATAGTAAGGAGTAAATCATGATTTCATTTAATAAACCTGTGAATAAATGGGTATTTATTGCATTAGTTAATGTAGCGATTGTTAGTGGCATTGTCCTTGGAGCAATGCATTCGAATGACAGTACAACAGACAATGATGTCATTAGTTCTCGTTTAAACGACATTCAATCTCAACTCATTACTCTTCAAACAGAAATTAAAAAGCCAGTAGAAAAAATTGATTTAAGTTCCATCAATCAGGATTTTAATAAACTGGCCGGATTAATTGAACAATTGAAATCTACAGATGAAAGCAAATTAAATCAGTTGGTACTTGAAAGCAGATCAGAATTAACCCAGAAGCTCGATACTATCCATAAGGTCGTTAACACTCTGGATAAGAAAGAACACCCCATCAAATATCTACCCGTTACTGTTTTGCCCTTTAAAGTTCTGAGCATAGACAGCATTCAACAAGTCAGTGTAGCTAGTGTTATCTATGATTTTAAAACTGTCCCAATGGAAAGAGGAGATACCCTGGCTGGATGGTCTGTTTTAGAAATTGATTTTGGGAGGCAACACCTTGTATTTGAAAACAGTAATAAAGATCGTGTTCCAGTGAATATGGAACAAGGTGAGCAACATGTTTAAACAAACAGTACTCACTCTCACTTTGTTATCAACTCATACAGTACACGCTGAATTGAATATCCCTGGCATTAATACTCAACCATTGAATACTCAACCATTGAATACTCAAAGTGCACAAGATCAAACTTTAGCGAGAGCTGGGTTAACAGTAAATAATGACGATCTAACTTTGGAGCAAGACGTAAACAAATTAAAGCTCAATGAACAACAACTTCATGAAGCCAAAGTTTGGGAGTTAACCCTTGAGGAAGAAAAGCGTTATGTATTCCTCATGAAGAATCGCAGCAAGATCTATTATCAGGGATTAAGACAAACCCCACTGGATATACTGGGGCTTAATGCCAGAAATGAAGACGAACGCAATCATTTTGCAGAACTTGCAGCAGCTCAGGAAGCCCAGAAAGTCTCTAAAAATATTGCCTGGAATAATGCATTTTATAAAGCCTATAACAAGCTCTTTGCCAATGTACCTGTTGTTGGTGATTTTGATCCATCTCCTTACTCACCCTATGCCCATAAGTCTGTTCAACTAAATCAGGGAGACATCCTTTATCTGTTCATGAAACCAGATGAAGCAGTCAAAACTATTTTGATGATTTTAACTGAAGCAATTGAAAATACTCCTGATACTCGCTTACACCTCATGCTGTTAGATAGTGATGATTTATCAATTCAATTATGGGCTAACAAACATCAAATCCCACAACATCTGATAAACAGTGGTCGTCTTACGCTCAATCATGGCGACCTGAATTATCAATCTCTAAAGGCTAATAAAAAAACCACCCCATTGTTATTACTTTCTAAAAACGGCAGTTCTAGCGTTGTTGATCTGGGGAGGTTTTAAGATGAGAAAGATATCACTAATTGCAGGTTTATTGATGATTACTTCCTGCTATGCCTATCAAGTCATCGATATGGAACACTACATCAAAGAATCGCAAGAGCAACTCACAGAAGAATCACTGAAACTTCAGGCAAAACTGGATGCGCGATTACCTGCGACCAGCAAAGCAACAGTGGGCAAAGTATTAAAACGCAAATTAGAATTAATTAACTTTTCTTATTCTATTTTTATCATTGGCGATGATGCTGTATCTCGTCAATGGTTAAAGGATCATGCACAAGAGTTAGAAAAGATAAATGCTCTGGGTTTTATTACTAATATAGACAGCAGTTCCAGTCTGCTGGAACTTCAGGAATTAATCAAAGCACCATTATTGCCTGCTGATGTAGATGACCTCTTAGCCATCTTCAAAGAAAGCCATTACCCACTGATTTTTAATAAAGGTGAGATATGGCAATAAAAACTCAAACCCAAAAGAAATCCAAAAGAATCATCATGAGCTTGCTGTTACTTGTCTTTATCGGTTGGTTGATTTTATTGGGTTGGGCATTGAGTCTATGGGGAATGAATGGCTTTGATTCAGCCTGGCAAACCATCTATGAACTATCCAAACAACAAACGAGTGCAGTCGCAGAATTTAATGATGCTTCAGTGGCTGAGCACTTCAAGTCATGGGTTACCGCAATACCAACTGAAAAAATGACCGACAAAGTAGGAAAAGTTACTACCGTTATTAAAAGTGAATTGAATACCGTCTTACCAGAAAACAACTCTGAATTAGATCAGATAGTAGATGACTTATTTACCACTACAAAACAAGTTGGGTTACTTATCAGCCTGACTGCTCATGTGATGTTTATCAAGCTGATGATTCTTCTGGCAAGCATTCCATTATTTGCTTTAGCTATGACAGCAGGTTTGGTCGATGGTTTGAATCAACGAGCCATTCGCACCGCCTCGTTGGGACGTGAGTCCTCATATGTATTTCATCAATTAAATCGCTACTTCAAACGTGGTTTGCTGATGTTATTGGCCTTATGGCTAGCAGTTCCTTTGTGTATTACCCCAGCACTAATGTTCGTACCCGTCAGTATCTTATTAAGTGTGATGGTTTCCATTACAGCCAGTCGCTTTAAGAAATATTTGTAAGGAGAAAAAATGAAAAGATTGTTTTTGATTTTAATGCTGAGTATGACTTGCTTTGCGACACAGGCCAGTGAAGAAGCTCTTAATCAAACGTTGGTCAGAGTTATTAACCAAATCAACGCCATCATGCCCTTGCTGGATGAAGCCCAAACGGAAATTGAACCTAATACTCGAATCCAATTACATATTGAATCTTTTGAAGGATCTGATGGCAAGTCGCATCCTGGGTTGCGTAATGATTTATTGGTTATCCGCAATTCACTAATTGATTACATCAATAAGCCCGCCATCGAACCTAAAACTATCAAGCCTTTAGCGCTTGATTTCATTGGTAAGTAGCCATGGGCAAAGTGGATATCGCTAAAACATTTGCCGCCAGCTTCAAGCAAGCGGCAGGTAATACAGCTGCTGGGGTGTACTCAAGTTGCATTCGGTTCATCGCGATCATGATGGTCATTATCGCAGTGATCTGGTGCATCAATCACTTTATGGGCAATGAAGAAAGAGAACAGGATGGTTTTCTCATTCGTCTTGGCTCTCGTTCAATTCGCATTGTAATGGGACTTTGCCTATTCATTCTAATTTTAATCGTAAAGGGGAATTAACCATGAAAAATAAAAACGTCCAGTTGAATCAATGGTGGCAAAAAATCGGTACGGGTTTTATCACTTTAAACTACGCACCAGCCCTGTTTGCTGATAACTGGTTCCCCAAAATTTCTAATGCCGATGATATTAGTGACGGCAATAAAAGCATGATGACGGTGACAGGAAATTACGTTAGACAAGGATTGGGATTATTACTCTTTATTGCTGCGGTAATGAGTTTTATCAAGTTCATCACAACAGTTCAGCACGGTATAGAGGAATCCAAGAAAAATGACGGTTCGATGGTGGCCTTTGGTACTTTTGCGGTGATGGGTATTACTTATCTGGCAATCAGTATTGTTGCAGGTTATGTGGGTTACACCATGATTACCAAATTCAAGATTTAGGTGGCTGCCATGAACCGACCTTCATCACGCCATCTGTCTCATGATTACGAAGCCTACAAAGGGTTAAGTCTGCGTGAACTATTCTGGATTGTCATTGTAGCAACACTAGGTACTAGCTTGCTTTTTACCTTAAGCGGTATACCTGCAGGCTACCCATTGGCTTTTGGTTGCGTTGGTTTTTTGGTGGGTTTTGTTTTGTCCATTACGGTTTGTCCAAAGCGTGTTGCCCGATTAAAAGCGGGCAAACCTTATGGTTATCTAATGAAGAAAACCATTTTAGGGTTTGCACGTTGGGGCATAAGAACTTCGCCTTATCTTTCTCATAAAGGCATCTGGCAAAAATCCAAATTAGTAGGTGAACCTCATGTTTAATTACTGGAAGAAAATCGATAGCTTAAATCATCTCAACCGCCTGTTATTGGCCTTTATCTCAGTGCTTGTATTCATTGTATCTGGACTGATTATCACTCTGGCTAAATCCCCTAATCGTTATGAATTTTGGCTAACCCCTTCAATGGCAACAAATGGTGGATTAATTAAAGCAGAGCAAATTCCTGCTGAGTATGTGCAAGGGTTTGTTGCAACGTTAATGCCTGCTTTAAATACCTGGTCCAAATCAGGTAAAAGTGAGTTCACTAATAACCTCGCCAGTTTCCACTATTACTTCACCCCACGTCATAGACATTTAATGGAGCAAACACTGGCAGCGTATAAAGATGCTCAACTCTTCAATAGAGTTCAAGTGGCTAGTCTTTATCGCTTTATGGAAGACAGTGATGTGAAAGACATAGGCAATAACATGTGGGAAGTACATCTGGTTTTACGCATCACGCAAAGACTTAAAGACAATAGCCCTATGGTCATTGCTGACAAGGTAGTTGATTACCATCTTCGAGTAGTCAAAGTGACCTTATCTCGCCTGCAAAATCCCTTTCAATTAGCTCTCGATGGTTATACCCAACCAGAAGCCCTGGTCAAAGATTTGTTAGCTACACCTTTGGAGGAAAAACAACATGACAAAGTATAAATGGTTGTTCGTATTAATCAGTGTTTTGGTCAGTATGGAGGTTTTCGCACTCGATGCCGAGCATGTGTTATGGGATAAAACGCCTATTCATTTGAGTATTTCTTTAAATGAGGAACGATTAGTTCATTTCCCCCAAGCCATTAGCATTATCGACAACGAAGCTGGCGAAAAAATCGCAGTATTAAAAATTCAGGATGCTCTTTATCTTAAAGGAAAGGAATCTTTTGATAACAAACGCCTGCTCGTTCAGCTTATGCCCCAAGGCGAAGTGATTATTCTTAACTTATCTGCCAATGAGAAAATCACCGCCAATAAACCTGTAGAAATCTTGTTGGAAAATAAAGAAGAATCTAACAACAATCAACCGGAAACGGCTAACAGTTTTGATATCAACTCAATCACATTGACCCGTTTCGCTATCCAATCCCTATATGCCCCACAAAGACTATTAGTCATTCCTGAAGGGGTTGGTCGTATTCCCATGCAAACTAGAAAACAAATAAGTCTGATTTATGGTGCCAGTATGGAGTCTCGTCCTTTGATTTCATGGCATGGAGGTGCCTTTTATGTCACAGCGATCGAATTAAAAAATCTGTTGAATAAAGAGGTAGTTGTTGATCCTCGTCGCATGGTGGGAAATTGGCAAACCGCTACCTTCTATCCCACCAATACATTAGCACCACGAGGTAAAGAAGACACAACCACCGTATTTCTGGTTTCGGATAGACCATTTAATGAGGCCTTGGTTACTGGTAGGGAGTTTGTACGATGAAGAAAAATGCCGGATTAAAAGTATTAACTGGTGCTGTAGTAGGAGTCGCTGCTTTGATACTAATGAATAGTGGTCATCATTCATCTGTACTTGATAAACAACAAAGCGATCCTAATAACTTAAATGAAGCCATAGCCAGTCAATTCAATGACAATATTCGTGATGTTGCGGCCAGACAGCAAGAGACTGAAAAGAAACTGGCGAGTCTTGAGGCGCAGAATAAAATGCTTAAGGAGCAAAACACTCAAGGAAACATTAATGCACCACAAACCAACAATCCAGAGTTAACCAAAGAGCTTGATGCCCTAAAAGAACAAATCGCAGAACTTAAATCCTCACAGGTACAACAACCTCAGGATCAACCTTATTCAATTAATGGTGAGCCTGCAAAAAAACCAATTAAAAAAAGCACTATTAAAGACATAGATCAGTTACTGATGAAAAATGAAAACAATCAAACCGAACTTGCTTATTGGGACAGACTCAATGCCAAGCGTAAATCTTTAACCGAAAAAACTAAAATCAATCTGAAAAAAACAGAAGTAAAAAAATCTATTCCTTTCTACACCATTCCAGCTGGATCGGATCTTGGTCACACCACTTTATTATCCGCATTAATTGGTGAAGTTCCAGTGGAAGGAAAATTAATGCAACCACTTTTTCCCTTTTCAGCAGTTATTAATCGAGGGGATTTAATGGCTGCAAATGGCATCCCTTTACCGCCTAATATTTCAGGGATGAAGGTCAATGGCTATGCCATAGGAGTAGGCTCATTTCTCGATAACATCAGTTGTGCACGAGCTTATGTCACCTCTGCTTTATTTGTCTTTGATGACGGCCATTTTGTAACCGTCGGCAAGGAGCAAATGAATGGAACCGCTGAGATGATTAATAACGAAAGTCTGGGTTATCTGACTACTGCCTTCGGCAACCCATGCATCAAAGGCCAATATTTTACCAATGCTCCGCGTGTATTAACCGCCATGATTGCAGCAGATGGGGTTAAGGGTTTTGGTAATGCATTGTCTCAATGGCAAATGACCTACACGGCCAATGACAATGGCGGAACTGCTACACCAACAGGTTCTATGGGTAAGTACGCTTTAGGCGGTGCGTTATCCCAAGGATCAGTCAAAGCAGCTGATTGGCTGGAAAAAAGGATTCAGGGTAGTTTTGACATGGTATTTGTTCCTGCCAGTGTTGCTTATAAATCAGGGTATAGACCCAATCAATTTTCATTTCATTTAACACAAACCATCAAACTCGATAAAGAAGCGAACGGGAGAGTATTAGATTATGGCCATTCACAACAAACTACGCATGATTTTAGCCTTAGGTAGCACATTGACTTTGAGTGCGTGTGCTTCTTCGATAGTAGCCTCCAAAGCAATACCAGAAGGAGGTTTGACTGTCAGTCAGCTCTATCAGCAAAGCATTAGCGAACCAACACAAAGCTGGTCTGTAAAACGAACACTAAACAAGCCTGTCAATTATGAAGGGTATACACGTGATGCTTCTAATGAAATTCAGAATTTATTTAAGCCCTTAGATAACCCTCAAATTCCAATTTATGTGTTTCCCTATGTGGCTTTAATTGGTGATGAGCAATTGATTAAACCTGGCTACACCACAGGATTTTTTCTCTACAAACAAAACCAGTTTGCTTTGGCATCTGAACAATATTGAGGGGATGGTATGAAGCTATTATTGAATGAAGCCAGCGATTGGTTGTTAGGTTCTAAATCCAGGAGTGCTATTACAGAAAAGGAAGTTAAGAAAGGGTATAACAATCCCCATCCTTCATTACCTGATCAACTCGCTATAGTCGATTTTTGTGATAAACAAAATCTTTTTTTGTTAAATGATGGGATCAGTATCGGCTCAGGATTTGAATTAGCCAGCATACCTGCAGAAGCCGCATCTCCTGCTCATCTAGAGTCAGTTTTTAATAAAATTCGTGACACTTTTGCAGCAGTAGTTCCCTTACATAAAGACGATCCTTGGGTAATGCAAATGTATGTCAATGATGAGTACAGCTTAAAACCTGTTTTGAATCACATCACAAATAATCTTGATCCCAAAATCGCTCAAATGTCCTTTACTCAGGATTATCTGGCCAGACTCGATGATCTATTCGCCAAGATGGTAAGACCAGAGGGTTTATTCTTAGATCCTAAAACTGATATGCCTTATCGCGGTAGAAGAAGACGCGTTCGTGTTTTGTTTTATCGTTTATATAAACAAATTCAAACAACACGAGATAAGGCACTGCTGGAACATCAAGAAGTGATGGCGCAGATTGAAAGCAAACTGAAATCACCTGGCTTACAACTCAAAAGACTAACAGGTAAGGACTATTACCAATGGTGGGTACGCTGGTTTAATCCTGAACCTGCAATGACTAATGGCAATATTGAGGAACTACTTAGTCGCTTTCCTTACCCCAAAGAAAAACAACCCGCTGGATATAATTTAAGTCAGGCTATATTTTTTACCCCACCTGAAAGTAATGAAAAGGGTTTTGTATTTGATGATTATCAGCATCGAATATTATATGTAGATGGTTTAAGAGAAGCGCCTGAAACAGGTTTGTTGTCTCGTGAGAAACCTCAAGCAAATCCCAAACATCGTTATGCATTATTAGACAAATTACCAGAGGGAGCAATCTATACCATTCAGGTTACTTTTAGTAATGATGAAGCTCTTGATGCTCATTTAATGCGACTTGAAAAAGGTATCATTGGTACCAGTTTAAAACCGCAACAGGTCAGAGATGATATTAAAACTGCCCGAGATGAATTATCAATGGGCAACAGATTATTTTGGGTTAATCAGGCGATATTTTATCGTGCAAAAACTGAAGAACAGGCAATTCAAATTGAAAAAGACCTAAAGGACTTGTTCATTGATGCCAAAATGCCTTTAATACCTTCCAGTTATGATCTTCATCCAATCAACAGTTACCTTAATGCATTACCCTTTAATTTTGTGCCAACTTTTGCACGTCAGTATTTACGATTTGACCGTTTAATCTATGCCTCAGAATTAGCGGCGTTACTTCCAGTTTATGGTCGTAATCAAGGTGCGCGACATCTACCTTGTCTTACTTTCTTTAATCGTCTGGGTGAGCCTGTATTATTTGATCCACTACACACTGACTTCATTAGCCAAAATTCCCATATGGCGCTTTTCGCTAATTCAGGTGGTGGGAAATCCGTAGCTGCGGGATGGATAATTAATACATTAATGGCTACCAAAAACGCGCGTATTGTACTGTTTGAAATGGGTAATTCTTTTGACCGTTTTCTCACCCATTGTCGAGCCAAGGGAAAAAGTGTCAAACAATTATTATTAAGTAATCAAAAAAGCAAAGCTGTTCCTTTAAACCCATTTTGTGAAGCCTACAAAGCGCTTGATGAAATCAGCAGTAATTTAAGTGATGAAAAGGCCAAACACTTAGCTGAAAAAATAATGCAGATGAAAGAAGGTTTACATGAGGCTGCAAATTCTGTTGAGCAGGCGTGTAACGAAGAATCACGTAACTATTTGGCTGAGTTGTCACTTGCTTTGCGTACCATGATTACAGAGGCTAATGATTTAGAAGAAAAAAGCTTCACTCTAGCTGATGAAACCATACTAATTGAAGTCTTAAGTGATGCCATATTAACCTCCTTCAATGCCAATATTCCGCAGATGCTAACGGAACATGTATTGGCTGCCTTTGCCAGAAGAATGGAAAAAGAGACAGTTCCTCGCAAAAAAGATCGTATTTTAGATATGCATGACCGATTAAAAAGTTATGTAATTAATAGTAATAAATCACGCTTTTTTAATGTACCAACAGAACCTTTAGGTGATTTTGATATTTTCCATGTCGATGTATCAGCTATTAAAGATGATAAAGGGAAATTGGCTCTGGTTATGGTATCGCTCTTACCACGTATTCTTGCTATGGCTGAAGAAAACCAAAATAACAATCGCCCAACTTTTCTCTTTTTTGACGAAGCCCATATCCAGTTTCAAATTCCATCTGTGGTCACATGCGCACTGCTTGTAGCTAAAGTTGCACGTAAACTGGGCTTGTGGCTCGTTCCCAGTACCCAAAATGTCGCAGACATGAATTCTGAAATGGCCACCAAGATTTTATCACTGATTGAAACATGGATTTTATTAGGCATTGATGAAAAGGAACTGGTTGATGTCCAAAAATTCAAACAATTAACTCCTGAGCAAATAGCGCTTATTCGTGACATTGATTCGCAAAAAGGACTTTACGCTGAGGCAGTCTTACTCGGCTCACGTTATCAAGGATTATTTCGCGTCATTCCAACACGCTACATCTTGGCGTTATTACTCAATGAAAAAGCAGAAAAAGCCGAACGTCATGCACTAGAAGAACAATACGATGTTCTTAAAGCAGCTGAGATTGTGGCTAGCAGATTGGAGAACAAAGTACGCAATCAAAATGATGGAGGTTATTTTTATGAGGATTAACCATTCTATATTATTTGCATTGTTCTTTGGTTCCACAGTTCTGCATGCACAGGAAAGTATTAAACCACCCAATCCTATTAGTAGTTTTGGTATTGCAACCAAAGTTATTAGTAAAATATTTACCAATAGCCATTATAAAGTGATAGGCAGTTGCACTTGGGCGGTTGGCAAGTTGCCACCCAAACTGGTTCCTGTACCAGCAGTGGAGCAGTTTCTTCCTGATTTAATTGTCACCGTTGCCAATAGACCTGAAACCAATCCATGGATAGAGGCTAAAGCTTTGTTTGAAAATCCTGCCAGTCAGGCGTTGTATAAACAAACTTATAAGTTGGCGACAGGTTCAGATTTGGGTTTTGGTGAAGATGCAGGACAGATTAATTCAATGCACATTAATGATGAGCGAACCAGAATCGTTGATGTGATAGGTAGTCCTGCTGGATTATATCGTTTTCCTTACCTTTCACACCGTCCCGAAACACGATTCGGATTTCCCTATTACATTAGTGTAGCTGATGCTGTATCTGATAGAACTGAAATAGCTGAAATTGCTTATATGGCTACTCATCCTCAATTACTGTTTAACCACGATATTGGCAGTCAGACTGATATTTGGGGACATGAAATTCCACGATTAATGAGGGTAACGCAACCTTCACGGTTTCGAGCCTCAATAGTTGCTGCCATGCATGCTGCCGATATCGTTACCAACAAAAACAGTCTGCATGTCACCCAAAGTACCAGCAATTCTTGTGGCCCAAATTGTGTTGTTTCCAATGTGATTTTTGACCCAAAACGTAAGCAGGTAATTTGGCAGGAAGTTTATCCCAAGCATCGTAATATAGACCCAACTGACTCAAGTGATATGGGCATAGAAGATGATAAAGCAGGAAATGGAAATTATGTCTTTGTTGTTTGGCGTAAATATCGTGGCTGCGTTCAGCATGAAGGAAAATACATCCTTGCTCTGTCATTTCCCAAAGTAGGTCAACCTCAAAAACGATAGGAAGAAATTATGAATAAAACAACAATTGCACTAATTATTTGTTTCCTGCCATCAATCTTGTTTGCTAGTTCATTTATGCCCAATGAATCAGATTATTATTATAAATTGGGAGGTTCATCCAATTTATATATACCTCCTGTCAATAACGATCAAACTATAACAATAGGTGGAAATTTTGATGGTCGTCTGGGTTTTACCTGTAGTGGTTTTAATCCGGTCGTCTCGATCACCAATACTTTTCAGGATATGAAATCTTCGGCAATGAATATTCCTGGTGGAGTTATTGATAATTTAAAAGGCTCAGTTGTTGGATACCCCATGTATAAACTACAGCAATCCATGCCAGCACTTTATAACGTCCTGCAAAATACTGCTTCTGGTGCGTTAAATGAATTTGCCGTCAAAGTGAAGGATTGTCAGGACGTTAAAAAGACTTTGGAAGAAGGTCAATCGCCCATGGAAAGCATGTTATCAGTTTCAGACAGTCAAGGCTGGTTGGATGCTGCCAAACGTGCAAAAACAGAAAATGTGGATGTTACTGCAACTGCCAAAAATATTGCGAAGAAAAGAGACGAATATGGTTTGCCCTGGATAGGACATGAAGCAGGTAATGCAGGTGGTAAGTATCAAAGACCAATTAAAGTCATTAATGATGTGGTGATAGCTGGTTACAACATTCTACTAAACCGAAAACCTTTAAATAACGATAAAAAACCAGATGTAATCACACCAATGACTCAGAACTGGAAAACTCCAATGGAGGCGGCTGACTGGGCAGTAAAAATTTTAGGAGATATTCATGTCAGCGCCAGTGAAGATAAAAACGATAAAACCAAACATGATGCCAAAGCAGGTATAGGATTATCTGCTTTATTACAAAGCTGCGATAGTAGCAACACATGCACCTCTAATGTAGCCAAAGCACTGTGGAAATTGGTTGATAAACAATGGCCTTTGACTGAAGAAAAGCTCAGATTAGTGAGCGCATCTAATTTGATGATTACCGATGAAATCATCATCACTATTCAACGTCTGCCTCGTGAAGAACAAATTCTCACAGTGTCCAAACTAGCCGAACAAATTGCCGTACAAAACATGCTGGATAAGGCATTGATGATGCGCAAAATTCTCCAAGCTGGATTACAAGTACAAGAAGTACAAAACCTGAAACCTGCCTTGGATATGGTGCGGTTTGCATTAAAAAAGCTGGATGACGATATTCATTCACTGGCATTTGAAAGTGAAGTACGCAAAAAAATGATGACAGAAACTCTAACTATGTTAATGGACATGCGCTCCAATGAAATAGCCAAAGGTTTACCCGGTGATGATCATGAGCAATCAAGTGTGAAAAATGGAGCAGTGTATGTGAAACCCCAAACCAACTTCAAAGGAGATTGATATGGTAGTCTTTAGTCCATTATCCCTCTACACCACCTATTTAGGTTGGCAGCAATATGAGGTGTTGTTCAATGCCCTGTGGCAAACAGGGCTACTTTATCTTGGCTTTCTTATGGTGGGCTATCGGTTTTTGAAAAATGTCCTGGCTCCAGCGGGATCTACCCATCATGCAGCCGAACATGCCTTAAATAATTTTCTTTATGAATTGGCAATGACATTCTTAATTTGCGGGATATTCGTTTATCCCTGTGTCCCTCTGGAAGAAAAAGCTCTAAGTTTTAAACCCATGTGTGGAATTAAAAAGGGTTCTGATGCCAAGACTTCTACATTAAAAGATACCGGAACTACTTACGATGAAGCCTTCGCAGATGTTTTGACCCCCAGTGTCAAAATGCCTATAGGATTTGCTATTTTGCAAAACTATATGTCTGGGATCACTTATGGCCTAATGAAAGTAACAGGGTGTACTGATAGCTTACAAGCCATCGAAGGCGATTTAATTTCCACATATCTACCAACAGAAGTTCGGGAACAAGCCCTAAAATTTCATAGGCAATGTTTTTTGGAGGCCAGAAATAGTTATCACAATGAACCATATGACAAGGCCAAGGTAAAAGAAATCCTGAAAAAATATGGTGGTGAAGAAGATCTGAAATGGATAGGTTCAAAAGTCTATCAAACTCTGTATTACGGCAAAATTCATGCACGACAACCTGTACCAGGATTTAGTTTTAAAGAAGCTCCCAATAGCAATTTGGAAAAGGCTGCTCAACGAGGTGATATTGATTCAAAACACTTGCCAGAGGAAGGTTATCCAACATGTAATCAATGGTGGGGTAAACTAAAAACAGATTTGGTGAAAGTCGCCAATGAAGCTAGTGTTTTTGATAGCCATCTGAATTATTTCGCTGTATTAGACAGAGTTCGTACTTTTAAAACTAACCATCCCAAAGCGTGGGGTTCGCAATTAAGTTCAGAAGATTACATCGCCAAAATGCTGCTTAACGATAGTCGTGATATGCAAGCTAACAGTGTTAAAAATCTTATGGATAATACTAATGGTGCATTCGGTGGTGCCATATCCCATGGACTGGTTAACATGGGGCAATGGACAAAATCATGGACTTCAACACCATTGAAACGGGAAGCTATTATGCAAACACTACCTGTAATGCAAGCCTTCCTATATTTTTTCTTGATTATTATGACTCCAGTTATTTTGGCTTTAAGCGGCTATAACCCTAAAGCATTAGGCAGCATCTGTGGATTATTCATCATGGCTATTTTTCTGCAATACCTCTGGCATTTGGTTGGTTTTGTTGAACGGAGTGTACTTGATCCTTTGGGCCAAAATGATGCCGTTTCAGCCATGCGTAATATGGCTGTGATGTTTTATTTCATTGCACCTATGTTGTTGTTGAAACTGTCCAGTCATTTTGGTGGAGAGGCAGGGGCAGGGTTATCTAGTTTGATAAATGAAGCGGGCCAACAAAGTGATAAAGTTGCTAACTCAGCATCAGACACTATAAGACAAGGAGCAAAAATAGCCAGTGCGGGGAAAATGCTATGAGTCAAATAACTTCATTCACCATGAATGCTTTTGGCATATTCAGATCCACTGATTGCATCTTCCTCATAAAGCTGTTGTGCTTTTCCGGCAGTATAGCGTGTTTTAGATCGATCATCCGAGGCAAAGGACGCTATTGCTTGCAAAGTTAAAAATGCAAATTTCCAAAGGATTTTCAATGCCATAAAGGCCATGGATTTACGACTTTTGATATTCCTAATCATAAGGAGATTTTCCATGTTAAATAAATATATTCGTTCAACTATTATAGTCATGATTCAGGTTATTCTGCCAGTAGTGCTTCTTTTACTGTTGGCACCACAACTGTTGCAATTTAATCATGAGTTTAATCAAGCCAGTCACTTTTTTCTAACTCATAAAATCGGTTTTCTAGTTACTCATATAACGTTTTATCTGGCATTGCTTGGGTTATGGCCAAGAGTCATCTCTTGCTATGTTCAGCGAAGTAATACCGAAATTCCTACTGAACACATTCAATCTGCTTTAAAAGCTAAATGGTACTTATTGGTTGCAATGGCCTTTTTTGAATTACTAGTTTGGTGGAGATAATAATGGCTGATCATCCCGTTGAAAACTTATTACGTGAACCAACAGAAATCTATACCAGTATTACTTGTACTGCATTAGCTTTACTTGCTGTGACTAAACCTCATTTATTTTTATTAACTCAAGGCATGGGATATTACGCTGGAGTAAGTCTAGGTTGTTTAAGTTTAGTTAGAGGATGGCAAGCACTGAAAATCAAACGCTATCATCGCCGATTAATTACTATGCCGTACTATGCAGTATCAACTACTCAAGTACCTTTATCCCAAAAATGGCTATTCGTTGGAAAGGGCTTTCGTTGGCTACCTCATCATACCCAACGTTTGCATCAGATTAAGCAAATAAAAAATGAATCGTTTATGCAAAGAGGAAAATGCTACAGAACAGTAAGAGAATTTTGCCAAAACCATGAAAAAACAGTATTGGCAAAATTGTTAAGTAGTTCATCTAAACTAAATCCTTTCAGACCAGATCCGCCTGTAGGTGGTAGTCCTTATCTGCATGGATTAGGTGAAAAGGATAGTTCAGTTTATATACCTCAAGACGTGCGTGTAGGTCATACCTTTGTTGTAGGTACAACACGAGTCGGAAAAACAAGGTTGGCCAGTATTCTAATCAATCAGGATATCCGAAATGGTGATGCAGTGATTGTGGTAGATCCCAAGGGGGATCTAGATTTAGTACGTGACATGTATTCAGCCTGTGAGGCATCAGGACGTTTAGATGATTTTCGTATAGTGCATTTAGGCTTTCCCGAATTATCCGCCCATTACAATCCATTAAAAAATTATGATCAGGTTAGTGAGGTTGCAACCCGAATAACTGATGCAATTGCTGCAGAAGGAGAAGGCAAACAATTTGCTGCTTTTGCATGGAAATACGTTAACATAGTCGCAATTTGCTTGGAGGAAATGCAACAGTCTATAACCTATAAATCAATAGCATTCTACATCAGTCGACTAGATCAACTGCTTATGGCCTATTCAGACACAATTATGCCAAATCTTTATCCTGATTATAATGAGCACATAGAAGCTATACTAACTCATCATGAAGAACGTAACAGTCGTAAAAATAAAAATACGGCTCCTATGGATAGACCCAAAGCAGTCGCAGAGTACTTAAAAAATTATATAAATAAAACTATCGCTGCAGGAAATGTTGAAAGCCTTCATGATCAAATCCTAATTGATCTTTATGATGCTGCGATAATGGATAAACATTATTATGACAAAATTACCGCAAGCGTAGGACCAGTCTTATCTGAGATCAATAAAAGTAACGCTTCTGCTATTTTCTCCTTTAATAAAAGTCCTAATGAAATTGAATTAATGACTGCAATTAAGGAAAAAAAAGTCATTTATATAGGCCTAGATAGTCTGACTAATCCGAATATAGCCCAAGCAGTGGGTAAAGCATTCTTATCTGATTTAGTCTCTACTGCAGGAAAGATCTATAAAGAAAGTAATGCTAATTATCGTTTAAATCTACATTGTGATGAGTTATCAGAAATCATACAGGATTCGTTCGTAAAAATTCTTAATAAAGCTGGTGGTGCTGGCTTTCAAGTAACCGCCTATGCGCAAACTATACAAGATATGGAAGTCTCTCTTGGCTCAAAAGCTAAAGCAGCAGTAACCGAGGGTAATTTTAATACACTGATTATGCTTAGAGTTAAAAATGAGGAAACCGCTAATTTATTGGTTAAAGCCTTACCTCAGGTTGGTGTCGTTGATCATACTCAAGTATCTATGGTTAATGATACTCCCAATGGAGAGGATGGGATTTATTTTAATACTACTAATGAAGATCGTGTACAAACTACCTCAGTACCTATGGTTGATGTAAATGACCTTATTTCTTTACCTAAGGGACAAGCTTTTGTTTTGGTGAATGGAGGTGAACTTTATAAAGTCCGAATTCCTTTGCCTTCGAATAATCAAAGATTAATTAAAAACTTCACCAATATTACTAATCTAGTCAATGGTGTTAGGTTTTAAATCCGGTGGCTAAACCACAATACCAACTCAACAGATTCATTTGTGCCGAAACCTGTAAAAACGATTGATGGACAATATGTCGTTACAACTAATATCCTTCAAATCGATTTTGCATTGTTTTTGAATGGCCAAACTCTAAGTTTCACTATACCATAGGACTAGCTATGAACAGATAATGTTCATAAAATTCGTCAATTACTCTTTCTAATTCTGTTAATCAGGCCAATGCCAGGAGGGTGTTTCTAAAATCGATTGACCAAATATTTTTGTTTGCCCCAATTTTTTTTCAAGCTCAATAACATTGCATGACCATTCTTTTCTTAGAATATCAATAAGGGGTAATGCATGAGAGACAACCCAAATTTGTGTTTTTTCAGATGCATGTAAAATCAGTTTCGCTAAAGCGGGTATTAAGTCAGGATGCAAACTTGTCTCAGGTTCATTTAAAATCATGAGCTTTGGTGGTCGTGGAGTTAATAAGGCAGCAGCTAATAATAAATAGCGTAAAGTGCCATCGGAGAATTCTGTGCAAGTTAATGGCCGCAATAAACCTTGTTGAGAAAGTCCTACTGAAAGATAGCCACCATCATGAGAGGTTATTACTAATTTTGTCCCTGGAAACGCATCGCTGATTGTTTGATCAAGTGCCTCATGATCGCCTATTTCTCTAATGGTCTGTAGTGCTGCAGCTAAATCATCACCTTCATTGCTTAAAATAGGTGTTTGTGTACCAATTTGAGTTTTCCGTGCTGGTGCTTCTCTGTCAGTGCGGAAATGATCATAAAACCTCCAATTACGAATAGTCTCTCGTATGTAGCTAATTTCAGGTGTTTCTTTAATATTACCAATTTGAGAAAAAAGGCTATCAAAAATATTTAATTGATTATCTACTACTTGCCAAGCTCGAGAAGGGCGCACCTTTACTATGGGGCCGACTCTATCAACAATCAGACTTGATGGTCTAAAGCATGGACCAGCCCAAATACACTCTCGTTTTATTTCTGGATCTAAGGAAAAAGTAGATCTGGATGGTTTAGGTAAACCCAGCGAAATAGAGTAGCTTAACTCAGGTGTTGAAAAACCAAGCTGCATTCGTACTACTTTTTTGCGAGTACCACCTACAATTTCCGCATCACCTTGTAACATGCTTTTAGACAATGTTTCAGGTCCTGCCCAATAGGTCGAGCTTAATCCCCCTTCCTGCGCTAATGCTTTAATAACACCACCGCTTGCGGTTTGTGAAAGGAGGCGGAGAGCTCGGTAAATATTAGATTTACCACTCCCATTAGGACCTGTAATTACATTAAGTCGACTTAATGGTACTTTCAAATCTAAGATGGAGCGATAATTGTTTATCGATAATGTGGAGATCATTTCAGATACTTAATTAATGAGTTAAAGAACTTTCTTCAAATAAAAACGTTTATGCCCCTCTGGACAATTATCAATAACACCAAATACTTCATAACCAAACTTCAAATAAAAATCTTTAGCCTGCCAATCAAATGTATCGGTCTGAGCAATTAAGCTACCCCGTTTTTTGGCTTCTTGTTCTACTTGTTCTAATAAAAGTGTTCCTAAACCTTTTCTTCTGTACTGCTCTGCAACATAAAACTCACTGAGATAAAGCATTTGCCAGCAAGAAAAAGAATTGATTCCCGCAATAACAGTTCCTTCTTTATCTTTAATATGAAAATTTAGCGGGAGATAATCCATTTTAGAATTATAGTTAACTTGTGTTTTATTGAAATCGCCCAATGTATTATCAATGTATTCTATAACTTCATTGGAGCTTTTAATTATTTCCCATTGCATATTGATAACCCCATTACCCTGTTAAAATATCTTTTTAGACATGCAATTTATTAAGTCGCTCCCAAGATTGGTGAAAAATGCTTAAGAGCTTCTCAGTATCAAACATAATCTTTTTACTATTGGCTGTTTGCATTGAGTGTTTTCGCATAAACGCTATAGAATAAAATAACTTATAAAAATCAAGCCTATCTTGTGCTGATTTATCAAGATTTAAAGCTGCTGCCCAGTAATCAGTATATATAGTATCAAGACCTTCAAGCTCAAGACATGTACTTGTAAGTGCAATCACTAATAACGGGTCACCAAAACAAATTTCATCAACGTCTACAATACCAGCGATCTTACTATCGTATATCAATACGTTGCGCTCACTGGCATCCCATAAAAAAGGCGTTGGTCGAATAATGCTAAAGTTCTCTTTCATTTGTTGAGCCACATTAAGAACTTGGATAACCATATCTGGATTAAAAACAGCATTTTTGGTTATATGCTCTTTGTATAGCCCCAATCTTTTTGTCAAAAATTCATACCATGTTTTTTCTGAGGGGATTACATCGTAACTGTCAAAAATACCATAGCCAGGCCCCTCAGGAAGGCTGGCACATAAAGACTGGATGCGAACCATTTCATTAGCTAAATTGTTTTTTTCTGCATTTGTTAGTTCTTGATAAACATTAATCAGATCATCACCAGGCAAACGAATCATCAGTAATGCAGGAAAAGGGGAATACTTGCCTTCTAAATCTGAATTAATAAATTCAGCTAGAGGGACTCCAAGAGGGATTAGCATTTTCTGCCATGCAATAGCAGCCTGAAATTTATATTTGTGGGTGATATCAGTCAACCGGAGTACATATTCTGCAGCAGTAGTCTTTACCGCATATACAAAATTTTGATCACCAGTTGCTAGTCTTGTCGCAGATAGCACCGGTTCTCCTGTCATTGAATGTACAACAGAAGATGTAATTTGTTCATTGGGTATTGGAGTATCAGTATCCATTAGAATAAGTGCAACTTAATTGAAATTGATTTTCTATACCGTAAGTATACCTTGATCTGCATTTAATAAAACCTCTTTACCAAGAGGTAGCACGCAGCGTCTAGGGATATGCCCATAAGGAAAATTTTTAATACAAGGAACATTTATTCGCGATGACCATTCATCAATTACGTCTTCTACAGTACCATCTCGTTCAGGAAAATAATTTGCTTTACAACGTGCGAATTGCCCAAAAATAACACCGGATACTTGTTTGAAAATTCCCGCTAAATCAAGTTGCGATAACCTGCAGTCCACTTGAAAGGGTTCAGCTCCAACATCTTCGAGTAGTAAAATAGAATCGTTTACAGCTGATTGGTAGGGAGTTCCCAATAGGGCAACCCAGCTTTCTAAATTGCCACCAATTAATGTCCCTTTTGCAGTACCTGGGTACACTGATTGACCTTCATCAATATGAAAAGATTCTCCTTGAAGACATGCAAACAGGGTTCTTTCAATTAAAGGATCTAGCAAGCCATCGTCTAAGTCACCAAATACAAAACCAGTGCAAGAAATAATGCCGGCTTTTTTTTAATAAACCTGATTGCAGGGCTGTGGTATCACTAAAACCCGTTAAGATTTTAGGATTAGCGCGAATCACATCATAATCAAGAAAAGGAAGTATTCTTTGCGAACCATATCCTCCTCCTGTAGCCATGATGGCTTTCACTTCTTGATCGAGAAAAAAATCCATAATGTCTTGGGCTCGGTTTTCGTCATCTCCTGCCATAAAACGTTGTGAATCATGTACATGCTTACCTACTTTTACTTTAAATCCTTTTTGCTGCAAATAGGAAATACCAGATTCAAGTCGTCCTGGCATCATAGGGCTTGAAGGAGTAATCAGACCAATGGTATCGCCTATTCTAAGTGGAGTAATCATGGTTTTTACCTTTTATTTATTCTTTCATCGCTAAAATGACTTGATTTCCAGGTTGATCGATTTTATCTCCAATTATTTTAAAACCAACAGATTTAACTATTTGGCTATTAATGGGAGCAGGGTTCCCGCTATGGTAAAAGCGTTCGCCAAACATTTCAGATTCAATAGTATGCTCATCGATTACGGTCAAGTCGGTGCCCTCAGGTTCTATACCAGTATCTGCAAAGGTGATTAATAGTATGCCTTTAGGTTTTAATAAAGAATGAAGTTTTTTTAAAACTTCTGGATGTTGATTTGCATGGATATGGAATATAGTAAACCAGCAAATAATGGCATCAAAGGTAAGTGTTGTTGAGAATGAAAAGATATCTGTAACAAAAAGTTTTTCTTTCGGAATAATGTGTTTTGCATGCTCAACCTGTTTTGCTGAAATATCTATTCCATGTACATCAAAACCTTTAGAAAGAAGGTATGCTGCAATAGGTTTACCAGAACCACATCCAACATCTAAAATACAGGAGCCTGTTTCCAGATGTGAGATAGCCTCATCAATAGATTCTTGTTCTATATACCATTCTCGTTTTTGATTCCAAACATCGGCTATATTGTCATAACTTTTTTTTATCTTATCGCCAAATTCATTGGTCATTTAAAGAAATCCTTATATAATTCTCTATCTATTGTAGTACAGGGAGAGAGACATGCTGGGCATTATAAGATGTTTTGTTCCTAAATCTAGCAAGACAGGCTGGAACTAAGGCCATTATTCTAAATCGATTAAAACAATTGAGATCTTAATTTGAGCCAATCTAATGATTAAAATCACCAACATTATTTTCCTTTTAATGATCTCTTATGCAACATACTCCTCTCAGAATTCTATTCCTGTATTCGATGCCAAGATTAATGTGGGGAACCATAAGTTACATATAGTGTGCCAGGGTAGAGGGAGTCCTACAGTGATTCTTGAAGCAGGCAGTGGAACAGATTTATCTACATGGTCAAAAGTACAACCTGAGATTGCCAAGTTTACTCGCGTTTGCAGTTATAGTAGAGCAGGGTTGGGGAAAAGCAGCATTCCTAATAATATAATACAGTTCGATGCGCTTAAAACAACGCAAGATTTACATACTTTATTGAACAATCCATTAATCAGAACAAACAGTCCTCCACCCTACATTTTAGTTGGTCATTCTTATGGGGGATTGTACGTACGTAATTTCTTGGAGCAATACCCACAAGAAGTTGCAGGCATGGTTTTAGTTGAAGCAACTTCAGGTACTATGAAAATGAAAGATTATGGCTTTTCTGATGAGCTTGTTAACGCCTTGATCGTTGTTAATGAAAAAAAAGATGCTTATTTAAAGAGTCATGTAGAGGTTAGTGAGAATCAACTGCAAGCTGCCAAACAAAACCCAGAAATCATAGCTAAAATTAAAGTCCAATCAATAGGTAACGATTTCCTACAAAAAATCGATATTTTTCGCAAGATTGAAAGTAAAGACATGGATAATTTGGATAAAATGAATAAAAAAAATCCTCATCTGTTAGGAAATAAGCCTCTAGTTGTTATTATTGCTGAGCAAAATGAGATGATTCATTTTGTTACTCGTTATCGAGAATTAAAATATTTTGTTAGTGCGGTAATTAGTAAACATCAGCGTGGCGCATTTAATGCTATGCTTAATCTTGATCTCAAGAAACCTATAGCATTAGCAAAAGCTGAAAAAATTAAAATGCTTGCGTTATCCACAAATAGCATTCTTAAAATAGTTAAAAAAAGCGGGCATAATATTCACATTGATCAACCAGAAATTTTTATTAAAAGCGTAAAACAGGTTGTTTTCAATATAAGAGGTATTAATAATGAGCAATAAAACGGTCAATCTTGGGTTGCCAATTGAATACCAACAATTACCCCAGTTTTTTGATGCGCATAACATTAATGATAATACCGAAAATAAAAATGCGCTGATCGAAAAGCTTTTAAAAGAGCAAGGAGCTAAAACAATTCTGGACATGACTTGTGGTACTGGTTCGCAAGTGCTCTATTTGGCTCAACATGGATATAAAATTACAGGCAGTGACCTAAGTCCCGCTTTAATTGATTCAGCACGAAATAAAGCCAAGAAAATGAATCTGAATGCTCCGTTCATTGCAGGAGATATGCGCACTATTAATGTAGGAAAATTCGATGCAGTTATAACAATATTTAGTGCTATAGGACATATTAACAAATCAGATTTTGAAATAACTCTTCAAAATATACGCCATAACTTAAATGATGGCGGCATATATATCTTTGATATATTTAACTTACAAGCTCTTACGGACGAGATCATTAAAGATTTTGTTATGGATATCAATAGCGTTGTTGATGGTGTTACATTTCGCAATCAGCAACATTCAGAAATAGACAGAGAAAGTGGCCTGCTTATTTCTCATGATAAATATACGATTACAAAAGAAGGTAGCAAACCGGAATACCATACAAACACTTTTAGTCTACAAATATACACAGCACAAGAATTGCAGAATTTACTGGAAAAAAATGGATTTGAGGTGCTCAACCAGTATGATATGGATGGCCATCAATTTATACCTGATAAAAGTCTTAATATTTTAACCCTAGCCAAAATGAAATAAAAAATGAAACCTTTGATATTTCCTTACCAACTTATTGAATTAACCCATACTCTAGATGAAAACAGTCCCGCCTGGGAGGAAACCTGTGGTTTTTCGTCATCAATAGTATTGGATTACGCTGACTCTACCAGCGAAACCCCATTTCGAGTGCAAAGCCTCACTATGCCCGCAGGGATGGGAACACATATGGATGCCCCCGCGCATTGCTGTCCTGATGGCCTATCTATAGACCAAATTCCGCTGGATCAATTGGTCTCTCCTTGTGTGGTTATTGATGTATCCACAAAAGCGCATGCACTATACAATGTGACACCCCAAGATATTGCTGATTTTGAAAAAACGCATGATCTTATTCAACCTGATTCATTCGTTATCATGAAAACAGGCTGGTCACGTTTCTGGGGTAACCCCCTCCAATATCGTAACAACCATAATTTTCCCTCTGTCTCGGCAGAAACAGCTACCTTGCTGGTGTCACGGGACATTGTGGGTTTAGGCATAGATACCTTATCACCTGACAGGCTAGATGATGGTTATCCTGTGCATCGCATCTTGTTAAATTCAGGACGATACATCGTGGAAAACATTGCAAATAGTGAACAATTACCCTCTATAGGTAGTTTTGTCATGGCCTTCCCATTGAAAATCAAACAAGCAACCGAAGCGCCCATGCGTTTAATTGGATTATTGCCATGAATTCTTCTAATGAACAACTAGAAAACAATCCTGATGCGCAACAAATCAATGCATGTCTTGATGTAGTCACTAAAATTTTAGGTGACAATATTTTGGGCGTTTATCTCTATGGTTCAGCCCTTGTTGGTGGTTTACAAAAATACAGTGACATTGACTTATTCGTTGTAATTAATCATGCCACAACCTTGAGTGAAAAGAATGAATTGACGAAACACCTGCTTCACATATCAGGCCTTTACATGAAAAGCGCAAAACGGCCTCTAGAAATGACGATTGTTGAAAAAGGAGCAGTCAACCCCTGGCATTATCCCCCTCGTTTTGATTTTCAATATGGAGAATGGCTAAGAGCTTCTTTTGAAATGGGTGAGATTGAACCCCCGAATCTTGAAATGCCTGATCTTGCCTTGATTATCACTCAGGTTTTATTGATAAGTCAGACCTTGTTTGGGGAGCAGCCAGAAAAAATTTTAGCGCCAGTTCCCTACGCTGATTTTATTAAAGCGATGCTTCAAGATCTGGATAGACTTGCAGCCGATATCAAAGATGATACTCGAAATGTGCTACTCACCCTGGCACGAATTTGGTGTACTTTAGAAACCAATACAATTTGCTCCAAACCAGATGCAGCGGATTGGGTAATAGAACGGTTGCCAAAAACTTACCAAGCCGTGATGAATAGAGCTAAATCTATCTGCATCGGCGTTGAAAATGAATATTGGGAAGATATCAAAGCATCGTTAGAACCTTGTGCAGATTGGATACTACAGAAAATTAACACAATCAAATTATTCATAAATCCAAACAAAATAGCCTACAAGGTGAGCGAATGAAAGAACTTACTTTTTTAAGGGTTATTAACACGATGAGCAAAAGCGCGCTGCGGCAGTTAAAACCTTTAATTTATCGTTTGAAGAATGGTACCAATCCGGCTATTGGCGAGATAAATACATCCCCTATACCTTGTTCGATGAAAACCAGTTGATGTTTCCACTGTTATCACACGCATAGAGCATGGGCTTTTGAATTGGAAGAATAGAATGAAGAAAACCATTTTTGATGACATTGAGCATTTAGAGAAAGAAGCCGTTATTTTTGGTCTACAATGGGAAACCAAATCCCAAATAATGGCGCAAATTCGCAGTGAGTGCCTAGAAATTGAAGAGCATCTGGAGGAAAAAGACAAAAGAGAATCCTTGCAGGATGAAATAGGCGATTTACTGCATGCAGTATTTTCTTTATGCACTTATTGTAACTTTGATACCGAGCTTACCCTGCGCAAAAGCCTGGATAAATTTGAACATCGTTTAAATGCAATGAAGACCATTGCTAAAGAGCAGGGCTTGGAAAATCTACAAGGCAAATCTTTTGATGAGTTAATGCGTTACTGGGATTTGGCAAAACAAAGAACCCTGATTCCAGAAATTGCAGGTGTTTGTGGCACCAAAAAGGCGCTCCACCTATGGGAAAAAGTAAAGCAGAAAGAGTTAATTTTAAATAATGTCTGGTGCAGTCAATGCAGTGGAGTATGCAGAATGATATCACCTGTTGCTATAGAAAATGGTAGGACAATTACGCTTGAAGGCGAATGTGCAACGTGTGGTGCCAAGGTTGCAAGATATCTGGAAGAAGCATGAAAAATAATGATGCTGCGACCCAATGGGCATTGGATTATCTGGAATCTCATGATTGCAAACTGGTTGCCATTCAAAAAATAGTTGAACCAGCCCATTCGATTGTGAAAAAAATAAGTACTTCTCAAGGCGTTTTCTATCTGAAACAAACGCCACCCGCGCTATTTCTTGAACCCGACACAATTTCCTTGCTCCAAGATCAAGGATGTCAACATATCCCAACCGTCATTGCAAAAAATGACCGCTATCATTGCTTTTTGACAGCCGCTTGTGGCGATGTCTCTTTACGCGTTCAGTTTTCAAAGGACAGTATTGATATGGATTTATTGGCGCGTGGCATTAGCCATTATGTGTCTATTCAGAGAACCTTAGAAAATGATACACCTAAGCTGATTGCCTTCGGCCTCCACGATTGGCGGCTTGATAAATTTCCTTTGTTGTACCGCGAGCTTATACAAGAAACAGATCTCTTGATTGCTGATGGCTTATCTCAAAAAGAAATCACTACGCTTAATCAGGCTTATGATCTCTGTGTAGAACAATGTGAACGGCTGTCACAGTATAAGATCCCTGAAACCATCAATCATTGCGATTTCCATGATAACAATATTCTACTTGACTCAAAAACAGGAGAGCTAAGCATTATTGATTGGGGAGAAACAGTGATTGGCCATCCATTTTTCTCGCTAAATACTTGCTTATGGAACCTGACTTATTTCCACAACGTAAAGCCGGATGACTTTCGGTATCAAACATTACAACGGTTCTGTGTTTCCTCCTGGTTAGATAGCCATGAAGAAAGCGATTTAATAACGGCTTTCACGATCACTAACGATCTTTTGGGTGTTTTCGCAGCCTTGAGTTACAAGCGCATGTATGATGCAACTTCAAACCAGTCAAAGACAGTCCAAGAAGAACATCCTGGCTCGATAGCTGGCTGTTTAAGAAGCTTCTTAAACAGATAGCTACTGGTAATCTGGGTTTTATGTACTCTGCGTCACTGCAATTTATTAGCAGTGACGCAGAACAACAGCCTTGATTTCACCCAGTAAAATCAACACATTCAGCCATTTTATCCTATCGGACCAAATCCGATAGGATAAAATTTCCTTTCAAAACCCCTTGCCCAGCAAGCACCATTTTGATAGTTTTAAATCAAGCATAACTGATGAGCCTGGGTAGTTCAGGCGAAACCTTATTGAGGTCTTATGCTAAGCCATCCTGTTCCCTAACCTAGTGGCTGGACGTTTGAGTCGGGAAACCCTTCATGGATATCTGCCGTTCGGCAGCGTAGATTTCTTTAGAAATTTACTGTCATCACAACATTTTGTAATGACTCAGTCTAAGCGCAGAGTACTTCTTTGCGTATTCATTTACCTATTTAAATAAAAAAGGAGAACAATACTAAAAAACCGCAGTAAATCGGCAATATCGTTTGCCTTATAACGATTGATTTGCCCCCCAGTTGGAGCCTTGTGGCGTAAGCCTGGTATCGCTTTTGAGTGAGCCGCTCGATCAACACTAAACCAAAGTCAGGGCAAGTATTTTTAGAGAACAATATCATGCGAAAAGAGTCTTTGAGGCGATCTGCCAATCGCTACTTAAAATCGGATACACGAGGCAGCTTCAAGGATAAACAAAATCGAGCTTTCGTCATTCACAAAATGATTGATGATTTATTCACGAATGGTGAGATCCCCAGTTCTTGGTCTGTTTTAAAAATTCAGCATATCCAGAACCTGATTCAGCTTTGGCAAGACAATAAAGTTAAGCCTGCTACTATTATGGATTACATGACCACGATACGAAGTTTCTTAAACAACATCGATTGTCCATTACAAGGAATCGATAATAAATCCTTGGGATTGGGTCGAATTTATTCTTCCAAAAGAAAAAAAATAGTTCCAACAGATATTTGGACCAATATAAATGAGCCGGTCGCGCAAATTATTATGGCCTTTCAAATCCAATTCGGTTTGACCTTCAATGAATCTATTAATCTAAGACCAGACATACATATCAAAGAACACAAACTTTTGCTCACCCGTGAAGTTGCCTTTAATTCAGAGGATAGAAAAATCCCCATTCGTCATGAGAGCCAACTCGTGAGCATTCAGGCATTGATTCAATACAGCAAAGGCCGCCAAAGTTTGGTTGATATGCATCGCTATAATACCATTCGCACTCTTTGGGGTATGGCACTAAGTGCTTATAAATTACCAACCAATAAAACCTACCGATACCTTTATGCTCAACAATTAAAAAAAGAACTACAGCCAATTCTTGGTAATTACCAAACGAATTGGCTCATTCGCGATGAAATGGGGATTAAATCCCCTAATACACTATGGCTCTACTTAAATGAGTAAATCAAAATTAAAAAGTGCCCAGTTCTCCATTAATGAATGCGTTAAAAGTATCAAGGTATACTCCTTTGCCAGCAAAGCCGATATGCGCCATATGCTAAATCGCTGCATTAAGGACTTACATGAATTAGGATACCAGGTAGGGCACATTAATGGCCTCAAACCCAAGCATATTCATATCTTGGTCGAGCATTGGAAAACCCAGGACAAAAATCCTGCAACAATAAAAAACTACATGGCAAAATTACGTAAACTAAGCATTTTGCTGGATAAGCCTCATTTGGTTAAACCCGATAATGACGCTTATCAAATTCCAAAGCGTAGCTACATCCCTACTCACAGCAAAGCCATACATCAGATAGATTTTTCAAAATGTACTGATCCTATGATTCAATTATCCCTTGAAGCCCAATCGCTTTTTGGATTACGTCGGGAAGAATCAATGAAATTGATTATCAGCGAGGCCTGGCAAGGTGATTGTCTTAAAATAAAACCTAGCTGGACAAAGGGAGGTATTGGGCGAATCGTTGAAATCACCAATGAGGAGCAACGTAAGTGGATTGCTAAAGTCATACAGTTAGCCCCAGTAGGTTACTCTTTGATTCCTAAAGATAGAACCTACAAGCAGCACCTTAGTCAGTATCAAGTTCAAACACAAAGAATGGGCCTTAGCAAATGTCATGGCCTACGCCATGCCTATGCTCAGAGGCTATATGTGGAATTGACCAAAAGGTTTGACGTAACCGGGAAGGGATTAACTTGTCCAATTAATGGGGGTACTTCTTCAAGAAATCTCAGGGGCCAAGAGCGTGAATGGGATAGAGGAGCAAGGGAGATAATCAGCCGCCAATTAGGCCATTCTCGTTTGGCTATTACTAAAGTCTATTGTGGAAAGTAAGTGATTATGTAAAGTAGTTCAATAAAATCTAATAATTTCATGGCTCATCCACCAAATTACATTACATAATATCTAAAAAATTACAGGTGGTTCTCGATTAAAATAGCGCATGTATGTGTCCTCTATAAAGATTGCAGCCACTGCAATAATGATTTATTTTCTTTCCATGAAGGTATTTTTGGTATTGGTGCCGTACTGACTTTTTCAATTGCTGCTCGTTTCATTTCAAGATTAGCTCTGGCATAAATCTCTGTGGTTTTTATGTCTACGTGGCCTAAGAAGTCGCGAATAATATCTAAAGAGACGCCACCTTGTAGCAAATGCATACCTTTTGTATGTCGAAGCGTATGCGGACTGATTCTTTGTTTATACTGGGGAGAAGCTTCACGTACTAACCGTTCATATTTTTGTAGAATATAATTAACCCCTACACGTGTTAATTTGTTACCTTGATTGTTCCGGAACAATGGATAATCAAACGTCTCAGGAAGCAATAAATTATTTTCATGCAAATAGCTCTGCAAAAGGTTAGCTGTATTATCCATAAGAGGAACTACACGTATTTTTCTTCCTTTGCCTAAAATACGAACTTGGGCTGGCGTCTTTAATCGTACATCGCCCACGGTAAGGTCAATTAATTCCTGAACTCGCGCACCAGTATCGTAAAGAGTACTTAATAGCACAACATCTCTCCTACCCTCAGGTTTTCCAAGATTTGGTTGTGCTAAAAGAGCAGCAAGATGATCTTTAGAGAGATAGCTCACTTCAGGACGGACAAACCGGCGCAACGGAATGGCCAGTATCCGCTGGCATTGCAGCAAATATAGTGGATCTTCTACTTGAATATACCGAAAAAATGCATGCAGTGTGGTTAGACGATGATTTAATGTGCGTGGCGTACAGTGTCGATCTTTTTCAATATGATCGAGAAATGCCTCTATTAAAACCACATCAACCTGTTCAAGTTGTAGTTTTTCAATCGGAATATTTTTTACATCACGACAAAATCGCAATAGTAGAATAAAGACATCACGGTATGCTTTTATAGTATTCGGGCTTAAGTTCCTTTGGCCAGCCAGATAGTTGCTCAAGAAGCGGCTTAAATAAATTGAAAAATCTGTTGGTTTCATGATTGTCTCCCTTTTGGTATTACACCGCCAAACTGTTCATTCATGCGTTCAGTCAGGTTAGGAAATAACTCAGCAGTCAGATGAAGATATTTCTGTGTACCTGTAAAATTTTTATGGCCAAGATAGGCTACAAGAAAAGGTAGCTTCGCATTCAGATCACAACCTTCCTCATACCACTGAACCAGTCTGTGTACCGCAAAAGTGTGGCGAAGATCATGGACTCTTGGTCCTTTCCCTCTGCCTCCATGAGGAATACCACATTGGAGTAACATCTTTCGGAATAAGGTATAAATGGTTCCTTTGCCCCAACAACTTCCTGACGGTGAGGGGAAAAAGAAAGTGTCTTCAGTTCGTTTTTCCAGAGAGTTAGTATCTATGCTTTCAGCATATACTCGCAAGCGTTCTACCATGTCCAACGCAGGTGGAACCAGCCGGTCTTTACCATGCTTACCTTCTCGAATAGTGATAACACCTTGTTTCAAATCAACATCACGAACACGTAAATTCAATACCTCACTTAATCGAAATCCACATCCATACAATAAGCGAAATATCTCTGGAATAATAAGATGTCGCAGGGGCGAACTTGCTGCTGGCTTAAGTTGATCTACAGCATGAAGAATTTTTTGAATCTCAATTTGTGTAAAAATATAGGGTGAGAAAGCATATGACCGTTGAGCGCCAAAGCGATAAGGAGGTACATAGGCTGGGTAACCCAATCGTATCATTAATCGCGCAAGTTGCCGAACGAGAATAATTCGACGTTGTTGTGTTGAAGCTTGCTCATCAGGTTGTTTCTCCAGCCATTGCAATACAAGTTCTTTAGGTAACTCATTTTGCTTTATTGTCGTATGGCACAGGAAGTGATCAAAGCACTTTAAAATACGGTCTAGTTTTTCATATTTATATCCACTGGCTCGTTTTTCCAGAATCAGTTGATTCATCATTGGTGCAAGTGGGCTTTCAAACTGAATAGCTTTGCTGTTAGTTGACATGATTCACCTCATTGATACTCAATGCCACTTGACGTAATGTTTCAACGCTCGCTTTAGCGTAGATCATCGTTGTATTCATGGAGGCATGACCTAAAATATCAGCAATCAGCGAAAATGGAATATTATCCTCTAGCAAATAAGTGGCTAAACTATGTCGAAGTGAATGCAGACCTTGGTGTTGTTGGCTTCTAAATTTAATACCAGATAAATCGCGCCAGTATCTAACTATGTTATAAAAATGAGTATTTTTGCTATAGGGAGTGAAAGGCTGTGTTAACTTCAGAAATACTTGCCTATAATTTGTTTCGGGACGAGCGAATTTAATATAATCGATCAGAGCATTACCCACTTCATTGGTTAAAGGGAGACATAAAGGAGCTTTAGTTTTGCCTTGAGTGATTGAGATCATTTCTGCTTCCCAGTCAATATTATCTAATGTAAGCTCACGAATATCCCCTAACCTTAACCCTAATCGGCAGGCCAGTAGCAACATAGCGTAATCACGTTTTCCTCTGGGTGAGCTTCTATCGACTGTATCAAGTAATTTAGTTATCAATTCGCGGTCCCAAACGGATGGTATTTTTGCCTGATAAGGAACAGAAACACTAGGTACTGACTGGCTCAAATCATTTTTCAAGTCACCTCGATAAATCAGGAATTTGAAGTACATACGTAGATAGGAAGCAATTCCTGAAATAGTTTTTTTACTGTAACGCGATAATGAACAGATAAAATCGGATATGTCTTTGGGTTGTATCTGGCGAAATGTTTTAATATCTCGTTTTCCCATGAAATCAAGAAATAAACTTATTTGGCTAATAGATACACTTGCAGTGTTGGGACTCAAGTAACGTTTCTCTATGCAATATTTTTTATATTCATATAGACTTTTCTGCATTGCAAATGGGATTTCGAGTTTGTCTAATACAATTTTGCAACGCTCGAAATAGCCAAAACGGGCATAATTCCACAGTATTTTAAGGCTAAATTCTGCATGTCTTCGCCAATCATTGTATGCAGCAGTTGGCAAATCAGAGCGAATATCATAAAGTGCTAAAAATTCAAGAATAAGCTTTTCACAAAGCTGATTTTTGAAGCCATACTTTTTGGCAAACGTTATTAGCCTTGTCCAAGTGGACTGATAACGACGAATTGAGCGAGCGTTATATTTAAGTACTTGTAATTGACTTAAAGCACCAAAAACTAATTCATCTAGTGATAACTTTTTTGATTTAACCTTATTCATAGATAATCCTCCTTTAAGTGCGGCGGTCTTTTATGGCCGCATAGAAGGATTATCGGAGATATTATGCAAAGTATTTAGGCATCTATATATTGATAGTACTGTTCTTTTTCGAGTTACTTTACATAATCACTTACTTTCCACAATAAGTTTTATGGAAAGCTTTGCATAAAAGTTATTGCGGTTAATAGGTTTTTATGAACGGTAGCTATATAACCATTCCGATTTTAATGGGCTTAGCTAGAAATTACTGTATATAATATTTTAAAATTCAAAGTGGGCTTCAAAGAGCTAATTGCTCTATACTTCTCATAACAAAAATACTGATAACCAAATAGACCAAAACAGGATTTATATAATTGTAATTATCACATGAGACCTTAATGACAAAAATGCAAATAGATAAACCACCAAAGTTTAGTAGCTTTTTTTTCGAAATAGCGTCTCCTTATCGTAAGTGGTTTTTTGCTATGCTGCTTGTGGGTATTTATTCATCAATCCATAATGTGTTAAATCCCTATGTTTTAAAACTTCTCTTGGATGCAGCAGCCCACACCGATAATAAAAATTTTCTAGATGTTTGTCTGAAACCAGCACTATTGCTCATCATTCTGGGATTTATAATTACTTTTATATGGCGTTTTTATAATTATATCGTTTTACAGTCCATACCAAAATTGAAAGCAGATATCATTGAGGTTACCACCTCATATTTGCGAGGCCAATCATACGTTTTTTTTCAAGATAATTTAAGTGGTTCCATTAGTACAAAAATTTCTGATTTAACAAGTAACATCCAGAACATTGTTAATGCCTGGTTTAATATATTAAGACAAGGTTTAACCATTATCCTTTCTATTTTCATGGTAGGTTTGGTGAGTCCTTATTTCAGCTTAATTTTTTTCGTTATCTCAATAGCATTTATTGTTACAGCATATTATTGTTCTAACAGCATTAAACCTTATGCCCGTGCCTATGCTGAAGCACGAGCTAAAAATGTTGGGAACATAGTTGATTGTTTTTCCAATGCGTTGAATATGCTTTTATTTGCTCGAGAGAACTATGAAGCGCAATACTTAGAAAAAACAACAGTTAGTACTGTTGAAAAAGATAAATCCATGCAATTCAAAAATATGCTAAATGCTTCGGTACTTGGTGGGTTTGCCTGGATTTTACAGGGATCATCTATACTGTTACTGCTTTTTCTTGGTAACAAAGGGGCGATTTCTGTTGGGGATTTTGCTTTTATCTTTATATTAGCAATTACAGTTATTGATCAAATATGGGTTCTTACCGAAAGCTTATTGGTTGTAGGTGAACAAGCAGGATTATGTCAACAAGCCATAGATACGATTTTTACAAAGCATTACCAAAGAGCCAATCCATCAGCGCCCAGACTTAATATTAGTAATGCTGAAATTATCATTGAGAATGTTAATTTTGGATATAAATCTGATGATATTGTTATTAAAGATTTAAACATCCATATATCGGGTGGCTCTAAAGTCGGTTTAGTTGGGTACAGCGGAGCTGGAAAGAGTACATTGGTTCAATTAATCATGCGTCTTTATGATGTACATAAGGGAAAAATATTTATTGACCAGCAAGATATAAGCACGATAAATAAACAAAGCTTGCGAGAAAATATAGCATTTATCCCTCAACACCCTGGCTTGTTTCATCGAACTGTTTATGAAAACATATTGTATGGCAGAGTTGATGCTTCTTATGAGGAGGTTATGAATGCTGCTAAAAAGGCTCATGCACATGAGTTTATTCTTAACTTGCCACAAGGATATGATACCCCAGTTGGAGAAAGAGGTATAAAATTGTCCGGCGGCCAATGTCAAAGAATTGCGATTGCAAGAGCCGTCTTAAAAGATGCACCTATTTTGATATTAGATGAAGCCACAAGTTCTCTGGATTCTTTAACAGAAAAACTGATACAAGAGTCTTTACAAATTGCAATGAGTAATAGAACTGTTATTGTGATTGCCCATAGACTATCAACAATTTTAGCTATGGATAATATTTTAGTTATGGACAAAGGCAAAATTATCGAAATTGGCAGTCATAAACAATTAATCGATGCGGGAGGTTTTTATAAAGCATTATGGGACGCACAAAGCGGACATAGTTTTATTTAACTTGCTATAATTTGCTCCTTCGCAAGGGCTATTGAACTAAACCTTATATGCTACTGCGCAAAATTGGTACCTTGGATGTTAAAATAGAACTTTTTTTAGTTAAAAGTAAATTTAAATATCATTTAATGTCAAACAGATTCATTTGATAACAGCCTCTGAAAATGTATTGATTTTCCAATAATGTTAGATAGAATTGAAAACAACACAACTGATGATCCAGCGCAATTCTGGTGAAACCTACAGGTCTTGTGATAACACCATCTTCTTCCCTAATTTACTGGTGGAACGTTTAGTCGGGAAATTATTGAGTCTTGCTATTTTTGGATTCAATTTCATGGATATGATTCACGGCTTTATGCCTAGGAATGCTTCGAGCATAACTTCTTTAACAATCAGGCAAATCAACCACTGTGTCGGTGATATTTGCTTTTGCAAACCCAATGGGGATTTTTATCCCGATTGGGGTAGGTAATCCTTTTAAACCAGGAGAAATACCATGCAAAAACTCGATACTGTATCTTTGAAAATTGAACATCTACTTGTTGAACTGGCTTGGTGCATCAATGATCTGCAAGGTTTTCGCCAGCAGTTATCTATAGATGATGCTAAGCAGGCTGATCTTAGTTTAAGTAAGTTGGAATCGCTGATTTCGTTTGTTAGAAATCATAAGAATCCAATTAGACTTGCAGCTGTTTAATTCATAACCCAATGCGGGAGCATGCTCCCGCTGGGGCTTGCTCTCTTTGTAACTTTAAGGAGAACAACCCCATGGATAAACCTCAAATTTATGTAGCCTGCTTGGCATCTTATAACAGCGGGAACTTACATGGTGAGTGGATAGACGCCAGTCAAAGTGAAAATGATATTATGGCAGACATCAGAGCTATGCTAGAAAATAGTCCTGTTGAGGGTGCGGAAGAGTTTGCGATACATGATTATGATGGCTTTGGTAGTCTTCGTCTTAGTGAGTATGAATCCATAGGAACCATCGTAGCTTATTCCGAGTTTATTGTTGAACACGGGGGGCTGGGACGGGCGCTTTTGGGTGAGTATGTACTTGAAGATGCAGAAACTATGATAAGTGATTATTATCATGGCGTCTATGATTCAGAAGTTGATTTTGCCTGGTATATTTTTGAAGAGTGCTATAGTAATGCGATACCGGATAGTTTGATGTGTTATTTTGATTGTGAGGCTTTTGCTCGTGATCTTTTTATTAGTGATTATTATTCGGTAGAAGTAAATGGAATGAGTCATATTTTTTCATGCTATTAAGCCCCTATTTTGGGGCTTTTCTATCGCTTTCAATTAAAATCGAAAGGAGTTGAAGTGCGGATGAGCCCAAAGGTAAGTAAGTCTAGTAAAGTGATTCATGGACTGATACTATGCCGCCGATCTGGATTTAATATGGATTTTGCGGAATGGATTTTTTTAAAAGTAGCAATTTAAGCTCATCATATTTGACCTCAACAAAAAAGTATTTAACCATTGTTTTTAGCTTATTTTTCACAACATCTGCACTAGCAGCCAGTGACATTGACCTTATTCAACCAACTGGCAAGTGGTACCAAGAAGCTACTTATGACACCGGAAGTGTAGATGGTTGTGGTTCAAATGCTTCTTCAACCAAATTTAAATATGAAAACCTAAGCACTTCATTTGAGGAAATAAAAAACAAGCTTTACAAACAAAATTATAATGGTGGAAAGTGTATTGAAACTATTGTCGATGCTATATGGAAAATTTCAGATGATTGGCCTATTCAATACTCTTTTGATACTTGGGAGATGTACATGGATAGATATCCTAATTCACCAAGACCAAAAGATGTAGAATATACTTGTACCTTTGCTGACGACTCGTATAATGATTACTATTTTAGTTTTACTCTTCAGCCACAATATCAATGTATAGATGGTACATGTAATAGTTATAGAAAGGCGTGTCCCGGAGATGTTTATGCCGGTGATTTGCTTCGGATGCCTCCTGGATTGTTTGGGCACGTAGGAATTATATGGACACGAGAATTTGAAGATTTGCCTGAAATCAGCAACATGGTTATTGAGGTTACGAATATTGAGCCAATAATTCATTTTGACAAAAGTCTTAGTCAGATAAAAGAGGAAAGAGATGTTTGGGGCGTTCGGTATGGATATGGTAAACTTAACCACGGTGAAATGGATGTATTGGATTCTGGGCAGATGGCTTATATTGCCGTCATTCAAAGTCAATATTGTCCTCAATATACCCTAAAGCCAATTTATCATGTTGGTGGGCCAGAAGAAGTAATTATTACAAACCCACTAACCAATGACACACGCGAAATTCTAACTAGCAATTGCGCGGTTTTTCGATGCGACACCTTTGTTAAATATTTATACAAGGATGTCTTGAATACAGATATTCCCCCCTATAATGAGACGCAAGCTCCTAAAGATTTGTTCAACGCTTTCCCTAATCAGCGTGGTGAGATACCTCCTGTTTTAGCAGAAACATATCTGACAGCCCACATACCGTTTAAATCGAACAGAGATAACGGTCGACGCTTGTGGGACTTATACAAGAAATACCCAAATCAATTGTCACAACAATTAAATTATTTGGATGAAATTGAGGACTTAAGTGATATTACTTATAGTGAGTTAATAGATGATATAAATAGTGAATCAAATAATGAGGTTAAAACAAAATTATTATTTTTAATAACCCAAAAAATAAAAACCAAAGAGGAGTTTGAGAAAAGTGACTGGGTGAATTTAAACAGTACACTCACTGTTCTTCTTACTGAAAATCATGATTCCAGAGTTATAGTGAATTCGCTGATGCTCAATAGGCTTATGTTAACTGATGATGACTTAATCGCTACAATCGATAAGCTGCTTTTAAGGCTCTCTAGTGAGTTTTCAAATCAAAATTTAATCATGATAAATAATACGATAAATCGTTTATTGTTTGAATTGCTATTAGATAATGAAGGTGAAAATTCCCGCAAAAGAATCATGATACTTTTGAAGAAAATGGATTTAAATAGTACTTTGCAGAGCTTCTCCATCTTGATTAATGATTATCCTGAAAAAGTAATTATTCCTGTAAAAAAATATTTATATAATTATATTTCCAAGGCAGGGATGGCGTTCTTTAAAGATAATAACTATGTGCAAAGTAGGATTAAGATCAAGTCATGGTCACATGCTCTAATACGGGTTAGTAATGGTAAAATATCTCCCATAGATGAGCTTTATAATGCTTTGGAGAAGATAAATAATTGCATGGTAGCTTCATTGATAATTCTTGAAAATAAGGAATACATATCAATGCAGCAAAAAAATAGATTTTTAGAGCTTTTGAAAAAAAATACTACGGACAAATCAGTGGTAAGCCCTAATCCCCAAGAGTTGCTCATAATTAAAGAAGCATTCGATTTTTTAGGGGATAAGTAGAACAATTATTCAAGATACCAAAGGTCCTTTTTAGGGCCTTTTCTGAAGGACCTTAAATTCAATTTGCTCTTTTTAATTTGTCTAATATTGTTTTAACAACAGGAGAATGAGAATTTTCAACACTCTCTGAAAAAGAGGATCATCGATTATCGATTTTACAGCTTTATACGATGATTTATTTAACTCCATTATTCCATGAATGGGGTCACAGATTATGTGAGGTTCCATTTTGTTTCCATACATTAGAACTTAATTACATTGTAGGTCACTATATTTATAAAGGGATTCTTTTATCATCTTTCTCTAAGACAAGATGATAACCACAAGCATGGGAAATTGTTAAAAAATTACTGAGTTTCATATCATCTTGCAAGCCTGATCGTATATTTTGGATGGCTGTGGGTGAAAGGCCGGACTCTTGAGCTAATTTTCTAACGCTTTTGTGGGCGCTTTCCATTAATTCCCTGATAGTTTCGGCTAATAAGAATTCAGTATATTCTTTATCGAATTGCTCTTTGAAATCGGGATCGAGCATTTCTCTTTCAAACGTTGATAATGATTTCTTACTCATAATAGTCACCTGTTTTAATTCTGTTTATGTAATCATCGCGTTTATCCACAGCGTTTTCTTTTTCTTTAAGGGGCAACTTTTGTTGTTTTTTCCTATAACCATTCGTAATGATAATTTTTTTTCCTTCATAAAAGAAACAAAGGAATCGATCAGGCTGTGGTTTAAAAGCATAAATTTTATCGCCTTCATTTCGAAACTTTGTTATGTCCTTGATAACTCCCGCATCTCCCATGCGCTTTAATAACTTTAACAGTTGGATTCTTTCGTCTTTATTTAATGAGTTATAGTAATCAAGTGCTTCACTTTGTTGCTTTGCATCGAAGTACCACTCAATTGTATATTCATTGCCTTCATAGGCAATATAATTAATTTCATTAGTCATTATAAGTGTATCACTATAGTTGTACGGTGTCAAAAAAAGTACAGTAATTTTTAGTTGGTTTATTTTATCTCAATATGCCTGAAGCTCAGGTATAAATTTTTCCAGGGATAAGTTATTGATGCCATGATCAGACTCGAAAATAAGTTCTTTAATGAAATCGCTCCATCTTTCTAATGCCTCTTTTCGCGGTGGAAGCATCTCATTTTTATTGTAAGTTGCCATTATTTTTGGCATTTTATGTCCTAGACATTTTTCAATTACTACTGGATCAATATTCAAGGCTTCTCCCATTTGTGTAGCAAAGGTTCGACGTAAATCATGGGGTGTCCATTGTGGGATATTAACCCTATCTTGGATGCGGATTACTGCTTTGGGTAATGCTTTGTCAGAAAGAACATTGATACCATCTGCGCCACTAATGACATATTCTCCCTCGCTGCAGTTATATAACTCTTTAAGTAGGGATATTACTAATTCAGTCAAGTGAACATGCATCACAATGCCAGTTTTCGTATTTTTTGCAGGTATGGTCCACATTGAATTTTGAAAATCAAATTCAGACCATTTAGCTATTCTTAATTCACCGAAACGTACACCAGTAAGCAATAATAGCTTTAAGGCGATTTTTATTTGTAGTGATATCGCATTTAAATCACTGTCCAGAAATTTCCATAAAATCTTAATTTCATCCAGAGTTAGAAAGCGATCTCTTGGTTTTTCTTGGCCACCTATATCTCTTGCGCGAATATTAGCTGCAGGATTGATCGCCAGTTCTCCACGACTTACCGCATAGTTGAACGCTTGTTTTATTGTGCTAAGTACTTTATTGGCATGGACGGGGGAGCCCCGTTTAACTATTTTGTCTAATTCTTTAGTGATATGTCTTGTTTGGATATTTTGCAGTTCTATATCACCTAAGGAAGGGATAATGTCTGAATTAATATGCTGTTTGATTTGCTGGGGTTGCTTTCGATGGCGTTCAATATAGTTAGTATACCAATTCAATACGAATTCTTTGACTGTGTATTTAGCTTGATCTTCTTCTTGCTTGGCCACCAGTTTTGGGTTTGTTCCAGTTCGACGGATGACACGTAGATCAATGAATTTCTTTTTTGCCTCTGCCAAACTCATTTCAGGATAATGCCCAATGATCATATAATCTTTTTTATCGTCAATTTTATAACGATAGATCCATGTTTTAGATCCCGTTGGATAAATGAATATACCAAAGCCACCGCCTTCATATTTTTCATCACGTTTTTCTTTAGGTTTGAGATTTTTAATGTAAGTGTCCGTGAACTTTGCCATATTTTCTCCCATGCATATAAGTGGCACTAATGGGTACTTTGGTGGGTACTTGATTTTGTTTTTGAATATTATCGAAAGTTACTAAATTATATCCATAATAGGCGTTAACCCTTTACCGATCAAGGGTTTTTTGTTATATTTGATAGTGAAAGTTATTACTTTAAATATTGATGGCAAGAGGATGGGGTGCTAGTGGTCGAAGGTTCAAATCCTTCCGTCCCGACCAATTAAACCCCTTTAAAATCAGTAAGTTGCACAATAAAATCAAAACGTTTTTATTCCTCCGGTAAATTTTAGGTACACTTCTAGGTACACTTTTTAAAATTCTCGTAGAACCGCAAAATAAAAAGTATAATTTCTTTCAATGGTTCATTGGTAACAAACCTGACCGATCTTAAGATTAAAGGCATTAGCCACATTACTTTTATTTGAAAAACAATGGGGGCTGACTCGATTGATTTGCTGTATTAAGAGCAGGGTATTTTTTAGAGGAATTAATGAATCAACTGTATATATTAACGGGGCCGCCAGGTAGTGGTAAAACCTCGATATTAACTGAATTATCAAAACGTGGATTCCCGATTATAGAGGAGCCTGCCAGAAGGGTTCTGGAACAACAAAGACTCATTGATGGAGAGGGGGTTTATGATAAAAATCCATTTTTGTTTAAGGAGCTGATGTTATCGAGGATGCTTTATGATTATGAAAACGCTCCTAAATATGATTTGGTGTTTTTTGACAGAGGACTACCTGATCTGATTGCCTATAGTAAATGTTTTAATTTGGGAATCGGGTCTGAGCTGCGAGCCAGCCGTACCCATCGATATAATCCAATAGTGTTCTTTGCTTCGGCTTGGGAACAAATTTATACCAATGATGCTGAGCGGCGACTTACGTTTGAGGCGACACAGGTATTTGAAAGTGATCTGAGGCAGGCGTATGCGGAATTGGAGTATCAATTAATAGATATACCTTCTTCAAATGTTGCTGTCAGGGTGAATTTTATCTTGAATTTTATTAAGGGGGCTTAGCCCAGAGGCAATTCGTTTGGTATGTGTGAAGATAGATCTTAAGTGATTCAACGGATAAAATCTATCTTCGGTGAGAAACCTTTCTGTACAGAATCCCAAACAAAGAACTATTAACTTATTTCCTGCACTCATAAACAAAAGCAGCATCATTTTCGTCAGATTGCGAAGATCTATCATGAGCCTTCACGATCTTAATATCTCTAAATCCAATGTCTTGAAGTATTTTTAATAAAATAGTGCGATCATCATAAAGCCGAACATTAAATTTTTCTATTTCAGTTTGAACAACTTTATCGTTTTCGAGCAGTTCGTATTTATCAATTGAATAGCAAACATTATCCTGTATGTTTGACAATCGGCTTATCAAAATTGAATTACCATCTGGCTTATTACAAACCATACCGCGCCAAATACCCAATTGGCTCATAGGTGCTGAAAGAGATGATTCTGCTTCAAATAACAAAATCCCATTTTCATGTAGGTTTTCATAGAAATTCTCAAGAGATTTTTTAATCTCTTCAAATTCTATGATATGGCCAAAAGAACCGCTGGGAATAAAGATGAGGTTATATTTATTTTTTCCGTCTAAGTGACCTACATAATCGTGCCATATCGTTGGCTTAAGATCTCTCGCTGCGGCTTTATCACGCAACGCTTTTAGCATATATTCGCTTGCATCAAAGCCATTAACGTCAAAACCCTCTTGTATCAATGGGAGCAAAAAGCGTCCAGAACCACACATTGGCTCTAAAATGTGCCTATCCGCTTCACAAACATAAGATCGATAAAATAAATAAGCATCCTTGGGAGGCTCTGGCCTAATTAAGTCATAGAACTGTGTGGACAAACTGAGATAACTTTCAAGTTTTTGTGAATTCACTATGACTTCCTTTTTAGATGCTCTACTTTGATGAGATTAAGTTTAACAAAATAAAGAGCTTAATGGATCCAAGAGATACACATTTACATAATGGCTGAGTAAGTATTATCAATTATCATTCGAGTAATTGTTGGCTCTTTCCCATTTAAGGGGGCAGCTTCAATCAACCGCAGAGCACCTTAACACGCACTCTATAATTTTCAAAATTCCTAAAGCCATAAGCAAGCGTAGCCTGTATTAGACGAAGTCGTAATACAGGATCTACTCCATCAAGCGATTCTCATTTCATATAAATTTGATATAATCATCATTGTCCAACTTAAGGAAATTTTTACATGGTACGATACCGTAGGGATTATTCACCCGGCGCCAGCTATTTTTTCACATTAATTCTATTAGACAGACAATCTAACTATCTCACAAAGTATATCAATCATTTAAGTAATGCTTTTCGAACGGTCAGAGCAAAAGCTAATTTTACAACTCATGCTATTGTTGTTTTGCCTGATCATATTCATTGTATATGGCAATTACCTTTCGATGACTCAGAGTATTCAAAACGAATACGATTGATTAAAACCTATTTTACTCAATCGTTATTAAAGTTAAATATTCCATTAAAGAAAAATAACAGGGGGAATGTCAATCTTTGGCAAAATCGATTTTGGGAACATCGAATTAGAGATGATGGAGATTTACAAACTCATGTAGATTATATCCATTATAATCCCGTCAAACATGGATATGTAAAAAGTCCGATTGAATGGCCTTATTCGACTATTCATCGTTTTATTAAAAACGGGGTGATTGATGATACATGGGGGGCATCAAACTGAAGAAAACCTGAGCACAAGATGATTTCACTCCAATAAGCGATGAATATGCTGTTTGAATTGATAAATAGCAGCAATTGCAGGTTGATGTTGTGAATAGCTCTCTCGTTTATTTAAACACTTTATAGCTAGATTGGCTTCATTAGTTCTTAATGCGGCGAATACGCCTTATAAAACTGTCTTTTTTACGGAGCTTTTTATTACCGCAATGAATACAACGGACGACACAACGATAACTCACCTCGATGTAAACCGGGTTCTTTTTTAATAGAGTATCCCGGTAAATTTAGGATACAATCTTTCTTGGGCATTTTAATCTTCCTTTCGACCGTCAAATCAAAGAGTTAGTCTAGACTAGCTTGATTAAAATGCCCCCTTTGTTGGGGTAGAATCGGATTGTGAATTTAAAAGGCAAATTATTTCTTTTATTTCCAAGTAGTCTTGTTTTATACCCGTCAAATCCAAACGATCCACGAAGTTTATAAAATGGGGCTTTTCATCTAGTTTGTTCTGATATTTTATTTTGGTTTCAGCAAACTCACGTAGAATAATCTCCATGGCTTCCTCACCATGATTCGTGATGAATTGTTGGAATTGTTTCGTGTGTATTAATATACTTTTTAAGTCTTTTAGAGACTGTTTTTCATCTTCCACTAACTGAGTTTTGGTAATGTCGTTATCAAGATATAATTCAGTCATGGCTCTGTAGTGTTCGCCGGTAGTCAAAATATATTTTAATAAGCTAACATTTTTATGATAGATAAAGACAGGGTGATGAGGAAGAAGTTGGTATACTACGTTGTCTTCTGGACTAAAAACTTTTGTTTTTGAACCAAATTTCTCTAATAAAAACATCTCGGCGTATTCAAATAGTGCTTGATGTTGATGATAGAAGTCATCCCATTTATTACTTAACTTTGTGAATAGAGCGCGATTTTGCTCCCTTTTCAAGACATCTGTCAGGGACTCTCCTGCCAGAACGCCTTTTAGAACAAGAAACCCTATGTAACACCTGTCAATTAATGTGTTGATAAAATTAGGAGTCGATTGTATATCTTGGGGAGAAAATAGCTCTGTAATAAATCCCGAGATGAATTGAACAATGTCGTGGTCGTGATTATCTCTGCACTTTATCAAGAGTGAAGTCACTAATCCAAAAAGGACTCTGTTAAAATAAAGTCTCTTAGTGGGATGGTAATGCACATAAGGCTCATTATCTCCCATATCGGGAAAATGGCTAATAAGATCAGGACTCCATTTGCGACGATCAAACCCTAAAAATTTAAACGCTTCTTGATAGCTTTCGGAGTCTAATACCTGTTCTATGCCTGATTCATTTATAGTGAGTTTCTTATCCTTCACAATTTTATCAAATAACTTTTGGTAGGGATGCCAAAATGGACCAGACATTAAAACATTCATTTTGCTGTATTCAAAATCAATCATTTGTCCTCTTTTGGAAAAATTACTGTTATTGTTATCCCAGTCGTTAAAAACAGAACGCATAATGAGTGTTCTACCCAACCCTTTGATAAGTCTATATTGATTCAACAACTCGGAAGATATTGAATAGTCTTTGCCCTTAAAGGAAAAGTTGAGAGTTTTATCTAGTACCGGCGTCGGATATTGGATATCCAGTTGCTCAAAAATGGGAATAGACAGTTCGGTATTGTCTCCTGTTGTATTCTGCTCAATCCAACTAGTTAGTAATGGTTTTAATTTTTTAGGACATAGGGGATTATTAAGCCAGTTTTGCATCATTTGAGTATCTGCCCTGTCCAAAGAGGTCAATATATTTTTATAGAATTCTACTTGATAATGTGCAGTCGTCTGGGAAAAGAAATTTTTTATTCGTTGGCTAAAATGTAGGTTTTTTAAAAATTCCTCAAGCTTATCAATTTTTTGGGTCAGCAATTTATTGATTCTCGCCATCATAAACCCATTAAAAAAAGGTTGGCACTTCATTACTAAATCTTCTTCTCTTAGCGGATCCTCAAAATTTGATTTAAAATCAATAGCTTTTGAAGCCACACCATGCATCTGTTCGTCAGGCGGAGGTAGTGGCAAGGAACAATGTTCAATTAAATGACTGAAAAGCTGTAGCGGATCCGTGGGCATATCATCCAGCATAGAAATTATGCTTTCAAACCATTCATCAAAAGGGTCCATGCTCCCTTCATAAGCTTTATAACTAGGTACGTATTTTTCGGTTACAATGAATCGATGTATGGCGGCACAATAGGATTCAAATTGAGCCCGCTCAATTGTTTTCACTTTAAAATAATATCTTTTTTCCTTATCGTGATTTTTTACAAAAACTCCTTTGAAAAAGGTTAAATCACTTCGTGGTTTAGTCAAAGGAGCCGAAGTCTTTGAAACCAAGTTTTTTGAACGTTTAAATTTCTTGGAGTTATCCAAATTGTCATGCTTCCTTTTCATTATTCTTCTTCCTTGTATACTTTAAAGACAAGCCCCCAATAGAACAGAGTAGGGTGATCAGAATCGTAAGCGTTCATGACCCACGCCCAAGATCAAAAATACAGGCCCAATTCGGTATGTAACACGCAATAAGTATGCTGAACTTTATAATCAAATGAAAGATGAAATGGAACAACAATATTTTCAATATCTTAAAGAAAAATTGTAGGAACAAATGTGGAAATTAGAGGGAGGAACACACCATCTAATAAGTGGAAATATTGAAGTTTCAGTAACTAATTTGGCTCACAATCGAGTCTGCCCCCATTGATCGCTGCTGCGGCTTAATCCTTAAAAGTACCTAAAATCCCATTGTAAAAAAATTTGTTCTTAACCGAAATCTCCCCTGAGAATGGGAAGTCAAAGCTTAAGGCAATGGCTAAATTAAATCCAAGTACCATTGCAAAAATGATAATGGGTATGAGATCGCTAATCTTCGAATTGCCGCGCATTAAACCTAATGTTAGTGTCAACATAATCGATCCAATAATTAGAGCGGCGCTTATTTGTCCTGGGATGACGGCATCTAATTGATTAATTCGATCTCGTCGAAATTTTCGAATGGCATTAAGATTGATTAGTGCTTGTGAATAATACAATTGTTCCATTTTAGTGACCGGCGTAAAGGATTGCATGGCGTCATATAATTCTTTTATAGCTTGGACAGTATATGGACTTTCTTTGCCATGTTGCATGCTCTCCCACTCATTAGTCCTTACAGTCACTGTATAATTACGGATGGCCTGTGTGAGTTTCATTTGAGGGCTCTCAGGAAACACTTTAATATTGCTCATCATGATTGCTAGCGAATTAGCTTCTTGCGCGGCATTATCTTGCGCTTTTAGCAAGTAATTCCAGGTAGTGATAATAATAAAAGCCAATAAGACAGAGAATCCTCCACTTAGGATTGCAATCACTGAATTGGAGCGAGCAATATACTCTTTCTCGTTAGGCACCGAAAAAAAACGAGAAGAAATAAAGGCTGCACCGCAGGTGGTCAATATGAGTACACTAATACAGGTAAACTCCATCCACCAAAATGGAATATGATCAATGAATTCTCGAAGCATCCTACACCTAAGTCCGATAAATGTTATAAAGTAAGTAATTAAAACTTTATTATCCAATTATCATACTATATCAATTTTTAATGAGATCATATTCTTTAAATCTGAACTTATTGAACATTTACCTGATGGTGATTTGATAAAGGAATGTGATGGACGTGCGACCCAACAATAGCACACTCACCCTATGGGAATGTTCAGGGAGTATCACTATTCTCTCTATTTCAAAAAGATATTAATTGAGATAAATACATTTTTAGACATAATCCTATAACTCATGTTAAGACGCCACCAGTAGTTGGCTCTTGTAGCAAAACCAAATCACAGTTCTCATATACGAAATCAAATGTATCGACCTGCATATATCTGCGCGTTACATGAGTTCATCCATGTAAAAGAAACACCTTCATGATTTGCACCATCGGCAGATACTCCTGCTATTCCTATACTCCTTAACATGTGCAGTTATTTTAAAATTGGGTTAAATTACAGAAACGGGCAAATGCGAACTAGCTATAAAATCACACCATAGTTGTTAAAATTAGGCTGCGTGGTACTTGTCTGTAATTTAAGCGAGGGGATCTTTCAAACATTGAATGAAACATAGCAAAGAATCATGTGGTTTATGATATTTAAAAATAACCCAATTAATTGTTATGGTTCATGTATAAAATGAATAGCCTCGCTATCAAGTGGTATGGAAAGAACAAGAGAGAAAATAGAGTCAACGCCCATTCATAGAAGCGGGAGGCTCATAGTGATTGTCAAGAATGAGTTAGGAGTCTAGAAAGTGAGGGAAACGCATTTACGCAGTTTGATGAAGGCCTTTAGTTGGCGTTTGAGCGGTAGCTTGGTGACTATGTTTATTGTTTATATCATCACCGGTAAAATTAACTTTGCTTTATACATAGGATTTTTCGAGTTTATTTTCAAAATAGTGTTCTTTTATTTGCATGAAAGGATTTGGGGATTAATTCATTTCGGTACACAAGACTATAAATCTAAAAATCTTAATTGAAATTGAAGCGAACTTTCGTTTAATGAATGTCAAAAATGTAGGACTCATTAGCGTTTATTGTTACTGCATATTATTGCTCTAACAGCATCAAACCTTATACATAGTGCCTATACCGAAGCACGAGCAAAAAATGTTGGAAGCATTGTTGATTGTTTTTCCAACGTGCTAAACATGTTGTTATTCGCCAGAGAAAACTATGAAGCCAGTTATCTAGAAAAAACAACCAATAGGGCTCTTGAGAATGATAAATCCATGCCATTTAAAAATATGCTTAATGCGGCACTACTTGGTGGGTTTGCGTGGGTTTTACAAGGTTCATCGATACTTTTACTGCTTTTTCTCGGCAACAAAGAGGCGATTTCTGTTGGATATTTTGCATTTATCTTTATATTAGCAATTACCGTGATTGATCAGATATGATTTCTTACTGAGAGCTTATTAGTTGTGGGTGAACAGGCGGAGTTATGTCAACAAGCTATAGATACAATTTTTACCGAGCATTACCAAACAGCAACTCCATCAGCCCCCTCCCTTAATATTACTAATGGAGGAATTATCATTGACCAAGTTAGTTTTGGATTTAAATCAGATAATATTGTTATTAAAGACTTAAACGTCCATATATCAGGGGGCTCTAAGGTCGATTTGGTAGGATATAGTGGAGCCGGAAAGAGTACTGTTATTGTGATTGCCCATAGACTATCAACGATTTTATCTATGGATAATATTCTAGTTATGGATAACGGCAAAATTATTGAAACGGGAAATCATAAACAATTAATCGATGAGGGGGGCTTTTATAAAACATTATGGGACGCTCAAAGCGGACATAGTTTTATTTAACTGCCTACTTGCAAAAAAGGATGAGTCCATATACGTAGGTGGTGGGGAGCAATGGTCAACACGCCCTAGAGCCATACAAATAAAAATCTAAATCATTTAGAAAACTCTGGTAAATCAATTTTAATTCGAGAACCTAAAGCCAGTCTTAAGGCATTAGCAATCGCAAGAATGTCAATTAACTCTTGAATTATTGCACCAGTAACTGGATTGATAAATCCTCCTGCTGCAAACCCCATCCCAATGATACTAAGCAACATACCTCCAATGGCGCTTTGTGAGGCAATTTTTCGAGTATTTAAGCTAAGATGGATTAATTCATCAACCTTGCTTAATGTGTTTTCCATAATAACGGCCCCCGCCGCTTCAGCTGTTACATTACTGTATTGACCAAAGGCAATGCCAACTGTTGCTGCTGTCAATGCAGGGGCATCATTAATACCGTCACCCATAAAAACAGTTGGCGCCTTTTTTGTTTCCTCTCGAACTATAGCCAGTTTTTGTTCTGGACTTTGCGATGCACGAATTTCTTTTATATTTAACAAATTAGCTAAATAGGCAACTTCTGACTCACGGTCTCCCGAAACCAGCATTATTTTTTTAAATTGATGTGAGGGGGCTAAATGGCCTAAAAATGATTTACTTTCAATGCGTGGAGCATCATGAAAATGTAACGAAGCAGCATATTGATTATCAAACAAGACAATGCATTCTAGCCCTGGTGCTATGGGTGGTAATAAAGCAATACTTTTAGGAGCTACTTCTAAAAATTTTTTTCGGCTTGTAATTAGAATTTTATGTTTACCAATAATTCCATGCAACCCTTGTCCGGGTTTTTCAGATATATTTGATGATTCAAGAAGCGTTATATTTTCTTTTTGAGCAGCATTTAAAACAGCACTTGAAAGAGGATGTTTTGAATATCGTTCTAGGCTTGCCACATATTGTAAAACCATTTCTCTCGTATAATTTGGGGCCACGTTAATTTCTGTTAAAGCAGGCTTACCGTAGGTAAGTGTGCCTGTCTTGTCAAAAATGGCGGTTTTGCAGGTCGGTAATTGTTCAAGAACCGTCGGATCTTTGATAACGATAGCTTGTCTTGCAGCTCTTGAAATAGCACTAATAATAGTAATAGGAATGGCTATTAATAAAGGGCATGGTGTTGCTATTACTAGAACAGAAAGAAAACGTATTGTATCTCCTGTGAAATACCAAGCCGCGATTGCAAAAACAAGAGCTATAGGCGCAAAAACTGCTCCAATTTGATCCCCTAGTCTTCTGATCGAGGGACGTTTTTGTTCTGCTTCCTCTAATACTTTTACAATTGCAGAATAGCGTGAATCTGATGTAAGTTTGGTTGTTTTTATAATTAATAAAGATTCTCCATTAATAGCGCCTGATAAGACGAATGTCCCTGGTGTTTTGGAGATCTGATAGGGCTCTCCTGTCAAATAGGATTCATCCATAGATCCATGTCCTTCAATAACAATACCATCAGCAGGACAAGCTTCATGTGGATAAATAACAATTAAATCATCTATCTTAATGTCTAATAATGGAATATCTTCAATGTGACCGTTTATTTTTCGGTGAGCCATTGACGGTATTCGCGCTGCAAGAGAGCGCAAAACAAAAGATGCTTTCCGCATAGCGTAATATTCTAAGGTTTGCCCACTGGCAATCATAAGAATGATTAATGTTGCGGCTAGATATTGCTGTAAAATAACACCTGTTACTAATGCGATCGCCGCCAATGAATCAGCCCCTAAATTTCCTTTAAATAATTTAAATAATATTTGTAGAAATACAGGGATGCCGCCGATTACTATAACAAACAGTAAGGGAATATTCGGCGTTGGAATAGAGAAAGCAAGCATTACAAGATATATGCCAATTGCAATTAATGCTAATAGTGCAATATATAATTGCCACTTTGACTTTAATGAGATTAAAGATATGATCATAGAATATCACTAATTTAATGTTATTAGTTTCATCGTAGATGCTTGGGGTTTTTTGTCAAACTTATTGAGTTACATTCAATGCAATAGATTATGAACTATTCAACTGTATTTTGTTAAATATAAAGCTCTTTGATAAAAATTAACTTGGACCTTTTAATTTTTGTTCACTTATTTGCCTACCTATTATTTCTTACATTCAAGCCGTGCATTACACCTTATTAAGGGATTATATCCCTAAAACAAGATGTACGAGGAATCAAGGGAAGATCATTATTGTAAATCATTACTATAATTAACTAGTATTGAAATGTTTTGAGGACAATTATGAAAAAGAAAGACAGGGAAAATGAATATAGGGGAATTGTTTCAATTATTGTCATTGTCATTTTAGCGATTATTCTAGTATATTATTATTCTCATCGCCCTTCTGTATCTAATGAAAGTAACAATTCTAATATACCTGTAGAAGCTCCCAATCCGCCAACTGATAAAACTAACGAAACTCAATAAAATAGCTCAAGGACGGTCCCTAAGATTTATCGCCCGTTACAATTTTAGTAGCAGGTGATTCTTCATGGCATGTGCGGGGTAATGTTCTATTGGTTGTGGGATCAATGGATGCTTCAATTGGAATTGCTTCTGTTTTTTGAAACGTTATAGGGTTTGTTGACAATTGGTTACGGACTGTTTTTTTCACTTCAGTATATTTTGATTCTTGTCCTGGTTTTTCCATAAGTACGGCACGCATGTGTGCTATCCTTCTATTGTATAGGACATATAGTAGACCTTAATCGAGAAAAAGTTCCACACTCTCATGAAGAGATTAAATAATGGGGAAAGTAAAACAGTTAGGCTTTTTTGATCGATATCTCTATCTATGGGGCATTATTTGCATTGTGTCGGGGATTATAATTGGGAAAATTGTACCCGTATCAGTTGTTTTGATGCTCAGTAGTCTGGAAATCGCGCACGTCAATCTACCCGTCGGTATTTTAATTTGGATCATGATTATTCCCATGCTGCTCCAAATTGATCTCAAAGAAATTCAACAAGTACGAAAATTTTGGCGGGGCAGTCTAATTACCCTTGGTGTCAATTGGCTGGTAAAGCCATTTTCAATGGCATTTTTGGGATGGTTTTTTCTCAAACACTTGTTTTCATTTTGGTTACCGGCTTCAGAAATAGAGCATTATTTTGCTGGATTGGTGTTACTTGCTGCAGCCCCAGGAACAGCGATGGTTTTCATCTGGAGTTATTTATGCGAAGGAGAGCCCCATTTTACCTTAACACAAGTTGCTCTTAATGATTTTATTATGATCTTTGCTTATGCTCCGATCGTGGGGTTATTATTGGGAATAACAGGATTAACTGTTCCCTGGAGTACGCTATTCATTTCCTTAATCGTTTATATATTAATTCCTTTTCTACTAGCACAAATTTTTAGATATTGGATTATTAACCAGAGTACTCTTGATATTGAGCATGTTATTAAGAAAATCCATCCCATTTCACTAATTGCTTTACTCGTCATGCTACTTTTACTTTTTGGTTTTCAAGGGTATCAAATTTATCAGAAACCTTTTATCGTATTGTTAATCGCAATTCCTCTACTGATTCAAATATATTTTAATTCAATATTGGCTTATGGCTTAAATAAAGTATCGGGTGAGCAACATTGCATAGCAGGCCCATCTGCTTTAATTAGTGGCAGTAATTTTTTTGAATTGGCAGTTGCTACAGCCATTACTTTGTTTGGTTTTAAATCAGGTGCGGCCTTGGCGACTGTTGTTGGTGTATTGATAGAGGTTCCTGTGATGTTGTCGATTGTAAAATTAGTCAATCACTCCAGGAAATGGTATGGATCTTAAAGGAATGATTCGATGCAGATTACTTTTTTAGGCGCAACGGAAACGGTTACAGGCTCAAAATATTTATTATCTTTTGATAACAATAAAAATATTTTGCTTGATTGTGGTCTTTTTCAAGGAGAGAAAGAATTGCGTTTACGCAATTGGAGTTCTCTTCCTTTCGCTCCCAAAATACTAAATGCGGTTATCCTCACGCATGCTCATATTGACCACACCGGTTATTTACCCTTATTAGTAAAAAATGGGTTTAAAGGACCTATCTTTTGCACTCAAGGAACTAAGGACTTGTGTGACATATTGTTACCTGATAGCGCGCACTTACAAGAAGAAGATGCAAAACATGCGAATAGGCATCATTATTCCAAGCATAATCCAGCTCTTCCTCTTTATACGACAAAAGATGCGATAAAGGCATTAAAATTATTTCGTCCGCAGCCTTATAATTCTGTAGTAGAACTGATTAAAGGGATTAGTTTTCAATTTATCCCTGCAGGCCATATTATTGGCGCTTCATTGGTCAGGATTCAATCTGGAGGCAAATCCATTCTATTCACTGGTGATTTAGGGCGAATGAATGATCCGGTAATGCGGGCGCCAACGCCGATGAAGCAAACAGATTACCTTGTCACTGAATCAACTTATGGCGATCGTCTCCATGAGAAAGATCATCCCAAAAATATACTAAAAAATATTATTGAGCAAACCTACCAACGAGGTGGATCTGTCATTATTCCTGCCTTTGCCGTTGGACGTACACAGGCCATTTTGTATTACCTATCGGAGTTAAAAAAGGAAAACTCACTACCTGATATCCCTATATTTTTAGATAGCCCAATGGCGATTAATGCCACCGATATTTTGTCGAAACATATTGAAGATCTGCGCTTGACTCGAATGGAATGCGATGAATTATGTAAGATTGCTACCTATGTCCGCTCTGCTGAAGAGTCGATACTGATTGATAGTAAAAAAGATCCCAAGATCATTATTTCCGCCAGCGGTATGGCAAGTGGTGGCCGTATTTTATTTCACTTAAGAGCTTATGCTCCTGATGCAAGAAACACGATTTTATTTACCGGGTTTCAAGCTAAAGGTACCCGAGGGGCTGATATGCTCAATGGAATAAAGCAAATCAAAATTCACGGTGATTTAATCCCTGTTCGTGCTCAAATTGAAGCGATTCGCAGTACTTCAGCACATGCAGACTATGCAGAAATCCTTCAGTGGCTTAAACACTTTGATACTCCGCCTATAAAAACATTCGTAACCCATGGCGAGCTTGAGGCTGCTTTGTCTTTAAAAACTAAAATCGAAACTGAACTGAGTTGGAATTGTATGGTGCCTTTATATAAGCAAACAGAGCAATTAATATGAGCAAGAAGCATTCAACCTTAAGTCTTAAATATTTAGGTATCAATACTTATAAAGAACCCATTATTTATATGCGGGAAGATTGCCATATTTGTAAATCAGAGGGCTTCAATGTTCAAGCACGTGTGAGAGTCACTCTAAACCAATATTCCATTATTGCAACGCTCAATACGATTGAAACTGATTTATTACGACATAATGAAGCAAGCTTGTCAGATTACGCCTGGGATTTATTATCGGCAAAAAATGGAGATGAAATTTCAGTCACTCATCCACAGCCGCTTGACTCGTTGAGTTACATTCGCTCTAAAGTCTATGGTCATGAACTGAAAACTGAGGAAACGAAACAGATTATTAATGATCTTATCTCCGGCCAGCTCTCAGATATTAATATTGCTATGTTTATTGCCGCAAGTAGTGGGGATAGATTATCAAAAAAAGAAATTCTCGATCTAACGGCGGCCATGGTTGATTCGGGGCAGCGTTTAACCTGGCCTTCATCTCTTGTTGTTGATAAACATTGTGTTGGTGGTTTGCCTGGAAATCGGACGACGCCAATCGTTGTTTCTATTGTTGCCGCTTTTGGCTTGATGATTCCTAAGACATCCTCCAGAGCAATTACATCTCCCGCGGGTACAGCGGACACTATGGAGGTCTTTACCTCTGTTAATCTGGATCTTTCAGACATGCGTAAGGTAGTTGAGACAGAAAATGGGTGCCTTGTATGGGGTGGCTCTATATCATTAAGCCCCGCAGATGATTTACTTATCAGGATTGAGCGAACGGCAGATTTAGATAGTGAAGGGCAAATGGTCGCTTCAATTTTATCTAAAAAAATTGCTGCAGGCGTCACTCATCTTGTTATTGATATGCCTATTGGCACCACGGCTAAAGTCAGATCAATTGCTCATGCTGAGATACTTAAAAGCTCTTTGCAGACTGTCGCACAGAAGTTTGGTATTGAAACAAAAATTATTTTCACTGACGGTTCACAACCCATTGGTCGAGGTATAGGGCCAGCTTTGGAGGCTCTTGATGTATTGGCGGTATTGACGCGCGATAAGCAAGCACCGCAAAATTTAAGGGAGCGTGCATTAATACTTGCAGGTCAGGTTATAGAGTTTTCTCCTGGAGTGCTCCCTGGGCAAGGAATAAACATCGCGACTCATATTCTGGATAGTGGTAAAGCACTTGCAAAATTCCAAGCCATTTGTATGGCCCAAGGGGGACTGCGTGATATTCCCCACGCCCCTTTTACTCATACTATAGAATCTGCGGTATCAGGCACTATTATTAACATGGATAACCGCCATATTGCTCGTGTTGCTAAATTAGCTGGCGCTCCAAAGGCAAAATCAGCGGGTGTTGAGTTGTTAGTCACTTTAAATACTGTAGTTAGGAAATCCCAACCTTTATTTAAAATAGCTGCTGAAACTAAAGGACAACTTCATTATGCGCTTGATTTTCTGCAACAAGGCCATGATATTTTCCAGATTGAAGTCAGTTCGGGATAAGAAGGAGGGCGTTATCTTAGAGCCATTTCGTCATCCCATTCTTCTGCTAATATAGATGGATAGGTATCGGCTAAAAAAATGATTTAATTGGAACAGAACCTAATAATTTTCGGATCGGGGCAAAACAAATCATGAAACAACCACCCATTATTTTTCCTCTTGCCCATGATGGTTTGGCCAAAATGATTCAAAAAAAATGTCAGTACGAACTGGGAAAAATAACGCAACATCAATTCCCTGATGAAGAAACGGTGATTCAAATTGATTCCAATGTTAAGGGACGCGACCTTATATTTATTACTAGTTTAGATAGGCCGAATATAAAATTAGCTCCCCTTCTGTTTGCTGCAGAAACGGCACGATCATTAGGTGCTGAAAAAATAACATTGATTGCCCCTTATCTAGCTTACATGCGTCAAGATAAAGTATTTGAACCAGGCCAAGGCATAACCTCAAAATATTTCGCGCAACTCATTTCACGCTATTTTGATGGATTAATTACTATAGATCCTCATCTTCATCGATGGCATACATTAAGTGCTATTTATGACATCCCAACCACTGTCTTACATGCGACTGATAATATTGCCCAGTGGATACACCGGCATATTCAAAAGCCAATACTGATTGGGCCTGATGCTGAGAGCATGCAATGGGTTGAGGAGATTGCCAGGAAAGCCAAAGCCACTTTTCTTATTTTAGAAAAAATCCGTAAGGGAGATGAGTCCGTTGAGGTCTCCATCCCGAATATTGAAAAGCACCAACACTGCATACCCGTATTGATTGATGATATTATCTCTACCGGGATGACCATGATAGAAACAGTGGAGCATATAAAGTCACTTAATATACTCCCACCCATTTGTATTGGTGTTCATGCTGTTTTTGCCGGAGATGCTTATCAAAAACTATTGGTTTCTGGCGTTGAAAAAGTCATCACATGCAATACCATTCAACATGGCTCTAATGGCATAGACATCAGTTCTAATATTATAAATTTCTTAGGGATCTGGAAATGAACTATGCGATAGAGCATATAAAAAAATACGTAAGCGCTGCTAATTATCTTTCTGCTGCCCAGATTTATTTAATTAATAATTTTTTACTGAAACAAAAACTCGATTTCAATGATATAAAACCACGGCTTTTAGGACATTGGGGCACTTGTCCCGGGATTAATTTTATTTATGCCCACCTCAATGTTCTTATTAAAAAACACAAATCATCCATCCTTTTTGTGCTTGGTCCAGGTCATGGTTATGCAGCGCTACAAGCCAATCTTTTTATTGAGGGGACTCTAAAAAAATACTATCCAGAAGCAACACATGATTATTCAGGGGTTGAATACTTAATAAAAAATTTTAGTTGGCCTTATGGGTTTCCCAGTCATAGTAATCCCGGAGCACCTGGAGTTATTCTTGAGGGGGGTGAGTTAGGCTATTCATTGGCTACAGCTTATGGCGCAGCGCTTGATAATCCTGGAACTCTTATTGCCTGCGTTGTGGGGGATGGTGAAGCTGAAACAGGCCCTACTGCAACCGCCTGGCATTTAAATAAATTTATAGATCCAACTAAAAATGGGGTTGTTTTACCAATCCTGCATCTTAATGGATATAAAATTTCTGGCCCAACTATTTTTGGCAGAATGACCAATAAAGAATTGAAATCACTTTTCTATGGCTATGGTTATGAACCCTTTATTGTAGAAGGGGGAGCTATTTATGAAAAAATGCTAATAACGCTTGAGACATGTTATCAAAATATCGACGCCTTACGAAAAAATGACAAAAATATACGTTTTCCAATGATTATATTAAAAACACCTAAAGGCTGGACGGGAATAAAAAAATTGCATGGCCAGAAAATCGAAGGGAACTGTCTTGCTCACCAAGTGATAGTCACTAATGCAAAAACCGATAGTAGGGAGTTAAAAGCACTCGAGAAATGGTTGTGCTCTTATCAATTTAATACCTTATTTGATGAAAAAACGGGGTTTATAGAAGAGATTACCCAGCTGATACCCGAGAGTTCTTGGTGTATGGGGGCAAATCAACATACCTATGGTGGCCCTAAGCTGGTAAAAAAACTGATATTACCCGATATAGGCAGTATTACAGAGGATGCTAGCCATCCTGGCACTATGGGTTCAAGTAGTATGCGATTTGTTGGTGATTATCTCGCCGAAGTAATTAAATTAAATCAAAAAAATCGTAATTTTAGACTGTTTTCGCCAGATGAAACCTATTCCAATAAATTGGATAAGGTTTTCGAAGCGACCACTAGAGCCAACATGCAGCCTAAAAAAACTTGGGATAAAGACATCAGTAGTGATGGCCGTGTCATTGAAGTACTTAGTGAGCATTCATTGCAAGGTCTAATGCAAGGTTATGTGCTTACTGGTCGTCATGCTATTTTTGCATCCTATGAGGCGTTCATTCAGATTGTTTCCAGTATGACCGATCAATATATGAAGTTTTTGCATGTATCACATGAGTTTTCCTGGCGGGGAGAACTTCCTTCTCTTAATTATATTTTAACTTCTTCAGGATGGCGGCAAGAACATAATGGATTTTCGCATCAAAATCCTGGTTTTATTTCCAACGTACTACAAAAAAATGGCCATTATGCTCGTGCCTATTTTCCACCTGATGCCAACAGTACTTTATTGGTTCTCGAAAAATGCCTTAAATCACGTAATAAAGTGAATGTTATTGTGGCGGGGAAAACATTTGAGCCACGTTGGTTGACTCCAGAGCTGGCTAAAATTGAATTAGAGCAAGGTCTGATGATTTGGGATTTTGCTAGTGACGCGAATCCAGATATTGTCCTTGCAGGAGTTGGTGATTATGTCTCCACTGAAGCACTTGCGGCCATCCAATTAATTAAACAAGAAACACCTGCAGTAAAAATTCGTTTTGTTAATATTATTGAATTATCTGCCATAGGATTAGGATATTCCCACTCGCTAACAGAGGAAGAGTTTGATGCCTTCTTTACTAGAGACAAACCGGTTATTTTGAATTTTCATGGCTATCCTGCCGTGTTGCAACAGCTTCTTTTTAATTACGGTAATACAAAACGATTTTATATTCATGGTTATGTTGAAAACGGTTCGACAACCACGCCTTATGACATGCATATCCGTAATAGAACAAGTCGTTGGCACCTGGCTCAGCAAGTATTTTCGCTTATGGCGCAACAGGGTGTTATTGAGTCTAAAATAGCGATGAGATTAAATGCAAAATACAAGGAAAAGTTTCTGGAGCATACCCGCTATATCAAACAATATGGCGTTGATCCCGATGAGATAGCTAAATGGCAATGGTCGGGAGAATAATAGTATGACTACCATTATTAAGACCTCTGGTGAGCAAGTCCCTTTTGATCCGAATCGATTGTCCCAGTCATTAAAACGAGTTGGAGCGGATGAGTCTCTTATTAGAGAAATTGTCGATGAAGTGTCACATCGTTTGGTAGAGGGCATGTCAACCCATACGATTTATCATATAGCGTTCCGTCTTTTACGTAAAAAGTCACGCAGTTTAGCAGCAAAATATCATTTGAAACATGCCATCATGCAGCTGGGGTTATCCGGTTATCCTTTTGAGAAGTATGTTGCTGAAATTTTGCGACATCAAGGTTTTCAAACACAAAACAACCAAATAGTAACTGGATTTTGTGTGGATCATGAAGTTGATGTTGTTGCTGAACGCAAGAATCAAAAAATTTTCATAGAATGTAAATATCACAATCGATTAGGAATTAAATGTGATGTGAAAATTTCTTTATATTTTAAAGCACGTTTTCAGGATATCGAACTATCTTATAAGAAAAAAGCGGATGAACAATTAAAAGGATGGCTTGTAACCAATACTCGATTTACTCATGATGCCATTCAATATGGACTTTGTGCTGGTTTGCACCTAATCGGTTGGGATTTCCCTACAGTAGGTAGCTTAAAAGAACTAATTGAATTTTCAGGTCTATATCCAATCACCTGCATTACAAGCTTTACAAAAGCTGAAATATCACAGTTGCTTGAGAAAAATATTATTATCTGTAAAACAATAAGTAATAATATTAATCTTCTTGATGAGTTAAAAATCCCTAAGCAACGAAGGGATTCTATTATTGAGCAGTGTCGTACGTTGTGGAACAGTGCTGTTATTTGAAGGATTACCTTAGCTTACGGATGATAATGAATAAAAACACCGCTTCTCTCAACATCGATAAAAAAGCCATAGGGCATATCATTGAAGTTAATGGACCTGTTGTTAAACTATTCTGTGATATTTTACCTCCTTTATATCAGGCGCTTAGTACTGATACAGAGACTGATCACTATGTTTTAGAGGTGTGTCAGCATATCGATGATCATCATGTCAGAGCCATCGTACTGCATAGAGCGACAGGATTACAACGAGGATTGCTTGTTTATGATCAAGGGACGTCAATACAAATACCCGTGTCTCCCAATTGTTTGGGACGTGTCTTAAATACTTTTGGAGCTCCTTTAGATGGTGCAGAGCCATTTCCAGTGAATGAATACAGAGATATTCTTGTAAAACCAGCCCCTATTGCCATGACTACGGCAAAACAAAACATTCTTGAGACAGGAATTAAAGTGATTGATTTACTCTGTCCCTTTGTTAGAGGAGGTAAAACTGGATTATTTGGTGGTGCTGGAGTTGGTAAGACTGTTTTACTTATGGAGTTTATGCACTCTATTATTCAATTACATCAAGGTATTTCCGTCTTTGCAGGAGTTGGAGAGCGAATACGTGAAGGACATGAATTATGGCATGAGATGCAAGCCGCAGGAGTAATGGGTAAAACGCTAATGATATTTGGTCAAATGGATGAGTCACCTGGGGTGCGTTTTAGAGCGGGGTTGTCTGCTTTAACCTATGCAGAGTATTTACGCGATAACGTGGCACATGAAGTGCTTTTTCTCATTGATAATGTTTATCGTTTTGTGCAAGCAGGCAGTGAAATTTCAGGACTTTTAGGCAGAATGTCGGCGAGTGTCGGCTATCAACCGACCTTAATGACGGAGATTGCCGAACTGCAAGAGCGTATTACATCTACTGCCAAAGGAGCTGTTACATCAGTGCAAGCTGTTTATGTTCCTGCCGATGATATGAGCGACCCAGCGGTAACTGGAATTATTACTCATTTGGATTCAATAGTGGTACTTTCCCGCGTGCAAGCAGGCAAAGGAATATACCCAGCAGTAGATATCCTGGCTTCAAAGAGTAAATATATGGATAAAATGGTTTTGGGAGAAAGGCATTATTCTATTGCTCAAGCAGTTAGAGAACATATAGCCCGTTATCAAGAATTAGAAGACATCATTTCTATGATGGGGATTGAGGAACTTTCTGCTAAAGACCGGGACGTTGTTTTAAGGGCGCGAAAACTACAACGCTATTTGACGCAACCTTTTCATGTGACAAAACAGCAAACAGGTATTGCAGGACAGTCTGTGTCATTAGAGCAAACTTTGGCAGATTGTGAATCATTTATTCATGGTGATTACGATCATTTTTCTGAAGCTCAGTGTTATATGATAGGTACTATGGATAAGGAGCTAAATGGATAGTTTTGATCTGTACCTGCAAAGTGCAACACAATATGAAAAAATTCATAATGTAGTGAGCTTTATTGGTGAAGATGCCTCAGGACAATTTGGTATTCTGGCATATCATGCCCGAATGATGACGTGCTTAAAATTTGGCTTGGCATGGTTTCGTTATGATAATAATGAGACAGAATATTTAGCATTGCCTGGTGCAGTGGTCTATTTTAATGAAAATCAACTGTATCTTTCTACGCGTCATTATTTTCGTAATAAAGAGTATCAGGTAATACAAAATTCAATAGCAAAAGAATTACAAATAGAAGAAGAACATCTTGCAAGTATGAAGGAACATTTGCATCGCTTAGATGAAGAAATTATGAAACGTCTATGGGATTTAAAACGGCAGGAGCATTATGGAATCTAATTCTCAAAAAGACCTTGAAAAGCAGGTGAAATTGAATGTACGCAAAATGGATAAAGCAAAAAAGGAGAAATCCACCTTACTTGCTCAAACAATTTATTTAGGTACTCTGGGTTTTGTTTTCATTTTGCCTATAATTTTAGGAGCTTATCTGGGAGTTTGGTTGGATGGAAAATTAAAAGGGTATTCCATCGCCTGGACACTCAATTTAATTATTCTTGGCGTGATAGTTGGAGCGGTTAACGTTTATCTCATGATTAAGGAATAGTCGTGGAAACAGGAAGTTTTTTAACATATTTCGTATTTTCCATAGGTTATTTAAAGATCACCTTAAGCCTATTAACGACATGGTTCATTATGCTGGTGTTGTTGATTTTTGCCTGGGTCGCAACTCGAAAGTTATCGTTTCAAGCAAGCAGCTTACAGGTGGTTCTTGAGGGAGTTATCAGCACAATGTATGATGCAATTGCAGAAGTGCTGCCGCAACATGTTGAGCTAGTCTTTCCTTTTATCGCAACTCTATGGATTTTTATTCTTGTTTCAAATTTAATTGGTATTGTTCCTGGATTTTATTCACCCACAGCCGATTTGTCCGTGACCAGTGCCTTAGCAATTATGACCTTTATTTCAGTACATTGGTTTGGGATTCGAGCTGAAGGTTTACAGGGTTATTTGAAACACTATATTCGCCCAACCCCCCTTATGTTACCCTTTAATTTGATTAGTGAATTATCCAGAACTTTAGCTTTGGCAATTCGATTGTTTGGCAATGTAATGAGTTTGGAGCTCACTGCTCTTATCGTATTAATGGTTGCTGGCTTTTTAGCGCCCGTTCCCATATTGTTATTACATCTTATTGAAGCCATTATTCAAGCCTATATCTTCGGTATGCTCGCTTTAATTTATATTGCTGGGGGTATTCAATCACAGGAACTGAAGAAAAAGGAGTCTCATAATGAATAGTTTAAGTTGGTTTAGTTTAGCTTCAACAGTAATCGCAGCCCTAGCAATAGCCATAGGCACTATAGGCCCTGCACTTGCTATGGGGCGGGCGATAAGCCATGCCTTGGATGCTTTGGCACGACAACCGGAGGCTGAAAAATCCATCACCAGAACCTTATTTATTGGTTTGGCTATGATTGAATCGTTAGCCATTTATTGTTTGGTGATTGTATTGATTATTCTCTTTAGAAATCCATTATTGTCTTATTTTTTAGGCCAACAAGGATAAAATAAATGGAACTGTCCTGGTCAACTCTGATATTAGAAATAATTAATTTTCTAGTCCTCATTTGGATTTTAAACTATTTTCTTTATGCGCCTATTCAAAAGACCATAATTGCTCGTAAAAAAATGGTTGCGGATAAGCTAGAGCATGCTGAAACACTTCGTAGTGAGTCTCAGGACTTACAATTAAAATATGAAAATCGTCTTGCAGATTGGCAAGTGGAAAAAGAGCGTTTGCAAAAAGAGTTTCAACTCAAATTGGAGCAATGGAAATCAGCAGAAGTTGTCGATTTCGAAAAAAAACTCGCTACAGAAAAAGAAGCACTCTTAGTGCGCGAAATGAAAAAATCAAAAGAACTTATTGAAAAAAATGCCAGGGAAGCAATGTTATTGGCTGGAAAATTTTCAGTAAAATTTTTAAAAAACTTTGCTGATGAGCATCTCGAAGAAAAAATAATTGAAAAAACCATCCTTGATCTGGAAGATCTTCCCGTCGAAAAAATACAGTTTCTGACCAGTCAGTCATCGCAAGATACGATTCTGATTCAAAGTGCTTATCCAATTAATGAGCAACAACGACACATTCTAGTGGAAACAATTGAAAAATTAAGCCATAAACAATTTAAAGTCGATTTTTCAGTCACTCCAGAACTACTTGCCGGATTAATGATTCAAATTGGATCCGTTGTATTGCAAGCAAATCTTCGCGATGAATTAAAGTTCTTTACGGAGATAAAAAATGCAATTGCCTGATTTTAGTTCTTTTCTCGAAGTACAAAGGCAACAAATTGAGCATTATGAATTTGCAGTCAGATTATCAGAACAGGGCGAAGTTGTCTCGGTAGGAGACGGTATTATCTGGATCAGAGGTTTACCTTCGGCGGCGATAGATGAAATCCTTATTTCGCAAGACGGCCATTGTATGGCAATGGTTTTCTATCTAACGGAGTCCCTTGTTGGCGCTATTTTATTAATTCAAAGTAATGAATTAAGAGCAGGGACGTTAATATATCATTTTAAACGCTCCTTAAGCATTCCTGTAGGTGATAAACTGTTGGGAAGAGTTATTGATCCCTTGGGACACCCCATAGATGGATATGAATCACCGCAATGCGATGAACAAGGGTTACTTGATATTTTATCGCCATCCATAACCCAGCGGGATTTTGTTAATCGTCCATTTTATACTGGGAATAAGGTAATTGATAATTTAATTCCTATTGGTAAAGGACAAAGAGAGTTAATTATAGGGGATAATGGGCTGGGGAAAAGCGCTTTGGTTTTAGATATTATTATTAATCAAAGGGATAAAAACGTTCGTTGTATCTATGTATTGATTGGTCAAAAGCGATCGACAATTAGCAATACGATTCAAATATTAAAAGACGCTAAGGCTTTGGAATACACGACAGTTGTTGTGGCACAAGCCACCGCTTTACCTGGCCTACTGTATCTGGCTCCCTTTGCCGGTTGTGCAATAGCAGAAAACTGGATGAGCAAAGGATTTGATACTCTTGTTGTCTATGATGATTTGAGTGCCCATGCGAACAGTTATCGAGAGCTTTCCCTTTTACTGCGCAGACCTCCTGGACGCGAAGCCTTTCCTGCAGATATTTTTTATCTTCATTCACGTTTGTTAGAGCGCTCCACTTGCTTGTCTGCTGAAATGGGAGGGGGGAGCATGACCGCTCTTCCTATTATTGAAACTAAAGAAGGGGAGATTGCTACTTATATTCCTACCAATCTGATCTCCATAACCGATGGGCAAATATTTTTTGATGAAAAGCTATTTTCTTCCGGATTTTTCCCGGCGATTGATATAACAAAATCTGTTTCTCGAGTAGGTGGTAAAGCCCAAAATCCACAAATTAAAAAAGAAGCTGGCCGAATGAAGCTCGATTACATGCAATTTCTTGAATTGGAGATTTTCACACGCTTTGGTGCCAAACTGGAACCTAAAATGCAGGAACAAATTCAAAAGGGCCGTATTTTAAGAGAAATACTGAAGCAGGATCGTTTTGTCCCTTTATCTATTGAATTTCAATTGGCCTGGCTGATTGCCTATAATGACGGATTATTCGATCAACTTGCTTTAGAAGATATCCCAACCATTCTGCAAAAACTCGAGTATGAAGTAAACAAAGGCGATCTTTCTTTAGTGAATCAACGAGAAGAATGGAGCCATGCATTGCATTCTTGGTTGGGGCTTACATGACGAAACGAGCTCAACTGAAAGATAATCTTCATACTTTAGAAGACATTGGTAATATCATGACGGCCATGAAAAATCTTTGTTCCATTGAAATCAGTAAAATGACTAAGTTTCTTTCTATGCAAGACCGAGTAATGGAAAGCATCTTAGAGGTGAAAAATGATTTTTTTAGTGCTTACCCGGTAATGTCCATACCTAATCAAGAGGTGAAACCTTTAATTTATATTCTTATCGGTTCAGAAAGAGGATTTTGTGGTGGTTTTAATAATAATATTTTAAGCGAATTGGAGCGCATTAAAGAACAAAACCCTAATGCGGTATTAATTATTGTCGGTCGAAAATTAGCATTAAAACTGAATGATGACTCTCGTGTAGTGCACGTTTTAGAAGGTCCTAATGTTCTTGAAGAGATTCCCTCAGTTATTTTAAAAGTATTAAAGGCTTTAGAAGAAGTTGCAATACAACGACATTTAGAATTGCGTTCAGGACAGTGGAATATTATCTTTAATGAGGAACAACAAGATCGAATATACGTGACTACCTTGCAACCCTTTAAAGAGTTTTTTATATCCAGCGTACCCGATTTTTCTGTTCCTCCGGTGCTGAACTTATCCAGAGATCTTTTTTTGGCTGAATTTATTGATAATTATCTTTTTGCAATGTTTCATTCCGTTTTTTATAAATCCTTTTTTGTTGAAAATCATCAAAGATTTTTTCACTTGAATCATGCATTAGATCGCTTAGATCGTAAAAAAAGTGATTTAAAAGGCCATTTAAAATTAGTGCGTCAAGAAGAAATTACGGAAGAAATTCAGATTATTATGTTGAGTGCGGAAGCGCTTATTAATCAAAAATAGGTTGCATCGTCGGGGAGATAGGGACTGTAAACTTCAGTGAGCGATCTAAATAAATTGTTCCAGATCGAGGAAGTTCAGTACTTAGCATTGTTGATATAAGTGACATGCTGAATCATCTATTTTAACGTGAGTTCATCAAATATTTTATTTTTGATAAAAGACCTATGAATGTTTCTAAATCATATATAATTCAATTACTTTTCAGAATTGTATACCCATATTAAGGAAAATTATAATGAAAGCATTTATTTATAACGGAGCAGGAAAAAAAGCGGTAGAAGAACGACCTATTCCTGAGATAATAAATCCAACCGATGCCATCATTAAAATTACTAAAACTACAATTTGTGGCACGGATCTCCATATATTGAAAGGTGATGTGGCAACCTGTTTGCCTGGGCGTATTTTAGGGCACGAAGGGGTTGGCGTGGTGGATAAAGTGGGAAAGGATGTCACAGAGTTCCAACCTGGAGATCGTGTCTTAATTTCTTGCATCACTTCATGTAGTAAGTGTGAGTATTGTCGAAAGGGGATGTATTCACATTGCTCCAACGGCGGTTGGATTCTTGGTAATACTATTGATGGAACTCAAGCAGAATATGTTCGCATCCCTTATGCTGATACAAGTCTTTATAAAATTCCTCAAGGAATAGACGAAGATGCACTAGTAATGCTAAGTGACATATTGCCGACAGGGTTTGAGTGTGGGGTACAAAATGGCAAAATACAGCCAGGCAGTACAGTGGCCATAGTTGGTGCTGGCCCAATCGGCTTGTCCACACTACTGACTGCTCAGTTTTATACCCCGTCAGAAATTATTATGATCGATTTAGATAATAATCGTCTAGACATAGCCAAAAACTTAGGTGCAACTGCGATTATAAATGCTAGCAATGAGGAAGCAGTAGCTAAAGTGATGCAGATAACTAATGGACGAGGTGTAGATACCGCTATAGAAGCGGTTGGTGTTCCTGCTTCATTCATTATGTGTGAAGATATTGTGGCTCCGGGTGGTACTATCGCAAATATTGGAGTGCATGGGGTTAAAGTTGATTTACATTTAGAAAGCCTATGGTCTCAAAATATTTCTATAACTACACGACTTGTTGACACCGTGACAACACCTATGCTGTTAAAAACGGTCTGTTCAAAAAAAATTGATCCCACCTTGTTAATTAGCCATCAATTTAAATTTGATAATATACTGGACGCTTATGAAACATTTGGACATGCCGCAGATACTCATGCGCTCAAAGTGATCATTAATGTATCGTGACACATGAATGGGCATGAACGTAATTAAATTGGTACTAATTGAGGGGATAGGTCACGTTTATTCCTATAAAGGAAGAGCGAAGATGAACTTGAATGTGAAGCCATTGGATTCACATTCTAATCCATTGAGGTTATAACGCCACGAAATGAAGTTTGAAAACTACATCAATGAGAGCTATATGAGCTAATGTAAGTCAGGTAAAGCATAGTCATGCAAGCCTTCGGATTGCTCGCTCATCGACATGCGCTTGAATAATCTATGATGAGATGAGGCTTGTGTTGCCTGACCTACTCAAGCCGATAGTGATTCCGTGTTAACCATTAGGGATAAAAAGGTTTAAAATTAGGACTCCTTTCGTAAACATCTTCTAGTTCAGTAATACATTGGAACAAACAATTAACATAATGGGCATCAAACAATATTCCCTTGTTTGCCTCCAAATATTTTAATATGGCTTCTTGTGACATCACCTTTCGATAAGGCCTATTAGTTGACATTGCTTCATATACATCTGCAATAGCGACGATGCGTGCTGGTATCGTGATTTCATCACCTTTGAGACCATTGGGATAGCCAGAACCATCCATACGCTCATGATGTTGATATACTACAGATTTAATATCCCAAGGAAAATCCACATGTTCAATTATTTTATTACCAACTTCGACATGGGTTTTTATTATTTCATACTCATTTGCGGTTAAGAGCCTTGGTGTAACTAGATATTCCATAGGTATAGCGATTTTTCCAATATCATGTATGAGAGCCCCGTAATATACTGCGCTTAAACATTTCAGGTCAGTAATATTTGCCTTAATTGCAATGTTCAGTGCCAGTGCGGCAACTCGCTTTTGATGCCCAGAGGTATAAGAGTCTCTGGACTCTACAAAGTCAGAAAAAGCTAAGATTGTATCAAAAAAGGATTTTTGTAATGATTCTTTATCGATTTTTAATTGTTTATTAAGATTGACTTGCGATGTGATATCTTCAAAATAAACCATATAAATTAATTCATGAGTCAGGATATTACTTACTGGAATGACGCGAACAATGAACGCCCTCTCGTTAATTGTTATTTCTGAACGAGTTTCACTTCTTTGCTCCACCGCTTTTTTAAAATAATCCGGTATAGTTTTTTGTATTGGATAAACGTTCCAAAAGGGTTTGTTTTCTGGTTTTTTTGCGACTAATTGGCTATATATTTTATTTGCAAATAATATTATTCCATTCTTATTGCAGACCAAATTGGGGCTCAATAACTCATCAAGGATTCGAAACATAACGGTAGCAAGTTTTTCCTCTTCTTGGCTATTAAATTTCATATTTCTTGCTCACTTATGTTATCCATTAACAATAATATTTTCATTATAGCAAATGCAAATGCCAAACTTTTGGGATTATAGAGATGAGGCATGTGATGGTGATTTTTTGATGAGAGTTTGGCGAGAATAGTAAAAGTAGCAACTATTGGATGTAGTTCAAGACAGTTGCTATGCTGACTTCTATGCTATGATTGCTTCATAATAAGCAATTGTGGATGATCTATGCAATATAGAGTGACTGAACACTATGCTCGAGGTGAGGAAAAATTAATTGCAGAGTTTAGTGAGTTACCGGACACAAAAATTTTTACAGCAGAAAAACTAGCCCTTGCTGCAATAGACAGGAAAAAACTGATTTACAGAATTTATGATGATGCAGAATTGCTGCATGAGTTCAATGAGCAGCAGATTTCCATTGCTTATGCAAATTATGCGGATGGCCATGCTGATATTAGTCAGGTCGTTTCATTTCCTTTTTCAGTCATGCTAAAAACTAAAGAGGCCACAGAAAAAAGAAATATAGCCAATTTTAATGACAAGGAAGATGTTTATCTATTTGTTTTTAGCAAATGTAAATCAGATAACATTGTTCAAGATAGCGATTTATTCTTTATAACTAAAGATGGGCAGTATTTACTTGACACCCTAAATAAAGTCATTTGTGCGTCTCGGCAAAAACAATCCAGTAGCGATAGCACCGATGATAAAGGTGAGCGGTTTAGCCCTACTGCGCTACCGTCTAGACCTAAACCTCCAGGAGAGCCAGGGGATTATTGGATTGAAGATAATAGCGATGATGAGAGTCCTTGAGCTAGCGTTGGCAACAGATTGCCCGACGTTACCGATTGTTTAGCAGTATAGAAACCGTGTTATTCGCTGCATTAGTAATAGCGAGATCTAATTTTTCGTCTCCATTGAAATCACCGGCTACAATACCATAGGGGCTAGATCCAGTAGCATAAATAATTTGTTTCTGAAAAGTGCCGTCGCCATTGCCTATTAAAATAGAAACCGTATTGCTGCCACTATTGGTTACTGCTAAATCTAATATTCCTTTTTTATTAAAATCACCAGTAATAATTTCACTAGGTTTGTTTCCACAGGCATAGGTTACTTGAGGTTGGAACGTCCCGTCGCTATTACCCAATAAAATGGAAATCGTATTACTGTCACTATTGACTATGGCCAGATCCAATATTCCATCCCTATTAAAATCACCAACGACTATTCCCATGGGATCTACCCCGGTAGCATAAGTTGCTTGTATTTTAAAAACATTTTTACCGTTATTTTTTAAGATAGAGACCGTATTACTTCCGCTGTTAGTCACCGCCAGATCTAATGAGCCACTCTTATAAAAATCACCGGCGGCTATTCCATGAGGATGCTTTCCTGTCGCAAAAGTAGTTTGTGAGGCGAAGGTTCCGTCACCATTGCCTGATAATATAGAAACCGTATCACTGCCTTTGTTAGTAATCGCTAAATCTAATATCTTATCCCTATTGAAGTCGGCTATTTTAATTGATTCTGGTTGTGAGCCAGTGGCATAAAGAGCAGAGGGGAGAAAGGCACCAATACCATTATTTAGCATTATGGAAACCGTATTGCTGCCTTTGTTTACTATAGCCAAATCTAATATTCCATCTCCATTAAAATCCCCAATTGCTATGGCATTAGGGTGAATGCCTGTAGCATAAGTTGATTTAGCGATAAAAGAGCCGTTTCCATCCCCTTGTAATATAGAAACTGTATTGCTAATAGAGTTGGTGATGGCCAGATCCGTTTTTCCATCGCCATTAAAATCGCCCAGTGTGATTGCAAGAGGCTTTTTCCCTGTTGGATATATAGACTGTGCTTGAAAAAGGGCTGCGTTTTTAGAAGAGGTATTACTGATTGTCAGTAAGCTGTATTCCTCATCAGTAAGCGCATAAGAAGTTCCTATGAGAAGTAGAACAATGCTTATTGAGGGTACTATGCGTTGCATCATGTCACCAGTCCTTATTTGTGTACACCAAGATGCTCAATACTAGACTTCTTCGCAAGCACTACTACAGATAGAAGATGTCTACTAAAAGTATAGGGAAGAAAATCACGAAGAACCAAATGTTATTTTCTTGTGTGGGATAAATGACTTGCTGCTTCCAGGAACTCCATCGTCATTTTTCGCATGACGTACTAAACTTTCTTTTTCTAATGCTGTTAAACGTTTCATGGATGCCGACTTTCGTCGGCAATTCGAGCAATGGTATCAACCGCTCAATGACGTGTCATGTAGCGAACCGATTTTGTGTCTACCAATGCATGTATCGCCATTGTCCGGAAAAAAAATAGTTTATATGATGGTCTTACGTTAATGTGGTAAATTAATGTGAATTCTTAGGGATGAGGAATTACAAATGGGCCATAACGATAAAGCAAAAGCGAATATAGCTAACGAACACAATAAATTAGGTATTTCTTCTGGATTGGTTTCTCAACGAAGGAACGAATTGAGTGTGGCAAAGATTTTAGTTGGTTTGGGAGCAAGAACACCTAATGTGAGTCCTGTTGTCCATCACACGGATGAAGGGCAAAAGAAGTCAGCAACAGAACTGACCCATCTTACTAAATCAAGGCCAATGTTTACCCAACATAGGCCTCCTTCACGTCAACCGCGTCATGGGCGTCATTATCAGACAGATTTAATCATACTACTGAATAGGGCTATATCCGATGCAACGGCCAATTATCGAGATTATTACCTGAACGGAGTCAATACGCTTCAGCCTAATGGATGGTTTAGTTGGTGGCGTCATGGTGTTTATGGACAGAACAAGGCAGCGGAAGTTAATGAGCACATACAGAAATATGATTCCATTAGTTCCATTATGACCCATATGAATCTTTTTTTCCAAGATCCGTACACGCAATACGATAACCATTCCTATGCGACTTATTTATTGCATGAGTTCAATAAATTGTTAGAACACTTCTCATTGCCTGGATGTAAACCACCAGCAGGAGAATATTATGATAAAAGCTCATGGCCTTTTGTTGCGAAACAGTTGCAACAGTTAATGCCTGCGGTAAATGAACAAGATAATAGTCATGAAGATGAAAAAGCTAACTGTCATGGGATAAAAACTCATTAAAAAACAATATTCTTGAATAAAGTGCGCATCAGGTTATTTATTTTTAGAATTTGAAGTTAAAATGATTTAGGACGACATGGTATCGATGTTCAATTTGTTGAGGGGTGCAATGTTTGCAAAATATGATGATTTAGTTTGTTATAAACAAACTGCAATAGAAAGCCATGGCAAGCTTCAGTTCTTTCTTGAAAAACATAGTACTAAAGAAGGAACCTGGGGTTGTTTACGATTGCATGAGGGGATAATAGATTTTATTTTTCTTAATGGTTCTGGACAGGAGCTTTCACGTGCTCGCCTTGATAAAAATAATCCTGAATTACTGATTCCGCCAGCTTCGTGGCATAAAATTACTCCCGTTAATGAGCCATTTAGTGCGCAACTAGAGTTTTATTGTAAGCCTCATCGTTATTTCAGTAAAAAATATAGTCTAGGTGCTGTTCACAGTGATCTTCTCTATATTTATCAGACTTATTTATGTGATCAAGGCCAATTAACTGTATTGGATGTTGGCTGTGGTTCTGGAAGAAATCTTTTGTTTTTGGCTGCGGCAGGTCATTCCATAACAGGGATTGATATCAATGAGTCAGCGATTGAAAATATTAACGAGATCATTCAAAAGGAGGATTTATCTTATGCGAATACAGTAGTTCATGATTTAAATCAACCTTTAATCCTTAAAAAGGAACAGTATAATTTTGTATTTTCAACAGTCAGCTTACAATTTCTAAAAGCTCAACGGATCCCTTCTTTATTGCATGAGTTGCAGGGGGCAACAACGAAGAACGGAGTACATCTTATGGTCTTTCCCATACGTTCTGAATTATATTCTTTACCTACATCGTTTACTTATTTACCGAACAAAGAAGAGCTGTATCATTATTATCAGGACAGTGGTTGGTCCATTCTTGAATATAAAGAGTCTGCAGGACTACTTCATAAACTGGATGAATGGGGAAAGCCTGTACAGGGGCTATTTGCTCATCTATTAGCACAAAAAATATTTTAATGAATGTTCTTTAATTTCTAGATGAGGAGGGCGTGTTATGGCACACACTGATATTCGTATTTGTAGGGTTTATAGCCCTCCTGTACATAAAGAGGGGGTGTGGCTCCTCGTTGACAGACTATGGCCACGAGGTATTAAAAAAGAAAGTATTGATTTTGATTTGTGGTTAAAAGACATTACTCCTAGCCCTGAATTACGTAAATGGTTTAATCATGAACCAGAGAAATGGGCTGATTTTGCGTGCTCTTACATCAAGGAATTACAGCATAAACCGGAGTTAATCAAACAGGTTCAGGAAATGGCTAAAAACTCTCCTGTCACTTTATTTTATGCCGCGAAAGATACGCAACATACTCATGCTTTGGTTCTTCAGGCTATGTTACGTTCTTGGCCTGATCTTCCTGACATAGCATTATTCTCTGCATCATAGAGGTTTTACACATGGAGCAAGTTGTTTATTATTATTTATTGTTTCATAAGAAGTGTTAGATTTTTAGGTGCCATGAGGGCGGGGTTATCGGCGAGTTAGCCTTAAGAACATTGACAGAAATGGAGTAAATTATGCTTGTTAAACGCTTAGGATTTAGCCTGGTTATGGCTTTTTCTTCTCTCACATATGCTGCTGTTCCTGCATGTAGCATTATTGAAAAACAAAATGTTAAAACTTTACCTCTTGAAGAGATTACCGATTATGTGAATTCATTTGTTTTTCAACAAAGCGGGGTTCCTGGATTAATGATAGGTATTATTTCGGGTGATGAACGAGCAGTTATTAGTTGCGGTGAAACGGTTAGAGGAAATAATAAAAGACCTCAAATGGACACTATTTGGTCCATAGGTTCGGTATCGAAAGTATTTACTACTCAGATGTTAGCGGAGTTGGTCAATAGAGGGGGAGTTCGCTTAAATACTACAATCGATGAGTTGATAGGGGAACCGGCCAAACAGGGTACGCCTATTACTTTGTTGGATTTAGCAACACATACTTCCGGTTTTCCAAGAATGTTACCGACTATACCAGATAATGATGATTATCAAGTGAATACTCCCTACGCTATGGAGGATTTTTTAAGATGGTATCAGAATTTTAACCTCCAATTTAAACCCGGTAGCCATTATCAGTACTCCAATGTAGGTTTCGGGATATTAGGTCAATTATTGGCAAAAAAAATGGATACCGATTATGGCAGTTTATTAGCAACGCTGATTAGTAAGCCTTTAGGGTTGAAAGATACCACGATCACCTTATCCAAAGAACAGAAAGAGCGTGAGGTTGCAAGTTATTGGGTGAATGATGATTTAATCAAAAAAGACTGGGATATGGGATTTGAAGTGCCTAGCGGCGGTATTTATTCATCTATGGAAGACATGTTGAAATTTACGGAGTACCAATTAGGGAAAATCGCCAATTCACAACAGAACAATCAGATAGCTCATGCTAGTTATATATACCAGTACCAACTTGATAATCCACTCGGTTTGGGTAGTGATGCGATGGCTTTAGGATGGAATGTTTATTATCCATCACGAGGCATTCCCTTGCAATTAGAGAAGAATGGTTGGGTCAACGGAGTGAATACCTATGTGCAATTAACACCAACACAGCATATTGGTTTGGTCTCTTTAACCAATAAACCTTTTTTAACGATTAATTCTGATCTTAAAAGCATTGTGGGGATGATTATTTCCGCGCAGAAGAAGTAATGATGCGACTTGGGATCTTGCTTCATAACCTTAGGGTTAAGAGTAAGACCCTCTCTCTAGCCCTTGTTGATTTCCAAACAAACTCTTTGCGCGGGTGAGGGGATTATTCGCTACACTATTAAGACTCAAACATTGGATCAGATCAATAATATTCTGATGCACCCAGGTGATGATTGATGAGTTGTGCTTTGGATGACAACTCTGTTTATTAAGGCAAAGTTCTCAAATAAGTTAGAATGTTAACTGTAGTTACCGCGATGAAAAAGCCAGCAACACAATCACCTACGAAGTGATAATCCATGCCCACTAAACCAATAACAATACTCGATATCCCAAGAACAGATAAAATTCTTAACTTGGGATAAAGTACCCAAATTGCTGCGCATAATGCGACAACTACTGTGGTATGCCCTGAGGGAAAAGACTCGAAGGCATCTCCCGAATGAAAAAAATGAAAGCCATAATCCCCTGTTCCAAGCAGGGATGGGTTATGATGAACCCATGTATTAGGCCAATCACGACCAAAAATATTATGTAATTTATTTTGCAGGAGATAGGAAAAAACAACACTGTTACCGATAAAAAGAGCATCCCTGTCTCCCTTAGTCAGCCGAGCAAAGAGATAGGCTCTTAATATGCAGATGATGTATATTAAAAGAACCCCTGAAAAAATGGGCGTTTTGATATAAGTTAGAAAGCGTAACCAGCTGTCTTTAGAAGAAAAATGTTCTGCGTTAGCCCAGAGCGCTAAAGGTTTATCTATCCAGTAATAACATATGGCGGATAGAATTACTCCCAGAGCAATCAACGATAAGGTGATACAAAAAGATTTTTTGTTATCCGTCACTTGTCTTTCCTTGTCAAAAACTAGCTCGATAATAATAAAGTAGAGTAAAGCAAAACGCTATATTTTTCATGAGACGATGACAGAAATTTAAATAGAGTTATTTTATTAATCACATCAATTGAGGCAGACAATCAGGCTATATGATGCTCGTAGAAATGTATACTAAAATGATTATATAGAATAAAAAGTGTGAATAATGCTTGATCAATACAGGGACGGGCCATTGTGGATAAAAGAATATCTAAATCACAGTCATTAGTCAGGGAACTTCTTCTATTAGCGGGTATAAAAATTAATGGTTCGGAAGAGTACGACATTCAAATTCATAATGACAATTTTTACACGCGAGTTTTACGCAATGGTGATTTGGGTTTGGGGGAGAGCTATGTAGAGCGTTGGTGGGATTCCAAACGTATTGATTTGATGATTGAACGGTTAGTGAATGCGAGAGTTGAAGAAAAATTAAAAAAAAGTCCTTATCTATTATTTAAATTGTTACTTTCCAAGATTTTTAATTTTCAAAACCCAAGACGTGCCTTCCAGGTAGGGGAAAAACACTATGACATTGGCAATGATCTTTTTAAAATCATGTTAGATTCTAGGATGAATTACTCCTGCGGGTACTGGAAGTCAGCAGCAACACTGGATGAGGCGCAGCTAAATAAACTGGATTTAGTATGTAGGAAATTATTACTAAAACCGGGTATGCGCTTGCTTGATATTGGCTGTGGCTGGGGCGGGTTAGCTCGGTTTGCTGCTGAGAATTATGGTGTTCAGGTCCTAGGTATTACCGTTTCAAAACAGCAGTATGAGCTTGCAAAAACGTACTGTGCTAATTTACCCGTCGAAATTAGGCTGCAAGATTATAGAAAATTAGAAGGTACTTTCGATCGTATTGCTTCTTTGGGAATGTTTGAGCATGTGGGCCATTTAAACTATAGAAAGTATATGCAAATAGCCAGTAATTGCTTAATTGACGAAGGGATTTTTTTATTACATTGCATAGGTGGCAATGCCAGTACTACTCAAGCCAGTCCTTGGATTTCAAAATATATTTTTCCTAATGGCATGCTGCCATCAATAGCCCAAATAGGGACGGCCGTTGAGCATTTATTGGTGATGGAGGACTGGCATAATTTTGGCCCCGATTATTATAAAACACTAATGGCTTGGTACGATAATTTTCTAGCGGGTTGGGATAAAATTAAAAATAACTATGATGAGAGTTTTTTCAGGATGTGGAACTATTATTTGCTTTCTTGCGCGGGTACATTTAAAGCACGAGATTTGCAATTATGGCAAATTGTTTTTTCAAAAAATGGATTAAAAGAGCGGTATGAGGCGCCCAGATAACAGTTAACGGTGTCAACTGACTCTGGAAGCGTTAACGTGCTTCTTCTGCCTGAACGGACTGGTGAGAGGGGTTTTGGACGAATATTTCGTTCTTAAGTGACATCATTGAGAGAATATTAGAATCAGGTATTGATGATGGACAACAGTATTCGCGTATTTTTTGCTATTAAACCACCTCAATCGATGCAGCACTCTTTGGCAGGCCTGTTAAAAACATTAGCCTTTGCAGATCCCCAGCATTTTATAAAATGGATTGATGTTGATAAACTACATATCACACTACAATTTATAAAAAGTATTCAATTAGAGGATGTCGAACGGTTAATTAAGCAAGTAAAAACCACACTAAAAAGCAATGCTGCATTTCAATTGGAGTTTGGTCAATTAGAATGGTTTCCTGAACCTAGGCACCCTAGAGTTATTTCGTTAAGAGTGAGTCCACAAGAGAGTCTAAAAACTTTGGCTCTAACACTGGCCCAGGTTATCAGTGCTTTAAATTATCCAGTAGAAACTAGACCCTTCCGTGGTCATCTGTCTTTAGGGCGATTAACTCATTCTCGCTCTCAGATAGCCTCTTTATCACGAATCAAGCTTTCTGATATTCAACCGGTTGTTATCAATGAATTTTATCTGATGGAAAGTAAATTAGAAAAAGGAAAAACAGTCTATACATCCTTAGCTCAGTTTCATTTGACTTGAGTTACCTATAAAAAACCACTTTAGCTGTCAATATCATTTTTTAGATCCTCCAAAAAATAATGTTTCTAGCTGCTCAAGAGTATATGATTTTTCTACATTAGTAGATGGGGGAGTAAAAAAATTATGTTGTGTAGGATGCTGAGTTAGAGGTGTAGAAGAATGCATCACTGCATTATCGCTATGGGCGATTCTTCTGTCAGTGGGATATTGATTGGCTCTGCTTAATCTACTTTGTTCGCTAAAATAAGAATAAAGTGACAATACTTGTGTTTCAATTCTAGATAATTGCTCTTCTTGTTGTTCTATTCGTGTTTCAACACAGTCTATATTATTTTTTAATTGCTCTAACTCTAAAAGTTCATCATCTTCAATATCCATATCTGTATCAACATCCGAATCATCACTAATAATAATCATTTCATCTGGTTGCGGAGGATTATTTTGTGAGATAGCAACAGGGGCGCTAGGAATCATAATTGGCGCACTACTTTTTTCAGCTGCAAAATGAAGGTTACTAATATGACCTAAATGGCTTGAATACGGTATTTGTGGTTTTTTTTTGGCCAGCAAGTCTTCAACTATTTGTCTAATCGTTTTGTCTTCAGGTAAATGCTGATTGTTGTTGAGACTAATAGTTATGGTATTTGAATCGGCATCACATTCAATTTTTAATAAATTATTGCCTCTGTTTTTTTTTACAGAATGTAACTTCTGATAAAATGATTGTATTGATATACGAGGGGTTTTGGATATAAGAGTAAGTGAAGGTTTGTTACCATTATTTTCTATTAATTCGAAATCAGCAAGTGTCGTCCTAACGCGAGCTACGCATGTATCAAGCTTATGAATTAGTGTTGTGATAGTCTCACCTGCAGGGAGAGTCTGACCTGGCTTGAGCGAAATGATCAAATTAGACTTTGGTTTCCCTATTATTTCGAAGGCATCAGGGTAGTGGTTATTAAGCCTGTTTTTTAATGAAATATATATCTTCTGCCGATCTGCATGAACAATTTCTATTAATACAGGACTATCATTGTCATCACCTAAAGGTTCAATAGATAAATCACGACTAAAAATATAAGTTTTTTTGCCCATAGATAAGTTGTTATAAGCTAGGTTGTGTGAATATTTTATAATATGATTATTAAAATAATATTAAGGTGTCTAATTACTCATTGATTTGGATCACTGCTGCTCCTGTAAAGCGACCGTGGCGCAGATCATCAAGTGCCTCATTGACAGCTTTTAGAGGGTAGGTATGAACCTCTGTTTTAATAGGAATTTTCGGGGCTAATGATAAAAACTCCTCTCCATCTTTTCTTGTTAAATTGGCAACAGAGGTAATTGTTCTTTCTCCCCATAATATTTCATAAGGAAAACTAGGGATATCACTCATATGAATGCCGGCGCAGACCACTATTCCTCCCTTGACTGTATTTTTAAGAGCTAAAGGTACCAACTCACCAACGGGTGCAAAAATGATAGACGCATCAAGGAGATGAGGTGGTGCTTTATCGGAATCTCCCGCCCAAGTTGCTCCTAAATGATAAGCAAAATCTTGAGCCGCTTTGTCGCCTGGAGTGGTAAAGGCATATACTATTCGTCCTTGTTTGCAGGCTGTTTGAATAAGAATATGAGCTGCGGCACCAAAACCATAAAGTCCTAAATGTTTTGCATCTGCTGTTTTTAAAAAAGAACGATAACCTATTAATCCTGCACAAAATAGTGGAGCAGCTTGCTCATCCGAGTATCCTTCAGGTATGGGGAAACAAAATTGATGATTAGCAACACAATATTCTGCAAACCCACCATCAATTTGGTAACCGGTAAAACGTGCATCATCACATAAATTTTCACGGCCTGATAAACAAAATGAACAGGTTCCACAACTACTGCCTAGCCAGGGGATGCCAATTCTTTGGCCTATTTGCAAAGAGGTTACTGCGGTGCCTAATTGTTCAATGGTTCCTACGATCTGGTGTCCAGGAATGAGAGGGAGTTTGGGGTGAGTTAATTCTCCATCAACAACATGTAGATCCGTTCTACAAATGCCACAAGAACTTACTTTTACTAACACCTCATTCTTCTGTGGCTGTGGTTTTGCCACTTGAATGTATCTTAATTTTTGACCTGGTTGGTCCATTACCATGGCGTACATCATTCGATTACCTCCTGTAATTAACAGGTTCATATCATTTATGAGACCTCGTTCTACTGTGGTGAGAAATTGTCAGGTGTACACACAGGTTTTCTCCACACTGTAGCGAGTTTGGAACGAAGTTTATTATTAAACTGTAGCATCTTTTGGTGTTTTTGGGTTTATTAAAGCGGATTAAGCTACGGAGTTATCGTCATTAAGTTAACGTGAGTTTGGATAAGGCAGAGTTTGTAGCCTGGTACAGCGTTTGCGTAACCCAGGAGCAGGATTGACTTTAACTTAATGGAAGTATGCTGCGGAGCAAGGGATACTAATTCGATATATACTTAATTAAGGAGGGTGATGAGAATGGATTTTATGAGCAAGTATATCGATAGAGAGCATGCAGGTAAGCTTCTGGCAGAACAGCTTAGAGAATACGCCAATATATCCGATACTATTATTCTGGCCTTGCCTCGTGGCGGGGTTCCTGTGGCCTATGAGATCGCGCAGAAGCTTTCTGTTCCATTAGATGTATTTATCGTGCGAAAATTGGGGGTTCCAGGGCATGAAGAACTGGCTATGGGAGCCCTGGCTTCAGGTGGAAATATTGTTCTTAATGAAGAACTTATTGCGACTATTGGCATTTCGCAGTCATCCATAGACAATGTGATTAAAGCTGAGGAAGAGGAGTTACTTCGCCGTGAACGTTTATATCATGTTAATGGGCCTCTTCCCGAACTGAAAAATAAAACAATAGTGCTTGTAGATGATGGCATAGCCACTGGCGCTACCATGAAAGCTGCAATTTTAGCCCTACGTCAACAACAACCAGCTAAAATCATAGTCGCAGTGCCTGTGGCAGCAAGGGACACGTGCAAAGAGATAGCAAAACTGGTTGATCAAATTGTATGTCCCTTAAAGCCAAACGATTTTTATGCCGTGGGGCTGTGGTATGAGAATTTTTCCCAAACTAGTGATGATGAAGTACGTGAGTTATTGAAAAAAGCTTATGAGGGTAGAAGAAGCGTGAAGCAAGCTTCTTAATTTACTGCTTGGGAAAAGGATTAAGATATGAAAAATTATGCCGTGGATATAGAGCACGCTGTGACTATTTCTAGTGGAACATATTTTCTTGAGGGAATTTTATATATACCTGAGAAAGCAAGAGGTATCGTGCTTTTTGTTCATGGAAGTGGGAGCAGTCGGTTTAGCAAGCGCAATCAATATGTCGCTCAGGTATTGAATGCGGCTAATCATGCCACGTTACTCTTTGATTTATTAACTCCAGAAGAAGACGTTATTGACGATATCACCCGAGAATTTCGTTTTGATATCAATCTATTAGCCTTACGTTTGCTTGATGTAGCTCATTGGTGTGCGCGTGAGTTAGCCTCTTATCACCTACCTTTGGGCTATTTTGGCGCCAGTACTGGAGGTGGGGCGGCGTTAGTTGCTGCGGCTAGAGAGGCAAATTTAGTCAAGGCTGTAGTATCTCGAGGTGGGCGCCCTGATTTAGCAGATGATTTTTTGCCTCATGTGAAGGCACCTACATTACTTATTGTTGGAGGAAATGATGAGGTGGTGATAGGGCTTAATCGGTCTGCAGCCTCTCAAATGACCTGTATCTATCAATTAAAAATAGTTCCTAGAGCGACGCATTTATTTGAAGAGCAGGGTACCTTGGATGAAGTAGCTCGTTTGGCAAAAGAGTGGTTTGACCGTTATTTAATATGACTCTATATAAAAAATAATGCTATTTTTATATAGAGTATTTGATTTTATTGTATTCTAGAGACTGGGCATGGAAAAAAATTATCTGGAAAAGCTATTTAATCCTAGTTCTATCGCAGTAATAGGCGCTAGCGATAAACCTTTATCGCTGGGAGCCGCTGTCTTTAATAATCTAAGGCATAGTGGTTTTTCCGGAAAACTATTTCCTGTTAATTTGCATCATTCAGTGATTCAGAATAAGCCTTGTTTTTCTTCTGTAAAAGACATAGCAGAGGACATTGATCTCGCCATTATTGCTATTCCTGCCGCAACTATTCCGCAAGTGTTGACTGAATGCGGCGAGCACCATATTCAAAAGGTCATCATTCTGTCTGGAGGATTTAGCGAACAGAGTGAACGTGGGGTTAAATTAGAGCAAAAGCTTTGTGCTATAGCACGTCAATTTAATATTCGTTTTATTGGGCCTAATAGTTTAGGAATCATGCGGCCCAGTATCCGGCTCAATGCAACTTTTGAATCTCATCCGGTTTTAAGAGGAAATCTTGCTTTTATTTCACAATCTAAGACTTTGGTGGCTGCCGTTTTAGATTGGGCTGCTGCGAAACGCATAGGCTTTTCCACCATAGTTTCACTGGGTAATACCGCCGATCTTAGTTTTGGTGAGTTGCTTGACTATTTAGCGCTTGATACCCAGACACAGTGTATTTTATTGTATGTTGAGCGAATTCATGATGCGCGACGTCTAATCAGTGGTATCCGTGCCGCCTCTCACTTCAAACCCGTCATTGTCATTAAATCAGGACGTAATGCTCAGAGCACGAATACGATTTTATCTCATACTGGTACGCTTATTTCAGAAGACGATGTGTTTGATACGGCACTAAGTCGAACTGGTGCTATTCGGGTTATGGGGATGAAGGAGTTTTTTTCTGCTGCGGAGGTCTTTGCCTGCAATTGTCGTAGCAAAGGGGAAGGGTTAACAATTATAACGAATAGTCGTAGTGCAGGAATTATCGCCGCTGATTTTGCAACCGATTTAAATATTCGATTGCCTAAATTGAGTGCCAATACTTTAGAAAAAATAAAGGCATTGTGGCCTGCTCAGGAACCAGGTCATAATCCTATTGATGTATTGGAAAATGCTGGTCCTGAAGAATATTTCACCGTCATGGAGTCTTGTTTACAAGACGAGCAATGCCATGCCTTACTCGTGCTATTAATTCCTGCATCTCGGTCGCAAGCGATTAAAGTGGCAAAAAAATTGATTGAACTCAGCAAGCAGACTAATAAACCTATTCTTGCCTGTTGGATGGGGCAACAGCAGGTCAAATCATCATGGTCTTTGTTTGCAAGAAATAAAATTCCTCATTTTAGTCTTCCAGAGATCGCCATAGAGGCTTTTTCCTATTTGGCAGATTATTATCATAACCAGCAATTATTAATGCAAATTCCAGATACGTTAATACCGTCTAATCAATCAGATATAATAGGAGCGCAATGCATCATTAACAAGGTTATAGCAGAACAACGCAATTTATTAACCGCGATTGAATCGCGTGCTTTATTAACGACATTTGGCATTGCTACAGCACAAACCTCAAATCTTTCAGGGAATGATAGAGAACTAATGGTTGGTATTTTAAATGATCCTACCTTTGGTCGCGTTATTACCTTTGGGGCAGGGGGAGAGATGGTCGAGTTATTGCCAGAACGTGCTTTGGCTTTGCCTCCATTAAATCAATACTGGGTTAAGAATTTGCTGTCTCGCTCTTCTATCGCTCCAATTCTGGGTGATTTTCATAATAAACCCGCAGCCAATATAACAGGATTGGAAGACACGCTCTTACGAATTTCAGAAATGTTATGTGAATTACCACAAATTCAAGAAATGATCATAGATCCCTTAATTGTAAATGATAAAGAAACTATCGCGTTTAATCCCCGTATAGCAATTAATAATGAAGCAGTCACTGCTCCATCTAGCCATATAACGATTCATTCCTATCCCAATTATTTAGTTTCAGAATATCAATTACCTCAAGGAGAAAAACTACTTATTCGCCCTATTCGTCCGGAAGATGCCAATGTAGAGCAAAAATTTATTCGCCACCTATCGGACAGTACAAAGCGCTTTCGATTTATGGGGATATTGCACACCCTAAGTCCAGAAATGTTACTGAGAACGACGCAGATTGATTATGATAGAGAAATGGCTATGGTTGCTGTAATTCAGCGTGATGCAAAAGATTTTATTATTGGCATTGCCGAATATGTAGCGAATATTGACATGCATTCTTGTGAGTTTGCAGTCGTTGTTACCGATGAATGGCAAAACAAGGGTATTGGTAGTTATTTAATGAGGTGTTTAATTAATGCGGCAGAGACGCAAAACTTGAAAATTATGGAGGGATCTGTACTGTCAGTAAATGCAGATATGTTGAAATTGGCCACTAACTTTGGTTTTTCAATCAAGCAGGATAAGGAAGATATCACCTTAAAAGTGGTGACCAAGTCGCTGCAACCTAATAAAGAAACAGGGGTTTATATTTAGGGGATTAGGCAGCAAATCTGGTCTTAAGAGCTCCTATCAAAAGCATTCCCCAAGCGAATAAGAATGACAGCCCGCCCAAAGGAGTAATAATCCCTAGCCATTTGATGCCTGTAATACTGAGAATGTATAAGCTGCCTGAAAATAAAATAATGCCACTGACGAATGCAATTCCTGCCGCAATTATCCATTGATTTTTAATATGAAATAACAGAAGCGCAGTAAATAATAAAGCAAGGCTATGGTAGAACTGATACTGAATTCCTGTCTGAAATATGACTAGTGAAGATTCTGCTAGCTTCCCTTTTAATGCATGGGTACCAAATGCGCCCAGTGCATTTGCTATTAAGGCGCTGAGTGTGGCAATGACGATGTATAGTTTTTGCATGATGTTCCTGATGGTTTTGCTTCTTAGAGCGCAGCAGATAAGTGGCCTACGACCGTATCTTCATTAATAAACCGCTCTTTATCCTGTTTTTCAAAACCATAAATGGCCGTAACAATAGGTCTGGTAATTAAACTGATAGTCGATTTTAAGAAGCAGGCTATAGAAAGCAAAAACGATGCGGCGGAGAGGAGTAAAGCGGATTGTGCCTTAACATGATGTTCTTGACCATCATTATTGACTAAGCCTATTTTTATAACTAAAGCCCTAATTCCTTCCCATAGAGCTAGGCCAAGAGTTGCTATAGATGAAACCAGCCCAATCGCAGGAAGTGCGGTAGCACCTACTACTTCATCAAAATAATCATAACCATCACGCAATTTTTCAAATATGCTCAGGCGTTTTAATGCCTGTTTATTAAGAAAATTGAACTGCTCTTCTAAATTTTGTTTCTCAACAAGCTTATGCCATACCTTTTCATATTTTTCCTGTAGGTAATCGAAGTGATCAGAATAGTTTTGGAAAAAATTCTTTTTAGGATCGGGAGTTCTGCGAACGCGAAAAAATTTAGGCATGATCGTCTCTCTTATCGAATGTTAGATCAAAAATTACGTAAAGTGCTTTATGCTTCGTTGGTACACGCTCAGCCCCTACCAGGGAATAGCCGCATTGGGTGCATCTTGCGAAGAAGCCTAATAGTAAGTGATGAAATTTATATCAAAATAATGCCAATGTTTCGAGTTATTTTTAAAATTAATTTCGCAGCAGCAACGGGATATTGTTATTAGCTGGGGAATGGGTACTATATCCCTATTCTTCAACATTGGGTTGAAACTAAAGCAAGATTACAAGGAGAAGGGGATGGCATTATCGTCTCAAATCAAAGCATTATTGGCTGGGATTTCTGGTACGGCGTTACAATGGTATGATTTTGCCATTTTTGGTTATTTTGCCCCAATTATAGCGACTACTTATTTTCCTAATGAAAATTATTTAGCTTCGATTTTACATACCTTTAGTATTTTTGCCGTGAGTTATTTATTAGCTCCTCTTGGTGCAATCGCCTTTGGTTATATAGGCGATAGATATGGTCGGAAAAAAGCGTTGACGCTTAGTATCTTAATGATGGCTATTCCCACCGCGTTAATCAGCGTGATACCTGGCTATCAATTAATCGGAGTTGCTGCGCCAATATTAATCACTTTGTTGCGTATAATGCAGGGGTTTGTCGCGAGCGCTGAATTTACGGGATCATCCATTTTTTTAATAGAGCATGCCAAACCAACTGCTAAAGCATTTTATGGGTGTTTGACCAGTTCAGCCTATAGTTTTGGTTCCATTTTGGCGGGGCTGGCCGCATCGTTTTTTACTTCTTCGTTTATGCCTGCATGGGGGTGGCGATTAGGGTTTGCTTTAGCCTTACTGGCCGGATTAGTGATTTTCTTTTTACGCATTCACGTCCATGAAACACCAGAATATACCCATATAAAAACAGATGAAAAACCTCGGGTACCTCTTATGACAGCAATAAGAGAAAAACCTTGGCAAATGCTTGGAGTGATAGGCTTGGCATGGCTGACTGGAATTATGACTTTTGGCACCTATGTATTTACTGCTACCTATCTTCATGCTTATTTTAATTTGTCTTTAAGTGTGGTTGCTTTAATTATTACCGCAGCACTCTTAGTCGACGCCTTATTAGAGCCCGTGGTTGCTGTATTTGCGGATACGGTTGGGCATAGAACCATCATTCGTCTCGGTATGATGTGCATGATAGTGGTTAGCATTCCTGTCTTTTATTTATTGTCCTCAGGTAATGTAGTGAATATCACAAAAGGGTTGATTGTGATGTCTATCGTGATTGCTATAACTTATGCACCAATGAATGCTTATATGGTTTCTTTATTTCCTAAAGCTTATCGTTATAGCGGTTTTGGGTTTGCTTTTAACGTAGGAATCTCCATTTTCGGTAGTACCACTCCTTTATTTTTGATGTGGTTGGTAGACAAAACCGGAAATTTTATTGCTCCAGCTGGATATTATATTTTTGGCGCTGTGATTGGCTTGTTGTCGTTGGCAATTTGCCAACGAGGGCATTCTTGGGTGGATAATTTTCAGGTATCGGGCGCTCATTAATACAAAATAGAACTGAGTCAGGAAGATCTTATTAAGCTTTTGTAACGTATCCCGTAGCATAGCGTACGGGAACGTGCCTCAATCGCGGATTACGACTTTGTCTAATCCGGCAGACACATCTTTAAGTTGATATCATCAGGTGTTCATAAATGATTTATAATTAAATCAATGGGCAAGGTAAATTAACTGAAGGTCATTCTTATGAATGCTGATCTGGCCACTATTCTGTTAGGATTTTTAGAGGGATTTGCTCTAATCTTATCCCCTTGTATTTTGGCCATCTTGCCTATTATTCTGGCGGGGTCTTTGGTCGGTTCTAAAAGACGCTCATTAGGTATTATTATTGGATTTGTTTTTACTTTCGCTTTATTTGCATTGTTTGCACGTCAATTAGTGCATTATTCGGGTATCGATTCCAATGTAATTCGTTACATCGCCTATGGTTTCTTATTCTTGTTTTCCCTTATTTTGTTATCTAATTATTTAACAGAACTGTTTAATCACTTAACGCAAAAAATAGCGGTTATCGGGGGCACTTTTATGTCTCCAGGCCATCAGGGCAGTGGTTTTTTGGGGGGATTATTACTCGGCGGACTCGTTTCTATTATCTGGACTCCTTGCGCTGGACCAATTCTTGCGGCAATCCTTGTCCAAGTGGCCATTCAAAAAACAAATAGTCTTAGCTTTTTTACCTTATTGGCTTTTGCCTTGGGTGCTGCTATTCCAATGTTCATTATCACTTTGTATGGTTTTAAAATTAAAAATACCTTTCAGTTTTTTAAAACACATACTGTTCTGATTCGCAAACTTTTAGGCGCTGTTATTTTGTTGAACATTGCTTATATGATATCTCAGGAAACAGGTTTTATTTCCTCTACTACGATTAATCAAACACCTATTCGTACAGCAAATTATTTGGAGAGTGGAGTATGGATCCCATATGAGGCGCCACCAATTAGCGGTATACAAGAATGGATAAACTCACCTCCTTTGCAATTATCAGAGCTAAAGGGCAAGGTAGTACTTATCGATTTTTGGACTTATTCCTGTATTAATTGCATTCGTACTCTACCTTATCTGAATGGCTGGTATAAAAAATATCATGATAAAGGATTAGTGATTATCGGTATCCATACTCCCGAATTTGATTTTGAAAAAAATGCGGCTAATGTGCGTAATGCGGTAAAGCGTGATGGCATCAAATATCCTGTGGCCTTGGATAATTCTTTCGTTACCTGGGAAAATTACTCCAATCATTTTTGGCCAGCTCATTATTTAATTAATAAACAGGGAAAAGTCGTTTATGAGCGTTTTGGTGAAGGTGATTATGACGTTACAGAAAATAATATACGCTTTTTACTCGGTTTAGATATGACTGCATCACCAATAAAGGCTGAGTCTCCATCGTCTTCTTATCAATTAACCCCTGAAACCTATTTGGGGTACGCGCGTGCGGAAGCCAATTTCAGTCCCGAGTTGGTTCATAATGTGGTCGCTTCCTATTCTTTTCCAAAGCAGTTAGTTGTTAATGCCTGGGGCTTACAAGGTTCTTGGCTTATCAATGCAGATAAAATTGTTTCTGCACAAAATAATACGTCTTTAAGAATTAATTTTCAGGCGCGCAAGGTGTTTATCGTGATGGGCAATGGCAACAAAAAACCGATTAAAGTAACACTGCTTTTAAATGGAAAACCTCTAGGTAACAATAAGGGTAAGGATGTGGTCGATAATAGTATTTTGGTGGATAAATATTCACTATATGAGGCTGTTGTGTTGCCCCAATCCAGTAGCGGTATATTGCAATTAACTTCCGATAATCCAGATCTTGAGCTTTATACGTTTACTTTTGGTGGGTAGTTTGGGTTGTCATGTAGTCTGAGTGCGCGAAGGTGAAACCTGGGGTACATCATACAAAATGGCAATAATTTTCAGTAAGTTAAACCTCAATACTATTAGGAAGAACTATACTTATAGTAAGGGAGGTAGTTTGCTGGAGTATTATTATGAATACTATCTTTTTAGCCACCGTGATTGGTTGGGTGATGGTGATCGGCGGTTTGTTTTTAATATTTAGACATGAACATATGAAACTGGTTATGGCAGATGTCATGGCACATCAAGGTGTCTTTTTTGTTTTTGCGTTTATGACTTTTATTTTAGGTTTACTGATGGTTACTAGTCACAATCTTTGGCTGATGGGTTGGCCTGTTATTATTACAGTAATTAGTTGGTTGGTATTGTTATCCGGCATGATTCGACTAGCATGTCCTGATACGGCAATGAAAATAGGGCAATCTTTTTTTAATCATCCAGTGAGAATGCAAGTTACGGGTGTTATATTTTTGATTATTGGGCTATTTTTATTAGTTCATGTATATTATCTTCACTCTTAAGCACTAAGAGTATTAAGGGTGTCTAATAGTCACTATTCTTAGGTGACAGCAATTTATTTTGCGTTAGGTGTTTTGTTTGGGCTATGCGAGTAATGGCCCACAATAAGTTAGTCATTTTGTTTTACTATAGGAGATTCTTATGCAAATTGATGGCACCTTGTTCCTGATTAGAATATTACTTATTTCTTTTTTATTGTTTTTATTTGCTCTGCCCATGCTTTCTTATGGCGAAGATATATCTAATATGCGCGGTAAGCGGTATTGTGAAATTGTTATAGCCAAGTCTAAAAATGATGCTGCTGTATATAATTCGTTTGGTTTAAATGATTGCCCAGATGACATTTGGAAAAAAATGAATATTAATGACATCAGGAAAGAAACTGCCGCTGTTTTAGTCCGATTAAACGGTCCTAGATATTGGGTTATTGACGGATTAACAAGCTTTTCATTTATAGATCCTACAATTAAAACCATTGGTGGGCTACAGATGCGTCAGGCCGACGAAATGATAACTACGCCATCAGACTTCTTTCTAGTGAATATTCCTTATCATCCAAGAGAGGTAAGGCGCCATACCATATGGGTCTATGAGGAGGGGAAGCCTGTTTATGAGCTCATAGACAGTAAAGGTCATGTTTTCGTTATGCATTCCTATAGCATCGAATCGGTACCACAAACAGAACAATCACTGGCCGAGTTAGGCAGTAAGCTTAAGTTACCTCCAGGTTGGAAATTTAAGACGGGTATTCTGAAAAAAACAATGACTTTGGAGGCTGTTAATAGTACGGCTCTAGTCGTTAGAGATAATTTAATGAATGCGTACCAGCATTCGGAGAAAGATTTGTTGCAGTAAGATCTTCTACTACGAATTCGGACCCATAGGCATCGGGTTAGATAATTTGGGTTATCCAGACGAGCTTGCGACGAAAGTCGGCATCCATAAAACGTTTAACATCAAATGGATACCGGCTTTCGCCGGTAATTCGTTTAAAAATAGACCTCGTTCCAAACTCTCGTTACATTAAAAAACGAAGCGGTTTGCATCTTCTACTTCTTGCTCGTTCACCACTTTGGATGCAGCACTTTGTGGCGCTGGTTTTGAGGGAATTCGTGCTTCCTCATGCGATAAGCTTGCTTCATAACGCAACAGCTCGCTTGATTTAAAGAAGCGACGAGTTTGGTAACGAGATTTCTTCAGTTCTGCTTCTTGGATCTTACTGATAGTATCTTCTGTCTTTTGCAGATCTTTTTGTACCTCATCAACTTGTTGTTGGCCACGATTTTCTAGATAGAGAGCCAGATCCTGTTTGGCTTCAGCTTTCAAATCAGCTACAAATTGTATTCTACAGCTATCAATCTGTTGATTATGAGTATCTAGTTTTTGTTGGCATTGAGTTTCTTCATCTTTAATACCCGCTAATGTTCTTGTAGGTGTTTTGAGTTGATTTTGCAGATAAAGAAGTCTGCCTTTATGGTAAAGGATTTGCGATGCTATGGAAGCATGTTCTAATGCAGAGTACCAATTAAGTTCTTGCTGACGCGCTTGTAATGCTTTGATGGCATTCTCTTCAACTTGTATTGTTGCTTGTTGGGTAGCAAGCTGTTGTTCGGCATCATCCATTTTCTGACGAGTTTCTTCAAGTTGTTTGGTTATCTTTACTTGCTCTTCAAGTAGTGCAGTAAAGTCTGCTCCTGGTTCTTTACCTAAACTATTATTTAGGCCCTCCAAATTGACTGGCTGTTTAGTCCAATCGCATTGCTTTAAGACATCTGCTTTTTGTAGCTTGCTTTGGATTACTTCAGGAAGCTCCGTGAGAACCAGAATATCAAGATCATTATTCCAATTTTGTTGTAACAGAGCCTTTAATCGCAGTAATTTCTCAAATTCTGGGCGTTTTTCTGCTGAAAGACTTTCACCTGCTTTCGCATTTGAAAGTTCGCGAAGCGCCTTAGAATTTTCTTCGAACATCGATTTTCTTTCTTGGAGATGAGCTCTCTCTCCCTCTATTTTAGTAAAGAAAGGAGATTGATATCCTGTGAACCCTTCTTTTGATGGTGCATTCTCTATTTGTAATTCTATATAGGACTGAATTCCATCAGTACCACTTTGAATGCGGATTTGATTAGGATCTACCTGAAGTAATCGAGCAAATTCACTGGCTTTTTGTGCTAAGAGACATTCTTGTGCATCTTGCTGCAAACCATCCGATTTCTTTAGCTCTTCTATGGAATACATAATTTGGCTATTTAGCGAGTTAAGCTGACTTAAATAGGGTTTGTAGGCCTCATAAGTGCTATAACGTGTTATCGTTTCATGTAATTCTAGAAGGACATGAGCTTGACTTTCTTTATTTTGCTGGCTCATTGCAAGAAGCGTTGTTTTTAGATGATCCCAAGTCGGATCATTGGTTGTAAAATAATACGGGGATGTGTTTTCTAAATAGTGACGGAACTCATTGAGATGATGCTCGGAAACTATATTGTCGTGGCAGTTATTACGGAATTCGCGATCGCAGTGAGGTGCATTTTCCAAGCACGCTATAGCTGCTATCGCGTCGTTAATGACACTACGAGGATTTGAATGTCCTATAGAGAAGAGATATTTATCTCTTAAAATAAGTCTTTGTTGCTCAAGACCCGCGTAGAGTGCTTGGATTTTATTTTTATCTTGTGGTGTATTCATGACTTCTTGTGCTAAATCATAAATAGTATAAGCAGCCTCTTTAGCTACACCACGTTCAAAAAATGCGTGGATGGGTTCTGGTGTACTCTTCACCCAAGCAAATTCTTGCGCCAGATGCTTGGCCAGTCTTCGCATAATTTCTTCGCTATAACTGGCTCTTAGTGCATTTAATTGTGCGTCTTCTGGCAAGCTTGAGTTTTGATAAAGCGTGCAAAACGTGAGAATAAATCCTTGCATTTTGAATTGTTCAATCAGCGGTAATTGAGATAAATCCTCGCTATGCGCTAACAGTAACGGTTTGATTTTTAATAATACCTGATCAATTTTATCGCTATCAGCGCCGATTAATTCTTCTTCATAGAATGTGATGACGCTTTTAATAAACTCTTCTTGTATCTCAGGATGCAATAGCCTGTTTTTGTGCTCTATAATTCTATTAATCAGATCATTGATTATTTCTGGTAAAAAAGGCGAGCCTTGCGAAGCCTGTTTGGGAACAAGCGCTGTAATGGCTCCTGGGTAAACAGAGCAGAACTCTCCTATTAAATTAGGTAACAGTTGTTTACATTGCGCTAATTGCAAATCTTTTTTCATTTGCTCGTCTGGTTGGGTATAGTCTAGGACTACTCCGGCCTTATCTCTAATGATGGTTTCAAGATTTTGGTTCATTAACGCTTGGGTTCCGGCAATGAACGGCTTACTCTTCTTCTGCAGTGTAGATTGCACATCAAATTCATGGGCGAGATCTAATTGTTTTAAATAATTGAATCTTAGCGCCTGTTCTTGAGTCATCTGCGTGATTTTTTGTGCTCTATCTGCCCATTTCTCTTCTCTAAATAATTCCCAAAGCTTACATGCCGAATTTTTAAAGTGGTTAATGTTTGTGGCAAGCGTCTCTTGTGAAATACTCGTCTCTTGTGAACGGTTCAGCTCATTTAACAGTGTTTCCCGCCATTGATATAATTCAAATTGTATTTTGGGATCATTGGGATACAGCTCAAGTAATAAACTTTCCCACGCTTCAATTTGTTGCATTAAGGTTTGTTGTGCTTCATCAATCGCTTGAGTATAGAGTCTATCCACTGTAGCTTGTAATTTAATTTTGCTTTTCAACTCTGCAACTGAACTTTCATTATAACTTTGCCTGTACCAAGGAAAAATATAATATAAAATTTTTTCAAACCAGTTTTGTGGTGGTTTAACCTGATAAATAGGTAGCCATTCTCCAGGTTTTCCATTGCGAGCGGCGCGTCCCGCGATTTGAGTGGTCATCCTATCAGTGTCTGCATAGGGTTGTATTACAAATAGGCCTTTAGGATGATCTCCTGTATTGATATCGATACCTTTGGCCAGCATCGCCGTTCCAACCGTGATGGTGTTGCATTTACCTGCTTGTTTAATGATGTATTCGAGCTCTTCCTGACTTTCCTTACCGGTAACGATTTGGATTTTAAATCCTTGTTGTCTATAGGTTTCTAGACTCTTACCTAGGGTTTCAGATGCATCAAAATCTTCATTAATAATCAAGACTGGCTGAGTTTGTGTATGACTCCATTGCTCAATCGCTTTTTCGGTTTGTGCGATTAACTCTTCTCGGTCTTCATGGGTTTGAATTGCTCTATGAGCATCAATTTCCATGCTAGGTTTAGTCACTGGAAGTTTTATATTTTCTATCGCTTTGTGTACCGCACTAATGGATTCTTCACTATTAAAAGTGAAAATCGGGGCATGTACTTTACGATGATCCCCTGCATATGGAGCAACACCTATTGCCTGAGTACCTAGTGCTGTCGCTAAACTTTCTAGTTCTAATTTATCTCCTGGTGTTCCTGAGATGCCAATTAAACGTCCTTTAGTATTTTGGAATAATTTTATTAAACCAAGAGCCGATAGGCTGGCCAATTCCGGAGGATTTTTATCTATAGAAATATAATGAGCCTGCTCTGGGCGTTCAATCATTAATCGTGCCAATAACGCTTGTTGTACTGCGGCATTAAAAATTGAACCTACTTTGGGAGTACTGCGAAGCAAGGGTACGCAAACAATCTTTTTGGTTATTTCATTGCCTGAATCATCTTTTTCTTTGATTGGTTGTACAAGGAAATGTTTGTTTTCAACTCGAGTTGCTGCGGCACAACTGGCGTCGATCAATAGCTTCAGTTTTGTATTGCTCATAGCCAACAGATAATTTTGTTTTTCTGCATCGCCATTGAATTTTTCATTAACTTCTTTATTCAAGAATTGTCTGAGTTGTTCTAGATCTTCCTCTTCATCCCAAACTTTTCCTTGGGCTGAATCTTTATTACGAAAAGCTGGCAGATTAATAAATTGATAAGCCAGTGGGAAAACCCATTGTTCTGGAATTTCCTCATTTTCTTCTTCTTCTTCCGAAACGATTTCTGCGACTAGCTTATAAAGTAGAGTTTGATCCAGAAGACCATCATCACACTCGTCGAGAACCACATGAATTGGCTCTCCATTTTGAATCACTGCTTCTTTTTTTAGTTCTTTCATTTTCAAGTAAAAAAAGGACATATCTTCTACGGTGGAGCAGTTAATTCCATTGAGTTGATAGTGTTCTGGAGCAGTATTATCTTGAATAAGGGCCGATGGTATTCCTAAGAAGTTAAAAAATGGTTCACAGCTGTTTTCATAATCTCTTATTAAGAGTGTTGGATTCGCTGTAAATTGAACAACAGTACCTCCTTGTAACCATTGTAGAACGGAAAGCATAGGAGCATTAATACTTTTCCCTTCCCCTGTCTTAATGCGCATTAAGAGGTTAGATGAGGGATCATGCAAAGCCAGTAACAACACAAGCATTTGTGTTGTATTGGGGAACAACCCAGTGGTACGGAAATAAATTTCTCTGAGATAAGCCAAGAGTTCTAACTGTGTTGTTTCTAACTGCTCCGCTGGAACTGATTTGGATTTCAGTTGTTGGAGTAAATGAGTCGTTCTCTCTTGCAAATCATGACGTGAGGATGCAGTCAGCTTCTTCAGTGTTGTATAATCATTAGGGTTTAAAGGGTCTGTATATCCTAATGTTTCAATAAAGGTTAATTGCTTTGCTAGCCTCATTTGCAGCGCATGAGGTAGTGATTCCTCGTGAAGCAAATCTTCCAGTTTAAGCAGCGCTTCTTTAATTCTATCAGTTGCGAATTGTTTCGTTAGATCTCTTTTTTCCCCTGCTTTTGCAAAAGGATTAGTATCAAAGCTTAAGCAATAAGCTCGTAGTTTTTCCGAATCATGTGCTAGTAAAGCAGAGTTTAAGCTCTGTGTATTAGGGTAAGGAGGAGTCTCAAATAATTGTAATACGAGATCAATATCTTCTGCAGAACGACGTCCCAAGCCCTTAGAGATTTCTAATAGGGCTGATAAATTTAACGTGTCATCTTTTTTATTATTAGCAAGACCGGTCAGAATGGTTGCAATTTTTTCTCTGTTCTCAGGACTGATTGCAGCCAATTGTTGTAGGATAAGCGGATAGGCTCCTAGATCTTGATTGGGATCGTCTAATGAAACCCTCTTTAATAAGGCAACACATAATGGGGCTTGTTTGTGGTTATGAATTAAAAATAACTGAGTTTGTTGTACCAGACCTTGTACGAGCTCAGGGGAGTCTGCACCGGATAGTCGGCTCAAAATTTGGATTATTTGTTTGATAATTAATGATTTCGTTTGCTCTGGAAGGCCTGATTTCTTCAATTCACTTAAGGCTCCTAGAGGGAATGGAGTCGCGCTCTTTAAGTTGTGCGCCATACTCATTTTGAAAAACATAATTTGAGTTTCTGGTTCAAGATCAGCCAGATTAAACAATATTACTAATCCGTTAATTGCTCTTTCAATTGCAGCACTACCTGCTTCTGGATTTTGTTCCAAAGCTTGAGTAGTTAGTTTTAAATAGAGATCTAATTGGTCGGATTTGTCTTGGATTAAACTATTGACCAGAATTAGTTTTTGGATATAGTTCAGACGAGCTAAAGCACCAGTATTGAGTTCCTTATATATTTTGTTGAACTGAGTGGGGTGCTTGTCTTTGATATCAATAAGTAAATTGAGATAATCAGCAATACCTTCTATTTTATTTTTATAATCCTGTAGTGACTGATCCGATGGAGCATTTTCAATGATTATTTCTGCCTCACTTAGGATGCTTTTTTCAAACTCAGGATCTTGAGTATTGAGTTGTTGTAATGTTTTTCTTAGTGCAGGCAGTACCTTTTTCTGAATTAGCTCTTCTTTAAAGAAGAAGATCAATGAATGCGTGTCATTAAATGCTTTCATCCAGCTGAGACTAGTTTTTAGATCTAAGTCTTTTACGATCTGTTTATTTTGAGGATCGTCAAAGAAGGACTTCATTTCTGACTGAAACAAACCGAACAGTTGTTTTAAAACAAAAGCAAACCCACCACCTGTAGTATTATCTGCCGCTGCTTTTTCTCCAGTAAGCAAGAAATTTAAAATGTACTCTCCCTTACTTTTACCAAGAATACCTACTCCATAGTTTCCATTCAGTAATATAGGTTTGACTTGTTCAAAATAATGTAGTTTTGCAATCACCTCAGGAAATTTAGGATTGGGACTCTGTAATAGTTCCACCAGATTATGTACTGCATCAAATAAAGGAATGAGCTCGGCATTCAGTTGATCTCTCAATGCTTGAGGTACAATGGAACTTTGCAGGTTTTCCAATAATGATTTTTTGAGCTTATCTATCCTAAATGCACTACTTCTTTTTTTGATGGCATCAACTAAAGCATCAACAATTAGATCGTCGAGCTTAGATATATCACCATTGCCTAGGACACAACCAGGCAAGAGATTTTTATCAATAATTAGATCTTTTAACCAACTCTCTTGCTTTTCAACCGTTTTATGTTCTTCTGGTATGACCTCAGATAAATTAGACAATGCTTCAAGCAAGCCTTGAATGTGTTCTATAGTGGGTAAAGGGTTAGATTTAGCAATATTGAGCTGACTCAAAGCGTTTAATGCAACGTTATGGAAGGCATTACCTTTTTTATTTTCTAAGTTTTTAAAGGCCGATACCAAATTATCAATTTTTAATTGCGTTATATTGGGTTCATTTAATTTGGCCAATAATTTGACTAAATATTCGGGTAATGTACGGCGATTTTTTTGTAATAGATCAGTAAATGCAGCAATTATTGGCAGAACGGCACGATTGTCTTCTGATGATTCAGTCGTTTTTTGGACTCGTTCTTGTAGGGTATTGAGGAGTTCAAAACCTTCAATTTCTATACATGAAACCAAGGGAGTAATTAGTTCGGTTTTAAAATTTTTGGTCGGAAATGTACTCTTGAGCTCAGTGCATAACTTGATTAATGTACTGATTTGGGCCAGTGATGGAGGCGGATTGAACTTAAAACAACGAGAAAGCGCTTGTAGTACGTCGCTACGCTCTTCTTGATTAAGAGGTTCCAATAAACTAATGCAATGACTCAGCGTATTTTTCCATCGTTCTGGCGTTAATGTCGCTGTATCTGAAAAAGTGCAGGTTAAAATAAAAGTTAATTGATTTCTTTGTACTTGGGTCCAAGTTTCCTGTTGTTCTATTTGAAAAAGTTGTGCCTGAATATCAGATAATCGTATCTCTGCTTTCCAATGTTGTCCCATATAGCGAAATAGCCAAGGTTTTAATTGGAGTTGTTCTTGCTCAATTTGTTGATAAATGAGCTCTGGGTTGGTAATTGTGTCTTCAGGACTTTCAATGTGCATGCAAGAAGAGACTTGCTTAAGCTGTTCTGGCTCAGTTTTTTGCGTCATTGCATAATGAACGCCCATTGCTCCCCAATTGAGGTGAGACAACGACAAACATTGCTCCTGAGGATTTGTAGCGTGTTCAATAACATCCAATACTCGGTTTAATGTGATGAGTAGGTGTCCATTATGTTCAATAGGGCATGGATTGGGCAGAGTAAGATTTTTTTCTGCAATTCTAGGAAGAAAAATTTGCGTATAGGCTTCAAAAAAAGCATTAAAATCAAAATGATTGTTGTCATAGTTCAGATGAGCAGTCACTAAGCTGTTCCACCACTCCTTCTGCTCTGCCGGAAGTTGAACTAATTTTTGTAGGTTCTTAATTCCGCGCGTACTCAAAAATGTATTTTGTACGCTAGGGTTTTTAAGAAACTCAAGGCTTATTTTTTTATTCACACACGTATTTAGCAGCCTTGTCAGCAAGGTCGTATGAGCTTCACCGCCCAGAACAAACTGTTTGCATAGAAATGGAACTATAAATTCAATATCTTCAGGTTTTAGTGCTTGCGGAAGAGGGGGGTGGGCATTAGATGCTTTAAATAATTGTAGAAATGCTTTAAGTTCATCCACATGCGTTGTGAATACACCGGAAAGGGCCGTTACCTGTTCGGGTGAATACTTCGTATCCATGAGCAGAGTAACAACCTCTTGAGGTATTGTTGACGGCAACAGTTCCTGTATTTGTTCCATTGAGGGTAAAGTCAACGGCTCTGGTGTATTCAGTGCAGGAGCTAGGGCAGAGGGCAGCCTGCTTGGGGTGTCCGTATAGCAAAGAGCGTGTTTCTCTTGATTAATATAAAATCCTTTAGGGAGATTTTTGGGAATAATGCCGCCTTTAAAGGCATAAGCGTGTTTTTTAATTTTTTGCGCAGCGGCATCATGTAGATGCTCAATTCCTAGTACTTTGAGTTGTTTCGCGAGTTCTGGAAGTTCAGGCAAATCAATAGCAATTAAGTTAATATTGCGAGCTGCTATGTGCTCTACGTGTTCTTTCTTCGTGTTTTTTTGCTCAACTTGTGGCTTTTGTATGACAAGGCTTTTTTGAATTTGAATGCCCGTACGGACGGAGGAAGGATTTGAATCCAAGGCCTTTTTCAATGGATTAATCTTAGGTTCTCTCGAAGTATTTTTCAGCGTTGTTTCTGCTGTTTTATCAAGTACTGTTTTACGAGCGAGAAGAGCTAGCTGTACCGAGCTGGATTCATTTCCAGGGATTTTAAAAATAAAGAGGCGCTTACGTGCATCAGTAATAAAGTGGGTTAAACCCTCAATAACATTGGGAGAGATTTGCTGAGGATCCAGTTCAATTTCTATAGGAGCATAGTTGATTTCTGTTTCATACGATGAAATCAGGTTTTCTAGCAAAGATTGTAGGTATTTATTATCTGACAATTGAGGCATAGGATAACTCCCAGAATAAAAAAGTAAGAACTAAAGAGTTCAACAAATCACAACAAATTTCATACAGGCTACTTTTTACCATAAAAAGATTAATGTTTTATTAACATGATGCTTAAAAATAATGCAAAATTAACTGTTGCTTCTTTATTAACTACTGTAAACTTCACGCTTCACGGCACTGGCCCTCAATATTTAAATAAAAGACGGGCAGTGAAGTAAGGGGCTGATGTTAAAAAGAAAATTATTTATTCATATCTCATTAGGAATTTGGTCGTATTGTATTAGGAACGACAGAATACTGAAAGCACTTTATGTTGATAAATTATGCATATAATAAATAGTTAGAGAAAAGAGATAGTTAGTGTTTTTGGATTATTTTTAAGCATCATGTTAATAAAACATTAATCTTTTTATGGTAAAACATAGAGCATATTAAATTTAGTGTGGTGAATTTATGCCTGATGCGACGTTTATTGCCAACCAACTCATCGTAGGCTATGACCTGATACCAAAAGAAGTTCAACGAAAGTTTGAGTGTTCTGAATCAGGGTTGCAATTTTGTCAAATTACTGAGAGTTATTCGTTATTTTTAGCAAAATTGCATTCCACATCTTGGTTTTCCAATTTATTCAGTTCAGATCCTAGGGATAAAGAGGTTTTGATTCAAGATGAACTGACAAGACAAAGAAGAGAGTTAACTTTACGTATTGGTGAAGCAGAAGAATATCAAAAAATTGTCTTGCATATTATGAATGCTCTTCTTACAAAGGAGATAGACGATTTTCACTTATTGACACCTGTACAACAAGAATTAGTGGGTGAAACTAAATTTTCAAAAAGATTACTTAATACTCTTGTTGTATTAGATTCGCAATTAGAAAAAATCAAAAATGAACAGGAACAAGCTAGTTTTGTGTCTCTATTATGGAACGGTTCTAGTCAGTCAGACGAGCAGATTACTAGGCTAAAAACAGAAAGAGCCGATGCAATTAGTCTTTGGAAAACTGAATTTCTAAAAGAGGCCAATATGGCGTCGCTTAGAAAGACGATCGACGAAAAGAAAGAACGTGCACGTCAGCAACAATTGGAACAAAAGCGAGTCGCTTTATACGAGCATATTAAGCAATTAGGCTCCTTTTTTCCCTTATTAAATTATAGAAAATCGCCTTCTGAAGAGTCGATCATGCAGCAGATATTGAAAAAATATTCTGTTGCAAATGACGATTTAGTATCAGATCCTCATAAAGTAGACGAAGAAGAGTTAACCGATCTGCTCTATTACTGCATACAGCAAATCAGCCAGGCCGAAATCACTTTTATGGATCTTGACGGATTCAATAAAAAGCATGCTAACGAAATGGCTGTAGAAATCCTGAACGCTTTCAATGGTCAAAATAATTTGGATTTGGATAAATGGCTCTTAGAGTATGAAAGTAAATTACATGAATATATTCTCAAACAATTGCAGTTAATTAACGGCAAAAATTGGGAAATGACACCCCACACGACACAAGAGCTGGTTCAATCATTGTCTTTCTTATGGAAAAATCCACTAACGGAAAGAGCTAATCAGTTTTTAGGCAAGATGGCTGATGCCCATGCTTTTATCCAGGCAACTAGTTTTTCTACACAAAATGAAAGCTCTTTTCTTGCTATTCTCGATTTATACAATTATGGCCGCCACCATGAGCAAATTTCTGAGCTTCGTTCTATCCTGACTAGTTTATTAGCGCCTTTGCAGCCCTTATATGATGAATATAAAGATATCGCTCTATATGAAAAAAATGTTTATATGAAGGCATTTAGATCGATTATACCTATACTTCTTACTGTTGGCGTTATTATTGCTATTTTTGCATTAACAGCATTGTTGCTGACCCCTTTGGCTCTTCCTGAGTTAGCTTTTACTGTTGTTTTTATACCCGCCTTGTTGATTGGTCTAGCTGTCACTACTAAATATGTTAGCGTAAAAAATGACATATATAAAAGTTTGCGGGAGTGGTATTACGGTGATTCTTTTGAAATCCCCGAGTTTCAAGTGAATCAAAGAATGCTTAGTGCTTTTGGTGAAGAGAAGGCTCAGCAGGTAAGAAATTTTTATGTTGATGAATTAAAGAAATGTGATGTCCTTGAAGTGGCGTATAGTGAAAAACATGCGCAAGGAATTCTATCGCAAGAAGATATAGATCTTAGAAAAGAAAATATCAAGAGGAGATACCAGCTCAATCTAGAGTGGTATGATATTCATAGTAATAATGATCTCAATTATAGACAAGCCCCTGTAATAGTTGCTGAGCGTTTACAACATTGTAGCGATGAAGAATATAAAGAACTACAAAAAATAATAAAGAGCGAAAGTGAATCAATACGCCAATCTGTTGCCGAAGTAACTCATGATATTAAAGAAACTATTACGGAACATACTAAGGGAGCTAGGGAGTTAGTCGAGGAAAAAGGAGAAGCCCCAACAATTAAAGCTCATTATCGATACGGTTTATTCACTCCACCTCAAGCTTTAAAGGTAAAAGCACGAGTAGAGGAGTTAGTTAATTTCAACTCTGAACTAAATTTTGCTACAGGATAACCGTTTGTATGTCTGTTTTCCTTCACTAGCTACAGGTGTTTTTTATTTTCTCACGTATAAATTCTTAAGTTGATATCAGTAGGTGAACACTTCTTGGTGTCAACTTAAGAGAAAACTCTAGCCTGGATGGCGCGAAGCATAATCCGAGATCAAGGCTTGAATCAAGTTTTGATCCCGGGTTACGGCTGTGTCTTCACCCAGGCTACACTCTGAAAATGCTCACATAGCCGTCTATATTGCACTTCTTAAGAGTGGTTTTTGCTCAACATAGGGCTCAACTAACTTTTCACCTTGTTCCGACTCGCTATAATAGCGCGTTACGCAAGGAAAACAATTTGTTATAGCAGGTAAGTTAACATATAATTTACCATATGATTTTATTTTAATCAAATTGTTTTATTGTATTTCATAAGAAAAGGGGGGCAATCGGTTAATGAACATCAACGAGGATATGTATTTTACTTATTATAATGACATTAACGAGATTGCAAAGACCTTACGAGCGTTTGGCATCACGTATTTTGCGCACAAAATTATTGATAATGAGGGACCAAAACTCTATTTAGGTAATGCCCCAGCTCTTCATGAGTTGTATCATAATGAAATTATGCGGAAATCAAGCCCTATAGAGGGGAATGTTAATCAATTTAAAACGGGATATTACTTTTTTGAACACTTTCCACAACCGCATCCTGATTCATTAGAACAATTAAAAGCAAATGATATAGGTAATATTTTCGTTATTATTAAGCAAGACGAAAACCAATGTGAGTTCTTTTTCTTTGGCTCAGCGCACCATAACAAAAATATTAATCATTTTTATATCAATAATATTAATTTATTAGAAAGCTTTATTTTGGCCTATAAAAGTCAAGCAACAGAGATACATGCTCAATGCTTTAACCAGCGTTTATTAGTAAATAAAGTAGAGGCTAGTAATGCACATTATTTATCATCGCAGAAGTTAGATAAAGAAACAGTTTATTCTTTTTTACAACAGAACGTAGCAAAGAAATTAATATTCACCGTGGACAATAGAAAGATAAAAATATCCAAGCAAGAAATGAACTGCCTGTACCATTTATTAAATTTTAGAACCAATAAAGAGATGGCTCAAATTCTTAGTTTATCCCCTCGAACGATAGAAACACATTTTACTAATCTTAAAGATAAATTTTCAGTCACTTCAAAAGAAGAGTTAGCCCGGAAAATAATTGAATTAGAGTTACCCTTTTAAATCAATTTATTTTTTTAATTGTCCAACAGCTTCATTCTCTGCCTCTTTTGCTTCTTCCACAGCCTCTTTTGCCTCTTCTGTGGCCATTTCTGGTTTAAAAAAGTGTAGGTCTTTCGCTAAAGTTTTTGCTGCTAATGAGCGAAGGGAGGGAACGTCTTTAGGTTTACACTCATTATTCATTTTTAAAAAAAGATCGACGATCTCTTTAGTTTTATTCACTCCACCTTTATGAACGATGTGTTCATCGAATTTTTCTAAAGGCATGTAGAGTTCAACTTTAAGCAACTCATTCTCAAAGACATGATCTCTCTTCATCCAATGAGGCAAATCTGCTTTTATCCAATCTTCATTAATGGGGCCCAAAACCCTATATTCACCAGATTCGATAATATCATCATATCTTATGGGATATATAATGACGTATTGTTTTTCTTTCTCATTACTTTTAGTCATTGCTCTTTCTCCGTAAGACCTAACAGATAAATTAATTATAGAACACGGGCAACAAAGTGTCCGACACTAGAGCGGTGTATGAGGTTGAGCCTATGCGGTTAATTTTTCGTATGGAGGTTACAGCGAGGATCTTATGTCGGACACTTTGTTGCCCGACCTTTTCATGTTGAATGGTTACAATTTTTTACTTGGGGCCGATTTTTTCTTTGGTAGGGGTAATTCAGGTAAAGAAATTTTAATGAGTTCACTTAACCAGTCAGGGTCCTCCCACAGATCTCCGGTGATCAACAAATAAGGTTTTGCTCCAGGATAGGGAGGGGCTTCAATAAAATTGCCAATAAATTCTTTTCCGGATTGGGTTGGTTTAACAAACAATTGATCATCACAAATCAAGGCGATTACTTTTTCATTGCAATAAAGTGCATATTCTCCAAACATCTTCTTGGCAGTCACTGTCCCTATACCTTGAATTTGCTCTAGAATAAAATCAACAGTACTTTGTTGCGAGGCCATAATAAACTCCTATTAGACTCTTGCATAACGTGCATTAGATCTCTTTCCAAACTCTACTGAGGCGGCGAATTGCTTCGTCGATGTGTGTACACCTTGGTTTTCCGCCCGTGTCTCCTCGCATTAAAACAAAATATACCGATTATACAAGAGGTCTATTCTACGTAGGGATCTTGGTGTATTCTGTATTCTGCTCTTTTGGCCACATTATCACGAACACTATCCCCAAATAACCGTGCTATGACGTATAAGCTCATATCGATGCCTGCCGAAATACCGGCCGAAGTAATGGTAGTTCCAGCATCCACCCAGCGTGCTTGTTTTATCCAGTCTACTTTAGGTCCTTGTTCTACGACCCAATCAAAAGCTAATTTATTTGTTGTGGCTTTATGCCCATCCAGCACACCTGCTTTGGCAAGTAATGCGGCGCCGGTGCATACTGATAATGTGAGATCAGCGAGCATCGAGCGAGTTTTGATCCAACTAATAAGATGATGATTGTAAACCTCTTTACGAGTTCCTTTACCGCCTGGCACTAATAAATAATCTAAATGAGGCGCACTTTGTAAGTTGTATTCTACAAAGACTGCTTGTCCATGGGTAGAGAGTATGAGCCCTCGCTTTTCGGCAACGAGTACTATATTCAGTTGCTCGGGTAACATACCAAACATTTGCAATGGACCAAATACGTCTAAAGTTTCAAACTCTGGAAATAACAATACTCCTAATGTCTTGCGCGAAGAAGGGGATTGAGTCATAAGAAAATTCTGTATTATTTTGTGGTGGAAATTTAGTATTAATGATTGAGATTAAATCCGCAAGCTGTAGTAACAAATAGTAATAAGACCCTGTTCCAAACCCTGCTGTGACGAGGCCTACTCTTAGACGAATTACCGGCGAAAGCCGGAATCCATAAAATTTTGAGCGATTGATGGATGCCGACTTTCGTCGGCAATTCGAATGAGGGGAAATTGCATCGTCGCAAAAGGTTCTAATGCTCATATGACTTTTGTGCCTCGGTTATGCGCCGCATGCTCCTCACCACCGCTAATTTAAAACGAGGTCTATTAAATTAAAATTTAAAAAAAGTATTGTTTATCTACCAATAGATAGATACAATGACCACCATGAACTATACAGAGACACAAGAAAACATCCTTAATGCTGCAGAGAGTTTAATTCAAAAGCGCGGCTATAATGCTTTTAGTTATAAAGACATTTCCGCCATTGTTGGAATTAAAACATCCAGTATTCATTATCATTATCCCAGCAAGGAAGATTTAGCTGTTGCGGTGATTGATTGGCAATTGCATAAGATAGTGACGCCTTTAGATGAGATTAAAGGGCAAAAAGAGTTATCAGCTAAAGAGAAGCTAATAGCCCTGATCGATGCCATTACTGCATTGACCTATAATGACGAAAAAAAGATGTGTCTCGGTGGAATGCTGGCCTCAGATGCCTTGTCATTGCCAGAAAGTGTTCAGAGTAAAGCCAGGTACTTTTTTAATATTCTATACTATTGGATTGAAGAAGTGTTGGCTGCAGGGAGGCTTTTAGGAGAGGTTAATTTATTGTACCCAATTGATGATTTTGCTCATTATTTAATACTTCAGATAGAAGGCTCTTTATTAATGTCGCGGTTGTATGGTGATGCAGCAGATATTAATTTGGTAAAACAATTTATTAATCATGTAATGATGTAATTTTTTTAACCCATTTATCTACCTTCCAGTAGATAGGAGAAATATCATGAAAATAAAAACTATTTTAAATGCGAGTTTGCCTGGTTTTGGTTTAACTAGTACTGCGATTGCAGGAAGTGCAGAGACAAAAGCCAATACAATTCATCAAGCGACCTATATACAATTTACTGCCAATACAGGACAAGAATCGAAACTGGCTGGTTTCCTAAAAGCAGGTGCTCAGCTAGTACATCAAACAGAACCACAAACTAAATTATGGTTTGCTCTTCAAGGCGATAAAGAGACTTTTGCTATCTTTGATGTATTTCATGATGAGGCAGGAAGAGTAGCTCATTTTTCTGGAAAGGTCGCAGCTGCATTACAAGATAACTCTGTCGCTTTAGTTAAAGGAGGATGGCTGAATGGAGTGCTTAATGCGGTGCAAAACTCTGAAATTCTTGCTACCAACAATTACCAGTCGGATGACGTTTTACAATCCACTAAGGCCAGCTACATTATACTAAAAGCTAAGTCAGGCAAAGAACAAGAATTAGCTGCTTTATTGCAAGATGGAGCCGCGATTATTAGTAAAACAGAGCCGAAGACCTTATTTTGGTTGGCATTAAAGTTGGATGAGAGCACTTATGCTATTTTTGATACATTTACCGATGATACAGGGGTTCAGGCTCATTTTAGTGGCGCAGTTGCCGGGGCTTTGAAGAGTCAGGCTGAGAATTTAATTGTCGGTGGATGGCAGCATGGTGTTTTAGATAATGTACATCAATTTAATGTAATTGCTGCAGTGAAATAAGGCAGATCGGGCAACCAATTGCCCGACGTTTCTCTACGTATGTACGCAGTTAATGGTGCCTACTTAAGGCGGAATAACTACATCTTTTATCTGATTGCTGTGTTCTAAGTGTTTTTCCTCTGCTCATTTATTCTTCTGTAAACTCCGCTCTTCGATACATCTATGTCTTACACTCAAGAAAAACCTGCTAGTGATGCAAGAAGTCTAATTACGGTTGAATACCAAACCAACCACCAGTATCCCCTCCACCCCAGCAATTTCCATCTGCACAGGAAGGAATTCCCTTAGAGCATAACATTTTAAACATAGGAGCCGTGCTAATATCTTTTCCTTGATAGCCCTCTGGTTGGCAAATACGAGCAACATATTGACCTTTCACCCGCACTTGTCCCATAACTGATATATCTGGAGCAACACTATAGACTCCATTTTTGTGCGAGTAGCAGGCAACGTAACAACCAGGGGAGCCGGTATAACTGTTATCAGTAGGTAACAACACTTCTACAGCTCCTGGAACAGGATGATTAACTACCCCTGAGTTTTGGATGACATATACAGAAAAGGGAGAGGGTAATAGATTATTATTAGTATCTGGCGCTGGTATTGGATTACCTAGTGCAAAAGCCTGCGTTATAATAGATGTACTGAAAACACTCCATAATATTTTATTCATAATGCTATCCAGAGATGAACTCTTATCTCAGTATAGATTATTTAATGAGTCATGCTCAAAAATAAGTCATCTCAATTTAAGAGGTAGGTTGCAAACAAGCGGATCCTCATCTTAATTTTTTAATTCTTAGTTAAAACAATATCTTGCCTTTATTAAAAAAATTTAGCCAAGTTTACTTGATATTCCATGTAGTATTTTGTAAATAATTTGGGCATAATTGGTTTTGATTAGAGCATTGTTTTGTGCCAGTAATTTTTACCAAGGAAAAGTCATGAATACAAAGATCAATAACAAGATAAGAGGTATTTTTGTATTTGCTCTTAGTTTGTTTTTAGCTGCATTTGCTTTGAGTTCTTATGCCGGAGTGAGTGTTGTGGGATGGGGTGGGGGAGGTTACTATCATCCTCATGGTGGTTATGGACCTGGACCTGGGCCTTATTATGGCGGAGGCGGAGGAGGCTTCTATTTTGGCGGGGGTTGGGGCGGCCCTAACGTGATCATTAATGTACCTGCTGCACCATATTATGCTCCACCACCACCCGTATGTCGTGATGTGGAAGTATGTGATCCTTATGATGAATGCTGGATAGAACGACATTGCGTGTAGAATGTGAGTGCTGAGTCTGAAGTCTCCTCACCTTTTAAAGTTGTACGATATTTATATGTCACCTCCCGCTGCTTGTTCGCGGGAGCCAGGAAACAACCATATTTCCATGCATTTTTTATTAGCAAGATGGCCCAATGCAGATGTTCTCGATAGGCGACTGAGTACATAATGAATAGATGATTCCCGCTTACGCGGGAACAATGGGCATTTAGATTGGCGAAGCTTGATGCAAAATCAAGAACCTTGATTTTGACGCTCTTTGATTTCAGACAAGGTTTTGCAATCAATGCATAAAGTTGCAGTAGGTCTTGCTTCCAAGCGCTTTAGACCAATTTCTATACCGCAGGCTTCACAATATCCAAAATCGTCATTACGCAAACGTTCTAGAGCATCTTCAATCTTTTTAATGAGTTTGCGCTCTCTATCACGAGTGCGTAGCTCGATACTAAATTCTTCTTCTTGACTCGCTCTATCCGAGGGGTCAGGAAAATTAGCGGCTTCATCTTTCATGTGAGTCACGGTTCGATCGACTTCTTCCATCAATGACTGACGCCAAGCCAGCAATATTTTTTCAATATGTGCTAGCTGTTTTTCATTCATATATTCTTCCCCTTCAGCTTCTACGTAAGGGGCAATTCCCATGCTGCCTATTGCGTCGTTTTTCACGTTGTATAGTCTCTCGTTGGTTTTATCAATTAATTGTTCTGTCATATTAAGCCTCCATTTCCAACTCTGTGCTTACATCCGAGTTTTATAGAAAGTGGCTAGGTATACCAAAAAACTGCATTATCATCAACATAATAATCTGTCTATATAATATTGTCTGGATACCAACCTCCACTTACCCTATCATGACCCTGAAGATCTTTCCAACAGTGTACTTTGTTATAACCTATTTTGTTAAGTATAGCGCGTACACTCATTTTTTGATCATATCCATGTTCCAATAAGAGTAGACCATTAGGTAAAAGGTGGTTGTAACTATGTTCAATAATATATTGTAGATCGCTCAGTCCATCTTGACCACTAGCAAGAGCACTAAGTGGTTCAAAGCGCAGATCTCCTTTTTTTAAATGTGGATCTTGTTCTGCAATATAGGGTGGATTCGACACAATGGCATGGTATCGCGTAGAAGGAAGATTCTTAAACCAATCGGAATGATGAAAAGCAACATTGGTTATTCCCAGTGTCTGCGCATTTTCTTTGGCTACTTGTAGTGCTTCTAGGCTGGAATCACTGGCGGTGATATTCCATTGAGGTCTTTCTTTAGCGAGTGCTAAAGCAATGGCTCCGCTTCCAGTACCTAAATCAAGGACATGTGTTTGTGGCGCATCAGGGATTAGTTCTAAAGCTAACTCTACTAATCGTTCTGTTTCATGTCTTGGGATTAATGTATGTTGATTTACTTTTAATGTGAGTGACCAAAATTCACGAGTTCCGGTAAGGTAAGCAATGGGTGTGCCTCGAGCTCTTTGGGCTATAAACTGTTGATAAAGATCCAGTTGAGTTTGATCGAGTAACTCATCAGAATGAGCAAAAAGATAGGCTCTGTTTTTGTGGAGCAGGTGGCATAGTAATAATTCTGCTTCAAAACGCGCATCGCTGTAGAGAGGATTTAATTTCTGCGATGCGTGTTCTAAGGCCTTGCCAATGCTAATCATGACGACCTAATTCAGCAAGTAATTCTGCGTGATACTCACGTTTTAAAGAGTCGATGACTAAGGATAAATTACCTTCCATGACATCGCCCAATTGATAGATGGTCAAGTTAATACGATGATCGGTTAGACGCCCCTGAGGGAAGTTATAAGTACGGATACGTTCTGATCTATCACCTGTACCTACTAACGATTTACGCGTTTGCGCTTGCTCTTTTTTCTGCTTACTTTGCTCGGCATCTAATAATCTGGTTTTCAGCAAGGACATTGCTTTTGCACGGTTTTTATGTTGTGACCGTTCATCCTGGCATTCAACAACAACCCCTGTTGGGAGATGGGTGATGCGAATTGCTGAGTCAGTCTTGTTAACGTGCTGACCTCCAGCACCTGATGATCTGTAAGTGTCGATACGTAAATCATCGGGACTAATTTGAATGTCATCAATTTCTTCCACTTCAGGCATAATTGCTACAGTACATGCTGACGTATGGACGCGGCCTTGGGATTCGGTTTCTGGCACTCGTTGTACACGATGTGCCCCTGATTCAAATTTCAATTGAGAATAAACAGCTTGTCCACTGATGCGCGCAATAACCTCTTTATAACCACCATGTTCGCCATGGTTGGCACTGATCAATTCAAGTTGCCACCCTTGGGTTTCCGCATAACGACTGTACATACGGAAGAGATCCCCGGCAAAAATCGCTGCTTCGTCGCCGCCAGTACCTGCTCTTACTTCAAGGTATATGTTGCGCTCATCATCAGGATCTTTAGGGATAAGATGCCATTGTAATTGCTCATCTAATTCCTCAATATGCTTTTGCGCCGCATCGAGTTCCTCTTCGGCCATGCTGGCTAATTCTTTATCGTCTCCTGCTAATAATTCCTGCAAAGAAGATAAATTATCCTTAGCTTCGATATAGGACTCATAACAATGAGCTACAGGCTCTAATTGAGCATATTCTTTAGACAATGCTTTAAATTGATTTTGATCAGCAATGACTGAGGCTTCTGATAATAAACGTCCCACTTCTTGGAAGCGTTCTAGCATTTGTTGTAATTTTAACTCAAGAGATTTCTTCATATAATGGTTGGCAATTGGTTGTGTTAAAGAGGTATTGTGCCAAAGAGAGTAAGTCTTCTCGACCATCCCAGGCGAGTTGTCTTAAGCCAGAGGTTGGATTATGAATTAACTTACTAACTAGGCGTTCGCTAAATTCATTTAATACAGTATGTTGATTGTGTCCTGAAGATAATTTTTTAAAGGCTCGTTGCAGTTCCTGTTGGGCTAAGAGCTGCATTTGATTGCGATAGTCACAGATAACGTCTTTAGCTCTAAGTGATCTATGCCAACGAATATAATTATCCAGTTCGCTCTCGATCAGTTGCTCCGCTTGTAGTGCCGCATGACGTCGTTCATCCATTCCCTTTTCAATCATCAGTTGTAAATCATCAACGTTATAAAGATGAACTTGTTCTAACTCACTGACATTAACTTCAATATCGCGAGGAACTGCTAAATCCAGGAAAAACATAGGGGCATTATCCCTTTGTTTTAGAGCATGTGCTACTAGGCTTTTATTAATGAAAGGAAGCGGGCATGCTGTTGCTGAAATGACTACATCAGCATAAGGTAAATACTGAGGAATATCACCAATTGAGAGGGTGCTACCGCCAAAAGTATTCGCCAGTTTTTGGGCATTTTCAAGGGTTCTACTAGCTACCATGAAACGATGCACTCCCTGCTGGTGCAAGTATTTGGCGACTAGTGAAGCAGTTTCCCCAGAACCAATTAAAAACACATTTAGTGATTTATAATCTGCTAATGATTGGGAGATTAATTGCACAGCCGCATAAGCAATTGAAACAGGATTAGTTCCTATGCCACTTAACGTTCTAATCCGTTTAGAAGCGCTAAAAATATATTCAAAAACTGGGCGTAGTTGCGATTTCACGGTTCCAAGACTACAGGCCTGCTGGTAAGCTTGTTTCATTTGCCCAAGAATTTGAGGCTCACCAATCATCATGGAATCTAAACCGCTTGCAACACGCAAAGTATGTTTAATTCCTTGATGACCTTCATGAAAATATAAAAATGGGGAGAGTACTTCCGGTGGCATCTGATGTTCTTGTGCCAGCCATGGTGTAAGAACCGTAGGATCATTAGTATCACAATAAATTTCAGTACGATTGCAAGTAGATAAAATAGCGGCTTCATTTATCTCAGGAAGATTCAACAGGCTATTGAGTAAAGAATTTTGCATAGCCGGAGGCAATGCGACTTTTTCACGCACGTTGATTGGAGCCGTTTTATGATTTAGTCCGCAGGCAACAAACACCATAGAATGTACTGATCACTTATTAGGTCAATTGACTATTGTAAACGATTAACCAGCAAATTTGTAGAGTGAGACTGATGCAAAATGCGGATGTCGCGTTTGGCGATTTATGATTTTTGACTTCCATTGGGTCACATTAGTTGTTGGTTATCTCGGCTTAGGAGTGGATTTGTGTTTAATTTGTCTTGATATTGGCCATGTAGAGTGGATTCGCTTCTAATAACTCGATTTTAATCCGATCATGTAATCGGCTGTACTTACTGATTAAAATCAAATTGTGCCTTGTGCCTAGACTTTGAGGTAAGCCCTGTTTTTGTATTTGTTATACAAAAAATCTTATAGAGAGATTAATTAAAGTACTTTTGTATTTGGCCGCCAACTATAGTAAGTAGCTATTTTTTGCACACAATGTGTAAATTGCTAAGGAGCACTAAATGGACATCATTCTTCAAGGCCAACATAATAGTGATGAAACAGTTGAAAGCTTAGGGCGAGTTCTGCAATTATTCAAAGAGCGTTATAAGATCAGTAGTTATCGCGAGATTCATTTAACTGTAACTTTAGTTGATGAGCATGGAGACGAAGTCGAGTTAATTGATAGTGAAACGAACCAGCCTTATCGCATTTTTGAGGTATATCGTAAAGGATATGAATTGGCAGGAAGACGAGGAGTTCCCCTGTTGGAATTAGTGGTGGATAATACCAAGTAATCATTTGCTTTCAAATGCTATCAAATTATATTGTGGCGAGGTATAACGGAAGTTATCTGATTTCTCGAACATAGTGGGTTTGGCAAGAAGTTCAATATCTATATCAACGGAGGTTTTAAATGCTTTTGGCGCTTTTGGCTATAATTCTCACGCTCATTTTAGTGGTGGGGATTCATGAAGGGGGCCATGCGCTAGCGGCACGTTTCTTTGGAGTAAAAATAAAGAAAATATCTATAGGATTTGGCAAACCTTTGCTTCAGTGGAAGACTAAAAATGGATGTGAATGGGTTTGGGCTATATGGCCTTTAGGGGGCTATGTTCAATTGCTTAATTCTAGAATTGCCCCAGTAGATCCCAGTGAAGATTCCCTTTGTTTTGATAAAAAACCTATTTGGGTGCGCATTCTTATTTTATTAGCCGGAGCTATTGCTAATCTAATTACTGCATGGTTGGCTTTTATCTTGGTGTTTTATCTTGGCCTCAGTTATAAATTACCGCAAATACAATCTGTTCAAGAGCATAGCATTGCTGCTCAAGCAGGACTCACGTCAGGCGATCAATTTATTGCTATATCAGGCCGACCAACCCCGTCTTGGCAGGAGGTTGGTATGGAGTTGGTTATTTTATGGGGCAACAAAGACGTCAAGGTGACCATCAGCCAAGCCAATAAAAAAGAGTTAAAAGAAATAGTTCTGGATCTCAGTCAGATTAAATTTACTGGGCGAGAAAAATCTTTATTAGCCAGTATAGGTATTACTCCTAACCCATCAGCAACAAGTGACATCATGCGCTCTACATCTATGCTAGCCGCGATACGGCAAGCCAATGATGCGATTACTCAGATGATTTATTTTTTTATGATGATTTTAAAACAATTATTTAGTGGTGTGATTCCATTCTCCATCTTATTAGGACCTATAGGAATTTTTGCCGCGTCTATAATTTCCTTGAAGCAAGGAATAGTTGTTTTTATGTTTTTTATCGCCAGTTTTAGTTTGGCGGTTGCTTTAGTTAATTTATTTCCTATTCCAGGACTAGATGGTGGTTCTATTCTTTACGCTATTATCGAGAAGATACGGGGCAAGGCTATGTCTGTTGCCATGGAAGTTTTATTATATCAATTGATGTTTATTGCATTTTGTTTGTTGTTAGTTCATCTAGTAACTAATGATTTGAGTAGGATGGTGCAGTAAATCCTTCGCCGTGACAACGGTATTCTTAATTGAATAACAGCTAAAAGGTAGCAACTACTGGACGTAGTTGCTACCTTTTACTGATAGTTCTGGCACAACACCAAACATCCACTTGTTTCACTCCTGTCTTTTTTATGGCACGTGCTAATTCATTAGCGGTACTTCCGGTTGTTAACAGATCATCAATTAAAACGACATGCTGGTAAGGCAATGGATGTACACGAAAAGCTTTTCGTAAATTTTTTTTCCTTTGCTCGCTATCCAGGCTGGCTTGAGGTTGAGTATTAATTATCTTTTGACAACTCACGGGATCATAAGGGAGATTTAGCTTTCGTGATAAGAATTTGGCCAAGACCACTGCTTGGTTAAATCCTCGTTGTTTCAGTCTTTGTGGGTGCATAGGGACAGGGATTAAACATTGAGCAGCAATAGGCTGTTTTTGTATGGAGTGAAGCATTAACTGACCAAGAAAAGAAGTAAGATAGAGTCCGTTATGGTATTTAAATTGATGCAGCAAAGAGCGTAATGGCTCTTCAAAAATATAGTGTATCAAAGCATTATTAAACGCCGGTGGTTTTTTAATGCATTGACCACAGAGCATATAACCTTCATCAGGAAGAGGATAGGCGCAAGAACGGCAAGCAAGGCCTAAGGGTTTAATGTATTTAGCACAGTAGGAGCATACTGCTAAAGAGCTTTTATGGAATTGGTTACAAAGTGTGCATATTGAAGGCAGACGCAAAGTCTGTGCTATACTAAGTAGTTTCTGGCGCACGAGTGTTGGATTCCCTGTATTAACTTTTCCCTGGTTCTTATGATGGCTGTCAAAAATGAAATTAGCAAGGCATTTAATCGAAGTGCTCCACAATATGAGCTGGTCGCTAAAGTACAGCAAGAAATAGGAATGCGTTTATTCGAACGCTTACACTATTTAAAGATTTCTCCCAAACGTATTCTTGATTTGGGATGTGGTCCGGGTGCATTTTCCCATGAGTTATCATTAATGTTTCCTAAGGCCCAAGTTTTTGGTTTAGATTTGGCTCCTGCAATGTTAGCAGAGGCAAGAAAAAAACAAAGTTGGTGGCGTAAATGGTCTTTAATTGCTGCTGACATGAGGAGTATGCCTTTTGCCACAGGAAGTTTTGATTTGGTCTTCGCCAATCAAGTGATTCATTGGGGAGGGGCTTTGCCGCAGGTTTTCCGAGAACTTAATAGGGTGATGAATGTTAATGGCTGCCTCATGTTTACTACCTTAGGGCCCGATACTTTTAAAGAGTTAAAGTCTGCCTGGTCAGGAGTGAATCATCATGCTCATGTCAATGAATTTGTCGATATGCATGATATCGGTGATTGTCTTATGGCGGAACGCTTTTTAGATCCTGTCATGGATATGGAGTTATTAGCGGTTCACTATGAAACTTTGCCTAAGCTATTAAAATCTTTAAAAAACCAAGGAGTGAGGAATATTAATCCGGAACGAAACCCAGGATTAACCGGTAAGCATTCTTGGCAACAATTTGAAAAGAATTATGTCTCAATGCACACAGAACAAGGAAAATACCCGCTAACCTACGAAGTAGTTTACGGACATGCTTGGAAAGGAGAGCAACGTCAAACTGCTTCAGGCACAGAAACGTTGATTCCAATTGCTCAAATACGCAGAAAAACGGATTAAGAAATTCCTCGAAAGAGTTTACGCTGTATCATCGATAGTTATATCTTGATTATGTTGGGCGAAAAATATTCTAAACGTATTGTCAGGTTAGACAACCGTCATCCAGAGGAGCTGACGACTAAAGATTTTCCTTCGCTGCGCTTTGGATGACAGATGAGTACGATCTGGGTTATTTAGACTCTAAAGATAAGCTACTTTGTTCTTTTATCAATGACGGATGTTCATCTTGCGATAAATTACTGCGATTTTGTAATTGCTTGGTTAACTCAATTAATGTGTTTGCTTTTTCAGCAAATGGCTTTAAAGAGTCTATGGCAGTTTGATAATGAAGAGTGATTTCTTTTTCTAATTGCTGTTTAGTAAATAAAGTTGCAAAAGTAGTTTTTTCATTCGCTAAATCAGATGAGCGCCCTTTACCTAGTAGATTGGCTGGGGCATAGTGATCTAAATAGTCATCTTGCATTTGAAATACTAACCCTATATGGCCGGCATAAGTTTTTAGTGCATTGATTGTCGTTTGATCTATAGATGGCCTTGCTGCCAAAACCATTTCAAAACATGCAGAGATCAATCGTCCGGTTTTCAGTTGATGAATTTCTCTTAGCTGTTCTTCAGTAATTGAGGATTTACTTAACTCCGATAAGTCAAGACTTTGACCGCTCACCATGCCGCTGACTCCGCTGGCATTGACCAATGCTTGCGTCACAGCGACTACCTGAGCTGGCTCAAGGAGAGAAGGGAGTCGGGTTAATAATACTTCAATGGCTAAGGCTTGCATTCCATCACCTACTAAGATAGCGGTTGCTTCGTCATAAGCCTTGTGACAACTGGGTTTGCCACGGCGTAGATCATCGTTGTCCATAGCAGGAAGGTCATCATGAATGAGGGAGTAGCAATGGGTTAGCTCTAATGCTGCGGCAATAACATCCAGTACTTTAATATCGACATCAATTAATTCACCAGCCAGATAGACAAGAATGGGTCTCATCCTTTTTCCTCCTGGAAATAATGTATAATGCATCGCGGAGCGAATTAGATCTGCCGAAATTGTAGTTTGGTTCAGTATTTGTTCAAGAAACGTCTCATGACGTTGGCTATAATGATTAATCACTTTCTTGTTCATCCGATTTAAGTTCAAGTGTAGTATTGGCAGCAGTTAGCGTTTCTATTCTTTGCTCTGCTTGATGCAAAACATCCTGACAACGCCTGGCTAAACTGATTCCTTTCTCAAATTGTTTCAGCGAGTCCTCAAGCGATAACTCTCCCTTTTCCAATTGTTTCACAATTTCTTCCAGTTCAGTAACTGATTGTTCGAAATGAATGCCTTTGCTCATTAGGTTGCTCTGCTCCCATGAAATGCAAAGATTATACTGAGTTAATATGAGGATTCAACTTGGATTTTAATGTTCGTTATTTGAAGGGGCAGAAAATATTAATTAATTAACACGTTCGAAGTTGTTTTGGTGATGAAATTATGGATTACAAGCTTAGTAAACAAGATGGTAATAAGTGCTAGATAGAAAAAGAAATGTGGCTTGATAGCCACATTTCTTTGAATAAGTACGCAGATTAATTGAAGCTTGGCTTGCTTACATCTAAATCTTGTAATTCTTCATTAATTACGGCAACTTTATCAGCCGATCCTTTACTATAAGCAAAGAAACCACTCACATTACCTATAGTAGCTACATAGAACACAGCATTAACAATTGCTTTCAATATGTTTTTGAGGAATTCGCCCCAGCCTAAATCTTTTTCTAATGCAGGCGTTGCTGATTCAACCGCTGCTTGGCAAGTCTCTTTAAATAAATCACCTGCGTCTTCGAAGCTTATAGGGTTACCGTCATAATCCACACCATTTGCTAGTTGATAGCCATATTCATCACGAGCTTCGGTCAAAGTATTATGTAAGTCTTCGGCTATAGTATGGGCTTCAGGGTAAGTACCGCCAATTTCATTAGTCTTCTCGTGTAGACTCCATAAGATTGCATCAATTTTCTTTAATATAACTGAAGCTTTCTTTTGTTCCACATTTTTCTTAGCTTGTTGTTCTTTAGCTTCTGCAGCTAAAACTGCTTGTAACGCTTCTTCAGCAGCCTTTTCTTCCTGTTGCTTTTTAGCTTGCTCTTCTTCTTGCTGCTTTTTAGCTTGTTCTGCTTGCTGTTGTTTTTCAGCATGTGCTTCGTTAACAGCAACTCCGGCTTCGCGTTGTAATCGGTGAGCTTTCTCTCCTAACTCCAGCACAGAATAAAGTTTGTCTTGAAGTTTATCTTCTGAAAAAACTTTTAGACCATCAACTTCTTTATATTTTGTGTGATGAATTAATACAGATGTTTTAAGATTATCCATAGCTGTTTTATAGGTATAAATAGCATTGTTAAGAGTTTTAGCTTGCTCTTCTGGAGATTTCCCTGCGTTGGTCGCCTCTTTTATCATAGACGTTAATTTTGTATGAACTTCTTTCAAAATTTGCGCTGGGTTTTTAACTTTTGGCATAATGGCTTCCTTTAGTGACAATAAAAAGTTATCGTTGCGTAATAATAAACCATAAGCCTTAAGAAAATATTAAGTGATTAAAAAAAAATCATTCATTTACTCCTATTTTTGTAAATTTCATTCTAATATTCTTTTGCGCTGAAAGAAATTCAATCCATTTGGGTTAATTTAAAACAGCCATAACATTATAAACCCGGTAAATGCTGATTTAAAAATCATTATTTATCGGGTTTATAATTAACTTATTTTGAGGATAAGGCGACTTGCTTATATTTGAGGAGAAAAGCTTATCTGATCTGCGTGTTGCAATTCTTCATCTGCGGTAGCTACCACTTCACTAGCTTCTGATTTAGAGTAAGCAAAGAAGCCATTAACATGACCCAGAGTCACTACATAAATTGCAGCATTGACAATAGCTTTTAGCATGTTTTTCAGGTAGTCACCCCAGCTTAAGTCTTTTTCTAAGGTGGGCATGGCAACACTTATTGCTAATTTGCATCGCGCTTTGAATAATGTTCCTGCTTCGTCAGCGTCTATAGTCTCGCCATTTTCTTCGCCATTAACCAGCTGAACAAAATAATTATCTCTAGCTTCGAGCAATGTTGCATGTAAATTTTTAGCCACATTCTTAGCTTCTGGGTGGCTGTGACCAATCCCATCAATTTTGTTTGTAAGCTCTTCTAGAACCTTATCAATTTTTCCTATAACTGTTCTTGCTCTTTGGGCCCTGACTACACCTACAGCTTCTTCTGCTGCTGTTTTTAGAGGTTGTTGTAATCTTTGAACCAAATTGGCGCGAGCTGCGTGATATGTTGCTATTGCGAATTCCCATTGCTTGTCAATTAATTTCCAGGCCTCCTGGAGGCTGATAGTTTGACCGTTACGTTTACCCGTTTTAATATGAGTTTCATATTCATCGCGTATTTTTGTTAGTGTTTGGTGCAATTCATCGGCAATTTGTTGGAGTTCTGGCAAATTGGGAATATCTTTATATTCTATTTCCCGAATTAGCTGTATTTGTGCATCTAATGAGTTCATGGATAGTTTTATATAGCGATCTTTTTTTGCTTGTTTTTCGGCAGCTTTTTCTTGAGCTATTTTAAACTGTTCGCTATATCTATCGGCCATTCGTGTGGCTACATCTAACTGGCTACGTAATTCTTTTCTTAGTAATACAATAGCTGGTTCTTCCTTGCTTTCTTGGTATTTATCCATAATAGATAGATTCGGTATGGATTCATCATATTCCTTTACTACTTCATCGGCTAATCGAATTTTTGTTTCCAAATCAGAAGAGTTGCCCGCATCCATTATCTTTTTGGCAAAAGACTGTCTTAATAGGGTTAATGCAATTACAGGATCTTGATCGCTGGTAAATTGTGGCATAATGTGTTCCTCTTCTGTTTCAACAAAAAATTTGCCGTATGCTACCCGATATTTCTTAAGGAATCATTAAGTGATTAATAGATGAACATTAAAATCATTCTCATGGTTCTTTTCAAGTTCATTGATTCTGTTATTCTTTGCATTCAAAAGATCGAATAAGGTTAGATAAATGAAAACAAAAACCCATTTCGTCTGCAGCCAGTGTGCGGCGACCTTTAAGCAATGGGCAGGGCAGTGTACGCAATGCGGCGCTTGGAACGCGGTTTTTGAAGAAGGAATAGCATCTGTCAGTTCTTCGCCACGTGGTGGTCAGTGGGCTAATCAACGTTCGACCATTACCGCAGTTGAAGATGTAGTTATGGATAAAGAAGTGCGCATGGATTGTGGCCTATCTGAGTTAAATAGAGTTTTGGGGGGCGGTTTGGTTTATGGATCAGTGGTTTTGATCGGAGGAGACCCCGGTATTGGCAAATCGACTTTATTGCTACAGACTTTAGCCAATCTATCCATGCAAGAAACCGTTTTGTATGTTACTGGTGAAGAATCCTTGCAGCAGGTTGCTATGCGTGCGCAGCGGCTAAGTTTACCTTTAGCGGGCTTACGACTTTTGGCGGAAACGCAGGTAGAGATGATCCTTGCCCAGGCGCAAAAGGAAAAACCAAGGATTATCGTAATTGATTCGATACAAACTATTTTTACAGAAACAATCAGTTCAGCACCTGGTAGTGTGAGTCAGGTGAGGGAGTCGGCTGCACAATTGGTTCGTTTTGCTAAAATGACTCAAACAGCGATTTTCCTGGTGGGGCATGTGACTAAGGAGGGGACTTTAGCAGGGCCACGCGTTTTGGAGCATATGGTTGATAGCGTGCTGTATTTTGAAGGACAAAGTGATAGTCGTTTTCGAGTTATCAGAGCGATAAAAAATCGTTTTGGTGCAGTCAATGAGTTAGGCGTCTTTGCTATGACCGATAAGGGATTAAAAGAAGTTGCCAATCCTTCGGCGATTTTTCTATCTCGACAACCTGAACCAACACCTGGTAGTGCCGTTATGGTAACCTGGGAGGGATCTCGTCCTATGTTAGTTGAAGTTCAGGCTTTAGTCGACGAAGCACATGGACAGCAAGCTAAACGTGTGACTGTTGGTCTTGAACATAATCGATTGGCGATTTTGCTGGCAGTATTGCACCGGCATGGCGGTATCGCAACCTACGATCAAGATGTATTTATTAATGTAGTAGGTGGTGTAAAGGTAACTGAGACAGGAAGTGATTTGGCCTTACTTGCCGCAGTAGTTTCTAGTTTACGCAATCGTGTTTTTGATAGCGAAACCATTATTTTTGGTGAGGTGGGGTTAGCTGGAGAAATAAGGCCAGTACAAAGTGGGCAAGAACGTATTAAAGAAGCAATAAAGCATGGATTTAAGCGCGCTATAGTCCCTTTTGCTAATGCCCCTAAGCAACAGAGCAGTTCTATGATCATAGAGCCAGTCAAATATCTGCGTGACGTTTTGGATAAAATGTGATTACAGATGACCGGAGTAAAATGAGCTTAAGTAAAGCACAGATTAATGATTTTCAATGCTCCGGGGCTGTGTGTCTGCGAGGATTATTAAGCCATGAAGAAATAGCCATTTTGCGTGAAGGTATCGAGCTGAATTTGGCTTCATTAAGTTGGCGAGCCAAGGTTGCTAGTAGACCTGAAGATCCCGGATACTTTGTCGAGGATTTTTGTACCTGGCAAAGTAATCCCCATTATAAAAAAATTATCTTTGAATCGAATTTGGCTTATGCTGCTATGCAATTGACTCAGAGTCAAAAAGTAAGGTTATACCATGATCATCTTTTAGTTAAAGAACCTGGAACTCGGCAAATCACGCCGTGGCATCAGGATCAACCTTATTATAATGTTAATGGAAGACAAAATTGCAGTTTTTGGATCCCAGTTGATCCGGTAGTTAGAGCATCAACTTTGGAGTTTATTGCTGGATCACATTTAGGTCCCTGGCTTATGCCTAGAACGTTTATGGATCATCAAGCCAAATGGTTTCCTGAGGGTAGTTTGAGTGAGTTGCCCGATATTGAAAAAGCCAGAGAAGAATACCCCATTATAGGATGGGAACTAGAACCGGGTGATGTCGTTTGCTTTCATATGTTGACTTTACATATGGCTAGAGGTGTAGCGGGTACCCAGCGTAGAAGAGTATTTTCAGTACGCTTCTTGGGTGATGACATGTTACATGCACCAAGAGCATGGAAGACGTCACCTGATTTTCCTGGATTAGTCGATGAGTTGCCAGCGGGAGTTAGTATGGATCATCCGTTATTTCCTATCGTAGAATTGTAGCCTGGGCTGAGATGCTCAGTGGTTGGCCAATGTTTTTGAGGTCGGGTTAGGTGTTGTAAATTAGATCAATTCGTGCTCTATAAGAACGAAAATTATAGCAAAATGATAAGCCTTAGCTAAACTTACATTATGAAAATAAAATTTTAGGTTTATTTATGGACATCACTCCATTTTTTAAATTGATGGTTGAGAAAGGGGCTTCTGATTTATTTTTTAGTGTAGGTGCTCCTCCTAATATTAAAATTGAAGGAATTACCTCACCCATAGGGCAAGCCCCTATTAAATCTCAGCAAATGTCTGAGATTGCTCTGTCCATCATGAGTGATGAGCAGCAAAAAGAATTTGATGCCAATATGGAACTGAATATGGCATTTACGGTGAATGCAGTAGGACGTTTTAGAGTTAACCTGTTTAAACAACGTGGCGAAATAGCTATGGTGGTTCGCTACATTAAAGGTGAAATTCCATCTATAGAAGAACTTGGCTTACCTCTAGTTTTGAAAACTATTATGATGGAATTAAGAGGTCTGATTTTGGTTGTTGGTGCTACTGGCTCAGGTAAGTCAACAACATTAGCGTCTATGATTAATTATCGTAATGAGAATCACAGAGGCCATATTTTAACCATTGAAGATCCTATAGAATATTTACATCAGCATAAAAAATCTATTGTTGATCAACGCGAAGTCGGTATAGATACCTTAAATTATGAAAATGCACTAAAAAATGCTATGCGCGAGGCGCCTGATGTCATTTTAATTGGAGAAATTCGCGATCGTAATGCGATGAAACATGCCATAGCTTATGCAGAGACAGGGCACTTGTGTATTTCTACCCTACATGCGAATAATGCCAATCAGGCTTTAGATCGAGTTATTAATTTTTTCCCCGAAGATGCAAAACAGCAATTATTAATGGACCTGTCTTTAAATTTACGCGCTATTATTTCATTACGATTAATACCTGGAATAGCAAACCATCGCGTCTCTGCTGTTGAGATATTATTAAATTCACCTTATATCTCCGATTTGATTGATAAAGGTAAGGTCGATGAAATTAAAGAGGTGATGGCGCGAAGTAATGAACAAGGGATGCAAACTTTTGATCAAGCTCTTTTAGCTTTGTATAAAGAAGGCAAAATAACGAAAGAAAATGCAATTAAGTATGCTGATTCAAAAAATAATGTGGGATTACAGATTCGTCTTAATGAAGAACATGATTTTGATGGTGAACAGGAGCACTTAACTATTCAACCTGATGATATAGATAAGATTTGATTAGCCAATAAAGGACATTTTATTTTTTTGTCCATTATGGTAAAATAATATACTTGGTTTTTTTGTGTGGCTTTTATGGTTTGGCAATATAATATCGGTGATATTAAATTAGGAAAACCGACTTATTTAGGGCATGAAGCTTATATTGATGCAGTATATTCGCCTGCCGATCAAAATGCTCGGCCGTCGAAAGTCATTTTTAAAAAAAATAAATACGGGAAGGCAAGAAACTCTCGGTTTGAAGTAGCATTTAGCCAATTAGCGCGATTATTTTTAGCTGATGGCACAACCTCTCATCAAAAATTGGTGGTTAATAATTCTGGGCGGGTCGTTGGTGTCGCCACGGAACATCTTTGCTATGTTATAGGGCGAAAAGAAGGGCTAAACGGAACATTCTTGACTTTAGATGATCCGACAAAAAATTGTGATTGTAGTGTCAAACAAGTTTTGCAAGCGGAGGACATACCTTACTACTTTTTTGATCAGTTGCCCCATGGTTTTTTTGCCAATCTATTACAAGCTGAAAAAGACAATCAACTGGATATTGATTATGCTTCTTTGGCCAGTATTTTAGCCAGTTCTTATACCTTAGAAGAGGATGATTTACATAAGGGAAATTTTGGTTTTTACATTGTAAAGAAAAACGGTAAGCCACGAGTTGTTTTTTTTAAAATAGATCATGATTTGATGCTTGCTGATAGCATCATGTCGTTTAAAACACTTCGTCCTTTTCATATTTTCCACGGTGCTGATGCATTTGATATTACTGCTGAAGACTTGCTGACTTTTCCTAATTTAGCTAGTTCTTTTAATGTTTATTGGCCTACCAGGCTAAGCTTTATTTATAAGCCTTGGGATAATAAGGCCTACCTTGATTCTCAAGAAACAGAAGCTTTTTCTCTTTTAGCAGAGCGACCTGAATTTAAAAAAGCAAAATGGTTGGCTTTTTATAAACACATTTTATTGTCTAAAGAGATTATGGATGAGGCACTCGGGGAGTGTCTTGATAACCTTGTTCCTCATGATCGAGCCAGAATAGCTTTATTAACTGATGCAACAGTGGCTAGACAGGCACGCTTAAAGGCGGTGTTATTTTCAATAAAAGAATTTCGTGACTGTATTGCGAGTTTAACACCCGAAGAGCATACCTCTCTTCAATATGAGTTATTAGTGTCTACTTCTGAATTAGAAATTCCAACTCAAATCATAGAGTCCATGTTTTCGTATCAAGAATTATGTCAGTCACCACATGCATTTGATGATGGGGATACTCCTTTGCATGCAGCCATTAAGCTTGGTGATTATCGATACGAAGAAACCATGCAAATGTTTGGCCATTTTATAAATGTAAAAAATAACGCGGGCAAAACGCCCTTGGATGTCGCTATGGATATGGCGGCAACGGCGAAAAAGCATCCCGTAGATATTAGAGCAGATGTTCGTTTTACTATGCAGCATTTATTGGCAAATGGAGCAGAAAAAAATGAGCGTTTTGAGTGGTTCAATCAAGAAGAACATATAGAGTCCTATAAATTTCATACCCTTTATATCAGTTCATCTGTCCGTGCCAGGACTTATCAAGAACTAAAAAGTGTTCTCCAAGATATAGGTGAAGATCATCGTTTTTGTCTTAAATTTAAAAAAAATCTAGCTATAGAATGTATAAACCACTTTATCAAGGCGAATAGAAATCATCCGGATATGCAGCCTATATTGCAGCAACTAAAAAAAGATATGAATGGAGAGTCCTCAAAAGACGAGTGCGCTCCTCTTCTCTATATTAGGCAATTACGCAGTAGATTATGGATTATTCGTCTGATAAGAGGGCTTTATGGCAGTACGTCTACTCAAAGTGAGATCAATGAGCTAGTTGATAACGAGTTGGAACGAATCAACTCTAAAGAGTCGAATAGTTTTTCATCTTTTCATACTGCTAATGATGCCGACGAGAATGAACGAAAGATTAAAGAGGCAAAAGTTGCCAAAGAGCTGGCTGCTGAAGAACAGGCAATTAGAGAGCAAATTACCAAAGAAGCTATGAACGAAGTGGATGAGCTGTTATGCCAAATAGGGCAGAGCAAGCATGTACAAGAGCCTAATTTCTCTGACTTTCGCGATATTGCTAAGGGATTGCATAAGACATTAACTAAAATACGAAATGAATATGAAATTTATCTTAAAACAGACGAAAGTAGTGGTCGCACTACTGGCCCCGAGGAGGCTTGGATATTGTTTTGTACTCAATGGCAATCTGCAATAGAAGCCTACAAAGTAACCCACGCCAATTTAGTTCAAAGATTACAACAACCACTAAAAAAAGCTGCAGAAGAGGCAGTAAGTATAGCCCGAGCCAAAAGAACAGGGGCTATTATAGAAAAAATAGATATGATATTGGAAGAACTTAAAAACAAAGTTGATGGGATTGGTAGCAATCACTCAGAAGCAAAGGATGTGGCAAAAAATTTGCATGCAATGCTGCTCGAAGCTAGAGATGATTATTTTGTTCAGCTGGTTAATGGCCGAGAAAATGGCGAGACTATAGATGCTGACAAGGCAGGACAACGATTCAAAAAGCGATGTAGATTAGCAATAGATGCGGCTATGCCTGTCTTAGAAAAAGACTTGGGTTGGGGCGGCTATCTGAAAAACATACTAAAAGCTATTGTCAATGCTGTAATTTATGTAGTGACCGTGGGCCATGTTAATAGTTTCTTCACTTACTCTAAGTCTGATGCGAGTAAAGCTGCTACGGTTGCAGATGAAGAACTACAATATGCGGAGCAAGCGAGTTTTTTTACTCCTAAGCCATAATACGTAACTTATTCAGAATACATTCATTACAAACCTATAGAAAACCTTGATTACTCTATCGCGCAGGACTACATGTGCTTTGACTCTAAATAATGTTCATATTTCATGGCATGAAATATGAACAGATGGATATTAAATTAGACTGTATATGATTGCCGAAATAGAAATGATACCCATTACAGTAATAAATACATTACTGAGTTGATTGTTGTATTTTTTCATCGCAGGGACTTTGGCAATTGCATACATAGGCATGATGAATAACAACACTGCGATTACAGGACCGCCTAAAGTTTCTATCATTTTTAAGATATTGGGATTGATGGTTGCAACGGCCCAGCACGTTAAAATCATAAATACTTCAATAATTCTCTGTAGAGTATTTTGATTAATCGTTTTTCCTGAGGAGTGTTTTAACGATTTGATGATGATGCCACTGAGACCTTCTTTAGCGCCCAAATAGTGGCCTAAGAACGATTTGGCTATGGCAATAAAAGCAATTACGGGTGCAATATAGGCAATAACTGGGGTGTTAAAATGATTAGCAAGATAAGACAAAATAGAAATATTTTGTTTTTTAGCTTGTAATAGATCTTGCGGTGAAAGGCTGAAAACACAGCTAAATACGAAGAACATCACTGAAAATACCATCAGTGCATGGCTATACTTCATAATGGTTGCACTTTTTTCGTCAGCTAGATTACCGTATTGCTTCTTTTGACTCACGGCAAAAGAGGAGATGATCGGGGAGTGGTTAAAAGAGAATACCATCACCGGAATCAGTAACCACAGAGTCATGAGCAATCCATGCCCTCCATTAGCTTGCAGTGAGTTGCTTTGTTGTAAAATTGCATTATTCCAGTTAGGAATTAAATAAAGAGACAGAATCAATAAGATACTGGCAAAAGGATAGACCAGAACTGACATGAATTTTACAATCATTTCCTGGCCAAAACGCACAATGGCCATCAGCGCTAAAATTAAGAGAATGGCTAGAAGAGCTCTTGGTGGGGCATGTAATCCCATTTGGTTAACAAGAAAACTCTCTGTAGTGTTGGTTATAGCCACACTGTACATTAGTAAGATAGGGTAAATAGCGAAAAAATATAAAGCAGTGAGCATCTTACCCGCGACAGAACCAAAGTGTTCTTCGACAACGTCGGTAATGTCATTATGTTCTTTTGAGCCGGATAAGACAAATCGACATAAAGCACGATGAGAATAATAGGTCATTGGAAAAGCAAGTAATGCCATGATTAGCAATGGCCAAATACCATTAAGACCTGCATCTATAGGAAGAAACAGAGTTCCTGCACCTATTGCTGTACCATAAAGACCTAACATCCAAACGGTATCTTGCTTTCTCCAAGTCGAACTATTTTGCCCTGTCCTAGCAGTTAATATCGTCGCAGATTCATTTACAGACATAAAAGAACATCCTCGTTTCATTAGACCTCTTGCATCGCTGCAGTTGTACTCAATTACAAATTTACTTGCATGTAAACTTGCTTGTTACATTAGAGGTTTGTTACAAATCAAAAAATAGAGGCATTACTTTCTATTGCTCAATATAAGCCCTGTTGAGTTAATATTTTAACAGAGTAGCTATAAATAATATACAAGTGAATATAACAAAGCAAGTCATAAAAAGGCAATAGTGTACAAAAAATGTAATTTTATAGACATTATCTGCTATTTTTGTATGTATTTAAGCCAAATACAAGACAGAGATAGCATTTCCGAAGAGATCTAATTTAATCAATCTAAATAAAAAAGATGCGTATAAGAAATAAAGCGGATAGTATGTAGGCAGAATTAACTACAGGAGCTGTAATGAAAAAATTTGTTCTAGCTTTAATCGCTGTTATTTTTGTTGGTTCGTCCTATGCTTCTCCGTCTCTTCCTCCTCGCGCCAGTATTAATTTTACTCTTTCAACCATTGAAAGCGGTAGTACTTGCCCTGCAATATTGCGTAATGCAAAAGTAGTAGTTGATTATGATTACAATTTTGAACGCAATATGGGGTTAGCTTTCTTAAGGCAATTAGATACTGCACGTTGGGGAGAGGTGCTTCATCCTATGGGATTAAGTAATTATTATGGCTTTATATCTGACATGCCGCCTACAGCGATACAATTGACGAGTGGTGAGGTAACTATTTATAGGATTATTTTCCATCTCTATAACAATGGCGACAGTCAAGTATCGATGATGATAGGACAAGATGGGGATTGCATTATGAGTTCCGATATGGTCAATGTTCTTTCTTAATTTGTACTGATGTGTCAACATTGGCCATCTAAGAATTGCCGACGAAAATCGGGATTCATAAGAGTTTTAAAATCAACTGGATACCGGTTTTTTCTGGTAATTCGTAAATAGCCAGCATCGATTGGGCAACAAATTACCCAATGGTGCTACCTTAATAAAAGGAAGAAAAAATCGTAGCCCGTATTAGTGCAGCATAATACGGGAATACCCTAGCTCAGTGCACTGAAATCCCGGATTACGCTGCGCTCATCCAGGCTACAAAAACTTAAGGTAGCGCCATTGGGCAACAAATTACCCGACCATTATTATGTAAAGCCCTGTCATCCAGGGCGCAGCGAAGGATTTCCTGCAAAACGCATTGCGCCACATTCAGGTGAGCCTTCGTCGCAAGCTCTTCTGGATGACAGCATAACATTCAAGACAGTTGCTACAATGATTTTGTATGGAATTTACTTATTAGTAATAATCTTATCTTCAGCCCCTTTTTTCATCACAATGATGCTGATACGGCGATTTTCCGGATTATAGGGGTTATTTTTATCTAATAAAACGGTTGAAGAAAATCCAGAAACTGTCATTACCTTATTTTCATTCATACCCGATTTGACTAATGCGCGGCGTGCGGCGTTTGCTCTTTGAGCAGATAATTCCCAGTTGGTATATTCTAATTCATCGGGATTGTGGTAAGGGTTAGCGTCCGTATGTCCTTGAATGGTTATTTTATTTGGCACGGAATTAAGTAACTTAGCAATATTAGCCAATATGGGGAGGATTTCTGGATTGATTTTGTCTGAGCCGACATCAAACATGGGTTTTTTCTGGTTGTCTATTAATTGAATGCGCAATCCTTCGGAGGTTACATCCATAATGAGCTGATTTTTTAATCCAGCAAGAGAAGGATCACTCTCCATACTGATATTAATTTGTGACCTCAATTCTTCAAGTTTTTTAGTTTCTTGTTTATTGGCTTCTCCAGCTTCTGTATGTTCCGATACTTTTTGATCGTTGAAGGGCTTATTACTGGCATTAACTTGTCCATCAGTATCTTGTATATTAGGGCCTCCGCCTTTTATATTAATCTGTCTATCTCCCATGCTTTCTCCGCCAAAGACAGCAACTTTCAACGGCTGTTTGAAATAATTGGCAATCCCCGCTTTTTGCGCTTTATTTAAGGAGGCTATTAACCACATTAGTAAGAAAAATGCCATCATTGCGGTAACAAAGTCGGCATAAGCAATTTTCCAAGAGCCGCCATGATGTGCATGGCCTCCTTTTTTTATTTTCTTGATGATGGGGGTGGTGGATTCTTTTTTATCTTTCTTTTTTTTCTCGTCTAGGTCATCACCCATTGGATCACTAATGTCATTTATTTCACTCATGAATACACTCTAGCTTGCTGAAGGTTGAGATGCTGCTGCCGCAGATTTGGGATTTTTAATTTCGTCATTAAGTTGGGTAAACGAGGGTCTTTGCGAAGAAAATAATACTTTACGACCAAACTCAATGGCAATAATCGGGGGATTGTTGTGCAAGCTTGCTAATATAGTGACTTTAATACATTGAAGTAATAACTTGGTTTGTTCGGCTTTTTGTTCCATTGCCGTAGCGATTGGACCAACGAATCCATAACCAATTAAAATACCTAAAAATGTGCCAACTAAAGCATGGGCGATTAATACACCTAATTGGGATGGAGGAAGGTCAATTGATTCCATCGTGTGAACTACTCCAAGCACCGCGGCCACAATACCAAAAGCAGGCATCGCGTCAGCAATTTTAGTAATTGCATTGGCTGGTATCATTTCTTCTTCATGATGGGTGTCAATTTCCATATCCATGAGTGCTTCAAGCTGAAAGGGCTGCATGTTGGAGGTAATGATTAATCTTAAATAATCGCAAATAAACTCAATAAGATGATGTTTGGCCAATAAAGAGGGATAATTAGCGAAAATGGGACTTTTTTCTGGTTCATCTATATCGCTTTCAAGAGACATCAAACCCTGTTGTCTTGCTTTATTCAGTAAATTATAGAGCAGGCTGAGTAAATCAACAGAAGCCGCTTTACTTGCTTTTTGCCCACGAAAGACGGAGGGCAATGCCTTGAATACTGCTTTTATAGTTGAGGTGCTGTTGCCAACAAAAAAAGCGCCAAGAGCAGCGCCACCAATAATTAATAATTCTATAGGTTGAAATATTGCAGCAAGATGACCGCCGCCGAGGGCAAAACCACCGAACACACAAAGTAAAATTACAACATAGCCTATTATAATCAGCATAGTTATTTCGTCCTAAATCATAATCAAAAGTTATTTGCCTAAACAATCATCCTTTTAAGCCTTATTAGACTTCCTTTCTATTCAGGTGATTTTTTTCTGACATATCATATATAACAATTCCTTCAGTATATGGCACTGGTTGCAGCCAGGGAGACTGCTTAATTGCTTTGCGGCCAGAGCTATACCCATGTGCTATGCGCTCATTGACTGATTTTTGTGAAAACTCATAATCTTTTGAAGAGAGTTCTGTTTTGTCTTCCTCATATAAGAAGCGCACTAAAGATACGGTTGATTCACGACCTTTGGATAGACATAAATGTAACTCTGGATTTATCTCTTGATCTTCCGGAATGTATTTAGAGAGTATATGAATACTGTTTTTTAGCGCATGAATTTCTCGATATAACTCAATCAGCTTCGCCATGCGACTAGAAAATTCTATATCTTTTTTGCGTTGTAACACTTCATCGAGGGTTGTGGGATTTAAACCATAAGAATCAAATAAATGCACGGCAAAACACAGCAAATCCTTGGGACATCGATTTGATAAAACATAACTTGCCGGAGAGTTACTAGAAATTCCTCCATCCCAATACAATTGCCCTTCTACCTCAACCGCTGGAAATCCGGGAGGAAGAGCTCCACTTGCCATAATATGCTCTGGGCCAATTTTTTGATCGAACGAATCGAAATAACGCATTTGCCCAGAGGTGACTTCAACTGCGCCCACGCTAAGTCGCGTAGTGGAGTTAGAGTTGATTCTATCAAAATCAATAAAACGCTCTAAAGTACTACGTAGAGGGGAGGTATCATAATAACTTATTGAGTCGGCACTGTCATAACAACCAAACTCTGGGGGTGGAAAGCGTGGTTGAAAAAAACCAGGTTGGCCACGGATTAGAGTCACTTGTGAGGATACAAAATGCTCTAATTTACGTGATTGCCCATCGTTAAATGAAATGATGGGATCTAAATAGCTAGGGGTAGCTATGAGTTCCCAAAAAGCATGCATTTTTTCAACACGTGTTTTTTCAGGATTTCCGGCAGCGATGGCGGCATTAATTGCGCCAATGGAGGTCCCCACGAACCAATCTGGATAATAACCTGCCTCATCCAATGCACCGAGTACTCCAACTTGGTAAGCACCTAATGCTCCTCCTCCTTGGAAGGAGCAGGCGACTTTTTTATTCGTAAGCTCATTCTTCCTTTTGGGATTTTTCATGACTTACTCCATGAACCATCCATGGCTAACAATGAGAGATTGTCCCGTTAAGGCATTAGAGGCAAATGATGCGAAAAATAAAGCAGTTTGGGCTACATCATCGGTGGTAGTAAATTGACCATTAACGGTATCTTTAAGCATTACTTTTTTAATAACATCTTCTTCGCTAATACCAAGTTCTTGGGCTTGCTCTGGAATTTGTTTGTCTACTAATGGAGTGCGCACAAAGCCTGGACAGATCACATTCGCTCTAACGTTATGCGCTGCTCCTTCTTTGGCAACGACTTTGCATAATCCTATCAAACCATGTTTTGCTGTTACATAAGGGGCTTTGAGCAAAGACGCTTCTTTGGAGTGAACAGAGCCCATGTAAATGATACTCCCTCCATTACCTGAATACATGTGCTTCAAGGCTGCTTTAGTTGTTAAGAAGGCACCATCTAAATGAATGGCTAGCATTTTTTTCCAATCGGAGAAGGCTAATTTATCGATTGATTCTATGATTTGAATTCCCGCGTTACTGACTAGGACATCAACACTGCCGAATTGTTTGGCAACCGCATCGATTCCTTCATTAACCTGCTGTTCATCAGTGACGTTCATAGCAACTGCCATGGCTTGGCCACCTTGTGATTTAATTTCATCAACCACATGATTCGCTGAGTCCAGATTAAGATCGGCAATCGCTACTTTGGCTCCTTCTTTGGCATAGACCAATGCGATTTCTTTTCCTATTCCACTTGCTGCACCAGTTACTATGGCTACTTTATTTTTTAGTCGCATGATAACAATCCTTGTATTTTTCTATTTTCAACAGTATAGCAATGGATTAATTATATTGCTTTGAATTATTAATATTTTTTGGTGTTTGAGGTCATAATTTATTTCTTCCCAATCGTAGGTTGGATAACAAATTGCCTGACGTTTCGTGAAAATTGAAAGAGAATATAGCTATAGCAAGATTGAGCACATGAGAGTGATTTCTCCAATGGGTGTTCAGGGAGAATATTTTGTCAGGGAATTTGTTAGATAACTGAGGCGATGAACATCTCCGCAAAAGGTGGATCAAAACGAACAACCCCCAGTCGACTATACTGGGGGTTGTAATTATTTATAAAACATTTGGCTTTTAACGATTTTTTATCAATAACGATAATAGTTTCCATTATGATAATAACCATGACGGTAATAACGGCTATTATAATAAGCTCTTCTATCTTGGTCTTGTCCAATAGAATTACCTATCAAGCCACCAGCTCCAGCACCTATTACCGTACCTAATGCTGAGCCTCCTGAAACAGCATAGCCTAATCCGGCTCCTGCCGCAGCACCAGTCGTGGTTCCTACTTCAGTATTTGTACAACCAATAAGTCCGCTGGTTGATACCCCCAAACAAAATACCGTAGCTATTATTTTTTTCATGTTCGACTTCCTTCTTTAATTGTCATCGTACACTTGAATAATAGTACAAAAAAAATAATATGTGACATTTAAATGATCATGTTTTTGGAAATAGAGTAACGTTTAAGGAGAAAATATTATGCAGAACGCGATTTTAAAAATTTACTCTGACCCCCTTTTTCCAGTAGTATTAAAGATAAGAATAAAACAGGACTTATGAACAATGGCGCTAGGTAGCTTTTAACGAAAGACAGCGTATTTGGGGTAAGCCTTATAAAAATAGAGGGTAACATGTTTAAGGGAAGTATGGTCGCGTTAGTGACACCTATGAAGGATGATAAAGTCGATGTTCATCGCTTGCGTGAATTGGTTGAATTTCACATAGAAATGGGCACTCATGGGCTAGTTGCTGCAGGCACCACTGGTGAAGCGGGTACTTTATCATACGATGAGAAACTTTTGGTAATAAAAACAGTTGTAGAACAATCAAAAGAGCGAGTTCCTGTAATAGCAGGTACTGCAATGAATGCAACTAAGGATTGCATTGCTTTGACGCAACACGCTATGGAGCATGGCGCTCATGCCGTTTTAATTATGACTCCCGCATACATTAAGCCGACGCAAGAAGGTTTATATTTACATTACAGTCAGATTGCACGCTCAGTGCCTATCCCTATAATTTTATATAATGTTCCTTCACGAACAGCATGTGATATGCAACCTGAAACTGTGGCACGATTAGCAAAAATATCTAATATCGTAGGGATCAAAGAAGCAACTGGGCAAATGACTCGTTTGCAGCAGATTTTGCGTCTTGCTGAAGGAGCTATCGACGTATTCAGTGGTGATGATTTAACTAGCGCACAATGGATGCTTGCTGGGGCAAAAGGTGTTATTTCGGTAACGGCCAACGTTGCTCCCAAGTTAATGGCAAAAATGTGTGATTTGGCCTTAGATGAAGAGCATGGTGCTTGCGTACGTTTACAGGATCAGTTAATACCTTTACATGAGCTGTTGTTTGTCGAGGCCAATCCTATTCCTGTGAAGTGGGCTATGTACAAAATGGGTTTAATAGGCGAAGAAATTAGACTGCCTTTAACTACTTTATCTGAAACACATCATCAGTCTTTAGAAAATGTACTTAAGAGTTTAGAGTTGATTTAATTGGGGAATGTTGTGAAAAAATTGGGTTTTGTTGTTCTTGCTACACTGGCTTTATCGGCTTGTTCTTCTCGTTACTCCAGTAATGGTGAGAATCTTTATTTACAAAGTCGTAATGGAGTACAAATTGAAGTGCCACCTCCATTGACGAGTGCCAATATAAGTCATTTTTATGACCTACCTCCTCAAAACCAAAATCCGCAGGTGAGTATTGCCCCGCCTGTGGACGTAATTACTACATAAGAGGTTATCATGACACCATCAGAATCAGGTGAGTTGCTAATTATTCAGGAGTTGTCCAAGCGCATCGTGGAGGCGCAACGCAAAATCAGGATTCTTGATAGTATTAAATGGGATCACTCAATAAGAGAAGATTTTTTTAAAAATAAAGGAAAAAAACTTCCGAATGTTGATAAGGCTTACTATGACAAAAAACCTTTGCCTTTTGACGTTCATGAAAAACATGAAGAGTTTCGTATTATTTTGCGTGATGCTCAAAATCAGTTAGGGCAGTACTCCTCTGTGACACGCTTAATTAGACGCCAATGTGAAGAATACAGTCGTGCTGCGCAGATGTTGGCGGCACGTGGTACGCCTGCGTTTGGTGAGTTGGCTATGGAGTTGTATGGCAGCCCTAATGACGTGTTTTACGCAGGTGGCCCACGCATGAGTCAAATGGGGACGCTTTTATTTGATGTATTAACCGATTTGAGTGTGCAATTAAAATCAGGCGCTGATGAAAAACGCCATACCCCACAACAAGCACAAGAGATTTTGCAGACACGATTAGGCAGCTTTTTCGATAAGCATCCCGGTAAAGTAACAGTGATGATTAGTGATGGTATGGTCGCCGATGCTTCAGCCGGAGCGGACAGCATTAAGCTCAGTCAGAATGCGATGTTTAGCGACAGAGATTTACGTTACCTAGAAGTTCATGAAGGTTGGGTGCATGTTGGAACCACTCTGAATGGAGCGATGCAGCCTAATTGCTTTTTTCTTTCCAAAGGATCACCTTCGAGCAGCGTCATCCAGGAAGGTTTAGCAGTTATTACTGAAGTGGTTACTTTTTCCTCCTATCCAGGACGAATGTTAAAAATTACCAATAGAGTCATTGCCTTGGATAAAGTGACGCAAGGCGCTGATTTTCTTGATATTTATAAATATTTTATGGAATGTGGTTTGAGTGAAGAGGACAGCTATAATCAAACGGTAAGAGTATTTAGAGGCAGTACCCCAACGGGTAGTCCTTTTACTAAGGATTTATCTTACGCCAAAGGTTTTGTCATGATATACAATTACATTCGCTTTGCCATTGGTCAAAAGCGAGTGAGTTCTATTCCTCTCTTATTCAGTGGGAAATTAGTATTGGATGATTTACCTCTATTAGGCGAGCTACTTGAGCGCGGCATATTAACTAACCCGGTTTATTTACCCCCACCATTCCAGGATTTATCGGCTTTAAGTGCTTGGATGAGTTTTTCGCTTTATCTAAACCAATTTGATTTAAATGAAATTCAGAAGAATTTTCGCTTTTTGTTGATTTAGCGGAGTATAGATCCCCGTACATGCGGGGATCGTCCCCATAATTGTGTTGGAACTCTTATCAGATTAATGTGTTTGCATCTCGCCTAAATGGAACGGGTAGTCGTGGCGGCAGCGAGCATAGGATGCGCCGATCTTACCGGGATTGGCGTAATAGGCATAATGAGTCGCATTATAAGCGCAGCAGGGTACCGAACTGACAAAACATCCTCTTTTAGCATTCCACACATACCCCACCTCGGAGAGGGCTAATGTTCTACCGTCAAAGCATACATAATGTGGTACTGAGGGGTGAGGACCTAAGATACATCCCTGAGCATAGATATAATTTGCTATAATTAATCCAATTAGAGTTATTATTATTCTCATTTTTTGACCCTAAACTTGCTATACTTTTATTATTAAAAATAGCCTTTTTTTTTGCCTATTCAAGGTACCGCTATATAAATAGTAGCAAAATTTAAGGATAAATTAAGAAATAAGGCTTAAAATAAAAGTATAAAATATTGGCGGAGTGTTGCTATGCCTAGGAATAAACAATTTTTAGATGCAGTTCAAAATATCATTACACAGATTTCGGAGATGAGGGATGATGACCCCCTACGTGCTGTAGCTGTAAAAGAACGTGATAGAGCGTTAGATGCTGTATTGCGAGTTGGTGCTCAGGATGTAGGCGCGTTTAGAGCAGCCATTCGTGGTCATGAAGGCTTTTGGAGAAAGGATCCTGCTCTAGATGAGATTGAGGATATGAGCGAAGATGACTTTATAGTAGATCGTTCTGAAGAGGAAGACTCTGAGGAAGAAACTACTTTTGAGATGATACATCAAGAAGTCGCGAAACAACGCGTTATGCTGGGATTACAAGGCGCGGAGGAAGATGTTTTAATTGCTATATTAAAAAATAACTCTGATGAATGCCGGGCCTACCTTGCGCAAAAAGGTACCTTTGGTCCTTTAGCAAGGGCTTCTGGTTGGCAAAGTGACACTGTTGCTCCAGTTAATGGGATCCCTAAAAAAATAAATAAATCGACAAATATTTTACCTGATGAGAATGTTGCTGAGATTCAAGCCGCAGCAGCACGATTATTGTTAATAAAAAGAATAGAGAAATCTAATGATGCTGCTTTATTAGAGGCGTTGAAAAATTCTTCGACTACGACTAGTACCGAGTTTGCTGATGCTGCACGTGATCTTGGTTTTCCAGATGATCCACAGTCACTTACTGCATTATCTACATATTTTAACACATATGCAGAGGATGATCTTGATGCTCCAATCGATGAGCGCATTAATAAAGTACAGCATGATGATGCTAGAACAAAATATAAGGAAATGGTTAATGGGTGGAGTGACGAAAAGGTATTAGCTCAAAAAAGTTCTCTAGAGCAATCTGATGAGGATTTTAAGGAGGAGCTTAACGGGAATTCAGATCTTGACGGCTATTTTGATGACGTAGAGGATGTTCAGTGGGCTAAAGGCATTGCAGGCCAACGTTTTTTACAGGCTTATTTACCGGCTAATTGCGATTCAACTGAATTATTGACGATAATTAATGCCGATGGCGTTGAGGATACGGTTGATGCAGTAAAAACATTGCTACCTGATGGCGATCAAAACTATATTGAGCAAGCAATAAAAGAAGAATCTTTGGCTGCCATTAAAGCTTCCATGGTGCAAGGAGTTATCCAGCAAAATGCAGATGCTGCTAAAATTAAGGCGTTAATTGATGCAAAAAATCTAGATACATTCAAAAAAGCGCTTAGAGGTGTAGGAGTGACTCAGGTTGACTGGCTTACCGATGAAGCGCAGATGCTTGAAATGCAAAAAACAGCCCGTACTCATAAGTTTGAATTAGCGATTGGTGCAATATCAACATTAGACTCGGGTGTTCATTCCAAACTGGTAGAGGCATTTAATACCCTCGAACCAGAAAAGCAAGATGAAATACTGGCAAATAACAATAATGAGATACGACATCTTGTCAATGCTCAGGATACAGTTTCACTCAAACATTATTTTGGAGATGTGAAGGGAGATGACAATAATAGGAAGTTGAATGGTTTACTGATAGACGCTGTCAATGAAAATAAAAGAAACGCGTTCTTTAAAGGCATTCATAATGCGGAAGTAGCCAAAATATTGCAGGATATTAATCCACCAATTCAATTAGATGCAACTAAAGTAGCTGCTATTAATACTGCTTTGAAAACTCATGGAGTTCCCCTCACTAATTTTGATACTCCGGCTACCTATAAAGCTTTAGTCGATAAAATTCATAACGACTGTGTTGGTGGGGCACCTAATGATGAGTTTTATAATCAATTTGGGTTAGATGATACGGGCGCAGCTTTTCAACCAGCCCCTCCTCCTCCCAATTCAGCTGTTACAGCAATTAAGACACAAGAGAGTCATAATAAGCATTTAATCGCTCGCTATAATGATCCCACTACAGGCGCAGGTCAGAAAGCACTCTTAGACGTATTGCTTAGCGCACCGAAAAGCAAAGAGTTTGCAGCGGCGCAAATAGATGAACTTAAAGAAGCCTTTGGCCGATCTTCTAACTTAGCAGGTTTTTTAGAAGCAGTTGCTCAAAAAAAATCTGATGATAAGGTCTTTGTCAACGGATTAACAAATCAATTAACTAGTACAAAATATAATGTAATCAGAGTTGCAGTTAGAAAAGCCAATCTTACGACTGGCTCCTTAGTTGATGCTAATTCATCTATAGACAAATTAAATGAAGAGTTAGAGACTATTCAAGAGCATCAAAAAAATTTAGATAACAAAGAAAAGGACCATCGAGCGCTACTCGATGTTCAGCCCATCCATTTATTTAATCCTTCATTCAGGGAAAAGGCCAGGCAAGAAGCCGGAGAGATGAAACCTAAATACCAGGAAATGGCTAAAGACTGCGCACTTATCCTGGATGAACTTCGACGCGATAAATTATTACTAAAAAGTCATTTGGAGAGTTTGCCAACAGGATCTCCCCCCCATGCTAACCCAGATGTCGCAGCGAAAATTACAAAATTACGTAATAATGTTAATACAGAACTAGAGAAGGTGGATGAAAGACTTACCTTTTATACCCAAGTGCAAGAAAAGTTGATTGGTAAAAATGGTATCTTAAAAGCGATTGATAGGGCTGTTGATGCAAAAGAAAGTTATTATTATGACTCCTCAGAAATCACAAGACATCGACGTCCAATTAATCAGCCACGTCCCTTACCTACTGGCCCAGTACCCCATAATAACAACCCTACTACTTCGAGAACATCGACGGGGAAAGCACTTAATTTTTTATTAGATGATAAATTAGAACCTGATGAAGCTATGGATCATGATGTGACCCATGAAACCATAATCGCTGATCCCAGAGCTCCTGGTGGAAGTCGTAAGATTGTGAGTTTTGGACGTTACTCAGAATCACATCCTGATACAGAACCCGGTATTGTTAACAGCAATAAAGATGGCAGTATTACACGAAGGCACCCATCAAAGTTTGTGGTAGAAGCATTTCCACAGAAACAACCCGGCCTATCAGATAAGGACCTTGAGCAAGCTAGGGTAAAATTTTCTATGAATATGGCCAACTCCATTTTAGCAAACATGGATGGTCCTCCCTCTAAGGAAAACAAGATTTATTTATCAGGGGATAATGCGGAAGAGTTGCGTTATTTATGGACTGCATTAGTTACTATTGGAGAAAAAGATCCCAATATGAAATTTGATCGCGACTGCATTGAAGTAGATTCTCCTGTATTTAATCCTGAATCAGAGAGAGATAGTACTTTTGGAATCAGTTATTATGCCAAAGACTCTCTTTATAAAACAGTTTTTAAAGAAAACGAGACTCTTGTTAATAACAAGATAGGACACATAGAGGTCCTGAGTCAGGAAAAATTGGGACATAAAAAAGAAGCCTCAGAGATAGCTGAAAAATCAATGAAATCAATGAAATCTACAGTTCAAGATTGGAAACATCAGCCAGAGACTCTTAAAACAGAAGGAGCGGCTGCTGAGGTAGAGGTTACTCCTCCCTCACCAAGTGTCCGTTTATCATCAACATAATAAGGAGAATTGAATTGAATTCCAGGCAATTGGCTATTGGTGTATTTGATTCAGGAATGGGGGGATTAACTGTACTAAGAGCCTTAAGGGCCCATTTGCCACAAGAATCTTTTGTTTACTTGGGGGACACCGCTCGTCTTCCCTATGGTACTAAGAGTCCTGATACGGTAAAGCAATATGCTATGCAAATGGCGAGGCTCTTAGTGGAGCGTCGTATTAAGGCTTTGGTGATTGCTTGTAATACAGCGACTACCGCTGCCCTGCCACATTTACAAAGTATGTTACCTGAAATTCCTGTCCTTGGGGTAGTTGCTCCGGGTGCTTCGGCAGCAGTTGCGGCAACTAAAAATCAGCGCATCGCTGTTTTAGCTACAGAAACTACTATTGCTTCCCAAGCATATCAGGAGTTAATCGCGCAAAAACTCCCTCAAGCGGTCATTTCTAGCCGTGCTTGTAGCGTTTTAGTCGCTTTAGCGGAAGAGGGGATGGTGGATAATGCTGTGGCGCGTGAGGCATTAAAGCATTACTTAACTGACTTTAGTGGTGAAGATGCAGTTTTGCTGGGCTGTACCCATTTCCCTGTATTTAAACCATTGCTTGCTAGTATATTGCCAGAAGGTGTAGCCATTGTTGATTCAGCTCAAGCTACTGCACTATCACTACATTCTTTATTAGAAGAACAAAATTTACTTAATGATGACTTAGGTATTGCCATTAAAGTAAATTATTTGGTCACTGATTCGGTGAAAAGATTTCAGGCTGTAGGCAAGATCTTTTTGGGGGAAGAGTTAACGATTGATGATATAGAATTGGTTGATGCAATAAATTAATGGTTTATAACAAGCCTTTAGAGGTGGCATTAGCTCAGCAATAGCTTTGCTATCACAAATCCGTCATTATATACAGACCATATAGCCTTGATACAGCGATAGCGTAATCAAGGTTTTCATTCTAATAATGAGTAGAAAACACCAATTGAAATCGTAAAATAATAAACTTTGATTATGCTATCGCTGTATCAAGGCTACGCTTTTTATTCGATAAATAGCGAATAATTCAAAAAATTACACGGATAGATTCTCTTTCATTACTTTTTGACTAAAAAAAAAACTAAAAGATATTGAGTAATTAATTTTGATCTTTTATTATGCTGCGCCTGTCCTTGTTAAAAGATAGCGTATATTAGATAGTTCATAATAAAAAGGGGGGCATGTGATACCTAAAAATGACAGTCAATCGGCCGAAAAAATACTTCCCATAAGAGTTTCAAAAGAAGCAATCTGTAAAATTAATGACTTATTACAAGAGCCTCTCAAAATTGGTGGCGTAAGTCATTCTCTTAATGAATGGATAGGTAACAGCATTGTTGAACATTCCAATAATACAGTAGCTATTGCACAATACGCGGGTTTTCAGGGGGCGGTTATTTCCTCAGGAATAGAAGAGGTATTATTTTTTTTAGAAAATCTTTGTGGTTATTTAAAGTTCTTAAATACTCATTTTCAATACATAGAACAAATAGAGGAATTAGAGAGTCTAGAATTAAGCGCTTATAATGACATGGGTTTTTTTGTGAGGAGTTATTCACAAGATGAACTTCATGCGGAACAAGCTCTATATCAAGCCTGCCATATTCTTGATGTGATTTGGAAAGAATGCATTCAGCCGCAAGGCAGTTTTTATGTCAATATCCCAGTATCCAGCATTTCTGGAGGACCTACAGGCTTTCCACAAACGGCTACTGAGAGTAAGAAACTCATAGAAAAAATCGCCAAGTCCTTAGAAATGATTGCAATGCAAAAGGCGATGAAATTTTTGGACAAAAAAGAACCAATCAAGGAATCTGCATGCACAGGCAAAATGGAGTCCATGAATATTCGCAGACATTTCAAAGGATTAATGATTACTACTATCAATGATGTGAATCTGGTCCTCGTCAGAGTGCTACCCTATGTCACCAGTATTGAAGGGATTCAACAAGCAGGACGAGCAGCCGCTGTTTTTGAAAGTACTATGAAAAAATGGGCCAACCAGTCCTCTCCACCTCCGGCCTGGAATCAAAGTCAGAAAAAACTAGTCAAAAATATCAAAGCGGTAGGGAGAATTTTAGATGCGTGGTTTGAAGTGAATACTCAACAAGATTCTTCTTCCATCGAGCGGATTGCTCCTTTATTATCACCGCGTAATCCTAAGAGATCAACTGAATCAATGGAGTCGCAACAAACGGCAACAGCATCATTGATAGCAGAGGCCTCTCGTCCTCATTCTAAATCAATTTTTTCTTGGCTGCCTTGGAACAAATCAACTAAGACTAGTTCCTTTAGTCTTCCAAATGATTTTATCGAATGGGATGACGTAAAAAAATTAAAATCGGTAAAACCTCCATTGGCTGAAGACGAGTTAAATATCTATTTTCATATTGTTGACTACATCCGGTCTTTGAAAGGGAAACGGTGGAAGACGTTACAATCTAAGATCAATAACTGTTTGTCTGAAGTGGAGGAACAACAACCTCTATTGGAAATACGATTAGTTCAGCAATAATGAATAATAACAATTATTACTACAAGGCGATCCTTCTTCGCAAGTTTCTGCGTGGCAGCGATGTTATTAATTTAACGTCAGTTTCTGATAAGAGTTATAGCCTGGGTGCAGCGTTAGCGTAACCCAGGAACGGTGTGGCACCAAAAATCAGGATAAACGCCGCATTAGAACTTCTTTATATACCTGATAAGATGCAATAAAGTCAATCCTGATCCTGGGTTACGCTAACGCTGCGCCCAGGCTACATTGTCCCGTGATTTTATCTGAAACTGAGGTTAATTTAATGGCAGCTTTTTGCTAAAACAATACACAATAATTATTGACTATCACTTGTTGTGTCTCTTCTTTTTCTTCTTGACAGGATAGCCTAACTTCATAAGACAAATCAGTCTCTTCCGAGAGAGTCTCTTGATAAATTAAGAGGGAGTCTTGTAGTAGACCATTTGCTAGCCCACTTAGTTTATTTTTTTCATTATACTGTGTTGCCACCGTATTTAAGAGTGCAAGGCACTGCTGATGATTGGTGTTAATGGGGTTCTGAGCTAGGAACGACCCTGAGGGTAAACTTTCTTTAGGTAGTTGGGGTGTTTCTTTTAAACTAGCAATAAAATCTAACACTTCAAGAAATTCTTCTTCAGCACTCAGATGGGCGATTAAGCTGAATATTCTGCAATGCAGTTGAAATTTTGAGGTATTTATTATTTTATTGAGAAGAACTATTAAAGGTAGTAAAGGAAGGGGAAATTGTTGCTTTTCTAATAATTCAGTTAAAGTTTTTTTAGCTGCAGGATATTTATTTACCGCCTCTTGTAATTGTTTTTGCCATTTCGATAGCTGGTCATGTAGATTAATAGGGCCATAAACAACAGGGGAACTTGATGAGGGCTCATCAGACTTTAATGGTGGATGACGTTGGATTGCTTGCAGTAGCTCTTCAAGAGATGTTGCTGTAGAAAGCCCAGTGATTAGTGGCCTTACTATTCCTTTCACTGAGTATTCGCTACTCCTTTCCATGAATCTGGTTAACCATGAAATATATTGGGTATTTAAAGAATTTTTACTCATACATCTTTCCTTACAACTTTGACCATTAGAGTTCTTGCGAAACTCAACTGCTTTTTCCTTCTCACAATGCGCCTCAGCAGGAGTCTATTCTTCCTTAGCGGGGCGACTCATTAAAATGCTAACAGCCTGTTTGGCATTTATTTTATTTTCTAAAAGGGCATTGATCTGTTCACATATAGGCATTTCTATTTGATGACCTCGGGCTATAGTACAAATTTGTGCTGCATTATGTTTCCCTTCGACAACTTGCCCGATTTGTTTTTCAGCTTTATCAATAGAGATATTATGTCCCAAAAGCAACCCAAATCGACGATTACGAGATTGATCATCCGTGCAAGTAAGTACTAAATCCCCTACACCAGCTAGTCCTAAAAAGGTATCTTGCTTAGCACCTAAGCTAAGCCCTAAACGACTCATTTCGGCCAAGCCCCGAGTAATTAAGGCTGCTTTCGCATTAGAGCCATAACCTAAACCATCACTAATGCCACAGGCTATTGCTAAAACATTTTTCACTGCGCCACATAATTGTACACCAATTAAGTCTTCGCTTGAATAGACACGAACATTATCGTGGTGCACTAAATGGTGAATGCTTTTTTGATAGGCCAAATTATTGCTTGCTAAAGTTAGAGCTGTAGGTAAAAAGCGTGCCACTTCTTTAGCAAAAGAAGGACCTGATAATACCCCTATTGGATAATCTTCACCGAAGTGCTGAAACACGAGCTCGCTTAATAATTGATGGCTCACCGGATCCACACCTTTAGTAAGCCAGGTTAATCCTTGAGGTGGTTTTTTAATTTTGCTGATGAGTTCCATAAATGCATGGGAAGGAACAGCAATGAACACATAATCAGCCTCTCTAAGGCATTGCTCTAAATCTGCCACAGGAAAGAGGCTTGTAGGAAAAGAAATATCAGGAAGATAATTTAAATTACTGCCTTCCTTCGCCATAAGGGCAACGTGCTGTGGGTTATGTGCCCACAGCAAAACACGATGCCCTACTTTTGATAAATGTATTGCAACGGCGGTGCCCCATGAACCGGCACCCAACATAGCAATAGTATATTTATTCATTTCTAATGAGAGGCTTCTTCTGTAACTCCAGCACCAGATTTTTGTCTTTCTTCCAATTGTTGCATGTATAATGCATCAAAATTGATAGGAGCGAGAACGAGTTGGGGGAAGCTACCACGGATTACTTGAGAGGTAATTGCTTCACGAGCATAAGGGAAGAGAATGCTGGGGCAGAAGCTATTGAGCAAGTGATCGAGTTGGTTATCTGGAGCACCTTGGATGGTGAAAATACCTGCTTGTTTTACTTCAACCAAGAATGCAGTTGTTTTTTGATTGGCGACTGTAGCAGTTACTGTTAATACTACTTCAAAAACACCATTTTCAAGTTGGGTACTAGTGGTATTTAAATCCAAATTCAGTTCTGGTTCCCATTGTTGTTGAAATACTGCCGGTGTATTGGGTGTTTCATAAGATAAATCTTTGACATAGATACGTTGAATCATGAATTGAGCTTCGTTATTGCCTTGGTCTGTATTAGATTGTGCAGTCATGATATTCCTATCCTTTTAACAGTTGGTTTAATTTTCCCTGGGCTTCCAGGGCATATAAGTCATCGCAGCCACCAATAGCTTGGCCATTAATGAAAATTTGGGGTACGGTACGCCTACCACTTTTTGCAATCATTTCGTCACGTAATTCAGGTTGTAAATCAACGCGAATCTCAGTAAAAGGTACATTTTTTTTATTTAATAACTCTTTTGCTCTGGAGCAATAAGGACAATAACCTGTACTGTACATAATCACTTGGGGCATGGTATTAACCTTTACCTTTAACTAAAGGAAGCTCAGCATTTTGCCATGCAGCAATACCACCACCTAATACTAATGGTTGGTAGCCTTGGGTACGGATTTTGGCAGCCGCAGCCGGAGATTGCAAGCCGCGCGCGCAAACTAAAATTATATTTTTATTTTTGTATTTATTCATTTTCGGCTGCGCGAAATCTTCAACAGTTGCATTAACTGAGTCGATAATATGTCCTGCTTTATAGGATTCTTTATCGCGTAAATCAACAATGATCGCCTCATCATTATTGAGCATAGCCACAGCTGCTTGAGGGGATAATTCTTTTGCTTTCTTTTTTTGTGAAATTAATTCATTAATAAAAGTTAACGTTAAAATAATGATAAAGGCTAGCCAAAGTAGCCAGTGATTCATAATAAATTGACCTAAATGTTCCATAATGCACTCTAGAAATGGGAATAATGGGACGAATTATCCTTAGAATAAGGAGTTAACGCAAGTAATGCCGTTATTCTTCTCTATTTCTTTTTAATAAAACATAGACCGCTCCATGTCCTCCATCTCTAGCTTGAGCACTGTGAAAAGCTAAAACTTCGTCGAATTGCGGTAACCAGCGATTCACTAGATTTTTGATTACTGGCGGAGCTCCTTCATGTCCGCCTTTGCCATGAATAATAAGTAAGCAGCGTTTGCCATTATTTACTTGTGCTTGAATGAAATGCCGTAGGGAGTCACGGGCTGTTTCCGTTCTTAGTCCATGTAAATCAAGGCGGGCTTCCCATGGAATTTGGCCATTCTTTAATGCTTTAAATCTTTTGGTTGTAAGGCTGGGACGGCAATAGGATAGAAGGGTATTAGACAGTACTGTTTCGCTAATGAAATCAGACAAATAATATTCTTTCTCATGCTCCGTTTTTTTATGGGGTAATGACGGAGTCCTTATTTTTTTCGGCACTTCTGGTGGCGTTGTTTGAGTATCAACCCGAGGCGTTTGTTTACTTAATGGCTTTACTGAACGCATATGAGCACGAAACAGAGCTTTGTCCTCGTCAGACAGGAAATCATCAGCCATTTTTTACTGCAATTAAATCATTATACTTAAAGTATAACTTAGGTTGCGCATCGTTGCTATTTATCAGGGCTTATGCAAAGGAGGAAATCTTTTCTAACATAGAGTACAATTTGTGCTTGCTTGGATGAATGATGAATACGCCCCAAAAAAAAGGCAACTGGAGTATTAATGACTTATTATCTAATTAAAGAAACGGAAGAACTGGTTACTATTCTTGATTTTTTACGTTTTAGCCTGACTTGTGCTATCAAAGCACAATTGTATTACGGTCATGGAACGGACAATGCATGGGATGATATGCGTTCGTTGATTTTAAGAAGTCTGGCCTTACCTTATGATGTTGATCCCGACTTATTAAATGGAAGATTGACAACCAGCGAAAAAAAGCACTTATGCCAGCAATTGGAAAAACGAATTAATCAACGTGTTCCCGTTCCTTATTTAATTAAAGAAGCTTATTTTTGTGATTTACCTTTTTATGTTGATGAGCGTGTACTTATTCCTCGTTCGCCTATCGCTGAACTGATTCATAATCAATTCGCTCCTTGGATAGACGCAGATAACATTCATCATGTTCTGGATCTATGTACTGGAAGCGGGTGCATTGCTATTGCATGTTGTTATGCCTTTCCTGATGCTCAAGTTGATGCGGTTGATATTTCCTCCGAGGCTCTTGCTGTAGCCGCAATTAATAGAGAACAATTAGGCGTAGAAGAGCAGTTAACTTTAATTGAATCGGATTGTTTTAATAATGTTCCTCCTACGAAGTACGATCTTATAGTGAGCAATCCTCCCTATGTGGGTAAGGTTGAGATGCAGACTTTGCCTGATGAGTTTCGTCATGAGCCTGTTTTAGCATTGGAAGCAACCAATAATGGTTTAGCTATTGTTGATAAAATTCTCAAAAATGCACATGCTTATTTAAGTGATCATGGAATTTTAGTAGTTGAGGTAGGTAACAGTGAAGAGGCCTTATGCGAGGCTTATCCCTCAGTACCTTTTACTTGGCTTGAGATGAGCCATGGTGGTCAGGGAGTATTTTTACTAACTAAACAACAATTGGAAGAGTATTTTTAATAATGTCAGGAAACACAATTGGAACATTATTTTCTGTAACCACTTTTGGTGAGAGTCACGGACCTGCACTAGGTTGTATTGTTGATGGTTGTCCGCCTGGCTTGGCCTTGCATGAAGAGGACATTCAACCTTTTTTGGACAAGCGTAAACCAGGGCAATCAAAATATACCACTCAACGACGAGAAGAGGATAAAGTGCAAATTCTCTCCGGTATTTTTGAGGGAAAGACAACAGGAGCCCCTATTGCTTTATTGATTCACAATACGGATCAACGTTCGCGTGATTATGAGGAAATTAAAGATTTATTTCGTCCCGGACATGCGGATTATACCTATCATCATAAATACAAACATAGGGATTATCGTGGTGGAGGGCGTTCATCAGCTCGAGAAACAGCGGCTCGAGTTGCTGCTGGAGCCATTGCGCGTTTGTATTTGCAGCGGGTTGTAAATATTGAAATAGTAGGCTATTTGCAGCAGATGGGCGATTTTCAGGTGCATTTTGAAGAGGAAAAGGAAATTGATAATAACCCTTTCTTTTGTCCAAATAGCAAACAAATTGAAGAGCTAGCTAATTATATAGATCAACTAAGACGACAGGGCGATTCAGTTGGTGCCCGAGTGAAAGTTGTCGCTAAAGGAGTTCCTGTCGGACTAGGGGATCCAGTTTTTGATAAATTGGATGCGACTTTAGCCTTTGCCATGATGTCTATTAATGCAGTTAAAGGGGTGGAAATAGGCGCTGGCTTTGCGGCAGTATCCCAATTGGGAAGTGAGCATAGGGATCAAATGTCGCGACAAGGATTTCTGAGTAATAATGCTGGGGGTATTTTAGGAGGGATTTCTACAGGGCAAAATATAGAAGTCAGTATCGCCTTAAAGCCCACGTCGAGTATTATTACGCCGGGTAAAACTATTAATACCGCAGGAGAAGAAGTGACTGTGGTGACTAAAGGACGACATGATCCTTGTGTAGGAATCAGAGCAGTGCCTATAGCAGAAGCGATGATGGCTTTGGTGTTGATGGATCATTATTTGAGGGACAAGGCTCAATGCCGCTAGGTGTTATTGATAATTCTACTATTCTGAGCTGAAATAGCGAATTCTCAACAACCCCTAGCCCACATTAGACCTCTTTATTGTGAAAGAGGTTTATTACGAAACGACGACGAAATGAAGAGGTTATAATAATGAGCAGACGATTAAATGTAGCCATAGTAGGTGCAACAGGAGCTGTTGGGGAAACGTTTTTAACAGTATTGGAAGAAAGAGATTTTCCAGTAGATACATTATATCCATTGGCTAGTTCTCGCTCAGTAGGGAAAACGGTGACCTTTAGAAACCAAGTGCTGGATGTTTTGGATTTGGCCGAATTCGATTTCAGCAAAGCAGATATCGCATTATTTTCAGCAGGAGGCTCTGTTTCTAAAGAGTATGCCCCTAAGGCAGTTGCTGAGGGATGTATCGTTATTGATAATACCTCCTGTTTTCGCTATGAGGACGATATTCCTTTAGTAGTTCCAGAGGTAAATCCTCATCGAATTGCTGAATATACTAAAAGAGGGATCATTGCTAATCCTAATTGTTCCACTATTCAGATGGTCGTTGCGCTAAAGCCTTTATATGACGCGGCAGGTATTGCTCGAATTAACGTTGCTACTTATCAATCGGTCTCGGGCACAGGGAAAAAGGCGATTAGTGAACTGATTACTCAGGTGAGTGATTTATTAAATGGTCGGCCTGCAACAGTGGATGTGTATCCGAAGCAAATTGCGTTTAATGCTATTCCTCATATCGATCAGTTTGAAGAAAATGGCTATACTCGTGAAGAAATGAAAATGGTTTGGGAAACACACAAAATCATGGAAGATGACAATATTTCTGTTAATCCTACCGCAGTCCGGGTTCCTGTTATTTATGGTCATTCTGAAGCCATTCATGTTGAACTGAAAAGGCCAATGACTGCATCCGAAGCACGTACCATTTTGTCCAAAGCTCCTGGTGTTAAGGTGGTGGATAATACGGTGAAATTAGATTACCCGACGGCTATAGGGAATGCTATAGGGCGCGATGAGGTCTTTGTTGGTCGCATTAGACAAGATATTTCTCATCCTTGCGGATTAAATTTATGGGTTGTTGCAGACAATATTCGTAAAGGTGCGGCAACGAACGCCGTACAAATCGCTGAAATTTTGCAAAGAGATTTTTTGTGATTAGGTAACAGAGTCATCATATGTAGGTTAAGCTCATGACCCAACATTAGGACCAGCCCATAGCCGTTAAGCCAAGGAAGAAATGAAGTACATTCCCCCTCTCCCTCGGTGGAGAGGGAGTAAGAGTCAGAATAATATTCAGATGGCACGAAAAGTTCCCTCGTCCGCGCGAGGAATTTTGATTAGAACTAAATACTCAATTGATGGAGAGGGAGTAAGAGTCAGAATAATATTCAGATGGCACGAAAAGTTCCCTCGTCCGCGCGAGAAATTTTGATTAGAACTAAATACTCAATTGATGGAGAGGGAATAAGAGTCAGTATAATATTCAGATGGCACGAAAAGTCCCCTCGCCCGCGTGAGAAATTTTGATTGGAACTAAATACTCAATCGCGGGAGAGGGTTAGGGAGAGGGCCTTAGAATGATGTTTCGGCTATGGCCAAAGCCCGATGAGTATTTCTTTTGCTGTATCTGGGCTATGTCCGCAGCCGTCGCATAGAGCGAATATCAATTGGCCCAAGTGTTTTTTGCATCCATGACTAATGATAGAAACATGTTCAAATTGTTCATCTCATCTTTTAGGTATATACTCAATAATGAAAATAACAAAAATACAATCAGCTCAATTGTTGAGTATTACGGTGATCTGTATTTAGAAAAAATATTCTAGTTTTTTTAACCTAAGTTATACTTTAAAGATAACTGTTACATTGTGGAAAAAATGGCTACAAATTATTCTTTGTCGGATTTTATTAGCGATCCGGTTACTTCAGATGCTGTTTTGTCGTACTCCAAATCACGAGTACCGACCAAAAGCGTGCACGCGCTTAAAAATGGACAAATTGCATGGGATGCAATGCTTGATTTAAAGGGGTTGAAAACAGAAGCAGCTCGTGAAGCTCTAATACAATTTATCTCAAGTCAGGCACAAATTTATGAGCGATGTGTATTGATTATTCATGGGAAAGATAGTCGTCACGGCGTGCCCCCTTTAATAAAAAACCTGGTAAATCAATGGCTACCTCAATTGGATGAGGTATTAGCTTTTTATAGTGCTCAAGTCAAAGATGGTGGTTTAGAAGCTGTTTATGTACTACTGAAAAAAGCATCTCGCACGGATTTACCTACTCGTTTACCTACGAAAGGGCGCGAAAGTTCTTTCTTGGTTGCAGAAACCCGATCTATGGAAAGAAAAAGACGGCTTGCAGAACAACAAGGGGAGCGACAATTAGCTCCAGTTAAAGCACGTGAGCATTCAGATGAGGAGCCCAAAGCAGGTCCTGAGGGAGAATTGCAAAATAGTATTTTGCAACATCCTGCATTAGATAGTCAGCGCTTTGATGGAATTGATCCGAATTTAAATCCTGAACCCCCATTAAATACCAAAGCACGGCGTGAGTTTGATAACGAGAAAAGAGAGCAAGAAAAGGAAAAACAATTACGTCTAGGAAATATGCCTCGATTTACTTCCACACCAACCCCTCGGGGGCCCTAAATGACTATCGCTAATGACATTATCAGCCATAGAATGCCTGAGTTTGAGGCCTATCTGCGCGAAGGAAATTCTTTAGATGATATTGATGAATATGGTTTTACTCCTTTAATTGAATGCGCCATTACTCGCCAAGTCAAAATTGCTGAACAATTAATTCATCGTCAAGTTGATGTCAATAAGCCTGATGTTACAGGGCGAACTCCCTTGCATTGGGCCGTAGATAACAATGATTTGGAAATGACTCGTTTGTTATTAACCAATGGAGCTGATGCGAATGCGTATACACGAAATGGACTGTCTGTATTAGTTTATCCCGTGTTACGTGGCCAAGATCCTCTAAAGCATTTGCTCTATCAGTTTGGAGCTAAACTGGATTTTGCTCAAGATTTTATAAACGCCAAGCTTTTGGGACATCGTTTTGAATTGCAAGGTGATGTCGATATTGTAAATGCTAAAGGCGAATTTATTGAGTTAGATTATGAAGGGTTTATTTTAGAGTTTACTGTTGCTGTGGTGAAGGATTCTTTACGCCGGTTTATTAGTAGCTATTCTACCCGCCATTTACGAGATCTTTTTCCCTTGATCCATACTATTATGGATGCGTTTGCAGATGCAGATGAGCTGTTACAATACCAACATCAGCCTAGGCTGAATGACAGTCAACTTCATCGCATAAAAGAATTACTAAATGCGCCTATGCTTATTTTGCCTGTAGCCAGTCGCGGGCATGCTTTTTGTTTTATTCGTTTTCATCAGTGGTGGGCGAAAATTGATCGAGGTGAGAATAGTCTTAAAGAAGGGAGCGCCAATATTTATAGGATTACCAGACCTGAAGCACTGACAGTAAGATTTATTCAAGAATCTTTGTATAAAAAACAAAGTAGACGTTATTTTCATCAAGCAATTAACCAGCAATTAGGTTTAGTGCCTGTAGCTCAATTACCTATTAAGTCACAAATTAGTGGCAACTGTTCTTGGGCTAACGTGCAAGCAGTGGTTCCAGTGGCTTATGCCATGCAGGAGCTGATCAATGCTGATAATTTTAATTCAGATATGGCGATGTATCTTTATGATGAGTGGATTGAATGGGATAAAGATAGGGCTCTTGATGAATGTATTCAACGCTTTTATCAGTCTAATCCTCAACGACAGGCAAGTATTGTCGCCATGCTAGGGGCGGTCTTATTTCAGGCTTGTGATCATGGAATCGCCCATCACTTGGATAGGGCTGAGAAAATACTGAAGATTATGACTCTACCTGATTATTATTATGTCTTAAAAAGTTATCTAGATGAATACTGTATTAAGCGATTAACTCGTAAGGGAAATAATTTACTCAAATTGCTTGATGATTGTGGTGTTAATCCTAATATAGGGGTTAATCCCATAGCTACAGGATTATCTGACTTATCTGATTCTTAAGCCAACCTATGATTACCTCAAAATCCTTAAGCTGACATTAGACTTCTTTCGAAAGAACTCTATTCAGTCCTTATCAGGGGGCGAGGCTATTTGGCGCATCATACTCATAATGTTGACCGATGCACTCACTACTAGCATCTATGTTGAATTCTCATTAGCTTACTCTAGAAAGCTCATTTTTTATTTTATTAAATTGATCCCACTCAAAATCTATATAATCTTTAATGATTTTTTTTATTCCTTCTTGAGCTCCCTCTATTGTGGGAAATTCAGTTGTAAAATTAATCTTGGGATTGTTATTTTTTTTATTTTTTACACATTGTGCATAGCCATAAGCTCTATATAAATTGATATCCCTTTTTTCATGTTTTATATCGTACTGAATTTTAAATTCCCTATACGTATATTCTATCATCTGGCTCCTGCTCCTTAAATTTAGATAGTTATCTGTAAATTATAGACCATTTTATTTTTATTGCCGTTTTCCTACCACTGGATGTGTTGCTTTGAATAGAATAAACATCCTTATATTTATATTCCTGTTTAATTGGATGCACAAGGACATTTGCTTTGACAGTCATTAAACGTATTATTAATTTCTTGGCATGCTTTAGGAAATTTATCTAAGGTGTTTCCTATATAAGGCATGCAAAGGCCAGCCTGATGTTCATACGCTCTAGTACATTGATGAGAGCAGCTAGTGCACGCATTTTCCACTGTTGGTGAAGGGGATTGGACCGCAAAAAGTGCGCTGGAAAATAAAAATAATAAAATAACTCGTTTCATCTAATCTCCTTCATGATTTAAGCATACCCAGGGAACGAACTCGTATAATACAAGAATCTAGCCTCAATCTCGGATTGCGACGGCTACACATCCTTAAGTTGACGCCATTATACGAACGATTACATTGGTTATGTACATTATAGACGCAAGCATTCATATGACATTGATTAATGTCAGTATAAAGTAAACAGCTTTCTAAATGCTACTAGGGAGGAAAATTGCTTCATCTATTAGGAACTGTTCTATAATCAAGATAAATAGTTCACGATGCAGGTTAAAAACATGAAAAATATCTGCCTCATCATTTTATTATGCTGTTTTTGTATTTCCGCTCAAGCCAAAATCAAAATTGGAACACCAAAGTATGCTCCTCCTTATTCTATTAATGATCCTAAACAAGGAGTTTCGGGTTTTGATATAGATTATATGAAAAAGGCTTGTCAACGCTTGAGTTGGGATTGTGAATTTATCCCTATGAAATATATCGAATTAACTGATGCATTAAAGGAAAATAAAATTGATTTAGCCATTGGTGCTATGGTGATTACCCAAAATCAGCAAAATAGTATTATTTTTAGTCTTCCTTATCTAACAAGTGATGCGGGTTTTCTCGTGAGCAAGAACTCTTCTATTGATAATGTGAGCGCATTACAAGGTAAAAAAGTAGGGGCTCTTCATGGCAAAGCATACATCGATTATCTAAGCGAACGCTTTAATCAGCAAATAAGCATTGTGCCTTATGAGGTATTTACTTCTATAGCCATGGACCTAAACGAGGGCAAAATAGATGCCATTTTTATGAATTATTTAAGTGCTCTCTATTTAAAGCAACAGTTCTCGGATAGGGTGAGAGTATTAAGTGAGCATTTTCAGGTGGGTGATGGTATAGGGATTGCCGCTATGCCAGCGAATAAAGACAAAATTGATCAGATTAACAAGGCAATACTCCAGTTTCAGACGGATGGAACTTTTACTAATTTATATAACTATTATTTTCAATTTATTATAAATTAACGTTCAGGCTCTTTGGTCTATAGCCGTCGGGACATTGCCATTAGGTTAAGGAAAAATGTCATCCCGAGCATAGCGAGGGATCTCCTGAATAGCGGGGGGCTCCTTCGTCGCAAGCTCCTCAGGATGACGACTAACGCGCATAGTCAGGTTAAGGAGCCAGTTTACTTTATTTCCCTCTTAACCAGGACAGCCGGCTCATTTTGTTCCAAACTATGGTTTAAAAATTTTTATAGCGAAAGTATTCCGAGGATAAGCCGTTTGTTGTAGCATATCATCCAAATTTTTGAAGAAGTTAAACGTCCAATTGCTGTCTTGGTAAGACGATGCGTTGAGTCCTGATGTAGTACCGGCATCGCGCTCAAGAAACCCTTTTTCACCATCAGAATCTGCAATATTGACTAGGGCATGAATGGGATTGGAGGTATCTTCCTTAACCAAACAAACCCCTTGGTTTAAACTTATGTCCGCAAAATCACAACTAGTGATGTTATATTTTTTAACGCTAGTTAGAGAGCGAATCAATAACTGAATATCGGCCACTTGGGTACTGACTTGAATATCAAAAATACGTTTTTCTTTATTATAGGTAATACTGACATTATTCTTATTTAACGATTCATCATATTGGGTGATTTTTTTTAAAATGGCAGCGGTTTCTCTTTTGACATTCAGTCTTTTTGTACTGCAGGATAGTAAAACTTGATACATGACCTGTTGTTTTGTAGCAGGTTCCAATTCTGATTTAAAATCACTAACTTCATCTTGCATCGCGACAACATGTTCTGCTGATGCAAGGCAGGAAACAGGTAACTTAGGAGCTGCAGAGGATCTTGAAAGAAAATAGGTACCCTCATCTGTCTTTTGCTTTTGCAGCATAGCCTTATTTATTCTAACTTTATTTATCTCAAATAAATAAGATGAAAAGCCTGATTCACGAGCAGTACTAGCCGGAGTAGTCGAATGCCTTTTCATAAATGCATCAATTTTCTCTTGCTCTTTCTTGTCTTCTATATGAAAAACTTTTTTACCTGATTCTTTATAATAGTGCTGTTCACGTAGGTTTGTATACTTTTTATCTTTTTGACTTTTTGGCATTGTATTTCCATTAAAACAATTTGGATAAATATTACTCAGTATTATAATAAAAAAAAATTAAGAAATTATTAAAAGAGTATTGTTCCTATCTATCCTTGACTTACCAATTGGAGTTGTTAAGGTAGATAGTCAAAATAGGAAAGGGAGTACCACTAATATGAGCGAATTTTTCCAAAGACCGCCTGCCCTTGGCAATCAGTATGATGAAGATCGAGTACTTAAGTCTTACCTTGAATGGAGGCTTCCTGATTCAATTTTTATGGAACTGCAGCCCGAACTGCGCCAACTTGGAGAGCGTGTTATTACAGATATTTATCAGTTAGGCTTAATGGCGGAAGCAGAACCTCCTCGACATATCCCTTACGATCCCTGGGGAAAAAGAATAGATCACATTGAAGTATCGCAGGCGTGGAAAGAATTAGACAAAATTTCAGCAGAGGAACAATTAATAGCAATAGGCTATAAACGCCAGCACGGCGCCTTTTCCCGTATTCATCAATTTGCTAAGCTTTATCTTTTTCATCCCTCTTCAGCAATCTATACTTGTCCTCTGGCCATGACTGATGGCGCCGCACGAGCTATAGAACTTTATGGCGACGATTATTTGAAACAAAGGGCCTTTAGTCATTTGACCTCTGCAGATCCTAATCAATTTTGGACCTCAGGACAATGGATGACAGAACGTACAGGAGGATCTGATGTGAGTCATACCTCCACCATCGCTAAGCAAGACGGCTCCCATTTTAGGCTACATGGTGTGAAGTGGTTTACCTCGGCAACTACTTCACAAATGGCTATGACTCTTGCTCGTATTGAAGGAGCGCCCAGTGGTAGTAAAGGGCTTAGTTTGTTTTATTTAGAATTACGCGATCAGGGAGGGCATCTTAATGGCATTCGTATTAATCGCCTCAAAGATAAACTAGGTACTCGTGCGCTTCCTACCGCTGAATTGACCCTCGATGGTGCTTCTGCCATTTTGGTTGGTGAGCCTGGAGATGGGGTAAAAAAGATCTCTTCACTATTTAATATTACCCGTATTTATAATGCCTGTTGCGCTGTTGGCTACATGCGCCGTGCTCTTGCTCTTGCTCGTGACTATGCTACGAAACGTGTTGCATTTGGGCGTCCTCTTTCAGAGCATGGGCTGCACTTTGAGACATTAGCGGATTTGCAAGTGGAGTTTGAAGCTGCTTTTCATTTGGTATTTCATGCCATTGAACTTTTGGGTAAAGAAGAGGTTAAAGAGGCTAGTCAATCAGAATCAGCGGTACTTAGGTTATTGACACCCTTAATCAAACTCTATACGGCAAAACAAGCCATCAAGGTTGTTAGTGAAGCATTAGAAGCCTTTGGGGGCGCAGGTTATGTCGAGGATACTGGCCTCCCTCGTTTGTTGCGGGATGCTCAAGTTTTAGCGATTTGGGAAGGGACGACGAATATTCTAAGTCTCGATGTATTACGCGCCATTCGCAAAGAACAAGCTGCAGAACCCTTCTTACAGGATATTGTTGGACGATTGAACAATATTAATACGCAAGAACTGGCTTCATCTAAAGAGAGCGCTCTTGCTGCAGTGACTGTGTTGCAGGCTTATATGCAGTCCATGTCTGTTATGGGTGAAGAGGAGCAACAAATCGCTGCGCGACGTTTTGCGTTTAGCATGGCGCAAGCTTATGCTGCCAGTTTGCTATTGGAACATGCCAATTGGTCCTTACAAAAGAACAAAGGGGCTTTAGTTGCCATTACCGCAAAGCGATGGTGTTCTAAAAACTTAACTCCCTTGCTTAATCCTACAGAAGTTTATTGCAAAGAGTCATACATGTTAGGGTTAGATAGTTCTAATTAATTCTATTTCTTTTGGTAAAGCCCTATTAATTCACTGCTGGCAATGAGATGTTCTCTCATTGCTACCATCACCTCATTTTCAGAGGCAGCGCTATTTAAATTTAATAAGGTATTCAATGCATAGAGTTTAAAGAAATATCTATGGGTTCCGCTGGGTGGACAGGGGCCGTTATAGCCATTCCCATTCCAGCTATTTTTACCACTTATTGCTCCAGGAGGAATTAGGGCTCCTTCATTTAGTTGTTTTATACTTGCGGGAATGTTAAATAACACCCAATGATTCCAGGTGCCTCCTGATGCGTCTGGATCATCGACAAGTAACACATAAGATTGGGTTTCTGTTGATGAGTCTTTCCAGGATAAAGGTGGCGATTGATTTGCCCCATCACAGGTATATTTGCCAGGAATCATACTATTTGCAGAAAAAGCAGGGCTCTCAAGAGTTAAATCCGTTGCAAAATTCTTACAGCTAAGACTAATGAGTAATGCAAACAGGAGTACTGACACTTTATTCATGTTATACCTCTTCAGAAAAATCGCGAGCCAAATAATTTAATAATGCAATGATGGTCGTGGTTATTGGTGCAATAATATGCATTCCAAACCCTGAGGCCATTCCAATAGCCACTGTAGCCCACATAGTGGCCGCACTAATAGTTCCGTAAATACGTTGTTTGTCTCTAAATATTAAACTAGCGCCTATAAAGCCTACGCCGGTAATTAACCCTGTAACCCCAGACATCACATATGGGTTGTTTAAAATAACAAAACCATGCAACATCACTACTGTAAATAGACAGGATCCGGAACATATAGCGCAATAAATCAATGGTCCTATATGGTATTTTTGTCTATTGGAAATCCCTATAATAATTCCCAGTATTGCTGCAATGATGACTCTCAGAGAAAAAATAAGTTCAGCGACATAATCGGAATGTGCTTCCAAAATTTGCACACCCGGAAGACTTGCAGAGAAGAGTAGGGATGGCGTTATGAATAGCAACAAGAGTAGTAACATTTTATTTTTATTCATTTAGTTATCAGCACGTTAGTTAAGTCATCATCGGAGTTTTCTTTATAACTTCGGTATTGTCAGGGAAATCCACAACTTAATGGTTCGGACATCCATCAGTATTACTGTTTGTTTGAAATAGTCTGGCGCAAATTTGAGGTGAAAGCAATGCCTCATTATTTATATAAATAGAGACCTCATGCACTTTAAAAATATTATATAATCAACTGGTTAATATAATTCTGAGTAGGGGCTTGGATGAGAAAATGCTCAATGAAAAAATAAAGACTTTAAAACAAGTTAGATCTCTTCGTCAAAAAAGTACTGATGCAGAGAGTTATTTATGGTTTTACCTTAGAGCACATAGACTAAAAGGACATAAATTTAAAAGACAAGTTCCTATAGGAAAATACATTGTGGATTTTATTTGTCAGCAAAACAAACTTATTATTGAATTGGATGGCGGGCAACATATTTTGAATAAAGAGTACGATGAAGCTAGAACAGCTTATCTTAATTCAATAGGGTATAAAGTGTTACGTTTTTGGAATGATGAAGTATTATTAAAAATTGAAGAAGTACTTGAGCATATTATTTTTAATTTGGAATAGAAATGCAGTTTCATTGCTTTACCCTCTCCCCAACCCTCTCCCGCGCTCAGCATTTTAGTTTTAAATTAATTCCTTTCGCGGGCGAGGGAGTATAATGGTACCAATATTGATTAAAGTGTGAGGCAATGTTCATCGTTCTATTTTCTCTTTTGGCAGAATGTAATAAATAAAAAGGTAAACTACGGAACTCTAATAGAACAAAGCGCACCATGAAAAAATAGGGTTGAGTTGTCTTTCCCCTTTATTAATCACTATCTACTCTCTCGCCCGCGAAAGGAATTAATTTAAAACTAAAATGCTGAGCGCGGGAGAGGGTAAACCAGGGAACTCTAATAGAACAAAGCGCACCATGAAAAAATAGGGTTGAGTTGTCTTTCCCCTTTATTAATCACTATCTACTCCCTCGCCCGCGAAAGGAATTAATTTAAAACTAAAATGTTGAGCGCGGGAGAGGGCTGGGGAGAGGGTAAACCACGGAACTCTAATAGAACAAAGCGCACCATGAAAAAATAGGGTCGAGTTGTCCTTCCCCTTTATTAATATTCTCACTATCCCGCGAAAGGAATTAATTTAAAACTAAAATGCTGAACGCGGGAGAGGGCTGGGGAGGGGATAAACCAGGGAACTCTAATAGAACAAAGCGCACCATGAAAAAATAGGGTCGAGTTGCCCTTCCCCTTTATTAATCACTATCTACTCCCTCGCCCGCGAAAGGAATTAATTTAAAACTAAAATGCTGAACGCGGGAGAGGGTTGGGGAGAGGGTAAACCAGGGAACTCTAATAGAACAAGAGGCACCTATTATAAAATTAAAATATTAAAAAAGACTAGAATGTCGCGACAAAATATTCAGAAATAGAGGACTTAGCTGTCTTTTTATAATACAATTAGCGTTCTTAGTAAGACAAGTTTGATGAAGTAAGAGAAAACTAGTGAACAATTATAAATGGATTCTATTTGATGCCGACGATACTCTCTTTCATTTTGATGCGTTTAATGGCTTAAAATTAATGTTCTCTCACTATGATGTTCATTTCACTGAACAGGATTATGCTGAATATGAGCTCATCAATAGAGCCTTATGGACAGAGTATCAAAATGGCACTATCACTGCTGAAGAATTACAGTGTAGGAGATTTACTGTTTGGGCCACCAGATTAGAATGTAGCCCTTACGATTTAAATAGTGCTTTTATGGCCGCAATGGCTGAGATATGTTCCCCTATAGAAGGAGCTATCAACCTATTAAATGCATTAAAAGATCGTTCTCGCCTGGGAATTATTACTAATGGTTTTACCGAACTACAACAAACTCGTCTCGAACGAACAGGCCTCAAAGATCATTTCGAGCTAATCGTCATATCCGAGCAAGTAGGGGTTGCTAAGCCGCACCAAGCTATTTTTGAACACACGCTTGCCATTATGGGACATCCAGTGCGCGACCAGGTGCTCATGGTAGGTGACAATCCTGACTCTGATATCTTAGGTGGACTCAATGCCGGACTGCATACTTGCTGGTTAAACAGGCACAAGAAACAACCACCTGAAGGAATTAAGCCTCATTATGAGGTTGCTTCCTTAGAAGAGTTACAATACTTATTAGTAAGTGAAAACTAGTATTGGTTTTTATTAAACTTCTTCTCAAACTCTACTGCTGCGGGAAATTGCTTCGTTTTTGAACCCATCAATCGATAGGTTCAATATCACTAAAACGAATGGCAACAGGGTCTTTTACTTGCTGATTTTCAATATATTCAGCACGCAAATAGAGATCGCCTTGAGGCGGTGAGGCAAATCCACCCCATAATGTATCTCTTGCCGGCGGGATGTTATTGACTGTTTTCGTTTGTATGTTGAGTGGGCCACCATGATGCACACCGCAAGGGGCTAGCAAACAGTCATGTATCCCCATATCAAACCAATGACCATCTAAAAAGCCGCGAGCAGTACCTGCCCAGACAATAACGCACTCATCAGAAATAGGATGGGTATGCCCGGAAAACATATCTCCAGTTCCGCAGCGAGTCAGATGAAAACCACATTGCCGTGCACCATGCCCAGGCCAGAGAACAAAACGCATAGGACTACCATTGGCAGTAAATTCAGCTCCTTTAAATACATTAAATAGAGCACCATGTTTCCTGATATCGTCTCGTTGCAAATTCCAACCACGAAGCTCAGGATAAGTATCTCTATAGCGCAAATAATTTATTGCAGATATGTTGCCAGGAGTTATTGATTTTTTTGCTGCCTCTACTGCATCAAAATCCATTTTTCCTAAAGACTCAATATAAAAACCAGAATCAATATATAAGCTCACCAAGGGAGGAGTAATGGCGCTGACTAAAATAAAATCCTCTTTATTGCTTACCGCATTTCTGATGCCATGAGAGGTTTGTTCAGGAAAATAAGCAATGTCTCCAGGCTCTATTTCTACCCATTGCTCTCTTAAGTAAACCTCTCCTTTACCTTGGACACATAACAATGCTTCCTCAGAAATTTGATAGGAATAAAGAGGACTCTCTAATCCAGGTTTAACAGTGATGACATGGATACTTTCTGTTTGAAAACCATTTCCTGGCCAGGCTATCAGCCGTGTTGGCAGATTATGCAGCACTATTTCTATCCCTTCATTAAGATGTCCAATAGCGCCGCTACTGCGTATTTGCTCATGACTGCGATTTCTAGCTAAATAATATTCCTTATTCTCCATGTCATCGCTCCTTCATAAAAAGAGAAGTTCTCCACAACAGAACCTAATTTCTTTTTAGTATAGAGCATAATATAAATATCTATCAGTTCAATAAGTTACTTATTAATCACCACTCTCAATGCTTGTAGTTTTAAAGTAGCACTATTGATATGGTGCTCACTCTCAACTATTTGTCGTTTGAAAAACGCAATTTCTTCATCACGTATGCTGGGATTAATTTTTTGTAATGCCTCTAATCGGTTGATTTCATTTCCTATACTGTCTTTCATCGCTGAGTGAGCCCCATCGATTATTTCCCTCATTTGTACTTCAGCCACTTGGTTACTTCGGTCTAATATCTTTTCTAAATCCTCATGGACTTGTTTCACTATAGGATAGCCCAAATGGCGTTTCACGGATTCGCACATTTCATTGAGTTGTGTGTAACTTAGGATTTTGGAAAGGTTTTTTCCTGAAACATCCATTAAAATTCTGATGGGAGTAAAAGGCAAGAATCTATCGAGTTGTAGCTCTTTGGGAGCAGGGCAATTAATCGTATAGAAGGTTTCTAGAAATAAAGTTCCAGGCGGAATATTTTTTATTGATATAGTCGTTAACGTTGCATTGCCCACCTCAGAGCTTAGAATCATCTCTATAGATTCATTCACCATAGGATGTTCCCAGCTTAAGAACTCCATATCCTCACGAATTAAGGCTTTAGCGCGAGAATAAGTTACTGTGACCCCATCTTCTTTTAAACCAGGGAAATGGCTTGTTTTCATATGCTCTGTAGGACGCAATATTTCTGAATATTCAGAGTGATATTCATGATCAATGGCATACTCATGAAATACTTTAGCCATGTAATTTTCCAACTCCAGATAATTTTCTTCTGCCTCAATGTCCGTAATAAGCTCTTTGGCTTTAACAGGATTACAGGAGTTCATTTCTAATAATTTATCGCGACCCTCTTGTAGAGCCTCGTTTATTTTTTCAGCGTGGATTTTAGTATCAGTGATTAAAGCTTCCAATTTAGTTTGATTCTCTTCTGCCTGCGGGTGTTCTAGAATAGGCAACAGTCTCTCCGCGAAAGTTTCGTAGATAGAAAAACCGACAGAGCAACTTTTTTCAAATAAATTAATACCTTCATGATACCAGCGGAACAGCAGCTCTTGGGCAGTATTTAATAAATAAGGAACATGAATTTCAATAGTGTGCTGCTGGCCTATGCGGTCTAGTCGACCTATACGCTGCTCTAATAAATCTGGGTTTAATGGCAAATCAAATAAAACCAGATGATGAGAAAACTGAAAGTTTCGTCCTTCACTACCTATTTCAGAACATACTAATGTTTGTGCTCCATTTTCCTCTTCAGAGAAGTAAGCCGCTGCTCTATCTCTATCGATGATCGATAATCTTTCATGAAAAGCCGTGCTACGAATGCCTTTTTTCAATTTTAAATATTGCTCTAAGGCTATGGCGGTTTGTGCTTTAGCACAAATTACTAATACTTTTTGGGGATAGAGGGCTTTTAAATGAGTGGCAAGCCATTCCACACGAGGATCTTGTTCGAGCCAAGAATTTTTTTCTGTTGTCGTTTCTGGATATAGATGGATTGTTCCAGACTGCTCTGTCAATTGAGTATAAGGCGCAGGGCAGGGGAGGGGATAAACGTTGAGATGCCTTTCGGGAAAACCGTGAATAGCGGCGCGAGTATTGCGGAAAAGCACTCGTCCAGTACCATGCCGGTCAAGTAAGTTCTTAATGGTATCATTAATATTGGTTGAGCTTTGTTCTGGCAGATAGTGGTTTAACTCTGCTCTTAATTCATCATTGAGTTCATTAGTTTGGTTCTCATCACGGTACTGAACTAATTTTTGAACTATTTTATTAATTTCTTGGTATTGTTGTTCTTGCTTTTTAAATTCTGCAAAATCATAGAATCGTGACGGGTCAAGAAGACGTAAACGAGCAAAGTGACTTTCAATGCCGACCTGTTCAGGAGTTGCTGTAAGGAGCAGCAAACCTTTACTTTGTGTCGCTAATTGCTCAACACAGCTGTATTCAGGGCTTTTTTCCTCTTCAGACCAGTGTAAATGGTGTGCTTCATCAACAATAACAATATCCCATTGACAGGTAGTGGCTTGTTCGCGTGCTTTTTCATTAGCCATCAGAAAATCAAGACTGCACAAAACCAATTGTTCTGTTTCAAAAAGGTTATTCTCAGTGGGTGTTTCTAGAAGTTTAATGAAGTCCTCTTCTTGTTCTTCATCATCACAATAGTCCATGGCATCTTGCATTAAATCATAGCGCTTTTGATCAAAAATAGAAAAATACAAGTTAAAACGTCGGATCATTTCAACAAGCCATTGATGAATCAATGTATCTGGTACCACGATAAGTATTCGTTTTGCTCGTCCTGTATGCAGTTGGTAATGCAAAATCATGCCTGCTTCTATAGTTTTTCCCAAGCCAACTTCATCAGCCAGCAATACACGTGGTGCATAACGTTGGGCGACCTCACTTGCTATATAAACTTGATGGGGAAGATGACTGGTTCGTGAACCTAATAATCCCCTGACATTGGATTGTTGTAGCCTGCTGACGTGATGAAGTGTCTCTATTCTTAATTTGAAAGCATTGAGCTTATCTAGTAGGCCGCTAAAAAGTCTTTGTTCGGGAGTACTTAATTTGATAAAGCAATTAAGAGCAAGCTCGGTTATTTGAACTTCATTTTCCTCTTCATCCATACAGGAATAAATGATGATCCCTTGGTGTTCATGGACATGAGCAATCCGTAATTTTTTTTGCTCATTAGTGATAACTTCCTCACCTTCTTTATAAATGATACGGCTAAGAGGTGCATTATCTATAGCATAAATTCGTTCTTCTCCTGCTGCGGGAAAGCTGATACCTATTTGCCTACCTTGCAGTTCGGTAATAATACCTAAGCCGAGTTGAGATTCTGTATTGCTTATCCAGCGTTGGCCAATGGTAAATGTCATCACTTCAAGTTCCTGTTTTTTCAATATTGGGATTTATGCAAAGCGTACTACTCTTTGTTTTTTTAAGTCCCGAACGTTTTAAATAATTTCAATAGAGTAGTGATATCAACATTGACCCACTACTGACTGCTTATCAGACGTTTATATATCGCACTTTATGTGCGATATCAGCGATATCTTCGTGACAAAATTAATCAATAACTACCTAATTATTTAAATTTTGTGCTGCCTTTCACGAGAGTTGCTACACGTAGATTTTTCTCGTCGATTGTATCAATTTTTAATAGGATAGACATTATTTTTTCATTTTTTCATTTTTTATGCTTTTGTAGCGTCTGTGGTTAGCTACTATTCATCATGAATAAATCATTGACAAATTCTATTTTATCCTTGTATGATAATTTTGAGTGTTAAATTTTTAAACTAAAAAGGAGCCTATTATGCTAAGTCGTAAAGCTATAAAAAAACTTATTTCTCGAGACGCTTCTCCTGCTGTCGCTGTATCTAAAGTAGCAATTTCAACCGCGAGTCGGGGGTATCTTTTTAAGATCTAAATCATTACCTATTTTACCTTCACAAACGAAACATCATTTTTTTCATTCAAAACCTATTCACCCATTACTGACTACTATCGCCAATAAAGTAAGGCACGATTTTCTTTCCAATCATCATAAACATGCTCAGAAGCATCCATTAACTGGGATTGATCATGTCCTTATCTATCTCAATGGAAGGTTAACTCTTTTAGGGAAAAAAACTGAGAGTATGCTTTATGAGATAGAAACAGTGCAAACTCCTGCTTTGGAAGAGGATTACATTACATTAAAAACGATCTCACATCTTAGTGTTTGGTTGAATCTTGTTTTGCGCTCTATGATAGAAGAGAGAGAACAACATGATAGTGAGCCGACTGAATTATTACAGATTGAAGAACATTTACTGGCATTAAAAAGCATAGATGATGAACGCTTACAGCATGAGCATCCTGTTCTAAATCGTTTAATGAAAGTGACCTATAAAGCACTTTCTGCAACGACGATGAGGCAACTCGAAGATATTCAAGCGCAGTTTTTATTAGAGGTTAGGAAAATAAATGAACGCTATTCCGCTCAAGCTACCGAGTTACAATTAAAAGGGCTGTATAGAATCACAGGGAATTGGGTAAAACAGCATAATCTCCTTGCACAAAAGAGTCGTATCCTTATCGTTACTCCCCATGATCCAAGAGAAGGGTTAATCGAGAAACAATACTTTCTCGATTGGTACTTAAAAGAGGGTATTGCTGATGCTGAAAAAAAGACGGGCCATCTTATTTGTGTGGAAATGTTACCTGAACAAATAGGCTCAGTAACTCAGTCGAACTTGATTGATTTTTTGAAGAGGCATCAACTTAATATGCCGATAGGGAAAGATATGTTGGGGAATGAGAATGCGATGAGTCAGGATATTTTAAGTTCATATGCTCCTCCAGTCTTAGAGAAGTTATGTCCATTTCATTCTCAAAAATACCTAACTAAGAACTCGGTGTTTTCTGTAACTCCGCCAGAGGTTAAAAAAGATACTGAAACTGCTTCCATTAATGGATTACACAAGTAATCCATTGGATAGTGTGGGTTGAGTAATTTTGTCTCATGGTGGGCTGTAAGTCATTGCAAGTTAGTTATGAACCGATCGGACTGAGTCCTTTGATATGGATCTCAGCCTGAACGGATCGAAGTAAATCAAGGAACAATCATCTTAGCCGATACCGGTTGAGAAAATGCACCAAAGTCTATTGTATTTTTTCAAGCAATTAGAAAATCACTGATGTAATACTTAATTTTCCCCGCATCAATTTGTTGGTTAAAAATAGTTTATTTTTTCAATAAGTTAAACTATTTAGCCAAATTTTTCTTATTTATTTGTTTTAAAATAAATCAAAAAGAATTAATTTTAATTTAATTAAAAAGTAATTGGCTCTTGTTTTATTCAACTTTTACGATTAAAAATAATAGAGAAAGGATGATATTTAATTGCAAGGAGCAAAAAATGTCTACGGTAGAAAAAAAGCGAGATGACTTATTTGACGATACGACAAAAACAGAAAAAAACGAAACCATCGCAGAAATCGAACGGCTGCAACAAGCTAGTTCATCCCCAACAAAGCCTGGCGAGGATGTCGTTACTGCTGTAAAAGCTGAAACTACTCCGGATCTTCTGCCAGGAAAAAACAGCTTAGAAAGCATTATCGAAGCAAAACAACAGGTGTCACAAGTTAAAGCAAGTCTGGGCACTATTATTGATACCATGGCTCAGAATCCTAGTATTTTCAATCGAGCAGCCACTTATTATGGTGAATTACCTATGTGGAAAAAAATTTTAATAGGCATGGGTATTTCTATTCCCACCTTGGCCTTAGGTGTATTTGCTGAGATCGGCGTTCTTCTGGTGGTTGGTGGAGTGACTGCCGTTGCTTATACTGCAACAGGTATCGTTCTGGAGGATCATCATCACTGCAATATCAATATTGCCGATCGTTTAAAAAAGGGAATCATTAGTTTAGCCGATGTGTTAGAGCTGACTATTAAAGCATTAGATAAAATAGGGCAAAGGTTGGCAGAAGAAGTAGAAAAATTTAAGGCGGAGAATTTAAAGTTGGTTAATAAGGTGAGTGAGTTGGCAGATCAAGTTGAATCACTTAGTTCTCAAGTTGAACTGTTTATTGAAATTGAAAAAATGTTACGTCAGAGCAAAACAAACCTTGAAGAAACCGCCGCGTCACTTAAAAAATCAACAACAGACCAATCAGCTCTATTAAAGAGAAATCAAGAAGAGTTGGAGCGGGTTACAAAAGATTATGAGCGAAGTCAAAAACAATTATCTGAAAAAGTAGACGAGTTAAAGGAAGTTAAAGTTCAGATGAGTAAAGAGGTTGAGAAAGTAAATCAATTATCAACTACTTTAGCAGGTACAGTATCTACTTTATCTAGAGTCGTTACTGCGGATAAAAAACAAAAAGAAGCTCTTGAATCTAGATTAAAGAATTGCCTAGAGGAAAATCAACAAGATTTAGGCTCGGTGGTTGTAAGTTTGAATGAGACAGAGGATAGATTGGAAAAAGGGCGAGAAGAATTTGAGCTTGCTACTAGTCGTTTTAATCATTTATTAGAGAGACATGATCAACTCTTTGAGCGTATGGAAGGTCTTTATGCGAGATTCAGTGAAGAGCGGATGGTCTCTAAACAATCTACAGATATAGAGTCGACATCCAACTTATCCACTCATGTTACGCACGAACCATTTTAAGCAGCTATATTTCTAAGCTCCTGCCAAGCCATCTGGTTTGCTCTAACAATAAGTTTGTACTTAATGGCGAAGTGATTTAAATGAGTTTTTATCTTTAACAGTTCCAGCTTGCAGTAAGCAATTATTGAAGCATAAATATGATTACACTGAGTTTTGACGGTTCGAGTTGGAGATTTGGTTAAGCTTGCATTTTGCTTAATTGATTTGTGATACTCTTCAATCCGCCACCGTTTCTGGTACACTTCATAAAGACGTTCGGCACTACTTAGCATGTCATTAGAAACAAGATAGAGATTTCCTGTTGAACCATTTTCGTTTTTGAACACTTTTTTCAGGAGCCTCACCGGGAAGTCTAGGCCTCTAAGCCAGACTGTGTGGGCTATATCCTCTTCAAGTTCTAATGCTCTTACTTGTTGGTACCGTTCGTTTTTGGCATCGTTTTCAGTTAAGGCTAATGTTCGGTTAGACTTGATCCCAATGATAAACAATTTTTGAAGGTCTTTATGGATGCGAACCATATTGGCCTTCGAGCCAAACCAGTTGTCAGCTAGCACATAATCAAACATCACCTTATTGCTAATCGCCTGGGCAATCAGGTTTTGAAATAATTGATTTTTAGTCACTGATGACTTTCTTCTCATTTGTCTGGTTTTAATATCACAATAGGCGACATCTTTTTTAATCACCTCATATCCTACCGGTACACTGAAGTCCTCATAACGGACCATGCACGACAGGATGTTTATCCCTTTGAGAACCGTCCCTTTGGCATGAGAGTAATGCCAGCAATTAATTGCATTCTCATCAGTGTATGGTTTCTCTTCGATGGAATCATCCAGTATCAATACACCACCAACCGTTTCTTGCGACCTAACTGCCTTTTTTATATAACCCCAAAGTGATTTTGAACCAAAATCCTCAAAACGAAGAAACCTCGTCACCTTGTCATGAGTAAATGCGCCATCAACCAAATCAGACAACCCGGTAGCTGTTGCGTATTTGTTTTGAAAAATCAGATAATCACTATATAGATCAAGCATATTCATTTAATTCCCTCCCTAAAATTAAGGGCGGAATTCTAATGCCTTTTATTCAAACTGCAAGTTCATGTGCGTAACATGAGATAATAAGAGAATTATATGTGAAATTAGCTTATTTTAGTTCTTTTTGATGGAATTTTACAATATTTTTACGAAAGAACTGTTGTTGGTAGTATGGTTATTTGTAAGGGTCTTGAGAAGTAGAAAATGGTGTGGGGTTGAATTCTCCAAATTTTTGTTTTTCATCACCTTCTTCCCTGATTTCTTGTGGATCTGGTGCTTTTACGCTGGCCGATTGCTCTTGCGATTCAACTGAATTTAATCCTGGTTTAGAAGTAGAGGGCATGAGCAGGATCATTTTTTGCATACTGTCCGTAGGTTTTTGGGGTTCAACGTCTGCTAATAAGTGAATCGAAAGAACTTTTGCGGCAATAGCATCTGGTTTTTCGGGTCGGTTTACATCATTAAAATTACAATACTTAGATAACCATTGAAACAAGGGCTTCATATCACCAACAATAGGTTCTGCTACCTGTTGAAACACAGACGGTCCGTTTAGTGAATTTGCAAAACTAACCACACAATCACCAGTTGCCATGTCCATAGCACAAAATGAAATAGAGCCTTTATTATTCCCCCAATGAAAGGCAATTGTCTTTTCCGGTTTTTCGGGGTCACCTTCACTATAAACCCCCATCCCCAAACCCCATTTGACTCGTGACGTCTCGGGGGACAACGTTGGGGGGAGTTTTGATAGAAAACCTTCCAACAGTGTTGATTTAAGATACTTATTTTTAAAGCAATACTGTAGAAAGGTGATATAGTCCTCTGCGTTTGTAAGCATCGATCCAGCAGGGATCCCTTTTGCATCGTCTGGCAATGGCGGTAAAGGGGCAAGGGGGCCATTAGGGGGATCTGCTACGTGCGCTTTGGCAACGTCTCGGGGGGTATCATGGAGACGGCCGCCTGGCAACAACCTCTTAAAGGTAGAATTCTCCATGCCTGCTTTTTTAAAAAAATCTTGCGCAATTGCTTCCCATTCTTTACCCGTTTTTTTCTCAATGACCTTCTTTAAAAAATCAAGTGCAACACCTGAATAGGTAAATCGACTTTCAGGGTCTGCGATAAATTTTTTTCCATCATCACCATCTTGGCCAAAGTTTGCTAGACCAGAACATTGTCCAATAATCATACCAATTGTAAGTGTTTTATAATTCGGGTCTTTCCGAAGTTCTTCTGGCCCAAATTCGGGATCGTATTTAAAGAGAGGGGTATTTAAAGTCCATTTATCCTTATGCTGATCGGGCTTATCTTTATCCTGGTCAATTAAATCTAAAATAATAGCTGCTGATACGGGCTTACTTAGGGATGCTGCTTGAAATAGCGTATTTGTATCAACAGGGCTGGGTGCTAATGTGTCAGCCTGTCCGTAAGCCACGGCATGGCGGGTGCCTTTTTCTTTTTGATACCAACCTAACGATAATGCAGGAATATTCGCATCATCAAGCAGTTGTCTCATTAATAATTCCTGTTGTTCTCTTCGCTCTTGCATAAAGCACCACAGCACTCAATAGAATGATTTTCAACCTAAATTATAGCATCAGTTCACTTATTTTATTTATGAGGCAACTTGGGGGGTACTTTAATCAAAATCAGCTATAGAGCTTAAATGCGCTCCAGATCTTTTTTTGTAAGTCCACTTAGAGCATCACCTGTATTTAACGTTGTTTTTGGCTCGATAAACATGACATGAACCTCCTCTTCAGCTATTGGTAAATGTTCAACCCCTTTGGGGACTATAATAAATTCACCTTCTTGCAAGTGAACATCTCTATCTTTAAACCTTAATAAGAGATTGCCTTTAAGGATAAAAAAAAGTTCATCCTCATCATCGTGCTTATGCCATACAAATTCACCCTTCAATTTTGCAAGCTTAACATGTGAATCATTCAGGTCGCCTACTATTCTTGGCGACCAATAGTCATTAAACAAACTTAATTTGTTTTTAAGATTTATTTTTTGCATAGTTAACCCCATTTAGTTTAACCAATGTACCATTAAGTTGATTCACTAATTGCCTTACACCCCTGAAGAGGACAAAAGGCTTCATCTACTTAATTCCAATGTTTTTAATCAGTTAATCCCACAATTCAAGTGATTTACTCTTAATGACCTTACACATTTCTTGAATAAATGTATCTACTGACAAGTTGCTCTTCTGAGCTCCCTTTCGATCTCTGATGGATACTGTTTGGGATGTTGCCTCGTGATCACCGATTATCACGATGTAAGGAATTTTTTGTATCACAGCACTTCGAATCTTATAGCTCATTGTCTCACTCGCTAAATTAAGCTCAACTCTAATCCCATGTTGCAAAAGAAGTTTATAAATGTTTGTGCAGTACTCAACCTGCTTATCTGAAACAGATACGATCATTGCTTGCGTCGGAGATAACCATACAGGAAATGCCCCTGCAAAATGCTCAATAAGATAGGCTATCATCCGCTCATGAGAACCTAGTGGCGCACGATGTATTACATAGACTGGATGTAATTCTCCGTCTTCGCCAACGTAGTTAAGATCAAAGCGCTCTGAAGTCAAAAAATCCAATTGATTTGTGCTAATAGTGTATTCCGTGCCAATCGCACTTTTGATCTGCACATCTACTTTAGGCCCATAAAATGCTGCCTCCCCGTCTACTTCAACAAAAGGAAAGTCTACTTGTTGCATTGCTTTGCGCACTATAATTAGAGCTTTTTCCCATTGCTCAGGATTATTAATGTATTTATCGCCTTGGCTCAAATCGGGCTTTGAAAGACGTAGATAGTAATCTTGAATGCCTAATATTTTAAAATAATAGAGATACAGTCTTAAAACATTCGCAAATTCTTCTTCGGCCTGATCGACTCTGCAATAAATATGAGCATCATTTTGACAAAAACCCCTTGTGCGCATCAATCCTGATAGAGCACCACTAGCCTCATATCGAAATGCATTGCCGTATTCGGCAATGCGAAATGGAAGATCCCGATAGGAGCGTTTATCGCTCTTATAGATTTGATGGTGATGAGGGCAATTCATAGGACGCAGATAATAGCGTTCATCATCAATCGTAATCGGAGCATACATATCTTCTTTGAAATAAGCTAAATGACCTGAGCATTTATAGAGTGCTTCCTTTCCTATAATAGGAGTTACCACACGTTGGTACCCATGCTCTGCTTCTACTCGTCGTGCCCATCCCTCGAGTTCATCTCTTAAAATAGTTCCTTTAGGCAGCCATAAGGGGAGGCCTTGTCCAACCAAATCGGGTGAAAATGTGAATAAACCCAACTCTTTGCCAAGTTTTCTATGATCACGTTTTTTAGCCTCTTCACGATTAAAGAGATAGTGCTTAAGCTCTTTTTGAGTTTTAAATGCAGTACCATAGAGTCGTACTAACATTTTGTTATTACTATTGCCGCGCCAATAAGCACCTGCGATAGAAAGGAGTTTAAATGCTTTTATTTCTCTTGTATGCTCAACATGCGGCCCTGCACATAAATCATAGTATGCATTGTCATGTGTACCTGTCCAATATACAGATGGAATACTATTCTTTTTTTCAATTTCATCAAGCCATTCTTGTTTATATACGTTGTTTTCAAAAAGATGTCTGGCCTCTGCTAAGCTCATTTCTTTCCGCTGAAAAGAGTGATTTTTATCGATAATGTGCTGCATTTCCTGTTCAATAACTGGAAAATCGGCCTCGGATACTCTAAGACGTTCAGGTAATTCAAAATCAAAATAAAATCCATCTTCTGTGGCTGGACCCGAAGCTTTTATAATGCCAGGATATAACTTCTCCATTGCTTCCATTAAAATATGTTCACATGAATGACGTATTTTTAATAATTCGTTGTTATCTGATTTGTGTTGTTCCATTATATAATCTCCACCAAGGACCTAAATACAATCTGTTTTAATTGTTCTAAACAGATTTGGATTTGAAAAATAGATATGTGTGATCAGGCGAATAGACCCCTAAGGGGTATTGGTGAAGGTGGTGATTTTAGCAAAAGAATAGCTTACCGCTTTAAGAGCGGCTATTAAGTCTCGACTTAATAAGCTATTGTTAATTCTGTTCATTTAAAACATAACCTATACTGATTATAAAATCACCTGTTAATTTTATGAGGTTTTTGGTGTTTTTGTCAAATTTAAGAGATTTTTTAAATTAATTAGTGCTCTATGGAATTAATCCCGTCATTTACAAGCCTAATCTCAATTCGCTCTTTCCCGCCACCAATGTTAACTCTCTTCAGAGTGATATAACCCACTTCCGCAGTCGATTTAACATGCGTCCCGCCGCAAGGAACTTTGGAAAAGCCGTCAATCTCCCAATAACGTCTTTGGTTCTCAACGTCTGAAAATCCGGTTTTAATTGTCTCATTTTTTGCAATAATTACATTATATTCAGTCAATAAGCTGTCTAAAATAGAAGTAATGCTCTTGTCATAAATGAAATCTATCCTGGCCTTGGTTTCGGCAATATGTGCGCCGATTTTTTCTATACTTAACTTTCGTGTCACTAACTCAAGAACTAACTCAGCAGCAAAATGTAGGCGCATTAGCCTATATCTTCTAGGCCAATCGATTTCCATCAATACTTTATCACCAACAGAAAGCCCGTGTTTTTCTGGAAGGGTATAATAAATAAGGTTGCCTTCTATTTCAGAATTAGTGATTTCCAGGCCATTAATATAAGCTTTATCACTTTCTTGTCCCCCTGAAAAAGAAAATGCTATGGTCTCTTCTAATAAAATACGATTAGCACTGACTAATGAAACACTGGTAGTTAAGCTACGTTGATATGGATTATCCCAAAATACTTTTCTCATGTTCACGCCTATTTAATTGAAACTATTTTTCCACCCGTTAACCCATCAAGATCACTAGAATGTAGAGAAAATACGGCATTAGGCGTTCCAGCTGCGGCCCATAATGTATCAAATTTCAGCAAATCTTCATCTATAAAAATGTTATTTATTGTTTGTTTGTGCCCAACTGGCGGTACACCACCGATCGCAAATCCTGTTATTTCTCGTGTAAAATTTGCATCGGCTTTAATTATTTTTTCGCTGATTAATCTTTCAATTGTTTTCTCATTTACACGATTTATACCACTAGCGAGAATTAAAATAGGTCGATTAGTTTTTTCTGTACGAAATAGCAGTGACTTGATAATTTGAGCTATTTCACATCCTATTGTAGTAGCTGCATCTTTAGCAGTGCGGGTGCTAGATGATAGCTCTACAACTTCAAATGCTAAACCTTTGTTCAACAAGACATCTTGTACTATCTTTGCGCTATTACTCAATTTCATATGTTCATTAATCATATTAGCCTCAGAAAAATTATTTCCATAAAGAAAATTTTCTTGTCAATTCAGTTACCCTATCCCAGTCACCAAATAAAACAATGCCATAATAAATAAGCTCCTCATTGCTTACTTGTAAGGTTCTTTCAATCTGTTCTTTGTAAGTACCAATGGTCATCGTGTCAGTAAAATCATTACAAATGATATGATTCTCAATAGCTTCATTTCGTAGCTTTCTAATTTTGTTTGAATTCTCTGAGAGAATAATAAAAGGTATTTCCGAAATGAATGGATGAGAACCATCATCAGCATCTTTGTATTCAGTTAAACGTAATTCTGATTTACCAATAGCAGAACCTAAAGCAATACACATATGGGCTAAGGCATTCATTACCTTACCGTTGTCTATACTTTTATTAAGAACAGCCACTAATTTATTTTTAAATTTCTCTTCTGACATGATACATCTCCAATCATTGTAACTTCACATTTTGTGCGTTATAACGCATAATTAGCTATAATAGCATTGTGCGCCATAACGCACAAGATGTTTCTAAAATAGGTGAATAGTGAAAGATATAAACAAACACATTTCTCTAACTTTAAAAGGCTTACGTCGCGATCGAGGATGGAGTTTAGATAAAGCCGCGTTAGAGACAGGGGTAAGTAAAGCCATGTTAGGGCAAATTGAACGTGAAGAGTCTAGCCCCTCAATTGCAACCCTATGGAAAATTGCCAGTGGTTTCCATACATCTTTTTCTTCATTTATTGAGGATATTAGTACTGATTTTAACAGCCCTATTTATCGTGCAGGCCAACCCCAACAGCTTCATGCCATGGATGAAAAAATTCGTATAATGCCGCTGTTCCCTTTTGATAATGAATTAAATTTTGAACTATTCGTCATTGAATTATTACCAGGCTGCGAGCATTTGTCACCGCCACATGAGCATGGTGTTATTGAACATGTTATTGTGGTGGATGGGACAATGGAGCTCTTAGTAAATGGCATCTGGAAATCCTTATGCAAGGGTGAGGGGATTCGGTTCAATGCGCATCAACCACATGGCTACCGAAACACCACATCTGAAAATGCTTCTTTTCACGATGTGATCCATTATCCAAAGCAAGAATCTTATTAATGAATCACAGGAGTTCAGACATATCTAATTTGTAGATTTCATGATTATAAAGATTCCTGTTGAATGCCTTTAACCTTATTAAATTTGCTCAGGGTGTCATTGGTAATTTGAGCGATTTTATCATTATCAAAATTAAATTTATCAACGGCGATTTCTTTAACAATTCCATTAATCTGAATAATTAATTTTTGGCAATACTCTTCGATGTCACTGGCTTTTTTCTCGTCTTTATTTTCAGCCTTGCTGCTCATGACCATGAGTCCAATTTCAACAAGCCTTGTTGTCGTATAAGAGAGCGAGTCATTCTCTTTACCAGCTATTTTAAGCACTTGCTCATGGAGATTGTCAGGTAAGGTAACAGTAATTCGAGCCATAATATAACCTCTTTTTGCGATGATGTTGGATGTCTGGCTGATGCATCCGTGCACGCCAACCCTAATTTCAATTAGATCATATTAGGCTATATATTTCAACTGGTTACTACTGGTAGTATGCAGATCTGCATCAGACAATATGCACATTAAATTCAAATTTGATGCACATTTGCATACTGCTTTTTGATTACTAATTAGCCAACATTTAAAATTTTGCAGTCACCCTTTGCAAATATGGCTTTATTCTCAATAAATACAATGAGTTACACATACTGCAACCAGTTGCGAAAGGTGTGCTGTTTTCTTTTTTAGAGTTGTCTTGTTCATTAATTCTCAGATCAAGTTTTATGTGAATCTGACTATTTTTTATTAAGCGCGGATCAATTGCGTGTTTGTGATTTAATGCCGAATCTAAATTTTAGCTATCAATTTACACCATGATCTCCCGGTTTAACCCACTCTATTCTTTGCTTGTTTCCAGATAGACATCAACTCATCAAAAGTGTGTCCTTCCAAATTAATGAGTTTCTTTTCATGAGCAATCATTTTGACAGCGCGAAGCCGCCGCTCAAATTTTTCTAAGGTTTGTTGTAGTGTATCTTTGGGATCTAATTTACAAAATACACACAGTGAAAACACGGCATGCAATAGGTCACCTATTTCTTCCTGCAAAGCAGATGAGTTATCATTAATTCCTGCTTTTAAATGCTCATCGACTTCAATACACTCACTTTGGATTTGAGTCATAATCTGATCGGTCGTTTCCCACTGAAAACCAAATTCAGTAGCTTCATTTTCTAATGCTGCAATTTTTTCTAATAGATTCATTAATTATTTCCACGTTATTCTTGTCTACCACGTAAATATAAAACTTTTGTGTTCGATCCAGGATTGACTCGTTCTTCCGTTTCAAAAATCTCCGGTTTTCCCTTAACCAAATCACTCAGCTTTTTGAAACCATAAAGCCTGGAATCAAAGTCTGGTTTTAACTTAGTTAAATAGCCACCAAATGTTCCTATGTATGCCCAACCAGTATCATCGTATGAGTTATTTAATGCTTCTAGAATAAATTCTTTTGGAAATTCTTGTGCTGAGGGTTCATTAGCTTTTGCTTGTTTAACAGGCTGCTTTCTCTTTTTTGACTGGCTAATTAATTGATCAGGTGGTGCTACAGGGCGTAGTACTTCAGTGAAAATAAATTTATTGCAGGCATTACGAAATGCCTCTGGTGTTTTTTTTTCTCCAAATCCAAAAACTTGCAACCCTTCTTCACGAATACGGTTAGCAAGACTTGTAAAATCACTATCACTTGACACGATACAAAAACCACCAAAACGATGCGTATAAAGTAGATCCATAGCATCAATAATAAGTGCACTATCTGTTGCATTTTTTCCAGAAGTAAAAGCAAACTGCTGTACTGGTTTTATAGCGTATTTATGCAATACCTTTTTCCATTGTGCGCTAGATGGTAAGGTGAAATCGCCATAAATTCTCCTTACGATAGCATCTCCATAACCAGCAATCTCAGTTAAAAGACCATCAATAATAACTGCTCGAGCATTATCAGCATCAATAAGTACAGCTAATTTTAACGCGGCTTCATCTGTTGTAATTTTTGTCATGCTAATTGACCTGTTTTATAAATTATTTATTTTTGGAACGATAAAATTTACACTCAACACCATGACCAAGTTCATCTTTATAATATTCCATACCACACTTCTCCATTACTCGATGTGATGCACTATGTTTGAGTGGCGCAAAAGCAATAATATAATCAGAATTGATATTTATTTTACTCCATTCAAGAAGTGCCTCTAGTGCTTCAGATGCATAACCCATACCCCAAAATTTTCTTACAATAAGGTATCCAACTTCAATTTCCCCTGTTTCAATTGGCCCAAATCCACATCGTCCAATGAATTCATGAGTCACCTTATTGAATATAACAAAACCAGGCAATCCTTTATCTCCATAAAGGTTCATAATCTGTTTTATTCTTCGCTTAGTCTGCTCGCGATCTTGTGTTCCATCAGGAAAGAATTTTCTAACTTCTCGGTCTGCATGAAGCTGAGCAACTTGATCTAAGTCCTCATCCTTAATTAAACGCAAAAGCATCCTTGGTGTTTCAATTTTAATGGTCATATTGGTTCACTTATAATCCTATATTTTCTATATATTGAATTTCTTCTTGTGTAAGCTCAAAGTCATATATGTTTAAATCATTATCCATGTGTTGTTGATTTGTAGTGCCGGTTAAAGGCAATATCCCCACTTGGTTTGCAAAGCGAAATATAATTTGCGGGATGGTTTTATCATATTTTACAGCAAGTGATTGCATGTGAGGGTTTAATAAATACCGCTGATTCGCAGTGAGCAAAGAAAATCCTTGATAGATAATCTTGTTTTTTTGACTAAATGTCCTAACGTCTTGATCCCATTGTGTTATGGCGAAACATCTATTTTGTATAAACGACGGCTTTATAGAGACTTTTCTATATAGTTCTTCAACTTGTGCCATATTAACGTTAGAAATGCCGAGAAACTTTACCTTTCTACTACACACCAGCTCTTCCATGGCCTGCCAAATTTCTAAATCTGCATCGATTATTCCATGAGATAGTGAAGGGCCATGAAGTATATAGGCGTCAATGTAGTCTGTCTGTAAATGTTCTAGTGAGCTTGCAAAGGATTGCTTGACCTGGTTGGTCAATGAATCAAATTCATCATAAGGTTTTCTATGATCTTGGCCATGTACAGAGGTAAATTTTGTTTGTAGAAATAAATCACTGCGTGTTTTTTGACTAGTTGTTAAAAATTGATCAATTGCATCACCCACGGCTTCTTCAAAATAATGCCTACGTTGATTGGCAGTATCAATCCCTCGAAATCCTGAGTTGAGTGCCTGGAGCACCAAACGTTTTGTGTCATCTTCTTTCCATGCTGTACCATATAAAATAGGGGGAGTGGTTGATGTGTCGTTTTGTTTTATATTCATAATGCCGCCTCCATTGGTGTCACAGCATAACCAAGCATTATCCTCCTCAAAATATAGAGGTATTTTTCGGAGGATAATGAGCTAAGGAACAAAGCCATTAATAGACCCTGTGTCAATTTTATTTTGACTTTGAGCTTTCCACAATTGAGCATAGGCACCATTTTGATTTAGTAGTTCATTGTGGGTACCTTGCTCAATAATCACACCTTTAGCGAGTACCAGAATATTATCTGCATGCGTTACTGTAGAAAGTCTATGTGCAATAATAAGTGTTGTTGTGTTGATCGATATCTGTTTGAGACAGGTCTGAATGTCTTTCTCTGTTTTCATATCCAGTGAAGATGTTGCTTCATCAAAAATAAAAATTTTAGGTTTTTTAAGCAGCATTCTAGCGATGGCCACTCGCTGTTTTTCGCCACCAGACAATTTTAATCCGCGCTCACCAACTCTGGTTTCTAACCCATCAGGCAGTTTTGCCACGAACCTGTCAAGATGTACTGCTTGTATTGCATCCGCCAATTCATCATGAGTGACATGCGGATTTCCATATATCAGGTTATTTCTTAAGGTATCATTGAATAAAGCAGTTTCCTGAGGAACAATACCGAGTATTGCTCTGAGTGATGCATGTTGGATATTGCTAATATTTTGCCCATCAATCTGAATACTCCCCGAATTCAAATCGTAAAGCCGAAAGATTAATCTTGCGAGAGTGGATTTGCCGGATCCTGAGGATCCAACGATTGCAGTAGTGGTACCGGGTTCAACTATAAAGCTAACGTCATCAAGAATTTTTCGATGTTCATTATAAGTAAAATGGACGTGATCAAATTGGATTTTTCCTTCTTTGTACTTAAGTGTTCTGGCATTGGGTTGGTCTTGAATATCGATAGGAATTTTCAGCAACTGAATCGCGGTTTGAAAACGAGCTAAATCATCTCGGGTAACACGAATTCGATAGCCTAGCATGGATAATGGCAGCATGAACATGAATAAATAGCCATGGACCAGTACAAAATCTCCGACATTCATGCTCCCTGCAATGACTCGGCTGCCAGCAAGTAAGAGCATAATAATAACACACATACCGACAATGACATTTTGCATAAGATGAATTTTTGCATCGGCATTTAATGCTCGAGTATCTGCACAGGCCTTTTCTTGTGATTTTTGAGCAGCTGTATTGATTTCATCCTGTTGGGTATTAAAATATTTCACGGTATCCGCATGCAACAGGCTTTCCACCAGATAGGCGTTTGCAGATGCATCTTCATTGTTTTGCTTCATTCTGCATTTTACAATCCATTGAGCGGTGTAATAGCTTAGCAAGATATAAGAAACCAGCATCAACAATAGAACCAATCCAAAAAAAAGATCATAAAAATAGCTCAAAAAAATCATAGCAAAAATTATTTCTATAAGAACCGGCAATATCATCACAATAGGTCGACCAATAAGATCAACAGCAGACGAGTGTGAACGTTCTATGATTGTAAGAATTTCGCCTGATTTACGTTCTCTATGAAATTTTGTGGAAAGCGCTTGTACGTGATCAAAAAGTTCTAAACAAAATTTTCTCGCCCCTTCTAATTCTACAGGAAAAGCTATTACTTGACTGAGGGTGATACAAGCTTTGGATGCACCCCAAACCGATGCATAAGTCAGAATGATGACTAAAGGGGTGCTGTTTAAAAATAGGGCATGTCCAGAGAGTGCATTAATGGCTTCTTTTAAAAAAATGGGGACACACAAATTTAGTGCAATGGAAATCAATATAAATAAGAGAGCCAAGACAACGTGAATTTTTCCTCTTAGGCTGTTCTTTGTCCAAACGCAAGGCCAAAGATAGTAGATAGTTTCTTTAATGCTGGGTAAACTTTCATTCATCATGATGCACTCTTTTGCTGCTGGCTATTCCACATGGAGTAATATAATCCCTTTTTCTCGATTAATTCTTGATGCGTTCCAGCTTCTACGATTTCTCCGTCTTGTAAAACAAGAATGTTGTCAGCATGAATAATCGTACTCAAACGATGTGCAATGACTATACTGGTGGTATGTTTTGTAACTTCCTCAATATTTTCCTGGATATTTTTTTCAGTCTGCGTGTCGAGCGATGCGGTTGCTTCATCAAATAACAAAATACTCGGGTTGCGTAATAAACATCTTGCTATTCCAATCCTCTGGCGTTCTCCTCCTGATAATTTAAAACCCCCTTCACCGATGTTGGTTTCAATTCCTTTGGGGAGGTTTTTTACCATCTCTTCCAAGTGCGCCAGTTGGATTACGTTATTGATTTCACGCTCGGAGATATTTAGAGCACCGTAGCAGAGATTAAACCTCAACGTATTGTTGAAGAGTAGAACTTCTTGTGGAACAATTCCGATTTGTTGGCGTAATGAATGCTTGCTCACAGCAGTAATATCCTGGTCATCTATGAGTATTTGTCCCTGAGTGACTTCAAATAATCCCAGCAATAATCGTGCAATCGTTGATTTACCCGATCCGCTGGGTCCCACAATAGCTGTCATCTTTGCGGGTGGAACTTCGAAGCTTACATTTTTTAAAATGGGGTGTTCTGGTTGGTAACCGAAAGTGACGTTTTTAAAGTGAACATGCGGGCCGGTAATGAATAAAGGTTTTGCATCAGGATGGTCTTGTTCAACTTCATCGGTTTGATCTAATAAATAGGCTGAATATTCTATTTTGGATAAATCATTTTTGGTATCTCGCCAACGCACACTAGCTTCGCTTAAAGGTTCAAATAACTGTAATAAATAGCCATTAATCAGGACAAAGTCACCAATTTTTAACTGTCCAATTAAAATTTGGTACCCTACTTTATAGGACAAAAAGGCAAGACCCCCCGCAATAATGAGTGTTTGTATCACCAAAAATGTACCGTTTCCACTAAATAATGCTGTATTTGCATGAACGCTTTCTTGTAAAAATTGGTCTATTTTTTTATGTTCTACGGTTTGACTGTTGTAGTATTTTACAGTTTCTGTGTTGAGTAGGCTGTCGGTAATTGCGGAACTTACATTTAATTCAGCAATGCTACAATTTTTTTGCAGGACTGTGGATTTTTTTTGAGTGAGTCCATTAAAAACAAGATAGATTCCCAAAATAATAATTAGATAGAGGCCATAGCTTAAGCCATAGAAGTGCCAAATGATTAAAAAAGCGAAGAGAATTTCTAAAAAAACAGGCACAATCCGAAACAATATGTTCGAGATAAGCATCGCGATTGCAAGCTGTGCGCGACTGATAGCGCTGGTTATTTTTCCGGTTTCCTTATCCAGATGAAATTTGTAATTTAAAGCATGAAGGTGTGCAAAGACATGAGTACTATAATCCGCAATTGTTGTACTTATGTTTACAAAAGAAAGCATCTCGCGAATTTTTTCACTGCATCTTGCCAGCATCCAGAGTAATCCATAACAGCAGATCAGCGAGATAATCATCATGCTCGATGTCCTTATCGTACCGGATAATGCAGTTACTATATCTTTAAAAAAAATGGGTACAATTAAATTTAAGGCGAGTGTTGTGAAAACCAAAAATAATGAAAATATGACCCGAAACTTTTTTTTAAAATTATTTTTCGGCCAAAAAAATGGAAAAAAATGGGATATTATCTGTAAACTCGTCAAATAGAGTCCTTATTGATTATTATCATATGATTGAGGAGGATAACATTAAATAATTTAGGAAGTAAAAAAACCGTAGACATTGAGGCAAGCGCAAAATAATTTGTGTTCAAAAAAACATACATTTGTGGAATAATATGAGTCAATCCGTAATGATATTCTATGCACTGACATGTTATTTGAAATAAAAGATTTCTTGATAATGATTGATTTTTGATAGGATAATGATTTAAATTTTTATAAAATAAATAGTGCAAAATTTTGATTGCCAAATTTTGGAGGGACTATGGAATTATTAGATGCAGTTGAGGCATTGGTGAAAAATCCACTCCTTGATACAGTGGCTTTAGAGGATTGGGTTTTAAGTAAAAGCTTGGTTGAATCATATAAAAACTCAGATACACATAAGATCAGGGAGTTAATCACTGATAAAAAGAATTTTTCGGATATGAGCCATGTGATCCCGTATCCGGATATGAGCCATGTTTTTCCAGTGACCAAATAAGGATTTAAGTGAAAGTTGTAGCGTTAGTTGGTACTGGAATTAAAACAATAGCTCATATTACAGAAGAAGCAAAAGGATATATTTCTACTTGTGATAAGGTAATCTACTTAGTTAATGAACCCTTGCTAGAGCGCTATATTCGTAAATTAGCGAAATCATCAGAGTCACTGGATGAAATATACTTTAACTCTAAATCAAGAGAAAGTGCTTATAATAATATTGCACAATATATTCATAGCGCGATAGAAGATGTACGATCATTATGTGTTGTTATATATGGTCATCCATGTGTGTTTGCTACTCCTGGCTTGCTCGCTTTGTCTATGCTTGGTGATAGCATTAAAACAGTGGTGTGCCCTGGTATTTCAACTCAAGATTGTTTATATGCCGATCTTAGGTTTGATCCCGCATCTGGAGGTATCCAATCCTTTGATGCTACGGAATATCTTCTATATGATAAAGTAGTAGATCCTTCTTCTCATGTAGTAATTTACCAGATTGGTATGGTTGGAAATCTGGGTTTACCAACAAATAAAATCAATTTTGAGGCTCTTAATTTTATTAAAAAAAAATTAATCGAACTCTATAAAAAAGAAAAAAAAGCGGTTATTTACGAAGCTGCTCTTTATCCTGGTACTCATCCAAAGATATCTGAATTTGATTTAGAGCAACTTGATAGGCAAGAGTTAACAACACTGTCTACTTTGTATATTCCTCCCGATAAAATACAACGAATGCCGAGTTCTGATGCATTAAGGTTATTAAATCAAGTGGCATAGTTTAGTGGATGTATCTAATTTTTATTTAATGTGAGGGATTACAATGAGCTCAACAGTCAGCTCTTCTAAAGTAGGGTTCTCTTTTAGTGATTTACCAGTCACTTGTAAATTATTATTGGCTCTTTCTTTTATAGAGGCTATTGGAGGCGGCCTATCTTACCATATTGCGTATTTTTTTAGTGTAAGCACAAATTTTAATAAATTAAATATAGGCTTCTTAGGCTTTTCAATGGGGATTGGAGCTATTTTGGGCAGTATATGTGGTGGATACGTTACGGGAAAAGCACAAGCAAAGGGTATAATTGGGGCAAGTTTCTTACTCATGGGCGTCGCATTTGTTATTCTAGCAAAAGTGAGTTCTTTTCATTTATCTGTTGTCTTTGTATTGTTAATGGGATTTGGGATCAACTTGTTCATCACTTGCAGTAACTCATCTTTCTTGCAGATTTCAAAAAATACCAATCACAGTTTAACGATTGCCCAATCCTATAAAAATGCACTGGAAAATACTGGTGGTATTGTGGCAATGGTTTTGATAATGCTTTTAGCGCAAAATCATTTTAAATTAGCAATGACTTTGGTCGGCGTTACTTTGATATTGTTTTCAATAGTTATTTTTCTAAAATTAGAAATCAGTAATCAGGATGTGGCTGCAAAACCCAGTAATAAAGAAGAAATTGAGACAGTCTATAGCTCGCTTATTCCAATGTTATTTTCAGTATTTTGCATCGGTTTAACTTATGGGATACAAAAAACAGTACTAGGGATTCACTTAAACGAAACAATAGGAAATTCTTTAATCATTGGATTTTTTTTCGCAACCGATCCCATTTTAATCGCATTATTTCAAGTAAAATTATCAAAAAGGATTGAGCGATTCAATAAACATATAGTTGCTTGTATCGGCTGTATTTTATTAGGGGCGTCAACGTTTGCTATGGGCCTGTCTTCTACAATACTAGGAATGTTTTGTTCGCTTTTAGTATTCACTCTTGGTGAAATGTTGTTTATGGCGTACTCCGTTGCATTATGTCATCAATATGGAAGCTCTAACCACAGTGGCCTAGGTATAGGGGCGTGGCGCAGCGCATATGCATTAGGCATGATGATTGGCCCTCTCATATCAGGAGTAGCAATGTATTATTTCAATGCCCAAAGTGCTTGGACAATATCTTCTTTGCTTTGTTTCATGAGTGCCTTCTTAGTATTTAATTCTAAAAGAGCACAGCGGTTAGAAGCTGTTTATTGAGATGCATCCTTTAAAAAAAGGCGCATCTTGACAAAAAGTGTCATTACTTAAATGATGCACTCCAGAGTCATTTTGGAATAAATTATCAATGTCCGAAAGCCAATTTTTTTTATTCTCAAATCCATGGTAATAAAGAAATTGAGCTTTTTTGGCCTTTTCTTCAAGAATTGTATCAGCCCATTCTTCATGACTAGAAGAAAATAATTCTTTATATTTATTTGTAACGATTTTTATATTTTCAAGCTCAGAAATTAGAGTTGCTCTTTTTCTAGACAACCCTTGGTATGGTCTAAAAATAGGATGTTGAAGGGAAAAATATACCGGATTTTTTTCAACATGTTTTTTAGGTATTAATATAGAGGGGTCTGTTTTTAGCTTATAAATGTCTTTTAAAACGTAGGCTATCCATGATGCAGGCAAGAACTCATCGGTATTGGTAAACGAAAATCCATATTTTTCACCTATGAGAATTTCAAAGATATATTTAGCGGTATCTTGAATAAAAAAATCTCGTTCTAAATTTGATTTATCAAAAACAACCCTAAAAATATGTTGATAATAGTCTCCATAGTAGGTGTAAGCATAATAATGTAGATAATATTTAAAGAAATATTTATTAATATTGATCCACTCAGGATTATTAACAATGTTTTCTATCCATTTTTCAGAAAAGTAAACGATGGAGGCCCGCCACTTACTTTCAGAAGGGCAAGATTGGTAAATTCGTTTAAAGAATTCACTGTGATCATGGTATGAATTGGGGATGGTGCAATCAATTCCAGATCGAATAAGACGATTATGGCTTCTTTTGCATCCAATGTTTTGTGTTACAAGAGTGGTTTGTGCCCCAGCTTTTACAGACAGTATGCCATTAGGCAAGTATCGTTTAAGTGGTTTTATCTGGGTTACATGTCCAATGTTAAAAAAATCCCCTTTCTTATCTATGTAAACAGGATGCGTTTCATTTTCTGAATCACCTCTTAAGTACCATTCAAAGCACTTATCTAATACAAGACCTAATGGACAACTGTGAAATCCATAAAAGAGGTCTTTAGTAATTGGTTCTTGAGATGAAAAATTATTAAGAGTTTGAAGCTTTCCTTGGTGCGGAATATAAAAGGTTTCAGAATCACCAATTAAATCACCATATCCAAAGTTAAAAACATATAGTGGGAAATCTTTTCCTGGCGCAATTTCATCAACTAAGAAAAAAAACTCAGGATTAGAGCGTTTTACTTCCTCTCTAATTTCATCCCAACAAACTCTAGTAAAATTCCTACAAAATTCCATATTAGTCTTTTTGTTAATTAAGTTGCTTTTTATTTTGAATTAAAATGCGTATTTGCCAAAGATTTTAGTGATATAAATGACAAACATATTATGCTCTAATCAAATCAAGCTTGTCAAATAAGTAAAGTACGTTGTTGTTGTCGTAATAAGGATTTTAATCATGAAGATTGTAAGTGAACAGGTTATTAATGGAGAGCGTATTGCGACTCAGGTTATTGATACAATCTTAAGCAGTACAGAACACAATCTTGTTACATTATCCGATATATTTGGGATATCTTTAAATAAGCTTGTTCTGAAAAAGGGGTTTTCAAATGATGAGATCTTAATGATTGTAAAGATAGGAAATTCTTTATTCATTAATTAATAAAATACTTTAGCCCCATTCTTTACCCAACCTATTATTTGAAACATTGATGCTGATTCAAATCGAATTTGTGGCCAGTCCGGATTGATAGGTGAGCATATAAACGTATTGTCTTCTGAGCTTATTTTTCTAAATAAGTTCTCTTCTGTAGCGTTAATATGAATCAGTACTAAATCGCAGTGGTTCTGTTTTTCTTTACAGAAAGTAACTAGGTCACCTGCATTATAAATAGGAGACATACTTTTATCGTGCACAATAAAAGCAAAATCATCATGCGTTATGTTGTCTTGAATTGATGAAGGTATTGGGAGATAACCTTCAATTTTAGATGAGGCATTGATTATAGGGATCGTTTGGAAGGGATGATCCTTCATAGGTTTGTGGTCAATATCTAAAAATAATAACCATGTTGGAGAAACACCCAATGCACTACCGAGTATTTCTGCATCTTTAAACCTGGGCGTTCTTGTTCCTCGTTCCCAATTACTAATTCGTTGCGCTGAAAAACCAGTGACTTCAGCCAACTGCACTGCAGTGAATTTTTTGTTTTTTCGCGACTCTTTAATTCTTAACCCTATTTTTAATTTTATATCCATATAAAAACCTTGCAAAATAAACATAATTGTTTATTATAAACGTTATCGTTTATATTTGTGTGTATTGTTTACCTAGCGTTTATTATACACATAAGTTGAATGAACAGTAACAAATAAACAAACCGATTTAGATAAAAAATATGCTTAGGCGTTTTCTGTAGCTATTTACAGAATAAGTTGAAAAGGAGTATTCGTTGTGGAAAATAACTTTAGGCTACAAATCTGTAAGAACATCATTAATTATCTATTAGAGTCAACTAACTATACTCTAAAAGACATTGCTGCTTTACTAAATTGCTCAATAAGACAATTACGTTCTATTTATTTCGATGAGTTAATGCCAACTAATCTATATTGCGAACGGGATCTTGTGAGGCTTTATCATTTAATTCTTGAACTCAATACTAATAAACAATATGTGCACCAGGGTTATAAATGGGGTTGCTTATGAATACTTTTAATATTGAAGAGGCTTCAAAGTTTCTAGGCGCCCACAGGGAAACTATCCGACGAATGGCTGCATCAGGTGAACTACCTGGAGTAAAGATAGGGCGAGGTTGGCGTTTTATAGAACAAGATCTTGCGATGTATATGCGAAACAAGTACTCTACTTGCGATGCATCGTGGGGTGTCGATATAGGAGATAATAAATGGCACTCACGAAAAAAAATGGGTTCTGGTGGATCGACGTCACCTTCGGTGACAAGCGTATACGCAGAAGCACTAGGACTAAAGTAAAACAACAAGCGCAACAATTCCATGATAATTTTCTACAAGATCTATGGAGTAACAAGCATACCAAATTACCCCAACAGAAATCGTGGGTAGATGCTGTTGTGCGATGGTTAGAGGAATCAGCGCATAAACGAAGTTTAGTTACGGATAAATTTCATTTGGCCTTTCTGGACCCTTATCTTGGCCAGAAAACGTTAGATGAAATTAACGCCGAATTAATTGAATTTATTGCGCAAGAAAAAGAGCGGACTAATGTTACTCCAACGACGGTCAACCGAATGTTGGAAATTATACGTGCTATTTTAAACAAAGCTCATAAGGAATGGCAGTGGATAAACACCATGCCATTATTCAGAATGAGAAAAGTTGAAAATAAGCGTATACGTTGGTTGAGCAGCGGACAGGCTGGTAAATTGCTTCAGGAGCTACCAAATCATTTGAAAGATATGGCCGCTTTTACTTTAGCAACTGGTTTACGCCAATCTAATGTTACTAAGTTGCAGTGGAGTGAAGTCGATTTAATTAGAAAACATGCACTCATTCACCCTGATCAATCTAAAACAAAGAAGGCGATCCCTGTTCCTTTAAACTCTCAGGCAATTGCAATTATAGAAAAACAAAAGGGCCTACACCCCTCATTTGTATTTACCTATTTTGGTAAGCCTGTTACGCGATGTAATAATCATGCTTGGCAAAAAGCGTTGGTTCGGGCAGGAATCAAAGATTTTCGTTGGCATGACTTGCGTCACACTTGGGCAAGTTGGCATGTGCAAAATGGTACCTCATTGCAAGAATTACAGCAATTAGGTGGATGGTCAGAATATGAAATGGTGTTACGTTACGCGCATCTTTCAAGTGACCATTTAAAGGTGGCAGCGGAAAGAATTACAAAAAATTCTGGCACGTTTTCGTCACTGTAACTTGGTTTTTACGGCACGTTTCGATCCAGGTAACCGTTAACTACCTGATTTTAAAGGGTTTAAATGGTGCGCTCGGAGGGACTCGAACCCCCGACACCTTGGTTCGAAGCCAAGTACTCTATCCAGCTGAGCTACGAGCGCAATGGGGTGTGGATTTGGTAAATTTTTTTGCTTCAATTTTTGGCCTTACAGAAGAAAGACCAAAATGGTGGGCCGTATAAGATTCGAACTTATGACACAGAGGTTAAAAGCCTCCTGCTCTACCACCTGAGCTAACGGCCCCTTAAAGGGTAATTTTTTTAAAACTACATCATACAGACTATGTGGTATCCAGACTTTAAAATTCTGGTGGGCCGTATAAGATTCGAACTTATGACACAGAGGTTAAAAGCCTCCTGCTCTACCACCTGAGCTAACGGCCCTAAAGAGGTTGAAATGATACCGGATTAGCACAAAAATTCAAGTGTTTTTATCGATTATTTTTTAAATAATCAGACTGAATCAATTATAAGCTATTCTCAATTATAAATTATTAGCAATGAGCGCTTTTTTATTGTAGTCAAAAATATTTTTTTCTGTAGCTAGTAAAGTCCATTTTTGTGCATGCAATTTCTCTTGTAGAGCAAAAATATCATTACGCGCAGTGATTACCAGAAGCACATCAGCCCCCATGGCGCCGCAGCCTTTGACGGCTAACACTTCAGGATAAGCTTTTAATTGATTAATGAATTCAAGACTGTGCTGAGCAACTAGATTTAGGTCATTGAGTTGTTGATGATAATTATTAACGGCATTGATGAGTTGTTGGCCATCTATTCGGTCAAATGCTTGTTGGGCTTCATCGGCGATAGCAGATAGTTGCTCTATCTGGCTTGGAAGTGTTGCGGCTTGAAGGTGATGGTGGGTTGCAAGTTTCATTTGCGTATGGAGCAGTAGAAAAGAAAGATCTGCAAATGGCCAATTATAAGACTGTACTATTTTTTTCTGCTTATTTATATAAACACAGCCAGCTTGCGACTGGGCAATGACGTCATAGCCACTTGGCCTTAATCCTGTACCAGACCATGACGATTGATAATAAGCCTTAAGCATAGAGTTAAGATCAGGCGTTTGCCTTTGCAGCATGCAGCTAGCTAAATAGCTTCCCAGAAATTGAGCACTAGAGGCACCTAAACCGCCTTGTCCTTTATAGGGATCATGCCAAGATAAGCCTTTGTCCGAATGTTTTTTTTGTCGCCACCAAAGACCGGCTGGCGATTCGGGATGAATATCAATTAATTGATCAGAATCTATTAGTGTTAATTCGAAACAAGGGGCTGTCGTTAAAATAATAGCCGAGGATTCAGCAACAGCAGCATATTCACCTAATAAAAAAGTCTTTGCTGGTATTTCCCACTTCATATCGCAATCGATGTTTGTCTGATTTCAGCTAATAAATCATGAGCATTATTTACACTGACTCTTTTATTTAAATCAAGCCATTTTTGTAGACGTTCTTTTAGCACAGGGATCTCATTTTCATCTGCTCCAGTAACTAAAAGAAGATTATCAATGTGTAATTTCATGTGTCCTTGAATAATACCATCAGTGCATAAGGCTCTAATTGCACCTAAATTCTGAACCAGTCCGACCGCGGCAATGATTCGAGATAGTTGGTTTGCTGAGCTAATGTTCATCATACGTAAACACATTTTCGCGGTAGGGTGTAGGGAAGTAACACCACCTACGGTGCCTACAATAATTGGCGCAGTTAACTCCCCTGTGAGCGTCTCATTTTGATAACGCCAACGCGTAATGGCTCTATATTGGCCGCTACGTGCGGCGTATGCATGTATTCCCGCTTCTACAGCACGCCAGTCATTACCCGTGGCAATGAGTACTGGATCAATGCCATTCATTACTCCTTTATTGTGAGTAGCAGCTCTGTAAGGATCCATTTCCGCGAATAATGAGGCTTCCTGTAATTTATGGCCTAATTCTGGAGCAATATTACGGATAGTCACTTGTGCTGTTGTCAGTTTCTGATCATTTAAATTAGATAAAATGCACATGGTGACTTCTTCACCGGCTATTTGCTCAATGGGGGTCTTCAAATATTCAAGAACTTGATTAATAATATTGGCACCCATGGCATCACAACTATCCATAGTCAGATGAATCACTGCCATATCATGGCCATCTTCTCTTTTTATATGGCGTAGTTGCAAATCTTTAACGCCACCGCCACGTTTGACCATAGTAGCGGCTACATCTTCATTGGCTTTTTCTATAAGATATAAGCGATTTTCATTGAAAATACGGGAAAATTGTTCAAAATCATTGATTTTGGCCAATTGAATTTGCCCAAGAATACAATCGCCTTCAACCCAAGTTTTTATTTCGCCGTGTTGTCTTATCCACTTTGCTGATTTGGATAAAGCAGCAATAATCGATGTTTCTTCAACGGCTAAGGGAACAACGTAGTCATGACCATCGATATTAAAGTTGGTGGCTACTCCTAAAGGAAGTTGAAAATAGCCTATAACATTTTCTATTAACTTTTCAGCCAGATTTGAGTTTTTGATACCACCTTGCTTGAGAAAATTAATATCCTCGGGCGTGATAGCGCCTAAAGCTAATAATCTTTGGAATCGCTCTTCGCGTGAAAGCTTTGAAAAGCCACTAAATAACTGTTCCGCATTAGAAGCTATGGACATGCCTTCTCCTTTAAATCGCTAAGTACACGACTGCCTGTACAGAACATGGCGGTTTTTAATTCATATTCTATTACCTGCATTTTATTAAGAACATGCAGGGATGATTCTAAAGCAGCTTCAAGCATGGGTTTAGCAAACCCTACTGTTGAAGCGCCTAAAGCAAATAGTTTTGCTGCATCCAAGCCATGTCTTACTCCTCCTGAGCCCCAAATTTCAAAGTTAGGATTGATTGATGCTGCATTTTGTACGCTTCGTAAGGTATCAATTCCCCAATTACGAAAAGTATTGGCCGCATTATGTCTTAATGAATCATTAATTGCTCTATGGCCCTCTATTCGTCCCCAGTGAGTTCCTCCCACGCCACTAACATCGACAGCAGCAACTCCCAAATCATTTAAACGAATCAACGTATTTTTTGAAAAGCCACAACCTGTTTCTTTAACAATAACCGGGGTAGGGATGGTTTTAACTAATAGGTCTAAGGCCGTCCAACACCCTTTAAAATCGGTTGTTCCTTCGGGTTGAATACATTCTTGTAGAGGATTACAGTGAATAATTAATGCTTCAGCTTGTAATGCGTCAACCAAACGTTGAATTGCTGAAATAGGAGTATCAATTATCTGTGCTATTCCAAGGTTGCTGAATAGGCTCACATTAGGAAATTGATGGCGCAAAGGCTCCCATTCAAAAGCAGCTTGCTTATCGGTTAGTTCTCGTCGTTGTGAGCCAACACCCATAGCCCAACCGGATTGAGCGCAGGCCTCTATCAAACGACTATTGATATTAACTGAGTTGGAATGTCCGGCAGTCATAGAGCTGACAATAAATGGTGTTTCTACCGTTTTATTAAAGCGTTGGCTTTGAATCGATATCTCACTAAAATTAACATCGGGTAATGCTTCATGAAGCAAAGAAAACTGATCAAAAGGGTTTAGTTCACTGCTTTGATTGGCCGGCATTAAAGCGAGTTCAATATGATCTCGTTTTCGTTGCTCAAATTGACTGTAGTCGTTTTCCATAGCTGAATTTTAGATTTGGGAAAAATAGAGCTCATTTTATCATAAACTATCATGGCAAACTATATGAAAGTGATTGTATAGAGAACCATTAATCCGATAGTTTTTTTGTGTTCGGCAGAATATATCTGTTTGTCTGTCGATTTGTTATTAAATAAGGGCACCATGATTCAAACTAGAGCATTTATCGAATTTTACTGTTCTTTAAATGCTCTATATCAGTGATAACATTCTTCAATAATATCTTTGTAAACTGCTACCGCTGTGAATATAAAGTAGATCCCATATTATCAGCGATGAAATCTTCTCTGAACAGGATGTCTATGGACAGGATGGTGGTGTCTTTTCACAGCAGCAGCTTTGGCGGCAGCAGCAGCTCGAGGTTGGTAATAAGCTAACTGCAGTGATGTAGTCGGGGTGAGGGAGGGTGTTATTTCTTTAGAAGAAGCATTTGCTGGAGTTGCGAACATAAAAGCCCAAGCAAATAAGGAACCGAATGCTGTTAATTTAACTACGGACTTAATTTTATAAAGATTAGAATTTACGTTCATCGTTAGCTCCTTGGTGGTGTTGCTCTATTAATTCTTTAAATGCTCATAAAGCATTTAAAGAATGTTCTCCTAACATGGATACTGATAAGAATCAGTAGTAACGCCAATAATGTCTATAATGTCTGTGATAACATGCATGGTAACGGCACCAATGGTGGCGTCGCCAGTGATGATGCCGCCAATAATGGCGGTGATGGTGTCCATAATATGCAAGTTGCATATTAGGGAGGGTATAATTTGTTGTATTTACTTCTCTTGATTCGGCACGACTAGGGGACACAAAGAATAATGTTAAAAATAGTAAAAAAAAAGCAGCTGTTAGTTTATATGTCGGCTTATGTTTAGAAATACAATGGTCCATTTTGAGCTCCTCTCTTTGTTCCATTACTATTGATTATAGAACAAGAATTGGCCTTTAATTTTTCATGCAGATTGTTTTTTACTCACACCAGGTAAGTTCCATTAATATCAATAAGATGCAAAAAATCATTATCATGAGAAACCACTATAAAAGGCCCTGGATAATTTTTAAGTAGGGTAATCACATGATTTCTGGTTTTAAAATCAAGGTTGTTAGTTAATTCATCGAGGATGAGTAACTTAGGTGGTTTTGCTGCAATTTTTGCTAGAGTTAAGCGAGCTTTTTCTCCACCTGACAGTTGAGAAATAAGAGTATGGACTTGTTCATTTTTACGGAAAAGAAAATGATTGAGGTGGTGGCGAATTTCAGCATGAGTCCACTCAGGTCGGCATCCTTCTATAGTGTCCAAAACGCTATCTGTTTCCGTTAATAATTGATAATGTTGATCCAAATAGCCAATATCTTGAGGCGCTGGCGTTATCCACAACCCTTCCTTTTTAACGGATGTATCTCCCATAATTGCTTTTAGAAGGGTCGACTTGCCCGAACCATTAGCGCCACAAATTGCTAATCGACTGTTACCTGTAATGTTGAGATTAATAGACTTCAATATGACCTGCTGTTCATAGGAAACTACTCCTTCAGTAATAGTGACTAACGCTTTAGTCGTTTTTGCTGATGGAGAGAGTTCAAATTGTGGTGTAATTTCTTCTACTATATTGATCTCTTGCAGTTGATGTACTAAAAATTCTTTATCTTCGGCTAATTTCCTTTTCTTTTTCCCCTCTGTTTCTTGAGATCGAAGCATTTTAGATTTAGAAACAATAGTAGGCCATTTGGCTTGTTTAATTGATTTTTCTCCCTTTAATCGTGAATTTTTTGCTCGTTGCTGTTCTTTCATCAGAGAGAGGTGACTTTGTTTTTTTTGTTGTTTTAAATGTTCTATTCTCGTTTCAATAGCATCACGTTGTAATCGCATTTGTTGCTGGTAATGATCGAAATATCCTTGATAGAGTTCGATTTTTTGTTGATTAAAATTCCAAAAACAAAATTCATTATTGCGCAGTAAGTTAACATCATGAGAAGCAATAATTAAAGTACCACAAAATTGTTCTAATAAGCGCATCAGGTTGCGACGATTTTTCTGATCTAAGTGATTTGTTGGTTCATCAAGCAAAAGTACTTGAGGATTTTGTGCTAAAGCTTGAGTTAAGGCTTGATTAAAGCGTTCTGCACCACTGGATGAGTCGGTGCGATCAATTAATTGAGGAACATAGCCGACAGTCAGGTCATCAGCATAGTGAATCAGGCCATCACTTGGAGGGGCAAGTTTTTTAATGATTTTGAGCATACTGCTTTTACCAGAACCATTATCACCGATTAAAGCAATACGCTCACCAGTGTGAATCTGATAATTAAATTCTTCAAAACAAAGTTTTTCGTTAAAATATAGACTGACGTCAATTAGTTGAATTAAACGACTCATATACACACTCTCTCAATGGGTTAGGCAGGGATTTATTCGCCCATGTTTTGGGCTTATTGAGAGATAATGCGCATGTCAGTAAGAACCTCAGTGAATAATTACTAGTTTTGATTGTATACAAATACAATAGCGTTTGCAATTCTGGTTATTAACGAAGGTGGTGCGCGAATTAGCTTTTTTTTAATAATAAAAAATGACCTTTATTAACTTAATGTCTTAAAACATGGGAGTTAATAAAGGCCATATATTTCACTTAGAACGTTCTTGCCTGTCGAGGTGTAGACTCGTCTTCTGTTTCGTCGCCATGTTCGCCATCGTCAGAAGCGATTTTTTCTATAAGAACGAACTCTTCAGCTTCCTGAGCATCATTGGCAATTGACTCTTTGGTGGAAGACTGTCCCTCGGCAGATTGAGTTGGCTTTGTACTAGTAAATAAGCTGTATAAATAACGGCCTCCATCACCAAATCTATATCCGGTTCTTTTAGGTTCTTTCTGTACATTTTCGTCTTGAATAGGTTCTTCATTGTGTTCAGGCTCAGACGCAGATGAAGAGGCAAATAAGTAATTATAAACACCCGAAGCGGCGGTGATAGTCAGTTTACCAGGATAATAACCATCATCTTGTGGAGCCTTAGTTTTGGAGGTATCTGTTAGATATTTGTTAACCTTAGAAAGACTTTCACTAATGAACGCTTCTAATTTCAGAAACTCTTCTACATTGTTTTGAGTTAAATGTTGGCTCATTCTTTTTGTTTCTTTAACCAATAATGAATAGCGTGGACCCCGTTGAATAGGTTGTATAAGATAAGAGGCGAGATCGAGTTTACTAGTGGAGTGAGTGGCTAAAAAGTCTTCTAAGGACATAAATGCCGCTGGATCCTTGCGACTTTCATCTATATAGCGCTCAAACAGAGATGAATAATTTTGGTAAGCAAGAAAAAATGCTTGCATTAATTGCAGACGCTGTGCTCTGTAGGCTTTATGCTCTCTTTCAGTAACAAGAGGATCAACTGCTTTTGCAGCATGTTTTAGTAAATCATCGGAGATATTTTTGAGGATATTTATTGTTATCTTAAGTTCATGAAGAAATGGATTATCCTTTACAATTTCTTTTATGTTGAGTGCTGCCGCTAATAAGGTTAGTGCTTGATTGTATGATTGTTCGGTGGCAATCATTTCCTCTACTACTTTATTATCTACGATTAATTTATCTGTTTTTGTTTCCATAATATACCCTTGGTATTACTTTTAGCTATTGATTAAATTAATCCCTACCAATCCACATTAAATTCAATTTGTGTAAAATAATATCACATGATGTTGTGAAATGCACTTAATTTGTCAACAGAGTATTTTTAATAAATAATTTATGAAAGGTGTTGCCTGAGGGTAAGCGTTCAATCAATGGAGTCAGCTTAAGCATTATAATGGGTTTATGCAGTAGGAGCAGAAACTGGGAGGTCTTCTATGGTCTTACCAAGCTCGCTCAGCTTGTCACTAGAATCAGTAGCTTAGCTAAAGCAGCAATACCATAAATCATTCCCCCGCTTAAAATAAAAGCCAATAAGTTAATTAATATTTGCTTCATACTACGATGTGACAGTAGCGTTTGGACATGTGTACTTTCTCCTCTCTGCTGTCTTTCACTTTGAGCATTTTTAAAATGCCTTTATTCTTGTCGTTGAGAGCTATTTATAATTCGCTTGTCTTTTTATTTGCTAATATAATTAATATTGAATCAATTCAATAACATAAGTGTTACAAATATAGTTTATTTTTTACATTTACTTTCTTCTTGTTTTTATGGATTTGTGCCCCAAAAACGAGTACTATCCGCTCAGAAATTGTTCATTGGTTTAAGGATTTATCATGCCGGCAAATAAAAAAATAGGGTACAAAAAAGCGTTACTAGTTAGAAGCGATTTAATCTCTGCTTTGGAGAAGTGTAATTCTGCTAACAAATTGATAGATATTGAAAAAGATTATCACCATAAAAAGCACGTTCTACAATTGTTTGTAATCAATCCTCAATTTAAAAATAGAGACATGCAGTTACTTAAAACAAGAGATGAACAAATTAAAATATTGTTTCAAGAGAAGAATGAGCAATTCAAAAAAGAACTCGCTAAAATAAGTGAAAAACGACGTTTAGAAGAGCAGTCAGAACAAGAAGAACAAGCATTTAGCTCAAGCGAAGACCTTATTGATAAATTTGATGATATTGTTTCCACTGAGAATACAACCTCTGTGACAAACGGTGTTTCGATACTTAGAGTTTCTGTGGAAGATATCGAGGATAACTCTGTAACCCATGCCATTGAGCCTCAATTAAAAATAGATCTAGTAAGGGTAAACGATTTAAAAGAAGTCCAAAAACAATTAGATAACCTTCGTGATAAGAGTGCTGAATTTGCAGGAAAGATCCACGCGTTATTGCAAAACAATCCTCCTGTGGATCCACAAAAACTAGCTGATTATGAGAAGGCAAAAAACGCGGTAGATAGCATTATTAAAGGTGTAAGTGGTTTGTATGATAGTTATACCTATGGTCAAATGAGTTTGGGTGACTTTAAAACGCAAGCAAAACCTTATTTGCATGAGGGAAGTGAGCACGTCCAAACATTGCAATCACATCGTGGCGTGAAGGAAATATTAATTAACTTATTGGCTGCTATTTTAAGCGGAGGAATCATTTATGGTATTGCTGCTTTAGCTAAAGGTAGCCCTTTAGTCTTTAAACTAGCGACTGATTCTGCTAACAGACTAACCACCCTTGACGAGTCTATAGAGAGAGCTACTACTGCTCCTTGTGCTTAATTTATCCTTATTTTATCGCTGCTCTGATTGCAATTTGAGATTAGAGCAGTATCTTTTGTCCCCCGCTTCTTGAGACATTTATGTCTTGTTCTTAGGCAAAATCGGTCAGTTATACAATAGCTCTAATATTATGGTAACATGCTTCATCAGACCCCTGTCGAAACTCTATCACAGAGCAATTTATTAAAAAAATAGCTATGAATCAAAGCGAAGCTCAAATTACATTCGAAAAAGAACATAATAGTTTCCAATGCGCTGGTTCCTGGACTGTTCAGGCGCTTGGAGCTTTATCTAAGAAATTTAGCAAAAGTGAGCTTCCGCAACAGCAAAAATTATCAATAAGTGGTGAGTCAATCAGTGCCTTTGATAGCGCAGGTGCGTTAGCTCTCATCAATTGTATGGCAGAACTAAAACAAAAAAACAATGAAGTTGAATTAATTCATTTTTCCGAAAATCAAAAAAAATTAATTGATTTAATTGAGTCAAAAAAAGATGTATTGGCTTATCAAGTTCCTGAGCCGCCTCGAGAAGGCGTTCTTTATCAAATCGGTAAAGAGTCAGAAAACAAACTAATACAGGTCGATGGCATAGTGATTCTTGTTGGGGATCTCAGTGTCAAACTATTTGAGGCAATGGGAAATTGGCGTCGCTTTCAGTTTGCCAGTATTATTTCAAATATTCATTCTGCAGGGATTCAAGCTTTACCTATAGTTGCTTTATTGTCTTTTTTAATAGGGGTAGTGCTAGCCTATCAAATGGGGTTACAACTAGCAACTTACGGAGCGAATATTTTTATTGCCTATCTTTCTGGTATGGCTATCTTTCGCGAATTTGCTCCTTTGATCACCGCAATTATAGTTGCAGGACGAACGAGTTCAGCCTTTACAGCACAAATTGGAAGCATGAAAATTAATGAGGAAATTGATGCCTTGCTTACCATGGGATTATCACCTACTGAATTATTGGTGTTACCCAAGGTATTGGGATTATTAATTGTTTTTCCTTTATTAATCTTTTGGGCTGATCTTTTTAGTGTCCTGGGTGCCATGATCATGTCAAAGTCCATGCTTGGTATTAGTTTTGAAGATTTTTTAATACGTTTGAAGGATTCGGTTGGTCTTTCTCAAATGTTATTAGGTTTATATAAAGCCCCAGCTTTTGCTATTTTAATTGCTCTAGTAGGATGTTTTCAGGGATTTAGAGTTGAGGCAAGTGCTGATAGTATAGGAAGCCAAACAACTAAAAGCGTGGTACAGGCCTTGTTTTTAATTATTATTGCCGATGCCGCATTTTCTGTAGTTTATAGTTGGATGAAACTGTAAATGAGTGAGCCCGTTATAGAAATTAAAGGGATGAAGAACTTCTTAGGAGGTCAATGGGTTCATTCTGATGTTAATCTAACTGTAGAAAAAGGTGAGATACTTGCTATCATTGGCGGCTCAGGTAGTGGGAAGACTACTATATTACGTAGCCTATTAATGTTATTGAAACCTACCGCTGGTAGTATTAAAGTATTTGGCGAAGAAGTGCATGATCTTGGCCCGCATCAAGCATTAATGCTTAGGCGACGCTGGGGAATGCTTTTTCAGCATAGCGCCTTATTTTCAGCCCTGACCGTTTTAGAAAATGTAATGTTTCCTATGCAGGAATTTACTAGTTTAGAACCAGAGTTTATGCGGGAGCTGGCGTTGTTAAAAATAGCGTTAGTTGGATTACCTAAAGAAGCCGCTGGTAAATTACCTTCAGAACTTAGTGGAGGGATGCAGCGAAGAGCTGCTGCTGCACGTGCTATCGCTATGGATCCTGAATTGTTATTTCTTGATGAACCAACTACAGGATTAGATCCACGTGGAGCAAGACTTTTTGATGATTTGGTTGTTTTTTTAAGAGATTCGTTAAACTTAACTATCGTTATGATCAGTCATGACATTCAATCTTTGAAAAATACCACCGATAGAGTAGCTTTTGTTGGCGATGGGAAAATTCTTAGTGTTGAACCCATTAACGACTTAATGAAAAATAAAAATCCATTAATTGCTGAATATTTCAGTAAATTGACATAAAGAATGCTGTCATCCTGAGCGTAGCGAAGGATCTCCTAATTGTGGCCCCAAGCCTTCGTAAGAGATCCTTCACGACATTCAGGTGACTTAGACAGCAAATTATTTACATAAGGGGATTATTTACTTGGAATCGAAAACCAACTATACCATTGTGGGACTGGTCGTTCTTTTTTTAGCGGCAGGGTTATTATCCACCGCTTTATGGCTGTCCGTTGGTTTCAATCAGAAGCAATATAACTCCTATACTGTTTACCTGCATGAGTCAGCTGCAGGTTTATCTCAGGATGCTCCAGTTAAATACAATGGCGTTCAAGTTGGTTTTGTTAAGAAAATTAAATTGAATAATAATGATCCACGTCAAGTGGAGATTACATTAAGTATTGAAGAGGGCACACCAATTACTACCAGCACTGCTGCTACTTTGATCTCTCAAGGTATTACTGGGGTCACTTATGTAGGGCTGTCTGCAAGTACTGCAGATTTAACGCCAATACAAAAAATGCCTGGCGAGCCTTATCCTGTAATACCTGCGAAACCTTCTTTATTTAACCAATTAGATTCTATTTTAAAAGAAGTCGCAGAGAGCGTGAACAAAGTAAGTGGCCAGGCTCAGCAAGTATTTAATGATGAAAACGCACGTCATATTAGAAATACTTTAGCTAACATTGATCGCGTTACTGGGGTCATTGCTAAAGATAGTGAAAATATAAACCAAACCTTACACAGTGCGGATGTATTTTTGGCCAATGCAGCTAAAGCGAGTAAGGATTTCCCGGAAATAATAAAAGAGTTAAAAGTTGGTGTGACTAAGTTTAATAAGCTGGCTGCTGATATGAGTCAGGCTGGAAAAAATGTTTCCAAGACAATGATTTCAGGAAAAAATACTTTAGATAAAGTGTCACAACAAGCACTGCCTCCAGCGGTAATTTTGCTCCGACGATTGAATGCTATTTCGGCTAACCTTGAAAAAGTTACTAATGAAATGCGTCAAAATCCTTCAGTAGTTATTCGGGGGACAACACCACCTAAACCAGGACCAGGAGAATAATGATGCGCCTTCTCAATAGTGTTTTCTTGAGTATAGGTATTCTATCACTGGTAGGTTGTTCACCAGTTAAAACTTTAGCAACCAATGAATATCAATTGAGTGCCTTTAGCACAAAGCAGTTTACCTCAAAACCAAGAGCAGCGACTCTCGTAGTCACTGCGCCTGAGGCTGTTGCAGGGTATCAAACGGAACAAATGCTTTATGTTAAAAAGCCTTATCAAATTGAAGCATTTGCTAAGAATGAGTGGGCCAGTCCACCTGCCGAAATGTTATATCCTTTATTAGTACAAAGCTTACAGCGTACTGGCTATTTTTACGCAGTAGCTTCCAGTCTTTATAACGTAGAGGCAGACTATAGATTAGACACGCAATTGCTTAATCTAGAGCAAAATTTCTTAAAGAAGCCTAGTGTTATGGATGTTACTGTTAAAATAGTGTTAACTCGCGTTGCTGACAATAAAGTGATGGGGTCTCGTATTATTACTCAGCACGTTACATGCCCTACGGACACCCCTTATGGTGGTGTTGTCGCCGCCAATAAAGCGACTCATCAGCTGACGGCTATAGTGGCTGATTTCGTCATATCACATAGCCATTGAGAAAAAACAGCTTAGCCTCAAGGTAAGTGCTCACCTAATGGCGCCAACTTAAGATAAAATTGTAGCGTGGATGGGGCGCAGCATAATGTGGTATCAAGGCTCGAATTAGGTTTCGATTCTGGGTTACGGCCGGCAGATCCGACATAAAAGGCTATTACACCCAGAATCCTGCTATGAATGATACTCTTCTTTCTAGGATAAAACGCTCACTAAGCGTGGTAAAGCAATAGCCAATAAATAAAATAAATTGTACAATGGCTCCCCATGATAATCATATATATATTTTAATAATAAAAAGAACTAAAGGAGATTGAGGATGAAAGCCGGATCGTTATCTAAATTGGGGCTGCTTGTAGCAAGCGCTGTATTGGTTGCTGCTTGTTCCAAAACACCGGGTAGTGCTGATGGCGCTGCTGCGAGTGATGCAGAAGCTTCTGCTCAAGGTTTGGGTCATATGACTCATTTTGCAGGTCAACAACCTGGAGAGTCTTATACTACTCAGGCTCCTCACAATCAACTGTATCTGTTCTCTTATGATGACAGTAACTTGGCTCCTAAATACTTACCTTCAGTTAACGCACAAGCTGATTATTTGAAATCACATCCAGGCGCGCGCGTTTTACTTGCTGGACATACTGATGAACGCGGTAGTCGTGAATATAACGTTGCCCTTGGTGAGCATCGTGCTAACACTGTAGCTGACATTCTTCGTATGGCTGGTGTAAGCAGACAGCAAATACGTGTTGTTAGCTATGGAAAAGAGCGTCCTGCTAATTTAGGACATGATGATGCATCTCACGCGCAAAATCGCCGTGTTGAGTTTACTTATGAGGCAACAAGATGATTAATTGCAAAAAACACATTATCGCTGCAGGTTTTACTTTAATGCTCCCTGTAATAGGTTGGTCAGAAGCACCTGTAATAGACGATAGTGAGAATTTTGCGATTATAGACGAGCAGCAAGCATCACCTGCTGCTCGTCCTAAATATGATGGACCTCAAATAGAAAATGGCCAATTGGATGGTCCTCAGAATGAATATTACTCGATGGATAATGCTCCGTCTGATGATGGCCCCGCTCTTGTTCGAGATGATCAAAGCAGCGACACCGGTAATGATATGGGTGATAATGCAAAGCTGATTGATAAAATATTAGCCTTGCAAAAAGATATTCAGGAATTACGTGGTCAGTTAGAAGTGCAAGCGCATGATTTAAAATTATTGCAACAACAACAAATTGCATTTTATAAAGATTTGGATGCACGTATAGGAAGCAATGGCGCTAAAACAGCGCAAGCTAAATCTCCAGTGGAGATGACTTCAGGAGCCAAAATGCCTGCTGCTAAGCCAGTTTCTACTGCTGCTGCTCCAACAGCAACAAAAACGGCGGTACCACAAGCAGCAATTGCAGTGTCTAGAGCTAATCCAGCGGATGAACAAATTAGCTATATGGCTGCTTACGAGTTGGTAAAAAATAAGCGTTATGATAACGCAATTAGTGCAATGCAAACCTTTGTGCAAAAATACCCTAAAGGTGGCTATACTGCCAATGCGCAATATTGGTTGGGTGAATTATATCTAGTTAAAAAGAATTATTCTAAAGCGATAGAACATTTTGATTTAGTACTAAATCAATTTCCTTCGTCAAGTAAATCAGCGGCTAGCCTGTTGAAAATGGGCTATGCTTATGCTGCAAATGGCAATAAACAAGAAGCAGTCAAGCGTTTGCAACAGGTCGTTTCAACTTATCCAGGTACCTCCACTGCTAAATTAGCCAATTCAAAATTGGAATCTATTAAAGCTTTATGAAACAATTCAATAATCAATTAAGAATTACAGAAATATTCCATTCTCTGCAGGGCGAGTCTGTTACAGTAGGGCTGCCAACAGTGTTTGTACGTTTGACAGGATGTCCTCTGCGGTGTCAGTACTGCGATACTGCTTATGCATTTAGCGGCGGCGCAATACAAGAGATGGATGATGTATTGAATACTGTTGCCTCTTACCAATGCAAATACGTTTGTGTTACGGGGGGAGAACCCTTAGCTCAACCTGGTTGTATTGAATTACTAAAAAGATTATGTGATGCAGGATATTTCGTTTCGATAGAAACAAGTGGAGCGCGTGATATTAGTGCGATAGACAAACGCGTTATGGTTGTAATGGATTTAAAAACTCCTGACTCAATGGAGTCTGATAAAAACTTATTGGCTAATTTGGATTATCTAAAACCCGATGACCAAATTAAATTTGTTTTATGTAGCCGCAGTGATTATGAGTGGGCTTGTAATATAATAAATGACTATCGCTTGTCCGAACGCGTTCAGTTGCTTTTTTCACCAAGCTGGAATCAGCTTGCTCCTGCTGAGCTTGCAAATTGGATAGTCCAAGATAAGTTATCTGTTCGTTTTCAGTTACAGTTACATAAAATTTTATGGAATGATGCGCCAGGTCACTAGATTTCTTGCATTACTGACGGACTGCGCTTGAAGCTAAGGTTCGAGTGTTTGCGAATAGCGACTTATGAGAGGAATACTTGTAACAACAAGCAAAAGATGAAGTGATACAAGAAATTTATTGATGGCAAGGAGAAACTTTATGCATTGGTTAGCCCAAGCACCCGCTAATATTGCTTTGATCAAATATATGGGAAAATCGGATGAAAATTCAAATCTTCCTGCAAATTCCTCGTTGTCCTATACGTTAAATAATTTACTGAGTACGGTAAAATTAGAGGTTTTGCCTGGAAAAAAAGACATTTGGGAATCCCTTATTATTCCTGGTGGCACCGAGTTTAAGCTCTCTGCGACAGGACAAAAAAGATTCATTGAGCATTTAGCTCGAATGAAATCTTATTTCAATTATCAGGGTGGTTTTTTAATTCAGTCTACTAATAATTTCCCTCATAGCAGTGGATTGGCTAGTTCGGCCTCTAGTTTTGCTGCTTTAACTAAATGCGCGGCCCTTGCTCTGAGTGAGTTGACAGAAAAACCGCTACCTTCAATTGATGAGCAAGCCCAATTAAGTCGTTTAGGATCAGGATCTTCCTGCCGTTCCTTCTATTCTCCTTGGGCACTGTGGAAACAGGACTCAGTCTCCGCTATAGATTTACCTTATAAAAAGTTACTGCATCAGGTCATAGTAGTTAGTAACAAAGAAAAGCTGGTTTCTTCAAGTGAAGCGCATCAGCGAGTTAAGAGTAGTAGCTCCTACTCTGCAAGAATCCATCGAGCGGAAGAAAATTTAAAAACCTTACTTAATGCATTCATGGCTAATGATTGGAGAAATGCTTACGAAATATGTTGGAAAGAATTTCAAGATATGCATAATCTATTTAGTAGCTGTGAACAGCCCTTCACTTATATGACTGATGAGACTGTAAATGTATTAAATATCTTGCAGGATCAATGGCGGGAAAAAGGTGATGGCCCTATAGTCACTATGGACGCAGGACCAAACATCCATTTATTATATAGACCAGACCAAGAAGAGCTGCAGCGTCAATTTAAATCGGATTATTTAGTTGGTAATTATGATGTTTTGTGATTTTGAAACGACCACTTATGGCAAATGGATTTTAGCAGGGGAACATGCGGTGATTAGAGGGCATGAAGCCTTAGTATTCCCCATTAAAGAGCGACAACTTACTTTAAGTTATCAAGCCTGCCCCAGTTCTTTAAGTGCAGACTATACCGGATCTAGTGGTGCAGACATGCATTTGTTATTTTGGGGGGTGCTCGAACAAGGCATGCAATTACTTGATCGCTCACTCAATCAACTCGGCGGCCATTTTCATTTGAAAAGTAATATTCCTGTTGGTGTTGGAATGGGGGCTTCTGCTGCACTTTGTGTGGCTATGAGTCGCTGGTTCTGTGCACAAAATATGATAAATGATTCTAGAGTCTGCGAGTTTGCCCGAGAATTAGAACATTTATTTCATGGCAAAAGTAGCGGCTTGGATATCGCTGGGGTAGCATCGCAACAAGGTGTTTTCTTTAAGGGAGGCGATTGTATTCCTTTAAAACAAACGCTTAATCCTCATTGGTATTTATCTTCATGTAATCAAATAGGTATTACTTCTCATTGCATCCAACAGGTACAAAATTTATGGGATAAAGATCCTGTATTGGCGCAACAAATTGATAATCAAATGGTTGAAGCAACTCAAGAAGCCCAGAGCTCTTTAGAGCAAGGTGGTATTGATGCGATTGAACGTTTAGCAAAAGCCATGAATAAGGCTGCAGATTGTTTTCACCAATGGGGTTTAGTCAGTGAGAGTTTACAACAACATATGAATCAGTTATTTGATCAAGGAGCTATTGCTGTAAAGCCGACGGGTTCCGGTGGCGGCGGATTTGTGTTGAGTCTTTGGAATAGTGAGCCACCTGAGAATATAGATTTTATCGCAGTGTAATGTAAGGCATCTTGGCTGTTTTAATGGCTCTCATCATCATTTGCAACTTTTTCTCCTTCATTCAACTCTTGCCGGGCTACAAATAGCCCGACAAAATCTCATCCATTATTCTTTTTATAAAGTCCCACAATTTGTTGTCCGACCTTGAGTTGATTTTCACATCGAACATGTTCTTAATAGAGGTTAATATGTTTATAATTAAGTTAAGTGGTGAGATCATCGGCACTCTTTTTGAAAATATTCGCTCATATAGGGCTCTCGATAACTATATAAGTCTATTGCCCTTCTACCTATGCAAGGAAGTAAATTCAACTCGTATTTCACAGGAGGCCATTTAATCCTTCAAAAAGTTGATTTATCCGTATTTAGAACGGATGTTATTTTGAGTTTCTGATTATAAAATAATCAATATTGGAAATATAAGTGCTATTACTTAAGAAATTGATCAAAGAAAAATGAGCTATAAAGAAATTTCTAGCCTTCACTGACTTATCTTTATTTAAGAAAAAGCCGTTTACAGATCCATTTTCCAGCTATTGAGCTTTTAAATCTTTAATTTAAGAGGAGTATTTTTATGCCAGAAATAAATAGAACGAAAGAAGAACGTGACAGCGATCATTATGGTAATAAGACACATGACTATTTTGATGTATTTCTAAAAAATCAAAACGATAAATTAGATAAATTATTGAAGCGCTTGGACAAACTTAATGCATCCACATCGGTAACTTCAGACACACAAGAACGATCTGATAGCTTAGAAGATATTGCTATGGATCTCTGTGGTATATGGAAAGGGACAATGGTAACAGAGGAGGTTTTGCGCAAGCAATTTAAATTATTTAATAGGATTAGGGAACAAGCAAAGACTGGCGGTGAGTTTTATGCACTTTATTTAGTAACTATGTGTGATCCCCATATAAGGGGACATGAATTTGCACAAAATGCCGCTGCTAAAGGTCATATACTTGCGTTACGCGATGTGATGAGTCAAGCATTTTCAGGTCATTTTAGACCTCTAAAAGATTCAATAAAGTGGGGATTAAATTGCTTGCGTTATTTAGAAGAAACCGTTGTGCCTAAACTTGAAAAAGAAGCCCCTGACTCAGAAACATTGGACGAACTTAAAAACGGGTTAGCAAGACTTAGGGAGAGACGTCAGGAAGTTCTACCTGCAACTATTCCTAGAGAGCATAATGCCTTTAATGAACTGGTCAATAAAGTAGTTAAGTATAGGAACAATCGAGGAGGAGAGTTTATTGATGACTTTAGAATTGCTGAAGATATGATTGAGAAATTAGAAAAAAATCAACTATTGTCGGAAATTTTAGTTATACCAAAAGGAAAAGCATTAAATGAACATAATTTATTAAAGAGAATATTTGATACATTCTCTAAAAAAATTAATGAGTTACGAAGTAATCCTGAACAAAATAAGAATGTTATTGCAATAGCTGAACAGTTAAACGAGCAGTTAAGGAACGCAATGGACAGTTACATCAGCAAAAGAGGAGCCAATCCTGCCTTAAGCAAAGAGCAAATAGATTTAGCCAAAACAGTATTTATAGATTATTGTACTACTGCAATAAATTGTGCTAAGCCTTTGTTGGAAAAAGAATTGGGTTGGGGCGACTTTTTAACTAATCTTTTAAAATCTTTGGTTAACGTGATGATTAGTGCTACTAATGCAGTTGGCCGCTTTTTTGGGGATCAAGCCCAATTTACGCTATTTACTCCGGTTAAAGCACCACTTATACCAGAGGTAGAGCAAATCCAAAAAGACCTCGATGTGCAGGGCCTTTTGCTATTCAGGGATAGGATAATTTAATGCTACTATGAAATAAAGTAAGTGTTTGCGCCGTTTCATCGGAAAGTCATATTTGGTTCATCTTGAACGAACAATGCGCTGATAAATGCCTTCATACTGATTAGGCATTTATCGGTGCAGGCGCAAATCTGACTTTCCACCAAGATTCAAGCATACTCCCTGAACGGATACGGAAAACCTATTCCTTAAGAGGGCACGGCGTCTCAGCAAGGAAACCCTTGGTCACAATCTCATAAGAAAATAGGGTGTTTTTTAGATGGCAGTTTAATCCACAAATTGATAATAAATTTCATCTTCTTTTATCATGCCCAATTCGTATCGTGCTTGTTCTTCTAGGGCTTGCTCTCCACTTTTTAGCTCTTTGATGTCAGCTTCTAAAGCTCTATTGCGGGAGGCCAATTTGTTATTTTCATTGCGGTGTTCGTCAAGTTTTCTTTCGAGACTAATCAATTGCAGTAAATTGCCATCACCAAGCCACAGCTTATGCTGTAAAACAACTAAAGCAATAATCAAGATAATGAATACAGGGCGCATAGGATAGTCTATTTCTAATAGTATCTAGGATTATTGTATTACCTTATTGCAGCTAGGAGCAATATCTGTTGCAGTTAATTCATTATTAAATTGTGAATTAATGTAACGTCGGTTTCGGATAAGATAGAGCCGTGCATCACAGACACTCTTAACTAGTGGTCCGGATGCCCGAGCACTTTAACTTGACGGCTAACTTTCGCGTGTTGTCATATAACTTGTTTATTTAATGCAGCTTTACCGGCATAAGCTAAGCTAGCTATCTCATTGATTCGCAACAATTGGTTGTATTTTGCGGTGCGATCCGTGCGACATAAAGATCCTGTTTTGATTTGTCCGCAACCAGTTGCAACCGCAAGATCAGCGATAAATGAATCTTCTGTTTCCCCAGAGCGATGTGATATAACACAACGGTATTTATTTTGATGGGCAAGCTTTATGGCTTGTCTTGTCTCACTTAAAGTACCTATTTGATTGACTTTGATTAAGATAGCATTGGCTACGCCTTGATCTATTCCTTCTTGCAGGATTTTGGGATTGGTAACAAATAAATCATCGCCAACAAGCTGAATATTGTTCCCCAAACGAGAGGTTAACTCTTTCCATCCACTCCAATCTTTCTCATCTAAACCATCTTCGATACTGACTATAGGATAATTAGCGACGAGATCAGCATAATATTCTATCAGTTGACTAGAAGTGAATTTTTTATTTTCTGAAGTCATATGGTAAATATCATGTTCATGAAGTTCAGAAGCCGCGACATCTAAGGCAAATACCATGTCACTACCTAAACGAAATCCTGCTTTTTCAATAGCATCACTTAATATATCTAGAGCTTGGCGGTTGGATTGTATATTAGGAGCAAAACCCCCTTCATCTCCTACAGCAGTGTTTAGTCCTTGTTTTTTTAATACCGATTTTAGAACATGGAATGTTTCTGCTCCCATTTGCAAAGCAGTTGAAAAATCAGTTGCGCCTATGGGCATGATCATAAACTCTTGAATATCCACATTGTTATCTGCATGAGCGCCACCATTTAAAATATTCATCATGGGGACAGGCATAGACATAGACTCACCCTGATTTAGTGAGAGATATAACGGCATTTGTAACGTATTCGCTTTGGCTCTGGCACAGGCAAGAGACACAGCCAAAATCGCATTAGCTCCTAGACGGGATTTATTTTCTGTTCCATCTAACTCACATAAATGTTGATCTAGTCCTTCTTGATCTTCAATAGAAAAACCGTGTAATGCCTTATTGATTTCATTATTTACATGGGAAACTGCCTTTAAAACTCCTTTACCTGCATATCTTTTAGGATCATTATCTCGTAGCTCACAGGCTTCGCGACTTCCTGTTGATGCCCCTGAAGGCACACTTGCTCTTCCTATAATTCCATTTTTTAAGGTGACGTCTGCTTCGACAGTGGGATTTCCACGTGAGTCTAAAACTTCGCGCGCTTGTATTTTGGTAATTTGCATTTTAAATCCTAAGTGTGAGTTAGAGTATTTTTTGTTTAACTTTTAAATCGGACTACACCAAGCTCCATAAGCGCATTAGTCAGTAGCAAAAGAGGTAATCCGAGTATGGTGTCTTCTTTTCCTTCGACTTCTTTGAATAACCATTTACCTTGGCTTTCGAACTGATAAGCGCCGCAGCTGTGGTAAGGTATTTCACTGTGTACATAAGCTTCAATTTCTTTTTTGCTTAAATCACGAATTAGTAAATGAGCTATATCGTGGCCTTGCCATAGTATTTTATGGCCTTTGGCGATACAGATGCAGGCAATTTGCTGGTGCTTTTTCCCACTGAGTAATTGCAAATGCTCTATTGCGGTTTGATGATTTAATGGTTTATCAAGTAATTTGTTACCGATAACACAGAGTTGATCGGCGGCAATAATAAAGTGTTCTGGATAACGTTGGCTTACATCCAATGCTTTGCTAGTTGCCAAGGTAAAGCCTAAATCAACAAAGTCTTCCGATTGATGGCTTAATTTTATTGCGCCTTCATCACAATGCGAGGGAATTACTAAAAATTGCAGACCTAAAGAGGTGAGTAGTTTGAACCTAATAGTTGATCCTGAAGCCAAAATGATCGGTTGCTGTTGTAATAAATCAGACATAGATAGCTACCGATGCCATAAGTAAAAATCCTATGATGACAAAACTGAAATCCCTCAGATTACAACAACGCTCGACCATAACACAGCGTTCTAATCCATGTAATGTCCCCAAATAAAGAAAAGTCCCTGCAGAAGCAGCGAGTAAGATGGGATCAAAAATAGAGTGAGTTTCTACCCCGTGGCCAAAATACCAGCCAAAATAAATCCCGACCGGAGTCATGAAACTAAATAAGAGAAAAAATATCATGCTTTGATTAGTACTCATCGAGCTTTTGTTTAATTGCACGGCAATAGCAAAACTCTCAGCCCATTTATGCGTTATAATTGCTAAAAACAGCATAATGATCATTGAGTTGTGGTGCGCGAGTCCTAATGCGGCTCCGAGCATGACTGAATGAACAGAGAGCATGGCCCAGGCCAAAATAGCAAAGGCAGGATGATCTGCATTATCATGGTGATAGAGTTCTTTACCAAGATGTTCGAACCATAAAAAAATCAGAAAAACTGCTCCTGCAATAATAAAAGCAAAAGGATATTGATATCCCATGATTTTAAATAGGGAACTGGATTCAGGAAGCATATGCAGTAAAGCTGCTCCTAAAAAAACTCCGGTAGCTAAAGTTTCGCCTATAGGAAAATCAATGTGCTTGTCATCACGAATACGTTTTTTGAATGGGTACCAGCCAGCCATTATAATGACTATAAAGATGATAAAACCAAATAATATTTTTAAACTGCTAGCCGAGAGCATTAGTTATTCCTGCTTTAAAAGATGTATGTTATTTTCACATACGTCATTTAGCAAGTATTTTATGTTTATTGACAAATAATTGCCTGATTTGGGAGGGTCTTCGCTGTGCTCTGGATGACAAAGAGAGGGGAAGACGACAAAAGTTATCGTTTTATTTTTTAGTGATGCATGACCTCATGCAAACTAAATAAGCGTACTTCTTCAATATCCACTTGCAGTTTCAACGCTAAGATCACCCGATTATGTAATTCTTTCCATTGAGTGAACCCTTCGGCGCATGCTATGTCTATACTTATTTTCCCATCCAAGTAATGTAGATTCCAGAATAATATTTGTGGGAAATCTATATGTACTTCATTCAGTAATTGCTCCTGCAAGACTTTCCTGCTGGGTAAATGCAAAGATGGACTACTGATCTCATCATCTTCAGGATCTACGTGGACAATGACGTCTTTGACACTGGCAATCTGATCAACCAATGCCTTATGCACGTGCTGCGCTATGTAATGTCCTTCAGATACAGATATTTTGGGGGATACTAATATATGCACATCGATTAATACGTCGTTACCCATAAATCGACTACGTAATTGATGGATTTTTTGCACCCCAGCTATATTTTGGATGACGTGCTCTATTTGCGCTAATAATTCTGGTTCCACCGCGGTATCAACCAGTTCTTTTACACTATTCCAGCCGTAGTCATATCCCATTTTGATAATCATCACACCGACTATGATCGCTGCTATGGCATCTAGATAAACATAGCCATATAGGCTACCAATTAATCCGATGAATACTACTATGGATGATGCGGCATCAGAGCGATGATGCCAGGCATTGGCAATAATTAATTGTGAGTTAATGCGATTACCGATATGACGTGTGTAATGAAATAATGTTTCATTGGCGAGAATGGAAATACAAATCACCGGTAGGGATAGCCAACCAGGCATAGTGACATTAGATTGGATTAGCTCATCAATTGAGTCCCAGGCAATGCCAATACCTGCCAAGATAAGCAGTAGGGATAATAACAGGGTCGCTGCTGTTTCTATACGTTGATGGCCATAAGGATGAGTGTCATCTGCATCAAGACTGCCGTATTTAGATGCAAATAAAACCATCACATCAGTAAACAGGTCGGAAAAGGAATGTACTCCATCAGCAACTAAAGCATGGGAATGAAATATATAACCACCAATTAATTTAATTAGGCCCAGAAGAGCATTTACAATGGCTCCAATCAAGGTCACTTTTTTGGCCTGCCAATACCTATCGTGTTGCGTCATTGTTAATCCTTTGCCAGTTTAAATACTACAAATTGATTGCACTAAAATAATATCATTTTCAATTGAAAATCTCAGTTAAAAGTTTTGTGATGTAGATAGAAGATGGTGGTTTTTCTGGATTTTATCTTGTGTTTCCATATTTGTGGCAAGCTGCGGGGCGAGAAAATGTAGCCGTTAGCGTAACCCAGGCTACAACTCTTATCCTACACTCACGTTAAGTTAATAGGATAACAATACAACAGAGTTAAGATTTCAAAATGTGCGGAACAGCTTGGTAAGTTCTAGACCAGGTGAAAATACGCTGATTTTACAAAGAGCTTTTTCTTTTGCACACAGAGTTATCCACAGTTTTTGTGGATAAAGTATTTTTGAGTATTTTTATAAAAATTGAAGATAACCCTTTACTGTCAATGAGTTGAAAAAAAATAGAGGGATAAATGAGCATAATAACTTTTATGTACTATAAAGTTATCCACAAGAAGTGAATAGATGATGGAGCGTTTGATCTTGGGTATAGTAACAAAGAAATAAATAAAAAACAGTCTTGACTTTCGATATTCCGCAAATATTTTTTATCCTTGTAAAAATTGTTCAAAATCACCCAACCAGCGTTGCGTTATGGCTCGTGCAATCTCTGGTGCTGCCTGAGCTAATTGTTTCGCAATGGGTGGAAGTAGCGGTAAAAGAGCCTTGTCACGCTGTAAATTAGCTAATTTAAATTGTTTGTATCCAGCCTGTTTGGTTCCTAGTAGCTCCCCGGCACCTCGAAGTTCTAAATCTTTTTCAGAAATAATGAATCCATCGTTAGTTGAACGCATAATTTTCAATCGTTCCGTTCCTTGCAATGACAGGGGTGATTGATATAGTAGGAGACAATGGGATTGGGTAGAGCCTCTTCCCACTCGGCCTCGTAATTGATGTAGTTGAGATAAACCTAATCGTTCGGCATTTTCTATAATCATTAAACTGGCATTAGGAACGTCGACTCCAACTTCAATGACCGTGGTTGCTACTAATAAATCTATTTCTCCCGCTTTAAAGGCAGCCATAGTTGCTTCTTTTTCAAGAGCCTTCATTCGTCCATGTATCAGTCCAACACGAGCAGAGGTCAATTGTTCTTGTAAGGTTTGTGCGGTATGAGTGGCTGCCATGCATTGTAATTTTTCTGATTCTTCAATTAAAGTGCAAACCCAATACGCTTGTTTACCACTGGCTATAGCGGCTTTTAATCGTTCGATAATGGACTCGCGTTTATCTTGATTTAATACAGCAGTAATAATAGGGGATCGTCCCGGAGGAAGTTCATCAATGATTGATATATCCAAATGAGCAAAATGAGTCATTGATAAGGTTCGAGGAATGGGGGTAGCGGTCATTAACAGTTGATGAGGGGTTAATTGCTCCCTTTGTCCTTTTTGTTGTAATAGCAATCGCTGTTCTACTCCAAACCGATGTTGCTCATCAATAATAACCAGGCCTAAGCGGGCAAATTGAACTTCTTCTTGAAATATGGCGTGGGTACCGACGATTAATTGGCAGCTATTATCCAATAAACCAGAAAGAGCCAAGCGGCGTTCTGCGATTTTCATTTTACCACTAAGTCGTAGCACCTTGATTCCTAGTGGCTCAAGCCAGTTGACTAGGTTAAAGAAATGTTGCTCGCTTAATAAATCGGTCGGCGCCATAAAGGCGACTTGATAGCCATGAGCTATAACTTGTAGGGCAGCAAGAGCTGCAATAATCGTTTTTCCTGACCCAACATCGCCTTGTACTAAACGTAGCATTGGTTTTTCTTGATGTAGATCATCATTGATTTCCCCTGTGACTCGTTGTTGTGCTTGAGTCAGGGTAAAAGGAAGTGATGCAAGAAAGCGTTGATTGAGCTCATATTCGATGGGGATGGCTGGAGCTTGCAGTTCGCGACGCGATTGTCTTGCAAATTGTAGACTTAAGCGCTGCGCTAATAGCTCATCAAATACTAAACGTTTGAGCGCCGGGTGTTCACCCGTTTCCAAACTATATAAAGACGTATCTGGTGGAGGGTTATGAAGTAATTGGATCGCCTCTTGCAAATTATAGAACTGATGGTCTTTCAATTGCTTATCGTTCATCCACTCGAGTTGATGTAATTCGGTTTCGCTGTATTTAAGAGCAATTTTAACCAACTGTCTCAAACGTGTTTGAGTTAACCCTTGGGTTGTCGGGTAAATAGGCGTTAATGTTTCATCAACGATACAATCTGCATCGTGATCAAGCAATTGATATTCAGGATGAATGATTTCTAAATGATTGTTGAACTCGCGTACTTCACCAAAGGCATGAATACGTTCACTTTTATTTAAAGCAGCGACTTGTTGTTTGTTAAAATGAAAAAAACGAAGCTTTATAATTCCTGTTTTATCCTCCACAAAACAGTTCAACATCATTTTTTTACCGTATTTAATTTCTGTTTTACATACTCGACCACTGATAACACACCAATCATTGGAGCGTAGATCTTGAATTGGTGTTATTCTAGTTCTATCTTGATAGCGATAGGGCAGGTGGAAGAGCAAGTCTTGTACTGTAAGAATGCCACATTTAGCCAATTTAGCTGCAAGTGTTGGGCCTACACCAGCTAATGATTCACAAGAGTTGGACAGCACTATATTATTTTTAAAATAAAAATTTAATAATAGCAGGAAAATATCTTCGTTGCGAACTGAGGGAGTGATATTGCATGAATCGCATTATTTCATTTGCGGCAGGTTTGATCTTAGTTTGGATAACCGGCTCTTTATTGATAGCAGGGCGTGGGTTATTAATTCCATTGGTCATGTCCATTTTCCTTTGGCATTTGTTAAATACCATTAACAGTGGCATGAGAACCATTCCGTTAGTGGATATCCATTTACCCAAGTGGCTTAGCATGATTTTATCTTTATTTGTTGTGGCCATTTTTATCAGAATTTTAATTTACATTATCACGAATAATGTGAATGAAGTGATAGACGCTTCTCCTCGTTACCAGGAAAATTTACTCGCAATTTTTAATAATGTGGATCAACGTTATCATATAAAAGGATTTTTTGATTTTAACTATATCATTAAAAATTTGAGTATCCAGAATATGCTGGTCAACATTTATGGCGTATTTACTACTATAACCAGCTCAGCGGTGTTAATTTCTTTGTATGTAGTTTTTCTTTTTGTTGAGCAGCATTATTTTACGCAAAAAATGGATGTGCTCTTTCGCAAGGAGGAACATAGAAAACTAGTTAATAATATTATCTCTCATATTACCAAAGATACTCAAACTTACTTGGGTATTAAAACTGCATTAAGTTTACTTACTTCGATATCCAGTTGGCTTATTATGAATTGGGTAGGATTGGATTTTTCTGAATTTTGGGCTTTACTGATTTTCTTTTTAAATTATATTCCTAACATCGGGGCAATAGTGGCAACTGCTTTCCCTGCTGCTTTAGCCTTAGTTCAGTTCCAAAATTGGGTACCCTTTTTGGAGGTGACTTCAGGAATTATAGCGGTGCAATTTGTGGTAGGTAATTTTCTAGAACCACGACTGCTCAGTAAGTCATTAAACTTAAGCCCCCTAGTGATTTTAATTGCCTTGAGTGTCTGGGGTGCTATTTGGGGAATTTTAGGAATGTTTTTATCAGTTCCCATCACCGTAATGATGATGATAATATTTGCTCATTTTGATGCAACTCGACCTATAGCGGTATTATTGTCTCAGGACGGTTATATTTATAAATCTTATGAGACTATTGATGTACAACAAATAAGTACTTAAAAATAATATACAAATAATGGTGCAACAAACAATTCATTAGTTAGTGTATTCTCTTATAATTGCCAGAAATAAATAGGGAAGTTATTTCATGAGGAAAAAAATATTTTGTGGTGTATTATTAAATGTGCTCTGTATTCATTCAGCCACCGCACAAGCCGCGGATATTGCCTCTTCGGCATTGAATATATTACGAGACTCTCAAAAAACTAATGTTATTAATTGTGATTATAGAATTTCTGCTGAAATTGATAAAATGGAGCATGATGTTGTCATAAACTGGGCAAAATATGCAGTAATTGAATCTTTTAATTTCAATCCTTCTTCTATAGACATGCAAATGTCGAGATTGCGTTCATGTTACACTAACAAAGGGTGGAATGCGTTTATTAATGCACAGCAGGAATCAGGTAATCTCAAAGAGCTCAAAACTCATAGTCTTTACATGAGTAGCCAGTTAGATGGTCGACCAGAGCTGATAGAAGCAAGCGAAACGCAATGGAAACTAGTAGTGCCGATAAAAGTTATTTATAAAAATGATCAAGAAACAGCCGTTCATTTTCTTAGTATTTATCTCACTATAGGTTGGAGGAGTGCGTTTAATTTAGGCATTACGCAAATGATTGCAATACCGCGCCTTGCTCCTGTCTCCTACCAAGTTAGCCTAGTCAAAGAAGGCATACAAAGTGTTTATTCAGGTATTCTTAATAAAAAGACAGGCGGGGTTGAGGGCGTTAAGAGGAGTGTAGTGCCATTTGTTGTTTCTTTATTTACTAAATCAATAAGAATTCCTTCATCTGAGAGTTATTCTATTCCGAATTCGGCTAGTTCACTTGCGAAAATGTACCAGATCAATACTAAAAGACAGGTGCCGCCTCTTGAGGGGCGACAACCTTATCCAGAGTATCAAAATAAGCAGACCGGACCAAATCAAATAGCATACAGGGTTCTTAATCATCAGCAACAACTTGCTGAAACCGCGACTTTGGATAGCCTTTTTAGCACTAATAAAATCAAAAAAAACAGCCCTGATCTTTTTGATTTCAAATCAGATATTCTGGCAGAACAACTGCAGAAAGTAGTACCGTATTCTATGGATCAATGCCTGAATACCTTGGCCGTTGCTTTGGATAAAATCAAGAATGCTAAAGTGATTCAAACGAAAGAACTTACTTTGAAAAGCCAAAAAAATAGTGAGCCTCGGCTTGTTGAAACTCAAAACAATCAATGGGATATGACGTTACCTGTACAGATTGTCTATCAAAGTGAGGGGGATAACATTACTAAGCCCCTTAATGTTCATTTAGTCATAGAACGAAAGGCAGGCGGTGGGCTTGAAATTACCCAGATGAAGACTACACCTAGTGATGTTTTTTTATCAGAACATAGGACTAAGCTTTCTTCCGCTAATAACGCGACGATGATAAGCGAGCAAAAACAGCGAGCGGATTATGCTCAAAATAGTCAATCTATATTTGTAGAACAACAAAAAAATACAGCACCCATAGATTGTAATTATAAAATTCCTGCCGAAACAACAAAACTTGAACAAGCGTTTATTATTAGTTGGGCGGAGCATGCTGTAATGCAATCGTTTAATTTTAGCTCTAACTCTTTAGAGGAGCAATTACAGAAGCTACAGGCTTGTTATACTGAGAATGGTTGGATGGAATTTAAGAATGCATTAGATAAATCAGGCAATATACAAACTTTTAAAACTCAAAAATTAACTTCCCTTAGCCAAATGGATGGATCAGTTCAAATCAATGAAGCAAAAGAAAATCAATGGGTACTTACTCTACCTGTGAAGGTTGTTTATCAGTTTGATACAACGAATATTACTCAATTAATGCAAGTTCGCTTAGTTATAGGACGTAAAATAACAGGTGATCTTGGTATTATGCAATTAAATTCCACTTTGCGTCAGGAGGTTCCAGCTGCAAATTTATCTCATAAATAAAATAGGTACGATTAAAAACAGGTAATCTTGCTTTTAATCGTACACAAATAAAACAGAACCTTTTCATCAGGCTGGAAAAAGAGCATAATAACTTCATTTTGACAGGTATATGAGTAGTATGAAACATTCAATAGAACATCTTCTAAGACAGGCGTTAAATTCTTTACAAAAATCAGATGCAATACCAAGTGATTTGAATGTTGATATTAAGGTAGAAAATGCAAAAGATCCTGCTCATGGTGATTATGCAAGTAATTTAGCTTTGGTTTTGGCAAAACCATGCCGCCAATCTCCTCGCAAATTAGCAGAGATGTTGATCCAGGCTCTACCTGAAGATGACACAATAGAAAAAATAGAAATTGCAGGCGCCGGATTCATCAATTTTTTCGTCAGTAGTAACGCGCGTTCGTTGATTATTGCTGAAGCACTAGAGAAAGGAAAACAATTTGGCCGCAATAATTTAGGTCAGAACCAAAAAGTTTTAATCGAGTTTGTTTCTGCTAATCCAACCGGTCCTCTTCATGTAGGCCATGGCAGAAGTGCTGCTTTTGGGGCTACTTTGGGGAATGTGTTAAAAGCCGCGGGATATGATGTCACTCTTGAATATTATGTCAATGATGCCGGGCGTCAAATGAATATTCTTGCTGCTAGTGTTTGGCTTCGTTATTTAGAGTTAGCCGGTATTCCTGTTGTTTTTCCCGCTAATGCTTATAAGGGGCAATATGTTTATGAGATAGCCGAAAAACTATGGTCTCAACATGAGGGCGAATATGTCCATTCTTGGGATGTCATCACTGCGGAATTACCAAAAGATGAGCCAGAAGGTGGTGACAAAGAAGAATACATTGATGCGATGATCGCTCGTGCCATGGCTTTATTAGGCAAGTCAGGGTTTGCTTTATTTCATCAACACGCATTAAAAACCGTATTGGATGATATTAAGGATGATCTGACTGAGTTTGGCGTTAATTACAACAGTTGGTTTTCTGAACAGTCCTTATTTGAAGATGGCTCGATACAAAAGGGAATCCAAGCTCTTAAAGAGGGTGGACATACTTTTGAAAATGAAGGGGCTCTTTGGTTTAAAGCCACTGATTTTGGTGATGAAAAAGATAGGGTTTTGATTCGTGCTAACGGTCAAACAACGTATTTTGCTTCAGATGTTGCTTATCATTGGAATAAATATGATCGTGGTTATGATAAGGTAGTTGATATATTTGGTGCAGATCATCACGGATATTTGACTCGTATACGTTCCGCGGTAACTGCTTTAGGGCATGACGAAAAAGCTTTAGATGTCCTACTGGTACAGTTTGCCATTCTTTATAGAGGAACGGAGCGAGTACAGATGTCAACTCGCAGTGGCTCCTTCGTCACTTTAAGGGAGTTACGACAAGAAGTTGGAAATGATGCGGCACGCTTTTTTTATGTAGCTCGTAAGCCTGAGCAGCATATGGATTTTGATTTGGATTTGGCTAAATCTGAATCAAGTGATAACCCCGTTTATTATATTCAGTATGCTCATGCTCGGATATGCAGTGTTTTACGACAATTAAAAGAAAGAGAGTTATTCTGGGATAAAGAAATAGGACTTAAGCATCTTAATTTGTTAGAGCAACCGCACGAAACGGCGTTAATTGCTTTAATTTGCCGTTATCCTGAAATTGTTGAAGCATCAGCTTTGACCTGTGAACCTCATCAAATAGCTTATTATTTGAGAGATCTGGCTAATGGATTGCACAGTTATTATAATGCGGTTCAGCTTTTATGCGAACAAGAGCAATTGCGATGTGCTCGTTTATGTTTATTAGAAGCGGTTCGTCAAGTGTTAACTAATGGTTTGGATTTATTGGGTGTATCGGCTCCTGAGAGTATGTAATGGGAAGACAATATAGTAGCAACAAGCGCTCCTCTCGACAAAGAGGAGGAGCACCACAGCAGTTTTTGATAATAATTGTTACCTTTATGCTAGGGTATTTAACTGCATCGGTTTTTAATGTTGAAAAGCTTAGTCATTGGGTCAGTACGCAAGTTTTAGAGCATTCTCAGGAAAAAAAACAACCCATTAAAGCTGAAACACAGCAAGCACAAGTCCCTCCTAAACCTAAACCTAAATTTGAATTTTATACTCTTTTAGCCAATGAAAAAGCTGCTGGTAGTACAACCCAACCTAGCGTGAATACCACTGCGAATCGTTCTGCTAATCGTCCTACTCCTCCTACTTCAGCGACTCATGCGGCCTCAGCTGCTGCTGTTGTTGCTGCTACAGCGCGTCCGGCACCTAAATCAACTGTTGTTAATCCAAAAGCGGCTACGGAAGTTAGAGTTCCAACAACACGCCCCGTACAAGCCACTAGAGGAAATTTTATGGTTCAAGTGGCTGCTTTTAAAGCACGTCAGGATGCTGAGCATATGAAAGGAATGTTAATACTCAAAGGATTTAATGTTAATGTAGTCCCTATCACTCACCAGACTCGAGGAGTTTGGTACCGCGTTGTAGTGGGACCTTATGCTAATCGGGCTTTGGCGCAAAGAGCGCAAGAAACTTTAGCTAGAAACGAGCGACTCAGAGGGATGGTGACTGCAGGGTAGGTCATCTTTTTTCTAATGTATTATGGTTAGTCCAAAAGGATATTCATCGAAGAATTGACATAGATAAACTACGTTAGTTTAGTCTAATGGCTATCGATTCACAACGACTTGGATGGTTCCCGCATTCTTAACTGCATGGGGTTTACTAACTGCTACTGTAATTTGAGAGACATTAAACTCTTGTTTGATCAGATGCGCCACTTGATCAGCGACAGACTCAATCAGTTGGAAGGATTGGGATTCTACGAATTGCGTTACTTTTTGGCAGAGAGCATCGTAATCTATGGTATTCGCTATATTATCCTGACAGGTAGAGAAGTCAGACGGAATAATAATATCGATGAGCAATTGCTGATTAATTTGTTGCTCCCAAGCATGTACGCCAATTCTTGTAGCAACGCTTAGAGCTTTAATGTTTAAAGCATCCATAAAGATCCTCAGATAAATAGCAAACGGTTATGGGGCAAGTCTAGTCGTCCAGTTAAAATTTGTAAATGTTCGTGTAGGCTGTTTCCTGAGTGATTGTTACAGTCGGTTGGCTCATTAGCTGAAAAGTTATGCTATGAAACGAATTTGACTCTGTAAATCGTTTATAATTTGCGCACAATCCAAATTTAAATAACAGATTAAAAGACTTTATGCCATATTCAAAGACTCTTAGCACTGTAATAGCTCTGTGATCATGTTACCATAAGTTCTATTTTTTTATTGTAATTGAGATTCAACGATGTACGACTTAAATCAATCTTTATTTCTTCGTGCTTTAAGGCGTCAACCGGTAGAAAGAACGCCAGTTTGGATTATGCGACAGGCTGGGCGTTATTTGCCTGAATATAGAAAGACCAGAGAAAAGGCAGGTGATTTTTTAAGTCTTTGTAAGAATCCAGAACTAGCTTGTGAAGTGACCTTGCAACCTTTGCGTCGTTTTTCATTAGATGCGGCTATATTATTTTCTGACATATTAACTATTCCCGATGCTATGGGACTCGGTTTGTATTTCTCTGAGGGTGAAGGCCCTTGTTTTAGTCGGCCGATTAGAGATGTGGATGCTATTAATGATCTCGTGGTTCCAGACAGTGCTGATTCGTTAAGCTATGTGATGAGTGCCGCACGTTTGATTCGACGGGAAATGCCTGAAGAATTGCCTTTAATTGGTTTTTCAGGAAGTCCTTGGACCCTTGGGTGCTATATGGTCGAAGGAGGAAGTAGCAGAGATTTTAAGCGTATTTTGAAATTAGTTTATACCGAACAGGAAGCTGCTCATCTCTTATTGCATAAACTGGCATTATCTGTGAGTGATTATTTAATCGAACAGATTAAGGCTGGGGTTAATGCAGTCATGCTTTTTGATACCTGGGGAGGAGTTCTAACTCCAGCTAATTATCGAGACTTTTCATTGCGTTATATGCAGTTGATTATTAACAAGATAAAAGCTTATAACTCAGACGTCCCAATTATTTTATATACTAAAGGTGGGGGCTTATGGTTAGAGCCTATGGCCGCTACTGGTTGTGATGCCTTAGGAGTCGATTGGACTTGTGATTTACACTCGGCACGCCAACGAGTAGGAGATAAGGTAGCACTACAAGGAAATCTTGATCCTTGCGTACTTTTGAGTTCAGAGCAAAATATTCGACAACAGGTAGAACAGGTTTTACAATCCTTTGGCCATGGAAATGGGCATGTATTTAATTTGGGACATGGAATTACTCCTGATGTACCTCCGGAACATGTTGCTGTGATGATAGATGCTGTGCGTGAATTTAGTCCCCAATACCATTTGAGGTGATTATGATTATTGAGAGTCAATTCAAACCTGCTTGGTGGTTGACTAATCCCCATGCCCAAACAATTTATTCATCGATGATACGTCCTGTAAAAGCCTGTATTGATAAGATGGAAAAATTAGATTTGCCTGACGGCGATTTTTTAAATTTAGCATGGAGTACTGCTAATTTACCAGAAGACACGCCATTAGTAGTTATTTTGCATGGGCTAGGTGGTTGCGTGAATTCAAGCTATGTCGCCCGATTTATGAGTGCATTTAATAATCAAGGATGGCGGGCTGTATTAATGCATTTTAGAGGAGCAGGGCAGGAGCCTAATCGACTACCTAGAGCTTATCATTCTGGTGAGACCTCAGACTTAGATTATTTGATTCAAGTGCTACAGCAACGGGAGCCTAACACAAAAAAAATAGTTGTTGGGGTTTCTCTAGGCGGAAATGTTTTACTAAAATGGTTAGGAGAAAAAGGAACTCAATCGTCAATAATTGCAGGGGTAGCCGTTTCAGTTCCTTTTGTTCTCAATATCATTGCTGATCGTATGAATGTAGGTTTTTCTCGTATTTATCAAATGCATTTACTTAATAATTTGAAAGAGGTATTTGCTCGTAAAGCCAATTATTTACAAGATCCTCCTGAAGCAATAAAAAAAGCAGCGGAATGTAATTGTTTCTGGACTTTTGATAATCAGGTAACGGCTCCTTTACATGGTTTTAGTAGTGTTCATGCTTATTATAGGGAATCGAGTTCAAGGCAATATTTAAAAAGGATTGCGACTCCTACACTTATTATTCATTCTCTAGATGATCCTTTTATGACAAAGGATGTTGTGCCAAGAGAGGACGAATTATCAGAGTCTGTCACTTTAGAGTTAAGCAAAAAGGGAGGGCACGCAGGATTTATTAGTGGTAATAAGCCTGGTTTTCCTATTTATTGGTTAGATCAGCGAATACCAGAGTATATTGCAGAACAGTTAAATACATCGGTTTAAGAAGTCCATCTCGTATCATAGCTCGATCCTCTTGACCTGGGATATTTCTACCTTTTTTGTACATCAGCATTTTTAGTGCTTAAGTAAGAGTCATAAATGACATAATTAACAAACACGATGCCCATAGTCGACTTTATCCCTGTTCGCATTGCCGACGAAAGTCGGCATCCATCAATCATTTAACATCAAATGGATACTGGCTTTCGCCTCGGCCTAAAAATAGTGGCGACAATTCAGTTCCTTGGGTCTAATCTACGAGATTAAGCACTTCTAAATTGTCTACTTAATTGAATGGCCATCTCCAGAGACTGTTCGTAGTTCAATCTAGGATCAACTAAGCTGTGGTAGGCTGTTTTTAAATCATCAGCAGCCAGGCCACGAGCGCCACCAATACATTCAGTGACGTTATCTCCAGTCAATTCAAAATGCACACCGCCAAGGTAACTTCCCATGGCTCGGTGGATTTCCAATGCCTGCTTTAACTCTGAAAGTATATTGTCAAAATGACGTGTTTTAGTTCCATCTGCTGTTGTCTCCGTGTTCCCATGCATGGGGTCACAAGACCAAGTTACTGGTATTTTGGTTTTCCTTACTGCTTCAATCAAAGGAGGCAGCAAATGTTCTATATGTTTTGCCCCTAAACGTGTGAACAATACAATACGCCCTTCTTCATGTTGGGGATTTGCTACAGTTAACATTTCCTCTAGCCATTCGGGGGTTACTCCTGGGCCAATTTTTATGCCTATAGGATTTTGCACTCCCCTTAAAAATTCTAGATGCGCACTATCAATCTGTGCTGTACGCATACCAATCCAGGGCAGGTGAGTTGATAAATCATACCATTTGCCGTCTTTTACTTGGCGTGTTAAGGCCTGCTCATAATGCAGGTGTAATGCTTCATGAGAGGTATAAAAATCGACTTTGCTTAAATTACTTGAGCGTATCCCGTCTATAGCGCTTAAAAAATCTAAAGTATCCCCAATAGAATTAACAATAGTTTGATATTCTTTTTTTTGTTTGGAGTGTTCTACAAAGCGTAAATCCCAGCGTTGTGGATGATGTAAATCGGCAAATCCACCGTTTAATAAAGCACGAATAAAATTTAAGGTCATCGCGGAGCAGCTATAAGCCTGTAATAATAACTTGGGGTTAGGTTCTCGTGCCGATTGAGTAAACTCAGGAGAGTTCACTATATCCCCTCTATAACTTGGTAAAGTCACTCCGTCAACGGTTTCAAAATCAGACGAGCGAGGTTTAGCATATTGTCCGGCTATTCTTCCTATACGGATAATAGGCTTACGCAATCCATAGAGCAGCACGAGACTCATTTGTAAAATAATCTTTAATTTATTACTGATTACTTCAGGACGACAGTCATTAAATGATTCAGCACAATCTCCACCTTGTAGAATAAATGCTTCACCACGTCCAGCCCGGGCAATTTCATTTTTTAAATATTTTATTTCGCCACTGGTAACCAATGGAGGTAACAGGCTTAATTGTTCTACTACTTTGCTTAATTGTTCTTGATCAGTGTAAGTTGCTGCTTGCAAATACGAATACTGTTGCCAAGAATCCGGCGACCATTCTTGCATAATCTATCCAAATGTGTTTTTTGATACCTAAGTATGGAATAAATGAACATTTACTGCAAGCAGTGGTGAAATGGGCTGATGAAGACGGATTAAAAACCATCACAGCTATAATACATATGGAGCAGGGGGAATTAGAAGTGATGACTATCAGATATAATTTAATTTGTTTCGGCTTCAATTATTTTTGATTTTAATTCTAAAAAGGCTTGAAATTTTATGAGGGCATCCCCATTTATTACAGTCAAATTAGCTGGGAGTCATTTTGATGAGTAAACACAATAAAAAAGATTGGCATAAATTTAAAGAAGAAATGGAACAAAGCGAGGGAATGATTGAGAATGAAGAGGAGACTGGAGAGGGTTCTTCTGGAGAGTCAACACAAGAGGGTGTTGCTTTAGATCACCCCAGTTACATACACTTAGAAGAGCAACTTACTCTTGCTGAGCAAAAAGCACATGAAAACTGGGAAAAATCAGTTCGTGCTGTTGCTGAATTAGATAACGTGCGTCGCCGTATGGAGCGTGAAGTTGCTAATGCCCATAAATACGGCATGGAAAAATTGATCACTGCTTTATTGCCTGTAATAGACAGTTTGGAGCAGGCGTTGCAAATCGCAGAAAAAAGTGATGATGTGGCGATGCATGAAGGTTTAGATCTGACTATGAAGCTCTTTACCGACGTTTTGCAAAAATTTGATGTAGCTCGTATAGATCCTGTTGGTGAAGTATTTGATCCACAGCAACATGAAGCCATGTCTATCCAAGAGGTTCCAGGAACACCACCTAATACCGTCGTCACTGTATTCCAGAAAGGATATAAATTAAGTGATCGAGTAATTCGACCTGCCCGAGTTATTGTGTCGAAAAACAAACCAGCAGAGGGTTAACTAGTTACAAATATGGGTTGAATTATAAATTAAAGACCCCATATGACCATTATTGTAAGAGAAATTACTAATTTGGAGCAAAAAAACAATGGCTAAGATTATAGGAATAGATTTGGGTACTACCAACTCATGTGTTGCTGTAATGGAAGGTGATAAACCTAAAGTAATTGAAAATAGTGAGGGTATTCGAACTACTCCTTCTATTGTCGCCTTTACAGATGACAATGAGGTATTGGTTGGTGCTTCTGCAAAGCGTCAAGCAGTAACAAATCCTGAAAAAACGCTATTTGCTATTAAGCGATTAATAGGACGTCGTTTCGATGATGCTATAGTGCAAAAAGATATTAAGATGGTGCCTTACAAAATTGTTAAGGCCGATAATGGCGATGCTTGGGTTCGAGTGAAAGATCAAGATAAAGCGCCGCCACAAATCTCTGCTGAAGTATTGCGTAAAATGAAAAAAACAGCAGAAGATTACTTGGGTGAAGAAGTTAAAGAAGCAGTAATTACTGTGCCTGCTTATTTCAATGACTCCCAACGTCAAGCAACAAAAGATGCAGGGCGAATTGCAGGACTAGAAGTAAAGAGAATCATTAACGAACCTACTGCTGCTGCATTAGCTTATGGTATGGACAAGAAGCGTGGTGATTCTGTTATTGCTGTTTATGACCTTGGTGGTGGTACTTTCGATATTTCCATTATCGAAATCGCCGAAGTTGATGGGGAACACCAATTTGAAGTATTGGCTACTAACGGAGATACCTTTTTAGGAGGGGAAGACTTCGACTTAGCACTTATTGAGTATTTAGCTGCTGAGTTTAAAAAAGATACTGGTATTGACTTACACAATGATCCCTTAGCGTTACAACGTTTGAAAGAAGCAGCGGAAAAGGCCAAAATTGAATTGTCTTCATCACAACAAACGGATGTGAATCTGCCTTATATTACTGCTGATGCCTCAGGACCTAAACATTTAAATATCAAACTAACTCGTGCCAAATTAGAGTCTTTAGTTGAGAAATTGGTAGAGAGAACCGTTGAGCCATGTAAGATTGCATTGAAAGATGCTGGTTTGACCGTATCACAAATTAATGAGGTCATTTTGGTTGGTGGTCAGACACGTATGCCACTAGTTCAAAAAACAGTTGAAGAGTTTTTTGGTAAAGAACCACGCAAAGACGTTAACCCTGATGAAGCAGTTGCTGTTGGTGCGGCTATTCAAGCAGCAGTCTTGTCTGGTGAAGTAAAAGACATATTATTGCTTGACGTGACTCCACTTTCTCTTGGTATAGAAACCATGGGTGGTATCATGACTAAGCTGATAGAGAAGAATACTACTATTCCTACTAAGGCAAACCAAGTATTCTCTACTGCTGATGATAACCAAACTGCGGTTACTGTCCATGTATTACAAGGGGAAAGAGAACAAGCCTCTGCTAATAAGTCTTTAGGCCGATTCGACTTAGGTGATATTCCTCCTGCGCCTCGTGGTGTGCCTCAAATTGAAGTAACCTTCGACATTGATGCCAACGGTATCCTTAATGTATCTGCTAAAGATAAGGCAACAGGCAAAGCGCAATCTATAGTCATTAAAGCATCTAGTGGATTAAGTGATGAAGAAGTTGATGCTATGGTAAAAGATGCGAAGTCTCACGCGGAAGAAGATAAGAAATTTAAGGAAATGGCAGGACTGCGTAATCAGGCTGATGGGCTAATTCATAGCTGTGAAAAATCAATGAAAGATCTTGCTGCAGAATTGTCTGATGATGAGAAAAAAGGAATTGAAACTGCAATTTCTGAATTAAAAGAAGCAGTGCAAGGTAGTGATAAAGCGCATATCGAAGAAAAGCTAAAAGTCTTAACTGATGCTTCTGCAAAAATGGCTGAACGTATTTACGCTAAAAAATCAGCTGAAGGCCAAACCGCTCAAGCTGGTGAGCAAGCACATGCTCATGAGTCTGCCAAAACTGCTGACGATGGTGTTGTTGATGCCGAATTTGAAGAAGTTAAAGAAGAAGATAAAAAATAAGGGATGATTGATATTTTGGGACGGGACGATGTTTCATCGTCCCGTATGTATTTTGACAAGTGCTGATTAAGGGTTATAACTTAATTAAGTATTGATATTTTTAAAAATTGTGAGCAGTTATGGAACAGCGGGATTATTATGAACTCTTAGAAGTAAGTCGAAATGCTAGCGATGCTGAAATTAAAAAAGCATATCGCAAGTTGGCAATGAAATATCATCCAGATCGCAATCCCGGCGATTCTTCGGCCGAAGAAAAATTTAAAGAAATTCAAAAAGCTTACGCTATTTTATCCGACAAACAAAAACGAGCGGCTTATGACCAGTTTGGACACGCTGGTGTTGATCCTTCAACGGGAGGCGGTCACGGAGGTTTTGGTGGCTTTGGTGGTTTTGGCGATGTCTTTGAAGATATTTTCGAAAATATATTCTCTGGAGGACGTGGCGCAGGACGACAATCACGAGGTCAACGTGGGGCTGATTTACAATTTAATGTTTCACTTACTCTTGAAGAAGCTGCTGTAGGCAAAGAGGTTGAAATTACTGTTCCTCGTCATGGTAGTTGTGGTACCTGTAGCGGTACTGGCGCTAAAAAAGGAACGCAGCCTAAAACTTGTGAAACCTGTAACGGTATGGGACAGGTAAGAATTCAACAAGGTTTCTTCTCTATTCAACAGACATGTCCAAGTTGTCATGGAGAAGGAAAGGTTATTACTGATCCATGTCCAAGCTGTCATGGCCAGGGGCGCATTCGTGAAAGCAAAAAACTGACAGTTAAAATCCCTCCTGGCGTTGATAATGGAGATAGAGTCCGATTAAGTGGTGAAGGTGAAGCCGGAGCCTACGGTGGAGGCTCCGGAGATCTATATGTTCAAATTAATGTTAAAAAGCATGCTATATTTGAGCGGCAAGAGAATGACTTACACTGCGAAGTTCCTATCAGTTTTATAACCGCAGCATTAGGTGGATCGATAGAAGTTCCCACCCTTGAAGGTAGAGTCACTTTGAAAATTCCAGCCGAAACACAAACAGGCAAGGTCTTTCGTTTAAGAAGTAAAGGAATGAAATCAGTACGCGGATATGCACAAGGTGATTTATTGTGTAAAGTGGTTGTGGAAACTCCAGTGAACTTATCACGGGAACAAAAAGAACTGTTAACTAAATTACAAGAGTCCTTGGAAGATGCCAAAACAAATCATTCTCCTCGCTCCACTTCTTGGTTTGCCGGAGTGAAAAAGTTCTTTGAGGACATGAAATTTTGAGCTAAGTGAGTTACAATTGGAACATTTTATAATGATGTACACGGAATGTACATTATCATTTTGTACTCTGCATAGTATGGATAGCTATACATTGAACAATATTGAGACTTTTCATGATTAATAAACCAGCTATTTTGGTGTTGGCTGATGGCACTATCTATGAAGGAATATCGGTAGGTGCTGCTGGGGATTGCGTCGGTGAATTGGTTTTTAATACCTCAATGACTGGCTATCAGGAAATGTTAACTGATCCCTCTTATGCCAAACAAATTATTACCTTAACTGCGGCTCATGTTGGGAATACTGGGTGCAATGGTGAGGATATGGAGTCTAATAAGGTTTGGGCTGCAGGTCTAGTAATGCGTGATTGTGCTATTTTGCATAGTAATTACCGGGCTGAACAATCGCTTCCCGACTGGCTTAAAAAAAATGGTATCGTTGCTATTTCTGGGATAGATACCCGGGCTTTGACATTAAGGCTACGTGAGCATGGGGCTATTGGCGCTTGTATTAGTACTAATACAACAGAGCCTGAAATAGCTCTTGATAAGGCGAGATCTTTTGCTGGTTTGCAGGGCATGGATTTAGCTTCAGAAGTATCACGACAAACTATAGAGCGCTGGCATGAGGGCCAAGGAGTCTGGGGAAGTCATTCCAAACCGCATCAATTTCACGTTGTCGCTTATGATTTTGGCGTGAAACATAATATTTTACGTATACTACACGATAAAGGATGCCATTTAACATTGGTACCAGCTAATACTCCAGCAGCTGATGTTTTAGCAATGAATCCTAATGGAGTATTTTTATCTAATGGTCCCGGTGATCCAGAAGCTTGTGACTACGCAATAAAGGCAACTCAAGAGTTTTTAGCCCATAATGTTCCTGTCTTTGGTATTTGTTTGGGATTTCAAATTTTGGCTTTAGCTTGTGGTGGAGCAACTAAAAAAATGAAATTTGGTCACCATGGAGCTAACCATCCGGTAGTAGAGGTTCATGGAGATAAACGAGTTTTTATAACGAGTCAAAATCATGGCTTTACTGTAGATGAGGAAAGTCTGCCAGAGAGTTTAGAAGTGACCCATCGTTCTTTATTTGATAATAGCCTGCAGGGTATAAGGCATAAGAGCAAGCCTGCATTTGGTTTTCAAGGACACCCCGAAGCGAGCCCAGGCCCGCACGATATAGAAATTATATTTAACGAATTTATAGCATCAATGAAATAAAACCTAGTTAGGATACTTCGTACTTCAAAAATAGAGGATATGTTAATGAAAGAGTGCCACGTCTTTACCTCAGAATCTGTTTCCGAGGGGCATCCAGATAAGATAGCCGATCAAATTTCTGACGCTATTTTAGATGCAATCATCGCTCAGGATAAGAATGCTCGGGTTGCATGTGAGGTTTTTGTCAAAACAGGAATGGTATTAGTCGGAGGTGAAATTACGACTAAAGCCTGGGTAGATGTTGAAGAAATTACGCGTCATGTTATTAGAGACATAGGTTATAACAGTTCGCAAATGGGTTTTGATTGGGAGTCATGCGCTGTGCTTTCAGCAATTGGTAAACAATCTCCCGATATCGCGCAAGGTGTTGATAATCAGCAAACAAGAATTTTGGGAGCAGGGGATCAAGGGCTAATGTTTGGTTATGCTAGCCGTGAAACAGATGTGTTTATGCCAGCACCAATAGCGTATGCTCATCGTTTAATGGAAAAACAAGCCAGCATGCGCAAATCAGGACAACTACCTTGGTTACGACCTGATGCCAAATGTCAGCTCACTTTAAAGTATGAGAATGGTCGGCCAGTAGAGGTTGATACCGTAGTGTTTTCTACGCAGCATGCGCCTGAGGTGGCTTATAATGATCTAACTGAGGCAGTGCGTGAAGAAATTATTAAGACAATATTGCCTGCTGATTGGTTGACTGCAAGAACACGTTATTTTATTAACCCAACAGGGCGTTTTGTTATTGGTGGCCCATTGGGAGATTGTGGTCTAACCGGTCGTAAGATCATAGTGGATACCTATGGCGGTATGGCCAGACATGGTGGCGGTTGCTTTTCTGGCAAAGATCCGTCAAAAGTTGACCGATCTGCTGCTTATGCTGCACGTTATGTTGCTAAAAATATAGTGGCTGCAGGATTGGCCGATAAGTGTGAAATACAAATATCCTATGCTATCGGTGTTGCAGAGCCTACATCAATTTTTGTTGAAACTTTCGGTACTGGACGTTTAAAAGACAGTGAAATAATCGATTTGATTCACACTCATTTTGATTTAACTCCGCAGGGAATTATTGATTCACACGATTTACTGCGTCCAATTTATAAAGAAACAGCAACCTATGGACATTATGGAAGAGATCAATTCCCATGGGAGCGTTTAGATAAAGTAGCTGCACTCAGTAAAGCACTCTAAGTAATGCGGATTCAAACTAAAAATTCTCATTAATATTTTTAGACTGAGAATCTGCGTCAAAAGACTCAAGTGTCCTATAAATAATGAAACCATTTTTATAGGACACTCATATTAAATAAGGACATTCAAATGAGCTTAGTTGATGATTCAACAGCACACGTTAGAGTTTCTCACGACTATAAAGTAGCCGATATGTCTCTAGCATCATGGGGACGTAAAGAAATTGCTATAGCAGAAACGGAAATGCCAGGCTTAATGGCTTTACGTGCCGAGTACGGCGCTAAGAAGCCATTAAAAGGAGCCCGTATCGCTGGCTGCCTTCATATGACGATTCAAACGGCAGTATTAATAGAAACTTTAATTGTTCTCGGTGCTGAAGTTCGTTGGTCTTCTTGTAATATATTTTCCACCCAAGATCATGCTGCCGCGGCAATTGCCGCAGAAACTATTCCTGTTTTTGCTTGGAAAGGGGAAACTGAAGACGAGTATTGGTGGTGTGTTGAGCAAACCCTCAGTGGTCCTAATGGCTGGTATCCTAATTTATTGTTAGACGATGGTGGCGATTTAACACAAATCGTTCATCAAAAATATCCTCAGTTGTTAGCAGAGATTAAGGGCGTGTCTGAAGAAACAACAACGGGTGTTGCACGACTTTATGAAATGGCTAAGCAAGACCAATTAAAGATCCCTGCAATTAATGTGAATGATGCAGTCACAAAGTCAAAGTTCGATAATCTTTATGGCTGTCGTGAGTCCTTATTGGATGGCTTGAAGAGAGCAACCGATGTCATGATTGCTGGTAAAGTTGCTCTTATTATGGGCTATGGCGATGTAGGTAAGGGATGTGCCCAAGCATTACGTGGTCAAGGTGCCACCGTTTTAATTGCAGAAATCGATCCTATTTGCGCATTGCAAGCTGCGATGGAGGGTTATAGGGTTGTGACTTTAGATGATGTGGCAGAGCAAGTCGATATCGTGGTGACTGCTACTGGTAACTATCATGTAGTTACTCTGAACCACATGAAGCGTATGCGCCACCAGGCCATATTATGCAATATTGGGCATTTTGATTCTGAGATCGATATTCACAGTTTACGACAATATCAATGGGAAAATATCAAGCCACAAGTGGATCATGTCGTATTTCCTGATGGTAAGCGTCTTATTGTTTTAGCTGAAGGCCGTTTAGTCAATCTAGGTTGTGCTACAGGACATCCTAGTTTTGTAATGTCTGCATCTTTTACCAACCAAATATTAGCGCAAATTGAATTATTTCAAAATTCGAGTCACTATGAACGTCAAGTATACGTGCTTCCTAAATTATTAGATGAGAAAGTAGCAAGATTACACCTGAATCGTATTGGTGCCAAATTAACGACGTTAACTGATGAGCAGGCCAAATATCTTGGGGTTGATAAGCACGGCCCTTATAAGCCTGATCATTATCGTTATTGAGGTAAAAAGTTAAGTTCTTACGTTGGCTATAATTGTATTTCCTCTCTATATGGTAGGGTGGGCTATAGGGAGAAATATCTTTCTAAGGCCCTCTCCCTAACCCTCTCCCGCGATTAAATATTTGCTTCTAATCAAAATCCCTTTCGCGGGCGAGGGGACTTCTCGTGCGATTGAAGCCAGTATCTACACCGACCATTTATATTTTCCTTATAATGCCGGGCAAATGGTTGTTCGATTACTATTTGTTTGACAATAAAATCTAAATTAGACTAAAATCGCCAGATATTGTTAACTGTCAGGCATCCATGAAAAAAGCAATTAAATTATTCCTTCCTACGGCTGAGGCAATCCAACGGTTATTGCATCCTTATGCGGAAGTAGTAGTTCACGATATTCAATTAAATCAAATTGTTGCTATTTTTCATCCTTTTTCCAAAAGAAGGGTTGGTGATTCCTCGTTACTTACAAAGGAAGAACAGCTGTCTTCGTTAGAAGATTGTGTGGGGCCGTATGAAAAAATTAATTGGGACGGTAGAAAATTAAAATCAGTGAGTAGCGTCATTAGAGATGAAAATAATAAAGCCGTAGGTATGCTGTGTGTTAATCTTGATATATCGCAGTTGGAAAAATTTAATAATTTAATCACCACATTCGTTAGTAGCGTACAGTTTTCACCACAGCCAGAACCTTTATTTCAGGATGATTGGCAGGAACGGATCAATAAATACGTGCATACCTATCTAATAGAACATCATCTCACTCTGGAGTCGTTAAACCGCTCAGAAAAGAAAGAGTTAATTGAGCATCTGAATAAAGTAGGTGCATTCTCTGCAAAAAACGCGGCCTTATACATTGCCCAAATTATCGGGGTATCAAGAGCAACTATTTATAATTATTTAGCATTGAAAGAAGATAGGTGATTCATGTTTGATATTAAAAATGAAGTGTTAACAGCTGATAGCCGAATTAGACAACATATTAAAGAGACTCCTCTTGATTACTCAATTGCCTTGAGTCGCGAAACCCAAGTTAATGTATTTTTAAAATGTGAAAACTTACAACATACAGGTGCTTTTAAAGCGCGTGGCGCCATCAATAAATTATTAAGTTTAACTGCATCTCAACGTGAACAAGGTATAGTTACGGCCTCCTCTGGTAACCATGGTGCCGCGGTTGCTTTCGGATTGAATAAATTAAATCTGAAAGGGATCATTTTTGTTCCTGAAAATGCCTCATCAACTAAGATCGACAATATACGTAATTACACTGATAACCTAAAATTTTACGGTACTGATTGCATGCAAACAGAGCTGCATGCATTGGAATATGCAAAACAGCACCATATGATTTATATATCTCCGTATAATGATCGGCAAGTTATAGCAGGACAAGGAACCATTGGTTTAGAGCTTGCAAATCAACTGGATACTATTGATGCCGTTTTCGTTACGATCGGCGGTGGTGGATTAATTGCCGGTATTGCAGGATACTTAAAATCGGTGAATCCCAACATCAAAGTAATCGGGTGTTTGCCGGAAAATTCACCTGTCATGTCAGAATCAATTAAAGCGGGTAGAATTATTGATATGGAAACATTACCTACTTTATCAGATGCAACAGCAGGAGGAATAGAACCAGGGGCTATCACCTTCGATCTGTGTCGTCAATATGTTGATGAATTCGTCTTGGTTTCTGAAGAAGAAATTAAAAACGCCATTATTAGTATGATAAAAGCACAACATCTTTTAGTTGAAGGAGCTTCTGGTGTTGCTCTAGCAGCGCTTATAAAAAATGCTAAAAAATTTCAAGGCAAAAATGTAGTGAGCGTTTTAAGTGGCGCCAATATTAGCCTTGAAGTGCTTCAATCAATTTTGGCATCCTAATATGAAAATAATTTACCTAAAAATATCACTCTTTAACCGTTATTAGATAAGCCTTTGATGGCAATGGGATGCAGAAAACTAAAAAATAAAGCTATTGAACGCTATGATCTAACCGTATTATCATTTCTAAGAGCTTGCTAATTAATTCGCTAAAAATGAATACTCACCATCATTTCCTATGCTCCGCTGCTTATGTGCCTCTATGTACACGGCGTTGTAACGGCCCTTGTTCTATTTCTAGCGAATTAATTAGCAAGTTCTTAGACTTCTTTAACAATTTTATTGCAACTAAGGTATTTCTTAATGTGATACTTCTTTGCTGTGAGATGTAAAAGAGCCCTATTTAAGACTTTAATAAGGAGATTGAAGTATGAATTTTAGGAAAGGAGTAATGGCTATAAGCCTTTTGTCGTTATCGCATGGAGTCTTTGCCTTAGATAATGAAACAATAAGAGTGATTATAAAATACAAACAACAGATTATGACTGAGTCTTTGTTGAAGTCACAAATAGCCAAAGCAACCCAATTACCAGTGAACGAATTGAAGCCCATGGCTAATGGAGCTTATTCTTTAATTCTAGATGCTTCACACGCTTCTTGGGATCTTAACAAAGAACAAGATGCGACTGTTTCAGTATTAAACCAACTGCGTAAAAATCCCAATGTATTGTATGCGGTAAAAGATAGAGTAGGTCATTTTAGACCTGTGCCCGATCCTGTAGTAAGTCAAAGTTTAAGTCAATTATTATCTCATAATAGTCAATGGGATGAGTTTTCTGCGCCTGCAGGAATCATGTTGGAATCAAAAGCCGGATTACGAGATGGAGCTTGGGCTTATACAACAGGGGCTGCAAAAAAGCCAATAGTGGTTGCTGTCTTGGATACGGGTATTGTACAAAATGATAGCTTGGATAATAACTTGCTAAAAGATAAGGATGGTAAGACTTGGGGATGGAATTTTGCAGGAAATGACAACAACTTAACTGATGAAACTAACTCCTACCATGGCACTCATGTGGCAGGAACTATTGCCGCTTATGGAACGGTAATGAGTGGAGTTGGTGAGGATTTAAAAATACTTCCAGTAAAAATTCCTGATAGAAGTGGAATGTTCTATGAGAGTGCTGTGATCAATGGTATTTATTGGTCAGTGGGGGCAATTATACCTGGGGTTCCGCAAAACAGATATCCAGCTAAAGTATTGAATATGAGCTTTGGAGTCGATTTAGAGCCAGGTAAAGAAATAGATTACTGTGATGCGGCGTTGCAAGAGGCGGTGTTTTATGTACGCCAAAAAGGTGCTGTTCTTGCTGTTGCTGCTGGTAATGATAATGTGTGGGAACATTATAACGCTCCCGCAGTGTGTAATGGCACCATCAAAGTAGCCGCTACTGGTCCAGAGGGATTGAGATCCTATTTTTCTAACTATGGTCCCGGTGTTACCTTAGCTGCTCCAGGTGGAGACAAGCGTTATGGAACTGTCGGTGGTATTTTATCTACAGTGAATGCTGGTGGTGGATATCATGGTTCGGGCTTTGATTTTTATCAAGGAACTAGTATGGCTTCACCTCATGTTGCCGGTGTTGCTGGATTAGTATTTGCGATGAATAATTCATTAACTGCAGAACAAGTCGAACAACTTCTTTATATGACCACTCATGATTTTGGCCAAAGTAAGGATGCTAATAAGTCTTGTGTAGGAAAAAAACCTTGTGGGCATGGGATTTTAGATGCTGAAAATGCGGTAAAAGCAGCTCTAAATAGCTATGACGTTTTATTTTCTGCTCCTGCAGTGGATGCTTTGAGCACGAAAGACTGTGGGAAGGCTATGTTACAACCAGGAATAGATAAAATAAGTTCGGGAAAGTCAGTCTGGATACAAAAGCAGTTCGGTTGCCAATCTGCAGAAAACTATCAACATCCTCATATCAAACAATCTAAAGATGGGCACATTTATGCTGATTATGGTTCAGTGAGTTATCAGCTCGATCAAACAGCATATAGAGAATGCCATGTGGTCGGTTATGATGGGGTAGGGTGTTATAAGTGATGTACGATCTCAGCCCCACTCGGGAAACGGCCATATTTGGCCCAATGGTGCTACCTTAATAAAAGGAAGAAAAAATCGTAGCCCGTATTAGTGCAGCATAATACGGGAATACCCTAGCTCAGTGCACTGAAATCCCGGATTACGCTGCGCTCATCCAGGCTACAAAAACTTAAGGTAGCGCCATTGGCCATATTTGGCCCATCTGGCGAGAATCTGACCGTTTGTGCCACATTCAACTTGGGGAACCTGTGAGTTATTACTAGCCTGGGGGGCAGTGAAGAAGCCCCCCAAGCTACAAAAAATAATAGATTTGTCTAATTGGTCTATTTCAACCAATCATTCAAAATACCAACTATTTTCTTTGCTTGATCTTCACTAGAAATATTGAATTTAGACTTTTGCCAATATTGGTTGTTTCTTTTTTGATAGCGTCTGATGGAGTATTTAACAGGGCCATAGTCATTTTTAGCATTATCCCAGTCTTGATATTTAAACATTATGGTAGTCCAGGCTCCTTTGGATAATATTTGTTTATCAAGTTCTTTAGTTGTCTCAACACCATTTTCGCTAAATGCAATGGTAATATCGTCTATGGTTTCACTCATCTGGTTCACTTCCTTAAATTTACAGAACTCTTGTAAAAACGCTATTGCTTTCATTGGAGTTCATGGTTCTAATCTGGAGTTTTGTATCAATGCAGTGCATTGCACGGAATAACGCTTACAAGGCGATCCAAAAACATCATAGATCGCCGTACAAATGTTAATTATTGATTGATGGATTTTAGTTTGCCATCAACAAAAGTCAAGGAAACTGTTGGCTGATATTGGCCAGGTTGATAAATCCATATTTGTGGTTTTTGTGCAGTCGGGACTATCTGATTAATGAACGTATTATTCACTACAGAAGGACTTCCACACGCGCCGTAGACTTTACCTACTGGATCTCCTATTTGAATATTCGTACCGCGGCATAGAGAAAATGCATTAGAATCAGAGCCATTTATCTTAACTGATTTAACTCGTTGATTTATAATATCAACCTGTAATTGAGCACCACCACTACCCGTAGGAACGTTCCATACGCCATAAAAAGCGGTACCAGTGCCTTGATTATTAAAAATTAATTGTTGCATTGGGATTTTTTGTAACACCGGTTGATTGGAATCTTGTTGGCTTAGTGGTTGACCGCAAGCAGCAATAACCTGATCAGGACTCATGCCTACATTGATGTACGCATGATTCTGGGGGCAATAATAGGATTCATCAGCCATCACGCTGAATGGCAAACTAAACAATACTAAACTAAAGATAGCTTTGCTTTTCATATGTCCATCCAGTCTATTCCGCATATTACAATTATAGTCAAATAAATTCGCTATATCTATTTATCACCACTTTACTGCCTTGGTGAAAAGCTAATCTTGGCTTGTGAGCGAATTCTGTTTCATGGCTATAATTGGTCTTTATAAGATTTTCCAAGGCAAGGAAGCGCTAATAAATAAGGTGATAACTTTTAATATAATCATGATGATAATCGGTGAAAAATCAAAACCAGAAATGTCAGGGATGATTCTTCTGCCAAGGATTAATAATGGTTCAGTTAAAACGCGTAAATAGTCTGAGATAGGGTGCTGCCAATGGGGGTTAACATAGCTCATAATGACGCGGATTAAGATGGCAAAGAATAATATGTTACAGGGTTGAATGATTAAATCAGCAAGCAGGTAAATAAGAAGAAAAGGAATGGGCATTATAGCGTGGAATGCTAATAGGCTAAGACAGATTATTTTGATTATTTCAATAAAAACCAAGGTTGCAAATGCTATCCAATCATATTTTTGTCCTGCTTTATATTTTTGCTTGGAGACTAAAAGCACTGGCTTAACCAACGGGTCAGTGACTGTATGTATGAGCTGGCCAAAAGGGGTAAGGGGACTGATGCGCAAATAACGTAAAGAAATTCTAATCCATAAACTAAAAATGAGAAGACTAAATAATACAGATACTAAAAAAAAACCTACTGCAGTAAAACCAGACATGATTTCCCCTAATGATATAACAGGTCTCTAATGATGATAGAAAGCTAATTTTATTGTATTGTTCCTAACTCGTGGGCACGTTGTTTCGCAGCATTCATTGATGCCAAAAGCAGAGCATGCAAATGAGCATCTAGGATACTTAATGCCGCTGCTGTGGTCCCTCCTGGTGATGTTACCTTTGTTTTTAGCTCGATTAAACCTAAATCGTCATTTTGCGCTAATTTTAATGCACCATGAACTGTTTGCAGCGCGAAGGTTTTGGCGATAGATTCATTTAAACCTAAGGCAACTGCAGATTGAATCATTGCGTCTATGAACGAAAAAACATAGGCTGGCCCACTTCCTGAAAGGGCTGTAAATGTATCCATTTCTTCCTCATTATTGGCCCAGGTGGTGATGCCAATTTTGGAAAAAATAATCTCAGCCTGCCTTTTTTGTTCAGCACTTGTATATTCATTGGCTATCATTGGTACTGCCGCCAAACCTACTGATGCTGGGGTGTTAGGCATAGTACGGATTACCGGTTGCTTGGCCTTACAGTGCTTGGCAAACCAAGACAAACTTAGACCTGCTGCAACAGAGATAAGAAGACAATGATCAGGAATAAACGGCGTAATCTCTTGCAGAACCTCATTCATTTTAGCTGGCTTGACGGCTAGAACGATAATTTCTGCATTGCTTGCCACCTCTCTATTATCATGATGGGTACGAACATTATCTTTATTAATACCTACAGTCAAAGAGGGGGCGGCGGCTGATAATGAATAAGCGCTTTCTTGATTTAATCCTCGGGCAATGGCCTTGGCCATGTTGCCATATCCTATAAAACTAATATTCATTCTTAATTACCTCGCGCTCACCAAAAATTGCCCGACCGACACGTACAATGGTGGAGCCTGCCTTGATTGCGGGCGTCAAATCATCACTCATTCCCATAGATAAGGTATCCATCTTTAATCCTGTTTCCTGGTTAATGGATTCCATTAATTGTTTGAGTTGTATTAACAAATTATATTGTTTGGCTTGGCCTTTTTGTGGTGGGGGAATAGTCATAAGACCTCTTAGCTTAAGGTTAGGTAATTGACTCACTGCTAAAGCCAATTCCTTTGCTTGTTCCGGTAAAATTCCTGACTTTGTTTCCTCTGCCACTAAATTAACTTGCAAACAGACGTTCAATGGAGGTAAACGAGGAGGTCTGTATTCATTGAGTAATCTGGCAATGATTAAACGATTAACACTATGTACCCAATGGAAATGAGTAGCTATTCCTTTAGTTTTATTGCTTTGAATAGGGCCTATAAAATGCCAACTCATAGGTAAATCTTTTAATGCATTTATTTTTAATAATGCTTCTTGGTAATAATTTTCCCCAAAATCTGTTACTCCTAGGTTAAAAGCTTGGGTAATACTTTCAACACTTTGTTTTTTACTGACTGCTAATAATAAAATACTATCAGTTGAACGGTTACTGACCATTGCTGCTTGCGCAATCAACTGTTTTACATGACTTAAATTTTGGTCAATATTCATGTTGCTTCCACAATTAATACTTAAAAAACGATATGATAATACAGGGGGCGATGAAACGTGAGATTTTTTTCTGGGCATTTCACCTTAGAGCTCTACGGAAACTCTACTGCGGAGGTGAGTTGCTTCGTCTCTCCCCCTCAACGAGTTCTCGAAGAGGTCTATTAAACCTGCAATTATATGCGATGATACAGCAAAGTTTGCTGTGTATCATTTCCTAAGCTAATCTACTAGAATAATTTAAAGATTTTATCTTTGCATTGTATGAATGAATTGATGGGATTTTTGTGAAATGAGTCATGGCATCTTAGTTTGCACGTTAGCAATATGCTCTGATTGACTTCGAGTATTTTAGGGACAAAGGGATATGGACATAGCCGAGTTATTAGCATTTTCCGTCAAGAACAAATCCTCAGATTTACATATATCAGCTGGTTTACCTCCCATGATCCGTGTGGACGGGGATTTGCGAAAAATCAATTTGCCTGATTTAGATCATAAAACCGTGATAAAAATCATTTATGACATTATGAATGATAGACAAAGAAAGGAGTTCGAAGAGTTTTTGGAAACGGATTTTTCCTTTGAAATTACTAACTTAGCTCGTTTTAGGGTGAATGCCTTTAATCAATCTAGGGGGGCGGCTGCTGTCTTTCGAACCATTCCTTCTGCTATTTTAAGTATGGATGATTTACATTTACCGCCTATCTTCAAGGAAATGGCCAGTTTTTCTAGAGGCTTGGTATTAGTGACAGGGCCGACTGGTTCGGGGAAAAGTACCACTCTTGCCGCAATGATTGATTTTATTAACTCTTCTCGTTATGAGCACATTTTGACTGTTGAGGATCCGATAGAGTTTGTTCATCAGAGCAAAAAATGCCTGGTTAACCAACGTGAAGTCCATAAAGATACTCTTAGTTTCAATGCCGCGCTACGTTCGGCTTTACGTGAAGATCCGGATATCATTTTAGTGGGGGAATTACGCGATCTGGAAACAATTCGTCTAGCTATGACTGCTGCAGAAACTGGACACTTGGTTTTTGGCACCTTACATACTAACTCCGCGACCAAAACCATAAACAGAATTATTGATGTTTTTCCTGCAGAAGAAAAAGCAATGGTTCGCTCTATGTTATCTGAGTCATTACAAGCAGTCATTGCTCAAAGCTTATTAAAGAAAAATGGTGGGGGTAGGGTTGCTGCTTTGGAAATTATGATTTGTACAGGGGCTATTCGTAATTTGATAAGAGAAGACAAGGTAGCGCAAATGTATTCCTCTATTCAAACGGGGCAATCTAAGGGAATGCAGACCTTAGATCAACACCTAACGGAATTAGTCGGCAAAGAAATTATCTCCACTCATGTTGCCCGTGAGGCCGCAATTAATAAGACCTTATTTTAGTGATAAAGATAGATGGTCGGTTGGGCTAAACGACATGTCCTTCTTAGGCCCTCTCCCTAACCCCCTCCCTCGATTAAAGATTTGCCTCTAATCAAAATCCCTTTCGCGGGCGAGGGAACTTTTTGTATTATTTCACCCCTATCCCTCTTCTTTGAGGGATAGGGGATAACAAGCGGAATAACCCCATTCCCCCTGAGGTATCCCCCAAATATTAATTAAAGATCGAATTACCGTGGCTTGGCCACGATATCTACAAGAGGGGTAATTGTTAGTTTAAGCCCAAGAAATACACTCGATTAAATTTCTTTTTTAACCACTCCATTGAAGAAATAGAGGTGATTTAATAATGCAGCGTGTGGATACCGTGGTCAAGCCACGGTAGTTCGAGAGAACTTATAATTTTGTGTGAATACCTCAACCCTCACCCGCAGGGGAGGGAGAGGGACTTAGAAGGAATGATTATTAGTTCTTAATCAGGCCACCTCTTAAAATAATGAGATTAAAAATTTAGACAGTTGTTAATGTATTTTGTATCCCGTAACGAGCCGGCAGGCTTTTTAAAACGACGAGGAATGAGACAAAAGCACAAAACACTACATAATAAGCTACCATCATATTGTTATTATAATATTGAATAAAAAAAGTATTAATTGCTGGAGAAAATCCACCTACCAACGCCATGCACACGTTATATCCCATAGAAATTCCTGTATAACGTCCTTTTCCCGGGAACATCTCAACAATAACTGCTGGGGTTACAGCCTGTTCAGCACTATAAAAAATAATTAATGGTAAGAATATCCACCAAGCTTGAATGGTTTGTAATAGCCAAAAACTGGGTATTGCAAAAACCAGATAACCTATTGTGGAAAAAAGCAAAATAGGTTTTCTGCCAACTTTATCAGAAAGATAAGCAAAGATGGGGAGGAAAAATAAGGATAAAATAATGAATAAGGTTTGCATTTGAAAGGCCTGATTAAGAGGCAATCGTAAGAACTCATGCAAATAGGTAGAGATATAACCCATTAGCGTATAGCTGCCGCAGGCACTAATAAATAAAAGCAAAATGACGCGTAGTATATACCCACGTTGATGCCGCAAGACGTATTGGAGTGGAAAATAAACCTCTTTAATGTTTTTTTGTAACTTTAGGAACGTCTCGGACTCTGTCAGGTCACGCCGTAACCACAAGCCAATAAGACCGAGTACACCACCAGAGATAAATAATAGACGCCAGCCAAATAAGCTAATACTCTGATTGTCCAGTAATCCGCTCATCATAGTACAGGCAACAACCGCAATAAGTACCCCTATATTACTGCCGTTATTCGTCATACTACTAATTAGCGCTCTATGTTTCCCGTGCGCTGATTCTGAGAGGTAAATCATAGAACCTGCAAATTCACCACCGATACAAAACCCCTGTAACAAGCGACAAACAATAAGTAAGATAGGGGCTGCTATGCCAATTTGATTATACGTGGGTAGCATTCCAGTCAGTAGTGACGAAACAGACATTAAAAAAATAGTTATTTTAAGCGTTTTAGCTCGTCCCCAACTATCTCCTAAATGGCCTAAAACAATAGAACCTAAAGGACGAATGATAAATCCTGCGGCAAAAACTAAAAGAGTAGATAGCAAACTGATAATTCCATTTTTATTAGGAAAAAACAGCGAACTAATAATAGGGGAGAGATAAGCAAATAGACTAAATTCATACCATTCAAGAATATTGCCTATAATACAGGCAACAATATTACGATGTGGTCGCATTATTTAAATTCCATTGCTTGTCAGTTTGGCGCAATTATAGCAAAACTAAAGAAGATTACTGTAAATTAGTGTTAAATCTTAGGGTATTAGAACAGAATGCTAGAAAATTATTGTCATCCAGAGCTGGATGACATGTTTCACTTAATCATAGCCTGGTTGGTTGCAACGGTCTCTTGATCAGATCTCAGCCAAGTTTTTAGCCAGTATCTACAACGACTAAAAAATAGAACTGTAATTTAGCTTTAAATCGCTTGGACACAGACGTAGTCTTAACCCAGGATAAACAGCTCAGCTCCCCCTGTTATACTACCGGTTCAAAGACTACGATGCGGGAATAGTTAAGAGAATTTTATATCAAGATCAGATGTTGGGAGCTGGTGCTCATGTTTTTGTGTAAAAGAAAGCAAACCATAACGGTGGTAGTTATCTTGATATAGTTTAGATTCAGCTTTAGTGACGTTATCTCTTTGGATTTGATTGTAGTGTGGACTGATTAACGTTACTTCTTTAGCAGTCACTATACCCTCTGCTAACAACGGTTTGATGATATTATCTAGATCGGTTTTGCTAACACAGACTCCTATTCTTTCTACATTCATTATGCTTGGATACATAAGAACTCGATCAATGAGGGAGGGCTCATTTGCTACCGTTTTAAGAAACTTAAGCCCTTTATGTATCTCATTTGCATAACTATAATCATAATTTACGGGGATTTCAAATTGAAATACTTTTAAACCATCCAGCCACTTCCATTGGCTAATATTACTGTCACAAATTAACTGCAATACCATTTGTTCATTTTCTGTAAATTGGTATTCGGCCATTTTTACCTCAATCAATAAAATATAAAAGAGGCATTATAACAGAGAAGTATTAAGAGATTATTAAATTGGGTTTTTTGCTCTAACTGGATTGTTTTTGTCGAATTGTCCAAGTTCTTTAACATATAAATACACATTGGATAATAAGAGTAGGCTGGGTCGTTTCGACCGAGCCTACAATTAATTGTCCAGCGAGCAACGGGTTACATTAATAAACTAAGTGTTTTTTTGTAATTCAATTAATTGGGGAATGCCTATTTCTGCAAGACCGAGCATGCTGTTGAGTTGTTCACGATTAAAGCTCTTATCTTCAGCAGTGCCTTGGACTTCAATGAAGTGTCCTTCTTCGTTCATCACGACGTTCATATCTGTTTCAGCAAGTACATCTTCGGCGTAATCCAAATCAAGAACAGCTTGCCCTCTATAGATTCCTACAGAAACAGCAGCTATATAGTGAAATGTGGGCATTCTGCGGATTTTTTCTCGTTCGACCATCCAGTTAATAGCATCTTTCATTGCGACACACGCACCGGTTATTGCTGCTGTTCTTGTACCCCCGTCTGCTTGAATAACGTCACAATCTAAAGTGATGGTATTTTCTCCCAGGGTTTTCAAATCAACGCAAGCTCTTAAGGAGCGACCGATAAGGCGTTGAATTTCCAGGGTTCTGCCGCCTTGTTTGCCTTTACTTGCTTCTCTCTCACTACGGCTATGAGTAGCTCTTGGTAGCATCCCGTATTCTGCTGTAACCCACCCTTGATTTTTTCCTTTAATGAAACGAGGAACGCCGTCTACAATGGAGGCATTGCACAGTACTTTAGTTTGGCCAAACTCAACTAAAACAGAGCCTTCTGCGTAATTGGTATAATTTCGAGTTATTTTAATAGGGCGGAGTTGGTTGGGTTCACGATTACTTGGGCGCATTGCATAATCCTCGGTAAAATAGGGAAGTATAACGCGTTAACGTTGGAGTTGCACCTTATTCGGTGATTGGACTTATGACTGTTAAGTGAAGCAGGCGGCATTTTTATTCGAAACTGACATCGAATTAAGAAACTGGTGTCCTCTAGAGCAGCTTGCGACGAAGGATTTCCTGATTGTGACACAATGCGCTTTGTGGAGGAGCCTTTTCTGCGCTTGGGATTGATTTAAAAATGATTATTTAAAGAACAAATCTCTGTCCAACCGTTTGCAATTGGGGTATATTCGCACTAAGTTACTATCGGTTGGTGTTTTTATGATTCATAGCATGACAGCTTTTGCACGCTCTCAGAAACAGATTGAAGCAGGTCATCTTTGCTGGGAAATTAGATCCGTTAATCATCGTTATTTGGATGTATCATTTCGTTTACCAGAAGCGTTTCGTTTCATGGAAACCTCTCTTAGAGCAACATTACGAGATAAAATAAATCGTGGTAAGCTGGAGTGTCAACTTAAATACCAAGATACAAGTTCCAATAATCAGTCTATGCTTATAAATATGGGTATGGTAAATGCGTTGATAGATCTAAGTGATCAATTAGCTACATCTCATCATTTAGCTAATGATTTGACTGTAAGTCAAGTGCTTGCGTGGCCAGGCATAGTGCAGACAAGTCAACTGGATATAGATGAATTAAGTAAACAAACTTTGCAGTTGTTTTTAGATGCTGTAGAGCAATTAAGCGAGGCCAGAGCAAAGGAAGGTAATGCTTTAAAAGCGCATGTGATCGATCGAGTGCAGGCTTTGAATCGTGAAGTGGAGCGTTCAAGGGCCATAGTGGCTGCATCGGCAAATCAAATCAAAGAAAAATTACTTAATCGCCTTCATACGGTACAAATTGAAGTGGCCGAGTCTCGTGTTGAACAAGAGATTGCCCTTATTTTATCTCGGTATGATGTGAGTGAAGAACTGGATAGGTTACAAACACATATTGCAGAAGTCAATCGTACTTTAGAGTATGATAAAATAGCCGGTAGAAGGTTGGATTTTTTAATGCAAGAATTGAATAGAGAGGCTAATACGCTAAGTTCAAAGTCTGACTCAGTGGAATTAACACAAAGTGCTGTTGAAATGAAAGTGCTCATTGAACAAATGCGTGAACAAATACAAAATATTGAGTGATCTATATGGTTGGTGATTATACTGGAAATCTATATATTGTTGCTGCACCCTCTGGGGGGGGCAAGACGAGTTTAGTGAGATATCTTATAGAAACGCTTGACTCTATTGAAGTTTCTGTGTCTCACACTACCCGGGCAATGAGGCCAGGGGAGAGAAATGGAGTCGATTATTTTTTTGTCAGTGAAGAAGAGTTCATCCGCATGGTCGATGACAATGCTTTTATTGAACATGCTCGAGTATTTAACCATCTATATGGTACGTCTACAGCTCAAATCGCTGGAAGACTGGCGCAGGGTATTGATGTAGTATTAGATATAGATTGGCAAGGGGCTGAGCAAATTAGGCGTATCTTCTCTGATGCTATAAGTATCTTTATTATTCCTCCATCATTAGAGGAGTTGAAATCAAGGCTGATGAACAGACGTCAGGATAAAGATGAAGTCATTAGTGAACGGATGAAAAAAGCTCAAGATGAACTGAGTCATTATCCCGAGTTTGATTATTTAATTGTAAATGATAATTTTGAGCATGCGGCAGCGGAGTTAGAGGCCATAGTGATTGCAAATCGTCTGCGTATGGATAGACAGGTAAAGAAACAAGTAAAATTGCTTTCTTTCCTGCTGTCATAGCGGTAAAATATAGGGTTTGAGTGAGAAACAGATAAAATAAAGTCTGTTGATAATGACTGGAGAAATTTATGGCACGAGTTACTGTTGAAGATTGTTTAGAGCATGTCGCAAATCGATTTGAATTGGTCATGGTCGCAACTAAAAGAGCAAGACAAATAGCTGTGCGAGGCGATCAGCCTATGGTTGAGTGGGAAAATGATAAGCCCACTGTAGTTGCTTTACGAGAAATTGCAGAAGGTTTTATTACCCCGGACATTTTAGATAAAGAAGATTAATATCAGTTATTCACTTTGCATTTGGAGGCTGAACCCTCTATAAATATACCACTTGTGAACCAAGTTATGGTATTTAAGCAAAGCATAGCGTCTAAGGGCGAAGCGTAAAACCATAATTTGACAACGAGAGGTATTAAAAGCCATGTTGGATATTAGGGAGTACTGCGTGAGCTACTTTAAAGAGCTCGATGAAGAGCTGAAATGCTATCTAGAGCAGGCGCAAATAGAAAAATGTTATCAAGCATATCTGGTTGCTGAAAAAGCACACCATGGCCAAATGCGCCGATCAGGCGAGCCTTATATTACCCATCCCGTAGCCGCAGCCTTAATTCTTGCAAGAATGAGGCTGGACTACCAAACGATTATGGCTACTTTACTCCATGATGTGGTTGAAGATACTTCTATTAGTAAAGAAGATTTAACACGTCAATTTGGCGAAGAAGTGACCGCGTTAGTTGATGGCGTAACTAAATTAACAAAAATAAAATTTGAATCCAAAGCTGAAGCACAAGCGGAAAATTTCCGCAAAATGGTTTTAGCTATGGTCAAAGACATCCGTGTTATCATTGTGAAGCTGGCTGATCGCCTACATAATATGCGTACTTTAGGAGCTATGCCTTATGCCAAGCGCCGACGCATTGCCATTGAAACACTTGAAATTTATGCTCCTATTGCCAATCGCTTGGGGATGCACTCCATCTATGTTGGACTAGAAGATTTAGGTTTTCAGGCCTTATATCCTATGAGATATAGAGCCATTAAATCGGCAGTGGAAAAATCTAGAGGCAACAGACGGGAATTAACGCAAACTATTGAAAAAGATCTCCAGCACGCTTTAGCCCAGCTTAATATTCCCTATGAGCAAGTATTTGGTAGACAAAAGCATTTATACAGTATTTATCGCAAGATGCGTTTGAAAAAGGCATCGTTTACTGAAATTACCGATGTATTTGCTTTTCGTGTGATCACAGAAGACATCGATTCCTGTTATAGGATTTTAGGGGCATTACATTGTACTTATAAGCCAGTTCCTCAACGCTTTAAAGATTATATTGGCATCCCTAAAGCGAATGGTTATCAATCGTTACACACGACTTTATTTGGTCCTTTTGGGGTGCCACTCGAGGTGCAAATACGTACTCGAGAAATGGATAAGGTAGCGGATAATGGCGTTGCGGCACACTGGATTTATAAATCTTCTGGTTTGGAAGTTAATGAAGCCCAATTGCGAGCAAGGGAGTGGGTGCAAAGTTTATTGGAAATGCAACGTAGTACAGGAAGTTCACTGGAATTTATTGAAAACGTAAAAATTGATTTGTTCCCAGATGAAGTATATGTTTTTACCCCTAAAGGGCATATTATGGAGTTACCTAAGGGGGCTACGCCTGTAGATTTTGCCTACACAGTCCATTCTGGCGTGGGGAATAGTTGTGTTGCTGCCAAAGTAAATAGACGATTGGTGCCATTGAGTATTCCATTATCTAATGGTCAAACAGTTGAAGTGATTACTGCTCCTGGAGCCCATCCCAACCCTTCATGGCTAAATTTTGTTGTGACAGGTAAAGCTCGCTCTAATATTCGTCATTTTCTGAAAAGCCAGCAACATGCTGAGTCAATCGTTTTAGGCAAACGGTTATTGGAGCAAGCTCTTGCTGAATTATCGAGCGATTACGCAAAAATACCACCGGAGTCCCTGCATGCCTTACTTAGCGATTTACACTACAAAACACAAGATGATTTGTTGTATGCCATAGGGATAGGGAACCAGATGGCAATGGTGATTGCCAAACGTTTGGTTGTCGAACACGACTCTAATGAACTGGATAGAAATAACAAAACTTGTCCTTTAGCTATTAAAGGAACAGAGGGGATGGTGGTGCATTTTGGTGAGTGTTGCCAACCTATACCCGGTGACAATATTGTTGGAAAATTTCAACAAGGAAGAGGTATTATTGTCCATTCCAGCGAATGCTCCACCTTTAAAAATTCACGTAGCCATCCTGAGCAATTTATTGCTCTACGCTGGGATGAGAAAGTCCAAGGAGAATACTGGGTTGATATCACAGTAGATGTTCCTAATGAACGAGGAGTACTAGCTGCTCTAGCAACAGCTATTTCGGAATCAGAATCGAATATAGGTAACATTAATGTTGATCCACGTGATGGGCGTCATAATGCAGTTACTTTTTCAATCAGTGTTAATGATAGAACTCATCTTGCTCGAGTGATGCGTCGATTAAGATCGAATAAAGTAGTAATGCGGCTCTATAGAAAAAAACAAGGGGATAATTAATGCGACCAATCAATACTAAATTGGCACCAGAAGCTATAGGTACTTACAGTCAAGCAATATGTTGCGGTGACACGGTTTACTTGTCAGGTCAAATTCCACTTGATCCCCAAACGATGCAACTATGTAGTGATGATATTAAGTCGCAAATTAATCAGGTCATAGAAAATCTAGCTGCTGTCTGTGAGGCAGCCGGCGGTTCTTTAGCTCATATTGTAAAATTGTCTGTTTATTTGACTGATCTAAGCCATTTTCCCTTGATCAATGAAGCAATGAGTCGTCATTTTGTTGAGCCGTATCCTGCTCGAGCTGCAATCGGTGTTGCCGCGTTACCTCGGGGTGCGCAGGTTGAAATGGATGGCATTATGGTTTTACCTTCAGCTAATAGTTAGTTATGAGTAATGAACAATACGACCGTACCGCTCGTGTCATGTTTTTGCTGGTCTGGGCTATTTTATTTATTGGATTATTTTTATTTTTTTACTACCAGGGGCAGCCTGAAAAGCAGGCATACATCTCTGGCCGCAGTGAAATGGTTTTAAGTGCGACTCAAGACGGTCATTATCACGTTAAAGGAACAATTAATGATTATCCTGTGAAGTTTCTTGTCGACACAGGAGCAACACTAGTTGCTATTCCCCAAAGTGTTGCTGATCGCCTACATATTAATGGCAGTTATCCCATAACGATGACGACGGCCAATGGCGAAGTCACAGGATATTTGACTCGAGTGCAAAAACTGTCTTTCGGGGAGTTTTCTTTGCAGGATGTTAAAGCAGTTATTATGCCCAACAGTAGTGATGATGAAGTATTGTTGGGGATGAATGTATTATCTAAATTTAATTTAGAGCAGCAAAATAAGAAGTTAATATTAAAGCGAATTAATTAAAATTATCGCTAAAATCGTAGTCCGGTTGCTTACAACCGGGAAATATTGAGTGAAAGATATGATTCTGGGTAAGAACAACCAGGTTCCGTTCTTTGTTGATTGAGTAAGAGTTTTTATATGAGTATAGTTTCCCTAAATGACGTCACGCTTATCCTTGCCGGTAATTATTTGCTAGATCAGGCCAATTGGCAAATTCAACCTCAAGATAGAATTGCTTTGGTTGGACGAAATGGTGCTGGAAAATCCACTCTTCTTAAGTTGTTACAAGGCAATTTCATTCCTGACAGCGGTCAGATTCAACAACTTTCTGGATTGCGTGTAGCAGGGCTTACTCAAGAAGTACCTATGACTGATGAAGAATCGGTTTATCATTTTTTGGTAAAAGGATTAGGCGAAGTCGGAGAAGCATTAGCGCAATTTAATGAGTTATCTCAGCAAGAAGACATGGATAAATTGGCTCTATGCCAACAAAAAATGGATAATTTGCATGCATGGGATTTATTACCCAAGATTGAAACTATGGCTACTCGCTTAGGTATTAATATTGCTGCACAGATGAATAGTCTCTCTGGTGGAATGAAAAGACGTGTTCTACTTGGTGCGGCACTTCTTACATCCCCTGATTTGTTATTATTGGATGAGCCCACCAACCATTTAGATATAGAAGCAATTGAATGGCTGGAGTCTTATCTAAAAAGCTTTAATGGCAGCGTAGTAGTGGTCACCCATGATAGAGAGTTTTTAGGGCAGGTGGCTAATAAAATTGTAGAAATTGATAGGGGTAAGCTCTACCAGCATGAATGTGATTATGAAACTTATTTGGATAGGCGTGAAACCATAAGGCTTAGCGAACAAAAACAGAATGAATTATTTGATAAAAAACTAGCAGAAGAGGAAGTTTGGATTCGTACCGGTGTCAAAGCGAGACGCACTCGTAATGAAGGAAGAGTGCGTGCCTTAAAAGCATTAAGAGATCAGTACAAAGCACGCCGTAATCAGTTAGGAACAGTAAAATCTTTGGCGGTGGATGTAACCCGTTCTGGCTCTATGGTGATTGAAGCGGAGCAAGTCAATTATGCAATTGCTGATAGAACCTTAGTACGCAATTTTTCATTATTACTGACTAGAGGGGATAAATTAGGCATTATTGGCCCTAATGGCTGCGGTAAGACGACTATGGTTCGTTTATTATTAGGGGAGCTACAGCCTGATTCCGGTACTATTAAACAAGGCACCTCCTTAAATGTCGCCTATTTTGATCAGCTACGTAGTCAACTACAAGAAGATAAAACAGTGATGTTTAATGTAGGCGATGGTGCTGATTATGTCACTATTAATGGCAAGCAAAAGCACGTGGCCAGTTATTTGCGTGAATTTTTATTTTCTGCGGAGCGATTCAACCAGCCTGTGTCTTGCTTATCGGGCGGAGAAAAAAATCGGTTACTTTTAGCTAAGCTGTTTGCCAAACCAGTCAATTTGTTAGTAATGGATGAGCCTACTAATGATTTAGATATTGAAACATTAGAGCTTTTAGAAAGTATGCTTGTAGAATACCCAGGAACGCTCATTTTAATTAGTCATGATAGGGCTTTCATTAATCAGGTTGTGACTAGTGTGCTTGTTTATGAGGAAGATGGGCAATTTAATGAGTTTGTTGGTGGTTATGACGAATATAAAATGCACAAAAAACAGCAACGTGAAGTTGCTGCCAAAACAGCTTCTGCACCAAAACGAAGTAATCCAACGAATAAATTGAACTTTAATGAGCAAAGAGAATTATCCAGATTACCTCAGCAAATTGAGCAGTTAGAAAAGAAGATTGCGGCGTTACAATTACAAATGGCTGATCCCCAATTTTATCAACAAGATGCGCAAACCATTGCCAAAGTTGGTCAAGAATTGGCGAAAGAAGAGGCTTTATTGACTGAATATTTTGAGCGATGGGAAGCTCTGGAAGAAAGACAATAAGCTTTCAAGGCAAAATATTCGAAATATAGTGATGCTGTTTGTATAGAACGTACATCAACATCGCTAGTTTTATATATGATTTTATATATTGAGAAAAGGAATAAATATGTTATTTACTTTAGCAGCAGTGGTTTTTTTTGCTGCCATCATCACGTTTTTTTCGCAAGAATTTATAAGAATGTTTAAGAAGATAATGGACATTAAGGGAGCTAAATTAGTTCTTCCTTTGTTGGCAGCATCTTGGCTTATGCTCAGTTATGATTATTGGGCCTTATGGGTAGTATATTATTTTCGTGAGGTACTGAATTGGCTTGTAAGGATGTTAACTTATATAATTCCATTTGGCCAAGTATCTTCTTATATAGCATGCATTATAGTATTAACTATCCTTCCTCTCGCTCCGGTATTTGGTTTTGATTTGCTGATTTATCGCAAAAAAAACTTTAAACCTTATCCCCATACCTATCTTGTTAGTTCGTGCATCTGGTTGGTCTGTGCTTTGGCTTTAATTGTGTTATAGAGTTAAAGGACTATACATTCTATGGAATGTCAAATCCAAAGTAGCCTTGATTACGCTGCACTGCATCAAGGCTACATAGGTTATATTTAGGTCAGGTTGTTGGCCGACCTATGTTACACAGGATTGCTCGCACTTTCTTGTATTAATATCCAGAAGACAGTGATGAAGAATATTCTTCTCTGTCAGTTTGTAACATAGTCATCATCCCGCCAAAAACTAAATTAATCCCGTTGATTATAGGACTAATCAAGGCAACAAATAGGGTAATAGCCGCAGCTATCAAAAATACGGCTGAATTTCCCATATTCTCCTTGGCATTTTCTGGATCTAATATGATTAAATCAATAATGGATTTACAACCTAATAAAAGGGACAACAAAGCAGACTCCGCCGCTAGAATTGAAGAACAAACAGGAGCAGTCACTATAGAAGCTGCTCTATGCCAAGGATCTGATTTAGAACGATAAGGTTGAAAAAATAATGATGTTATTTTTACTAGCTCACCATCTAGCGCTTTATCGACAACGTCCTTTGTAACACCACAATTATTTCCTAGAAATTGATTAAATTTATCTATGGGCATAATACTATTCCTATTCAAAATCTAACTGCATTACTACGGCCATTATTGCTTATCCCTAAATATTGTCTTTCTTAGGCCTCTTACATCACCACATTATTGTTGGCTAGCACGTAATAAATCGTTTATCAGTACGTTGCATCTTGCACTTTAAACAATCTGTTAGTTATGCAAGAGGTCTATTATTTAAAGACATTTCCTCAATTTGTAAAGGGCACCTTTTACTTTTTAACGTTACCGTAGGCCATTGCCAAAACCGACACCGCTATCTATATCGTCTATTGACTCATCATAGATAGGGGCAGAAGGCTGCGCCTGGGGATCAATATTGCCTGCTTTGAGGAAGAAGACATTATTTTTGCCTTGAGCTCCAGTGACATTTTGTGCTTTGTGCAACAATTGACTCATCGCTTGATGATGCTGCTGGAGTTCTTGTTCTATCAGTGCAATGGTATTCGCCGTTTGTTCTATTTGCGCATTGATATTAGGAATGGTTACTTCACTAATGTCATTGGCTTTTTTACATTCATCAAAGATAGTTGATTCATTCTCACTAATGATTTTCTTATTATTCTCAACTTGCTCGTCATTAGATGATTTTTTGCAGTGAGCTACTATGGCAATAATCACTGAAACAACGGCCACTATAGCAAATGCTCCGGGAATAGTAAGGAGTATTGGATTTAGTAATATTGCACCATTGATTATGCCTGCACTAATAAGACCACAACTGATACCAAAAAGCGAACTGTAAAACGAATTAGCTCTATGAAAAGCAGCCGATTCGCTACTAAGAGCAAGTTGCTTATTTTCCTCTTTAAGTCGTTCATTTTCTTTAATGAGTAGTGGCTTAGAAGTGATGAATTGTCTCAGTTGTTCATTACTGTCCGCTAAATTTTGTTGCAACATACGTAGTTGTTCTTTTTCTTTACGCAATGATTGATTAATTTCTTGTTCTTTTTCTTCCATTTGATTGCAGTTCTTCATTATTTCAATAATTGTTTTTAATGCTTCACGCTCGCTGAATTTGATTTTAGAAGCACCGCCTTGTTGTAGAGTCAACTCGAGCTGGCTAGTAAAAACAGAGTAGCTTGTTTTGAAGACTTGACTCATCAGAGCGCTACGTTGGTTTTCTTGCGCATAATCTTGTGTTGCTATGAGTTGTCTTAACCTTTCTTGATTTTTAGGGGATAGTTGTTGGAGGGTGAAATCATCCTGTTTTCTAGCGACGTCACGATGAAATCGTTCTTGACTTCTGATTTGGCGTTGCTGTTCTTTATTGGGAAGGACGAATTCTATTTGTCGTTTTACCTCACTATATCGTTCTTCAGCATATTTTTTTTCACTAAGTAAGCCATTTAGTTTTTGTTCTCCTCGCTTATATTCTCCTTCTTTCGAATCAGCAAGGGAATCTAACCTTTGTTGTTCTGCATTGAGCCTATTTTCTTCATTTAAAAGTCTATCCCAGATAATTTGATCTTGTAATGAAAGAACAAGACCAGAGTTTGCGTAGGGTTGGGGGTAGATAACAGTCGATGGATGGGTATGGACGGTGCCCTGCGGAAATTGTATGCCATAAAGATAGCGATTACTCAATATTTGGCGCTCATTACGATTTCTTTCAAGTGCCTGCCCCACTTGCTCAAGGTTTACTTTCAATTCCTGTCGTTCACTGTGTAAGCGCTCAAAGTGCCCTTGTTGAACAAAACACTTTACATCCAATTGCGACATAGTTCGTTCTAATACTGGCAACTCTTTAGCATAACTTTCATGTAAGAGATTGTCGTTAATTTGCTCTTGCTCATCGGCAGCTACTTCCTGAATATCATTGTTTCTTTGTGCCTCACAGGCCAATTGAGTGTGTTTTTGAATAAATTCTTGCCTTTCTATACTGATTTGTTCGGAGAGCAGTGAATTAATTGCGTTGGTTACGGTTAATAAAGGTTTCCTTTCCAGGAGATATTGGCGAAGGCCATGGTAATTGGACTCGCTAATGGCAGCATTAGTTTGCTTTAGAACTAGATCACTGATAATGATATCTGATAACGCCATGATTCGTGACTCCTCGGTAATTAAATTATTAACTTAACGTGTATGTATTAAACTATTCGGTGAATCAAAATATTCAGGAGGGTCGTGCAATGCTTTTGAGCGAGCTAATTGCAATTTAAGTCCCGTTTTTTATTTAACTGGTAATCTATTCCTCCTCATTGCTTGATGTTGCCCGTTTAAAATTGGGGCTATTATGTCAGACGAATGTTAAGGAATTGTTAAGTGAATGTTACTTAATTGTAAATTTCATTGTGTTTTTTTGATTTATCATGGTGAAAATTATTTTGTTATTGTCAACAATCCATAATGTTTTTTTGAGCTACATTGATAGAGTTCCGCATTACCAAGAACTGGTTTTGAAAACAGTTTTTCAGTACTATAAACAGAGATATGGATGAAGTAATTAATAAAAATTCTATTTATTTATAAGGACTTAATCATGGATTTAAAAGTACATAACAAAACGGCGCTAGTTACCGGATCAACTGCGGGCATAGGGTTTGCTATTGCCCAATTACTTGCAGAAGAGGGGGCAACGGTAGTTATTAATGGGCGCACTCCAGAAAGAGTGGCCGATGCAATAAAAAAAATAAAATCGTCTTACCCTGCAGCGAAACTGATCTCCGCTCCGGCTGATTTAAGTGACAAAAAAGGAATTGATGCCGTGATTGAGCAGATTCCTGTGGTTGATATTCTGGTTAATAACTTCGGTATTTACGAAGTAAAACAATTTAATGATATCTCCGATGATGATTGGCTGAGATTATTTAATGCTAATGTGATGAGCGGGATACGCTTGTGTCGTCATTACTTAAATAATATGTTTACAAAAAACTGGGGAAGGGTAATTTTTATCTCCAGCGAATCAGGATTACAAGTTCCCGTTGAAATGATTCACTATGGAATGACTAAGACGGCGCAACTTGCTGTATCACGAGGACTAGCAGAAATGACTATTGGCACTAATGTTACGGTAAATTCTATACTGCCCGGTCCAACTAGTACTGAAGGGGTAAAGGAATTTATTATTAGTGCAAGCAAAGAGCAAAAGAAAACGCCCAAACAAGTAGAAAGTGAATTGTTTACTACAATGCGTCCCTCCTCTTTGTTGCAACGTTTCGCTGCACCAGAAGAAGTAGCAACCATGGTCGCTTTTTTATGCAGTCCTTTATCGTCGGCTACCAATGGCGCTGCGGTGCGAGTAGAGGGTGGGATTATCCGCGCTATTGCTTAATTACGTTTTGCTACTGCTTAGTACCAACGTACATTCGGAAGAACAGGTATACTCTCTTGAGGGAGAGGGGATAAGCAGTAGAATAAACTCAGCAGCACTAAAAAGCTCTCTCCTTAACCTTCTCCCGCGATTTATCATCGATTTTCAAACAGAACTCTAGAGTATCCTCTAGGTCTTTGTTCCTTAACCTGACGGTTATAGGCCTCGGGGTCCAATCTACTTAAGTTGACGCCATTACCTGAGCACTTGCTATCTAATGGCTCATCATTCTCTCATGATCTCGCTACCAATTAACGAACTACGGATAAACTATAATTAACAATAAAATATATTGGAGACTCGGTTATGAAAGCAAAGTTGCCTATATATGCAGTTCATTCCGTGGACGAATATAAAAATTTTCTCTCCGGCAGCAAAGAAAAGCGTTCCATTCCATCTGGTGTTATGTCTCTCAGAACATCACTTGATGAGATGCTTACAGATGGTGAAGGGGATTTGACAAAGCATTTACAGCGATTAGTTGAGGAAGATAAAGTCTTACTCATCTCTAGCCTCATCAAAAAGGATCAACCATCATTTTGCAGGATACTTTTTCCTGCTCTATTGGATACATTGGATGATACATTAATACTAGAAGATATTGTGTTCCATGATGAGAAGGAGGAAGAAAATCAATGGTTAAATAATACGTGCTCGGCATTAATTAAGCGAGTACTCCAAGACGATGATGGAGAACAATTGCCATTGGCTCATTGTCAACGAATCATGACTTTGGCTATGGAAAAGATACCGGATACCTTAATTGATCTTCCTTCCAAATTGGCCATACACAGAGAAATTATTCCTATACCTGAGTATCTGCATTTAACTTATAAAGAACTAGTTAACCCTTTGAGAAAAAATAAATTTTCAGGGAATCTTAAACTGGAGGAGTTTATAGTAGCGACTTGTAAGTCTGATTTAGATAAATCTGAATATCTATTTTTAACGATGGGATTATTACAAAAGTATTCTTTGAATAATGAGCACTTCAAGAGTCAATTAGCTCGATGTCGTCAGCTGTATATGGAAACTGATTATGAGGAAGCTATTAAAATCATTACTAATTTATGTAATGAGTATGAGAATGATATTGGTAAAGAAGCGTGCACCGCTATCGTAGATATACAGTCTGAATTATTAGAGGTTTCGATATATGAAAATTACAGTCGACGCTTTTTTGAAAACAGGATTGCTGCTCTTTATCAAGGGCAATGTATCAATAAGGAGGCTATAGCTGCTATTAATCGGATAGCTAAATATTTTTTGAAGGGGGAGACAAGACATGCCCTTAATGCTGAAGAGGCTATAGCCGCTGTTTTGATTTTAGATGAACTAGACGATGAACACATTATAGAACTGGAAATAGAATTAAAAGAAAATTCTACGGATTGGGAACTCCGTGGTCGCCGTAGGAAAAAAGGGCTAATTTCTGAATATCAACGGGCTATGGGAGAGAAAAGTGATGTGGTTTTGACTAGAAATAAGGGAGTGATGCGTTCGTCACAGCCAAATTTCCACGATGAATTAAGTGAACATGAATTAGAAAATAGAGGACCAGATATTTACTACAGTGATTCAGAAGATTCTTATGAATTTGTACGCAAGCGATCTCCCTTTGTTGCCTCTATATCAGGCCATGCCTTTTATGGAGTCGCTCTTCTTCTGACTTATGTTGAACGCAATAAGTTGAGTCCTACAAAGAATGAAGATATTAATCATTTTTTGAAAATCTATAACTTAGTATATGTCCGTGAGGGATTTCATAGTTTATTGGAGGTAATGGATGTTTTTACTCAACCTTACGTAAGCGAAAGGTGTGCTAAGTATGGTCTAGTCATTGATACTCAATGGCCAGATTTTATTTTAGAACAGGCATTTAAAGACACTCAAGAGTATACAAAGCAGCTGTGCAAACAGCAGGCTGTTGGGGAGCAATTAAGTTCTCGTTTACATGATGCTGTGGCGCGAGGTGAGCGTAAAACGGTACGTACCTTACTTATTGAAGGTCATGATCCCAATCAAGTATCTGCTCAAGGATTAACTCCATTAATTATTGCTCTTAAAACAGGACATGGAGGAATTACCAAAATACTACTAGATGCAGGTGCGGATCCAACACAATCCTTATTCATTGCTATTAAAGAGCGAGATAACGTGCTGGTAAAATCTTTATTGCAACACGACATCGATATTTCATTAACAGTCGAAGACTATGATCTCTTGGATTTTGCGAAATGGCATGGAGGCGAAGAAATGCATGCACTTCTTCTCCGATATTTAAATCAACGGGGTAAAGCATGTAGGGAAAAAATCAACTCTATTAATATGGATAACTCTCATCTCAGTCGACTGCTCGCCATTGAACAACTTAAAGATTTTGACATTAACGAAGGTACAGAAATAGATGATCTGATGATGTTAGAAACAGCATTAAGGTGCTTTTTTATTTTGGATTCAGTAGAGCTACCTATGACAAAAAAAGAAGCAGAACAACAAGTAGAAGGGCAGCCTTTTCTCTTTATGGCGATAAAAGGCGAACGAGAGGATCTCGTTGTCGCAGCTCTTGAAGCAGGCGCTGATCCCAATGCAAGACTGAGCGATGGATGTACCCCTTTATTTCTTGCTGTTGAAAATAATAAAGAAAGAGAGGTTTTATTATTAATAAAAAAAGATGCTGATGTTAATTTAGCTTTGTATGAGGATGGTTACTCTCCTTTGCATATGGCAGTAGAGAATGGTAATCGCGCTTTAATTGAAATACTTATCAGGGCAGGCGCGGAAGTAACGCAAGACAGTGAATCTTGTGACTCTCCGCTTGCTATAGCAGTGAGGAATAGGGATAGAAATGCTGCAGAACTATTAATTAAGGCTGGGGCCGATCCTAATGGGCTATCTGTTGATGGGAGAGGTCTTCTTAATATAGCCATTCAACATCACGATTCTTTTATGATTAGTTTATTGTTGGACGCCGGGGCTATCTGCAGCCAAAATGATAAAAATAATCTATTAATTAATGCGCTATATGATAACGATCTAACTATGGTCGAGCTTTATTTGAGCGTGGGTGCCTCGGCTAATGCTAGTGACCACGAGGGAGAGCCCGCCATTTGCATTGCATCGAGAAAAGGTTTGACTCCGATAGTTGAAACATTACTCAAAGCAAAAGCAGATCCAGATGCTTATCATTTATATGAAGAGGAATTCCAAAACTTTAATGCATTGCAGATGGCAATTAAAAATGGACACAGTGCCATAGTGGCTCTTTTACTGGAACATGAAGCAAGCCTCAGTTATACAGATAGAGAGGGTTTAACAATGGTACAATTGGCAAAGGCACACAATCATCCCTTGATTGTGCAATTGCTCGAGGAATTTTTAGGGGAAAAGGTGTCTTCGTTGAGAAGACAAATCGATGCTCTTGATGACAACTCTGAGCATGAAAATAGAAAAGAAGCACTTATTGCCCTTCAGGAATTTGCAGACACAGTTGAGAAAGATCCGGGGAAATTTGAGTCTTTGGTACTTAGAGTTCAATTTTTTATAAATTTAGACGAACAATATAAATGTTTTTTAAAGCTGCTTACTGAAAATAAAATACAGAGAAGTAAAATTGAAGACGTAAAACATTGTTTTGAACACGAGTTTAAAAATTTAAAGGAAAATAATGATTCTTGGGGGGCGCCAGAAAGGGCGAAAAAGGCTATTGGCGACTCTATTTTTAAATCAAAATTGAAGTTATTTGAGCGCGAAGAAAAAAAATCAGATTTGGAACAACCCTCTCAGAAAAATAAAAATAGTCCGTCGAATATTTAATGACGTGAAAATCAAATGTAGATACTGTCCTTAAAGACAGTATCTACTTATATTGCAGGTTGAGCCTAAACCCATAAGGAGTAGATGAGGTCGTCTCCCCTTTTTTCTCGATGGAGAGAGGATAAGAAACGGAATAATACCTTGTTAGCACGAAAAGCCCTCCACCTGTGCAATGAGTTCTGTTTGTAAATCGATGATAAATCGCGGGAGAGAGCTAGCGAGGTTATTAGATAGTTCTTTGTTTCTTAACCTGGCGCTTATGGCCCCTTAATCCGAGATACTTCTTAAGAAATTAGCTTTATGCGAATAGTTTTATGTATAATGCCATCAATTTATTTTCAGGCTGTATTATGAATAAGCAAGATTTTTATTTTGATCTTCCTCCAGAATTGATTGCCCAATACCCCTTGGACAGTCGGAGTGATTCGCGATTGTTATGTTATAACCGTCAGAAAAAAGAACATGGCCATTATCAATTTAAGGATATTGTTAATTTTTTAGAACCCGGTGATCTATTAGTAATGAATGATACTAGAGTCATTCCTGCTCGACTTTATGGCCAAAAATTAACTGGAGGAAAAGTTGAATTATTAGTAGAGCGAATTACCGGGGAATTTACTTTTCTTGCTCATATTAAGGCCAGTAAAGCTTTAAGACCTGGCGGCATTATTCAATTAGAACAAGGTAATCAACTTGAAGTTATAGACAGGCGAGATGATTTATTTGTTTGTAAAACGAGTATTAGCGTATTAGAACTATTAAATCGTTTAGGACATATTCCACTGCCTCCTTATATTGCGAGACAGGATGAATCATTAGATGCCGATCGCTATCAAACAGTTTATGCCAAATATGCTGGCTCTGTAGCAGCGCCAACAGCGGGACTTCACTTTGACGAGGCTGTTTTATCCAGTTTAAATGCTAAAGGGATTAATATTGCTTATGTTACTTTGCACGTCGGTGCTGGAACCTTTAGACCCGTGCGTTGCGATAATATTAAAGAACATAAAATGCATAGTGAACATTTTATCATTAGCCCAGAATTAGTTAATGCCGTGAAGGCAACAAAAGCCGCTGGAAAAAGAGTGATTGCTGTGGGGACAACCGCATTGCGCAGCTTGGAGAGTGCGGTTAACGCTGGTGAGCTTACTGCTTGCAGTCGCGATACGGACATTTTTATTTATCCTGGTTATCAATTTAAAATTTGTGATGGACTAATGACTAACTTTCATTTACCTGAGTCTACTTTATTAATGCTGGTTTCAGCGTTTATTGGTCATCAGGAAGCGATGGACTTATACCAGGAAGCAATTGATAAAAAGTATCGTTTTTTCAGTTATGGCGATACAAGCTTATTACTTTAATAATTAGTTAATATGCTCTAAAAACAAAGTATGTAGGGGGGATAATGAATGTTGGATAGGGAACAAAGCTATATACCTATAATGACTTCGGAAGCAGGTTTATGTCTTACTTCAGCGAATTGGCAAGAAGCGAAGATCAACACGATGAGCTTCCATCTGGACTCTTTACTGTTGAAGCCAGGCTATGATTTCTTGAAAAAAATCCATGACTTAGCCCAGTATTTAGGGTGGTCCGGAGGCCTTATCCTCAATGCAACAAAATGCGTTGCCAATAAGGGGGGAGTCTTTACTCTCGTTTCGCCTTATGATGGGAGCAAAATTAAGTTAAGTTATGAGCAATTAGTCGAGTTAATTCAGCATATAAAACCTGATGCTGTACTTTTACCTCTCAAAATCATACGTGAGTTTCCCCAACTTTGGGATAACTGGAATGATGCTATTATTCCTTTTATTGCAGCAGAAGATTTATCACAGCAAGAGTTACAAAGACAGCATGGTGTTTATTTCAACATCAATCATTCTAGCTCTAACGCTTTAGCCGACGAGTTAAGAAAATGGTCTGCTTTACCGCGATATATTATTGGGCATGGCGATTTGGCAAATCTAGATGAGCTGAAAAAAGACGAATCTCTATGGATAGAATCGGATGCGCCTGCGGCTATGGCGATGCGTGGAATAGTGTTTAGTCAGCAGGGCAATCTTCATTTAATTGAAGACGTTTATGCGATGCAATTTACAACTATAGATGCTGCTTGTGCTTGTCCTAGTTGCTCTCAGCGGTTTACCAAAGCCTATTTACATCATTTATATTTACATACTCCTTTGTTATGTCAGCGATTTCTAATTCAACATAATGTTTACTATGCGCAAAATTATGTAAGAAATTAAATTGAAATTGATTCCTTTCATTTACCTTATGAGTAATTATCTATATGATGTCACGCTGTTGACCAATAGACTTTTTTCAAAACTCTATTGTAGTGGTACGTGTACAGTATTGTTTTGCGTTCCGTGTTTCTTACTACAGCAAGTTTCGAAAGAAGTCTAGTAAACTTCCAATGCAATCAATTAATAGCAGATTTGAGGAGAGATTATATGAGTTTTTTTATTAGTGATGCTTTTGCAGCAGCAGGGGCGCCCGCAGCCGCTCAAACTGACGGAACCTTTTCACTCATAATGATCGTGGCCATCTTTGTGTTGTTTTATTTTATGTTAATTAGACCGCAGAATAAAAGAGCAAAAGAGCATAAAGCATTGATTAACCAGTTAAAGAAAGGTGATGAAATCGTTACCAACGCAGGAATTTTAGGTAAAGTAGTTAGCTTAGATGATCAATACATCAAAGTAAGTCTTGCTGAGGGCGTAGAGATTAGTATGCAACGAGGTGCGGTAACTACCGTATTGCCTAAAGGCACTTTAAAATCTCTTTAAGTCAGTCATAGGGACACGGAAATGCAAAATAAATATCCTCTATGGAAAAACCTGATGTTGATTGTTATTGCCATCATTGGGTTTATTTACGCCATACCAAATTTATATACCGAAAACCCTGTAGTGCAGATTTCTTCAGATGCTCCAGTGGATAAAGAGGAATTGGCTACTCAAGTAGAAAATACCTTGAAAAAAGCAAAAACTGATTACAAGGCCCTAAATACCGAAGGGGAGGGGCTTGAGGTAATTTTTTCCTCTACTGATTCTCAATTATTAGCTAGGGATATCATTAAAAATAGCTTGGGCAGTCAATATACGGTCGCCTTAAACTTAGCGCCGTCAACTCCTCATTGGTTAGAAGTTATTCATGCTAGACCGATGAAACAAGGATTGGATCTAAGAGGGGGGGTGCATTTTCTTCTTGAGGTTGATGTTGAAAGCGTTATTAGTCGTCGTTATGAAGGGATAATGAAAAATATCGGTCAAGAATTGCGTGACATTGGTGTCCGCTATTCCAGTATTCGTTATATTTCTGACAAAGGAATTGACTTGCGTTTTCGTGATGCGGAGTCTATGGATAAGGCGCTTATTGAGTTAAAGCAAAAAATATCGGATGTCGTCTTTGTAAAAACTAAGGTGAACAATGCCATTTTGGGTTCTATTTCTCCTGCTGAACTGAATTCGATTAGACAAAATACTATCGAGCAAACAATGAGTATTTTGCGCAATCGCGTCAATGAGTTGGGGGTGGGGGAAGCCGTGGTGCAACAACAAGGGGCTACTCGCGTCGCCGTTGATTTGCCTGGTATCCAAGATGCTGCTCGCGCGAAACAAATTTTAGGTGGTACAGCGACATTGCAGTTTTATTTAGTGGATCAAGAAAACGATCCGCAAATAGCAAAACAAACTGGTGCAGTACCTGTTAGTGATAAATTATATATGATGGATGGCCATCCTATATTATTAAAAAGAATGGTCGTTCTAAGTGGCGATTCCATCACTTCTGCCGTATCTAGTTTTGATCAGCAAACTGCAACTCCAGCAGTACAGATTCAACTAGGTGGTGGCGGTGAGAGCTTATTCACTAAAATTACACGTGAGAATATTGGTAAACGCATGGCTATTGTCTATGTTGAAACCAAAAATACGATGCAGACAGTCAATGGAGTGGAAAAAAGAGTTACTCACAGAGAAGAGCGGGTCATTAGCGCTCCCGTGATTCAAAATGCTTTGGGTAGCAATTTTCAGATCACTGGACTTACTGATACCAAAGAAGCAAGTAATTTGGCTTTACTATTAAGAGCTGGGGCTTTACCCGCAGCAATTTACCCTATTGAAGAGCGAACTGTTGGTCCCACTTTAGGTAAAGAAAATATACGCCGTGGAATGGTGTCACTAGAAGTGGGCATGGGGTTAATATTAGTCCTGATGCTTGTCTATTACAGACTATTTGGTTTAATAGCAAATATTGCTCTATTACTTAACCTTGTTCTACTGTGTGCGCTATTATCCATTATAGATGCTACCTTAACCCTTCCAGGAATTGCCGGGATTGTATTGACGGTAGGTATGGCTGTGGATGCCAACGTGCTGATCTATGAACGTATCAGGGAAGAGTTGCGCCTTGGATTATCTCCTCAGGCTGCAATATTCGCGGGCTATGAGCGAGCGTTTGCAACTATTTTAGATGCCAACGTGACTACTTTTATAGTGGCTGTAATTCTATTTGCAGTGGGTACTGGACCAGTTCGTGGGTTTGCAGTAACTCTGTCTTTAGGGCTATTAACTTCCATGCTGACAGGTATTACTTACACCCGAGCGATTGTTAACTGGTGGTACGGTGGCCGCAATGTGAAAAAATTATCTATAGGTATTTAAGGCGAGGCTTAGATGGAATTTTTTAATCCAAATTCAAAAGTGGACTTTATGGGAGCTCGTCGCTGGACAGCGACGTTTTCTATATTGATTTTTGTTCTTTCTATTGGGGCTTTGGCTATCAATGGATTAAAGTGGGGGCTTGATTTTACGGGGGGGACGCAAATTGAAATCACCTATCCTAATGCTGCGGATTTAGCATCCATTCGAGAAAATCTGAGTAAAGTGGGTTTCACAGAAGCTCAGGTGGTGAGTTATGGTACTTCTAAAGATGTTCTTATTAGTATTGCTCCTCGAGCAGATAAAGATCAGACCCTTTTAGTCGATCAGGTGATGAACGCTTTACCTGGAGCAACAAAGCAGCGAGTTGACTTTGTTGGACCTCAAGTAGGCCAGGAGCTTGCAACCAAAGGGGCGTTGGCAATTCTTGTTTCTTTATTGGCAACTATGATTTATATTGCCATGCGTTTTGAATATAGACTTGCTGTGAGTTCTGCGGTTGCTTTGGTTCATGATCCTGTATTGATATTAGGAATTTTTGCTTTATTTGGGATTGAATTTGATCTTAAAGCATTGGCAGGTTTGCTTGCTGTTATTGGCTATTCTTTGAATGATACTATAGTTGTTTTTGATAGAGTGCGTGAAAACTTTATCAAAGTCCGTCGATCTACTCCTATTGAAATTATGAATATTTCAATTAACCAGACTCTTTCAAGAACGATTATGACCTCCATGCTGACCTTATTTGTTGTCGTTGCCTTATTTGTTTATGGCGGCGAAACAATTCATGGTTTTGCTCTGGCTTTAATTATAGGTATTGTCATTGGTACTTATTCTTCTATTTATGTTGCTGGTGCTTTGGCAGTAGCCATGGGGCTAGATAGAAAGGATTTTATGCCTAATCAGCGTAAAGCTTTGGATGATAAGCCTTAATTAGTGCTGACTTTGACCATTTTCGAATTGCCGACGAAAGTCGGCATCTATAAAGCGTTTAAAAGCCAATGAATATTGGCTTTCTCCGGTAGTTTTTCTAAAAATAGTAGCTTCTTGTTTATATACACCAAACACAGTGTACCTGGAGTCGCATTCAGGGTAGCTCTACATCGCGGAGATCCCCATAGTAGGCTCAGATATAACCGCTTGTCTCAAGTCACTGATAAAGCGGTTAATCATTTTAAGTTCTTGTATTAATAGAGCTTTATCATTAGCAATGGCCTCTATTCTTTTTTCAATATTTTCAATGCGTCTTTCCAAAAGGCTAATTTCGTTTGTACATGTCATGACAGAAATACTATGACTTTGCGAGGGGGAGCAACCAATGAGCGTACTTCTTTGTAAATATCGTTCAGTTCTACCGCCTTCAATTGATTGATACTGTGCACGCCAGCGTTGCTCATCCTTATCTATTTGGCTACTTGCTTCATTAAGTGTTGCTAATTTTTCTTTTTGAAAAGAGAGTCGAGAAGTTAGTTGTTGTAATTCGTTCTGGGTATTTTCTTCGCGAGTGGAAATCTGGATAAAAGGATCCGCATATTCTTTATTTAATTTTACTAATTGTCCAATAGGGAGAGCTTTTATGTGATTATAAAACTCATTAACTGTCATTCGTTTTAAAAAATAAGGCATGCTTTTATCCTTTATGATAGATATGAAAACATGTTAAAGTATGAGTTTAAATCCGTCAACAATAAAAAAAATCAATAAGTTCGATAAAAAAACAATTTGATGTGTTTGTATAGAGTATCTGGAGAAAAGGCACATCAATGTGCCTTTTCTATTGGATTTATATTCATTTTATTTTTGCAATGCACTATTTTGTGTGGAATAGTCTTCACTTTCTTCAACTTGCACATTCATTCTTGCTCCAAGATCGGTATTGTGGCGTTCCTCGGATTTTTGTTGAGTCTCAGTTGCCTCGGGGCTATTGCCTATGATACTTGGAAAATGCTTTACAGGAGCATTACAGCATCTAGGTACGGTGTCTACTGGGCCACCTAGACCTTGTAAAGGTTGAGAGCAGTTATTTGATGGTGTTGGCTCATCACATTGATGTGGTTTTTTAGATTCTGTACTTTTAGCTACTCCAAAACCAATAACTCCCGACACAAGTCCTAGACCAGAAGCTATCATTGATGTTAGAGCAAGAATACCTAATGCGCCAATACCTAAAGGAGCTAACACACCTGTAGCAATCAAAACAACACTAACCAACAAGCCAACAAAAAAGCCTGCGGCAAATGAAGTACCTGTTATCTTTAACGTACGTTGAGCCGCTAATGGTTCTACTGGCACGGGTTCGCTTTTATCTTCAGTGATAGCTATAGGGGGAGTCGAGCGACTATCAGTACCAGTTTCAATAGGAGTTGGCGTTATAGGTTGCTCTTCAACAGGTAGGGGAAATAATGCCTGAATATCTTGTTGATATTGAGCCCACTGAAATTGCCCTGCATCTTGATTATATTTCTTGATTTGTGTGGCTTCATAACCATATTCAGGGGATTCAGCAGCGCTAACCATTGCATCGAAATCCGCTGGGTTATCATCAAGGATATAAATATGAGTTGGTTTAGACGTATTATTTTCTGGAGCTCTTAAGCTAGTGTGGATTGCATTATTTTTCCATCCTGTATCATCAATAGTTAATTTACCTATTTCTTCCGCAGAAAACCCGTGATATTTCAGTAATGCGTGAATGTAGTCTTGGCGATTTTTGGTAATAATTTTTACTGTAATGCTGGAATTATTTAAGGCTTGTTTGAAAAATGCAACAGCATCAGCACTCATGAGTACATCAGTATCCTTTTGAGTGTAATTAAAATTGCTGTCGTATTTACCAAATTTGGCTTCAAATATTTTTTGTACTTCTTCAGGGGATTTTAGAGGGGTATGTTTATAATTTCTTTGGATTTTTCCAACTTCATAACCATCCATCAGAGATTGATAAAACTCACCAAAAACAGTCTTGCTACCTTCTTTGCTAGTGATAGTTCCATCAAAATCAGTAAAAATCAAAACTTTTGTCATTATGCTACCTGTCTATTTATATGGGATTAAGGATTATAAATGCTTGCCACTTAAGGAAATATTAAGCTTCCACTCATTTTTTGATGCTATTTAAATTATATACAATAAAGATAATTGACGTTTGTAGGGGGAAGCTGTTGCTAGGCATGATCAGTTTTGGCTATGATCGTAATCGTTCACGGAGCATATGATTTTCCGAGAGCCCGATAAAAAACAGTCGTTGCGTTCAACAAAGCATCGTTTTAGATTGCTTCGCTAAGCTTGCAAAGACGAGCCAGGCATGCCCCATGAGCGACAACCTCTTATTTAAGTGTTAATCAATCAATAATTTATCCATTTTGGCGGCACAGATAAAATCATTATGACTAAGGCCATTCAATGCATGGGTCATAAAACTAACATGGCAATAGTTGTATCCAACTTCTAAATCCGGGTGATGATTTTCGTTATTCGCTATCCAGGCAAGAGCATTAACAAAGGCCATCGTTTCATAAAAATTATCAAAAGAAAGTGAACGTTTAATCACGCGGTTGTCATCACTAACTTGCCATTGTTGATTGAGCTGAGGCATTAAATTACTTATTTGTTCTGCATTGAGCGCAACACCTATACCTTCGCACGAGACACAATGTTTTTGGCTTAAATCACTAGTCATTATAGTTCCTTTTTATTATTAAATACTTAAGATCAATTGTTCATGTAATTTCTTTTTTAATACCCATATCATAGAGGATATTGATAATTTATGCTTTTGTTTTCATTTCTCAATGGTGTGCTATCGCTGCAGATAATAATTGTTCAATGCATTAAGAAAACGTGAGTTTTGTTCTGTCGTGCCAATAGTTACTCTAATGTAATTGTTCATTTTGTATGCATGTAATGGTCTGACTATAATACCTTGCTCCAGAAGATAATTATAAAGAACTAATCCGTCTTTTTCGCAATCAAAAGTTAGAAAGTTACAGGATGAGGGTAAGTAATTGATGTGTAGCTTATTAAAGCCATCTTGGATTTGTTGCATCCCTTCGCTATTGGTCTGTAGGCTTAATCGGATAAAATCGTCGTCATCTAAGGCAGCAAAGGCTGCAGCAAGTCCTGCTTGATTGACCGTAAAAGGTAATTGCACTTTATGCAGTAGCTCGATAATCGAGGGATGAGCTATAGCATAACCTAAACGTAATCCTGCCATGCCGTATATTTTTGAAAAAGTGCGAGTGATAACGAGATTGGGGTGTTCCACCAACCAGTCCAAACTATTACACTGCAACTGCGAGGCAGCAAATTCATAATAAGCTTCATCAAGTACTAAAAGAGTGCTTTCCGGAATGCGTTCTAACAAATATTTAATTTCTTGGGGGTTCATTAAAACGCCAGTTGGGTTATTGGGATTTGCTATAAAAATTAAACCCGTATTTTTATCACAGTGTTGAATAAGGTGCTCTATATTCACTTGCCAAGTAGGATTTATAGGCGCGATACGAACAGGAATATGTAGTGTTTTTGCCTGGATTGCATAGGTACTAAAGGCATATTCATGGGTCAGTATATGCTTATCGTTATGCAGTGCAAAACAATAGAGTAACATGCTAAAGAGATGATCTGAGCCATTGCTTAAGAAGAGTTGCTCCACAGGTATTTGTAACTTACCAGCCAATTTAGACATTAGAGGATGATTGGTTGGGGAGGGGTAGATCGCCACTGAATGAGCAGACATCGAATGCAAAGCAGCTAATGCTAAAGGACTGCAGCCAAGAGGATTTTCATTACTAGCCATTTTTATAATATCGGAAATTCCTTTTTCTCTTTTCAATTCTTCTATTGATTTACCTGGCTTGTATGGGGTTAAAGCGCGTATACCATCATGCGGTAGTAGGTGAAAATCAATAGACATAAGCTGATCCTTAAGCAAAATTAATCAATATCTTACCTAAGGCAGTAGCTACTGTCACCACTGTATTTAGGTTAATAAGAAAATTGGTGCATTGAGATATGATTTTGAACAGTTATTGCAATTTATAGTAGAGCAAGGTAACCTGCGCATCGCAACCAACCTCAGGAAATATAAATGATTTATCAAAAGGGATTTTCTCTCTTTGAAGTATTACTTTCATTAATTTTGCTAACTACAGTGAGTCTAGGGCTATTGACGCAACAAGGGCTAACTAGACAATGGCTCACTCAGTTGGAGTTACAGGTTCAAGCGTCACAATTTCTTGATCAAATTGATGAGTCTTTATTTTTAGGCGTTAAGAGATTTCCTGTTGCGCCACATCCTTACCATTTTGAAGCACAAGTAAACCAGCAGACATCTAATCTTAAGATTCATTGGTTTGAGCATTCAGGAACTATAATTCGACAGCGTAACTATCTTTCCGCAGTAACGTTTAGCAAGAGAGGGATGTCATGAGTCGTCAATCAGGTGTTGGTTTACCTGAAGTATTAATCAGTCTTTTTTTAACCGCATTCATTTTGACTACGTTAACGCAGTTTTATTTAAATAATAAACGCCAATACCTAGAGGTTCAGAAACAATTAGAGGAACATTTGGATGTGCAATGGGTTAGAGAGCTGCTCAGTGACAGCATTAGACGAGCAGGATTTACTCCTTGCCTGGGCATTACTCAATTAAAAGCTATGGATAGACGAAATTTTAAAAGTACTATTGCAGCAATTAAAATTGCTACCTCTCCTCAATCGTTAATTCAAATTAATCGCATGAGTGAGCAGTTTACCAAAATTATTACTGTCCAAAGTCCTACCCAATTGAGAGTTGCCAATGGAGATTTATTTAAGGAGTCGCACCCAGTGTTAATTGCGGATTGTGAGCATGCTGAAATTCATCAGATTTTACGAGTAGATAAAAGGGGTAACGATCATTGCATTACTTTAACCAAACCATTGATTTTTTCTTATGCCGCATCTACCTATATTGGTGAATGGTTTGAAGAGCAATGGTTTATCAAGCCCAATGCTAAAAAAGTTAATGCGCTTTATTATAAATTGTTTCAAGTTGAAGAATTGACTTCGTTAACTCATTCCTTACAAATCAATCAACAGCAAATCCAAGAAAAACAGTTAGTCGAGATAGTAATGGGATTAGCTAACCATAAAACAGAGAAATTAGTGGTGGCTGTTCGCGGATCATGAAAAACAGGAATAAAGGTTTTATATTGTTGATGACTTTATGTGCTGTTTTAGTGATAAGTGCATTATTAATTACCTGTTTGCATCATATTTTGATTTATCGCAAAGCATTAAATAAACAAGAATCGCAACATCAGAATTTTTATCAGCTAGAAGACATAGCCAAACGACTGGCCCAGATACCCAGCGTAACTACTAATAGAAGTTGTGTTGCAACACAAGACGTAGCTAATGAAACCGTACAATGGCTGATTAAGGGACGGGGATGTTTATTGACCGTAAGCCAAACACAATATCGATATATTATTGAAGATCTCGGTGACTTTCCTTGTCTGATCCTTCATAACAAACAGCAAAAACGCGCCACTCATCATATAAGGGTTTCTGTGTTGTTATTGGCTAATGAAGAGCATCAATCTTCATTATTACAGTTACGCTTTATTAAGCCGGCACTTACTGAAAATTGTATGGGCGAAGAGCACGTGGTTAATGAGGGAATAAGCAGTTGGCGTTACCTTGCTACACTAAACCTCTAGCATCATCACCGCGACTTTTGCTTGATTACAGCGCTTTGGTGTTCATTTACTCGTATGTAATATCTGCTGGTTATGCAAGAGGTCTACTGCATTAAAAAAGAAAATGCTGTCCTTTAGTGACAAAACCTAAAAAGCCATCTTTTTGTGCATCAGGAAGCTCTCCAGGATTGTAGTGGTAGAGCCACATTTTTTTCTTTATGGTTTCAGGTAAAAGAACCAGTTCGGAGTAATGAGCATGGACAGTACTTTTAGTAGGGGATGTTTCACAATCTTGGAAAATGAGATCTGCTTTTTCGTAAAAGGGCAATAGACGATCTAGGGTACTTTGAGTATCGGAAGTAAATAGGATGCAGATTTTATTATAAGTAAATAGGAGACCGTAACTGGGCATTAATTCATAGTTACTGTAAAAATGAATGGTTTTTACGAGTTTAAATTCTATGGAGTGCCAGATAAAACTTGCTTCTTCCCCTATGGGGTTGGGGTTAAAAAAAGACTCAATAGAAGGAGGCTTTTTAGTTAGAGTACTTAGTCCTCCGCATAAGGTTTTATTCCATAAGTCAGTAAGCACTTCGGCAGAAGCAAATAAATTGGGTTTCCCTTTGTAATTCGGATCAAAGTGAGAAGTTAATGCTAACCACTCTAATCCTCCTGTGTGATCACCGTGTAAATGAGAAATGTATACATTATTAATATCTAAGTAAGATAGTTTTTGTTCGCGTAAAGAGTGCCTTAGATCAGAGCCAGCATCAAGTAGAAGAATGTCCTTCTTGATTTGTAACAAAATGTTGGAATGATAGTTTTCTGGTCCTACAGTAAAGGCTGAGCCCGAACCCAGAAAAGTCATTTTTAATGTCATATTCATCTCGTTTGAGTGTTATCCTTTACTGAACAAGACTAACATACAAGACCTTGTCATTCGTTTTTGTAAAGGTAAGTATCCATCTAACGTACCCCAAAATCTATCCTAATTAAATTATAACATCATTCTTATTTAGAAAATCAGTATACTCTTTATATCGAAAACAAAAAATGCCATGCCTCCCACAATTAGATGGGATAGGGAAACGCCTACAAGCGTTTTATAACGAGAATACATCCATCCCCATAATAATCCTGGTAGAAGCACTGACAGAGCCAAACCTATTGATATGTGGAGATGAGTCACGCTAAATAAGATATTGGACATGATAATTGCCCACCAATTTTTACTGGGGCCAGATAAAAATTCTTGCAATGAACTTTGTAACGCCCCACGACAAATTAATTCTTGAATTGGTGTAAAAATTAAATAAGCAAAAATCAGGGTAATTAATATAGGAATATTAGTTTGTCCTTGCTCATTGACAGTTTGTAGACTGCCAGCATTAAAGCTTAAGTGAATTACACTTAAATCGTGGAATTGAGGAACAATACTAATCACTAACCATTTAATTAACGCGGTCAGTAAAACAAGAATAATAGTGACGGGAATACTGTCTTTAATGGATTGTTTCCAATGTTGGAAGGTTAGACCATAAAATTCCATAGAATAGCCACTACTTTTCATCATCATTAATACAGCCCCAGCAAAGAAAAAAATGATAGGAATGCTAATGACACTAGTAGAGAGATTATTTTTTGCCAACTTTTCTATGATTTTAAAAGCATACATGTAGACTGCAAGGGCAAAGAGTAGATTGACCATAAATTTGCCCATAGCCACACGAGCTTTTGATAATTCCAGTTCACTCTTTAATGATTCAACTGTGAGCTGATTTGTTTGTCGCATTCTAGCGCTTAGAGTATTAGCCAGGTTAGAAATAAGAGAAAAATAAATAGGTTTTTCATTCAGGTTGGATTGCAGCTCCTGGGTTAGTTCAGTGAGTTTATAAATGAGTTCTTTGTAAATACTGCCTTCATCAGCCAATGTTTTGAGATCGGCAATAGAAACAGTCAATAATTGGGTAGTCGTTAATGTCCTAATACTTGCAGAACGGGGAGAGTTATCAATCAGTCCCATTTCACCAATGACTTCTCCTGCTTGGAGAGTGGAAATGCGTAATAAAGATTCATCGGCGGATTTTTTTAAAACTTCAACTGTTCCATCAAGAAGAATATATAAATCCAGCGGAATATCATTTTCATGAATAATAATTTCATCTGCTTCATATTGATAGACTTTAAAAAGAGGGATTAATTGATTTAATTGTTTATTCGAAAGGGCGCTAAACAGAGGGCTTCGTTGTAGCGCCTCAATAATAATGTCTTCGGAGTGATCAATTTCCTTCATTAGTTTGTCCATAAGCAATGGATTCCTACGAAAAGTATAGGAGTGGTTCTGAAAAATAGCCAGAATTACAGTAACAAAGAATGTGAAGATTCAGAGGCTTATGGGTTTTTAGTTATAGTTTGCTTGAGAAAGATACATCTAGGCTGTATTGTTATGCAATAATCAATAGATAGGGTTTGTGGATGAGTTCATTCAGATTATCTGAATTTAAATATTGGCCGCAATTAAGCGTTATTGCTTTATTGTTAATTGGTTACGGCGCTTATCGCTATTTTGCTTATTACGATACTCGTTCCAACGATGCCTACGTGTCAGCTAATATAGTTAATGTAGCGCCTTTAGTTTCAGGCCCAATTACCAAACTCTATATCAATGAAAACCAGAAAGTTAAAAAGGGAGAGAAGTTAATTGAAATCGATCCTTTACCTTATCTTTATGCGGTACAGCAAGCTAAAGCAAAATTAAATATCGCGAAGTTAAATTATGAAAATGAAAAGTTGACCGTTATTAAAGTAGAACAGCAGCTCAAACAAGATCAAATTAAGTTAAGCCTTAGCCAAGATCATTATAAGCGATATAGTCAATTAGTAGTAAAAGGAGATACCGCTAAGATTACTCTTATCAATCTAGCAGATAAAATAAAGGAGGAAGAAGCTGCGATCATCGAGTCAGAACAACGATTAAAAATAGCGCAAGTCAATTTAGATGATAATGAAATTTTGGCCGCTCAAGCAGAATTGGATCATGCTAATTATCTATTAAACCATACGACTATAGTTGCTCCAGAAGATGGATATGTGACTAATTTTAACTTGCGTAAAGGTCAGTACATTAAGACAGGGCAAGGATTATTTGCCTTGGTAGAGACGAAGCTGTGGTGGGTAATAACACGCTATAGAGAGACGGCTATCCGCCTTATAAAGCCTGGAGATAAGGCTGAAATAATGATTGATATGTATCCTGGAAAAGTATTTCACGGGCACGTGGGTAGCATAGGATGGGGTATCAATAGGGTACAAAGTGGCAGCGTGGCACCCTCGACATTACTTTATATGGAGGCTACAGAGGACTGGATCAGAATAGCCCAACGTTTTCCCGTTCGTATTTATATTGATGATTTGACCGATGAGTATCCTATGCGCATAGGTGCTAGCGCTACGACCATTACCTACAGGTGATTTAGTGTCTTCCTTCTGGCCTAAAAGTGTAGAGAATAGAGCGGCATTACGAACTGCTGTGGCTGCATTTATTGCGGTATTTATTTCCTTTTATCTTCACTTGCAAACCCCGTATTGGTCTGGCATGACCGTAGTTATTGTCACTAATTTATATACCGGAAGTATTATTGATAAGGCAACGATGCGTATTATAGGGACTATCGCTGGAGCCTTTCTAGGTTTTTTTGTTGCAGGCATGGTGGTTAATAGTTTTTTATTGTATTTACTTAGTTGCTTTTTAATTCTTGCTGTATCTGTTTATTACTATCATTTTAGCACTTATGGCTATGCTTATTTATTGGGGGCTCTATGTGCGTTTGTCATTATTGCGCAATTAGCTCTAGATCCTCGTAATGCTTTTTTTGTTGCAATTTGGCGACCCGTCGAAATCGGGATAGGGGTATTGGTTTCGGCACTCAGTGCTTATGCTATTTTCCCCAATCATTTAAAAGATAATATTGTGGTGCAAGTTCGCGGTATTTTTGATGATTTTTCCACTGAATTTAAGCAGTTATCACAAAGTTTAAAACAAGGAACAATAGACTTTGAAGTAGTCGCGCAAAGTAATTTAAAAATAAAAAAGAAATTACGTAAAGCAGTGGAGCTTATAGGGGCGTTGAATCATGAAATAGGGGTTACTAAAGAACGAATCGATCAATTACGCGCGTTTTTAGATTCCTTCTATGATCTATCTCGGCAGCTGCAGTATTTAATTCTTACCTCTCCTTTACGTGACGATTTAACTACAATACAAACATTGCAGGTTGAACCTGTATTTGCAGCAATACAAGATGATTTAGCCCTATTGCAGTTCGCTTTTATCAATCAACTAGCTCCCTCAGCTGTTTTGAAAACTCCTGAGGCAATTGCTGTTTTAGAAAAGCAGTGGAGTCAGGAACAACAAAAATTGATGGTAAAAAGTGATTTTATTTCTTCCTTCATTCATTTTTTAGAACAGGTGAGTTTCTGTTTTTCACAAATGTACTCTTTATTAGCGGGTTCGCCGGTTACGAGTACAGCGCGATTTAAATTAATTAATAGAAAAGAACGACTGCGTTCTGATTTAGATCTGGTGAAACATTCTATTAAAGCAGGATTAGCAGTGATTCTCGCATTGCTCTTTTGGATGGTGAGTAATTGGCCTGGGGGGCTGAACGGAATCATCAGTAGTTTAGTTATTTCCATACGTAAAAATCTTTTTGAAATGACTTATATCAGTTTTCATCGCATCATAGGTTGCTGCCTGGGGGGGGGAGTCGCTTTATTCTCTTTATTAGTTTGTGCAATGGATTTGTATGATTTCAGTCTTGTTTTATTGTTTTCGGTCTGGGCTTTTTCTTATTTGATGTTTAAATTTCCCAAGTATGCTTATATTGGGTTACAGGCCAATATTGCTTTGATTATTTCTCTTGCACAAGAAGGAGGGCCTCCGATTTTATTAGATCCTCCATTGCAACGTTTGGGGGGGATTTTTATTGGAATAACATCCAGCTTTTTAGTCGCTAATATATTATGGCGGTCAGATGTTTTAACTCTTTTAAATCGTTCTCTTGATAAATTATATCGTTTTATGACCTATAACTTAAAGCAAATACTGACCGTTACGGAAAAAGAAATCACTTTGCACGATCTAGCCAATTTGTTTTGGCTTTCGCGTGGTCTCATTGAGTCTTTGACAGCGGAACGTTTAAATGCAAAAAAACAAAATAAATTAGTTAAGTTAACTCGACGATTTGAATCTTTGGTCTTTATCCAAGCGACTCTTAGTCATATATTAGCTGCTATAGATAGAGTGGAGGCTGAGGCGACAGCAAAACTTTTTGATTTGGATTTGTTGGCTATTGAGAATAAATTAGTCATCCTTTATGAAGATCACGATATTCCTGGGGGACATGCTTTAAGTCATCAATTGCAAGAAATGCTTGCCACCTTTGAGGCCAAGCCCGTTTACGTCCAAATTGATAGCAATGAGTTACGCAATTTTCTCGCGTACATCAATGCATTAAATCATTTGGCATTGGGGGTGCAATAGAGCGACACCTCTCAATAAATCTGAGCCATAGAAGCGGTCTACTTCTGTGGCTTGTCCGCAGAATCCAGCAACCTAATTCTGCGCTTTAATGCGGACAAGCCGCAGAGTAGTCGATTCACTGCTATTAGTTAAGGGAGCTCAACTTAAAAAAGCCGAATGACCACGGCATCCATAACTGGATGCCACATCATGGATCCCGCGGTCGATGCCGCGGGGATTTGAAATATCTTAACTTGAGGGCAACGGCTCAGGGAGAGGGTAAATTTAAGATTTACTCGGACTTATTGAAAAGTTACAATTGATTATTATAACTCATTGAAATAATAAATAAATTAATTATTGACATGAGACTGTTTTTTATTTGGTACGTTTTAAAAAGTAAGTTTAAGTTGCAATTTAACCCATGATGTGTAAAAATTGACCTCTATGAAAACGAAAATTATCTCTGTTACAACAGCCCTAGCATTAATTGCTTTGGGCATAATTGCCTGGTGGTATTGGTCTCCCAAACCTACTTTTCGCCAGGTTGACTTTAATCAATTACCGGGTTGGAATGCGGCCGAGTTAAAAAAATCGTTGCTTACCTTCCAAACTTCTTGCCGAGCATTTGTAAAACAAGATCCTGAGCAAATTGTTGGTACGGATAAGATCGATCTACAAGCCAAAGATTGGCAACCAGCATGTCGTGCTGCATTAAAGATTAATCCTGTTAGTGATGCAACAGCAAAACAATTTTTCCAAGAATGGTTTGCTCCGGTCGAGTTTTATGGTGATAAACCAGTGAAAGGTCTATTTACTGGTTACTATATGCCGTCAATTAAAGGTAGCTATACAAAGACTGATGAATATAAAGTGCCAATTTATGAGACACCTAGCAATTTAGTGGTTGTTGATTTAGGTCTATTTATTCCCAATTTAAAGAATCGTAGGATTGTTGGGCGGATTGATGGGAATAAAATCGTTCCTTATTATACTCGTGAACAAATTAATAATGGGGCAATAAAGGATACCGCACGCGTATTAGTTTGGATTAAAAGCCCTATTGATCGATTGTTTTTAGAAATTCAAGGCACTGGAATAATAGAGCTTGAGGATGGAAAATCGATTTATGTTGGTTATGACGCGCAAAATGGAGCCCCTTATACTCCTATAGCAGGGGTATTAATTAAAAAAGGGATCATGACCAAGCACAACGCGTCTATGCAAGCGATAAAAAAGTATTTAGAAGCTAATCCCAAACAAATGGATAAGATTATTAATCAAAATAAATCCTTTGTATTTTTCCGTAAATTATCCTTGGATGCCGCTTTAGGATCTCAGGGAGTGGCTTTAACTCCTGGTTATTCTCTTGCTATAGATAGGGATTGGATACCGATGGGGGCTCCTTTATGGCTAAATACTACTCGTCCTGACAGTCAGAATCCTGATGTGAGTAAGCCCATGCAACGCTTGATGATTGCTCAGGATACTGGTGGTGCAATTCGAGGCAAAGTTCGAGGAGACGTATTTTGGGGCGGCGGGAAAAATGCCACTCTAATTGCCGGACATATGAAAAATGAAGGGCATTATTGGATACTGCTTCCGCGTCATGCGATATTGCGATTGGAAAAAATATCTTAGAGCGTGTTAATTGACAACTTTAAGCCTAATGTAGCCATACCTTGAATACTTTCTTTTCCCGGTTGTAAACAACCGGGCTACATGTCCCGCGATCGTAACCAAACTCACGTTAAGCTTAATGGCAGTGAGGAGGAGAGATTGGGTCTTTAAACGATCGTTCGCTCTTAACCTGATGGCCATAGAGCAAAATGCTCAACCTACTAAACTAATTAAACAGTCACCCAGTGCGGCGTAAGAGGTACTAACTCATTTTCCGCATGTATATCATTAGACGTATTTTCTTTTTTCTCTGTCTTAGCCGATGCAGCTGCGGCAGAGGAGTCGTTGATAGGTACAGCGGTATTTCCTTTTAACGCAGCGTCCAAACTTATAAATTTATATCCATTACTTTTGTATAGCTGAATAATATCAGTCAGACATAAACTATTTAACAAATTAGCATGGAGTAATAAAATTTGTTTTACTGGCTGGCCATTGCCTTTTTTGGCTCGTTGTTCTGCTTTTAACGTTTGTTTCCAAATATAAGCAAGGTAGCGTTTTTTAAATTGATGAATGCTTTGCGCTCTTTTACGGTAGGGAATTCTATAAAATTGTGCGTTGAACTCATAATCCTTACTATCGATGGTTACAGGAGCAATTTGATAGCCATGGGCTATCAAGTAATCAACTACTTTTTGTTTTTTCTCTCCTTTACCTTCAGCAAGATAAGGATAACGAAAATATTTAGGTTGGGTCATTACTCGAGCCAACTTAGCGTCAGCACGCTCAATATCAGCAATGTATTTTTCTGCACTTAATGACTGTAAACTGCGATGAGTATAGGTATGATTTCCTATAGATAATCCTTGATTACGGAACGCTTCTAGTAAATACCATTCATTTTTGGCAACGGCCTCACCAATGGCAAATCCAGTTGCGGGGACTTGATTTTCAACAAACGCATTGACTATAGCCATAAAGCGATCGTGGGTTCTTTTTAAACTCGCGGGAGTGCTGCTTCCAGAACCAACGAAAGGTAAATCATCTATAGTAATAGCAATTTCTTTTTCTTCAGCAAAACACGGTGTATTAAATATACAAAGAGACAATGAAGCTGCGGCTAGCCATCGTATGAGCATGTTTTCCTCTCGTCCGGACCTTAAAATATCCGTTATTTTTATTGGTATTTTTAACTATAGTTGATATTTTATATTTGTGTTTTGAAAGAATAAAAAAATATTTTTTTATTTATCAAGTAGGTATACACTGTCTCAGTGATTTTTTCCAGATTAAAGTAGTATGAGAAAAGAACTATGAGAGGAGTCGCATAGTTCTTATCATTATTAGGAATGATACGTAAAGGATTAACTATGACTTTCACCTTACCGAAGTCCTCGCTGTTTGCTTTCTTGTTCACCGCGTTTATTTACATGGCAAGTGTCTCTTTTATTACGTATCCTCTAACAACATTCTTAAAACCTATTCCAATCATTTGTTTAATTATTGGCGTACTACAAAAGAATCTATTGCCGCAGGCTAAAATGTTAATGGTTTCAGCACTTATCTTTTCATTGTTAGGCGATGTAGTTTTAACTTTACCCGTTTCATTGAGTATGAAATTAGGTATAGGATGTTTTTTATTGGTTCATTGTTGTTACATCGCTTTATTTCTGAAAGTATTTAAATATCGCTCTTCTCATTTAGCTTATTATTTGTTGGTGACAGTATTCATAAGCTTTTTTGTATCCCTTTTATTGCCAAGATTAGATTCTTTACTGATCCCGGTAATCATCTATCTCAGTGTGTTGATGCTGATGTTATTTTGCGCATTCCAAGTGAAATTCCAAGAACTAGCCATCGGAATTGGTGCATTGTTCTTTGCTCTTTCTGATCTGGCTCTTGCTTTGAGTATGTTTGTTTATCCGCAGATAGATACACGAGTTTTTGTGATGCTGAGTTATTATGCTGCGCAATTATTATTGATTAGCGGATTAATCGCTATTTATAAACAGGGCGATCATAGTCTAACGGATGATGAAGAAATGAATTTGCGATTTGTATAGAAATTAGGCTGAGCCAATAATTAATACGGGTAATTAGCCAAAGTTAACAATAAAAGGCTGCATCGTGTTATTAATCGGATCATATTGATAACGTCCGGTATAATTTAAATTTTTCCCGTAGACATGCAAGGAAATTGCTACTTTTTCTGATTCATTGATAACACTGTGTATCTCATCGGGTAAAAAACTAATAATGCCTCCTGCAGGGCAAATGATTGCTGCATTTTGCCTTTTTATCTCTGCATATTCTGGTTTTGAACCATCATCTATACGTATCCAGAGATAATTTTTTTCTACTCCAACTACACTTCCTACGACACCCCACGTTTTATGCTCGTGTGGTGTTATTTCGCGTCCAGGCTCCCACGCGACTAGATTGACAGCTAATGAATGATCCTCTTCTTCATGGATTAGCCAAGAGCTGAAACCCGCTTTAGGATCTACATAAAAGTATTTTTCTTCTAACCAGTCTTGTCGTTTTACCCATTGAGCCACAAGAGCTGATACGCGAGCAATATTGGTATTATCGTCATATTGTTTAATGTCCAATGCTTGCAGTTCAGCAACAAAAGGTTTCAAACCTTGGGGTATGGAAAACGTCATAAAGACTCCAATGTTTTTTATGCTAGTTATATAAATCCTAGCAAACTATTAATAATAAGGTAATTTATTATACCTTTCTGCAAATTAGCTACAGATAAAGAGGTGCAGGAGACAGGGGACAAAGAATCGGAGCGTATATGAACGTCATATGAAGATTCGAACACCGTAGCGACGAAGCAATTCTCTCTCTGGAGTAGCGCTTCTGAAGAAATCTATTCTTATTTCATTGGGAACTTCAGTTGGAATAACGACGACTCTTATTGTTTTGTTTTAATTGGCCCAATTTGATTGTATGGTGATGGTTATGTATTATAAATGTTCTTTTTGTTCGAGATATTCTAATGCAATCAAAAGAAGAATACGAAGAAGATTTGTCATTTATAAAATCATTACCTGAAGAATTATTGAAGCAAGTGATTCAGAATCTAAGTAAGGAAAAAACTACTCAGAATAGTTTCGTCCTAACCTGTAGTCTCTTTTATAATCAATTACAACGTGAACGTCTATGGGCTAGCTTGGTGCAATGTGTTATTAACGGAAATCAAAAGAAAGCCCAGATGTTACTAAAAAAATATCCTGACTTACTTTGGGATAGGGGTACAATAAAAGACAACTCTGGCCGTGTTTTTAAAAATACTACCGTTTGGGAATATGTATTATGGGCTTTGGATGTTCGATACATGGCACCAATGATGCTTGAATGTTTACCTATATCCAAGGAAGGCAAGGAGATTTGGGACAACTTATTAGTTCAACTGGATGAACTTGAGAAAAATGGGATTTTTTATGAGTTAAATGGAGAGATTTATCACGAGAGTCACTATGATTTTTTTATTATCGCTGCACTGGAGTATTTTGTTAAAAATTATCTTTTTTGGCGTTCAGCACAACGCCAAGCGGAGTGGTGTACTGGCGTTGGCATGGCACAATTTTGTGCTCCAGCCCATGTAGCTCAGCACTATTGTGATCTGCGAGTACCTTTTTATCCAATACCTCAATTTGATAGCAAAACATTTAATAGAACCTTAGTGTTCTTAAATCGCAATACAAGTGAATTACAGAGTTGGTGGGAGCAGAAGATTCCAACGAAGCTAGAGAAACAGAATCAGTTGGAAGAGCCTGAGAAGCAAGGGGAGCAGGTGGAGCGTCTGGGAGTTACCGTTGCAATCTATCGAAAGCGGTCGCCATTACGTGCTTTGGGTCTTTCTATAGACACAGGAATCCTGCATAAAATAGCAAAAAATAACATGGATGCTCTTATAGCCTTGAGAGACAAAAGGTTGGCCGACCGACGTTTATTGAGGGAGCAAATATGTGAGCTTGATTTAAAGTTTAAGTTTCAGATTGAGGCGATGCCTTTTTTAAGTTCTAGTGGATAGATTTGCGATAGACTCTTGATTTACTATGGTAGTATTATAAATTTTTACTACTAAAAGATGAATTTTATGCCGAATTTACACCGCATTATCGCGTGCGTCCTAATGATGAATGGATTACCCGTTGACGCGTGCACTACTCTAATCATAGGTAAAAAAGCTTCTCTAGAGGGTAAAACAATTATTGCGCGCACCTCTGACACTATTGATGCGAGGAGGGCGAAAAATTTAAAAATATATTATGACCATGAAGGGAAGAAATCTTATTTGGGTCTCCCTTATTGGGATTTAGAAGCCGATGAAAAAAATGATATGGCACAAGTGGCGACAAATGCCAATGGACTCTCGATTAGTGCCACAGAAACCATTCAAAGTAACTCAGAGGTTTTAGAGTTAGATCCACCAGTCTATTCGAAGAATGGCATTGAGGAGCGAAATATTCCAGGCATTATTATGCCTATAGCTACGACCGCTCGAGGTGCTGTAGATATCCTTGGCAAAGCCATTGAAGAGCGAGGTTTAGCATCGAATGTAGGCTTTGGAGTGCTTTTTGCTGATAAGGACGAGGCATGGTATTTAGAGACCTTAAGCGGGCATCAATGGGTTGCTATAAAAGTCCCAGAAGATGTTTATTTTGTTGCAGCAAATGGTCCTGGACAAATTCAGGCGTACTCACCTGTAGATTATGAGTATAAATTCTCTCATTTCAATGGAAAAACACCAATCCAATTTGCTATTGACAGGGGTATTGCTAAGATAACAGAGACGAAGCAATTTAATTTTAGAGAGACGTTTGCTGATGTTGCCAATCCTATAAATCCTAGAAAAAATTTTGCTAGACTAGCATATGTACAGCACCATTTTAATCCCAGCACACAATCTTTTGATCTAGACACTATTAATAAAGGCAAGTTTCTTACATTTCTTAAACCGGAGAAGAAAATCTCTGTTGTTGATGTTCAAAGAATCTTTGCCAGCCATTTTGAAGAATACAGCGATTTTGATCCTTATCAACGATACAATAAAAATGAAAATGAAAGACCTTACTATCGTCCAATTGCCAGTTTAAATACAAGTAATGCTCATGTGACAATTGTAGATAATCCTTTGAGCAATGGGGATAATAGCCTAGCCAATTTAGAGTATATTGCTCTTGGCATGCCGACTGTTAGCTTCTATATACCTATTTATTATGGTATTACACAAATACCAAAGCCATTGACTGAGGGAACAAATCAAGCTGATATACAAAATGAAAAATTATTTTGGCAATTTAGAAGGTTACAATCTTTAGTGTTTTTAAATGATCCTGAGAAAAACATCCCATTTAATCCACAAGAAAGAATGAAATTGATACAAGGAAGTTATCAAGCATTAGCAACAGAAATAGAGCAAGAAAGACTAGAAATGGAAGCTAATTATAAAGAAACTAATGATCCGACGCTAATAGATAACTTCACTGAAGCTACAGTTGCTAAAGTTTCGGTATTGAATAATCAGTTAATTCAAAAACTGATGGAGCAATTACACATTAGTACAAAATATAGCCTTCAAGATGAACAAGCAATGGCTGATTGGTTTACCACGAAAGTTCGTGAGCAAGATTGTAACTATAAGCCAGAACATTGCTAAAGCACAATTAAGCCCGTTCCTGGTAGCCTACCACCAGGGGCGGGTAACGAAATGCTCTTGCCAAAACTTCGAGCTGAAAAGTCACCGGAATATGTTCAATCACCTGATATTTTATCTATGTGATTGTCGCGCAAATAATGTTCTTTGCGTCACAGAACAAATATCGATAGACGGTAACCGATGGCTCCAAGTCAATAGTTCAAACAATTTAGAACATTACATACTGCCAGTTCCTACAATGATATGATCTCTTTGTCTTAATGAAGACTGCTGAGGTTTCATCGATATGCCATCGGTCAAATTAATAATTTTAATATTAGGCATCAAATAGGTTAATCAGATTAGATTAGTGTAACCTTTTGAATTTATTAGATTAAATAAAGTTAACTTATCTTGATACAGAGCTTATTAATATTGCAAACATAATTGAAGTAATCTAAAAATGTTAAGTTGAGTGCTAATTGATCTAAATAATGTTAAAATTGCACAAATAAAAGTGCAAATAGATTTAAATGTGATCATTGTGTTTAATTTATAAATTAGGGGTTTTTGATGCAAACTGGTACCGTGATACGTTTTAACAAAATAAAGGGTTATGGTTTTATTTCTGAAAATTCAACAGGTAAAGAAATTTTTGTTCACTTTTCTAACGTTCAATCTGAAGGTTACAAAGAACTAAAAGAAGGACAACGCGTTAATTATGTCCTTAAACAGGGTGAACGAGGTGAGTTTGCAACACAAGTAAGCATTATTCTCTAAAATAGGTAAAGTGAGGCCAGATCAATGTTAGATGTAAAAAATATAAGTATGCATTTTGGACCAAAATCTTTATTCCAAAATGTGGATTTGATCTTATTGCCCACGCAACGTTATGGAGTAGTCGGCGCTAATGGCACAGGGAAGTCTACTTTTTTAAAAGTTTTAGCAGGTGAAGAACAAGCGTCGCATGGCACAGTTGAAAAAGCAAAAAATCATAAAATAGGTATTTTGAAGCAAGATCATTATCGTTATGAAGAGGAACGTCTCGTTGATGTTGTTATTCGTGGAAATCCTGTTTTATGGGACGCACTTACTGAAAAAGAGAGCATATATTCTAAAGAAATTTTTACCGAGGAAGATGGTTATCGTCTGAGTGAATTAGAAGAAATAGTGATGAATCAAGGCGGTTATGAAGCTGAGTCTACAGTAAAAAAATTATTGCTTGGTTTAGGTATTGCCGAAAAATTTCATTATGGCCCACTGAGTGCCTTATCAGGAGGTTACAAATTACGTGTTTTATTGGCACAGGTTCTTTATCAACAACCAGATATTATGTTGCTTGATGAACCGACCAACCACTTGGACATTATATCAATTGCATGGTTGGAAGAGTTCCTGAAAACATCATTTAAAGGGCTCTTGATTTTTATTTCCCATGATAGAAGTTTTCTCAATAATACATCCACGAACATACTCGATATAGACTATGATACGATACTGGATTATCCCGGAAATTATGATAAGTTTTGTTTCGCTAAAGAGGAACGATTACGGCTGAAACAAAGTGAGTTGAAAAACCAAGAAAAACGAATTGATGAATTGCAGGGTTTTGTTGATCGCTTTGGCGCAAAAGCAAGTAAAGCGAGTCAAGCAGCTTCACGACAAAAAATGATAGATCGCATTGAGTTAGTTGAGATCAAAGAATCTAATATTTTCAAACCCTATTTTAATTTCCAGCAAAAGAAATCCTCGGGTAAATTAGTAGTTAAAGTTGAACAGCTGCACAAAAATTTTGATGAACGAGTATTATTAAAAAATGTATCGTTTACCATACAACGAGGCGATAAATGTGCCATTGTAGGACCTAATGGTATTGGAAAATCCACTTTACTGAAAATTTTATTAAGAGAATTACAGTCAGATCATGGTCATTTTGAATGGAGTGACACTGTAAAGGTCGGTTATTTTGCCCAAGATTATCGAACTCAACTAGCTCCAGAACAATCTGTATTGCAATGGATGGAAGATAATATAGCTGCACCGGGACAGGAAATCAGGAAAGTGCTTGGCCAAGTGCTATTTCGTGGCTCAGATGTAGATAAAAAGATAGGGGTATTAAGTGGAGGGGAGTCTGCTCGGTTAATTATGGCCAAATTAATTTTGGAAAAACATAATGTTCTGATATTTGATGAGCCAACCAACCATTTGGATCTTGAGTCTATAGATGCCTTAATCGAAGCAATTCAGCTGTTTCCTGGAGCAGTATTATTTGTCAGTCATAATCGTTATTTTATTGATGACATTGCCACTCGTGTTATTGTTTTAACCGAACAATATGGCGTGCAAAATTTTCTTGGTAATTACAATGATTATTTAGAACAGTATGGAAAAGATTATCTTGCAACAGCGTAGAGTGCTGGCGTCTACATGAATTTCATACACGGGTGAATCATGGATAATAAAATTGCGGTAAAACTTACCAAAATGGATAACCCACTATTTCGGTTAATTGATCTTGCCTCGAAATACCGGACACCAACTTTATGCCGCTAACTCTAACTCATTTGGCGTCTGATACCCCTGAGTTGAGTGAAGGCGCTAACGATTATTAAACACTTCTGTGTAATCGAATACAAGTAATTGAGCTTTATTTAAACACTGAGGCATGAATTGCCGGCCTAAAATATTTTCGGCTCCAGGCTTATTATGTTTACTGTTGGCGGTTACTTTAAAGCGCTTTGCTGCCTTTGGCTTAAGTCTTCATTTCTTTGTTTACTAATCCCTTTCTATAAATTACCTAAATGCCATCAAGAGAATAACTTTTTCATAGTGCCCCCGGATTTAGCTTAAAGCATCTGCTAGAACTCGCTTCTCTAAAGTTTTATGATCAAGAGCTAGGCCGCATGATTACATATAATAACGATGCTTCTAAGCTCTAGCTCAGATGATGTTTTTAGGGGGATTAAAGGGATATAAAGCGTAAATAAAATAAATGGGTTATTGGCAATTAATCGCATCTGCTCAAGTGTAACTTGTTCTATGTGCTATAGTTATAAAAGGATCTTAATTTTCCAAGGAAGAGATTATGCTTGGCACTATTATACTAGTATTATTAATCCTTTTTCTCATCGGTGGATTACCTACCTGGGGCTATAGCCGAGAATGGGGATATCGTCCGGTCAGTATTATTGGGCTTATATTGGTGATATATCTCATTTTAGTATTATTAGGTAGGGTTCCACTAGGATAAAATGGAGTTCTATGTTAACAATCAATTGATTTGATACATTATAAATTATCCCTAGTATTTTCGATGCATCCCTTAACCGAGCAGGAAGGTAAGGGAAAAAATTCTTTTAAAAAATAAATAGAAAAAGATGCTTGGGTTATGTTGATCTCATTGGTTTCACAAAAAGTATAGCTGTAGCAGAATCAGGTGGATCGATAATAAGTCTTTTTCAACTATATGAACTAGCCGAAATTTTCGTATAGTTGAACCAAAAGTTTTTTTTGAAAAAATTTTTGATATGCTGAGGACAGTCTGCCACCAGCACAAAGGAGGATACAGGAAGCGATAACTGAGGCAACGAATCAAAATTTTCCTATTTTGGGTAACATTTATTTTGAGCGAGCTCGCCAATCGATGGCGAAACTTAGATACAGAATTAGGTTGCTATATTATAGTTAAGACAAAAATGAAATCCACTCCCCAAGACAACTAAAACATGAAAGACTTCATGATATCCAAAGATGCTAGGAAAGGGATCCGGCCACTTAAAAGCATAGATCATAGCACCTAGTGTATAGGCAACTCCTCCTATTACTAATAACTGTATATTTGTTGTGTTTAGCGAAGATTTAATTTCGGGAAAATAGAGAACTCCAATCCAACCCATGGCAACATAAAGAAGCGCTCTAGTCCATTTTGGTACGTGAGTCCATATGGTCGTCATGAACATTCCAATTATTGCTATTAGCCAAAGGATGGATAAAAGCTGCAATCCAGACGCGTTCTTTAACTTAAGTAGACAAATGGGAGTTGCTGTTCCTGCGATTAAAACAAAAATAGCCGCATGATCAATGCGTCTCAGTAATAAATATTTTTGCCGACTCCACATGCGGGTATGATAAAGCGCGCTGACACCATATTGTCCAATAAGGCTTATACTATATATTACACTGGCAAAAATGGCACAAGCCTCTTTGCTGTAGATGATTAGTATAGTGCATGCACAAAGAGCAATAAAAAATGCAGCTAGATGTATATATCCACGTGCAAGAGGTTTCATACTTAATAGCCTACAAATTATTTAAATTCTTAATAAAGGGTTTACGGTATAGAAATTACATGAGATTTTACTGTAGATTAGGGGGCAAGTCTTTTGATAATAGTATTTAATTTTAAGTTAATCTCAGAATATTCTGCTAATTTGTTAGAAAGTGTAAAAATGGCATTTGCAATCGCCGCATAGTGTGTCAATCCAAAAGCCTTAGCAATTTCCTTTAAACCGATAATCGTAAACCTTTTTTGCAATATACATGGCTATTTTTCTAGGTATATTTTTACTTTTTCTACCTTTTCGAGGCATGGCAATGAATTGAATGTTTTGAGAAAATTCCTTAGCAGTTTCCTCGAAGAGGGGATGTGCGTTCTTTAGCAAAGAAGCTTTTTATTCCATCCGGCTCCAAGTAAAACTGGCCTTATAATGTAACCCAGAGAGGCCATGCTAAAAGTAGCTGAATTATCTGGAGTGCTTTTTACTGATGATATTTTATCTAACTTTTCTCCTTGGGTGCATCCTCTTTCTTTTTATTCGGCTTGATAAACAAACTTATCGGTAAGGCGAATAATTTAATTTCATTTTGCGAGAAAGGTAATATCTCTTTTCCAGAATAAAAAATGACACCATATTGAAATTTTGAAGGATTAAATTCTGCTAACTTTATTAATCCTTTAAAGTCGTGCATATTTATAGTTGTTGATGCTTTGATTTCAACCCCTATGATCTGATGATTATCCCGCTCTAATACAATATCTACTTCATTTTGATATTTGTCTCGAAAATATAATAACTCTACCTTCTCTTCTGACCAACTGTTTTGCTTAAGTAATTCCATATAGATTAAATTTTCTAAAAGTTCTCCAAAGCGCGGGCTATTTATTAACTGGTCTGCATTTTTCATACCTAAATGTGATATTCCGGGAAATCCATATAAAATGTGAGATTAATCATAGACCAACCTCTTGTTGTAGAGCTTAAATTTCAGGTTAAATTATATTTAAGACATTCCATACAAAATTGATGGAACATATGGGACAAGTGGGACATTCAATAATAATTTTATGAGCGCGTAAGGACGCTTGAGCGTAGTTAGTTAAAAGCTTATCTCGAAATCAAAGTCATTAAAGCATCTTGAGTTATTATCTTAATACGATAGATGTCTATAGTTGTTCATCTGGTCTTAAGGTAAGTGCCTCATATCCATCATCTGTTACTAAAATAGTATGTTCCCATTGTGCAGATAATTTATGATCTTTTGTGACAATAGTCCAACCATCTCCTAAAGTCCTGACCTCTTTCCTACCCAAATTGAGCATTGGTTCAATAGTAAAAGTCATTCAGGTTTGTAATTGTAATCCGGTATTGGGTTTGCCAAAGGCATAACGTCAGGTTTTTCCCACTGTTATTGATAGATTATAATTTATTGATCATTGATGCTGAGGTGTGCTTTCTTCCATCAGAATTACCTCATCGAACGTTGGTTGAAGTTTTTCTCGTCCTCTGTTGGCCTGGGATGTGGTTTTAACCTGGGATAGGCAGTTTCATGTATTGCAGTCATATTGAAGTTTGGTTATCTTTAATGCGGCTGAAAACACTGGTTTATGGCCATGATAAAATCAAGATTTTAGAACCTTATATTTAAAGGGCTTCCGACAGACCAATCTCAGGTATTTTTGGCCTAGTATGAAGGCAGGAGTTTATGCCGGTTTTTCAACGCATGACCAACACACATTGGACATGCAAATTTGAGGCTATGAAAAAATATGCCAAAGCTCGGGATTGGCCTATTGAAAGTGAAATTACTGAAATTGGGTCAGGAGCTAAAGACCGTCCGAAACGGACAAAATTAATCAATCAAGCAAAGCGACGACAAATTGATGTTATTATTGTTTGGAAGTTGGCTCGATTTCATAAGGCTTATGATGATAACCAGGCTGCAATTCATATTATTTTCAATAGCTGGAATGCTATTTTTTTCAACAACCCAAGCAGCTTCACTATCTGCTGTAGAAAAACAAATTAGTAAATATATAACTCAACAAAAAGATGAACAGCTTTCTTTATTAGAAAAATTAGTCAATATTAATAGTGGTACTGCTAATATTGACGGGGTTCACCTGGTTGGAGAAATTTTACGATCGCAATTTGAACAACTAGGATTTAAAACGCGATGGGTAGAAGAACCTGCTAATATGCATCGAGCAGGATCCTTGATTATAGAGCGCAAAGGTACAACTGGGAAGAGACTACTGCTCATAGGTCACTTAGATACAGTTTTCCCAAAGGATAGTCTGTTTCAAAAATTTGAGCGACATGGAAATATTGCCACAGGGCCTGGTGTAATTGATGATAAAGGAGGAGATCTTGTTATTCTCTATGCATTAAAAGCGTTGCAAGCTGCTCATGCTCTCGATAATGCTACCATTACTGTTGTGTTAACTGGCGATGAAGAAGACTCTGGAAAACCAACATCCATTTCAAGAAAACCATTATTTGAGGCTGCGCGGAAGAGTGATATTGCTTTAGATTTTGAGTGGGCTATTACTTCTGACACAGCAACCATTGCTCGTAGAGGTATTACTAATTGGATGCTTGAAACGCAAGGAAATGAGGCTCATTCTTCCGAAATTTTTCAGAAATCAGCTGGCTACGGAGCTATTTTTGAGTTAACACGCATCCTTAACACCATGCTCACACAACTTTCAGAAGAAAAATATTTATCTTTTAGTCCGGGACTTATTTTTGGGGGAACGACTATTAGTTATGACAAAAGTAAGTCGCAAGGTTCGGCTTTCGGGAAAGGTAATGTCATTGCCAGAACCGCGATGACAAAAGGAGACTTACGGTTTTTAACTGTTCATCAAAAATTAGATGCAGAGAAGCGAATTATAGCAATCGTGAAAAAACATTTACCTGGCACTACTGCCTCAATTAATTTTCAAGATGGAATTCCTGCCATGCCGCCCAGTTCTAGTAATTTAGAGCTATTGAAAAAGTATAGTCGTGTAAGTAACGATTTAGAATATGGGGCAATTAAGCCTCTTGATCCAGGAGTTCGCGGTGCTGGTGATATTTCTCATATAGCATCTATAGTATCTGCCGATTTGGCAGGATTGGGTGCGTTAGGGACAGGGGCTCATTCAACAAAAGAAACACTGAATATTGATTCGTTACCCATTCAGACGCAGCGCGCGGCAATACTAATTTATCGACTGATACACGTTAAAGAGACATCGGTAAATTGACATTATGTATAATTAAGCATCTTTAGCGATTGATCAGATGCAGACTAACAGGTTACCAAGTGATGTGAATTTCAAACATCAACTGGTTCTTTGCGTCAGGCTCCCGACCGAACCTCCTAATGTTGATCGAAAACAGGGTCTACCTATACCCATCAGGCCTATTACACTTCGCTAATACAGGCTCGTTATTGCAGTTTTTTTGAAGAAGTAACATCACTTTCTAATGTTTCTATTTCTTTCGTTTTCATCCCATGTTTATATGCTTTCTGAAGATCATCATATAAAGGTTGCACTATTTTTTTCCTAAACTCTTCATTATTGGATTCAAGGCTGTAGGTAATACGGTGGCAGGGTTGATTCTGTTTATCCATAGATACTTGTAGGTGAATAGAGACATATCCTATAGGTGAGTCAAGATTAGCTATAACCGGTGTTTCAATGTTGTGAAAATTTTTAATAGACCGAATCGGTATTTTAATAAAATAGTTAATTCCGTTTTCATCAGCACTGATTGTTGCTGATTTATCTTTAGTTGAAAATTGGGGAATCCAGTTGACATTCGCGGATTTACAAAGTAATTCAACCATATTTCCCCCGCTGTTAGTGACATTTTGCCCTGCAAGGTATGAAAAATATTCGCCCTGTATTGGTTTTTCTCCTGCCAATGACTCCATGGTTTCTTGCAACCACCTTAATTGACCTTCCGTTTGTTCCGCTATAATGCCTCCCAATAAAGCGATTTGCTTTTTATTTTTATAAATCTTGATTTCAGGCTTATTTCTATAGAGATCAATACAAATGTTTGTGAGGCTATAGTTTTCTTTTGCTGTATCTATATTCAGGTTCTTTAATTGATTATAAGTATTAATGTGTTCTCGCAGCATATTTTCCGGATCATGGATAGTCTCTTGCTGTTGTTGACCATGACTAGCAGAACACCGTTGATTCAGTGCCCCAATTAATTCACCAATTGAGAAATTAACATTTTTTACATGAGGCTTTGTTTTGAAAAGTTTATTGAACATGGTGCACCTCTTGGTCAGAAAAATGAGTTATTCATGGTAAAATTAAATAATCATAGCCATATTATCTAAAATCACTTAGTATATTTATTATGCTATATGATCAATATTAAGATAATATTAACAGTCGAAAAATTGACTAAAGGAATTCCAACCATGGCGATCGAAAGCAAAGCGCTTGCAGCTCATATTTCTAAAGCAAATATTCTTAACTTGTACAATCAGGAAATTACTAATCAAGATTTAAAATCAATTACAGAACAGTTAATGCATTATCCCTTTTTAAAAGGTCTCAATTTATCAAAAAATCCGATTACTAAAGAGGGACTTATTATTTTAATGGAAGCCCTAAGCAGTAAATTCCCCAATATCAAACAGTTGAATTTAAGTTTCAATCATCTGAATGAAGACTGTCTTGATTTATTAAGAGCAAATAAAACCATTCATCAAGCGGTATTGATGAATACTGGAATAGAAAATGAAGAACAAATAAAATTGTGTGGAATTTACAATCAAAATGAAAAGAGCTATTTGCGAAAAATAGCTCTTTTCAAACAAGCTGGAGCTACTTTATTACAGGGACATAGGCAAAACACGAGCAACTTATACAAACTTGATCATAACCTTATTTTAACTATTCTAATTTACACGGCCGATGTTAATGAATGCCCATTTAATTGCATCTTGCTTTGTCTGTTTTTAATGAAAACATATTGCAATAATAATAAGTCCCCAATACGCTCATTTGGGCTTGAAGAAGCTTATACAAATTTATCCACTGAAGAGCAAGAAACAGCTGTCCGAATTACTCATACTTTTTTCCCTCATTCCCCATTGAGGCTCTCATTAAGAAATAACACAGAGGAGGTATCCAAAAAATGTTGCATCCAATGAAAGATACCATCCATCTTTGCATAGTAGCGCGTTTCTTTTTCAATGCGTACGTAATGAAACGGTTCTCTTTTTAGCTCAATCAAATGAAACCAAAGTGGAGTCAATAGAAATAACATTAGACGATGCCGACACACTAATTGTCACCGAACTAAGTCGATTGGGTCGAAGCACAGGGGAGGTCATAGGCTTAGTTAATGAGTTAATCAAAAAACAAGTGCGTGTGATTGTCATTAAGCAGAACTTAGACAGGAGGTAACATGATATGACATCAAAAGTGATGATTATCCTGTTTTCACTCTTTGCCGAAGTTGAGCGAGATCTCATTAGTCTAAGAACCAAAGAGGTGTTAGCGAATAAAAGGGATTGGAAGTGTAATCACCTGGTTTATTACACCTCCTCTCTAAAGTTTTAACTCTTGTTCTACTGCTTCAACTATTTTAATTGATTCAGACCGCTCTTGCTTGAAGAAGCTGTTAGCCTGTCCAAAGGAGGCTACCCAAATAATTGCATTAGCAATTACTTTTAATAGATTGGTTAGATAAGTCCCCCAGTCCAAATCCCTTTCCAACATCGGTCTTGCTTTATCGATCAAGGCTTTACATGTATTTTCAAACCCTTTATTTACATTTGTAATATTCATGTCCAAATTATTAAGCTCAATTAAGTAGTTGATCTTGGCTTCTTGCAATGCATTTAATAATCGCTCGGAGGTAACGAGAGCTTCTTTAAAATGATGCTGATCAATATCGCCAATTTTTCGTGATAGTTCGTCCAGTATGTTGTTGATCTTCAGTTCCGTTGAACTTATAAATATTTTACGATGCTGTTTGTGCAATTGTTCACTCAGTTGTTGTTCACGTAGTTGTTGTTCACGTAGTTGTTGTTCACGTAGTTGTTGTTCACGTAGTTGTTGTTCACGTAGTTGTTGTTCACTCAGTTGTTGTTCGCGCAGTTGTTGTTCGCGCAGTTGTTGTTCGTGCAGTTGTTGTTCGCGCAGTTGTTGTTCGCGCAGTTGTTGTTCACGTAGCTGTTGTTCGCGCAGTTGTTGTTCGCGCAGTTGTTGTTCACGCAGCTGTTGTTCACGCAGTTGTTGTTCACGCAGTTGTTGTTCACGCAGTTGTTGTTCACGCAGTTGTTGTTCACGCAGTTGTTGTTCACGCAGTTGTTGTTCACGTAGTTGTTGTTCACGCAGTTGTTGTTCACGCAGTTGTTGTTCACGCAGTTGTTGTTCACGCTCGATGTGTTGCTCTCTACCTTTTTCTTTCAACTGATTTGAGTTTACATATTGCTCCAAAAGGGGAACGCATTTTTCTTTATAAAATCTGTAAACAGTAGGCATAACTTTTTTGATAGCATTTTCTGATATACCAAATGCAATTTGCTCCATCGGGCGAACAATGATTTCTACACGCATGGTGTGACCCGTCTTATAAATGCAATTATCAATATTAGTGGAATCAAGCTTATAAGAAGGTTCTTTTTCTAAGTGGTGTACTACAGTAGTCCATACAGAACGTTCACTACTTGTTAATGTATTCTCATCTAAAGTTTTTCGATATTTTTGATCCTCTATTATTGCTCTATCTAATTCTCTTTCTTCCTCACTTCCTGCTATTACAGGCGATGATTCTCTTTTGAGAATATGGTCAAATAGGAAGTGTAATCCTTCATGAATAAGTGTTCCTATATGAGTTGAATCTATATTATTGTTGTAGGAATTAATAATTGAATTAGAAATAATAACTTTATTTAAGCTGTCATAGAATCCAGCAGTTCCAGCTCCTTTCCCACGTTCTCTGCCTAATGAACCACAATGGAGATTGCTCCCTGAAAATAGTATATTTGCCTTTGCTTCATGTAGAGCGATACCTAATGCCGCTATTACAAGATTAGTTTTGGGATCGTTATATAAGCGAGTTAGTTCTTTATTGATTAATTGTCTATGTTCTTCTCTATTTTGCCACAACTCTTTTGTGATCTTTTGCTTTGTTATTGGATCATGGGATGTCATTGTCCCCCATACTCCCGTTTGAAAATAAGTATGGGCCAAGAGGAGATCGAGAGGGGATGATGACATCTTATTAAGATCATGTTTTTGAATGGGGTCATTATCTAGAAGTAATTTATGTCTGACTTTGATGAGGTAATCGCCTTTTTCATTTACCTCACAAAGAAAATCACGGTATCTTTGTGTTGATACTTTGTAAGGGTTAGTAGAACGATTAAATGTACTATCCATATAGTTATCATTTTTTACTTCGATACCTGAAGTCAAGACAGCACTAATTAATAATTTTGTGGCATAAATTTGTGTGTGATCATTAATGTCAATTCCAAACTCATTAGCTTTTATTTCAGGATTATAAAAAGCAGCAAAGAACTCTTCAAAAGATATTTTTTCACCTAAGTTAATTGGAGAGGACGGTAAATTATCACACTCTCGGATTAATTCATTTTTTTGTGCTTCCGAAAAATTATTAAAGTGATCAAAGCCGAATTGTCCATATAGCACGTGCAGTGCAATCACTCCGACGGATTTTCTCCCGTTAAAATTAATTAGCGGCTCCTTGTTTTTTAACATGGCGTACCTAAATTTGTAAAAATAGTCGATTATTTTAGTTTTTTGCTCCGTAGAAAGTGGATCATTTTTGAATGTTGCAAATTGCTCTGGAGATTTTTGAAATAGCTCTTGTGTATATACTAAATAATCTATTTGACAATTCTCAGCTAAGTTGGGGTCTTCTAAATCAATCATCTTATATGTTTCATTAATATTCTTTATAAAGTCACTAAATAAAGTTTCAACGCTTAATTCCTTAGGTTGGCTGAGAAAACCATCAGGAGCACTTGTTCTAACACTTCTCGTCGTAGCAACAGTTTTAATCCGTTGAATAAGATCCGATATTTCCTGAAGTATTTGAGACGTTTTATTTGTTGCTTCATTAAGTCTCTCCTTGCAGCGAGGTTCGATAATATTTTCTCCATTGAGAATTTTTCGAGTAGCCATTACTTGCAAGCTATAAAGGTTTTTTATTTGGTTATCTAAGCTTTGAGAGATGTTTTTAAGTTCTAGATTTGATTCAGACTCTACGTTTATATTCTCAATATAACTTTTAATTTGACTACAGATGTCGATTAATTGTAATAGGTGGATACGAGTCATGGATTAATAATCCTTATAATTAAATTATTCTGTACAACCTAAAAATAATATGTGTAATTTGCGAGCTTCATTATAAAAAAGTAACCTTAAGGAACCATTAACAAGCGGATTTTGTTGTTTTTTCAACACAAGACAAAAATTATTGGAAGATTAGATGGATATTTGTTAGCGGTTTGTTGTTGGAAGGTACGAAATTGCCCGCGGCATGCCTATAACTTTTTAGTAGTGTAGGCTGCAGCCGGTAAATTTCCTACCTTAATATAAAGAGCCCCATACAGTTTACATAAGGTGTTTCTGTTGATTTATTAGGGTAGGGGAGCAATCCCTAATGATCATTATATTGAATAAATAAATCCTTCTATATAAACTCATAATTGAAATAGAAATGCCTGAATTAAAAACTGAATGCAAAGGATGATGCTTGAGATAAAAAAACTGCATAGTCTACAAACTATGAATAATGACATCCCTAAGGCACAACATGATTAAAATTGATCACACGTTACTAAGCGAAGAAGCCTTAGAAAATTTAATTATTGATATCATTACCCGCCAAGGTACCGATTATGGGGAGTATGAAATCGATATTCAGATGAAGAAAAAGCAGCTGTTGCGTAACTTACGGTGTGGAGATGCGGTCATAGTATACTTCTCCAAAGAAGATACTTGCGACATTATTAGACGAGAAGATTTTCTCAACCTTAGCCAATTTGGCTGTTAACGTATATTTTGATGCATATCTGTCCTTATTTTTTGCATTTGTAACAAATACCTTATGGCCGCTTTTTTGTCAGAGTATCCCTCAGTGGAAAGTAGATTAAGCTCCAAGTGCTTCCTACCTCTCTCATCAATGAGAAGATATTCTGTTAATCTTGAGGATGGCTCAGTGAGAAAAACGGTTTTAGCTCTTTGTGGAGTAAGGTGGCTAAACTCTTTTTTTAGCGCCTATACCCACACAAAAGAGTGATTAGAATATTTTATTAGATGACCGTGAAACGTGATGCTTTGCTTAAAGTTTATTACTTTTACTCAGAAAAGCCATGTTAAAAGTAGCTGAATTATCAGGAGTGACCTTTACTGTTCATGACTTAAGAAGAACCTTTGCTACTACAGCAGAGAGCCTTGATTTGTAAAGCGATTACTCAATCATAAAATGACTCATGATGTTATATTATGCGGGATGTTGAGCGATTACGAAAACAGATGATTATTTGATTCGACAGATGGCAGGAAATTTAGAAACCGTAGATGAAGTAGTTTAAAGGAATATGGGATTTAATGGGTGTTCGTTATTCGCAAACAATGAACACCTAAAAACGGTGCTTACTCAGGTTCTTGAAAAAGCCTATCAGCACCGATCAAGGGAATAATTCTATATAACACCTCTTCCATTACTAAAGGTTCGGCTTCAACAATAAATTTTGCTTTGCGATCGTTCCAGGATAGCGTTTGAATCAAACTGGCAGCAACAACAGAAGGTTCGTCAAGATTATCGATTGGAACTTCGGTAGTACCTCCGCGAATACTAGTGCTTATAGGGCAGCAAATAATCAATCCAGTTGCACGATTGTATTCTTTAGAAGACAAGACCAAAGCAGGGCGATATTTACCAATTTCTTTCCCCTTTGTTGGTTCAAAGTCTAGCCAAATAATATCATTTCTTTCAGGTATGTATGATTTAGCCATTATTGCTCAATCTCATTTGGCGCAAGCGTGGCAAGTAAATCTGCATGGGCAGTCTGAGCTGATAAACCTTTTAGAAGATCTGATTCTTTGAATGGAAAATGGTTCCTCTTTTTGGATTTAGTAACAGTAAAACCTGCTTCAGTGACTTCAATATCCACTTCAGTTCCTTCTTTAAGATGTGGTATTTCACGCATAGCACCGCTTATGCGCAAGGCCAAGCCGTTACCCCATTTTTGAATTTTTGCATGTAATGTCATGTGTGCACCTAACGTATCTACATTGTATATATTAAAAGTATACACCATGTATCAACAGTTATCCAAGCAATAGTATTCATTTGGCAAGGCAAAACAAGGTGGGATAAGTGGAACATGCCCATAAATACTGAGTAAAACTTGTCCCACGGTCTAATTATATTGGTGGGACAGGTGGGACAACCGGTTGTATACAGAGCTTTTTTTTCTTCTCAATGGACCTATTTACAGCGTTTATTACTATTTAATTTGTAACTCTTGACATTATTTTTAATCTGGATCAATACTCACTCGTTAGTTTTAAAAAGCTTTCCTGGTTCATAAAGAACTATCAACGTTTAGGAGTTGAAGTATCTTCGATTTTCTAATCCCTCAAAGAGACCTATAGAAAGTCAATTGATGTTCAAGGTGCATGGATTCAACCGGACTGCAGTATGCCGAATTGAGTAATCAATTGACGGGGTTTCTTATGTCTATGAATAAACTATGGATTTAGGAATTTTGAAAATTATAGAGTGTGTGTTAAGGTGCTCTGCGGTTGATTAAAGCTTCCCCATTAAATGAGAAATAGCCCTACATTGTGTCTACATGAAATTTTAGTGAATTCGGGAACCACCACGTAACCTATTGATTTACATGGTGGCCAGAGGCGGAATCGAACCACCGACACGAGGATTTTCAATCCTCTGCTCTACCGACTGAGCTATCTGGCCCCGAGGGTTGCTATTAGACTCCGAGATGAGCTTTGAGTCAAGTGTTTGTTTATATTTTTTTTGAAAATAGCTGTTTTTGGTAGGCAATTGCGATTTGTGCGCCCAATAAAGCATTATTTTTAATCAATTCGATATTAGCTTCTAGGCTTCTTCCGGCAGTTAACTCCGCTATTCTTCTTAATAAAAATGGAGTGAGTGCTTGACCATTAATATTTTTTGCTTCTTTATGGGCTTGCTGAATAAAGGGCATGATTTCATCGTCTGAAATTTCTGCTTCCACGGGAATCGGGTTTGCTATGACTATTCCATTATTCATTTGTAACATACGTTGGTATGTCATCAACTTTGCTACCTCTTTGACACTATCTAAGCGATGAATTACAGGAATACCGCTAGAACGGCTATAGAATGCAGGAAATTCATTGGTAGCATAGCCTATAACAGGTACTCCTTGTGTTTCTAGAACCTCCAATGTTTTGGGTAAATCCAAGATGGATTTAGCTCCAGAGCAAATTACGGTCACTGGTGTATTGGCAAGTTCCATAAGATCCGCAGAAATATCAAAGCTTGATCCCACCTCGGGATGAACTCCACCGATGCCGCCAGTTACAAATAAGGGTAAATTAGCCAGATGTGCGCAGAACATGGTTGCGGCGACAGTAGTGCTTGCAGTCATTCGACGACTTAAAACATAGGCAATATCGCGGCGCGATGCTTTCATTATTTCTTTGTCTTCAGCAAGATGCTCCATAGTTTTTTGACTAAGGCCAATATGAATTTGGCCTTGGTAAAGAGCAATAGTAGCGGGTACGGCTCCTTGTTCACGAACAATAGCTTCTACCTGAATAGCTGTAGATAAATTATCAGGGTAAGGCATTCCATGTGAAATAATTGTAGATTCTAGTACAACTACAGGTTTTCGGTTATGGATTGCTTCTTCTACTTCAGGATTAATGAGCAGTAGTTCGTGAAACATATATTCTTCCTTTATTCTTGCGTCCTATAGCCAGATGGTTTCTCAGAACCTTCGCCAAAAAAGTATTTCTGCATTTCCTCTTTTAAAAATTCGCGCGAGTTGGCTTCCAGTAGATTAAGCCTGTATTCATTAATGAGCATGGTTTGATGAGTTAACCACATATTCCAGGCTTTTTGAGAAACTTCATTAAATATTTTATCACCTAGAGATCCCGGAAAAGGAGGTTTTTTCATGCCTTCTGCTTCTTCTTTTAATTTACAACAAAATATAATTCTGCTCATGTTTTATCCATATTTTAGGCCTCTTTCATCACTTTCTTGCAGAGAGCAATTGCGTTTTTAGCACCGCGATCGAATTTTTATGCACTTGTGTGCACCTTGGGGTTATTCTTCCACTCCTCTTAACACCGGCTCTCCACAGCGAGCTTCTAAAGAGTTTTTTATCAGGGAAATACATTATCCTGAAAAAAGAGATTCAAAGCTACTGTACCCGTTAATCTGCACGACTCTTTACTTGCGCCTGTAAAATATGTTGAGAAAGTAATTGCTCTTGTTCACTCGTCAATCCACCAAATGCAACGGAAGTGCGATAATGGGTTTCTGCTTGATATTGGCTATAGACTACTGTCGCATCGACGATGATAGGGATCATCTTGGGTTTAGTATAAATAACAATTTTTAAGGTGGTTTTTTCTTTTATAAGTTCACTTGTTCTAAAGGCCATACCACCTAAGCTGATATTGACTTTACGCAGCTGTACTTTACGTGTCATCAGCATTTGACGACATAAATAATCAATCTTGGCATTTAACAGATTAAGATAATGAGCTAATGCAGGCTCTTTGAGTCCTAATGCTTGTGTTAATTCCGCCAGTTCGTAATCTATGTTTTGGAAGTATTGCGCTGCTTCCATATATCGTTGCCCACTTTCGCCTAACAACTGATTAGTTAGTGCGATGTCGGAACAGAACTCTCCTGGGTTTACAATTCGATAATCGAAGTATAAATGATCATCAATCCGAAAATGTTGACGTCTTTCATGTACTGGCATAATCGCTCCATTAAGTCCGTTTGATGAAAAAGTAATTTTTCATAGTCCCATACATCTATTACCTAAGGTAATAGCCTCGTCTAATTGAATTTTTTGGGAATTATTGGATTCAGACATTGGTATTCTAGTCAACTTTTGATTTAAATTCATAGGGATAAACAAAAGATTAATTTGAGTTACTCTATGGCTAGGCTCAGTAAAAGTGAGTTTTTTTATTCTACCGTCCACTGGTCATTCTCTATGATTTAATTAGACTTATCTATAACTATAGACAGAGTTTGCTCTCTTGGTGAAAAAATAATACATTTTTTGTCATTAAGAGTAATTCAATTGATGTTATGGCGTTGTAGGTCAAGAAAAAAGCCATTCACTTTTTCTTTAACAGAAAAAAGTGAATGGCTTGGGTGGATAATTATGCTTGTAGCATAGGTGTTGATGTTAATTCCTCTTCCAATTCATCTGGCATTGGTGGTTCAAAATTAATATCCTTAATACGAACTCTGTGGTCAAGCTTGTTTGGTGATTTCCCTTTTCCACTGCCATCACCTCTTTCAAGAGTAGATTTAAAGCTTTGCACTCGTTCATGTGTCGTTGAGCTAGGAGTATCTCCAAAGAAGTTAAGCTTACTAAAACGACTTGCAAGTCCTTCTCTCTTTTTGGGATTCTCTTTTTTATTTTCTGCATTGTGGTGAATTACTGTAGTACTTGTCGGTAAGGGGCCGTCTTCCTTATCCGCTTCTTTGTGGTGAATTACAGTAGTACCAGAAGGCAAAGGCCCCTCTATTTTTTCTTTTTCGTTTTCTGATAATTCTTGTTTATCAGTGGCATTATAATTGATCTTTATAGTAGCTGATATTTCGTCGTCGTCCTCTTCCTCTTCTGAGTCAGAAGATAATGACAAGGTAAGAGTTGTTCTCGGAAGAGAAGTAGTGGATGTTCTTTGTTCCGCGCACTCTTCGTCATCAGAAACGACAACATCTTGTAAATCAGGATTTTTTACCACAATTTTATCCAGATTATCATTGATAAGATCTTTAAAGTATATGGATTCTAACCTACCTAAGCTCTCTAGCTCAGATGGGGGAAGAAACATCAGATGTGAGAAATAGGTTTGAAATTCTTCACCTTCTAAATTTATTCCCATGCTGTCTTTAATGTCTTCAATACGAGTAACTTTCTCAACTCTGAAGAAACCAAAAGAGAATATATGGAAGAATTTTCTATACCAAGGAGCCTCTTGCCAATCCCTATTTAACAGTTCTGCTTCAATCGATTTTGTAAAGAACGATTCAGCACACCCTCTGTAGCATTTTATCGCCAACTTTTCAGCAAGTCGTGTCAAGCGATGATCTATAGAGTCACGAGTAAATAATTTGATAAACAACTGGTTCGCTTGGGTCAATAGTTCTGTGTCAGCCAGATCACCATTTAATAAGTTGTTTATGGCATCTACGTCTTCTTGAATTCCTATATTTTTTGAAGGCAACAGTTCCTCTAGTTTTTGATAGAAGCTCTCACTAGGTTGCATACGGAAATGAAGCAACTCATGGAATTGTCTAATCGATAACCTTTTTTCTGGTTCAGAGCGAGTCAGTTCTTGAACAAGTAATGACAAATTCATTATCGTTCTTGTCTCCCTTGTTTCTTTTGTAGCTGAAGTAAAATAGGAGATTGCTGTGCGCTCTGGTTTTCTAAAGTCGTCAGGATGCTCTCCTAATTGAGTTAAAATTAAAAACTCCTTTAAGGCCATACCAAGTTGGTAGGCCATTACGGCGGGCATATTAACCTTAGTACGACCTTGAGTCGCGTTGTAGCCTGTCCAATCTTCGTTTAGACAGTTTATTATTTCATCGGGCGCATATTCAGGAGAAACTCGTAGTGTATTGACTAAAGGCTCTTCTTCGCGCACAAAGGTTTTTCTATCGCTGACACGGATAAGGTTATTATGGGCTAAAAAATTAGTTAATTTGATATCAGGATGGTAGGTTTTTGTTTCGATCAATTTGAGACAAAAATGACTAAGCAACGTAAAATAGTCCGCTGTTATTGGACCTATGTTCGACATACTTTCTTTTTGTTTATGTAAGGCACTAGCCAGATCAGCTAAGCTGCCTTGGTTAGCAAATTGACTTAACACCACTGGCTTGAGTTCAATAGGACTTTCTTGAGTTTTAAATGGCATCACGAATACGGCGAAATCCTCTATGAAATATTTTGATACTTCAAAAGAATGCAAGTCTTGTTCTAACCCTAATTCAGCCCTATCTTCTACTCTAAAAACAAAAAGATCTTTCCATCCACCCATCTTGAATTCAAAATTGGCATTATTATTGGTATGCGCCCCTAACACTTTAGTATGATAGGAAGGCGTAGGACCAGTATGGGCCGAAGTATCTTTTCCTTGGACTTCGTGAATTTTTTTCTTAGCCATTTCAACTATTTCAGAATGAAGTTTTATTCTGGTTTGAATTCTTTGATCACGAGCACTATAGGTGGCCAGCTGGTAGCAGTTAGCAATATAAAGCTCTTCCCACTGCTCATTTTGTTCATTTTTTAATAACTGGTCACGCTCTTGCATGAGAGGGTATTCATAACCTTTATTATTATCTACATCTAATTTCTCTTTAAATTTAGAATCTAGCCGCACCATTTCTACTGGTTCAATTTTTGCACATACAGCTTGAGCAAATTGTAATCCCTTCATAAAAAAAGAAGCGTGAGGATTGATTCCATACATTTCTAAATGTCTAAACCAACCCTTCTCACCAGGGTTATTGATCCAATCATATAGCTCAATATTCTGAGGCATGGTGTTTAAGACATAATTTATTTTTTGTAAATGAAAAAGACGTTTGATGTGATCATCTTCAGGTAATTTATTGAATTGATTTACTAATCCAATAAGTTTTCTATTTTTGCTGCTGAATGCGATGATTTGGGGTAATGCTAGTGCCATTGTTTGCTCCAGGGCAATAAAGTGTAAAAAAATAAAGTAATTTGTTTAAATAAAAAAACTTGCATAAAAATAGCACACTGAACCAGTCGTGACAAGTCTATTTTATGGTCAACAAGAAATTATTTGTTACTAAGCGGTTGAATATCTTTCCTGAGTCTATTGATTAGATTTTAGTGTGCGTGGTAAATAGGGATAAATAATCTATTTTGACATCAAAAAGTGTATTATTTTTGATGTTGAATTCATGTTAAATACTATCTTCATTAGGGTATTTTATGCTTTAATAGCCTATATTTTTTTAGTTAATTAAAAGGTTTAGTATGACTTTTGTAGTTACAGAAAGTTGCATTAAGTGTAAGTACACCGATTGTGTCGAAGTGTGTCCCGTTGATTGTTTTTATGAGGGACCTAATTTTTTGGTGATTCATCCTGATGAATGCATTGACTGTGCTCTTTGCGAGCCTGAATGTCCTGTTAATGCTATTGTTTCCGAAGATGATTTGACAGCAGAGCAGCAACAGTTTAAATCACTTAATGCTGAGCTTGCTAAAACTTGGCCCAACATTACGGCTAAAAAAGATGCTCCTGCTGACGCCAAAGACTGGGAAGACGTTAAAGACAAATTGCAACATTTACAAAAAGAGTGGCCGAAATAACATCGCTCGCCGAGTCGTGTCGGCGAATTCTGAGTGAAAAAGGACGGTTCTCTACAGCCATACCGGGATTTGTAGCACGAACCCCTCAATCTGATTTAGCAGTAGCCATCGCCCAGACTATCACTGATAAGACTATTCTAGTTGCTGAAGCAGGTACTGGCACCGGTAAAACGTTTGCCTATCTTCTTCCTTGTCTTTTAAGCGGCAAAAAAACGCTGATTTCTACTGCAACTAAAACATTACAAGATCAACTTTTTCAAAAAGATTTACCCGCTCTGGTTAGAGCTTTGGGTTTATCCGTACGCATTCAAAATTTAAAAGGGCGCGCCAATTATATTTGTCACTATAGGGTAAATTTATACGCAGAAGAGGGGACCTTTCAAACACCTCAGTGTGCTCATGAAATACTGCATGTGCGGGATAAATTATCGCAAATGCAGAATGGAGAGCGTTCGGAGTTACCTGAAATTAGCGAGGATTCGCAGGTTTGGCATTATGTAACTTCTACGACGGATAATTGTTTGGGGGGGGAGTGTCCTAATCATGAGGAGTGCTTTTTAATTAAAGCACGTAAGCGAGCGATGGAATCTGATGTAGTCGTGATAAACCACCACCTTTTTTTTGCTGACTCACGCCTAAAACAAGAGGGGTTTGGAGAGCTATTGCCTGGAGTTGATGTGGTTATCTTTGACGAAGCACATCAGCTTGCCGAAATCGCTACCAATTTTAATGGTGAGCGAATTGGTACCCGCCAATTTCATGATTTATTGGAAGACATTTTTGAAGAGTGGCCCATATTAGATTTAGCCAATCAACCTTTAAAAGTATTAAACCATCAATTTGAACAATTGATGGGGGAACTTTTAAATGCTTTGCCGTCGCGAGAAGATCGCATCAGTTGGGATGAAATAAAACGTAATAAAACGTTTATGGCGGTTTGGGATAAATGGCTGGCTTTGAAAGATGAGTTACTGCACTGTTTTGACGATGAGGGCATTGCTGAAATTCCTGGTCTTATGCGTTGTAAAGAGCGATTAGATGAGTTGCAAAAAACTTTGCTGTCTTTTAGTCAGCCTAGTAAAGATACCATTTTATGGTTAGAGCGTTTTAAACATACTTTAGTATTTCATGCTACCCCCTATGATGTTGCTGAGTTATTTAAGGGACTGCTTAATCGGCAGAGTTGCGCCTATGTTTTTACCTCGGCTACCTTAACCATGGCTGACTCTTTTGACTGTTTCTGCAATCCTTTGGGGCTGGAGAAAGTGAATACTTTATTGTTACCTAGCCCATTTAATTTCCAAGAACAAGCATTACTTTATTTGCCGCGTGGCCTGCCTGATCCTAAGAGTTCCAGCTATTATGAATGCTTATTGGAAAAAGCCATCCCTGTGATAGAGACCTTTGGCGGTCGTTGCTTTTTCTTATTTACTAGTCATAAAGCTCTAAAACAGGTTGCTCAAATGCTGAGCAATACTTTAAACTATCCGTTGTTAATTCAAGGGGAAGAAGCAAAGCCTATACTCTTAGCACGATTTAGGCAGCTAGGAAACGCTGTATTATTAGGAACCTCTACTTTTTGGGAAGGTGTTGATGTTAAAGGAGAGGCTCTTTCTTGTGTTATTATTGATAAGTTACCTTTTGCTAGCCCTGTCGATCCCGTGGTTCGTGGGCGAATGGCGTATTTAAAGGAAAAAGGGGTATCTGCCTTTGATGAATTGTCTTTACCTAATGCAGTGATTGCTCTAAAGCAAGGAGTCGGGCGGTTAATTCGAGATGCTTCTGATAAAGGGGTTTTGATGATAGCGGACCCTCGTTTGACTGGTAGAGACTATGGAAAAGCGATTATGGCCAGCTTGCCGCAATTACCCAAAACCCGCGACGAACAAAAAGTATTAAAATTTATTAGAGAATTGGCTTTAGATTATGAAACTGTTAGCGATTGATACCTCAACTGAAATGGCCAGTGTGGCCTTAATGGTTGATGATAAGCTGTCTTGTGAAGAGCAAGGGAGTCAAAAAACTCATGCACAATTAGTATTACCGCTGATTGATAAGTTAATGAGGCAGGTAGGCCTATCAACAATGAAGCAATTGGATGGAATAATTTTTGGTTGTGGTCCAGGAAGTTTTACTGGATTGCGTATTGCATGCAGTATTGCTAAAGGATTAGCCTACGCCCATGATTTGCAGTTGATTCCTGTGAGTAGCCTTGCGGCTGTTGCATGGTCTGCGCGGGAATTAAAAAATGACATGAACTTACCGGTTTTGGCAGTTTTAGATGCACGAATGCATGAGCTATACTGGAGCTATTTCGCCAAAGGCAAATTAGCTTCAGAAGATAAAGTTAATGGGGCAAGGGAGATTCTGTTACCCGAACAACAGCCTATGGTTTTGGCAGGAACTGGTATTGATGATTACTGGGACGATTTTCCAGAAACGCTCAAATCTTTAATAAGTGAAAAAATAAATTTATATCCTAATGCTGCGGCTATGATACGATTGGCATTACATGCTGCCATAAAACCCGTATCAGTGGCAGAAGCTCAACCGATATATGTACGCAATCAAGTAACTCAAGGAGGTTCGCGTGGATAAGCGACTGTTGGAAATATTAGTTTGCCCTTTATGCAAAGGGAAATTGCTGTTGAAAAAAAAGGAACTTATCTGCCGATTTGATCGCTTGGCATTTCCTATTCATGATGATATTCCTGTGATGTTGGAGCATGAAGCTCGAGTAATTTCTTTAGAAGAGAAAGATAAATTATGATGAATAATGTCCATGTCATTATACCTGCGCGCTATCAATCAACACGTTTTCCAGGTAAGTTGCTGCACGATTTAAATGGCCAGACGGTAATTGAACGTGTGTACAGACAAGCGCAATTGGCCCAACCGCAGACCATTACCATTGCAACTGATCATGAGTTAATAGCAAATCATGCTAGAGATTTTGGCGCGCAAGTGGTTATGACCTTACCATCCCATCAAACTGGGACGGATAGAATTGCTGAAGTTGTAGCCAAAGGGTCATTTGCTGCAGACGATATTATTGTCAATGTACAAGGGGATGAACCTTTTATTGCACCACAATTGATTGCTCAGGTCGCCCAATGTTTGATGCAAAGTACTGCACCCATGTCTACTTTATGCTGGCCTATTACCAGTTTAGAACTGTTAAACAATCCTAATGTAGTTAAAGTGGTTCGCTCTCACGATAACCATGCTTTGTATTTTTCTAGAAGCCCTATTCCTGCCCATAGAGATGATATTCAGTCCTATGCTCAAACTTACAGACATATAGGACTATATGCTTATAGGGCGGCATTCTTATTAGATTATGTTAGCTGGCCTGTATGCGACATAGAGAAGCATGAGGCTTTGGAACAATTACGTGTATTATGGTCTGGATACTCTATTATAGCTGCTGATGCATGTGTTGAACCTCTGCAGGATATTAATACCAAAGAAGATTTAGCTTTAGCGCGAGATTTGCTGACTTCAGTATAACTTTGAGCGAAACCTAAATAATAGTCCTTCAAATTTCTATTTTATTTGTCACAATGTGGCATTAAATGTCATGTATTTTCAATTTTAATAGCGGTGTGGCCTTGATTACCTGAGCGGTATCAATGTTGCGCTGGTTTGGGCGTATAAATTATTGAGAATATAGTATTTAAGGTTATCAAATGTGGTATTGTCTTTGCTTGCTCTAATAATAATAAATTCGAGGAGAAAGTCATGAGACAAAAGGGTTTTACGTTAATTGAATTAATGATAGTTGTGGCAATTATTGGTATTTTAGCCGCTATTGCTATTCCAGCTTATCAAGACTACACGATTAGAGCGCGCGTGACAGAAGGGCTGCAAATGGCTTCATCAGCCCAATTAGCCGTTTCAGAAACGACTATGACGAATAATGCCTTACCTGCTACGCAAACAGCAACAGGCTATACTACTCCCGCAGCGACCCCCAACGTTGCCTCAATTGCAGTATCAAATGATGGTCTTGCTGTAATCACTATCACTTATACAGCCACGGCTGGTGGTGGGACAATTACCCTAACCCCCACCCTTACTACTAACGGAGATGTGACTTGGGTCTGTAAGGTTGGAACAGAGTTACCTAAATATGCTCCGGCTAGCTGCAGATAATATACTTGGAGTAAATAAAAAACCGCCTACAGGCGGTTTTTTATTGTGTGCTCCAGGTTACAATGATTTATTTAACGAGGTATTTTCTGCGTAATAAATAGATTAAGAGAGCGGGCAACAACATAGCGGCTATACCTAAGGAGAAAATCAGGCGGAAATGTCTGGCACCACCTACATCCATAGTTTGCTCAGGAGGAATAAATCCAACCACTAAAGTAATAGCACAGCCTAATAATCCTAGGATGCAAATTAGGTAATATCCTGCTTTACCGCCTGGTATTGCAAAAGGGCGTTCTAAATGAGCAAATTTACTTTTCAAATGCCAGGCAGCAATAAACATCAATACATACATCATCATGTATAGTTCGGTACTTAAATCAGTAAATAACCAATAAATGGCATTAACACTGGGAAATAAAAGGAAACCGCTGCATAAGAAGGTAACTAACACCGCTTGTAGAATTAGAATACGAGATGCTACACCGTGTTTGTTTATTTTGCACAAGGATTGTGGTAAGAAATTATGATTGGCCGCCATTAAAAGGCCTTTGGCAGGTGAAATAATCCAGTTAATCATAGAACCTAGGCTACCTAAAAGCAGTAAGAGTACTAAAATAGGCATTAGCCAATTAAGATGGTAGGCTTGGAAAAAATTATTGAAGGCTCTCATGACGCCATCGACTAAGCTAATTTTTTCTTTGGGCAGAACAAAAGCTATAGCTAAAGAGCCGAAAATCATAGTAAATAAAATGAGTAAGACTGAAAAAAACATTGCTTTAGGAAAGTTTTTTTGAGGATCTTTCACATTACGAACATGAACCGCAGCTAATTCCATTCCTAGAAATGAGGTCATAATAGCGGTTAATGAAACCCAAGATTGGCCGTCTTTCCACTGAGGCAATAGATGAGGTAGACTGAGATCAATGGCAATGGGATTGCCTTTAATTAACCAAATAAATGCCAGGAAAATAATGAATCCCATAGGAATTATCATTCCTACTATGGCACAGAATCCTGCGAAAGCAGCGGAAGTGCGTAAGCCAGAGGCACCGACAAGGGTTAAGCTCCAGAAAATAGTGAGGATCACCGCAATCAGGTAATATTTATTTTGCGCCAATTCCGGATTAATTAGAAAAGCGATGGTTCCAGCGATAAAGGATAAAATAGTTGGATACCAGACTAAGGTATTTATCCACTGTAACCAAATGGTGAAGAACGCGACATTTTCACCAAAAGCATGTTTTACCCAGCTGTAAATACCCCCTTCTTCTTCTGACCAAGTTGAGGATAGTTCTGCAGAAACAAGCGCTACCGGAATTAAGAAAATAATTGCCGAAAAAATGAAAAAGAAAATAAGTGTCGAACCAAATAAAGCAGTACCCGGCAAATTTCTGATGCTATCTATTGCCCCTGTGATAAGCAATACTAATGCAAATACCGATATTTTTTCAGCAGAAATTGTTTTCATTGACTTTTCGACTTGTTAAAAAGATATACATTATACAGAAACTTGAGTATTGAGAAAGATTTATTTTATTACAGAAGGTATTTTGTTTTTTACTGTCTTAAATATCTGTAACTCTATCTTTTGATTACGTTATTTTTGTCGCGTTATTAGGCCTATTTTGGTTATTTTTAGATGGTCTTGATACTCATGATGTTTTTAATTGAGTCTATTTTTATAACCGTCTTTACAGCTTGGAGATTGTAATACCGATTTATTTTTATTGAGCCACTCTTCAGAAGTATATAAATGCAAGCTTAGAGCATGTAAACCTAACGCAAATTCATTGTTGAGCAAATGATTTACTAATCTATGTCGGGCTACACGGCTTAAATCTTTAAATTTGGCAGAAACTGCAATCACTTTAAAGTGAGTTTGAGCTCCTTCAGGTACATGGTGATTGTTTGATTCATCTTCAACATTTAAAAAAGTGGGAGTAAGTTCTTCTAATAACTGTTGTTCTATGCGTTCTTTACGTGACATATGTACCTCTATTACTGAGTTTATAGACAAATTATACTTAATTTCACAGAAATTTGTCATAATTAGAATTCTTATTGTCAAAATGTGACAATAAATGTCATGTTTTGGTCGTTTTAATGCATGGAGACTTTTAATAAACGAACCAAAATGCACACTTAAAACTTTAGGAATTAATTTATTTCCTGCCTATTATCCTTGTTTTTTGCAGAAAATGTTTCATTTCGCGGAATTAATTTAGATAAATTGGTAGATTATACCAATGTCTTTTATGATGGCATTGTCCTTGCTTGCTTAATATCATAATAAATTTTAGGAGAAAGTCATGAGACAAAAGGGTTTTACGTTAATTGAATTAATGATAGTTGTGGCAATTATTGGTATTTTAGCCGCTATTGCTATTCCAGCTTACCAAGACTACACGATTAGAGCGCGTGTGACAGAAGGGTTGCAAATGGCCTCGTCAGCCCAATTAGCCGTTTCAGAAACGACTATGACGAATAATGCTTTACCTGCTACGCAAACAGCAACAGGCTATACTACTCCCGCAGCGACTCCCAACGTTGCCTCAATTGCAATTTCTAACGATGGTCTTGCTGTAATCACCATCACTTATAGTGCAGCCGCTGGTGGTGGAACAATTACTTTAACACCGACCCTTACCACTAACGGAGATGTGACTTGGGTCTGTAAAGTTGGAACGGAGTTACCTAAATATGCTCCGGCTAGCTGTAGATAATATTTCTTAAAAATAAATAAAAACCGCTCTAAGAGCGGTTTTTATTTATTCAGCAATTGGCAATTTATATAAAAATTGGCACCTTATATGCAGGTTTTAGACTATATACCCGCCGGGAATGTTTATGTATGACAGAGGTTTTACCTTAATCGAAATTTTGATCACTATTACTATCATAGGAATTCTGATTGCAATCGCAATACCCGCATACCAGAATTATACCATCAGGGTTCGTGTCAGTGACGGTCTGGATTTAGCATCAGGGGCGCAGTTGGCGGTTAATGAATATACTATGATCAATAATCAACTCCCAGCAACTGCTGCTGATACTCAATATACCTCTCCTGCCGCAACGCCTAATGTTTCTTCTATTGTAATGGGGAATTTGGGTGTTATTACTGTCAATTATACTGCTAGTGCGGGTAACGGCTCTATTATTCTAGTTCCTACTTTGCAAGTAGGGGGCTTAACTTGGGATTGTACTAGAGGAACTTTACCTGCACAGTATCGTCCACCATCTTGCCGATAAGGCTCTTCTTAAAAAAGCAAATATAGTTTTATTTTTAAATCGTCACTCATTGGAAAATTGAGTATTCATGACAAGAAAATAAACCCCTCATTTGACACTCATCATTAATTGAACTATTAGTTTAAAAATAAACCATAGACGAGGCATGCAATGTCATATGATCAACGATTCTTTGTCCTAACAGCAGACTTAAAAGCAAGAATAAATTTGCAAGAAAAAGTTAGTCCAGTTGACTTTACTGTATTAACCTCTTCATTCTCAGGCCAGGATCAATTCGGTATCGATTTATTGAAACAGTGTGTTATCGCTTATCCCAAGGAGTTCGTTAGGAATTTAGTATGTTTGCTCCCAGAAAGGATGGTGGAACATGAAATCCTTGCTCAATTGCAAGCAGGAATAAAATTGGATAAAAATGTGGACGATGACGCAGATACTTTTGGACACGCTTTTACTATGGTACAGGCACAATTGGCTCGTAGTAATATTGTTCAGGATTGTCGCACTATATATCAACACGCTTTAACACAAGTTGATATCTTCATTGATGATTTGATAAATGGCAAATTAGATGGAGTTTATGATCTCTCTTCTAAGGAGCAGGAAGCTCTAAAGTCGTTTTATAATGAAATTGCAACAAAAGAACCTTGGAGTACAAATCAAGAAGTGCTTAAAAGCATCTGTGTTCAGCGAGGCATGGCCTTGATTTATGCTAATAGAGCACGTGATATGATTGAACCCGTAGTTAGTGAAGCTATCGATCAATTATGCCATGCAGGTAAATTACAGCCTTTGGATTATGTTGCAAAAGAAGAGAGTATGGCGATTTTCACTACTGGAGGAGTTGCCTCAGGGAAAGGTACTTGTCTTAAAAATACTGCAGCTACTATAAAAAAACGAGAACCTATTGGCATTGAGTGGAATCAATTAGTTCATCATAATGCCGATAGATTGAAACCCTTTTTGCAAAAACCAGAATTAGATCCGCAAAAATATTCGCAATATACCTACGAAGAAGCTTTGTTGGTTAAAGAGAGAGTAATGCAACATATCGCAAAGAAAGGCAACGAAGCCGGTAATAAGTATCCTCATTTTCTACATGATCAGACCAAATTAAAGCCTGATGAACTTAGAGAGGCCAATCAACGCTATGGAACAGTGGTCATTACTGCGATCTCTACAGAAGTTTCTTCTTCTGTTCAATGGGCATTTGGTCGGGGCGAGTCGACGAAGAGATTCGAACATACTGAAGGTCTCTTGGGATCACATCAAGCGGTTCCAGGGGAAATGATGAAATCATTGAATCAAAATGAGTTAATAGGTTCTAGCAATATTAGTGTGGCTATGTACGATAATAATAGTCCCACAAGAGAGTTAACCATGTTTGCCTCAATTGATATGAAAAAGAAAGAAATTATTGTTTATGATGAGGAAATGATGCAAAAATGGATTAAAAAGGAAAATATTAATCCTAAGGCAAAGCCGAATGAGCCTTTATATTTTGATAAGCCAACTCCTACAACCAGTGAATATTTTGCTCCATTGATTAATAAAGAATTTTCTTTTCGAATAATTAAAGAGCTGAATAAAGGCAAAGATGTACAATATACTAACATGTAGTTTTGATCTTATTTTGATCAACTTTCTGTGTTATGATAAAATGAGAGTTTATTAAAGGAGTAGCTAATAAATGAAAGCAAAGCAACCTAAGCGCACAAAAGTATGGTCTTTTCTCGAAACATCTAGAGAGATATTAAAAAAACAACCTACTAAGCCAGGCGAGGAAGAGGATATAACGCATAAGCAAGGTGATGATTTGGGCGAAGCAGAGCCTAATATACAAGACGTTCTTTCTTCAAAAAATATTCTTAAATAATTACGTATCTATTTATCTACTATTGATAGAAGCGATGTAGTCCGTTTGGTTCATGGTGTTAACTTAAGTTTTTATAACATAGCCTGCATTTGTGCAGCGTCCTCTGGGAGTGTAGCCTCAATCTTGGAGATTTCGTCAATCCGGGCTTCCTTCCCCTTAAGCTAACACCATTAAGAGCTCACCTGTGCTCTACACGCAACCAGGCTAAACCAGCCAACATAGGATTAACCGTTGAGTAGCAACTGTCTAGAACAAAAGTTCAAGATGATTGCTTGTAAATGATGGTATTTCTCCTTTAATGGTGGGCTGCTAATCGGCTATCTTGATGTGGTGTTGTTACCTCATGATGCTGTGTATTCACCGCATAAAATCCAACATTTTTCAATGCTACAGCCTGACTGACTTGTTCTTGCTGGGGATTGGTTGGTCCAGTCCGTTCTAGACGACCTACCTGGGTTTCATTACGCTCTATAAGTTGCCTGTATTGCTCATTAAGTCGATTGTATTCATCTTTTTCTGCTGACAGCTTTAGTTCAATCGTGCTGAGTCGTTCGGCTATTATCAGAAGGCTTTTTGTTTCATCACTTAATATCTCTTTTATCTTTTTTCTAAACGCTTCTTGTTGTGTTTTATCCAACTTGAGTTGGTCGGTAAATGTTTGTAGCAAACCCTGCAATGAATCGGCCACACCACTTAAGGTTTCAATTTTTTCTCCCATGTCCTGTCTGGTTTGGTTCAGTTCCTTTATTTTGTCTGTCAAATCAGATTGGGCCAACTTATAGTCTTTTTGTACCTGGTGTAACAGCGCTTCACTTTGTTCTAACAGTTCGGTGTGTTCTTTGAGAGATTTTTTTAATGAGTCCGCCACTTTTTCCAGTTCTTTATTGGTTTGACGTAATGCTTGTTCTGTTTCTTGCAGTAGTTTTCTTTGTTCAATCAGTTCTTGTATTTCCTCACCTAAATCTTTGACATTAATCGCTAATTTTTCATTTTCTAGCTGAAACTGTTCTATTTCAACCGCTAATTGTTCGCGCAATTTATCTAAAGAGATGATAATTACGCCCAAGGTATCTGCTAAGCTTGTGAGACCCGCTTTTAAATGTTCTGTACGATTTAAATTAAGATTATGGTGGTTATCTAGTAGAAGACTGCTTGCTGTATAAGTGATGAGGGTAAATATACTGAGGGCAAGAAATATGGCGGATTGAAGTACCATGGCGATGGCAAAAATAGGAATAATCAGAACAGCACCGGCTACAATTTTTTGCCATAAGGGAAGTTCGCCCCAAAAAGCTGCTGCACGTGAGATATAACTTGGATTATGGGCCATGGCATCGACCATTCTATTCAAGTTTTCTTTAATTTGGTCAAGTCCTTTCTGGGTCAGAAAAACTTGATCTAGATTGTCTTTGATTTTTTTTGACTTTTTATTACCTGAATTTAAGTCCGTGAGCTCCATTATTTCTGCTGTACTTGTCATTCCATCGACCCCTTGTAATTGATGATAACAATGAATTCTTTCTATTTTGATACAAACTCAAAATCCATCATTTTATCGTATCAATATAGTCCAGTCATTATTTTTTACAGACATTATGCAGGTTGTTTATTCTGCAAAATATAACTAGTATTAAATCGTCAACCCCTTATTTAACATAGCGGTGATTTAAAGATAATACAATCTTTGTAAAAAATAGTTATGTGCTTGAATTTTAAGCAATTAACTTAACAATAGGTGGAGCTATAAAGTTGTTTGTGATTTATATTGGTGGTGCTCATAGTCAATCATTAATTGAATATAACAGGATCGCTATTCAATGAGGCAAAAATCATTTGTCATTTACCTCGCTATACTGTTCGTGCTTTCGGTATTTATTCAAATCCATATATATCAGGATTGGGATATGCTGTTTTTATTGGAAGGGGGAAAGCGGTTATTGGCTGGCGGTAACTATGTCCACGATTTATTTGAGAGTAATCCTCCATTAATTTATTATTTTAGTATGGGTATTAATTGGTTAGCTAATACCTTTTCCCTAAGCAACGTTTTGCTATTTAAACTCATTATTTATATTTTTATCATCTATTCTTTAACTATTTGTCATTATCTGCTTCATATTAACTCTGTAAACTTCAATCCTGGTGATTCATTACAATTCTCTGGTACAGTCAATGGTGAAAAGAGCTTCTTATGGCTCTTACTTACCTTAGCTTTTTGCTTGCTCATTTTATCGGCCTATTGTTTTGGTGAGCGTGAGCATTTGATGTTGATCTTGGCCATGCCTTATTATTTTTTGCTCTATCAGTCCGCCTCTGACCGCCAATTTACGCCGACTTTAAGGATTACTATCAGTGTTTTGGCCGCACTTGGTTTTGCCATTAAGCCGTATTTTTTATTTAGTCTAGTATTTTGCGAATTATTATTGATGTATTGGCGGCGTAGTTGGAAAACACTATTCCGACTAGAGGCTCAAGTGATTTTGGCGATATTCGTTGCTTATTTAATTTCCATCGCTGTTTTACTGCCTGATTTTTATTCTATTATTTTACCTTGGGTTTTAAAATTTTATGTGCCTGAGCATAACAATATCATTGATCTATTGACCAATCATGCTCTCGTTAATGCTGTATTGTTGATATTGGGCTCATTGCTGTTATCACAATGTATAGGACGTATGGAGCTATTATTAATAGTCATTATATTAGGGTTTATGTCTTCCTTTATTGTTCAAGGCAAGGGATGGTTTTATCATGCCTATCCTTTGATAACTATGAACTCCTTATTAGCAACTCTTTTGGCTTATAATTTAGTTCTCAATAAAGATAAAAATAAATGGTATCCCGCATTTCTTACAGCAATTATTGTTTCTCAATTCTATCTTACTTTGCTGCCTTACTTCGTCGATTTTTATAATAGGCTTTTTTACTATAAAAATACCTCCAGTAGTTTTCAACAATTAACAAACATTGCTAGGAAGTATGCTCAGAATCAATATATATTCTTTTTTTCCACTGACTTATCTCGTACTTTACCTGTTGTTTATTATTCTGATTCTAAACTCGGCTCGAGATTTCCTACTTTATGGATGCTCCCCGGCCTATTAAATAAGCAATACGCACTTCAACAGTGTGATAATGAGTGCTTAATAGCAGAACAGCAACTGAGACATTATATAATAGAAGACTTTAAGCGCTATCGGCCACAATTGGTTTATGTGGACATTAATACACATAAAAACTCGCTTAAGAGCTCGTTTGATTATTTAAACTTTATGCAAAAATCATCGGAATTTAAGCCCCTATGGCAACACTATTGTTATTTGCTGACAAGTAGCAATTATGCAATTTATCAACGATGCCAGTAACAAGGTCACTTGATTTTATTCTCTTTTTTTATATGTGCTATAGTGGTTATTGAAAGACAATACATTTAGAGGAGTGTCTCAATATGGATAAAGAGTATGTCGGAGTGAATACTCGTTTTCTTCGTAGAGAAGAGAGATTAATGGCTTCCGAAGAACATGAAATGCCACGCGTTATTGAGGCTAAAGAATCCAAAGACCTTAATTTTTTATACCAATTTCTTGCTGCCAATTCCCAAAAAGTAATTGAAGATATAGCAAACTATGGTGCCGTTTTGCTAAGAGGTTTTGATGTTACTTCAGATAGTGATTTTGAAAATACGGTGCTGAAAATCCAAGGATTGAACGGAATTAGTGAAGCCTTTATGTCAGAGGAGGGACGAATTCATGCCGGTGATTTAAAGTATGTATTACATACCAATGCAGTGTACAAGACAGGGGGAACTTTATATCTTGGTGGTTTTCATAGTGAAAACTATTATAGTGCTGATGTGCCTAGTTTTATTTGTTTTTGTTGTCTACAACCTTCACTTCTTGGTGGTGAGACTGGTTTGATTAACATGGAAAAAATCTATGCTCAGTTGAGCGAAGGATTGAGGAATAAGTTAGAATCCAATACATTTTTTGTATCTAAATGGTTAGTTTCTGAGGTTGAGAAACGTTATCAAATACCGAGGGAAACCATAATAGAAATTTGTAATCGCTTCGATCTTCCTGTTGTAGGCGAAGGGGAGGAGCAATTGGTTCTCATGTATAAACCCAATATTTTTGAACATCCATTAACTAAAAAGAAATCATTGCAAATCAATTTATTTGAAATCACTGGTCTTAATGAAGAAATGCGACGTTGCTTTATGAATGATTATCCAGGAAAAACATGGTTTTGGCATCGACTTGTATGGAGATTGCCAACATTTGTGTTGAAGATCTTGGAGTATGCGTATATGATTTTTGCCTCTCTATTTTATTCTCCTAAAAATGCATTTAAAAATTTAAGTGCAAAAATTAATATGTTGAAAGCTACTATAAAGAAGAACAAAGACTCTTCTTATAATAATGTACGTGTGGGAAGTTGTTTTACCAAGCAAGATATTAAAGAGCTAGCGCAATTGATAAGAGCTTATTATTCATCTTGCTTATGGGAAAAAGGGGACATTCTGCTAGTCGATAATAAAAAAGTAATGCACGCCGGTATGCCAGGAGCGGGATCGCGATTGGTAAGAGCCATGATCTGCAACCCTTTGGAGATGAATTATTCTTTGACCCAATCAGGTTCCATTGACTGCAAGGAAAGGGCTGGGGAAAGCATTGGTTTTTACATGGCGTCTAGTCAAATTGGTCAAAATATTAAGGTTTAAATGATATTTGAGATCACGACATTGTTGTAGCCTGGGTGCAACGAAGTGAAACCCGGGTTTCAGTCTATTGGATTTCCACCCAGGCGAGTTGAGCACAAGCCGTGAAACGTTGGTAAGAATAGAGCAGAATCGCTATCGTCTCGGAGCCAAGATAGAGAGATCTGCTTCATATTCATCTGTATCAATTAGATGATCCACGTCTTCTACTAGTTTTTCTGATTGGGTTTGAGTGAAAAAGAAACCTCGATTGATCGCGACTGCGGCAACGTATAAAACAAGAAAACCTAGAATTGCAAGACCAATATTAGCTAAAATATGATTCCATCCTCTATGATTTTGAAGTTCTGATTTTGAGTTATTTATAGCTTCTTGCGCTTCTTTTTTGAAATACTCATAGTTATCACGAGATGGATTTTCGAAATAACCGTCAGATAATTCAGTCAAACGTAGGTGAAGTTCATTAGCTTTTTTAGCGGCTGCGTCATGTCCTCTTTGATCTAAATTTTCAGCTTTGGCTTTGATTAATGATAGTTGTTTTTCAAATTGAAGCTTTTTCTTGTTTAACTCTTCCACAAAAGTCAATTCTCGCTTTATGGAATTAAACGTATCACGAGCAATATGTTCAATGCGTTGTTGATCAGTTTGACATTCTGAAAGTTCGGCATCAACGTAAGAATGATATAAAGGGGGGGGACAATTTGGCACATTATTATTTATAGATATGACACTGAGATCGATATCTTTTTTTTGGCTTTTTCTTATTGCTTGAGTAGCAAGTTCAAAATGTTTGTCCTTCTCAGGATCATTTTCATCGTAAATTACAAAGAACTGATAATTTTTTTGCTCTTCCGCCATTAATTTAAGAACCCCGGCGACGTTCTTAAAACCCTCACAAGTTCCCTCTGACTCTGTTGATGAGCTTGAATTTGCTCTATTGGAGCTCTTATGCTCTTTATAGTGGAGTAGTGGTCCGTTTTTATTAAGCATCAAAAAAGCTATGTTAATATTAGCCATTAAGTTCTCTCAAATAAGGCTTAGTTAAAACAACTTATTGTACATCCTTTTTGTTTTATGTTCAATTTTCTATTTATAATGCTCTTACTTCACTGATATCTAAATAGACCTCTTGCACTCAAGCAAAATCTGCTAGTTATACAAATGGTCTATTAATCATTAAAGTCTCTTTAATTTAGTTAAGCCTTTAAGGCAATAGATGGGTATTATCGATTTCTTCGAGCAAATCTGTTGTTTTTCTTATAAGCGCATTATGTTTATTTTGGGCAAATAATCCGATGCCAACCCCTAATAATGCTGTGCCGCAAGCAGCTACTCCTGTCCCAGGGAGAAGAGCGAGTCCAGTAGCGCATAAAACAACACCTACAGTGGTGATGAGACTCCCTAAGGCAATCATGGCTACTGCTAATGCATTCCATAAACTATCTGAACTTTTTTGCAGGCTCAAGGCATTTTGCTCGTATTCAGTAACTATTCGATTGCGTTTTTCTCCCGGTTGAGACATTAATAGTTCAATCGTTAATCTAAGCTGTTTCGTTAGATGTTCTGCAGACTCACCATGCTCGTAGAGGGCAACTATTTTTTCTCTTACCGCAATTACTTTTTGCCGAAGGAGAGGTTCAACTAGTTGATTAATCAATTCATTGAGTTGTCCTAATTCGGATCCATAGAGGTCATTACTCTGTACTAATAGGTTATACAGTTTGGGATTAAATTCTGCTACATGGCAGCTAATGTTATGTTCTGCGAGTTGAGGATAAAAATATTTGATAGTGCTGATAAAATGAGCTGCGGTGCTTCGCTCCGGATTATTAAAGGCACCACATCCAGGCATGACAAATATCACCGCTATTGGTTGGTTGATTCCTTGTGCTTTATAGTGTTGTGCTAGTTGAATTGCTTGTTGGCATTGTAATGCAATCCCTGCTGCTAACATGCATCCTAAATTACCTTCTTCTGCAGGACGTTGTAATCTTTTGTTTGATGTAGCGCGGGCATCTAAAGGCGATGTTTCTAATTTACGCAAATCAGGTGCCGCATAACTTACTACATTGATTGGCTTGCTCACATCGGGAATTTTTAGTAACTGAAAAATCCCTTCTACTGTATTTAGTTGTTTGGTATTGACAAACCAATGTGCGGAGGTAAAGCCGCCATCTACTGGAACTTCATAGACATTATTTTGCATATCAAAATAAATAGGTAATTTAAATGATTCATCTTTTTGATTAGGAAAAGAGGTAAATAAATCATTTAAAAAATCTTCAGATTCAAGATAATCTTCTGTTCTATGAATGAGATTGCTACAAATTGTCAATACCATTTTCAGGTAGCGTTTTTGATAGTCTAATACATCAATAGCCTCTGGTTTTTCTGTAAAAGCGTAATATCCGATTTGGTAATTACGTTGATGCACGTCATCAAAATGAAGTGCCATTTTTAAGGCTGAATCAGTATAACGAGAAAATAGTTCCTCAACAGAACCAGCAGAGTATTTTGCCGCGCCATCACGATGAGAGTTAGGAGCATTGTCTACCACAACTAGTGTGCCTTGAACGGATAAATTTTGAATTAATTCAATTACATCACCATTATAATACTGTATGCCTGAAGCAGACTCCGGAATAGGGGGAGCGACTTGCTTTATCTGAGTCGTTTCAATTTTGTGACAATCTTCTGTTAAAACTTCAATAAATCTTTGTACATTGCGTTCATTATCTAAGGTGATGATGAGTTTATTAATTGTTTCAAGCAGTCCAGCTTCATCTTCTACATTAACTGATGCACCAATGATTCCAGCTATTTTTTGCTCATTGGCTTTTATTAATTGAGCCAAAAAAAAGGTTTGTGCGCACCAATATTGCTTTCTGGCTTCAAGTTGCTGGGAATGGTAGCTCAGCGAACTCATTAGTCCTTGAAAGGTTTGAAAACGAGTTTCTTGGGACTCATACATTTCTTTAGGAGTCTTTGATGGGCCTTTTATTAATGCGTGAATAGTCGAGGCACCTGCGTGCGCAAGGCTTGTAAAAAAATTAGGCATAAAGCATAATCCTTAAAAAAATGAGTATATTGAAAAAAGAAATTGTGTTGATTTTATGATCAATAAGGATTTATTTGATCTTTTTGTGTAAAATAAGTTAAATCAATTGGTGCTTACCATCCTCCTTGATAAGGACGATGTTTTTTCATTTGACTCGAGTTTGCTCCTCTATGATAGTGGAGTTTCGTTACATTTTGCTTCCCATCCCAAAACGAATGATAATCAAGAGCAAAAATACGTTTAAGGTCTCCATTTTCTTGTTGTTTGTAAAAATTCACCCCTCCACCACCATGACGGTATAAGAGCAGGGCCGCTTTGTAGTTTCCTTTACGTATCAACCCATAAGTGGCTACAGAAACTCCTAGACAAGCAAAGACCTTACTGAGATTATCCTGGGGGGGAGAAGGGCATGGATCTACGTTGTCGTTATCCATAGCTTAATTAATAGAATAGGACATTAAACCGGGCTCCATTGATATAGTTTGTTCAGGTCTCTTTTGTTTTAATGGGGAAGGGTAATGAGCAATGTCTTGTTCTTGTTGAGGCGACGGAGTTTCACTTTTACTTGGATTAGATGTGAGTTTGCTTAAAGGAAGCAGGGAATCTTCTTCTTTATCCTCATTTTCCCAAGGGAATGCGGGTAAGGGCTGTATAGGATTACTCTTATCTTTGATGATATCTATAATTAAAGTGGTTAATTTAAATAAAAGAATACAGGTACCTACAATTGCAGTGGCTCCCGCTAAAGCTAATAAAGTTGAAGGCCACAGGGGCATAGCTAATGATGCTAGGGCAACTGTAAATAGGAGCGCTGCCATTAGCAAAAATAATCCAAAGATCATTACTGTACGTGGATTACGTCTAAAAATATGAGGGCGTGTAACACGAGCATTTAACATGGCCTCTTCATATTTTGGATTTAGTAATGCTCCAGTTGTTATTTTTGATGCACTCGCAAGGAAAAAGTTGAGCCCTCGACCAAAATTAACCTTTTTATTTTGGTCATGAGCTTTTTTTATTTCAACTTGGGTTAATTCTGCTAGTTGCTTATTCAGTGATTCTAAATCAGGAGAGTTTGCCCCCGCAGCAGCAATTTTTTGTGCTGTTACAGTTGCGGCGATAAGACCCGCATTTAAGGCGCGGAAGTAGGGAACTGCTGCTGCGGCATCTCCAACTAAATAAACTCGCTTTCCATTCAATTCTTTAGCAAAACATTCACTTTGATAGACGCTAAGAGCAACACCATTTATTTTTTCGCTGTCTGTCACCATCTCTTCATTTAAAGCAGCCCTTCTTAATGACAACCAAGGCCTAATGGTATTCATGAGTTGTTCCATGCATTTTGTTTTGGGGTACAAATCAGTCAGTTTTGCATTTGGGGTTTCTCTGATTTCTTTGTAAGTTTCTTCGTCTACAAATATAAATAAGGATACTGGAGTAGAACCTTCTTTTTCTTTACCCACATTTTCTGAGACGAGATGAGGAACTTGTCCTAAGGCAGGACCATAAACTAGATTAGGTAGGCGTGAAGTCGCTCCTTTAGCCTGATATTTAATTTCAACAATATATTGCAGATTAGTATCCACGATTTTTTTATCATCGAATATTTGTCTTCTTACGATACTATGCGCACCATCGGCACCTATGATGGTATGGGCGGTAGGATATTGGTTTAATAGCTCTTTACTATCCTCAACTTTTACGCCTGTTTCTATTTCTACATTCAGTTCTCGAGCAATTTTTAAAAAAGTCGATTCAATTTCTGAGGTTGGGACAAACCCATGGAGTTTTCTTACTTCCTCATATGTTTTGTAACTATTTGAATTAATTAATGATTCTTCTTCTAATTTGAGAATGTGATGACGAGTATATTCTTTATTACGATCTATAATTTTTATCTTTAATGTTGGATTGAGTAACATCATTTCAATAGCAGTAAATAATCCTACAGGACCGGCCCCAACAATGACTACATCTGGATTCATAAAAAGCATACTCGGTTTTAAATGACCAATCATTGTACCCTGGGTTTATTTATTGTTCAATATTGGATTATTGAATTTTTTTCCTAATGAGAAAAGGAGAGTTATATATCAAGGCATAAATATGAGATATCACTTATCGCGGTAGTGATACTCGCATGGGCTATACCATTATTGGGCCGCAGCTAATCTTGCCGCGCGCTTGCAATCGAATGCTGAGTCTGGATTCATCGTTATGAGCTATGAAACGTATATGCAAGTCCATGATATAGCCGTGGCGCACCGTCGTCCCCCCATTACAATGAAAGGGATAAGCCGTCAAATAGTTCCCTATGTGTTTGATAGGTTTGTAGAGAATCAAGGTCCATAGTGAGTTTTAATCGTCATTCTCATCAATTAGAGCATCTAGTAACGGTCTTTTAAAGGGTATGGTGCAAACAAAAGTTGTTCCTTTAGCAAGGGTGCTGGATAATTCAATCTCTCCACCTAATTCGTTCATCAATTGTTTGACTATATGTAATCCTAGACCTGCCCCTAGGTATTTATTTTGATTCGCGGGGTGAATACGATAAAACTTTTCATAAATAAGAGACTGTTTTTCAGCAGGGATCCCTATGCCCGTATCAATCACAACCAACTGTAAAATGAGATTTTTTTCATCAATTATTTTTCCTAATTTGACTTGGATTGAGACTGAGCCCTTGGAAGTAAAACGAATGGCATTACTTACAAGGTTGAGCAAAATGCGTCGTAGTTTGTAAGGATCTCCAATAAATATTGATGGTAGATCGTCGGGATATTCCGAGCTTAATTTAAGTTTTTTGGAGACCGCAGCGGCCTGCTGCATCATTACTATTTTTTCAATCAATTTTTTTAAATCGAATTTTTTTTCAAGAACTGCGGCATATATTGCTTGATAGCGCGAAAAATCGATAATGTCATTTAACAAATCCAGGAACTCTTTAGCAGAACCATAGGTAAGTTCTAACAGTTCTCTTTTTTCAGTCTCAATTTCAGTTTCAGCTAACATCTGCACTATGCTGTATATGCCACTAAAAGGGGTACGAAGTTGATGTTCCATATTGCGTAGAAATTCGGATTTAGCCCGATTCGCTGTTTCTGCGGCAATTTGTGCTAAGTAAAGATCTTGTTCTATTTTTTTACGATCGGTGATATCAAAAGAAACTCCTAATATGCCTATAACCTCCCCTTGTTTATTGTATAAGGGAGCTTTCTTAGACAAGAAAATAGATAGTTGATCTGAATTGGCTAACTGTGAGGCTTCTTCTGTCGTTATGGTTTCTTTATTGTTGATTACCGCTAAGTCAGATTCACGAAGAAGGTCGGCTTCATGACGCCAAGGCATTTCATAATCCGTTTTACCGATCATCTCTTTAGCGGATGCGAAACCAGCTGATTTTGCTTGAGCTAAATTGCAACCTTGATAGACGGAGTTTTTATTTTTCCAATAAACATGTCCTGGCAAGTTTTCAATAATGTTTGCCAAAGTCTGTTCTACTTTTTCTTTTTCTTGACGAATATTTTCTTCTGCATTTTTTCTGGCGGTTATGTTGATTGAAATACCACCTATACCACTAATTTCTCCTTTTTTGTTTATTATTGGGATTTTTTGAGTTAAGTAGACTTGATAGGAACCACTAATATCTTCGCCGGACTCTTCAAAAATACAGGGGGCTTTCTTAAAAACTACTTCCAAGTCATTTTTTCTAATTTGGTCTGCTATTTTTTTTGAAAACAGCTCATAATCTGTTTTGCCTACAATTTGTTCCGGTGAAGAAAAACCCATATTTTTAGCTTGTAATAAATTGCAATGCAGGTATTCAAATTTTAGGTTTTTCCAGTAAATGTGTACTGGAATGGTTTCAAACAGTTGCTTATATAAATCGATTTGGTTTAAATTCGAACAGTCCTTGCTTGCCATAAACGCGCCTTTTACAATTTTATGAGTTAATTACCTGATAGGCTTCTAAAACAGGGCCGGTGTAATTTTTTTCCAATTGGCTAATCTCCTCTTGGATCGAGCTGCTATAGATATGCCTTAAAAAAAACAAAGAAGGATTCTGCTTTGTGCATCCCGAAGTTAAGGCAAATTGCTGCATATTAATTAAATTATGTTCATGCATTTTTATGTTTTCTACATCATGGCCTAATTCCATGCATTGGAATGGGTTGTCTCTCAGCGCCTCCAGTTTTTTTCCAGAATACTGAGGGTGACTGGCGGTATTAGCTAAAATTAATTTTAATGGAGTTTGCCATAATACACGATTAATATATTCTTGAGGCGATTCAATGGAGCTATTTTCTTTATAATGAACTTCACCTGATACCACCATACAATAATCCAAAAGAAAATTTTTTGTTGGAACAAGAGAGAATTCATTGTTATTTTGGGTTTTTGCTAATAAAAAGTAGATTACCTTATGGGGCTGTAAATGTTTTTTTTGCTCCGTTAACTGATGAGTAACAAACAATATAGGCAATTGCTCTTTGATACTGTGATATAAAATAATCTCACTTACGGTGTAGCAGGGGAGTACGGCTCTGTCCTCATCCGCGGTTTTATATAAAGTTGGTAACATATTGACGAACCCATATCGTTCAGGCAATTCATGAGCGATCTTTATTATAAAATTGCATCCTAAAGTGCAAATAAGTTGTTGATATTTATGAGTTAATCGTTTTGAACGGTATTTAGAAATATGAAATTCTCTACTAATGTATTCTAGGTTAATGGCAACTGGTATTTGATTTTCTCTAATATTAAAATGAGATAAAAAATAACAGACAATTATAAAAATAAAATCATCTTGCAAAGGAATTAATAGTTTCTGTCTTGCGAAAAAATCACCAATATTTTCTTTACTATCAAGGCTTTTATTATAAGTTTTCGAATGCTTTATTGTATTTTCCCACTCAAAAATAATGTGTTCCAGGTGTTCCTTATGCTTGCGAAATAGCTCTATTTCTTGAGAAAACTGGTTTTTAGGTATAGGAGAGCATAACCATTTTTGGGCAAGATTAAGGATTTTGTAAGCTCTGATTTGACATAGGTTTTCTCCTACTTGAGCATCAAATAGCATTAATTTACCTGCTAAAAAAAGCTCCAGAGCATTAATAGAGAAATCAATAATTGATTTCATAAAATATAAATCAGCTAGTTTTTGATTTTTGCTAATTAATTGAGCACATACAGAGTAAGGGAGTAAGGAAAGAATATTATGTTCTTCATCATGAATATCAATAAGTTTGTTCATAATATCCCTTATCATTGACGATTTTGGATGTATTTATAATAAACAATCAAGCACGAAACGCAGCCACAAGTGATGAGACTTAATAAATATCCTCCAGCAAGGAGGTAATCTTTTTCTAACAATCCATGTAGCATGGTAAAAATTTGAATGATATTAAACCCAAAAAAAGTAATTAAAGAGACGCCTAAAGCTGATTTTTTTTTGATTAAAGTAATTATTTGCGGAATAAATAACGCCGCGTTTGCCAATAAACTAATTGAAAAACCATATTGAACAACATATTCTGTTATTGACATACGAACCCCATATTGTGTGTTGATGCAATTATATTACCCTAACTGTTCAAAATATACATTTCAAAATGATATATATTAATATAGCAGCATTATGATTATTCTGACTTTCATTCATTAAAATCCCAAGGTAAAGCAGTGGCTATTCTTTTATCCTAGTGCATTAAGCTCGATATTTTATCTTATAATTATTATTTATAGGTAGGGGGCCTTTACTGTCTTGAGTTTAGTAAAGGGGGCGACTATTAGTTAGGATGTCATTTCAGTGGCTTTCAACCATCATCAATCTCGGCTTATCTGATAACAAACCATAACACCTTAGGCAATCAAACAAGGGGCAAATCTAATTTTGACACGATACTTGCCTATAAACTTTTCTTTTTGTCTAAATTATGATACTTTTTTGGCTCTATTATAATCTATATAGATAATTAGATGACATTATGGCCAATTTATTTAACACTTATTTAAGTCTTGTTCAATCGCAAAATAATAATAATTTTAGTGAAGCTCAAAGAGATTTTATTCAGAACATTCTTAAAGGGAACAGTCAATGGAGTGCCTTAGAAACTCTAGCTGTTACCGTTAATATAGAACAGCTTAATAGTCTAAAGGCCGCACTTGAAGAGGAAATAGGTAAAACACATTATTTCTCTTTCCAAAGTCCTCATTGGAATTATCACTACATTACTACTTTAAAAGGAGTTCTTAGCGACGTTCAAGGAGTTTTGGATCAGAGAGAGAAACTGGACACGTACAGCAAAAAATACGCGGAAAAATATAATAAATTCGCGAAACGAATGGACAACCTTTACAACAAAACCACTGAAAATTACCATGGCACTATAATGATGCCAGTGAATCAAGGATTGGAACCTCGTATTGGTGATTCTAATGGAGAGTGTTTTGGTTATGTGGCTAAATGGGCTGCTCAAATTCTCAAAAAAGAGAGACCTTTCGGTTTGGATGTCAATCAACAACGAACGTTACAACCTATTCTGTTTAACTCTTTACTAGCGCGTAAATACCCTGAAATAAACCACTTAGCTGCTCTTACTAAGGAAATTAGTATTTATCAAGAATTACAGGCATCAGTAGATAAGTTGATTTCTAGGCTCTCTGGCCCAAAGACAAGCTCCGAGCAACTGGCTATTAATAAAACTATTGATTACGTGCAAAATTCAGACTACGTCTTTTATACATCCACTGAAGAGATGGCACAATCTTTGGTTGATGAAGCCCAAAAAGATCCCAATAAGGTTTATAACTTAAATGTCATGACCTATATTGGTGGACATGCTCTAGGTTTTTGCTTTATCGATAATAAGTACCACTTCTTTGACTCCAATTCAGGATGGTATCGGTTTGATAATGATAAAGATTTTATCAGCTGGTTCACTTATTACTATAAGCAAAGAGGTTATGAATCATACTATTTCAATGAATATGCAATAAGCTCTTATTCATTGTTACAAGATCCCAATAAAGCTCTAGAGACAGAGGAGCCTTTCTCATGGACCTGGGATACTATAGCTATAGTAACTCTTTTATCTCCAATCCTTGCAATTTATTTCCTCGTTTGCTTAACGGATCTATTCATTGTTCGTGGCTTTCGCTATCTGGGTATGATGGTCAGTGATTATTTTAATTCAAATGATCATGAACCAGAATTGGAGGAACTTGATTTGGTCGACAATCCTACTTTAGCGGAATCCTTACCTAAGTCTCTTGAGGCTTTGGACTTGGCGGTGAATTTAAATAAGCCCAAAGAGAAAGTATTGCAATCAGAGAGTCCTCCTGACTATCTTGATCTTTCTGTAGGAGATAATTTTAAGAGATCAGATTCTCCTTCATTCTTTAAAGTGCCAAATATGGTGAAATCGAAGGTTGAGATTGATGTAGAACAACCCCAATATAGGCCGTAATAGTGGGCTACCTGCCTTGAACTGCATCCAGTAGTTGCTGCTTTTACTATTATGGTCATCCAAAGCGCAGCGAAGGATTTCCTTCGTCGCAAGCACCTATAAGTCGGGCAATTCCTTGCCCGAAGGGCAATTTATTATTAGACTTTATATCTTAAAAAGTAGATAAAAAAGCACTAGAGTTATAAATGAGTAATAACGAAAAAGACTACACACCCATTAATATAGAAACTTTGATATTAGTAGCCGTTTGGGCTCCTCCTTTTATTTTTCAAGGCTCTTTTAAAATTATTGATAAAAAAAGTCATACAGAACATCTTCTATTTTATCGGTGTCAGAGTGAAAAAACTGCAAAAACGGATATTCTTGAGCATGAGTTTTCTCCCTATGATTATCAGTTAACACATTTATATTGTGTCGCAGAACAGGGGCAATGCACGTTTTTGCAGTATCTGTCTGAGGATGCATTATACTTGTTGAAGTACGCTTTTTATGTCTCCCTAACTCAAATGATAAGAAATGATAACCACTATCCGACCTACATGGACGAGGTGGCTCTTATGACGATTAGCAAAAGAGTAGGAGAGGTATTAAAAGAAGGCAGAGATATACAAGATGATGCTCATTTGGGGTTTGCGGTAGCTATGGATTTTAATCCTACAGAACCATTAGGGCAGGCAGCGGTTATTTCTTTGCTTTCATCAGTAGCGCAGTAAGGTAAGTCCGGGACAAAATGTCATCCCATGGATATTGAGAGGTCACCCATTATTCAAATAACCAATTGATAAATATAAATTTTTATAGAAAACTTTAATTAGGCAATTTTTTGTAATCTTTTTTTACTTTTTAGTCAAAGTTTAATATTATCTTAAGGTTATTTGTATACCATTAGCCGCCGAATGAATAATGATGAGGAATAAATATGTCTAAGTTTTTTGATGTCAACACGCGAATTTTGCATAAAATTGCAAGCTATGCCGGTGCTGTAAAGTTTGCTAATTCTGGAGTAAACGGGGTAAAAGTTAAAGAGTCTAATCCAGATGTGCTTCCAGAAGGACCAATGAAGCTAAGACGTCAAAATGCTGGGTTTTTCGATAAGCGGTTCTTTTCTACAGAAGATAGACAAATCCATGCTGGAAATTTTGATGTCAACTCTCCCTCTAACGCTGATTTAGTTGAAATCACTGCAACAATAACTCACCGGTAGGAAGTTGCCTAAAATCCCGGATTACGACTTTGTCTAATCCGGGCTACACATCCTTTAAGTTGACGTCACTGCATGAACGGTTACATTTCCCTTAATTACAATGCTTCAATACGCATTCGATGCTCCAACAGTTTTTCCTTAGCTTGTTGTGCTTGAGCCAGTTTTTCCTGTTCCTTTGCTATAATTTCCGCCGGTGCTTTATCTGTAAATTTAGGATTACTTAATTTCCCTTGAGCAAGGCTAATGTCTTTATCTAATTTAGCGACTTCTTTAGCTAATCGAGTAAGTTCAGCTTCTTTGTCGATTAAATCGGCCATAGGAATTAATAATTCTATTTCTCCTAGCACGGCTGTTGCTGACACTGGTGCTTTTTCATCGGCATTTAAGTACTTTATTTCCTTGATTTTACTCATGGCTGTTAAAATCTGTTGATATTTCTCAATACGGTTTCTGAGCACGGGAGTACAATTGCGAATACATAGAGGAATAAGCTTTGATGGAGTGATGGACATTTCACTTCGTATCGTTCTTATTGCTTGAATGGCTGCCTTTAACCAATCCAACTCCTCTTCAATAGTGTCATTAATAAACTCTTCGTTGACTCGAGGATAAGCACTTAGCATGATGCTGACCCCATTTTCACTAGTGAACTTTGTTGTTCTTTGCCAAATCTCTTCGGTAATAAATGGCATTAAAGGATGTAGGAGCTTTAATATCTGATCCAGCACATGAATTAAGGTTCCCCGTGTTCCCCTTTTCAGGGCGCCGAGAGAGTGTTCGTCTTGTAATACTGGCTTAGATAACTCAAGGTACCAATCACAGTATTCATGCCAAACAAATTCATACAGGGTGTTAGCCAATAAATCAAATCTGTAGGTTTCAAAGTAATGATGTACTTTCCCTATAGTATGTTGTAGACGGGACAATATCCATTGATCTGCGGGGCTGTACTGGAAGGCTCCATCGCCGAAATCAACTCGCTCTTCATCGGTATTTAATAAGACATAACGTGCCGCATTCCATAATTTATTACAGAAATTTCTATAGCCCTCTACGCGACCTACATCAAAACGAACATTACGGCCAGTAGATGCCAAAGAACAATAAGTGAAACGTAAGGCATCGGTGCCGTAAGCATTAATTCCATTGGGGAATTCTTTTTCGGTCGCTTTAATAATTCGATTACGTACTGATTCCAACATTAAATTAGAAGTACGTTTCGCCAGTAAGGATTCAAGATCTATTCCATCGATAATATCCAAAGGATCGAGCACATTCCCTTTAGACTTAGACATTTTATGTCCTTCACTGTCACGAATTAACCCAGTAATAAATACATCTTTAAATGGAACTTTTCCGGTAAATTTCAATCCCATCATAATCATGCGGGCAACCCAGAAAAAGATAATATCGAAACCAGTAACAAGAACTGATGTAGGATAAAATTGATCGAGTTCTGGAGTACGTTCAGGCCAGCCTAACGTAGAAAAAGGCCATAGGGCAGAGGAGAACCAAGTATCCAAGACATCTTCATCTTGTTTTAGCGGCGTTGCTTCATCAATTTTGTATTTAAAGCGAACGTCATTTTCACTATACCCTACATAAATATTACCTTGACTGTCATACCAAGCTGGTATTCTATGCCCCCACCATAATTGGCGACTAATACACCAATCTTCTATATTATCCATCCATTGAAAATAGGTTTTAGTCCAATTCTCAGGAATAAAGCGGATTTCACCTTTCTTAACTGCGGCAATAGCAGGTTCTGCTAGAGGTTTTATTTTGACATACCATTGATCAGTTAATAGCGGTTCAATGATAACGTTAGATTTCTCACCACGAGGTACCTTTAATTTATGTGGTTCTGTCTTAGTGAGAAATCCTTCTTTTTCTAAATCTTGAATTATTTGTTCTCTGGCAACAAATCTATCCATGCCTTGATATTTTAATGGGGCATTTTTATTGATTGTTGCTTTTTTATTTAAGATATTGATTAGGGGTAGATTATGTCGTTTACCCACTTCATGATCGTTAAAATCATGGGCGGGGGTAATTTTAACACAACCACTACCAAATTCTTTGTCTACATATTCATCGGCAATAATCGGAATAGTTCTATCGCAAAGAGGAAGATGCACGTGCTTGCCAATTAAATGTTGAAAGCGCGGATCCTCTGGATGAACAGCCACTGCCGAGTCACCAAGTAGTGTTTCGGGACGAGTTGTCGCTACAACGACAAACTCTGTAGAATCGACTACAGGATAACGAATATGCCAGAGAAAACCGTCTTCTTCCTCGGAAAGTACTTCAAGGTCGGATACTGCCGTACCTAACTTGGGATCCCAGTTAACCAGACGAGTGCCACGGTAAATCAACCCCTCATCATAAAGCTGGACAAACACTTTCTGCACGGCTGCAGACAAGCCTTCATCCATAGTGAAACGCTCTTTGTCCCAATCTACCGAAGCGCCTAAACGCCTCATCTGTTGAGTGATGGTATTTCCTGATTCATTTTTCCATTTCCAAACATAATCAAGGAACTCTTCTCGGCTTAAATCTTTTCGTGCAATTCCCTTCGCTTCTAATTGTTTTTCAACGACGAGTTGAGTGGAAATTCCAGCGTGATCCGTCCCTGGTTGCCATAAGGTTTTATCCCCTAACATACGGTGATATCGGGTTAAGGCATCCATAATAGTATGCTGAAAACCATGCCCCATATGAAGGCTTCCTGTTACATTGGGAGGGGGAAGCATAATGCAAAAGCGTTTACCGTCACCACGTGGTTGAAAATAATGCTGACTTTCCCATTTCTTATAATAAGCTTGTTCTATTGCTTCTGGGGAATAGGTTTTATCCATGTTTTAGCCCGTACTAATAAAACGTAGAATAGTATCACATTTTGCAAGGGGAGTAACTGTTCGCAATACGGTTGTATTTAGGAGTTGGCAACGAGAAGTGATGAACTGGATCGTTGGTCTATAACCGTACTATTAAGAATGAAATATCTTTCTAAGCCCCTCGATTTACTCTTTATTTTCAAACCAAACGCCTTGTAGGGACGCAGAGATTTTTTATGGTGTTATGCAAGAGGAGCGGGTAACAAATTACCCGATTCAGACGAATTACCGGCGAAAGCTTGTATCCATCAGCTTTTAAACCTTTTATGGATGCCGACTTTCGTCGGCAATTCGGAAATAGCCAAACATAGCTTTACGACGATACAGCGCGAACACTTAAAGGTGTTCAATAATAGGTTGATCACCTTTAGTGCGATGATCTTCAGCGATATAAGTATACATGGTTGGTACCACAAATAGAGTAAAGCAGGTGCCAATCAGTAATCCGGCCGAGATAACCAGGCCTATATCAAAACGACTAACAGCTCCAGCTCCGCTGGCAATAAGCAAAGGAAGTACGCCAAAAACCATAGCTGCAGTAGTCATTAATATTGGTCTTAAGCGAATCGCTGCTGCTTCTTCTACCGCTGCCCGCCTATCAAGATTTTTCTCTCGTTGCAAATGATTAGCGAAATCGACAATTAAAATACCGTGTTTACTAATAAGACCAATTAGAGTAATTAAGCCTACCTGAGTATAGATATTAATACTGGCTAGTCCTAAATTCAGTGGAATTAGAGCGCCGCAAATAGACATCGGCACACTGATCAGGACGATTAACGGATCGCGGAAGCTTTCGTATTGGGCTGATAAAACCAAGTAGATGATAATAATAGCAAACAAGAATGCGAAGAGTAAGGCGCTTCCTTCTTGCATAAATTGTCTTGATTCACCACCATAATCGTAGCTGAAGCCTTTGGGCAAGGTTTCATCTGCGGCATTTTGTAAAAATTGCAAACCCTCACCTAAGGTTTTTCCTGGCATCATCACCGCTTGAATCGTAGCAGAGTTAAGCTGTTGGAAATGAGTTGCTGCATTAGGTTGGGTTTTTTCTTTCGGGGATACAACAGTTGATAAGGGCACCATGGTGCCTGACATGGTTTTCACATAAATTTGCCCTAATTGTTCTGCGGTTAGGCGGAATTTACGATCGAGTTGGGGGATTACCTGATAACTTCTTCCTTCAAGATTAAAGTAATTTACATAGTTACCTGATAGAGCGCTAGTTAGACTGCTTCCTATGGCACGCATGTCTAACCCCATTTCAGCGGCTTTTGAGCGATTAATAGAGAGCTCTATTTGTGGTTGGTTAAATTTTAATGAGTTGTCAACGTAAATAAATAAACCACTTTTTCTAGCCTTATCCGTTAATTTATTGGAAATATCAAATAAGCTTTGGAAATCATTGGTCGTTTTGACTACGAACTGGACTGGTGTGCCGCCACCACCACCCGGGAGGGGGGGCGGTACTATAGCAAAGGCATTAAGCCCTGTAATTTCTGACAACTTGTCCTGCAATGGCTGCTTCAGCGCAAATTGACTTTTAGCTCTCTTCCCCCATGGTTTGAGCACTAAACCTGATACAGGCTGGCTTGCATTAACAGTAAAATAATTTTCTGCTTCGGGAAAACTTTGATAAATTTTATCAAAAGGTTTGGTGAATGTTTCGACATAATTCAGAGTTGCGAATTGAGGGGCAACTGCCATAACAAAAAAGAATCCCTGATCCTCATCTGGGGCTGTTTCTGCCGCTGTATGCAGATACAGGTAAGGCAACATTAAGATAACAACAGCAGCAAAAGGCAGCATGATAAGTCTAGTTTCTAATAAGCCATGCAAAATCCTTTGGTAAACCACTTTCAGTTTATTAAATTGATTATCGAGAAAATGAACAAATTTCCCGCTAGTGCTGTCCTTAGTTAATACTTTAGAACACATCATTGGCGATAGGGTTAAAGCAATGACTCCTGAAATAATAACCGCACTTGCTAGAGTAAAAGCAAACTCTTTAAACAATGCGCCAGTTAGTCCCCCCATAAAACCTATTGGTGCGTAAACGGCTGCCAAGGTAATCGTCATAGCAATAACAGGGGTGGCAATTTCTCTTGCACCTATAAGAGCGGCCTCAAAAGGACTTTTACCTTCTTCTATATGACGGTGCACGTTTTCTACAACGACAATGGCATCGTCGACCACTAAACCAATTGCTAGCACGAATGCCAGCAGCGTGAGCAAATTAATACTGTATCCCAATGCCAGCATTAAAGTACAAACACCAACAAGAGATAATGGAATAGTAACAATGGGGATTAAAACCGAGCGTAGTGAGCCGAGGAACAAAAAGATAACCACAATTACTATAAGTGCAGCTTCTATAATAGTGTGTTCAACTTCTTCAATAGATGCTCTAATAAAGTCTGTTGCATCATAAACTATAGTGCCGGTTAGTGATGGAGGAAACTCTTTAACTATCGATGGCATTATGTTGCGCGTATCACTAATGACGGTGAGAGGGTTTGCTGTTGGTGTTGGCGTGATGGAAATAAAGACCGCTTTTTTACCGTTAAAAGTCACTGAACTATCGTAACTTTGAGAGCCCAACTCCACTTTAGCTATATCTCGTAAATGGACTATAGACCCCTTATCTGATTTGACTATGAGCTTGCTGAATGCGTCCGTATCATTTAGATCTGTCTTTGCTGTCATGTTAATCGCAACATATTCGCTTTTGGTGCTTCCTGCTGCAGTTAAAAAGTTATTGCTGGCAAGCACTACAGAAACATCGGCCGGAGTTACGTTGAGAGCCGCCATTTTTATAGGATCAAGAAATATTCTCATGGAGTAAGTGGCGCCTCCCAAAATTTCTGCTTTTGCTACCCCATCAACCGTTTGCAGTTGAGGTTGAACCACTCGGGTCGCATAGTCGGTAATTTGTTGCGGGGTCATGTCTTTACTGTCAAGACTGATGTACATCAATGCCGTGGACGAATCTGATTTTTTAAGAATCACGGGTTGTTGTGCTTCTTTAGGTAATTGATTAATTGTTTGTTGTACCTTACTCATTACATCAGTAAAAGCGATTTGTGGATCGAAGTTTAACTTGATGTTTAAGGTAATAGTACTTAGACCTTGAACGCTCGATGAGGTCATATAATCGATACCCTCAGCACTAGCCACTGCGTTTTCTAAAGGGGAGGTAATAAAGCCTGCAATAAGATCCGCATCTGCACCGGGATAGCTGGTCGTAATAGTGATTACTGTATTATCCATGCGTGGATATTGACGAATTTGCATTTTATTAATTGAGTTAATACCAAACAGAAGAATCAGCATACTGATTACAACGGAAAGAACGGGACGTTTGATAAATAAATCAGTAAATTTCATAAGTTATCCTGCGAAAAGCCTGCAAATATTAGTAAATGTAGGTTGAGCCATTGGCTCAACAACAAATCATGCATTATTGTCCCAAATTATTCGGATTACTCTCACTATTGAGTGGGACACTGTTGTTAATAGTAACGGGGGTACCATTCTGCAGTTTTAAATCCCCAGTACTGACTACTACATCACCTGCTTTAATTCCTTTTTTGATGACGGTGTAATTACCTTGTTGTTCCCCTGTCGTAACGAAAACACGTTTTACAGTTAATAGGTCTTGACCCTTAGGATCTTTCTTTCCTTCTTTATCTTTTTCTATGACATAGACAGCATTACCATAAAGGCTATAAGAGACTGCTGTTGACGGTACAACGATAGTTCCTGGCTCGGCAGGTTGACTAATCTCTATGGAAGAAAACATTCCGGGTATAAAGGCATAATCTTTAATTTTATTTTGTTCATTTAAACTGCTATTACAACTGACTATTAATTTATTGCCTCTAACTTCTTTACGTGTTTTGAGAAGCGGCGAGTGTTCCGCATCTTTTATTGCCCCTACAGAACAGTTGGGTAAGGTTGCCTGAACGAGTACGTTATGAGTATTTAAATCAATCTTGGAGTTGACTGCAGTGATAGTCCCTTCAAAAATTGCTTTAGGAAATCCTTGTACTGTGAACAAAATAGTTCCATTCAAATGAATGCGCTTATAAAGTTGCTCTGGCAGGTAAAACTCAAGAAACAAAGGATCTAAAGATTGCAGAGAGACAATGGAGGTTTGTCCTGGAGTAACATACTGTCCAATGTTAACTTGACGTATACCTAAACGACCTGAAAAGGGGGCGGTAATATGTTTTTGGTTGATTTGGGCTTGAATCTGAGCCACTTTAGCTTGAGCTTGTTGTAGATTTGCTTTGGCTTCATCAACGCTGGAACTGGGTGTGGCGCCACGTTTAAATAGGTCAGTTTGACGTTTGTAATTTAATTCTTTAAGGGTAAGCTCGGCGTGGTTAAACGTTAACAAAGCTTGATCAACACTATCATCAATAGTAATCAGCGGAGCCCCCTTGCTTACATATTGACCTGAATCAAAATCTATTTTTATTACTTTTCCTGAGGCTTCTGCATTGACATCAACCCCACTAGTTGCTACGAAATTACCTACGGCACTAATAGTGGGATGCCAATCTACAGTTTGGGCGACTGCAGAGGAAACACTAACTGCTGGAGGAACATAGCTGGCGAAGAACCGTTTAATCATAATTGATTTAATTAGATTAAACGCAATGATTCCACCGAAAACAACCAACAAGGCTATTCCCATGATAGTCATGCGCTTTTTCATTATTCTTCCCCTACACATTTTGTAATTATTCTTATTGGGGGTGCAATATATCATAAAGATGCAATTTAACGGGAGCGCAATATTAAAAAATAATGCCACTTTTAATGGCTAGTTGATTTATTTTGAGCAACAAAGAGATTAATTAATCGACACATCTCATATTGCGTTGCTTGAATAAAATACAAAAAGATAGATCCTTTTAAAAATTAAATATGTGTTAATTCATTAACTTATTGAGCGTAAATCTTCCTATTTTATTTATTTCATGGGTAGAAAGAAAACCTATTGACTAAATTGGATACTTTGCTACTATGCTGCTTCCATCTTACTAAGGGGTAAACCATGAAGTTAAAATCATTGTTGTTTTTAGTTTGTTTTAGTTTGTTTACAAACGTTTTTGCAGCTAATTTACACATGAGTCCAAAAGCAACCGCTGAAGATAAACAGTCTATTTCAAAAAATTTGACATATCCTGGTTATTGCCAAATTGAAATTATAAATAACAGCTTTACTGACGTAACCGTTTTTGGTACTTACGATGATGGTTCAACAATTGCTTTTGATATTTACAGTTTTGATGCCCCCCATTACGTAAGCTTATTCTATAACTTCTATTGCCATAGCCAAATGTATATTACTGTTCAGTCACCTTTCTACACTCTTTACTCAGGTTGGACTAACATAAACAGTACTATTCGAATTCTTCCTTACTTGAAGAATCAAGCTAAAGCCGAAGTATCAGCTCGATAAATTTAGTTAGTTAAGTTAATACAAGGAAAGTTCATTTATCAGTGAACTTTCCTTTTTTTTGAGGAGTCTTTTATGAAATACCTCGTATCTTGTCTTTTAGCGCTACCGTTACTTACTTCTTGTGTAGAACAAGATCCCTATTACGAACACAATTATTACGCTCCACCGCCGCCACGAGTAGAAGTCGAGCGCCATGATTTAGAGCATCATCATAATAATGGACACTATAGACCAGCACCCCAGGGAAGAGTTTATCAGGGACATAACAATGTACATGGACACGGCAATGTAAATGGTGGCAGTAGAGTTATTGTTAATTCTCATAATCCACAAGGACAAGTTCAAGTACAACAAAATACCCATGGACATGGTGGCGCAAATAATAATGCGGCACGTCCCCGACCAACTGGAAAACCAGTGGTAGTGCCTGGAGCCGCACGTGGGCAAACTAATAATGTCCAAGGTCAAGCGCAGCAACCAGCCCAATCTCAAGATGAGACGCAACAAGCAACACATGGACATAACTAATAAGAAGTAGGCTGGACTATTGTATAGCCCAGCCTACCTTAGCAACGAGTTGTTACTAAAATAACAAAATTGACCTAAAGTGTTCTTAGTATCTAAGCTAATTTTGTGATACCCTATTAACGATTTTTCTTTAAGGAGCCTTCATGCGTGACTCACTTAAAATATTGTTAATTGCGTTTCTTTCTTTGGTTATTACTGCTTGCAGCACTTCGCCATATACTGAAAGTGCCGGTGAGTTTATTGATAGTTCTACGACAACTACCAAGGTAAAAGCTAGCTTAGTCGATCAGTTGGGCTCGAATGGTATTTTTATCAAAGTTAAGACCTATAAAGACGAAGTGCAACTTAGTGGTTTTGTAGATACTCAAAGAATCAAACAAAGAGCTGGTAGTATTGCAGCTGGTGTGGATGGTGTTAGAAACGTACGTAACGACATTATTATAAAAGCAAGGTAAATATCGTGCTTCCAAGCTAAGGAATACTCATGTTTGACGGAAGTTATACTATAAAAAATTTTGATGAAGAACTGTTTCAGGCTATTTCTAACGAGAAACGCCGACAGGAAGAGCATATTGAACTTATAGCCTCTGAGAACTATGTAAGTCCAAGGGTTTTGGAAGCACAAGGTTCTGTATTAACTAATAAGTATGCAGAAGGTTATCCTGCTAAGCGATATTACGGTGGTTGTGAGTTTGTCGATATAGCTGAAGAATTAGCAATAACACGTGCTAAAAAACTATTTAATGCAGATTATGCTAATGTACAGCCTCATTCTGGTTCTCAGGCTAATGCTGCGGTGATGATGGCCTTATTAGCTCCGGGCGATACCATTTTGGGTATGGCTTTACCACACGGCGGTCATTTAACACATGGTTCCAAAGTAAATTTTTCAGGAAAACTTTATAAAGCTGTCGAATACGGCGTGGATATTCAGACTGGTTTAATTGATTATGATGCTTTAGAGCGTTTAGCTTTAGAGTGTAAGCCTAAATTAATTGTCGCTGGTTTTTCTGCTTACTCTAGAGTTCTGGATTGGGTTAGATTTAGGGCAATTGCCGATAAAGTAGGGGCTTATTTATTAGCTGATATAGCACATGTTGCTGGATTAATCGCAGTCGGTCTTTATCCATCACCTCTCCCATATGCTGACGTAGTCACTTCAACAACGCATAAAACATTAAGAGGCCCAAGAGGTGGATTAATCCTTTGCAAGGCTAATGAAGAAATTGAGAAAAAATTAAATTCTTCTGTATTCCCTGGAATGCAAGGCGGACCTTTAATGCATGTCATTGCTGCAAAAGCAGTGGCGTTCGCGGAAGCATTATTGCCCGAGTTTAAGCTGTATCAGCAACAAATTATACGTAATGCTAAAACGATGTGTGATGTTTTAAAAACCAGGGGATATGACATTGTATCTGGGGGAACGGATAACCATCTATTATTAATTGATTTAATTAATAAAAACATTACAGGTAAGGATGCTGATGCTGCCTTAGGTAAAGCCAATATTACGGTCAATAAAAATTCGGTACCTAATGATCCGCGTTCACCTTTTGTGACTAGTGGATTACGTTTAGGAACCCCGGCAGTGACAACCAGAGGATTTAAAGAGAAAGAAATAACTCTTTTATCTAATTGGGTAGCAGATATTCTTGATAACATTAGCGATGAATCAACCATTGCTAGAGTGAAAACGCAAGTTCTGCTTTTGTGTCGTGAATTTCCTGTTTATGGTTAATCATGCATTGTCCATTTTGTCATGCAGAAGAAACAAAAGTTGTCGATTCTCGTCTCGTTGCGGATGGTGCTCAAGTCCGACGTAGACGAGAGTGCCTAGAATGTCATGAGCGTTTTACTACTTTTGAAACAGCTGAATTGGTTATGCCATTAGTTATTAAAAGAGATGGAAGAAGAGAATCTTTTAATATGGATAACTTGCGGTCTGGGATGTTGCGGGCTTTAGAAAAAAGACCCGTGAGTGTCGATGCTTTAGAAGAGGCGATTATATCGATTACGCAAGAAATTCGCCGAAGAGGAGAGCGTGAAATGGATTCACAACTCATTGGTGAATTGGTAATGAAAGAACTATTTCGTTTAGATCATGTTGCCTATGTACGATTTGCATCAGTCTATAAACGATTTAAAGATGTTAGCGACTTTAGACAAACTATAGATCAAATGAAAGAAGACAAGTGACCGCTCGTTCCATCACCCTGAGCACAGCAGAAGATCACTCAAATAGAACTTTGCATCACTATGAAGAACGTTCTCGCTGTGTTTTAGCCAATAAAGCTGATGAGTGGTTATAAAGACAAAACTATTAAAATTAAAGTACCTATTCAGTATGCATCATCTCTTGTTTATGAAGAGGAGAGGTAATCAGAATAGATACGAGTTAAATTCATGAGGTAACAGTGGAAAAGCAATCTATAAGAGGTAAAAGGCGAGCACGGAAACTAGCACTCCAGGCTCTTTATCAATGGCTAATGGCTGGTACCGATCTTCATGAGATAGAAACTCAGTTTCGAGTTGTTAATAATATGGAAAAAGTAGATGGGGAATATTTCTGTCGTCTATTACATGGAGTCCCTGCTCATGTTGCGGAGTTAGAAACCAGTATTGCTCCTTTTTTGGATAGAGAAATAAATAGCTTGAATCCTATAGAGTTAACTACCTTGCGCATAGGCGCATTTGAATTGTTCCATTGCCCAGAAATCCCCTATAAGGTGATACTCGATGAATCTATATCATTGACTAAAGAATTTGGATCTCAAGATGGGCATCGATACGTCAATGGGGTTTTAAATAATCTAGCAAAACAGGTACGCGCCGTTGAGGTCAGCCTCAATAATGAATGAATTTGATCTTATAGATCAGTTTTTTAAGCCTATTTCTGCCAAGCGTAATGATGTTTTATTGGGTATAGGCGATGATGCTGCATGCCTGAAAATTCCTTCAGGGAAAAATATTTTAGTTAGTACGGATACTTTAGTTTCTGGTGTGCATTTTCTTCCGGAATGGACACCTTTTGATATAGCGTACAGATCCGCCGTGGTGAATATTAGTGACATGGCTGCAATGGCTGCGGAACCGTGTTGGGCAACGCTTGCTATAACACTACCCGAGTTAAATCAGCCTTGGCTTGAATCTTTTTCCCAAGGCTTCAACGCTGCTTTGAGTGAATACAACGTAGCATTGATTGGCGGTGATACCACTCGAGGCCCTTTAAGTATTACGATTACTATTATGGGAACTGCTTCAGAAGGGCGAGCTGTTCGACGAAGCGGTGCTAAACCAGGTGATATCATTCTGGTTTCAGGAGTATTAGGTGCAGCAGCCCTTGCCGTTCAATTTCTTGCTATGGATGATCTTCCACCACAAGATAAAGATGAATTAATGGCGAAATTATTACGTCCAAAGCCGAGAATCGATTTAACCCCTATTTTACGTTCATATGCTTCATCTGCTATAGATATTTCAGATGGATTAAGTGCTGACTTAAATCATATCTGTGTGTCTAGTGGCGTCGGTGCTTGTTTAACAAAGAATTTAATTCCAACTCATGCTTTATTAAATAAATATTTGGCTGAGCAGGGTGTTGACTTGGCATTAACAGGGGGAGATGATTATGAGTTATGTTTTACTGTTTCATCTGGCTCTTTAGATTCTTTAATGAAGACATTGCATAAAGAGAATTTAGTATGCTACCCCATTGGTGTGATAGAGGAACAAAATGGGCTACGATTGAAATTAGGGGATAATACTTACGAACAGTTAATGCCTCGTGGTTATGCGCATTTTTAGAGGGGTAAAGCTTAGCCCATAGCGGTGAAGCTAAGAATGATATTTCGCTATGGATTTACCGCCTAAGCGGTGAGCACTAAAATAACTAGTAAATAGCTTTTGCGGTAGGCCTATGGAGAGCGCTTAAGATAAGATATGTGGATAAAGAATAGACGAATTTCTCTGCGACACGCTACAGCGCACCACTATTTTAGAGCGAATTTAATATATAGTGTCAATACGTCCTGGTCGGACTAATAATTTAGGATGAAAGGAGTAAAAATGAATCAGGTCAATATAGCGAATCGAGTGTGGCAAGATCCAATTTACTTTATTGCTTTTGGCTTCGGTAGTGGTTTAATGCCTATAGCTCCTGGTACTTGGGGGACTTTAGCCGCAATGCCTATCTACTTGTTGCTTGTAGGTAGTCATTGGAGTGTTTATCTCACGTTTACGCTGCTTGCTTTCATTATCGGTGTTTGGGTTAGTGATAAGGTTTCTCAAGATTTAGGTATTCATGATTATAAAGGAATTGTTTGGGATGAGGTGGTTGGCTATTTACTAACTATGTTTTTAGCTCCTTCAGGACTTTCTTGGATGATTTTGGGATTTATTTTATTTCGTCTCTTCGATATTTGGAAACCTCAACCTATAGGTTATATTGATCAGAAGGTACACGGTGGCTTAGGAATAATGTTAGATGACGTATTAGCAGCGGTTCCCGCTTGGCTCATTATGCAAATTCTAGCTTGGAGTTTTGCTCAATGAACGAAAATCATAAAGAATTGATTAGTACGGCATTAACTATAGCGATTATTGGCCTGACTCTTTTTATTATTCATAAATTTATCCCCTCGATGGTTTGGGCCGCTATTATTGTAATTGCTACTTATCCTTTATATAAGAAATGGCGCACTTTTTTTGGCGAAAGAGATAATTTATCTGCTTTGTTATTCACTATCTTAATGGGGTTAGTATTTTTTATACCCTTGAGCTGGTTGGTGGGAATTTTGATTAAGGAGTTACAGTTATTTATTAATTTTTTGCAGGAAGTTAATGAAAAAGGCGGGGCTGCCCCAGAGTTTTTTAAGAGTCTTCCTGCGTTTGGAACGGATTTAGTTAAATATTGGGATGATAATATAGGCAAACCAGGGAATATTAAAAGCTTTTTATCGAATCTCCATTTGACAATAACCCCAACAAGCTATTACCTAAAATTGATAGGCGCTAATTTAGTACATCGCAGTGTTCAAGTAGGATTTACTTTATTAACATTATTCTTTTTTTATAGAGATGCCGATAAATTACTCTTACAAATACACGATATAGGAGAGTACTGTTTAGGTAAACGTTGGTTTCGTTATTCTGACCGTCTTCCTAGTGCTTTACGTGCTACAGTGAATGGAACCATAGTGGTTGGCATAGGAGTTGGGGTATTGATGGGCATATGTTATGCCTTGGTAGATTTCCCGGCTCCAACTTTAACCGGGTTTATAACGGCATTAGCGGCAATGATTCCTTTTGTTGTTCCTGTGGTTTTTGTTACTGTAGCCTTGATTTTATTCTCTACGGGAAGCGTGATTAGTGCTATTGTTGTGCTTGTTTGGGGAACTCTAGTCATGTTTGTAGCAGACCATTTTATAAAGCCAGTTTTAATTGGCGGTGCTATTGAACTACCCTTTTTAGCGGTACTTTTTGGTATTTTAGGTGGAGTTGAAACATTAGGACTACTCGGATTATTTTTAGGTCCTATAGTGATGGTATTATTTGTTACTTTATGGCAAGAGCCGCAGTGCAAGCCTTATAGGAAAACTTTATCTAAGTAATATGGGTAAATGATTCATGATGGCTGGTTGGTAAGAAAATAAAATAGGTTGAGTCAAAATGACCTATGGCCATCAGGCTATCAGCGAAATACCTTTCTCCGGCCCTCCACTCGGCCTCACTGCTATTAAGCTAAGGTAATTATACTCCGGAATCATTCGGGCTGAGGATAGGCAAGGCTTTACCCCCTTAGCTTGACGGCTATGGGGTAGAAGCCAAACATTAAGATCTGGTTTTAACCGAGATCTATACCTCCCTTATCTAGTGCAAAGCTAATGTTAAACATTAACGCAATCAAGCCATACCTTCTGTTTTGCAATTGAGGGTAGGTTTTTGTAGTTGATAAATAACGTAAGTCCATGCTAGCCCAAGTGAAGTCGTCCATAAAGAATCCTGCTCCTAATATTCCTTGAATGGCCGGGGCGCTAAAACTCACATTATTACCATGGGAAAAAGTGGTATTAGTATTAACAAAGTTACTAAAATCTCTGATGTATGCCTCCCCTATACCTACTCCTATATAAGGAAAAAAATCTGTATGGCTTTCTTGAGTAAAAATATCGTAATACATATTAAGTAACCCATAGGTCACAGCACTACTACCCTGGTACCCTAAAGCCTTAGCTTGAAATCTGTCATACGTGCCCGAAGTACATAAGCCACTAGGCGTCACAATATCTACGTTCTCAAGAGTACAGTCACCTGGATTAACGCGTAAGGGGCCAGTAGAAATTCTATTGTAGAGCAGCTCTAGTTCAGTGCGAAAATTAGCTATTTTATAGCCCAATACACCGCCTCCGCCAGCCCCTATAGGACTATAGGATACTGTACCTGTAAATCTTTGGGCGTCTTCTACGAATGTTACTGTATTGTTGCTCGGACCATGGGCTATTCCTGCTAATAATCCGATATAAAGTCCTTGTACAGGGTGGCTATTGATAGCGAAAGTCGTGGAACTTATAAGTAGGCTAGAGAATATACCGAGCTGAATTAATTGTTTCATTTTGCATCCTTACTTATAACTGCCATTATCAAAATGATAAACAACTCCAGCATTTGCGATATGAGCCTGATATCTAAGACCTAAATCACTGCTTGTAGAGGTAGTTGATACATAGCGATAAGCCAGATTCATTGCATAATTTTCAGCAAAATTATAAGTAAATCCTGCTGTTCCTTGGCAGGCAAAAGCATTTTCATTCACACTTAAAAAAGTATTGCCAAAAGGACCAGTACTATTAAGTCTGTCTTGGAGATAAGCATAGCCTATTCCAAATCCTAAGAAAGGCACTACAGAAGGTAATACTTCTGGGGTATCATAGTACACATTGGCCATGGCTAAATTTCCAGAAGAGTAGCCGCTGACTCCTGTTTGTCCAATAAAATTGACGTTATAATATCGTGCATTAGCATGGATGTAAGTATATTCAACTTCATAGCGTAGGGGATTACTTTGATAACCAACACGTCCCCCGGCGTTATAGCCACTGTTAAATGAAGAATTATTTATAAAATTTCCAAAGAAAGTATAAAATCTGACGTTGTCAGGTACGTAAGTATAACCCCCAAATACACTGGTATACCAGCCATCAACTGGGACGGCGGCGGAAGTAATACCAGTTGCTAATAAAGCAGCAGAAAATAGTGTAAGTCTCATGACATCCCTTTGTTATTATTTTTTTTTCTAGCTCATGTTATCGTTTTACTTTAAATTTGCAAGTCTTCTGTTACTCTTTATAAGGCAGTATTAATTTTATACTTAAAGTAGCACAATGATTTTGTCACTTGTATAAAATTTTTATTACTATATTATGGAGTACGCATCACGAAAAAGGAGTTTCACCATGCCCCAGAAAGGAAGAGAATTACCCGAAGTAACCGATCATTTAGATGACTTTGTTGAGAAATTATTAACTCGAGTAGCTGATGAGTCTGAGGAAGGGCGTGCCGCTTTAATCGTTTCAATGGAAGCAGCACAAAAAATATATAACGAGCCAGCGGAGTCTTGGTTTTACGGGTGGTTTTATCAATATACTCGTACTCGAGGCCCTGAGATAGATACGGCAATTTCAAGTATTAAAGCATTTCCCGAGGCTTATATTCGTTTACAAGAAATCAAAATTTTAGTGAGTAAAGGGGAGTGGCTCCCTGATAGCTCTTATAATTATTATTTATTTGTTGAGTTAATTCGCTCTGTTCCAGGATATAAACCTTTGGAAGCTGAATTAATGCATCCAATTACTATCAAGGTAAAAAATAAGATTCTCGACAAAATTGATAACTTTATGTATCAATATCAAGCGACTCAAAAAGCAGTGGCAGAAAGAAATAATGAGCTCGCGTCAACTCATCGCAGTGCGCCGAAAAAATCAATAAATGTAGATAATGTGCTTCTTTTTAATAATGTGAGAGATGCTCAAGTTTCTGCAAAACATAATATTGAAAAAAGACATTTTTCTTTAGTGTTAACCGAAGGTAACTGGGTTATTTCCTGGGTAGATTTGGGCGGTAGGGCACATGACCTTGATGTCTATGGAAAAGAATTAATTGCTTTGTTGGTAGAGCATAAAGTTAATGACGTGGATCAAGCCAATGAAATTCTTGCCAAGCTAATAAAAAATGAGTGTGTTAAAGCAAGAGACCATTTTCTTAAAGAAGGCAGTTTTCTTAAAAAGGCGGAATTAATGGTTAATCCTAAAAAGAATGCTACTCATGAAGCCATCAGCAACTCTGCTCTTATAGATAAAGGCACGACTGCTACCTTTGTTTTACGAGGTAAACCACACGGCTATTCACTTACCTGGATTAACCATGTTGGGAATGTGAAAACTATTTCGTTGGATGCTTATCCGCAATTAAAGAAATGGCTTGATTTGCAAAATCCTTTGAGTGAAGAGAAGTATCCTGAATTAAAAGCTTATTTGCTACAGATAAGTACTACCTCAGCTATGGCAGGCATGGACTTTTTTAAAAAAGAACTAATGAGTTGTCTGGCTAAAGGCCCCAAAAAATCCGGCCATCCCCCCAAACCAACAACCACAGTTAATAAGTTAGATTTAACTCGGTTTGCTGAACTGGAGAGATGTTTAGAGACCAGACAAGCGCCATCACAGAGTACTGTGCCTGTAGAAGCGAACATGTTAGATGTACCAGAGGTACCTGAAGATGCGTCTGTGGCGACGGTATCAGAGGAACCTGCTAGTTCTCTAGATATACCTTCTGCACCCAAAGCGCGCTTAAATTTGAGTAACTACGCTGCTGTCACTCAATTATTTGGCCATCAACCTAAACTTGAGGAGGGGACTTCGAGCGTAGATGGGTCAGAGCAAGGATTTCAATTACATCGTAGGTAAGCGCTCAACGGTATTGTCTTAAGCAGATGAATGGTAACCTTGATACAGTTGCTTGTGTCATCCAGAGGAGCCTACGATGAAAGGGCTCCTTCGTTACCCTCTGGATGACATAAGGTCGGGCAATAAATTGCCAATAGTGCTACCTTAATAAAAGGAAGAAAAAATCGTAGCCCGTGTTAGTGCAGCATAATACGGGAATACCCTAGCTCAGTGCACTGAAATCCCGGATTACGCTGCGCTCATCCAGGCTACAAAAACTTAAGGTAGCGCCATTGGGCAATAAATTGCCGACTTAACTTAGAGCCGTCATGAGACTACTTAAAACCATTAGTTATAGGATAACGCCAGTCTTTGCCAAAGGCTATAGGGCTAATTTTGATACCTGGAGCTGCTTGGCGGCGTTTGTATTCATTACGTTTAATCAACGTAACAACGCGCTGTACTATTTCAGGATTAAAGCCTTGCTCTATAATTTCATCAGGGCTTAAATCCTCTTCCATATAAGCAGTTATTATTGCGTCTAGTACAGCATATTCCGGCAAGCTGTCTTGATCTGTTTGGTTGTCTTTAAGTTCTGCTGAGGGAGCTCTATCTATCACGCGTTGAGGGATTACTTCGGTAATAGAGTTGCGATAGTTTGCCAAGTTATATACTTGAGTTTTTAACACATCCTTTAATACTGCAAAACCACCGGCCATATCACCATATAAAGTAGCATAACCAACAGCGGTCTCACTTTTATTGCTGGTAGTTAATACTATTTTTCCTGTCTTATTAGACAACGCCATTAATAAAATCCCACGAATTCTGGCTTGAACATTCTCTTCCGTGGTATCTAAAGGCAATCCTTTAAAAACAGGCTCCAGAGTAGACATTAGCGTGTTATAGGTTGGTTCTATAGGTAATATAGAATGAGAGACGTTCAGTTTTTCAATTTGTTGTAACGCATCCTCATTACTCATTGAGACAGTATATTGTGAGGGCATCATAACTGCATGAACTTGATCAGCTCCTAGTGCATCGACCGCTACAGTTAAGGTTAAGGCTGAATCAATGCCTCCTGAAAGCCCGACTAAGGCGCCTGGAAAGTTGTTTTTGCGGACATAGTCTCTAGTGCCGCAAACTAAGGCTTTATAAATTAATGCCTCGTTACTCAATAAAGGAGTAATAGAACCTGTGACTTCATTATGATTTATTTGCACGCTACGTAAATCTTCTTCAAAGGCAGGAGCACGGGAACAGACGTTTCCTTTTTTGTCTATGGCAATGGATTGACCATCAAACAATAATTCATCTTGTCCACCAATTTGATTGACATAAATAATAGAGATACCTTGTTCCGCATAGGAGCGTAATAATGTTCTTCTTCTGTCGTATTTACTAAAATCAAAAGGCGATGCATTGATGACAATGAGGACTGAAATGCCTTGATGAAGCAGATCTTCAGCAGGTCCTGGATGCCATAAATCTTCACAGATAATGACGCCTATTTTATAGCCCAGAATTTCCAAAATGCAGGGGTCTTTTTTTCCAGGTGTAAAATATCGTGATTCATCGAATACTTCATAATTAGGTAAATTCTGTTTATGGTATTCGTGAGTTTTTTGTCCCTTATAGAAAATACTTGCCGCGTTATAGCAATATTCATCAATTTGCATAGGATGGCCAATAATCACATGGCATTCTTTCGTAGCTTCTTGAATGATTTTCAAGTTTTTAGTAACAGCCTGATGAAATTCTTTACGAAACAACAAATCCTCTGGAGGGTAGCCTGTAAGGGCTAGTTCAGGGAAGATAATAACATCGTGTTGCACTTGATGATCATTAATAATAGCAATAATTTTTTTACAGTTCGATTCAATAGCCCCTACTGTAGGATTAATCTGAGCCATAAGGATGTTGAGCGTTGAGTGCATAGATTTGTTTATTAAATAAGTGTATTGCGTACATTGTAGCTGAATCACCAACAAAGATACATTAGACCTTTTCCAAACGTTCCGTGGTGAGGAAAAGGTCTAATGTATGCAATAGCATTACAACACTAAAGAAGTATCTTGAGCATTTTGATCATTTTGCTCAATAGTCTTTCTAGACTTGTTTTTGTTGCCAACACTAAATGTTAGTGAAAAATGCCCAGGATTTGCCGAAAGCGGTTTTTCTGTTGAAATAGCTTTAACTTCACCTATTTGTGTTAATAATTTTTTATAAGACTCTTCGGTTTGCATAATAGTGTTCGTTGGGTGGGCTACAGTGGCATCTTTGATTATTTGTGTTGGATATAAAAATTCACCTATGTTTCTAAAAAAGGTATGGCTTGCCGCAAATACTTTGTGAAAGCCATGTCCTGGTTTTATATCAAAAAAAGCAGCGATACGGCCGAATAACATATTGAATGTATAAACAAGTGGTTTTACCAATGTACTCAACGCGGTATAGACCAGATAGAGCATATGGGTTGCAAACACGAGTAATCTACTTAAATCCTTGCTTATTTTGTCATATAAATCTAATGATGCTCTCTTGATAGGCTCGAAAGGCAGGGCTTTACCACTCCCTAAAGCAAAAGCGCTAAGTACAAATGAGATAATAAAACGCGAAACTGTTGGAATGTAAGCTAGGGGAATAGCAAATAGTTGATAAGCAATGGAATGACTTGCTTCTGGATAAAGTATTTTATTAAGTGATTTACTTTGTTGTTTATCAAAAAGGATATCAATCTGGCGCGACAGATTAAACAATAAATGCTGGTTTAGTTTAGGAATAGCCCCTGCATTAGCCGCTATCCAAGAAGCTAAAAGAAATCGATTGATTATTTTTTGATGCTCGGGATTAGTGGATTGTAATGAGCGAGCCATAGCTATTAATTCAGGTGTTATCTCTGGTGGAGGAAACTGTCGGTCTTTGTGATGTAACAAGCTTTCATAAAGTAATAGAGCAACCTTGGCTCCGATAAATGGATAACTAGTTTCAGGGGAAGGGCCTAAATCTTCTTTTAGAAAGTCACTTATTATAGGAATAGGGTAACCTGCAATACCATTAGCCAGAACATAACCTATTCCTGTAGCGGTTGCGATATAGGCTCCGACAGTGAGCGGATCTTCACCTACCTTATATAATGCATTAGTTGCTAAACCACTTGGGCCATGCATTAAACTATCCCATCCCGTCGCAAGAAGTTGGGCTTGAGTTGAACCTCCGGAAACAAGCGCGGTTAATTTAGAAGAGCCTAGGGAGTAAGCGAAATTGCTAAAGCAATTAACATAAGCGGTGCCAAAAACTGATGCTGTTGCTGTTGGCAAGTAAATGGCTCCAGCACCAACGGCAAAAGCTGCAGTAAAAACCAGACCGCCTATAGGATCTTTAGCGTAAAGATTATGGCTAAAAACTGCAGCAAAATCATTAAGTCCACGGGCCATTGCGGTTAAAATATCATTTTGTTCCCCTGCAGTCAGAGCATATTCCACTGCGGCAAATTTACTTTGAGGCTTATGGTGTTCAGAAGGGGTAATCATGCAACGCTCTAATATTTTTCTTAGGCGCTCTTCTTCTATACCTTTAATTTCTTCAAGTTCTGTTGTTGATTTCTCTAATACTTTTGATAGGGGAGGCGGTTCGTTGCATGAATTCCAATCATTCACTAAAGTGTCCGGTAGTTTAATAACTAAGTCAGTGCCAAAATCACGTACTCCGTTGTAAATATCAGCAAATACATAACCTATTTGTTTGAATAGTTTAATCGGTTTTTGCCACATGGGTTCATTAGACGAGCTATGTTCGCGAAGCGCTTTAGCGATTAAATGAAAATTATCATTAGACCAAGATTCTTCTTCCCATGGTTTGGTTGGGAGAACAATACTTTTAAAAAAATTCACAATGTAAAAACCAATGCTTTTGGCAAAAGCAGTAAAATTGCGATGATTTTTCCATTTCGTAGCATTGTAGATATCTAGTGACTCGGTTCCGTAGTGATTACTTACCGTAAGCGATTGGCTATCGAATTTGTCCCATCCTTCAATGAAACTTATGGCGAGTAATATTTCTCGTTCTCTTTGAGGCGTTAACTCATCCTCAGAAAAATCATAGGAAATAAGAGTAGGGCTGTCCGGAAACTCTACTGAGCGGGCGAATTGCTTCGTTGATCTGGCGCTCAAATCCTTAGTGTATACTCCGGTTTTGAGCGCAGCCTCTTTATCCTCCCCTGCGAGTTTACAAACAGGTCTAGAGTCATTATCTTCAGAAAAGAACCCATGATGTTTTGCTGTGATCGCATTACGAATATCCGGTTGGTGATCATCAATTTCTTTGCGGGCATCCTCGATAAAATCGTTTAATTCTCCGCGTGTTAAAGCAAATTCGCGTCGATTACTGTAGGTTAGATCTTGATTAACTCCTTGTAATTCATAAAGTCCATGGATCATTTGCTCTTTGACAAACGTCATCATAGAATTTTGTCCTCGAGCCGCGGTATAAGAGGTTATATTGGCCGTATTTCTTAGGGCGTTGATATAGAGGCTAGTTCTATTTATATCGGCATCCAGATCACTTTTAATTTGTTCTATGGTTGTCTGGTCTAATCCGGATTGATTCATCACGCCAACAAAATACACGGATAAATTGCTTTTAATTTGTTCTAATTTTTTTATATAGGCTAGGAGTTTTGTTTCACATTCAGTAGCAGTATTGTTTTTGTTGACTAATGATTCGATGCCTTGTAATGCTTCAAAGCGATCTTGGTATAAATCAAGTAGTTTTAATTTTACGACTTGAGAGTTACTGATCATCCCCTTTGCAACTCGCTCATGAGCAAGTACTCGATATTGCCCCAAGGCTGCAATAACTTTACTGGTGATAGAGTGTGTTTTAATAATGCCCCATCGAACAGCATTCTTTAATTGCTGTGGCTTGGTTTGCCATACAAAAGAATGAGCTTCATCATTTTTAGTGATGAATTTAACATGCTGGCTACTATCAGGATGGGAAATCGTTTTTTTGTAATTATCTTTTCGTTGTGATGCGCCTATGCCAGGAACAGAGGAGGTTACCGTTAAACACAGTTGTTCCTCATCATTAAGAAGAAATGCCCTATATTGTTCCTCATTATATTGCGATAAGAGCTTTTTCGCGCTAAGTGCACCACTCATAAACTAGTTCCAATATTGATGAATAGACCTCTTGCATAACTGCGTCTTTTTCCTGATTGCAGCGTTATAAGTGTTTCTCCGGAGTTCATTTACTCGTATTGTAAACTCCGCTCCTCGAAACACTTGCGACTTGCCCTCAAGCAAAATCCGCAGGTTATGCAAGTGGTCTAATACTTTTGCTCGTTGTTTATCGATAGTATACTATATTATTTTTAAACATACGGTTCTAATTTTGATCTTTATTTGGTTTGTCTAGTTATTTGAGTGATGTCTATTTGCTGGCAGGTACTGAATCGATTAAAACCTGTCGTGAAAATAAAAATAAAATCCTTATCTCGTTCTTAATAATACCTTAATTAACTTGAGGTATAGTTGACGCAGTTTTTGAAAAAATATAGTTCATACTGTGTTAATTTTAATTGTAGAGGAACTTAGAAATGCCCAAAAGACGAAGGAATAAAAATCAAGTTAATACTCCGTCTACTGTTGGAGAACAGCTTGTAGACGTTAGCCCTATAAGTAAAGATACTCCTACTGTGGATAAGCCAAGTAGCTCTATAAAAAGTCGTGCTTATGCTCTAGGTAGCACCGCAGCAAAAGGCGCTTATACTGCGGGTAACTTTGTTGCAAAAGGTGTTTATACGGTAGGTGGGGCTGCTGTAAACGTAGGTAAGAAAATTGCTGGTGGCGCTTTTTCTGTAGCGAGAACAGTAGTGGGCGGTGTAACAAGTAGTGCTTTTGGTTTGGCCAAGAATCTTTTAGGTCGTGTTTGGTCCATTGGTACGACAGCTGCTATAGAAGAATCCGTGGAGAATGAGGATAAGTTACTTGAGAATGTGGAAGAGCAAATTCAAGGATTTGTCACAAAGAATGAACAGTCAGTTGATGACCTAATTGCTAGCGGCCGTTCGCTTGTTGATGTATTTTTATCAACAGTACCTTCAGCGACGCAAAATGCTGTTAGAAATTTGGCGCAAAATAAAGAGTTCGTCGCTCTGATGCAAAGTAATACCCAATTATTACAGTTGTTAGGTACGCCAACAATTGAGGACGGGGTAAAATTACTGATTTCTGGTGCGAATGAAGGTGCCTTGCTACCTCAGAATGAAATTGCTGCACTACAAATAATGCTACAAGGACTGAATGTTGATCAAAATATTAAGTCTCAGGACGTCGTTTTAGCTCGTGAATTCCTGGGAACATTAGTTCAGACTCTTAACGATTTACAAACAGGCAAAAAGCAGTATATCTCTTTTGTAACAGAGGTTAATGGTTATGCCAAAATTATGCATGTCAACTTTGATGATCTGCTCAATAACCCTAAAATTATAAGTCGTATTTACTCTATCCTGTTACAACAAGGCGCGACTAAGAATGTCTCTATATCGTTTACTTCTTATGCTGAAGCGGCCGCTCTATCTGCTGTGATGGGTAAAGATACTGCTGTGAGCGCGTTAATGCAGGGTGTTAATGCTGTTCTATCACAAGAAAGTCAACTTGCTTTAAGCGCAGGAAATATGGATGGGGCATTAGCTCAAGGCTCTAATACTGTAAGACCAATAAAAGAACTATCTGAGCTTGTGAACTTAGTTATTAAATCAGCCACAGATAATTTAGAGCGTCTTTCTGCTGTTTTTGGTATTCCAGCTTCAGATTTGGTGCAAGGACGAAATCAAGCTCTTGTGGACTTAAGAGCAAGACCAACACAAGGTCTTACAATATCTCAAATTCATCAATTAATGCAAAAAACAGCGACTATCATTTTAACTAAGGAAGATGTAGTTGGTGCGATAAAACAAAATAAAGGCGCAATTGGTACATTTGCTCGCCTAAAGGATGCATCGAATAGTGTTGAGTTAGCAAATGGTACTGAGGCAAGAGGTAGTGTGACGATCATCGATAGTTCATTACAAGAAAATGAGCAATCGTTATTATTGGGTAATATACCATCACTTACTCCATTAACTGATGTGCGTGAGCTACAACAAACAAGTACCCCCTTAATTACTATGGAAGAGACACCTTCGGAAGAGGTTAAGGCCGAGCTGATTGAGCATCATTCGCATACTGAAAATCCTGAGTCTATTGTCATAGAAGATGAGCCAATAGATACGTCAGAGGCAAGTAAACCGAAGCAAAAAGATAGGTCTGAGGTAAGTAAAGGTAAGCTGGATTTAAGCAAACAGAAGGAAAAATATGACGCGTTGCTAAAAAATCTAGGAACGGTTGTACAAGAGTTATTCTATAAGCTGGATAAAAATAGCAAATACGAACAAGTTGCCTTTGTTGCTTTAGATTTGCATGACAAATTAGCATGTGCAGCCGAACACTTTTTTAATAACCCTAGTGCAGACAGTTTTAAAGCATTTAAAAAACACTGCCATGACAGTATCCAAGCTGCAGAACCGGTGTTTGCTGAACATCGTGGTGTATGGCAACTGACTCATCCGGTTATTAAAGGCATATTAGCTGTTATTTCTGCATTGACTATAATACCTGGTTTAATGGTTGCTGGCTTCTCGACTCATGGTTTCTATGATACCTTCTTTGGTACACCTATAACTAACTCCGCTATAGCGTTGGCTGAAACGGCATCAGAGATTGATGACATCGACAATGAAACTGAGCAGAGTATGAGAACAGCAATCACTTTATAGTAATTACTACTGTTTAATAAAAGGCTTCTTAATGAAGCCTTTTTTATATCAAGCTTATAAATACGACAAAACTGTCAATAAGATTAAAAATTGACTACAATAGATCCTTTTGTCTGGATCAATCTACCTTATGTTAAAAGAAGCCATTTCAAAAATGCCGGAGGTTTTTGAACCTCAAATATTATTACGTGGCCAAGATTATTTTCAAAAAGGGCAAGTACTGAATATTCGCTTGAGTGATGGCTTATTAAAAGGACGGGTTAAAGGAGGTTCCAGTCAGATTTATGATATTCACATGGATTTAAAGATGTGGCCGGGAAAACCCGCTCGCTGTACCTGTCCCTATCAATATAATTGCAAACATGCTGCTGCCTGCCTATTCGCATTAAGGGATAGGGAATCAGGGATGACCTCTCAACATCCAGATAGATTAGATAGGAAACTAGATACGTGGCTTAAAAATTTGCGTGCGCAAGAAGAGACTTCTGTTAAAAAACATGAAACGACGCATCATTTAAATTATATCGTTACCTTAAGATTGGATGGCCATGAGCATAGAGTTACTATTGAATTAGCTTTAGCGAAGTTATTAAAGCGTGGGGGGTATGGTAAAAGAGTAATTTTAAATAGTCTGCCAGAATCCAAAAGGCAGCATTTTACTGGCGATGATAATGACATTGTCGCCCAATTGCTATTTAAATGTGGTGTTTCCGGTTGGTTTGATCGCCTAACCATTCGCAATAGTGAGCTTTTAACACGAATTATTTCTTCGGGAAGAGCTTTTTTTAGCATAGATGCTGAAGATCCAATTCAAATGGGAGAAGAGGTAACAGGGATTTGTCGTTGGGTTCTCGCTGCAAATGGGAATCAAAGTTTATTATTAATGCATGAAAATACGGTACTCACTCCTTTATTATTAGATGAGTGCTGGTATTTTAATGATGCGGAGGTTGTTCTGGGGCGTTTGAACACTCCATATCCCGTAAAACAATTACGTCATTTACTTGAGGCGCCACCTATTCCTCTAGAACAAGCTAAGTTATTGGCGAGCAAAATGGCTAATACATGCCCTGAGTTTCCCACGCCTCAAATCTTTGAGCAACGCCACAGACTAGAGATAACTCCTACACCGGTATTAATTCTTGATACCCTTAGTGAATCTGATATGGAAGTGTCCTGGTTTTATGATCAAGCTGAAGAGATAGATGCTTTGTTTATCGCGCAAGTTGCTTTTGATTATTCTGGATTAGTTATTGCGCAAGGAGATGAAAGTACTCATGTGGTGCGCCAGCAAGGAGATACTTTATTAGAGTATAAACGCGATATACATTTTGAAGAGTCACAATTACAAGAGCTACATCAATTAATTAATTTAAGACCTATTTCTCAGTGGGAGCAGTATGCGCGAGATTTAAAAGAAAAGTCATTATTGGTTTTAAATGATATTGAAAAATTAGCCGACTTAGAAGTTTTGTATAACAAGGTAATCCCCCATTTAAAAAATAAAGGCTGGCGAGTTGAATTTGCTAGTACATTATATCAAGAAGTCATTAACGCGGATGACGTAGAGTGGTATTCCGATCTGCACGAAAGCACTACCGATTTCTTTTCTTATCAATTAGGAATTCTGGTTGATGGGCAACCAGTTAGTGTTGTACCTCTTGTCGCCACTCTTATCCAACGTTACAGTGGTAATGATTTAGATGCATTACCAGATACCCAGTTAGTCAAACTTCCTTTGCAAGACGGTAGAGCATTACAATTGCAAATGGGGCGTATTAAACCGCTTGTCCGTTTATTATTGCAATTTGGTACGCGCCACATTAATGAAGAGCAACATCTAGAGATTAATAAATATCAATTACTTCTCATGCAGGAAGCCGAATTAGCGATTGCCGCTACTAAAGCACGATGGCAGGGAGCGGAACAATTTCGCCATGAATTAAAACAATTGGTGCAATTAACGGAATTACCAGAAATTACTCCTCCCTCTGGCTTAAAAGTCAATTTGCGCGATTATCAGCATTATGGATTAAAATGGTTGCAATTTTTAAGATCCAGTCGTTTTAGTGGGGTTTTAGCGGATGATATGGGCTTAGGTAAAACGGTACAAACTCTTGCTCATTTGCAATATGAAAAAGAGCAAGGGCGACTTAACAATGCTACCTTGATCATTGCCCCTACTAGCTTAGTGGGTAATTGGTTGGCTGAGGCAAAACGTTTTACTCCAGAGCTCAATGTGTTGGTTTACCATGGTAGTGAAAGGCATCAGGATAATTTTGATGATTTTGATTTGGTCATTTCAACATATGGATTAATTCATAGAGATAAAGAAAAATTTGTCAATTATCCATTCTATTACCTTATCTTAGATGAAGCACAGTTTATAAAAAATGCACGCACCAAAACCACTCAAGTAATTCAACAATTACAAGCATCTCATCGTTTGTGCCTGACGGGTACACCTTTGGAAAACCATCTTGGAGAGCTATGGTCCTTATTTCATTTTCTAATGCCTGGTCTTTTAGGCGATACGAAACAATTTAGACTTTGGTTTAGGACCCCTATAGAAAAATATAGCGATTTAGATAGAAGAGAGTTGTTAGCCAAAAGAGTTAAGCCTTTTATGCTGCGACGAACCAAAAATCAAGTGGCTAGTGAATTACCGCCTAAAACTGAAATGCTGCGTACAATAGAAATTGTTGGTCCCCAGCGTGATTTATATGAAGCAATTCGTATGAGCATGGAGAAAAAAGTTCGCGATGCCATTGCAAAGCAAGGCTTAGGTAAAAGCCATATTTTATTACTGGATGCATTACTTAAATTGCGCCAAATCTGTTGTGATCCGCGATTATTATCTCTACCGGAAGCAACTATTGCCCATGGAACTTCAAGTAAATTAGATGCGTTGATGGAGCTTCTTGATAATTTGGTCGAAGAGGGGCGGCGTGTATTAGTATTCTCTCAGTTTACTTCCATGCTGCAATTAATCGAAGATCAATTAGTTGCTAAACAATATGAATATTTAAAATTAACAGGACAAACCCAAAATAGACAAGCTTTAGTGGAGCGCTTTCAAGAAGGCAAGACCCCTATATTTTTAATTAGTTTAAAAGCTGGTGGAACCGGATTGAATTTAACTCGAGCCGATACAGTAATCCATTACGATCCTTGGTGGAATCCTGCAGTTGAAGATCAAGCCACAGATAGAACTCACAGGATAGGACAAGAAAATCCCGTGTTTGTTTATAAATTAATTACTGCAGGTACTGTGGAAGAGGCTATTTTAGGAATGCAGGAGAGAAAGCGACAGTTAGTGGATGGAATATTATCTGCTGATTCCTCTAAGACGGTGTCTTTGAGTGAGGAGGATCTGGATCAATTTTTCATGCCCCTCGGTTGAACGTTCATATTTGGCGCATCTTAAACGCTCGACCCCTGCTGAAATGCTCACATACTGATGTATGCTGTGCTTTTCAGCAGGGGTCGAGCGTTTAACCTGCACTCAAATCTGAATGTTCACTGTTCTGGTGATGTTTGTATTGCGCTGCGCTAATACGGTATGTGCTTGATTCCTCTTCCTTGCTCTCTCCCTGTGAGACGCTGTTTTTAATATTCTCTTAACAAATAAGCTCTATACTTGGAATATATTTTATTGTTGTCAGTTTAAGGATGGGCTATGCCAGTACCTTCAACAGGACAAGAGGCTCAATATTATCATACAGGTGGCAATAAACGACTAGTGATTCAAAGTAATCAAATTGTGGGTTATGAGTATCGTGATAATCCCTCCGATGCCTGGAAAAAAAGTGGAGATCCTTCGCGTTATAACAACTTAATACAACTATTTAAACAAAATCAAATTTCCTCTGAAGGACGATACCAGCATGAGCAACAACGACGCAAAGGATTTATAAGCTCAAAAGAGAATAAAATTAACAGTATATTAGATGACCTAGCACAAAAAGTTGGTGGTATTGATCAGCATTATTTTAAAGAAGCTAAAGATACTGCTAAGCAATTATTAAATGCATTGCACGGCGCTAAGTCCAACTACTTAACTAATCTTAATAATCTGGACATGAATATTGAAAATGTGAATGAGGATTTTGAAAACACATGTAAATCCTTGATCGATGAGGCAAGACCCATACTGGAAAGGGATTTGGGTTGGGGTACTTATCTAACTAATCTATTAAAAACAATTACTAATGCAATTATTTACGTAGTCACCTTTGGTCAAGTTAATAACTTCTTCAAGCAAGAACAAGCTGAATCAATGAAAACAGTTGAAGAAGTAGAACAAAAGTTAAAACTCTAGTTAGCTTCATTCTATTTTCATGGATGAAAATACTCTTGCAATATTAAATAAAATGCTTCAGCTTGGCATTGCTTCTTAGCCCCATGCATATAAGAGAGTTTCCTCGTCAACTGAACTAAATTAGCTGTTCAAAGCTGAAATGATTAAATTTCAGGCGCAAAGAATCTGAGTGGTCCACGCTATATTCGCTTATCACAAAGCCATGTATAATTAACGAGCATTTTCTTATAAATGGAGTTTCCTCGTGTTAGATATTGATTTCCTTCGTTATCTCATGAAACAGATGAAAGACGATGATCAAGAATTGGGTCAATGTGTTAAAAAGCTCGAGAAAAGCCTATGGCTTGCTGATCATAGATTAAAAGTGTGGACTATTCTCAAACAAAGAGAGATGTCTATAGATTTGCGCCTGCAATGGGCTTGTTTATTAGGGTTGGCTGAGCAGATACCCGTTCTTATCGTTCAAGGCGCTGCAGTCGATAAGGCGGATTACTTTTATTATGGCATTACTCCATTGATGATTGCTTCGCAAAATAACCATCCGCAGGTGGTTGGTTTGTTGATTAACAAAGGCGCTAAGGTCGATAAGGTAAGAATTGGAGGAGCTACCGCTGTATATATGGCCGCAAGTCGAGGTTATGAGCGGCTGGTTGCATTATTGTATCAGCATGGGGCTGTCCTTAATAAGAATTTCTATGGAGAGAGTATTTTATCTAACACAGCGTCTTATGGTCATTATAATGTTACTAGGTTTTTACTCCACCATGGAGTAGATGTTAATCAGGAAAGCAGTACTGGTACTATTGCCCTACATGGTGCGGCTTACGCTGGTCATAATAAAGTCGTGAAATTACTGATTCATTCTGGAGCCACAGTTAACAAACCTGCTGTTAATGGCCTTACTCCATTGCATTCTGCTGCCTTAGGTGGCCATGCTAGAACCATAGAATTGTTAGCTGTTAACGGAGCTAAAGTTAATGCAGCAACAACTTTTGAGAAAGATACTCCTATGCATGCCGCAGCATCCAGAGGGAATCTTGAGGCGGTTAGATTATTAAATCGCTATGGTGCAGATCTTAATAGATTAAATGCCAAGGCACTTTCCCCATTACATGTTGCTGTAGTGAATGGCTATGTGTCTGTTGTGCGTTATCTTCTTGAAAATGGGGCTATTGCTAGCTTATATCAGCTGAGAAACACTGGTTTATATAAGAATAATGGAACAACGATATGGGCCAATATTCCATGGCAACTTAGGTCTGTTTTAATTACGGCTATAGAGCAAAGCACCACCTTAAGCACGTTAGATCCTCTGCCTGAATATTTTACTGCTGATGAACAGGATAAGATTAATGGCATTTTAAAAAGAAACAGGAAAATTGAGAGGTACTATCGCGTGGCGTGTCAGTTAATTGACAAGTCATTCAACATGTTCAGTGAGAACATGATAACAAAAGATGAAAGGGAAGCACTACTCAAAAGATTAAATCAATTGAAACAAAACATTAGACGTTTATTTCCTACCGCATCTCAGTTAGGTAGACTTGATGAATACTTCGAGTTTAAACAAGTAGTCATTAGTTATTGTCGTGATGCTCTACCGGAAGATGCGATTGAATATCTTAAAGAAGTATCAGATCTTTCTTCTCCGGAGAATCAAGAAACGCTCAAGTTCTTGTTATTAAATTGTTTTGGGAAATTCAACTCTTGGCGAGGTAACGATGAAAAAGACTATTTCTTGGCTAAGATTATTGATGAAATTTTTGTTCATATTCAAGATCCTGATGAAGATCTAAATAAGATATTAGCTGATGGATTTTGGTATTTTTTACACCCTAATGATTTAGACAATCCATGTTTAACTTTGAGCCAGCTGTGGGAGGATTGTGAACCAGAAGAATTAAACGGTCTGTCGACACTGCACCTGTTATTATGGATTAGGGCATTGTTTCAACGGCCGCAAAGTATTAAATCAGAGTATAAGGCAATTGATTTGTTGATTGGGATTACTGAATCAAAGAGCAATCCTCTTTTGGCAGAGAAATTACTTCTTACCTGCCTCACTCAGTTTTTCACAAGGCACCAAAAGTTACTCACCCAATCTTCAGTAATGACCTTTGATGAACTCTATATGAATTTACCTTCAGCTCCTTTTCTCCGACAAAATGGTGCTATTGATGATAAAAAAACAGTGCTCGTTGGGTATTATAAGACTCTTAGGGCGGCAACTCCCTCTGTAACAAATGTTTCTATTTTTGCTAATCATGAAGCAGTCAATCCAGAGCACTACCAAGAACAACAACTTTGTCTGTAAAAAAAATTGGTAAAGTGTTCGCTCATAGCTTATGCTTTAAGTGATTGGAATAATGGAGATAATTTATGAAAATATGGAAAATTCTTTGTGGTTTTGTTTTGGCCGTGTCCTATTTACCTTTAGCATTGGCAGCAGGAAGCCCTGCAGGAACATGGACAACGATTGATGATAAAACAGGGCAAAAAAGAGCTGTGGTTAACATTTCTATTTCAGGCGGTACTTTAAGTGGAACCATAGTGAAAGTATATCCTCAACCAGGCGACACTGGAATTTGTGTTAATTGTCCTGGTGCCTTTAAGGGTAAAAAGATTCAAGGACTACGCTTTGTTTGGGGACTAAAAGACCAAGGTAATGGCGTATGGAGTGGTGGTTCTATTCTGGATCCAAAATCAGGCAAGATTTACAAAGCTAAAATGACACTTGAAGGCAATAAGCTTTATGTCAGAGGTTATGTTGGCGTATCAATGCTTGGCCGCACTCAAACCTGGGTTAAATAAACAGCCACCCAATAGACCTAATAAATTGTAATGATAAAAGACACACATCAGTGTGTCTTTTTTTAATTATTAGGAGTCACAGACTTGGTTCAAACTAGCGATTTGTTTCCAGACCCTATACAATAGCCCATATTGATTTTTTCTAAACTTAACTATCGTGTTACTCTTATGTTAGATCTGCAAAGTGCAAAAAAGACAGTCGATCCATTAAAGCGCCCACCTCATTCCGCAGAGGCAGAGCAATCCATTATTGGTGGTTTGATGCTTGATAACCAAGTCTGGGATAAAATAAGCACTAAATTATGTGAAGCTGATTTTTATCGTACAGAGCATAAAGTTTTATTTAAAACTATTGCCGCCTTGGTAAAAAAGGAACAACCCTTTGATGTGGTTACTCTTTTGGATGCATTGAAATCCCATAATGAGCTAGATGATGCTGGAGGGGAAGCTTATTTATTTGAATTGGCTAATAACACCCCTAGTGTGGCCAATGTTACCGCTTACGCCGACATAGTAAGAGAAAAATCGGTTCAAAGACAGCTTATTGCAGTGGCAACAGAAATTGCTGATTCCGCTTATAATCCTAGTGGAAGAGAAGTTCCTGAGTTATTAGATTTTGCTGAAACAAAAGTATTTGCCATTGGGGAACAAACTGGTGGTGATGGTGGCCCTGAAGCGATTAAGTCCATTCTCGTACGCACGGTAGAAAAGATAGATCAACTATATCACAGTACCGATGCGATCACTGGTCTTGCTACAGGATTGTCTGATCTTGATGAGATGACCTCTGGTTTGCAGCCTTCCGATTTAGTCATTGTGGCCGGTCGACCATCTATGGGTAAAACAACCTTAGTAATGAATATGGCCGAGCACGCAGCCATTAAAGTGAATAAGCCCGTCCTGGTTTTTTCGATGGAAATGCCTTCTGATTCTTTGGCAATGAGGATGATGTCTTCTCTTGGACGTATTGATCAGCATAGGATTAGAACGGGTAAATTAGACGACGATGATTGGCCGAGAGTCACTTCGGCGGTTCATATGCTTTCGGAAGCGTCTTTATTTATAGATGATACTCCTGCTTTAAGTCCCGCGGAAATGAGAGCAAGGGCTCGACGTTTAGCAAAAGAGCATGGTGCATTGGGACTTATCGTTGTGGATTATTTACAATTGATGAAAATACCCGGATTTAATGCAGAAAACAGAACCGCAGAGATCTCTGAAATTTCACGCAGTCTTAAATCTCTGGCAAAGGAATTACAAGTTCCTGTTATTGCGTTATCCCAGTTAAACCGGAGTCTTGAGCAAAGAGCAGATAAACGCCCGGTTATGTCTGATTTAAGGGAGTCTGGTGCGATTGAGCAGGATGCTGATTTGATCTGTTTCATTTATAGGGATGAAGTTTATAACGAAGACAGTCCAGATAAAGGGACTGCAGAAATTATTATTGCTAAGCAAAGGAATGGCCCCATAGGAAAAGTACGTGTGGCCTTCATAGGTAAATATACTCGATTTGAGGATTTAGCTTTTAGTGGGTATCAAGGAGCAGACTAACGTGTCAAGACCTACGAAAATACTAATAGACCATAGTGCCTTGGTTCATAATCTGGAACAAATAAAACGTTTTGCCCCTAATAAGCAAATATATGCTATGGTCAAGGCAAATGCTTATGGCTGCGGAATCAGCGAGGTAGTTCCTGTCTTAGATGGGCGAGTAGATGCCTTTGGTGTTGCCTGTTTGGAGGAGGCGTTAGCGATTCGTGCTATGGGCAGTCGAACTCAATGCATGTTGAATCAAGGAGTATTTTCCCAAGAGGAATATAACGTTGTCGCACAATTTCAATTTGCCTGTATCATCCATCATGCCCAGCAATTGCGTTGGTTATTAAATAATCCTACAGTTAAACCCATTAATATCTGGGTTAAAGTAAATACAGGTATGCATCGCTTAGGGTTTAAAACTCACGAGTTACCCGAGGTAATGCATGCTCTGACCTCTTGTTCTTGGGTTGATAAGCAGATTGGTTTAATGAGTCATTTTGCTTGCTCCGATCAACCTGAACGAGCAGAAAATGAACAGCAAATGGCTTTATTTCAAGAAGTAAATATTCCTGGTTTTGCGTTGCGTAGCATGGCAAATTCAGCAGCAATTATTTCTTTTCCTCAAGTGCATGTTGATGTGATACGACCAGGCATTATGTTGTATGGCGTATCACCTTTTGCTAGCAGAAATGCTAGCGAGTTAGGATTAAGACCTGTAATGCATTTTGTGTCAGCGATTAGTGCTATTCATCATAATCCTCCATTAGCTCAAGTCGGTTATGGCGGAACTTGGAGTAGTCATAGGCCCTCGATTATTGGCGTCGTACCAGTAGGTTATGGCGATGGTTATCCCAGACATATTGCAGCGAATACTCCTGTGTGGATAAAGGGGCGTGAAGTGCCTGTAGTGGGCAGGGTATCCATGGATATGTTAACTGTTGATTTAACCGACCATCCTGAAGTTCAAATCGGTGATGCCGTTGAACTTTGGGGGGCGCACATTGCTGTGGAACGTGTTGCACAATCTGCGGGCACTATTGGTTATGAGTTACTTTGCCAAATTACTGATAGGGTGCGTTAAAATCGACGCACTAAGCTAAGGGGTTGTACTATGAATACAACAATCACGCTAAATACATCCATGTAGCTCTTGAAGGGCGGCCATGTTCGTCAAAATTAATTATGGATAATAACTGAACGTGATGGTAGAATGACAACCGGTTTTATAACCCTTAAATCACAGGTGATTCTATGATAAAAAAATTAACTGTTGCCTCATTATCTTTATCATTTTTATTAGTTGGTTGTACATCAATGAATAATGAAGGCGTTGGTACCATCAGTGGTGGGGTAATTGGTGGATTACTAGGGAGTCAATTCGGCAGTGGTTCTGGTAAAGTGATGGCTGCAGCTGGTGGCGCACTTTTGGGAGCTTACTTAGGTGGCCAAATTGGTAAAACCATGGATAGATTAGATAGACTAGAAATGCAACGTGCTTTAGAAACTGCACCAACTGGCAAGGCAGTTGTTTGGTCTAATCCTGACACAGGATATCGATATACGGTATTACCCACTAGAACTTATTATCATGCGCAGCAACCCTGCCGCGAGTACATAACCAAAGCTTTAATCGGCGGAAAAACTCAGCAGATTTATGGGAAAGCATGCCGTCAAGCTGATGGCTCTTGGCGTGTAGTGAGTTAATAACTCCATTGCCTTGTCGATTTAATCCTCTCTCCTGAATCTCTAGTCGGAGAGGGGATTTTTCATTTAGATGAAGCGGTACAATATCCATTCCCTATTTATTGGGATGGCACTGTATGTGGCGGTATCTATCACTTCCTATTGATTATCAATTATCCACGGGATTTGGAAATTCAATAGTACTTTGCATATAATTTATATATAACAATCAAATAAATCCTGAGTGGCCAATGGTCGTTTGACAGGCGGCATTGATGGGGCACCTCTTTGGGGGGGCAGTAAAGCAGATGCTGTACGCGATTTTGCCAAGACGCACAAGATTGTTCTTTCACACAGTTATGCTTATACCAACGGAAACGAAGATATTGCCTTTCTAAAGACAGTGAGACAAGCGGCTGTCGTTAATCCGAAGCGCGCGTTGAGCGAGGTTGCACACAGCGAAAGTTGGCGCGAGTTACACTTCTCGAGACGCCGTAAGGCCTCAGTTGCAACACGAGCGCGCAGCCTTGGTGCTTATTGCGCCTTAGTACTAACGTCGCTTGGTGGCGCAGTTTATGGCGTGACGACAGGAAAGAAACGCATGGCGGCTGAATGGATTAGTGCAACAAGTAGCGATGCCATGCTGGCTATTACTGGTGTTCACATCGATGTTCAGGGAGAAAACCATTTGTGGGAACATCGCCCCTCGGTGTTCTTGTTTAACCACCAAAGTTACATTGATGGCTATGTCTTACTGAGTCTTCTGAGGCACGGGGTGACCGGTATCACGAAAAAGGAAGTAGCCAAAACTCCGATCCTAGGATCGCTCTTGCGTGCTTTGGACTTTGCATTTATTGATCGTAACGATACTCACAGCGCCATAGAGGCGATGGAGCCGGTTATTGATAAACTTCGGGAGGGATTGAGCATCGTGATAGCGCCAGAAGGGACGCGCAGCCTCACACCAAAGTTAGGTCGATTTAAGAAAGGGGCTTTTCATATAGCGATGCAAGCTGGTGTCCCTATTGTGCCGGTGGTCATTCGCAATGACTACGAGATGATGATGAGAAATTCGTTACTATTTCGGCCGGGTACGGTGCAGGTGTGCGTGCTACCTCCATTCGATGTGACAAAGTGGAACGTTAAAGACATTAATTGCCATATTGCTGAGGTACAGGAAATTTTTCAACGTACTCTCGATGATTGGCCAGAGGTGTAATTTTTTCCGTATTTCTAGGAAATGCATAGTATTAAACTTTGACAGTGATGAGAATTTTTAAAGATCCTTAATCAATGGGAGGAATAGAGTTAAAAAGTATTGTCCGATGAGCAGCTTAAAAACGCTAATATGATTGTATTTAAAATTAAAGGAAGCCCGTTTTGCATGGTTATTTGTGCTATATTTATACAGCGACGTACATAATATTCATTATTTTCATGGAGAAAGAAATGGCTAATCTAATTCATAATGTTCTCCCGAGGCCTGCTCGAAAGATTTTTTTTATTAAACCCGAAGATACTGTAAAACAGTGTATTGAGCTGATGGCAGAGTATAATATTGGTGCCTTAGTTGTTCGTGATGAGAACGATAAATTAATTGGGATAGTGAGTGAACGAGATATAGTATTTTCATGTTTGCATCAAGGGATGGATATCAATACAACCAAAGTTTCGGAAGTAGTTTCTTCTAAAGTAACAGTGCTCAGTCCGCACGACACAGTAGAAATGGCAATGCAGGCCATGACGGATACCCGAAGAAGGCATATATTAATTTATGAAGGGGATGAGCTGGTCTCTATTTTATCTATAGGTGACGTACTTTTTCATATTTTAGAAACTAAAGCGAGAGAGATAGAGCATTTAGAAAATTATATTGCCCGATAGTCAGCAGTTTTGGTTGATAAAGATATCCAAGAGAGTGTTTATTTTCAATAAGAGAATGTAGCACCTCTTATATTATTTGCATAGTGATTGAGAAAATATCAACTCGTTGAAAAATATAAAATTTCATAAAATGCAAGCACAATGTTATAGTAATGTTTTTCATACAAGTGAATGTATTTATGCGTGTTGCATTTAGATATTTAGTGATTATATTCCTATTCACTACCAGTTTATGGGCAAATAACTCATCTTCTCTATGGTATACAAAGGATGCAGGCAATAAGATTATTCTTAACGTAGAGTTGTTTTTATCTTCTACATGTCCTCATTGTCATAAAGCAGATGCATTTTTTAAAGAAACAGAAACTACAACTCCTTGGTTACATGTAAACCGTTATATTATTGATAAAGACAAGAATGCATTAGTTCGCTTTAATCAATTATTAAATGATCAACAAATGAGTGACTTTGCGGTTCCATCCATATTTTTTTGTAATTCAAGGTGGGTTGGCTTCGCTACGGCTGAGACGACGGGAAAAGATCTTCTTCACGCATTGAATTATTGCAAACAACAGATTGAGGAAAAAGGTGAACTTACGTCCACCAATATCGGTGTTTTACGACGTTGGGCTAATGCTAATTTATTCGATTCAGGAATGATAGAACACCCAACTGCAGGTAAATATTTAACTGTTGTTGCCCTTATGGATGCGTTTAATCCTTGCGCTTTGTTTTCTATTGGTGGTTTTTTTGCTCTTCTCTTTATGCAAGATAGTCGTAAGAGACAGATAATTTCTGGTTCTTTATATATTTTAGCCATAGGTTTAGTCCATTTTACGCAACAGACTTTTACTAATGCTTTTTATGAGTGGCTTCCATGGTTCAGATGGCCTGCAGCAATCATAGGCTTATTTGCCTTTTATCTGGCAGGTCAATATTATAGAAAGAAAACCGCACCTAAGTTATTTTATTTATTGGCACTTCTATTAGGTTTTGTGACCCAAGCTTATCAGCAAACTTGTTTGATGAATTGGTCCTATATATTCCAACAATGGTTATATAACCAGCATATCTCTAGTATTAGGACAGGATTGTACCAATTTGCCTATCAAATGATGTACTTAGCGCCTTTAATATTGATGCTTATTTTGTACGTGAGTTTGATCAAAATGAAACGTCTGGCTAATTGGGAACAACGTCTACAACCCGTGGGACTATTGTACATTATGGCCGCGGCATTATTTTTAATAATATATCCCCCGGTTTTGTCTAATTTATTAATGTCATTATTTGTACTATTATGCGTGATTATCGCTGGTTTATTTTTGAGTAAATTTAGGGCTTCTTAATATTTTTATTTTTTGACCATTTTTAGATTTATAGCGTACACTTGATCATGAGGTAGAAAGTAATTTATTGTTTATGGAGAAGTCTCTAAAATGGATTCAGAGTCAGAATATAAACATTTATTTCCTATTGCCATCGAAGTAGAAAGTGGTAAAAAATATCTATGGTGTGGCTGCGGGAAAAGTAAGACTCAACCACTTTGTGATAGGAATGATTGTGGTAATCAATGTGTGTCTTATGTAGCGGAACTTAATGAAGAAATATATTTTTGCAATTGCAAACAGACAAAAAATCCTCCATTTTGTGACGGAACACATTCAAAATTATTACTTGAAATCGTAAAGCACAGAAAAGAGCAAGCAAATCATCAAAAGGACTGCTTAAATGATAGATCAGGAATTAAAGAAAAAGATTGTTAATACTATCAGTCAATATGAGCTTAAGTGCGATAAGATGCAGTTACAGATTAATGCATTTAAGGATGTTATCAATCAATTGATCATTAATTCGTCTGGGGTCAATTATGAAATGGATGATCATTTAACACAGTTACGTAATCAATTGGATGCTGAGTTTGACTCCGATGCATTAGAGCAAAAGGTTCAGTATTTAGCTCAAATGCCTGCAAAAATACAAAAGAAAAGAATAGAAAATACGAAAACCATTACCAAGCTTATTAAACAAGGAACAGAGTCTATTAGTCGTTTGGCTAAAAAATCTCATGATAAAAGAGCAATAAGCAAATTACAGAAGATGTTGAATACTGAAATAGAAAGTCAGGCTATTTTAGTTCACTTTAATGAAGTATTAACCCAATGTGTTTCTTCTGTAATAAAGGATTTGGAGGAGTCAGCCCAAGTTCTGAAACAAAATGGCGCTAAAGAAACTGATTGGATTGAAGTTGGTATTAAGGTTAATGAGAGTTTACAACAGCTACTGAATCATTTATCTATTCCACATGATTTAGATGCAAAAAGAGAAAAGATTAAAAGCAGTTTGGAGCAGCAGCTAACGAGCGAGGGATTGAGTAAAATTATCGATGGATTAACAGAGCTTGTTGTTGACGCATTTAATGTAGAACAGAATCGTTTTAAAGGTTTTTTACAGCAGTTAACCAATCAATTGCATGATTTTAATATTTTTTTAAAAGTGACTGAGGATGCCCATCAACAAGCATTTAAAGATAGTCGCCAATTAGAGCATGGGATACAAGATAATATTAATCAAATCAAGAATCACTTTGATAACTCAAAAGGCATAGAAGAACTATCTATTAAAGTAAAACAAAATCTTGATATGATAGGCGATCGAATCAAAGAATACCGTAAGAATGAGCACAAGCGGGAAATGGAATATCAGAAGCAAGTTATGGAGTTGCAGACAAAGCTATCTGAATCTGAGCAAAATGCTGAGGAAATTAAGAATATTCTTTCTTTTCAAAAATATAGAATTAATCATGATAGTTTAACAGGGCTGCCCAATCGCGATTCTTATGATGAACATATCGTAGATTCATTTCAGCGTTGGAAGAGAAGCTCTAATGAGCTATCACTTGCGATAGGGGATCTCGATCGTTTTAAACATATTAATGATAATTTTGGACATTTGGCTGGTGATAAAGTATTAAAAAAAGTGGCTACGATTTTTAAATCATCTATTCGCAACTCCGATTTTATTGCACGAGTTGGTGGCGAAGAGTTTGTTTTTATATTTGAGAAAACCTCCAGTAAAGCGGCACAGGCTATTCTTGAGAAGTTACGTAAACTCATTGATGAGTGTCAGTTTGTGTACCGCGACCATAAAGTTGATGTGACCATATCTTTTGGTTTAACGACCATTAAAAAAGGTGATGATATTGAGTCTTTATTTATGCGTGCAGATGATGCACTTTATAAAGCTAAAAATACAGGACGCAATCGTATCGAAGTTTTATAGCTTATATAACAATCCTTGGTGCGCTACAAATTCGACTTGATCTTATTACTCTGATTTGGGATCATCATTATTCTTTGTTTTTCAGGTGTTACCATGAGTAAACTCATTGATATTCCCGTTGTTGTAGAGAGTGGACAGAAATATAAAACATCACAGGGAATAACCGCAATTAAGGATGGGGTAAAATCAACAGATCAGGCTCATGAGCGCTTGCCAAAACCGAAATGGTTGCGCATTGTCAATCATACCTCTCCAGCATACGCTCAGGTCAAAGAACAAGTTCGAAAGCATCGATTAGCTACAGTATGTGAAGAAGCTAAATGCCCTAACATTGCTGAGTGCTGGTCACATGGCACAGCAACTATTATGTTAATGGGGGCGGTATGTACACGAGCCTGTCGTTTTTGTGCAGTAGATACAGGGAATCCACATGGATGGCTTGATACAGCAGAACCAGAAAATACGGCTAATACAGTGGCTCTAATGAACTTGGATTATGTCGTGTTAACTTCGGTGAATAGGGATGACCTTCCTGATGGCGGAGCCAATCATTATGCACAAACAATACGAGCCATAAAAAAGCGTTCTCCTCATACTAAAATAGAAGCACTAACTCCTGATTTTCAAGGAGTAGAGCGCGATGTAGCTGCATTATTGGATAGTGGGGTAGATGTCTTTGCTCAGAATGTCGAAACGGTCGAACGTCTCACTCATCCTGTTAGGGATAATAGAGCTGGCTATCACCAAACGTTGAAGGTTCTTGCGTTTGCGAAACAATATAGGCCTGATGTTTTAACAAAAACCAGTTTAATGTTAGGCTTAGGGGAAACAGATGAAGAGATCATTCAAACCATGGATGATTTACGAGCTCATCAAGTAGATATCTTAACGTTAGGTCAATATCTACAACCGACAAAAAATCATTTGCCTATTGCTCGTTATGTGAGCCCAGAGACTTTTGCTGAGTTAAGGCAAATAGGTTTGCAAAAAGGTTTTTTTGAAGTGGCCTCAGGTCCTTTAGTGCGTTCAAGTTATAGGGCGGATAGAGTGTTTAAACGTGATAATCTAGGCTTGGATACGCCTGAATAACAGGGAAGAGCATCGACTTAATCCGTTGTGTAACGTATTGGGAATGGGGCCATTTCATTACATTGTGGCGTGATCTTATCCGAAACTCACGTTGCTTCACTATAGTATGACTCATACCAGCTCGATGCCTTTTCTTCTCATCGCTCGCTGCAAATAAAAAGCCATAACACACATCAGCGCCCCTATTACAAGCGCGCTTATCCCCATAATCAGGTAATAGTTTTTATAGTAAGACAGACTTTCCACTGGCGATTTGATCGTTTCCGGTATGGCCACCCATCCTGCGATTCTTCCGGAAATGGCATTAGCCATAGAGCTAGCTATGTACCAAACCCCCATAGCAAAAGCAATTGCCTGATTATCACAATATAGGCCTATCATGCTTAACCCTATAGCGCTGACCCATAATTCGGCAATGGTAACTAAGATGTAAGTTAAGGCGATATAATTACCATTCACTACTCCACCGGTAGCGATGCATGCAGCAAATGCTAAGACTAGAAGAGAAACTCCAGCAAGCATAGTTCCTGATGCAAATTGATAAGGGATGGTGAAACGATAAAAGAAACGATAAAAACGAGGGAGTTGGCTACCTATTAATAAGATCAATAAAGGGTTTAGCATTTGGTATTGGGCAGGAGATACGGTCAAACCAAATAAATTATGGTTTGAATTATTTTTTGCAAACAAAATGACAGTGCTGCTCATTTGGTTGTAAATAATAAAAAATATTACAGCTTCCAAAATCAATAAAATGGCTATGATTTGTTTACTGCGCGCTTCTCCTTCGAGTTTCAGCGTTTTTACTAAAAACCAAAATATACTTAAAGCACATCCTAAACTAATAAGGGTGCTTGCAATATAGACATGGGAATAAGCAAATAGGGTGAGCGCATAAATAATGGCAATATATGCGACCAATTTCATTATATCTTGTTGAACAAATCGCTCTTTATCTTTACCCCAAATAACAGAGTCATAAATTGAATAACGTTTAGCAAAATTTAATGCAGCAATTGATTTACCAACAAAAGTCAAGGTGAGTATAGACAGCGGGCCATAACTACTCTCTAACAATGCTGGAGCGATGAGCGTGGCTAGAAGAGCTCCAACGTTAATCGCCATATAATAATAAGTCATCGCTGATTTAGCTTTAATCGCATCATCGGCATAAATATGGGAAACCATGCTGGAGGCAGTACCCATTAATAACGAATTAGTCGCAGGAACAAAGGCATAGGCAGCTATAAATAATTGGTCTCCTACAGAAGTAATCGTATATCCACTAAGCATTATTAACAAATAGGCGCAGGCTAACATGATACTTCCGAGTAATATGGCTCTGCGAACACCGATGACATTATCTGCCATGTAACCGCCTAAAATAGGCATTAAATACCCTGTCGCCTGAGTAACCCCGATGAACGCATAGGCTTTGGTTTGATTATAACCCAGGCCATGAGCGAGCAAGGGACGGGTTAAAAATAAAATTAATATGGTGTTAAGCGCATAAACGGAAAACTGGCTCCAAAAAGTAATAAAAATAATATTATTAGTCTGTTTTTGCCTAAGTCCCAACTGTGGAAATATATTTTTGATTGCATTGGAAATCAATTTCGCTCCTTGTTCTTACAAAGCCCACCATCCTAGGGGCTTTAGGCCTATTAGACTTCTTTGTAAACTCTACTGCAGCGGGAAATTGCTTCGTCGATACGGTGCTCGAATCCTCTTGTGACTTTCGTGTATGCTGTGGTTCTACGCTCAGTGTCTCTTCGCACGTCCCTCGCCGCAGGGAGTTTGCAAAGCAGTCTATTCTGAGCATAACGCACTGTGCTCAGAATAACAAAGATAACCTTGAATGATTGTTACTCCGAACGGAGCCATCTCATTTTGTGATTACAGTATGCTCTGGAATATTGACTCTAAGGCCAATTAATATGGTATTTACATAGGGCTTATAACGGCCCTGCAAGGTCTCATCAGATAATGGTTCAATTTGAGTTTGTGTGGTGCTCGTATATTGGGTGAATTGATAGGTTAAAAGTAGATCGAGGTTATCGCTTATTTTTGTGATTGCTCCGGCCTTTAATCCTCCTCCAGTTAGCCATTGACTGACATTTTCGCTGACGCCAACATTACCTGCTGTATTTATTGCTTTAATCGCAAAATAACTAGTGGAAATGCCTGGACCCACAAAAAAACGGACCGACTCATTATATCGGTATGTGGGCAATAAAAAGAGGGAAAATCCATACTTTAGTCGCTCTTCTGCAGTAACACTTTCATTAAAGAACCACTGATTAATTACATACCGTGATTTTCCTGTAAACAGATCGGCATCTGCTTCTAGTGAAGTAGAAAATTTTGCGCTAAAAGGATACTCATACCCTGCTAAAATTTGTCCGTGAAAATTAGTATAAGCGTTACTAAAGCTAGACGATGTTGGTGCCACTTCCTCAAGAGGATAGAGCAAATCCTTGTCTATTGTAACGCTATTAATACCTAAATTAAGGCCAGAATAAATTCCAGAATAGGCATCTAATGACAACAGGCAGGCGATAATGATTGATAAGGAATGTTTATTCACGTTAAGCCCTTTTTATAAAATACTGGGAATAGTAATTGGATTTGATGTTCTGCTGATATGATTTGCATCAGTTGCAGTAATGGTGACATTAGGTATCCTTCTAGGTGTCGTAATGTTTCCAATAATGAAGCGATGGCGGTTCATATCAAATCTAACGGTTGCTCCCGGCAAACCATTGATTGTGTAGACATCAGTGAATTCTGGAATACAGTCTGCATAGAGAACAAATGCTTCTCTAGTATTCATGCCGTTGCGAGTCGCTGCGGTTAATACTGGGGCTCTAGGCGGAACCGCGGTGATAGCAAAATTATTTTTTGAAATATTAAAGAAGGTTCCATTACTTGCTTGCACCATAATGCGGGCTGTAGCGGTATTCAGGTTAGGAACGCAGATTTGTCCACTTCCGTTATTTATTGTGTTTGATAGGAGAGTGTAAGGGTATGATTGTCCTCCATCAGTAGATAAGAAAATAGTGACGTAAAAGGCACTAATGGGAAAAGAATTAGTATTGGCTACATTCCACGTGACTGTTTGCGGAGATAGTCCTAACCAATTAATACCTTCATTGGAGGGGTATGTTACTATAAAGGGGCCGGCATTATTAGTCGTGGTTACAGTGGTGTCAGTGTAGGCATTACAAGAGCCACCAGGGGTATTGTTGCGCACGGACACTCTAAATTTCATAGTACGAGAAACTGAAGGTAACACTTCCCAGGTAAAAGGCCCTCCATTGCTCAATGCATTGAGATTGGGGAAGAAACGTGTACCCGTTGTTTGTGGTAAAAAGCTTCTAAAATTGGGGCCGTCTGTAGCCGTACTGACTGGGGGCTGAGGAGAGACTTCATTATTCATCTGCTCCCAAGTATAAGTTAATACTTCATTTCCGCCGTTTTTAGTTGTTAATGCAGTTAAAGCAAAGGGAGTTTGAGCAGGAACTGTAAATCCGCCATTTGTACTCCGAATTATCGGTGCACTAGGAATAGCTGTTGTTACAGGACAAGTATGCTCAGGACTAGAGACAAAATCTCCCATTTCCTGCAGACTAATCCCATTGAAATAAGCATCGGAATTGTTCTGAACATTAGGCGGACAAATTCCGGCATAGCCCATAATGGTGCTACCACTTCCCGGTTCTACAGCCGTAGGATCATTGCGCCGACAATTATTATTTTGTACGTGATTAGCCCCAAATTGATGGCCTATTTCGTGAGCTACATAGTCAATATCAAAAGGATCTCCTATCGGATTTGTTCGTCCTGTCACACCCATCGCTTTGATGTCATCCCCACAAACACTGGATAACTGCGCAAGACCACTTCCAGCTGAGTCAACGACTTGACCTATATCATAATTAGCTGCACCAATGACTTGATTTACATTCTCTTGATTCTCAGTGATCATCAGTCTAGGAACACCGTGCGTATAGGGCTGATTATTCGGATCGGTATAGATGATGAGATTATTGTTGGCAATAATTTGCAAGGTGATCGCCATATCAATTTCATAAACCCCGTTCACTCTATTGATGGTCGTTGCTTCAGCACTTAATGCATTGTCTACCGTCCCTCCTTGAAATTGTGTGTATTGTGCTGTTGCAGCCATAGCCAAGCGGTATTTCTTGAGTTGGCAAGGATTAAAATCAACGAAATGTTTAGCACCAACCGGTGGTGTTATTAATTGGTTTTGGCTGTGTACGCCACATTTTAAACGTTTAGAGTTAATAAAATCTTTTTTACTATAGACCATGTAATATTGAGAGTTCCCTTTTTTCCAGGGATCAATAAAAACAGGGCTTTGTCCTGGTTTGAGAATCATTGCATGGAAGCCCTGAGTGGTGAGATCCAATTTAACGAATTCACTTGGGTCGGTCACCCCATAAGCATCATAAGTTTTAATCAAGGGGAATTTTGCACTGAGTTCAGGATGCAGCGTGCTATTCTCTACAATTTGATACAGTTTGGTTGTTTGATCGGGCAAAGGAAGGACAATTTGTATTGTTGTTCCTGATTTTAATCCATCTCTATGAGGAACCTTTTCCAATTCAGCAGAAAGTTGATTGAGATCAATTTCAACAAGACGAAAGTGACTTGCCTGTATATTATTTTTCGCCGTGGAAGAAATTGTTGATGGATTTACATCCTTAAAAAACGGTTGAATCACTTGATCTTGGGCTAAAGCAACAGAGCAAAACAGGATGAGTGATGAAGTAAAAAGCGTCCTTGTCATTATATCTTATCTCTAATAATTAAGACGTCGAATTTAGCATTACAATAAGTTGAGTTCAATAATAAGTCCCCTATGTCAACGGCAGTGATGCGGGGGTCTAATACACAGAACACATACTCTAATATAAGTTTATGTTTTATTGATCTATTTTTCTCATTCTCTCTCATTCTCTCTCATTACTCATACCATTGATGCAAAAAAATGACTTTATTTAACCCTGGATGTTAATCATTTGTTAATTATAAAAGAGTATATTGGTAAATAAGAACTATTTTTATACAAATAGGATAGAGGTAATAATGATTGTTATGATCTATAATTTATCATAAAGAAAATATGGTGGTCATTTTGTGCATTAGATGAAGAAATAATTTTAACTCGTTTTGCTTTTTAGTGTTCGAATAGTGAAGCGCGGGTTTAGCAATTGAGCGAGCTTTATCTAATAAAAAATTGGGCGCGGCACCCATTGGTTTTTAATAAATTAATGACGCAGTAGATGTTAAACAGATAGAAAAGATTAGGGGTTGGGGATGACTAAATATACTAAAGAGATTGCGGATATTTTTTCCACTCTAGAATTAGATCAAATTAATTCGTTCATAAAAAAACTGGACATTGATCAAATCAAAATAATACAAACAGAAATTTTTCCTGCAATAAAGGATATAGCTCGTAGACGAGAATTAAAGGACGTCTTAACTGAGCATAGAGACCAGCTCTATACCGCTTCTGGTCCAGAAACAGTTATTAAACAGGCGTTGCAGAAAAATGACACCATACGTGCTCAGCTTAAGACACTATATGAAGGCCTGACCAAAGAATTTATTTTGGGACTAACCAATGATGATGCAAGAAAACTGTTGCTGAAAAGAGCAACAGGTGATGAGTTAGTTGTCCTTGAAAATAGATTAGCTATGATGGGTGCTGATAAGGACTTAGAGAAATTATGGCTTGATTTAACGGCTGAAAAGAGAGCGAGGAGCAATAATCCAGAACAACCAAAAGATCTGAGCGATGCATATCAACGTTGGCGGCAAATCAATAAGGTACGTTTGGGAAAAAATCCTATGCTCCTTCAATGGGAAGCAGGTATATGGCAAAACTTTATTAAGAAGAATAATCAAGTTAATTTAGAGCAGCAGCAACTCCCAGCAAAAACTGCTATAGAGGCACCTAAACGTGAGCCAGGTTTTTTTTCTACGATTGGATCAACTATTTCTAAAGGTCTTCAGACCGCGGCAACGTTTGTTGCAAAAATAATTTTTTTTGCTGCGGCCATAATACCTTATGTTTTTTATAGAATAGGTAAGGCTCTATTTGGTAGCGCTCCTCAAAAGCCAGAACCTAAAGAACATCCTCCTGTTCCTGAAGTCATCACAGAAGAAGAAAGAACAACCCTAGAGCAATTGCGTCTGAAGGGAGCGCAAAATGTTGCAAAAGTCACCGGATTAACTCAAGTTGGTGGTGAGAAAAAACGTGATCAAGCGAGTATTGAATCGTCACTTCACACTCGCTTTGGGATGGTCTTAGCATCACAGATGGTTGCTGGAACAAAAAATAAACATCATCGTGATTTATATACAGTTATAGAATCCTTAACAAGAGAAGAGGATAGTGATGACACCATTGAAGTAGTAAAAAATGCCATTGATAGTGTAGTCAATCCTTATCGCGCTTTATATGCAGTTATAGAATCCTTAACAGGAGAAGAGGATAGTGATGACATCATTGAAGCAGTAAAAAATACCATTGATAGTGTAGTCGGTACGTCAGACGCGAATCTTTATCGCGATTTATATGGTTTACGTACCATTATAGAATCCCTACCAAGAGAAGAGGATAGTAAGGACACCATTGAAGCAGTAAAAAATGCCATTGATAATGTAGCCGGTAAGTCAAACACGAACCCTTTAAATGGCGAACATGCTTGCTCTACAGGAGGTTATGCTGAACTGGTAACCTCCATGGAGTTCGAGGTTATAGATAAGTTGGTGCATAACCCAGAAGATTTTGAGCAGTATGGGTTGACTTTATCAAAAAAAGACAAAGAGCGGTTAGGTGTTTATCATGGCAATATGGAGCGCACTAGGGATTTAAGTCATATCCTGAAAGAAGTTGGGTCCGATTGGGGTGGGTATGTTGCCACTGCTTCTAAAGAAGGGGGGCCCAAAGACAGTTACAAAAAGATAGAGCATGAATTTGATAAAAAACAAGAAGCCTTTGAAAAAAAGCTTGCCTTAGCGAGTAGAGCATTACAAGAATCGGTTAAAAACCTAAAAGACGGAGAGTCATTATATCTTGAGACTGGCTTAGAAGGCCACGCCATGCAGCTGATCATCAAAAAGGAAGGGGGCAATATAAAACTATCGACCTATGATTCATCTGGCGCTTTAGAAAATACGGCGCTTCTGAACGGGGGAGTTAGTAATATAAAAAATGGTCGTAAAGGATTCTGGGATACCGTGGCCAATGTTGGTTTATGGGCTGCTATTACCGATCTGTTTAGTGCTGGTTCAGGTGTCTATCAATTATGGCGTATGGGCACTGAATCAATGAGAAAGAACGCATTAACTTTTTCTGTTCCTGAAGATCGTTTACATTCTCCCGAGGGGTTAGATTATTTAAGTACATTAATCCGTTCCAATTCCATGGCTGGTTGGGCACAAACTCATATTGATTTAAAACTTAAACATACGACCATGGAAGAACGTAGTCACATGGGATATTTCGAAAGGTTGAGGGCTTTAAATTCTCAGTCCGATGTTTATTCCAATTACATTAAAAATTTTAGTTCAATCGCTTCAGATAATGCGCCACCAGAATTTCAAGAGTTGTTGCAACGACCACAAAATACTCAAAACTGTTTTGCCAAAAAAGCGCAGTCTTGTGAATTATATGAGCTAGGAAAAGGAACGTATAAAAAAGTTCGATTAGCTATGTTGTTGGAGCAAAAGGAAGGGATATTGAATGATGTTTGTGGGAAAAAAGGTGTGGAGCAAGGTGAAAATAAAGTAAAATTTATTGATCCGGAATATACCAAGATGCTCAGAACTATTGAGCCTGAATATCTTTCCCCAGCCGAGCTACATAAAGTATCTATGCGCTTATGCGAATTAAAAAAACCGCCAACTACTGAATATTATCAACGATATTTTACTGCATTGCTTGATGCTAAAGAGAAGCTTGTCAATAAAAACAAGGGTGAAAACAAGGCAGCTATAGATCGTATCAATGACAAAATTTCTAGTCATGCCCAAGACTTATATTTGTATTTAAAAAATAACAAACGAGACCGAGAAATCAAAGAATTTTTTGATCCGGCCGTTTATAGTGAAGATCCTGCTTTTGATTGGCAATCTGGCGTTATGCCGTTAAAGACTGATGAGAAGGGGAATATTGATGCAGCGGCATTGGAACGATTAAGTTCACACTCTAACGCTCTCGCCTGGAAAGCTTCAATACAATTAATTAACCATCAGATTAAAAAGCTAACTGTCAATGAAAGACATATACACTCTGATAAGGAGCGTTTAGCACATGCTACTGCATGGAGCGCATCAAGGAACGTTACAGCAAAAGATTTAGAAGAAGCAAATATTGTTAGTTTTAATACTGGCGACGCGAGAAAAGAGGATACTAAAGTTGAAATAAATGTAGGTGGCACGCGAAAAGAAATTGATAAATCCACCTTTTTTAAACTGGTAGTAGCACATAAGGAGTCACTTACCAATCCTAAGGTTGTTGGGATTTTAGATTTCTTACGCAATGCGTCGCCTGCTAACGAAGAGCAATACAGGAAAACAGTCTTTGCTGCTCAACGCCAAGCTTTTGTAAATAAACTTGAAGTTGGTATTAAGGAAACCTCAACCAATCTAAAATCGATTGTAGCGAAACTTTCTGAAAGTGAAGCCAAATTGGCACGGATGATTGAGCAGTCACAAAAGCTTATTAATTCCCTTACCCAAGAAATTGAAACTGAAAAACAATCCATTGGTAAAGGAAAAAATTCGGTAAAATTAAAAAACCTGGAATCACGTTTAGACCTACTGAGAAAAGAGGTAGGAGAACTAGATAGATTGAAGGTTTCAGTTGTTATAAAACTTCAAAATCTTAAAGGGGATCGTACAGTTGATGGATCAGTTGAAAATAGAATTGCTAAAGCCGAGGATCTTCTTGGAAAATTAAAAGCTAAGAATACTGATTTACAAACAATCAATGCTGTAAGTCACGTGTTTAAGCTGGCTGCACAAGAGCTGGAAACTGTTAGCCAACACCTAGAAGAAACCATAAAAACCTTTGAAGTGGATGATATTGAGAGAGAGGCTAATGATCGGGTTATTCAAATTAATCATTACAGAGGAAGAGTCATTACCCATCATATGGAGACTAATGCGGAGTATAGAATATTAGATGAGTTGTCAGCAGGAAGAATCGGAACAGAAAAAGACAGAAATAGAGACCTGTACAAACAATCCGCAGAAGAGAGAGCTCGATTTTTCAAAGAAGGAAGAAATACGTTTCTTCCTGGATCAGTATTCCAAGAAATTCAGAGCTTAAATCAAAGACTAAAAGCAAAATCTCTTGGCATCGTAGAACGAAAAGTTATATTAAGTGTAAATAGCCCAGATATTAATCAGATTGACTCAATGGGAAGTGGAAATGATGAGTATATAAAGCTTGATAAGGTTTCCGAGCGGGTCAGTAAAGAACCTATTCCTGCAGAAATTAAAAAAGAATGGGTTCGTGAAATGTTTGCTATATGGTTAAAACATGAAAGCCCAGAAAAATTATACAGTATTCAGAACAATGTCAATCCAACTGTAGCCATCAATAATGCGTTTCATCACTTTTTAGAACAAAAAGCTAACATGAAATACGCAGCCCTGCAGGAATCAGGGTACCCCATAACCCTTGCTGAGGGGCAGGCTCAAGAAATGGGAATGAAGCCAATTGATATAGAGGCCTTCCGTGAACAGCGTAAAGCAGTAGCACTTCTAATTGCATCAAGAATTAAAGAAAAACTGTCTAAGGTTGAGCCGAAACCCAAAGTAGAAGCCGTAGTTGTTCCCAAAGTTCAGCTAAGGGGCACGGATTTAGTAGGGCAACATGAAGCTGTAGATTCAAAAGGCTTTGTACCACCGAAGGCGACATTTTTAAGGCTATATGAAACAACGGTAATCGATGGAAGCACTTTAAAGTTTTTACGAGAAAATCCAACTCCTACCCCGAAAGGAGTAAGTCAAGATCAATGTGGTCAATATTTTAGAGACGTTGCAAGTTATTTACATAAATTAAAGACGCATAATGGTTTAGAAAATAAAGGTGAACGAATTACAGAGTTTTGTCATGCTGCAACTTCTGCAATCTTTAATTTGCCCTATCCTCCACCAGCCGAGATAGTTAAGGATATAGCCAATAGCATGCTAGAGCGCTATAGAGCTGACGACGAAGAGAAATCACTTGGCGATTCTTTCACCACCTTGGAGAATACGCAAAGAAATCAACTGTTAATGAATTTAATAAAGTTGAATTTATCGCAAGTTAGAGGGACACAAGTCAATCCAAAATTCTTCTCAACGATTAAACAATGGGAAAAACTAATAACTCCTCCTGATGAGGCTATGTCAGCAAAAATTAAGTTGCTAACTCCAGATGGTACTCAGCCTGTTGATATGACTTTATTAAAAGAAGTAGACCGCGCTCTTCATGAGTCTCCTATTGGATTAGAAGGAATATATGAGGGGCAAAAAGGGTTACAAGTGGCTTTAACTGCTTATGGTAAAGAAAAGGCAGTTGATGACAAATTACGCCGACTGGCTGATAGGTTAGGTATGAGGAATGGTGATGCCTTGTTGGCTCATCAATTTATCGCCTTTTACGCAGATAAAAAGTTTGTACTTTCAATTGATGGAATAAATAGTACACAAGGTCGTGAACTTTTTGATAGAGCCTTCCTGGATGCGTTTCGAAATGCTAAAACAGATGAAGAAAAACGTCAACTTTTGGACTTTGTAAAGAATCTTCCTTTAGATCAAAAAAAGAATCCATGTGCCCTTAAAGCACCTCATGAAGCATTTATTGATGAGCTCTTACTCAAGGCTGCCATTATTGATCCTAGAGCATTTAAGGCAATTACTTCTACGGATGCTCCTACAACAAAACAATCAGACTCTTTTGTTGATTCTTTAACCAAAGATAACCCTTTAAGTGCAAAGAATCCTGATGCTACGGATAGATTATTTGGATTTGCTAGAGACGTTAATATACTGGCTCTCAAAATTGAGATCGAGCGAAACAAAACTCCAGTCGATCAGGCTAGATTAGATGAGCTTCATGCCAAATTAATATGTTCTAATTTAGCTTATCAATCAATTTTTGATCAGGCCAATGAAGATACACTGGCTAATCTTAGTAAGAATTTTGAATTTAGCAGAGAGATGGGCTTATTACAGTCAAATATAAATAAACTGCAAGATAGTTTAGTTAACTTCTCTAGTAATTTGCATGAGAATGGTCGTGCTGAACAATTCAAGAAAGTTTTTAGTCAGTATGTGGAGGATCGTAAATTTGACGGTCCAAAAGTAACTATTACTGCTGAGAAGCCGACCACCTCTAAAGGTCTTCCTGGATTTATCTCATTAGGGTCCAATAGAAGTTTAGATATTTTACATGGTGTTATTTATCTCGGTAATAATAAGTTAGGAGTGATGCCAGCTTATATTCAATCTAATATCGCATTACAAGTATTGGGTATAGATAATCTCCCATTTAAACCACAAGACGGGGGCTATATTTATACGGAAGATGAGGGTAATGAGACTAAAATTAAAGCGTCTATAACACCCCAGGAAGATGGAAGTCTTGTCATTCAAAGAGAATTAAAAACCTTAGATGGCAGCTCTAAAGTTCTTCAATACATCCAACCCGATATGATGGATTCAGTACCCATTGCATTAAAAAGAAGAGTTAAAGCAGAACATTATTTTATAGATTCAACAGGCGCAATACATGGCTACACTGCAGACTTTACCCCTATATTAAAAGTGTCAAAAGGGCAAGGTAATGAAATCTGGAGTGGGAATTTATTAGATCATCGTGGCAAGCCAGTTGCTATTAATTTAGCAGTTGACGAGGACTCTATTGCCCACGATTTATCTAAGATCTTCCCTGCTGATGAAATGATTAGTGTTGATAAAAACACTGTTTATGTGCCATCCATTGCTAAGTTCGTGATTTACAATGATAAAACAACAGATTATTTCCTTTCAGATAGTCCTACCCTTGCTAATACTTCATCAGTGAGACATCTTAAAGTAACGGCAGAGGGTAGCGCATACACTGAAAGAAAATTATCCCTTTCTGAAATAAAAGAAGTGCAGGCTCTAGAAGGGCAAATACAACAATTAAAAGATGAAGTACCTAGGTTAAAAGGGCAGGTGATAAAGCTAAAAGAAGAGTTAGGCTCTGATTCACTCAGTGTGCAAGCTAGAGGAAAAATTGAGAAGGATATACGTGAAGCGGAATCTAGAATTAAATTACTCGAAGGTTCTGGTTTACTCAGTAAACAGGCTAAAGAACAAATTGCTCTAAAGATTAAGGAGTGTGAGGCTAAAATTAGAGAAATTACTAGCCCTGAATATTTTATTTTTATTGCTAAATCACCAAAAATTATAACCCTAGAAACAGAGCTGGTAGAGTTAGAAAAGGCAATGCACAAAGCCTATAAGGAATTTAAAGAGGGTGAAAAAGATAGAGATACATTAGCGACTAATTATGATACAGCGAAACAATCTTATTTACAGGGCAAGGAAGCGCTTAATCAAGCTTATGCTACAGCAGATTACCTTCGATCTTATAATGATAAAGGAAGCGTATTAAAAGCCAAAAACTTCCAAAGTATACTTCATATTGGATCAATAGAGGGTAAAACTTCAATTTTAACCCAATTGTTGGGAGCCAATGTTCCTAGAACTCCCTTAAAGTCTAGTGAATTAGAGCAATTAAAAAACCTTAAGCAGAAATTTACAGACTTGAAGGAAGAAGGAAAATTAACAAAAGAGGATCGATTAGCCCTAATTATGCTGATTGGTACAGAACTCCAACATCATATATTAGAAAGAGGAGTATGTGCCACAGGTAAACTTGACACATGGGATAGAGAAGCCTATAGCGAGCTATTAACAGAATTTCATGATGAAGTGAAAGATCTAAAAGGGCTATCTGAAGAACTTCCTTTAGCTCAGTTTTCCGAACTGTGGAGAGCGATACAATCTGAGTTTGCAACAGAGGAATTGCAACAATTATCTGCAAACAAGGGAGATACATTACAAAACTTCTTTACAAAACCCGTGACCCCTGTTTTAACCGGTGAGAAAAAAGCGATAAGCATCAATACAAAAACAACAGATATGCCTATTGAGTCAATGGGGGCTCGTTCTTTAGTTCAATTTAACTTGCATAGCGATCCTCAGTCACTCGTTGATGCCGCTCAATTGGATCTTGAACAAAGGCTAAAAGGAGAGGGATTAGCTCAATTTCAAGATTCTGTCCAAGCTCAAGAAGATGGCTATTATTACGAGAACTATGGATTATTTAATACTAAAACTCTGGAAAAATTGTTTAGTGTCACTCCAGGACATGCTGGAATTGGAGGGTTAAGTAAACAAAATGTTGCGGAATTATTTGAGTTAATGAAGAAAGATGGATGGCTGCGGGCTGTAGGGGCAGATAAATATCAACTAGCACGCCATCCCAGTGAGTTTTATTCTTCTGCGAAAATTCAAAGTTATCTCACTGAAAAAGGTTTTGCACGAAGTGAGATGCGTGCTATTTCTGATAGACTCGAAACATTTTTATACCAAACTGCCGTTAGTGGTGGAACCTATTCCATAAAAGATAGAGCCAGGGATGAATTAATTGAAAAAGTCACTGAAGCACAGGCTAAATGCAATATGGAGTATTTGGAGGCTAAAGATAAGATAGAATCCATTTTAGGCAACTCATCTCCACGAATTACTTTTGCAGAGCTCAATGCCGCTTATCTCTTAAATGATTACGGTAGAATTCTTTCTAAATTCCCCGAAGGAACCGATCGTAAGCAAGTTGAGATTGTATTGAATAATGGTATGACTCGATTGTTATATTATAAAACTGAGTTGGATCACCTAAATGATGTACAAAGTACATTCAAACTAAAACAAGATGCCAAAGCAGTTTCAATGCTGCATATTAAAAGAAACTACCAATTAGACCGATTACTTGACTCTGAAATTGCGTTAGATACAACTGTAACTGATCCCCAAATAGTGGAACAAGAACGAAAAATGCAAAGAGCCTTTCTACTTTTTGAATCTGAGTTTGGTCATCGTTGTAATACTCGTCAAGTGAATATATTCCGTGGGCTACTCCTGGATGATGAAACTAATCCCGATAAAATCGATTCAGCTCAAGCACGGATGGGATTTGGTAAGACCACTTTATTACCGTTGGTTGCTTTATATAAGACGGGAGAAAAACTGGTTCGCTTTATAGTGCCAAAATCAGCACTTGAAACCAATACAGCAGACATGTCTTCAACATTAAGTAATTTACTCGCTGGACGTGCTGTAAAAGATGACTTCCAACGTTATCGAATTGAGGCCGACCCTGAACCTGAAATGGGTTTGGACAGCCCCCGATTAAAATCGTTTCAAAATGCTAAGGAAGACTTGAAGAAAAGACTCTCCTTATATAAGGATATTAGAGAGAATCGAGAAGTACTTGTGCAAGCACCTAGCGTTCGCAACTCTATGGAATGTCAATCAAAGATTTTCTTAGATATGTTGCTTAGACTCAACCCTAAAGAAACTTTACAACGTAAAGAACTCATAGAATGTATTTCAATACTCAATGAGATTCGTTCCTTAACAACCGTTTCAATATTTGATGAATTAGATGCCACCCAAGATAGTGCGACAACGGACGTAAACTACACCTCTGGTGAAAAAGTCGCTATTAATCCGGATGAAATTTACCCATTAGAAGTGATTACTCAAATAATACGAGGAGCAGAAGACAGGACTCCTGCTAAGTTGGCAGAGGTATTACTTGCTAAATTTAATATTGCTGACGATGCCGAGCATAGCCTTTTGAATTATGTGACGTCTTTAGAGGTGGAAGAGCCCAAAACAGTTACCCCTTCTAACAGTACAAAAATATATTTAATGCGAGCTATTCTTACTGATCCAGTGATGCTCAGTGTATTTACTGAAAAAGAACCTGGTACTGACTTTGGAGTATGGTTTCAAAATGCTAGCGATGGTTCAAAGTTGTACGATTATGATGCGCTTAAGACAGGAAAGGAAACCAAATCTACCAAGCCATTATTAATTACCATTCCTTATTCTGCAGCAAACACACCGAAGCCACAGGGGTCAAGGTTTGATAATCCAGAGGTTACAGCAATCACAACCTTTTTGTATTATCTTGATCCTAGAACAGAAATAAATGAAATCCCTCATTTAGAATTTTTAATTGACTCCATCCGAAGTGGGGTTGGTGAAAAGCCCTTCTTGGATCCTACAGGCAAACATATTGAACCTGAGTTTCTTGCTATTTTTAATGAAATTAAAAAGTTAGCAGAAATAGAAGATCCTATTTTCAGAAATGCAGAAAGAGAAAAGTACTTTGCTACTCTCGATAAGGGCCCTGCATTTAGACGGATGTTAGCGCGTACCATTATTCAAGAGCAGATCAAGTTTGACTCTGGAAAAGCAAACAGTAATCGCTATGAGCAAGGAACGACTGAAGATGCTGTAATTGGATTTTCAGGAACTGCTGGTGACACCTCATCTCACTTTAAAGAAAACATGCTTGACCCTGCTGCCGATGGAAACATGACCTTAGGTATTATGGGACGACAAAATTGTCAAGGAACCACCTCACTGGATACGGCAAGTTTTACAGAAGCAGACGAAGGCTATACAGCTGCTTTGATAACACAATTAGCCAAATCGTTTTCAGACAATACAAGAACAATGATTGATGTGGGTGGATTATGTAAGATCGGTAATCGTGGTGTGGCAAAAGAAATTGCAATTCAACTAAGGCAGAAAGAGGAGCCACTAAAAGGACTAAAAGGTGTTATTTTCTACGATGATGTGACCAATATGAAAAAGGTTCTTACCGTAGATGAGCATAATAAAGAAACCATCGTTGATTTAACCCCAGAAATGGTGGCTGAGTCCGATCGACATGGAAGTTATTTTACTTACTATGATCAAAGCCACTCAAGAGGTGCGGACATTAAACAAATGGATGGAGCCCATGCTGTTTTGACCTTAAACTTTACCGTCACTAACAATGACTACAAACAAGCCATTATGAGAATGAGAAAAATTGTTGATAAGACAGCTGGTCAATCATTCTCTGTAGCTGTGCCTGATGTTTTGGAAAAGCAAATCCTTATCGATCTGAACCTTAAGAATAGCGATAGACCCAAAGGGCTCACAGGAAACGATATTGCATTTTGGTTAAGACAAAAAGAACTCAAAAGTGATTCAAATAATGTTTCTGTATTAACGATGGAGCTGGATGGCGTAGTCAAAAACGCCATTTTACAGCAACAGGCAGAGATAACCAAGTTGATGGAGTCTGGGGACTGGAGTGAATCGCAAATCAAAACATTTAGTGATTGTATCAGCGAGCTCAATAAGATTTCACCTTTTATTTCTGGCAGCTTATCTGATTTGAAGGCTAAATATGGTGGCACCTATGGTGAGGTGACAAAAGAAAAATTTGTCGAGGGCTTAAGAAAATCATTCGACGAGAGAATGGCATCTATTTATACTGCTGTTAATCAAGCAAGAAAAGATTTGGGACACCCTGTGTTGCAACGTGACGATCTAAATGCTTACGATGCAATGAAAGAGAGGATTATCCAAAGACGTGAAGCTCAGTTGAGCGATAAATTTGTTATTCCTTCTGCCAGCGGTAATGCCTTATCTGAAGGCCACTCTGAAACTGAAAATCAATCTCAGAGTCAATCACAAAGCCAAAGCCAAAGTCAAAGTCAAACCCAAACTCATTCATTTTCTGAGGTCAATAATGAAGAGGTTGTTGTTGACAGTGTCCTCACAAAACATGACGTACCTTTTGAAGCTATTTCTATAGATTATTTATCTGCGCCAGAAAAAATAAGTAAGTTAGTTTTGGCGAGCGAAACAGCCCATATGCAGAATTTGTTTAATGAGGCAGATCCTATTCGCTGTAGCTCAACCTATAAAGATCCTATACCTCCTGTTCGTTATTTCGTGGCACGAGAAGTAGGAGATCCAAAAGTTATTTTAATGAACCAAGATGAGGCCAATCAATTTAAGAAATCACCCGTGGATGGCTGGAGCTTATATGATATAAGATCTACAGAAATAAATAATGTTTCTAAAGTGAAAGTTCTTGTTCCTTTAGCTGGACCAGAAATTGCTTCTTTAAAAGATCCTTTGGTGAAAAAATTGAATTTTGCAGCTTATCGGCATGCGGTGACAGGGGATACTGTTGCAAAATTAGCTGATTCTTTTGCAGGAATTGTGACCCCAGAACAACTTAAACCGTCATTGGATATTACCTTTAAAGAGACGCAAAATCTTTCCGAGAAGGATTCAGTTTTCCATTTAGCAAAATGGGGTTTTACTGGAAAAGCTCAAGAAAATCTTCACATGCAAATTGCGCAAACTAAAGAATTAAAATTTACTGATAAGAAAGGCAAAAAACATGAACGAAATGGAGTAACTATTTCACTAGGGGAAGGTGAGTCTCAGGCTGAGGTATTCATTTCTTCCAAATTAAATAAACGTTTTGCTGCAGAGGAACGCCCAAAAATTAAGGTAATTGCAGAGCAAATTAAGAGAGAGCATGATAGTGCTATGGAAGAAAGAAAAGCTCTCTTAGAAGAAGTAAAAGAGATTAGAGGGGATCTATCGAAGAAACCTAGAGGTGAGCAATTAAAACAACTTAAAGCAGATGATTCGCAAAAAGAATCGCTAAAAAAGACGTTAGGTTTGAAGGGATATACGCTTGAAGATTATGCAGAAAAAATTCAAGCGTTAGAAAACAAAAGAAAACAAATTATTACTGATGGCTCGACAAAAGTAACCGATCGTTTCCCAAAAGCGATGCATTTTTTTCTAGATTATAAAGATTGGAATAATTATGGAGCCAATGCGTTGAACTATGTACAGTACTTTTCCCGAACTAAACTTGAAGGTGCTAAAGAATTTGGTTTCCAACTCGATGGGCAATGGTTTGGTGGAGTAGACGAGGCTGCTGCTCATTGTGTCAACAAACTTTATAAAGCAAACAAAACTAAGGCAATGTCTGCCGAAGAGTTGGAGCAAAAACTAGAGGCTGAGATTAATAGAGTTTATACCATTGCGGAAAAAAGACTTGCCGACTCTATGAATTATGAATCTTACAATACTGTACTGATGGATGCTTTATTTGCTGCGAGCCAAGAGCCATCTCGTATTGCGGTGAGCGGTGGTGGAAAGAAGAAGAAAGGACCACAGCAAACAAAACTAAATGATAACGTTGAAGTATGGGGAGAAAAATTTGAGTCGGTCTTCACGAACCTGTTTTATGACATTTATTGTGAAACCATAGATGATGAGGCGAAAAATGAGGCGGATAGGAATAAAGCATCCAATGCCTTTATTGCGGATTTGAAAAAAGAGATTGTTAAAGCCAGGAGTGCTCAGCCAAAACTTTCCGCTGAGCAGCTTCAGGAGAAAATATTGGGGATTGCTAAGGTCTTTGCCGAGAAAAATGGTTACAATGATGCTGATTATTTTGTAAGTCGAATAAAGAATAGATTGTGTTATTCACCAATTGCTGGAGTCAATAAAGAAAAGAATATTGCGGCAATGAAAGAAGACATCCGCCACTTTGTCTTAAGAGATTTTCTTGATGTAGCGGAAAATGCAAGCGAGGAACAAGCAGAGTTTTATAAGCGTGTTCTCGACCTTACTACGGCCAAACTTCCTAAAAATGATTATGCATTACCAATCAGATTATTAGACTTTAAAACTCATCCTATCTCTAGGGAAGAAATAGCTATTGCTGTTAAACAAGCATTAGCGAATCAAAATATGTCAACAACCCAATCAGAAATGGATGTTATGATTAATGACGTCGCTGAGCGGTTATCAGGACAAAAAGCCCTGGTTGAACTTTTGGGACATTATAAACCGATGGCCAATCGTCCTATAGAGTTTGAACCATTAGACGGTCAAAAACGCAGGATGTTTATGACCAGCCATGAAATAGTAGTCGAGATGGATACGCAAGTTTTAGAGATTGACGATCAAATCGCTAAACTGAAAGCACAAAGAAAAGCGGCAATGGAGGCTATTGATGAACGATATGCTGTTCTTAAAGAAAAGCTGGCTGCAAATGCTGAAAAGGTTAAAGAATTAAAAGGAGAGTTGTCTGCAATTAATAAATTGATAGATGGCATTAAAAAATTCTTTGGCATTTTCACCAAGGAGCACCATGTTACTGTTCAAGAGCTGGAGGGTGAAGAGACTGCTTTCTTTGATGAGCATTTCGATCTACCTACAATAATTGAAAATGAGGTTTCAGCTTCTACAACATTGGCCTTTATGCCGCCAGAGTTCTACGATGTGAAGCGTGATATGGATGTACAACGCGAACAATTGCATGGGCTTGAACAACCAATTGAACTTCATGCCGAGGCTTCTATTATTGAGGCGGAAAGGATCGTTAAGAAAGAAGCTGCGGAAGTACAGCCAAGAGAGTCTAGAGTAAAAGGATTAATAAGTGAACAAGCTCTGGAAGAACAACAACGTCAAGCGGTAGTGCTAGAAGTAGGACCTAAAAAAGAAGTCGTCTCAGAGTTCACAGTAGCCGTTTCAGAACAAGAGGTTGATGGTATTGACGCTACTGTCGATAATAAGGATGAAATAGTGATAGATGAGCTCGTAGCAGCACGAGAAAGCACAAAGGTTCAGCAGATAGATACTAAAGATTCTACGCTAAAATTTAAAGCTCGAATCAAGGACATGCACGAAGACGATGAGTCCGCTGAACTTGAGAGATCACAAACCATTAGGCATTAATCTCTGATGTCCAAGGTGTCTAAAGGTCAGAAACCCTACCGACCAACTTGTAGTTTGGTCGGTAGTTTCAAACTATCAGCGTATGTGATAAAATGTAGGCCATAATGGATTGTTTTTGCGAGAAAATATGCCGAAATTCAAGACACATGCGGAGCGCATGAAACATAAGCAAGCCAAACTCATACCTTGTTCGATGTGGTATGACAATCAATTATTCTACGAATCCCTAGATGATACTGTGCTTTCACTAATGAAAGCAAAACCTGATAATTTAATGCCTCATTTAAATAAATCACTACCTAAGCTTAATAACCAATGGTTAAAAAACAAGCATGGATAGCTATTGCATTATCTCAATCTGTTAATTTACCAAAGCTTCAAGATGTGGCGACAGCCCTTAAGTTAAATAGAAATACAGTATTTTTATTATTAGCCATTTTTCTCAATATACCTGAAGTGAGAGTGAGTGCTCACGGAGCAAAATAATTTTTATCGTTCGGAAATTAGTGGGCAAGTGGATTTAGGTCAGCTAGCCCTAGACCAAGAATCCTCTATGGTTGCGCTGTCTACAGGGGAAAAAAAACGGTTGGATAGTGCTATTCGACATTATCAATCTATGCTGAAATCCAAAGGCGTCAATAATCTTATCAATGAGTTGCGCGCCCAATTAATAGGGCGCTATGAAAAAAATCCAGCATCCATAATGGGTGATAATGAAGAAAAAATTGTTCTTCCTATGGAGTTTGCTGAATTTAAGAAACTGAAACTGAGTGAAAATGAACACCAACAAGCATTAAAAGCTTATTACCAACATAAGGGGCACACGGCTTGGCGATATCTGCAAAAGCCTAATCCATGGATGAATCCCGAAGCCTCTTACGTGTATCGTAATGTTAAAACAGGTGCGAGATGGGCGACGTTTGAAGAATATCAGCCTTTAATTGCCTTATTTTGGGTTGCTGCAGGTGATGAATCAATACCACCGACAGATGGTCATACCCTCGAAAGTCGATTAGACCATTTTATTGATGAACTGGCGCTGATTGGGCGTGCACATAATTGGGATGGTACGCGAATTAATGAGAAAGGAAAAGCGGAAGAGTATGATGACTTGACTGGAGATAGACCCTCCTGTTTTTCTGATGTAAAGCGTAGACTTTTCCAATCTGTTTTGGGACATCCTCTAATTGTCATTTTCACCGAAGATATGGTTTTGGAGGAAATAAGACATTTAGCTCGCAATTATTTTCAATCAAAAATCAATAAAGAGAATAAAATAGCGCTGAAAGAAGCCTTTGATGATTATATTCTTAATATCGACGGATTGAGTGACGAAAATCAACATCATCTTATGTCATTGAATATCCCTGAGGAAAAAATAAATCAGTTTGAACACTATTTATCAGATAAATATGGAGCCCAATATACAGAAGATTATCATTTTCGAAAATTGGTTCGCAATAAATTGAGTTTAGAGCCTAACGCAGGCAATATTTTTAATCAGTTGCATGCCCTAATGCTCGATGGTATTGCTGGTCTTTATCAAATACTTAATGAAAATCTTGATGAGCAGAATCAAAAAATAGCTGAAGCTAGGCATTTGAGATTTTTTAAATCTGAAACAATACCTGATGATAAAGCCAACAAGGAGCAATGTTTAGACGAGATAATCGATCCGCCTTCTCTCTCAGTCCATAATGCGTAGTTATTACCTTGTTGAGATCTAGATGGGAAATTTAATGTTTATTAGCCAAAGCTTTGATAGAGACGAAGTCGTAATCAAGGCTAAAAACTTGACATCATTACGTCAATGATTTAGGTGGTCAGAATAATGTTCTGTCTTTGATTAAAAATCATTTTTGCGTTTTTAAATACTTTCTCAGAAAAATAAACCTTGTTTTTAGAAAATAAAAGCAGTGTCGAGTTCCTGGTTCCATAATCATGCTGAGGTATGTTTACAAAAATGGAGCTTAAGGCTTTTTCTAAATCTTGTGTTACACCGGTTTTTGGTAATAAATTGTCTGGGGCAGGGGTTTGATCTTCTAAAATCGGAAATAAGTGCGCCTCAATTTGGTCGGGTGTATTTGCTGCGACTTGTCTAGAGAGCGCTTGTTTAAATAATTTTTTTATCCTTGATACCTTATACCAGGGAGTATCTAACAAATGGTTACTTAAACCATAAAGACCAGGCTTTAATTTTATAGTTTTTTCTTCTACATTGGAGTAGTAAAAGATTTCATTCAAATTCCCAACAATTAAACTATATAAATTATATTGATGGGCGGATGGGCTAATTGTTTTGATGTAAGCGTATGGATCAATATTTTTTTGCAAGTACTCTTTGACTAGAACTCCTCTCGATAACAGCGAGGTATCATAAGCTTTGGGATTTCTATAATTAGTGACCAACGCAAATTGTCCATTTTTATTGATGCCAAGCCAACTACCACCGCCAACTAAATCTTGTCCTGCAAATAAGCGAGGAGAATCCTGCCAATAGTGGGCCGGCTCTGTGGGTCTTATGTAAAACTCATCACGATTAGATAAAATAATAATAGGATATTCAGGATGTTGTTTCACTGCGATTAATGCAAGACACATTTTGAGTTTAAGAAAGTTATTGCCTCTATCAAGTTTATACCATATTTAGCACTTCCCGCGATTTATTAGACTTCTTTCCAAACAAAATTCTTCGTACGAGGGAGGGGAACTTTTCGTAGCCATGACTTGCAAAAATGCTTAAGTCATTGATGCGTAAAATAATCGCATTAAATCTATTTAATGATTAATGTGCTTAATAATTTCTTAACTTTAATTTGTTATATTATTACTTTCTCGTTTAGTTGAACATTATTATGCCAATTCGTTCTTTAGCTCTAAAAGATAAAGACCAAGTTCTTACTTTAGATAAAATCATTTTCAGTGTCGTTGATCCCTTAGGTGGATGGAGGGAAACCGATTTCAATCAATTTTTTAACGAAGACAGTTGCCATGTTTTTTATGATGAAGGACAGCCCGACACAATACTTGGATATATTTTTGCAACACAAGAAGAAGGCCATACCTATATTAGCAATCTAGGTTCAGATCCTAGAGCTGGGAAGCGCGGTATTGGTACCGTACTTATGGAAAAAGTGATGTTACAAGAGGATGAAAATTCTAAAAAAAGCAAGCGTCCGTTCGCAATAAAACTACATGTTGATCATGATAACGAGAAGGCTATCCAGTTTTACAAAAATCTTGGATTTAAAGAAGATGGCCGGGATCATCATGGGATTAAAATGACAGCTACGGAGTTACCTGAAAAATTCAAGCGTAAGGAAATACAACCACCTGTTCCAATGACTAGAAAAGCTTTGATTATAAGAAATATCGAAGGGATTGCATATAGTGACTTAAAAGTTGCTTTAGATGGTTTAGAGCCTAATCAACAAGCCCCGCGAGAATTTAATGAATTAATTAATCTTATGCGATCCGATGCCGTATCTATTGGCGACCAGTTAGACCAAGCTCTAGCCTTATTTAAGTTACAAACGGTGCGTGATTATATTTACGAAACTGTTAAAGAAAAAACAGGAAATCATGTTATCTATCATCTTAATGGGCTAGATAATATTGGAATAGTCAACGATATAAATGCTGCTTATATCATAGAAAAATTGGAAAAAATACCCACAAATACCGATTTTGATATGTTGTACCTTGGAGGAGGACATGGAGCTCCAATCCAAGGTTCAAGTAATCTCAGTAGGCAACAATTGGTGAGTATTACGGATGCCTTAAATAACAAAAGTAGCCAATTTTCTGCGGTGGTATTAGGGAGTTGTTTTAGTACAGCCTACTTAAGTTTATATCAACCTCTTTTAAAAGATAATGGGGTTACAATAAGTAACTCGTTGGAGTGTGGCGGAGATAATAATTTTAAGCCCGCCATGAAATGGCTTAATGGACAGCGAAAAGAATTCTATTCTACCAAGCACCTCTCAACTTCTATTATAGTTTCTCGCGAAGCTCGCCACGCTATTAGACGAGTAATGGAGGGAGTGGTTGTTCATCAAGGTGAAGAGTTATTTGAGGATTACGGCAAGTTGCTCGATACTTATAGGCAAACCGTTCGAACCGTAGCACCAGAATTATTGGACGACGAAATTTATGCTCAGGCAGGAGAGTTGTTCAACACAGATCTAGATGGACTTGTTATTGAAATGCAAAATACAGAGGGAGTACTTGATAAAGGAAAAGTTCAAGAAATATTAAGACACTACCCCAAATTAGATGAGCACATTAAAGTTGTTGCTAATAAAAAAGGCGAGAAAGTAACTTTTGATGCATTAATTAATTGCCTTCAACCACCTCCAACTTCTTTAGTAGTGGGAACCGCAAAAACGTTAACTATGTTCAACTTTAGTCGATCTCATGCCATGCCTTCGAATGCTGAGGATGACTTTCAATACAACTATAGTGTAGTTAGGAATAGAGTTAAACAATCAGGTCGATTTTCAGCAGTTAACGAGGTACTCACCGAGTTTAATGAGGTTTCAGCAAAAAGACAATTTAATGACTTATTTGCTCAAGCAACAGAATTAACAGGGCAGATGAGAAAAACTCAAGGGCATCGTGTAGAGCCAGCGGTGAAAGAGGGCGGTCGAGCAGAACAAGAGCGTCGTGCAGAAGAACAACGCCTTGCACAAGAGCGTCGAGCAGAACAAGAACGTCGTGCCGAAGAACAACGCCTTGCACAAGAGCGTCGAGCAGAACAAGAACGTCGTGCCGAAGAACAACGCCTTGCACAAGAGCGTCGAGCAGAACAAGAACGTCGTGCCGAAGAACAACGCCTTGCACAAGAGCGTCGAGCAGAACAAGAACGTCGTGCCGAAGAACAACGTCTTGCACAAGAGCGTCGAGCAGAACAAGAACGTCGTGCCGAAGAACAACGTCTTGCACAAGAGCGTCGAGCAGAACAAGAACGTCGTGCCGAAGAACAACGTCTTGCACAAGAGCGTCAAGCAGAACAAGAACGTCGTGCCGAAGAACAACGTCTTGCACAAGAGCGTCAAGCAGAACAAGAACGTCGTGCCGAAGAACAACGTCTTGCACAAGAGCGTCAAGCAGAACAAGAGCGTCGTGCCGAAGAACAACGTCTTGCACAAGAGCGTCAAGCAGAGCAAGAGCGTCGCGCAGAGAAAGCACGACAAGCGCGTGAAGCTCAAGAGCTTATTGTAAAACAAGAGCACGAACAGAATCATCAGGCTTTTGCAGCGCAACTTAAGTTGCTAGATAATAAAATAGTTGAGCTAGACCAGCGAGGAATGGAAAAAGCCCACAAGGCTGCATTAGATCTGTATGACAAGTTAAATGATGCCGGGGCGATTTATTTCTCTAATAAGCCTACTTCACAATCCTATGAAGTATTTAAAAAGAATTGTAATACTTCTATTAAAGAAGCACGAAAGGAGCTTGATCAACACCGAGGCTGGTCCGATTTTCTAACCAATCTGGCTTTAGCAATTGGAACTTTAGGTATTGGATTACTCATCAAAGGAGCAATTAATCTGGCAAACAACAGATCCTTTTTCTTTGTCCATGAAACTGACTCTTGTAAAATGACAAAAGGGATCAACGGAACAATTGATAACGTGGTACCACCAGCTATTTTGTCGTTCTAGATCTCCAGTCCTTGCTCCGGCTCTTGAGCCGGAGCAAGAGGCTGATTCTAAGTTTTTGATCCAACAACAGAACATGTAAGAGGATTGTCGTGGTAATACGCTCCAAGTAAACGATATAGATTGATATAAGCTGACTTGCCGAAAGGCGAGAATGAATTATACTTCAAAGAACACGTAGGGATGTGTTTCTGTGATACAAAGATAAAGTCAATTTATCCTCATCTGCAAACACCAATCTTCAAGGAGTGATGTCAATGAAAACATACCGAGCAATAGAAATTACTACACCAGGTAAGCTTAATCTGGTTGAAAGGCCTCTACGTGAGCCTGGGCCAGGCCAAGTTCGTCTTCGTGTTGAAGCCGCGGGAGTTTGCCATACGGATGTGATGGCTGTTGAGGGACTATGGCCTGGACTCAAATATCCTTTAGTACCGGGCCATGAAATTGCAGGCCGAATAGATGCGGTTGGCGCAGAAGTTAATCATTGGAAAATCGGACAGCGAGTTGGTGTAGGTTGGTTTGGTGGCGAATGCCGTGAATGTGAGTCATGCCGTCGCGGAGATTTTATCAATTGCGCAAAGCTAATCATTCCGGGCTTTTCTATGGATGGCGGTTATGCCGAATCAGTCATTGTTGAAGCGCGATCTCTTGCGTCTCTGCCCGACGAATTAAATGCTGAAGATGCCGCTCCATTGCTTTGTGCTGGAGTCACTACCTATAATGCCTTACGTAATGCTAATCTTCGTCCAGGAGACGTTGTAGCAATACAAGGCATAGGTGGACTTGGGCATTTGGGTGTCCAATTTGCTCGACATATGGGTTTTTACACCATAGCTATTGCTCGCGGTAAAGAAAAAGAAAAATTAGCTCTCGAGCTGGGGGCTGAGCAATATATCGATAGTGAGGCGCAAGATCCTGCGGAAGCTCTTTTAAAACTTGGTGGTGCTGATGCTATTCTGGCTACTGCGGCCAACGGCAAATCCATGGGACCACTTTTAGGCGGACTAAAAGCTCGAGGTAAATTAATCGTTGTTGGCGTTTCTCATGAACCTATAGAAATCTCAATTCCTCAACTTATTTCTGGAACAAAAACCATTCAAGGTTCAGCATCCGGAACCGCAAGGGACATTGAAGACACCTTGAATTTTAGCTGCCAGGAACATGTTCACTCGATGAATGAAGTTGTGCCTTTTGAAAAAGCGCCCGAAGCCTACGAAAAGATGAAGAAAAACGCGGCGCGTTTTCGTATGGTTCTGAAAATAAATCAATAGAGTCGATCTTATTGAGGCATAAAATATGGATCAAACGGAAGAAAAAATCCCTGGATGTACATGAACAGTTAATGGCATTCACTGAAGCAAGTTTAGTCCTGTTGATCTCGCGTTGAGTATGCCCTCTCTGGGGACTGGTCAGCACGAACGAAATATAGGGTACAGTCTTCCTGACTTTCACCCATTGATCAGTATCTAGAATATTTACTGACATCTTCAATGCGAGAGAAAAATTTGTTAACCTGATATTCCTTCCACATTATGCGGGTGTAGTTCAATGGTAGAACTTCAGCTTCCCAAGCTGATAGCGTGGGTTCGATTCCCATCACCCGCTCAATTGAATGAGATAAACAATGACAATTGATATTACTAAAAGAGAATACCGGTTATTGCTTGATATGGTCTGTGTCGCAGGTTGGATGTTGGAAGCTTTTTCTGAGGTTGAGACCCAACATCCGGAACATCATGGCTTAAGGACTAAGTTATTTTCCTTGTATAAACAAATGGATGCGGAGCAGTATATAGAATTCGACAATACACTGAATGACTATTTTGAAACACAAAGCTATGAAAAAGAACTTCAAACTCGATTTATTGAGCCCTTTGAAGATACTATATTTTGGCATGAACTTACCCACCGTCTAGCAATGAGAGATGCTATTCAAGAAGTGGGTAAAGAGGCATTTAGCAACATGGATATTAAGGAACGGGGCAAACGGATTGATGCCTTTGAGGAACGGTATCAACAGGAATTCCAAAAAAATGGTTTAGATAAGCTGATAATTAAGTCATTCACATCCTGAGATAATAATCGCTTATCATTAAATGTCGGGCAACAAATTGCCTAATGGCATTTACTTAAGGAATTCGCTACGCTCATGGTCTCTCGGATTGGCATCCAGGAACGCTATGATCAAGGCGAGTTCTTCTGTTTTTTTCTTAAGTAAGCGCCATTAGGTAACAAATTGTCTGACAAACTGAGCTAAAAACCAATCGGGACACCTTTCTATTAACTCTACGTATACTTGGCATCATCATACCCATGGTCATTAAACTTCCAGAAACAATCACGTCGACTAATAAAAGAGATAGAGCGTTCATAAAACCAATTTAAAAGCGGTTTATAATTCGCATAATGAAAATACAGGGGCAATGGATGTAGTTTAATGGACTTTTATTGATTTTTCATCGTCAAGAGCGTCTGTTTAATATTTACTTAATAATATTATGGTACAACTGTATTTACGTTAATTATATGAAGTTAAACATGAGACGATCCTTATCCGATTTAATTTGTGATGATTTAGCTGAACTAGCACATTATGGCTCTGATGTAATAGCAAGTGAAGAGGCTCTTCGTTGCATGGTAGCATTATACCAGAATCAAGGACGACTACACAATGTTCATATTGTGCACAAAAATGAATTGCAATCATTTCTTAAAAGTACCCTGGACGTTGATACATTGAAAAATTCTCAGGGGCATTATCAGTTTTTGATTGAAGTGGGCTCACGCAGCAAAGCACATCAACGATCACCTGAAACCATTCATTACTGCACCGTAGATCTATATTTTGAGCCAGGGAAAAAACCATTAGCATTTATTGCCGATCAGTATAGAGGGTACTCGGGTTATTATAGTGAGTTCATTAAAATTGCTGATGAATTGGGTATCCATTTTGTGATTCCAGGAGGAGATGTTTTTCAAGCCGATTCCGTTCATTGTCCTGTATTCAGTATCCATCATTTATTACTTACTGCTAGTGATACCGCAATTTCTGGTTTATTGGATAATATTGCAGGAGATACAACGGATAAAACGCATACGTTGTTTTCTTGGAATGAGTTGCCCCCCCAATACATATATCCATCTCAAAGTGTCAGTATGTTATTAAAATATGTTGATTATGTAAAAAATAAAGAAGCTCTTCCGGAAAAGCAAGCAAGTCTTATCTTAGAAAACTCGCGCTTCGCTACATTTTTGCCTGCTAATTTATATCCTGACTTTAAAGTTGAGAATAAAATTAGAAATAAATCAGTTAAAACACTTGCTGCCCAGATGTCAGGAGAGGTAGTATTTGCTCTGGAAAATACTAGTGACTTTGATGAAAACACCCTTATTGATATATGCTATCAGGATAAATATCCAGTAGTTCATAGTCTTTTAACGAAGGCATTAACAATCAGCAAAAAGTTTCCCTTATATAAAAATGGTCTATTTCAAGCTCATCCATTATTTGAACTTGCGTTTTCATTTGCTTCTCCTATGGAAATCTGCTTTGAAAATATGAACTTTAAGGATGTTTTCTCAAATAAGGCAGTTTTGGAATTAATGCAGAAAGGATTAGTCGATCCTCGCAATTTATTTAATGCGATGGTTTCAGTGCCAAAAGAAATAACTGTTAATAAGGCCGTCTGCAATATTGTAAAATCTAATCTGCCAGGAATCGAAATTATTGCGTCTTGTCTTGATGCACATCCTGAGGCAAATTTGCAAAATATTAATGCATTATTCATGTCGAGACACTGCGGTATATTTTTTAATAATCCAATACTGTCCAAGCTTTTTGTAAATGGGTTGTTACGCATTGAGCATGTAGATAAAATTCTTGCATACCAAATTGACCAAAAGAAATTTGCTGCATTTACATCAGACGCTGAACGGCTAGAATACCTTGATACAAAATTTTCATTAGGACTCAATTTAAATGTTGAACTGGGCGGATCTGAATCTGTTTTCTCTGTCCCAACAATAGACATAGATAACACCGAAGAAGTAATTCCGGTCCGAAAGCCAACGGTTAACATTGGTTTATTAGTGGAGTCAATGAGCAAATCAATATTTACTGCTGAAAATAAAACTAGCGAGGATATTGTTCCTACCCCGCAGCAGGAGATACCTATTAATTAAGAGTGTAAGCGGGGGAGGCTTCCTTATAGATATTAAGGAGGTCTTCTTGCTCTACACCCTGTTCTAAATTCTGCACTAATATTGATATATCTTCGATATCACTTAGTCCTAGAGAATTACTCTCTGCTATTGTTCCACCAAAGCTTGCATTATAAATTGACACACTATTAAGCTGAAATGTTTTTTGTGCTTGTTGGCTAGCTTGTAATGCAGATGAAAACGCCTTATTTGTATCAGCCGTATGGCCACAACTTTTCAAAAATAGTCCATAACGAACATAGGCCTCGGTCAACATAATATAAGCATAACAGCCATATATAGGCAATAGCGGTTGAATTTGTCTAATTACTTTACAAAACAATTCATTGCTATATTCATATTTACTATCAATAAATTGACTATAAACATATTTAATATATCGCTGACACGCATGAATGGACTTATATTTAATAGCTCTTTCAAGATAATTGATTTCACTAGCAGAATAATCTTTTTTGAATTTACTCGCGGTATCTAAAGCTTGGTAGTAATAATAAATACCGAGCAGTAATTCAAATTTATTATTCGCTCTAGGCTGATCATAAAGCCTTTTATCTACATCATTAGTAATGAGCACACCATACGTGCTCCAGGCAGATATCCATTGTTCATTAAAATCAGGTAACCTACATATTTCATTAAACGCTGTATCTAATTCAGCCAATTGTATAATAACTTCAATCTTGCCCGAGCCAATCAAATTATGTATTTTTTGAATTTTCTGAGGTAATGTACAAGCATGAAAATTATTTAAAAATATTGCATAAGGTACGTTATTCTTCATATCATCCTTAGATATTTGATTACGTCTTGAGATACGTGAACACAGGTATTATTACTCAAGATATTGTAAAAATACGAGCACAGTATACATTATATTGCTACAAGTATCCATTACTTAACCATTTTGAACAGGGTTTTGTTAATTATCCTTATGAAAATAAAATAAAAAATAATTATGTTATTTTACAGTTTCCACAACAAATCTAACTTCTCAATCAATACAGGAAACGTCATTTCGAACGAAGTGAGAGCTCCTCAAGACAGTATAATTTGCACATCCATCACTTCGTTTGGGATGGCATTTTTCCCCGGGCTTATTGAGAAGTTACCAACAAATTTCGATAGAGAACTAGTGAAAACTTCCCACCAAAGCTTGAACCACTAAATCCCAACCATCAATTAATACAAACAATAATATTTTAATGGGCAGGGAGATAGTTACTGGCGGCATCATCATCATACCCATGGTCATTAAAATGCCAGAAACAATCAAGTCGACTAATAAAAAGGGTAAAAATATCATAAAGCCAATTTGAAAAGCGGTCTGTAATTCGCTTAATAAAAATGCGGGGATCAATTGATATAATTTAATGTCTTCGGCAGAGGAGGGCATAGGTTCCTTCGCTAATTGTAAAATCACCTGCATGTCTTTTTCTCGTGTCTGTTTTACCATAAATAATTTCAATGGCTTAGTTGCTTTTTCCAATGCTGTTTCAGTATCAATTTGATGTGCTTCATAAGGTTTATAGGATTCCTTATAAATGGACTGTGCTACAGGCATCATAGTAAATAAAGTAAGAAATAAAGACAGACTAATGATGACGGTATTCGGCGGTGTTTGCTGTAATCCCAGAGCATTACGCAGCATGGAAAGTACAACAACTATCCTGGTAAACGAAGACAGCATAATTAATATGCTGGGCGCCAGGCTTAAAACCGTAAGTACAGCAAAAGCCTGTAACGCCGGTGATATATGATCTTGATCAAAATGAATAGGACCTATGCTAGTACCGTTTGCTGCTATGCTTATGGCCGGGCAACATAATAGCAAGAGGAGGGCGTGCATTCTATGGCACTTCATACGGTCTATCGTTCTTTGCAACCATGTCTGTTTCTGATGGAATATATGTTGGATGCTCATTAATTGGTATTTATTGCTCATGATTCTGTGGATGTATTTTTTAAGGCATGTATTGCCAGTGAGTTTTGATTATCTGCCACTAAGAATTTTTGGTCTTGATAGGCAATAACATAAACTTTAGTTTTATGATGGACTGATATTTTTTCAACGACTCTGCACTGGTTATTGGTAGGGATTATTCTTTTTGAGTTTTTAGCGAGAACAAGTAAAGCCATCACTAAAATAAGCAAAATAATGCCGTAAGGAGTCCATGAGTTCGAAGCAACAAGTTCTTTTTTAAACGTTATTGCTTCTTCTGCATAGAGCGAATGAAGAAAAAAGAATAAAAGAAAGGCTGAAATGCGGCACATCAACTGGTAACCTCGGTGATTTGTATTGCAAAATGGTCTTCATGGCTCATTAATTCTCCTTTGGCTATGACCTTATTATTCAGAATCAGTTCAATGGGTTCATGAGTTTTTTGATCTAAGTGGAGCACCTGATCCGATTGAAGTTGTTTTAACTGAGCAATAGTCATACTTAAAGTACCAATACGGACACTGCATTGTACTTCTATATTACCCACTAAACCTAGATAGTTTTTGTTGATTATCTGACCTTCATTTTGTGACTGTTGTTCAGTTAATGTTATTTTTTTTACTGTAATACTCATAAAGACCTCTTTAATAATATTGATTTTTGTTGTGAAGACTGGCCTAGATCGGCCTGTGTTAATAACTCGCCTTGATGAATGACTTGCAAAGGAGTACTCGTTGGATGATCGGTAACAAGCACATCGCCAACTTGTATTGTCAACAGATGTTCTATGGGTAAATTAAAAGGAAGTAGTGTTACCTCTACCTTCAATGCTTCTTCTGCCAAGGCATCATCTAGGAAACACAAATCATGTGTTGCTTTTTGATAAGGAGATAAATGCTGATAAACCCAAGCAGGATTTAAAATAAACGTTACATTATTGTGGTGTGCATGCAAGGTTAAAAAAAGACAGGTAGAGCCCTTATAAAACCAACTTGGTGATGATTGTATTGTTTCTGTAATACTGCATTCTTCTATTTTGAGTAAGCGACTTACTAACATCAGCATGAGCTTCTGGCTAATCGCATTAAAACAAGAGTGATTTTCACTGAATAGGGTTTGATTGAATACAGACAAATAATGTTCTTCAACTATGGCTAAATGGTTATTTTCATTAAAAATAGTTAAGCCATCATGCGCTATATAATCGTGAGGTGGCGCTGTGATACTGAGTGCCAGAGGAGTCATGGCATACTCTGCATTCCAATCGTCAAGCACTTGGGCGAAATGAGCTTTGAATTGTGCCATTTCACTAGAGCTAATTAATCTAAACGGCTTAATCATTTCGATTCAAGTCCTTCGAGTAGTTGTTTGTCTATATCCATTATTTGCGAGCAAGCCTGAAACATCCTTTGTAAAATAACGATATTGGCGAACTCGGTAGTTGAGTCTACATTGGATGTTTCAATTTGTTTTGCTTTAATACTGCCAAATCCATCGCGATTAGCGCGTCCCAGGTGTATACCTTGATCACTTTTTGCTCTAAATAAATTGTCTTTGGTTTGTACTAAAGTGTGCTCTAAGTCATCAAAACGTGCTAAACCAACATGAGTTCCCTCTATTGATTGCCCATTATCATAGTTATAAGAGATCAGGCCGTTTTCATCGAAAGAAAAACTGATTTGTTTCCCTTCCCCATAACCATCATTTTGCAGGCTTTCTATTTTTGTACCTTCCGGATTTAACTTGGATTCTTTCAGCTGGACAGAATTATCTGATCCATCCTTAAAATTACCAAATTGCAAGGCAATATCCTGTGTTCCGTTTAAAGTAAAGCGAATGGTGCTATGCTCCAGTTGGGCTCCTTGAGATATGCCATTGAAAATAACCTTTTGATCGTAAGAAAAATTAATGTTTGCATCACCACAAGTAATATCTACCAGATCCCAGCTGTTGCCATCATCAGGAATATTGGTATTATCGCCATTCACTAACACAGGTGTCGATTGAAATTGCAGCTTTAGCTCATGGGATTTACCTTCAGCATCAAAGACATTGATAACGGAAAAACTAATGTCTTGATATTTGTTTTTAAACGATCCCGGCTGATTTTTTTCTGTGTCTGATTTTTCCTTAAGGATAAATTGACCTTTGAGAAAAATTTCACGAGTTGCCTTACCAGGAGCATTTTTGGGGCCTTTCTCATGAATGGGAACCAGATTTCCTGCTTTGTTATAGCCTTGAACCTGACCACCACTGTGTCTATCAATTAAAACTCCATCATTATTAAAGCCAAACTCCCCATCTCGGGTATAAAGTAGTTCACCTGATTTCAATCTTACGATGAAGAAACCTTGTCCTATTACTGCTAAGTCAGATGGATTACTGGTTTCCAAATATTTACCATCACTAAAATTGGTTGCGGTTCCTTCGACGCAGACTCCCGAGCCTAATCCTTCTTCACCACTACCATTGCCTAAAGAAGAATAAAATACATCGCTTCGTTTAAAGCCCGGACTTTGCATGTTGGCCACATTGTTTGATGTATTTTGCAAACCATAACTAGCAGCAAGCATTCCAGATAAACTGGTATAATAGGTATTGGTCATGTTAATCCTTTACTTCAATAATTTGTCCGAGCTCTACCTTTGGGATTTCGCCATTGTTCATAATTACTGTAATTTGCGGTGGTTCCTTGTCATGAAATTCTACTGTTGATACACGACCTTCACCCTCAACATTTTTAAGCCTTACTTTTTTTCCCAATAAACTCAGGCTTTGATTGCCGCTCGTCATGCCGAGCAATTGTATTAAATGCTCATTGGTCGTTCTTGCTTCTTGTAATGAGGAAAATTGCGCCATTTGCGCCATAAACTCACGGTTATCTACCGGTTTTAGCGGGTCTTGATAAGTAAGCTCTTGCATGAACAGCTTTAAATAATCAGCTTGGTCTATTCCGGTGGCGCTAACGGGTTCAGTCATATTTTACTCCATTAATAATTAACTTATTCAGGGCAATTCCTTTATCTTTTAGGAACGTCTTTATCGTTTGAATGAGTTCTTTTTCTTCTTTTGCATCCATCCCTTGATTGTTAAGAGTTAATTCTGCTTCTTGATCTTGAATAAAGAGATGATGATTTTTAAATGTGTAACGAGCATTCGAATCATTAATTACTTTAATTTCTTTACGTTCCATGGAGTTCCTAATGCTTAATGAGGAACTATTTACTTCACAAGGCATTATTGTTGGTGATGACTTTTGTTCCGTTTGTATTAACAGGTTGAGTGCCTCAGCAGCAGACGAACCAGGCTTGTTTATTTCCTCATGCAGGACATTAAGACTATCGCGATTTATTGGCCTATCCATGATTTGTAAATCAGTTAATTGGGAGGCTAACTGAATAGAACTAACTTTTATATTTTGTTGTTGCTGGTGTGCTAACGTTAGCGAATCAAATTGTAACGCTGATTGTTGTAATTGCTCTTGATGCTGCCAATAGTATTCATCGCCACTGTTTTGTTTCGTTGGTGTTTTAAGCCATAGTTCAAAATCTAGATTATCTTGCGATGATGATAATTTAGTGGATGTTTGCTGTGGCGTTGCTACTAACGGCTCACTGATCTTCATAAGTATTCCTTCTTTGTATCACCCATTCCTCTAAGTGTTGTTCCTGGACTTTCTCTTGCTGTTTTCTTTGGCTATGTTGTTCTCTATCCAAGTATTTTTCTAACATGCGTATTTCAGTCATAACGCGTTGTAACTTATCCTTTAATTTGCTTTCTAAGGCTTGATGGTTTTTCAATGCTCCCATTAACTCTTCTTTTTGCTGTTGCAATAGAGTAATAAAATTAAGTCTACTAATTTCCAATTCTGGGTTAATTTCGGTGGAAGAGCGGGTTGATGATTGATTGACTTGCTGCTCTATCTCTTCTAATTGCTGTTTTACTTTAATCGATTCGTTATCCACCGCGTGCAAATGAGTATGGAGTTCATTACGTTGCCAGGCTAATTTAGTCATGAGCGCATTTAATGATTGATTCATTGGATGATCTCCTTAAAGCGATTGACGAGATCAACACCGGATAAGGTAGGGCCTTCACTTTGGATTAAGACCTCATTGATGGCTTGAATGCGTTGCACCGCATTATCTAAATGGATATTAGAACCTGGTTTATAAGCGCCTAATTGAATTAAGTCTTTATTTTGTTGATAAATGCTGAGCAGGGAGACAATTTGTTGCACTATCTTTTGTTCTTCTACAGAAAGAAGTTGTTTACTTAAACGTGAAACACTTTGCAGTATAGAAATCGCCGGATAATGACCTTGTTGCGCTAACTCTCGGCTTAATACAATATGGCCATCCAAGAGTGCACGCATATGATCGGCCAGTGGTTCATTAAAATCATCTCCTTCGACCAAAACGGTGTATAAAGCAGTAATACTTCCTTGATGCTTAAAATTACCTGTGCGTTCTATAATTCCTGGCAAAAGTGAAAAAACACTAGGCGTGTAGCCGCGGGCAGTCGGGGGTTCCCCTAAACTTAAGCTGATTTCTCTTTGTGCCATGGCAAAGCGAGTAATAGAGTCCATAAATAACAGAACATTTTTTCCTTGTTGGCAAAAATATTCGGCAATTGCTGTGGCTGTATATACAGCCTGACGTCTCATTAGCGCTGATTCATCACTACAGGCAACGACTAAAACCGATTTTTTTCTGGTCGTTTCATTTAAATAATGCGTAATAAATTCATTGACCTCCCGGCCTCGTTCTCCGATTAGGGCAATCACGTTAACATCGCTGTTAATCTGCTGCGCTATTGTGCCTAATAGCATACTTTTTCCAACGCCACTACCCGCAAAAATTCCTATTCTTTGTCCTTTACCTAATGGAAGAAGGCCATCTATTGCATGAATTCCTGTAGAGAGCCGTTCTGAAATAGACTCACGTTTAAAAGGATTTGTTTTTTTATTTTTCGTTTGAATATTATGATCGCAATACAGTTTAACCTGCTGGTCTATTGGCAGAGCAAAGGCATCGACTATATGCCCGAGCAAGTTAGCTCCAACGGCGATAGAAAATGGAGCGCCAGTCGCTCTGACTTGATAGCCCATGCGAATAGCCGCATTATCATAAGGCATTAAATACACTTTTCCTTGTTCAAACCCCACGACTTCAGCTTGCATTATCGGTTGCGAATGGTGATCTAAAATGTCACAGACCTCACCTATAAATGCTTGAGGAGGTCCGTGAGCAACCATTTTTAATCCTATAAACTGCTCAATTTCCCCGAGGCGTTCGATGGCCGATAGTTGTTTAATCCACGGGTGCATGATGGCCCCTGTGTCTTAACCGTAATAGCAATGTTTTCAACCGATCTATCTGTTTTTCTATGTTGCCATCGAAAATACCATGTTCGGTTTTAATAACGTAACCACCCAAAGCTAAATTATCGTTTGCTTTTATTTTGAAGCCAGTTAAATGGTTGGCATGGAGTTGAATTTCTCCATTTTGTAATAGTTCAATTTCTTTGGGATGCAAATAAAGCTCTATTGATTGTTTATTATTTAATTGTTTTAGTAATTGGTTTATTTGCTGTTCTACCACCTGAGGATTAGATTCGTTTTCAATAAAAAATTGTTGGACTATATGCAGTACTATGTCTGCTATTTCGTGATTTAACGCCAAACGATTCTGTTCTATGGCTTGAGGTATTGCCTGCAAAGCGGCTTCAATTTGTTGCCTTAAATGAAACATTCTCTGTTCGACCATGGCCTGACCTTCTTCCTTGCCTAAGTCATAACCCTGTTGGTATGCTTCATTTTTTATGGCCTCTATCTCTTCAATATTCAGAAACGAGCACTGTTCTGGTTCAGGCACAAGATCTGCATTTAAATTGAATGGGGGAACGGCATTGACATTGGCTATATACATAACTTCTGAGCTGATTACTGCATTTTTCAATATCTTAGTCATGGAGATGCTCCAACTGTTCTTTAAAACTTAATTCTCTTTGCCATTGCTGAAATGCATGTGCTTTGGTTGCCGGTTTAAGCATGCAGACTACTTCTTCAATGAGTCGTTTTATTTGTTCACCTTGCTCATTACTTCGTAGGAAATGTTGAGTCCAGGAGAAATTCCCTTGCTCTAAAATGATGGCTATATAAAACGGTTCTAGTCGCATCAGCCCGCTACATACATCAGGTAATTGTGGCGCGTGGGTAGCCAATGGTAATTGAGAAAGGGGTAATTTACGAAATTTTCGCGCTTTGTCCAGTAATACAATCCCTTGCTGCTGGACAAATTGCTTTTGCTGACGAGGCGATAATTGATTCAAAATCCAATTTTGGTCTTTTAACGACAATTGAGCAATTTTTAATAACAGCTTTTTGAATTCTTTATTCATTGTGAGTTAGCCATTGAGTTAATTCAATTAGAAGTAACTGACGTCTTTTATGTCTTATTCTTTTTACTACCAGAACTCCCATCGTGCTGATAAAAAGAAAGAGGATTAAAAAATAAGACCATACCGTTTTGTCAAACTGATGAGTGATCTTCTCTGCGGTTAAGGGGACAACAGGGGGAGGGGCTTGTGGTTTTGCCGTAATTAAGGCTTCTATACTAATGACATCGCCTCGTTGTGCATTAAATCCAACGGTATTTTTTACCAATCGTTCTACCTGAGCTATGGTTTCTTTATCGGTATCTCGAGGTAAAACAACGCTAATGGACAAGTGTTCAATGGTGCCATTGGCGCGTTTAAATGACTCCTTTTCACTACCTAGCTCATACGATTTTTCCAGAGTAACATCTTGGTTTGTTTTATCTTTTTCTGTTTTACCTGTAACTGAGTGATTTATTTCTTTTTCATGAGAAATTTGCCCTTGGCTTTGAGGTTTAATCAATTCACGTTGTAACTCATCATAGTTGATTGTTGCATCTATTTTTACGACTACTTGGTTTTTAGGAAAGATTTTGTGGAGCATTTGCGCCACTTTACTATTTAAATACAGTTCTATGTTTTTCTTAGTAGTGAACTGAGCTAAAGAGTCCTCTTCTTCACTGGGAGAAAGAGTATTACCATTTTGATCGACCACTACCACACTGTTAACGCTTAAATGGGCAACGCTGGCACTAACCAATTGTTGTATACTTCTGACCTGTTTAGGGGTTAACGAATTTTTTAAATGCAAAGTAATTGCTGCTTTCGGCTGGTTTTCTTCCTTATCAAAAAGATGACTTTCAGGAATGATTAAATGTACTCGGGCATAACGTATTTCATCAAGACTGGAAATGGTACGTTCCAACTCTCCTTGTAAGGCACGCTGGTAATTGATTTTTTGAGAGAAATCGGTCATGCCAAAATCACTTTTATCAAATAATTCAAATCCCACACTGCCAGTGAATTGCATGCCGCTGCTCATAATTTTAAGACGGGTTTTAGCTATGAGGTTTTTATCTATTAAAATATCACTGCCCCCGCTACGCAGTTGATAGCTAATATTATCTTGTTCCAGTTGGCCTAAAATCTTATGGGCATCTTGTTCATCTAAATGGTTGAACAACACCGCATAAGTTGGAGATAAAGTCCACCAGCTAAGTAAAGTTGTAATTAAAACAATACACACTACAGCAACTGATAGAGTCAGTTTGCGCTGCATAGAAAGGGCATTAAACCAGGTTAGGGCTTGTTGTAGGTAATTCACTTTAAATTTGCTCTCTTAATAATTCTTGATAGGCACTCATTAATTGATTGCGGATTTGTTCCATGTATTGAAAAGATAGCTTTGCTTCTTCCAAGAGAATCATCGTGTGATGTAAGTTTTCTCCATGCCCACTGGCTAATTGGTTTAGTGCTTGATCGGCGGCATTAAGTTGATCGTTAGCGCTGCTGATTTTTTCTGCCACCCAACCACCAAAAGACTCTTCTGGTGCTTTAGTTAGCTCTATGGATTGTTTATTTTCAGTTAAATAATGTGGTTGATTTAGACCCTCTATTTTCATCGCTCTTCACCTATGCTTAAAGCCTGTAAATAAAGACTGTGAGCCGTATTGATAATTTTGATATTGGCTTCATAGGCTCGTGATGCTCTTAAAAGAGTAGTCATTTCATCAATCGTGTTAATGCCAGGATAACTGACATAACCTTGCTTATCTGCCGATGGATGATCGGGTTGATATACTTTATTGGGAGGAAGGTTTTGCGTAGCGAGTTCTACTGAATCTATGCCACCAAGGTCTGCTTTTCCGTCCAAAAAATCTGAAAAAGGTTTAGCTGTTGTGACCACTTGAGTCGCTTGGAATAGGCTGCCATCAGTACTTTGAATGGAATGCTGATTGGCAATATTATTGGCAACTACATCGACGCGCAGTTTTTCTGCATTCATAGCCTGCATCGCTATAGCATATATTTGATCGTACTTCATTATTGATTCGTTCCTTGTAATGCTAATTTCATAATGGCCAGTTTTTGATTCAGACCTTTAATTAAGGCGCGGTAATGCGTCATGTTTTGCACATTTAAAACCATTTGTTCGTCTATAGTGGATTGATGCTCACTCACTTGATAATGAGGATGAACCGAGTCTAATTCCTGTTGATTGAGGTTAAGGGGGAGGTCTTGTATTTGTTGCTCAAAGTTTACTTCCAGCGTTTGGTAATTAGTGGTATTGGCATTAGCAATATTGTTAGCAATCGCAGTTTGGCGCATTAATGCGGCATCTAAAGCTAAACTAACTAGTTCTATAGTTGAATCCGAGTTCATAATATTCCTCTTATTGTATGACCAATTCAGCATGCAATGCTCCTGCTCGCTTTAAACTTTCTAAAATCGCAATGATGTCACGTGTGGATGTCTGCACTTTGGTTAAAGCGGCTATCAAATCAGCTACAGTGGCATCTTTGTGTAATTTAACTGTTTTTGCCACAGCTTCTTTGACATTAATATTGGTCGATGGCGTCACAACAGTACGTACTTGCCTACCCATTTGCTGTATTAGCGTAGGTTGCGATACGTTGTATTCTGTAGCTATGGCAATTTGCAAATTACCATGTGAAATGGTGACTGCATCGATTTTTACATCAGCTCCAGCGACAACCACTCCAGTTCGTTCATTAACTACTACAGTGGGTAAATTATCTGGCGTGACCACTACATTTTCGAGTTGACTAACGAAGCGGATGAAGTGCTTTCTTGCCGGAATAGGGGGATGAATTTCAATGTCTTGAGCTGATCGAGCAAGGGCCGTATTGTCGCCAAATTGTTTATTGATAGCGGCTTCAATATGATCTGCTGTAGTAAAATCAGGATGATTTAAAATCAGATGAAGATCACCTGTTTTATCAATTACATCATTGTAAATGGTTTTTTCTACAACTGCCCCTCCGGGGATGATGCCTGTAGTAGGGTGATTTTTTTGAATAACATTTCCATAAAGATCATATTTAAATCCACCTATGGAAATAGGGCCTTGTGCTAGGGCGTATACTCTATTATCTGGGCCTTTAAGGGGAGTTACTAATAAGGTTCCGCCCAATAAACTTTTAGCATCGCCTAATGAGGCGACGTTAATATCAATTTTATCTCCCTGATGAGCATAAGAGGGAAGGGTAGTCGTAATAATTACCGTTGCCGTATTTCTGCTGTTAATATCGTTAGGATTAATATTGACGCCAAAACTCAACAATAAATTGGAAATGGCCTGAGTCGTATCTTTGTTGCGTCTTGAATCTCCGGAACCTGCTAAGCCAATAACAAGACCGTATCCTGTGAGAGGGTTTTCTTGTAGACCGGAAAGTCTGGCTATAGATTTTATGCGAACTTCAGCATAGCCGTTGTGTAGGCAACCCATTTGCCCTAGAAAGAAAAGAATGCTTATTAGTTTTTTCATTATACTAACCCCACAAAGGACAGGATTTTATAGATGTAGTTATGATCCTGAGAGTTAGATACGGAGCCTCTGCCCGTATAGGTGATATGGGCATCTGCTAGGCGAGTAGAGAGAATGGTGTTTTGTGTGGTAATGTCTTCTGGTCTGACGATACCACTTAAAAGTATTCTTTGTTGCTCCCCATTGATAGTAATGAGTTGTAGCCCTTCAACGAGATAAGTATTATCAGGAAATACTTCTTTAATTCGTACCGTAAGTGCCGCTTTAATTTTTCCATTACGCCCTGTTTTAGCTGCTGCACGGCCTTTGCCTTTTAGTCCAAATTGCACCTCATGGTTGTCTTTATTGTACCCCACTTCCAGAGCCGTTTTTATATCTTTACTGGATGCGAGATCCGCGCTGGTTTGAGCATTGGATGTTTCAAGAACAATAACGGTTAGAATATCACCCGGTAGAGCGGCTTTATGATCAGCAATGAGCGGCCTATAAGCTTCTTCATCAAATAGATTAGTTGCCCATACCGTGTGAATACAGCTGGCCAAAAACAATAAAAAAACAATACTAGACCTCTTGTTCATGAGGATATCTCCGCTTGATTGGAGGAAGTCACTACGGCTCTGAAAAATTTGTTGGTTTGGACATTTTTCATCCTAACAGTTTGTCCTATATAGCCGTCATGTTGCGCAATGGCTTCAGTGGTTAAAGAAATTCCACGATTGACTACTTTAATTTGTATTTTTTGTCCTTTGGTGACCGCAGGAGTTGCTATCAACTGTTTCGCGGTGAGAATTTGATCCGCGTTAATTGTTTTTTGCAACCACATCGCTGAAGGTAATTGGCTGTAGGGGAGTGCTTTTAAGCCGGCTATATTGCGTTCTTTTATAATGAAATCATCAGCATGGAGTGCGGTATGATGTTTTATTTTATGCTTAGCAACTAACACTTTTTTATAAGCTTTTACCGTAAACCAAATAGGAATAGAGCGCTTATTATAATTGAGACGAACGCAGACTCTTTTAGCGCTAGGGTATTGCCCAGAGATTTTTGCCTTAAAAGCAGATAATGGGACAGCACTACCTTTTAATTTTGTTTTGCTAATTAACTCAATACGACTGTAATCCTGTGCTTGCAATTGATTTTTTAATTCTGTTTGGGCTTTGCTCAGTAAGTCTATTCCAGAGGTTTTTATTCGCTGTTTGACTACAGCATTTTTTTTCCCTCTCCATTGATAACTAAAATGACCTTTTTTATTTTTTATCCAGCTCATTATTTGTTTTTTGGTGATTTGCTGACCCGTGATGGGAGTACTGTCTAAAGGGAGCTTTGCTAAATTATTTTTATCATGAGTAATCAACAGCACATCCCCCAAATAGTGCACATTGGGGGTGATATTAGGTTGAAACCTTATGGTGGTTTGTGCGTTGCTTTGCTGAGTTAACAGCAATGTAAGAATGATAATATATTTCTTCCAATGAGTTGCTACGGCACTTAATGTCTGCTGATGTTGCTCGCACAATCTGTTTCGGCTCAGCATTGTTTTTTGTTCTTCCCTGGCCATAGAGAATTTGAACAAAGGGTTAATCACGAATTTCATTAGTCAACTTTTCCAATTCATCTGCAATTTGCACTGCTTTAGCATTTAATTGATAAACACGTTGAGCCATGGTCAGTTGCATTAACGAGTTCACCATATCGACGTTAGAGCCTTCTATTTGGTTTTGCGCAAGAGAGCCTAGGCCGCTGCTACCAGGAATATCGGTAATGGGCTCACCTGACTCATCAGTTGACGTGTAAAGTCCTGAACCTATGGGATTTAATGTTTCAGGATTTATGAATTTTGCTAATTGAATAGTACCCAGTAATTGCGGCTCAGGATCATCACTGACAGTCACTTCTACATCACCGTTAGCCTGAATGGTTAACTTGGTGAAATCATCAGGAATCTGGATATTATCAGCTAATCGCAAACCATCTTGGGTTGTCAGATAGTGATCGGCATCAATGCTCAGTGTTGAGTTTCTTGTATAAACAATATTACCATCGGTATGAATGACTTGAAAAAAACCAGTTCCATTAATAGCCACATCATTCCAGTTATTGGTAGATTTTAATGGGCCAATTGAAAAGTCTTTACTGGATTGGTGTACCGCGGCTCCCAGGCCTAATTTAGCACTCGGTTGATTATTGAACAGTGGATTTTCTCCATTGATATTTTGGTAGATCATATCTTCAAAAGATAATTTACTGGCCTTGTAATTAGGGGTATTTAAATTAGCCAAGTCATTAGCAATTTTATCAATGTAATACTCTTCCACTTTAAGACCGCTTGCTGCTATAGATAGTGCATCAGACATTTCCCTCTCCTAGTTGGTTAATGGCTGTTGCCAATAAATTATCAGCAGTGCGCATTACTCGTTGACTTGCTTCAAAATGGCGTGAAGTTTTTATCATATCCATCATTTCATCTATAGATTTAACATTGGATTGCTCAACAAATCCTTGCAAAATCCGTGTATTATGGTCTGTAGGGATAGGTGACTCATCGCTTTGATAAAGTCCATTACCCACATAGTGCAATTGATTGGGATTGTTGAATTTCACTATATTGAGTTGATCAATTTGACGATGATCGATGAACAGGCGACCTTGGGTATCCACAGTAAACGTGGCATCATCGATTTTTATAGTACCGCCTTTGCCGAGAAGAGTTTCTCCTGTGGCGGTGGTTAATTCTCCATAGCTATTGATTTGAAAATCGCCGCGTCGTGTATAAAAAATGCCTTGTTCACTTTGTACTTGAAAATAACCCTCTCCAGATAAAGCAATATCGCTCATATTGTGGGTTTGATTAAAAGTACCTTGAGTTCTAATTTGCGATCTTTGTAGTTGTTGGTCTACATTACTTGTTTGTGGTTGCAGGTACTCATCGAATCCGTTGAGTTCTACGAGTTGTTTTTTAAAGCCAAGAGTATTCATATTGGCTACATTTTGGCTTATTGTTTGTAACTTTAGTTGGTCTACTTCCATGGCTAATTGCGTTGCTGTTACTGCATCAAACATCATTGTTCCTTATTTTACTACACCAAAAGATTCCACTTGAATATTTACGGGTATTTCATTCATCGCTAATACGGTGAGATGAGGAATTACCCTCTGGGTCAATTGTTTTATATGCCTTCTTAGTAAGGAAGAGCACAGAAGAATAGGGCGTTTTCGCTCACCAAGCATTAACTCGACCTGATGCGCTAAAGAGGTAATTAGGCGCTCTGTTATATTGGGTTCCAAAGCAAAATATTCTTTATTGGCTATATTTTGATTGAGTTTTTGCTCTAATGAGGTCTCAAGAGTGAGCACGTGTAAACTATTTTGATTAGCCAGCAACTTTTGACAGATTGACATGGCTAAACCGGCCCTAACTATTTCAGTTAGTTGTATGGGATCTGGAATTTTTTTTGCATGCTCTAATAAAATTTCCACTATCTGTGTTAAATGACGGATAGAAACCTTTTCCCTCAGTAGGCTTTGTAAGATACGCTGGACATTACTTAACGGTAAAAGTGCTGGTATCAGCTCCTCACTCAGAGTTTTAACCCCTGGCTGTAATAATAAACGCTCTGTTTCTTCTCTAGTGAGTAATTCCGCTATATGCGATTGTATTACTTCACCAAGATGAGTGGTTAAAACCATAAGCGAATCGCAAACTGTTAAACCTTCATTTACGGCTTGAGGTTTATCCTCTGGTTCTATCCAGGCGGCAGGAAGACCATAGCTAGGATCTCGTACTGTTATAGCTCTTTTCTGCCATGCTACAGTTGAGGACAATTGTGTTGTCAATAGAGTGTTTTCCGTCCCACCTACTGATGTATGTTGCTCTATTTCTCCCGAACCTTGCTTCTCTGATACTAGTTTCGGCTGGGTACTATGGTTATTTTTCGGTTGGTTGTGTATAGGATAAATCACTAGATTTTTATCAAGGTGTAATTGATGGTTTCCTTCATTAGTGCCTTGGATGGCAATGTGATATAAGGGATAACCTAATTTTTTATCGGCTTTTATTTTCACCTCGGGTAAAACAAAACCTAAATCAAAGGCAAGCTTTTCTCTGAGCTGCTGGATGGAGTGCAGTAGAGAATCTTCGTACTGTTGTAATGCGTGATACAGTTCCTTATTAATGTTAATTTCTATGGGATAAATACGTATTTTTTCATATAAATCCTCTTCTATTTCTGTAATTTCTTCTTTGGGTTTAGCCCTTAGAGCAAACCAGGTAATAAGAAGAAATAGACTTAAAATAAGTAATACTGGAACAGCAGGGATGCCTTTAAAAAACAGGAGGCTCACAAGCCCACCGCAAACCATAATTAAACTTTTAGGATAGGAGCTAATTTGCTTGGCCACTTCACTACCTAAGTGTGCGTCCGTAGCTGCTCTGGTGACTATGATTCCCGTTGCTGTGGAAATAATCAATGCAGGAATTTGAGTGACCAATCCATCCCCAACAGTGAGCAAGGTATATGTATGGATGGATTCAGATAAGCTCAATCCTTTTTGTACTAGTCCTATCGCAAAGCCACCAATGATATCTACCAGAATGATTAAAATACCAGCAATTGCGTCACCTTTGACGAATTTGTTGGCTCCATCCATGGCCCCATAAAAATTCGCTTCTTTCTCAATTTGTGCACGTCTGCTTTTGGCTTCCACTTGAGAAATACTGCCCATATTCAAATCAGCATCAATGCTCATTTGCTTTCCAGGCATACTATCAAGAGTAAAACGTGCCGCTACTTCTGCAACACGTTGAGAGCCGTTGGTTACTACTATGAACTGCACAATAATAAGAATTAAAAAAACCACCAATCCCATTACATAATTGCCGTGAATAACATAGTTTCCCATGGCTTGAATTACTTTGCCCGCATTGCCATCAGACAAAATAAGGCGAGTTGCGGAAATATTAAGCGCTAAACGAAAGAGAGTCGATATGAGCAATAATGCAGGGAAGGTTGAGAAGCTTAATGGTTTATCAGTATAAAATGTTAACAGTAGAATAGTTAATGCCCAACTAAAATTAATGATGAGTAATAAATCGAGAAGTGAAGATGGAATAGGAATAAATAGGATAAAAAGTATTCCCGTAGCAAAAGCTATCATCACCAGCTCACTACAGTCACTAAAAAAATTAACTCTATTACTCATCTGTTGTTCCTATTCGCATAAAGCGCTCTAAAAATACTGGCTGCCATAGGAAACAAGTCTTTGGTTATCCATTGATTCAGCTCTATTGAGCTGTGAAGAAGGCGGGCAAAAACTTTATGTTCAATTATTGGAATGCCATGCTTTTTAGCAATTTCCTTTACTTGTAAAACCATTTCACCCTGAGCTTTACAAATAACTTTAGGGGCAGGCATCACATGGCGATCATATTTTAAAGCAATAGCCAAATGAGTCGGGTTGGTAATGATAACATCTGCTGTTTTAACTTGTTTTAATGAGGCTGTTTTTTGACGCAGTTGATTTTGTAATTGCTTGATTTTACTTTTTATCTTGGGATCGCCTTCTTTCTGTTTGTACTCATCTTTAATCTCTTGTTTGCTCATGCGATTATCTTTCTTAAATTTATTTAGGGTGTAAAATTTATCTATAAACGCTAAGATGGTCAGTATGATAAGAAGCTGAAAGATTAGTTTTAATAGGAAATGCATCATAAACAATAAGGTTTGTTGCGGATGCATTAAAGCCAGTTGCAGGATATTGGTTAATTGATGTTTAAAAACTAAAAACAATAGCAATAAAGCCAGTGTTAATTTACTAACGCTTTTCAATGCTTCAAATATTGATTTGAGAGAGAAGAGTTTTTTAAATCCTTGTATCATATGTAAACGTTTAAAATCGGGAATCAGCGGTGCTGTAGACCAAACCATACCTGTTTGTATTATGGTGCCTAGAATAATCGCTAATCCCCCAGCTAAGGCAAAAGGAAGCCATAAAGTGATTAATTTAGTGAAAATCAATTGGAATAATTGGCAAATATGGTCAGAGCTAAATTGAACATGAGCTATATTTTCTAGCAACTGGTGCAATAAATTGCGGATCTCTTTTAGTTGCTGAGGCCATAGGGCGGTAATCATAGAAAGCATAACCAACAAGGAAATACAGGTAGTTAATTCAATGCTTTTACTGACCTGTCCTTTTTCTTTCGCCTTTTGCAGTTTGTAGGGCGTTGCTTTTTCTGTTTTTTCACTCATGACATGAATTCCTGCCAACTATGAAAACAGCGTTCGAATACTGTATTAGCAAGCGGACTCATGTAGTTGAGCATCAAGACTAGCAAGAGCAATCCCAGCAAAATTTTTATTGGTATGATGAGAAAGTAAGTATTAATTTGCGGCATATTGCGGGTAATGACTGCCCCACACAGATCAACTGCTAATAAAGCAACAATGATTGGGCTTGCAATTGTGAATGCGAAGGCGAATGTGAAGCCAAATTGTTTGATAACAGGGGTAAATCCGGCAAATAAAACAAGGGAGCCTGGGGGGATAATAGTGAAGGAGTATGCTAACCCCTTAAATAACCACAAGTGTCCATCCATACTAAAAAAGAACAATACCGCCAGCATGGATAAAAATTGGCTGCTGAAAGACTCTTGGTGATGCTCACCCGGATTGAATACAGCTAATGAATTAAGTCCTATTTCATTATCGATGAGTTGACCGGCAATTTGAAAAACAGCAAAAGCAGCGTATAAACTGGTTGCGAGAATGAGGCCATTAGATAACTCAGCAAGGCTACTAATGAGAATCGCACTGTTATTAGAGATGCTTTGTTGTGGTGCATAATTAACCATCAGTAGACTGAATGTAAAAGTTACTATTAGTCGGGTAGGAATAGGTAATTGGCGTATGGCCTGAATCGGTGTGAATAATAAAACGGTGCCTAGACGAATTGCGATGAAGAATAAACTAGTAATCCATGGTAGAGAAAGGGTCATGGTCTTACTGTCCTTGGGATATTTAGGAGTATACCTTGAGCAAACTCCATGAGCGAATGTAACATCCATTCGCCACAAAGCATCAGCATTAGAACTACGGCTAGTATTTTAGGAACAAAATTTAAAGTAGAGTCTTGAATCTGCGTGACGGTTTGTAGTATCGAAATGATTAAACCGGTGATAAGCGATACCAATATGATAGGCGAGGCAATAAATAGGGCATGCCAAAGTAATTGTTTACTCAAATAAATTGCTAAATCGTTAGACATCCTACATCTTCCATTAATAGCTAACTTGCATTCATCCGTCTTGTCTTTCATTAGCTGAGACAAGGCTTATCTTTTTCCATAGTAAGTACTTTCAATACAGCAAACTAATTAAAAAACAGCGGTCGAATTAAACCAAATTTAAAAGTCTTAAACAACCCCGCGGGTTAAAAATTTTTAATTATAGACGTTAATTTAGTCATTGATATTAATAAATATTAATTAGAGTAAGCGCTTTGCAAATAAGAAAATATTAGTTAAAGTTAAGAACTACATTTCAATTTAAAGGGAATTCGAATGAAATTGATAGCTAAAGTTATTTTTGGTTCTTTATTACTAAGCAATGCGCTCTATGCTGATAATGCACCAACATCACCTAGTCAGCAAATTGAGCAGTTGAATACAACGATTCAAGGTCAGCTAAAAGCATTGCAGGCTCAACAACAGCAACAAATTGCGACTTTAAACACTCAGATGCAAGCCCAGTTAAAACAAATGCAAACTGATTTGCAAAACCAGATGCAAACTCTTAATTCTCAAACCCAAAATCAGATGAAAGAGATACAAGCTAACCTTCAACAACAGATTGCTCAAGTACAACAACAAATAAAACACTAAGGGTTGGTGACAAGGAAACTCTACCGCGGTGGCGAATTGCTTCGTCGCTCATCGCACTTGATCTCTTCAGCGAGTTTCTCAAGAGGTCTATTATTAGTTGATGAGTATTAATTTTTTTAGAAAAATTAAAAATTACTTGACAGTATTGAGGCAGCTCATTAAACTGCGAAGCTTATTGTTAAGGGGTTATAGCTCAGCTGGGAGAGCGCTTGCATGGCATGCAAGAGGTCGGCGGTTCGATCCCGCCTAGCTCCACCACCATCAACATCTTGGTATGTTGATGGGAAAAAAGTTCCAGGTCCCCATCGTCTAGAGGCCTAGGACATCGCCCTTTCACGGCGGTAACGGGGGTTCGAATCCCCCTGGGGACGCCATTATTTTGATGCTTTTAGTAAAAAGCATAAGACAATAAGATAGTTAGACCAAGTTCCAGGTCCCCATCGTCTAGAGGCCTAGGACATCGCCCTTTCACGGCGGTAACGGGGGTTCGAATCCCCCTGGGGACGCCATCAATTCATCTAGTTTATTTATTCTTACTTTTCCACATCCTCACATCCAGTGTTATTTTCAAGCATTCATAAAAATAGTAATAGTTCAGGCCTAACGTGGGTTTCGGATAAGAAAGTCACCTACTTCAGAACCGTTCGTATTGAGGAACGATATTCATTTGGATAAAATACTGCGAGATTGGGTATGTACCAGTGATTTTTATACGGGAGTTTATGCAAGAGCGTTTTGTCGGGCAATTTGTTGCCCGACCTTGCATTGATGTTTCTATTTAATACGCGCTGATAGCAGTCATTGCTGGACCATTAGGGTCTAAATCGTCTCTCTTATTGTTATTATGAGGTGTTTCCGGTTTGCATGAGTTACTGCGATTATTAAATAGAGTATTAACCTTTGTATGTTGAGTAATACGAATTTCTTCGGGTATTGAAGGAATCCTCTTCGATGTAGCAGGTCTAAGACTTAATAATGTTGCTTTATCATAAACTATTCGGGACATATTAGTTTTTATCCAGTTGATTAAAAAAAGGAGCGATGATAACAAAAAATGATGACAATATTAATAAGATGAGAAAAATAAGTTGTTAATTAAATTATTTTCTTAACATTAATTTTTTATATGCTAAATTTAAATTGATGAACTACATGGAGTGGCGCACATGAAGCTAGTAGCTTTGGGATCTCAAGGACTTAAAGTATCGCGTATAGGGCTAGGTTGCATGGGGATGTCTGAGTTCTATAAGGGGGGAACAGAAAAGGAATCGATCGCAACACTACATAGAGCTCTTGAGCGTGGAATCAATTTTTTAGATACATCAGATATTTACGGTCCTTTTACCAATGAAGTGTTGGTTGGAAAATGTATTCGTAATCAACGAAAACAGATTGTTTTAGCCACTAAATTTGGAATTGTGCGAGACACTAGTGGTACTTATCTTGGAATTAATGGCCGTCCTGAGTATGTTATTAAATCATGTAATGACTCATTAAAACGCCTTGGGGTAGAGTATATCGATTTGTATTATCAACATCGTGTTGATCCTGATACACCGATTGAAGAAACAGTAGGGGCCTTGTCCGAACTGGTTCAGCAAGGAAAAGTACGTTATTTAGGGTTATCTGAAGCAAAGCCTGAAACAATTCGCCGTGCCCACCATATCCATCCTATCACCGCCTTACAAACTGAATACTCTTTATGGAGTCGTGAGCCTGAAGAGGAACTTTTACAAACAACCCGAGAACTAGGTATTGGCTTTGTTGCTTATAGTCCTTTAGGGCGTGGCTTTTTAACTGGCGCATTTAAACGACCTGAAGATATTCCTGCAGATGATTACCGTAGCGCTTCGCCTCGTTTTCAAGGGGAAAATTTTTATAAAAATATAGAAGTTGTTAAATTGATTGAGAAGTTAGCTAAAAATAAACGGGTTACCACTGCGCAACTAGCTTTAGCTTGGGTATTAGCTCAAGGTGAAGATATAGTGCCTATTCCAGGAACAAAAAGATTGGATAAGCTCGAAGAAAATATAGAAGCTACTAAAATCAAACTTTCAACTGAAGAATTGAAAATGATAGAGCATATTGCCCCTAAAGGGATAGCCATGGGGTTTAGATATGCCGATATGAGTCGAGTAAATCAATAGCCCTGTAATCCGGAGCTTACTGTCTCCCACGCGTAGCGAAGGATTACCAATGTGTTCTTAATTTAATGCAGGCGGGACAACAAATTGCCCAGCCTACATTACTGACGCGGTTATCGAATAAATTTTTAGAGTCTTTCAAAAATAGTGCGGGTATTAAATCCAAACAACCGTTCATGCATTCTATAAGCATATTCATCAGTCATATTAGCTAAGTAATCGCAAACAATCCTATAAGCTGCAGTTTCATCCTCTGCTTGTTTAAATAAATCCCTATTTTTATTATCCAACAAACTTGCAGGGTTGGAGCTAATTGCTTCAAATAATCTTAAGACTACAGTTTGCCCACCGAATTCGAAGGTACGTGCTTCTTGAGAATCAATAACATTGTCATAAATACATTGCATTAAGTAATTTAGAAGGGCATCTGCTTCTGGAATTAAAGCAATATTATATTTGAGTAAATTGTTTTCAAAATTCTCATTAGTTACTACGATTTGAGTGGAGGTAATAAAATAATTAACCATTTCACCAATGGCTTGTTTTCTTAAGTACAATTCATGTGAAAATAAAGAATTCATAATACGTTCTTTATGTTTGGATAGTGAGGTATTATCGAACAATTGTCTCAATTCTGTTGTATCCAATTGAGAGAGGCTAATAAGCTTTAAATGAATTGCATCTTCTAAATCATGGACACCATAGGCTATATCATCCGCTGTATTCATAATAGAACAGTCAAAATTGTGATAGGCTGATTTGCCTGATTGAGTATCTTGTGGTTGCTTGGCTAAAGACTGAAAAAGTTCTCTATCTTTATCTGAGAAAGGTGCTAACAACCAGTCTATTTCAGGTTGCTCACAATCAAAATAGGCTTTCGGGGGAAGCCAGTCATTAACTTTAATGGTTTTATGAATGGACTCATGAATTGGTGGTTGTTTTTTTGCTGCTACAGCGGAACGTTTTACTGGATATTTTAAAATGCCGAGTAAAGATCTTCGAGTTAAATCCAGGCCATAAGTGCCATAACTATTTTCTACTTTAGTCAATAATCTTAAAGTTTGTGCATTACCTTCAAAGCCCCCGTGATTCCTCATCATGTAATTTAGCGCTACCTCTCCTCCATGACCAAAAGGAGGGTGTCCAATATCGTGTAATAAACAAATGACACTGATCAGATCGTCGTTAGGTAATAGACCAGCTAATAATGTAGAGTGATTTTGATTGATAATCAGATTATGTACTATGCTTCGGCCAATGGAATCTACTTCTAAAGAATGAGTCAGGCGAGTGCGATGAAAATCACCCTCATCAGTACCAAGAATTTGGGTTTTTCTTTGTAACCGTCTAAATGCGGGGCAGTGAATAACGCGTGTTCTATCACGCTCATAAGGATTTCGATGATCTTGAGCGCCCCTTTGATTCGTTTGACCTGATCGTCTGTGTGTCCACATAATTTTCGCCAAAAATTACAAAATAAATAGACCCTAATGTAAGCGATAGTTTATTGCGACACAACACAAGTCTCTAAAGTTTCCTATAATTAACATGAGTTCAATAATTTCGAGGAATTTTTAACACCCATCCCTCGTCATTTTCATTATGTTTAAGATGATAGGGAAAAAGAGCAACGGGTAAAAATACCAATAAAAATAATAAATTGGGGGCGTTGTGATGAATAATAAAATTAAACTAATTGCTATTGCGCTATGTACTACTAATTTATCATCATGTGTGATGGATGATGATGGCTTTAATTCCAGCTATGCGCGTTATTATACTTATGAGAGTAGCAGTTCTTATCCATCAATGAATTATCAGATGAATCACTATAACTATAAAGAAAGGCCTGGTCAGGGTGTTTCTGTACCTGATTCTTACCATGTTGGAGAGTTTCATTCACCTGTATCTTTTAAAGACAGGGATAGGGATTGGGTGAGTAGTCAAAATCCACAAGGGTACACTATTGAAGTGGCTGATGATGACAAAGCGGCAAAAGTTGCTCAGAAACTCTATAAAGCTCCTAAGAGCGATAGAATGGCAGAGGTAAGGTATCAGCGAAATGGTAAATCCTATTATAAAGGGGTATATGGTACCTATGACAATGCCGAAGCCGCACAAAAAGCATTAGATGCTCTTCCTCCTGAAGTAAAACAAGGAGCAGGAATTAAAAATTGGGGTAGTATTCAGAATAATTTGAATAATTATTAGATTTACCCTGGGTTAATTTATTATTGGGCTAAAAGCTTATTCAGACTTTAGAAAACAACAGCCTGAAATGAGTGAGGAGCTTTTAGCCGGCAAACAATAACTTAGTAAGCTGAGTGAGCTAATAAAATAACAGCAGCTGACGGAGGAGCTGTATAGGTCTTTAGTGTAAAGGTGAAAGTATAAATTTACCTTCTGATAGCGATATACCTGCGCGCCTATGAGCGCGCAGTAAAAACATGTCTTTTACATACGAGCGGGTACTGGGCTATAAGAGTAAGGGTCTATCTCATTCTCTTCTCGAGAATAATAAGAGCTTAAGCCACCTTCAAGTTCCTCTCTACCCTCCGGTGTGCTCGCACAGCAATTACGTACACTATTTACTGAACCACCAACCAGGTCAATTGTATTAATGATTGGGCTGAATATAGCCAGAGCAGCCAAACCTATCGTGGCTAATAATCCGTCTTTAAATTCTTGAAGGTTGCCTAATGATTCTTTGAAATGGCCAATCAATAGATTGCCTACTGCTTTGAATAATTCATAAACCGTCATTACAGCCAAAACTGCGGAGAACGTTCCTAATACTGGTGCATCAGTAATAATTGAAGTTGTTCTAAAAAGCGCATTTGAAGGCGATTTATATGGTTTAAAAAAAAAGGAACTAATTGTTCTCACTTCACGCTCATCTATTGCCGCGTACAACGCTTTTGTTGTAGTTCCCAGTAGCTTTCTTGTACTAAATGTCATTGCTTGTCCTCACTGCATGTTAAAGTTGAGATATTATACCAGATTCTTTTTAATGAAGTCTCAAAGTGTTGGTTTTATTTTGATCTATGAGTGTTTTTTTTGAAAAGAAATAGTTTGCTCAATGAACAATTAGCTAGTTGCACTGATCATAATCATTAATTTTGTTACTCCAGGAGTGTCGCTGTGTTGGACATCGAACTGTTTCACAGTCATTGTATATCGTTCACTAATTTTTGCCAGCCAAGTCATAAATAATTGAAACGGGACGGCGTCAAAGGTTAGTTGAATTTCTCCTGAACTGGTTTGTTGAAGTTGATAAGGAAATTTTAGCGTGGAATTATCTTTAAGTTGGGTAGCTAATAGGGTAAGCAGTTGACTGTTATCTACATTTTGTTTTGCTTTTTTCAATGCATGGCCTTCTTGCTTGACCTTTTGCATCCATGCTAGGGTTTCCGTTTTTTCAATGAATTGAGCTTTTTTTTGAGCTACACTATTAGCCAATGGGGCATAGAGAAATAGATAATAGCAATAAATAAAAAGGCATAATGTAGCAAGGATAAGCATCCATTTTTCTCGTTCATTTAGAGTACTTAAATAATTTTTCACGTTAACTCCAAAGTAGCGAATACATGTTGATCTCGTGTTGAAGCTTGGGTCTGCTTGACCTTAAGTTGTAACTTTTTTAATTTGTTTTCTATTTGCTCCAAGTGGGCAAAATCAGAGCTTGTAAGCGTAACAGATAAAGTTCTACTTTGATAACGTAGTTCTTCTACAGTAATTTGACTGCTACCATCCATCCCTTGAGCAAATTGGTTTAATAGATGCCAAAAATTAGATTGGGAGTTCGCAGCGCTACTACCTAATAGCTGGCTAATACGAAATTTAGGGCTAATTACTTGTTTGGCATCTGGAAAAAATTCACGATAAATCATTGCAATTTGTTGATCTACATCTGTTGTTTTTCTATTTAAAGAATGTAGCGATATAGCATTAACTATCAATATAGAGAGTAGCCAAATAACGCATAAACCGCCTACCAGTTGGTATCCTTTAGTTATCCACCCAAAAGTATTTCCATGCAGCATTTCACCTTGACATAAATTCATTGGTTTCGTTTTTAATAATTTTTGAGCGATCCAGTGATATGAGGTTCCTTCATTTTTAGTCAGTGAACTCTCGAGAAGAATATGGCTGTCTTCAAAGACTAATGGGGGGGTAAGGAGTGAGTTTTTCTTTATATAAGATGTTGCTAGATCACCGGAAAGTGCCCCTTTGAAATCATCATTATTAATCAATAGCACTGATTCATTAACACATAGCTCGTGCAGTGAGAGTGCAAACCAATCTAAAGTAAGTTCAGCAAATTCTATTCCTTGTTCGACAAATAGTTGCATCAGGTATTGGATTCTATGTTTATCTATCGCGACAATCATATAGTGATTCTGCTGATACCTAAGCTTATCAAAAGCAAAATGAAGTTCCTCTACTGGTTGAGCCACCTTGTCCTCAAGTGCATAGGGAATAGCTATTCTAGCTTTTCTTTCAGGTAACCAAGGCAGTTCCAGATCGAGGAGAGTTGCGTTAGCGGTTGTTTCTACAATTGTAGTACTACATTCATTCTGTAAGGATTTAATTTCAGCAAAACTACGCTGTTCAGGAGGAGCAATAAGCGTTCCATCGGAGGAAATTTTTAAACATAAACAACCATTGTCGTTAAGATGTTTGGCAAAGAGGAAACAATGATCCATGAGTTAAACTCAATTAAGTTAATTTAGAACAATAATGTACTGCTTAACAGTGTGATAAAAGCCTGGCCGGTTGCGAGCAACCGGCCAGGCTTTTATCACACCTTGCTAATATAATCTCATCTTACGCTTCACTGCCTATAGGATGCAACTAAAGTTATACGTAGGCTCTGTGTTTTTTTGCATTTGCTTCAACCCACTGTTTTTTAAGTTGCTGCGATAATAAATAGACTACAAGAGCATACTGAGGGCTGGAATTATAACGAGTAATGACGAAGAAATTGGGATAGGCTAGCCAATATTCTTTTCCTTGATCGGTTACTAGTTCAATTAATCCAGCGCGATAGGGATGATTATGAGCGGCTGTTACTGGTTTAACACCTGCTTTTTCCAGTTGTGCATAAGTGTAATTCGCTGCTTTGGGATTCGTTTTAATAGAACGGAATCTCCATCCAACTAATTTAGCATGTTGTGCTATTCCTTCATTTAATTTCCATCCATGCTTGTGGAAATAATTAGCAATACTTGCAATGGAATCACTATTATTGTTAATTAAATCGCGTTTGCCTTTATTATTAAAATCCACGGCATAGTATCTGTAGCTGCTAGGCATAAATTGTGGTTTACCCATAGCCCCAGCATATGAGCCTTTATAGGTCGTTGGTGACACTTTATGCTCGCGACAAAGCAATAAATACTCTGTTAATTCTTTAGTAAAGTACGCGGAGCGTTTAGGATAATTGAATGCTAATGTAGCTAGGGCATCTAGAACTCTATTATCACCTTGACGTTCGCCATAGAGAGTTTCAACGCCTAAAATAGCAACAATAATTTCTGGCGGCACACCAAATCTCTTTTGTGCTTTTTCTAGGGCTTTTTGATTGGCATTCCAGTAGTCCACCCCTCCTTTTAATCTTTGAGGAGTAAGAAATATATCTCGGTAAACATCCCAGTTCTTCTTTTCATAAGGTTTTTCCATCGATTCAATGATTTGCGGCTGCAGCTGGACCTGCTCCATCGTTTTAGTTAATTGTTTCTCATCAAAGTGGTACTGTTTGACCATGTTTTTAATAAAATGCTGTACGTCTTTGCGCTGGATAAACGCAGTATCTGAAAAGGTAGAAAAAGAAATAAGAAAAAGTGCGGTAAAGCTTAGCCAGCTTATTTGTCTCATGGTGCATCCTATGTTGAGGCCAAAACCGCAAATTTTAGTAAAATTATGAGTTATTAGCAAACTTTCTTAACATAATGGACTTGGATATTCGCCAAAACTTATTATTTTCATTGCCACAACCGAGTTGTAGGGCAGGAGTTTATGAGAATTCTCCTTGCCTACTTTCTGCATGAGAACATTTGCGATAGAATCATGCTATTTACCTAAAGGTTATTTCAGTTGACTGACTTAAAGCGAATCCGTAATTTTTCAATTATTGCCCATATTGATCATGGTAAATCTACTTTGGCAGATAGATTTATCCAAATTTGTGGTGGTTTAACCGAGCGCGAGATGAGTGCTCAAGTGCTGGACTCTATGGATATAGAGCGTGAGCGCGGCATTACTATTAAGGCGCAGTGCGTTTCCTTAAATTATACGGCTAAGGATGGTAAAACTTATTTACTGAATTTTATTGACACTCCTGGACATGTTGATTTTAGCTATGAAGTGTCTCGTTCTTTAGCCGCTTGCGAAGGGGCAATTCTAGTTGTTGATGCAGCTCAGGGAGTTGAAGCGCAAACTGTTGCTGTATGTTATACCGCTATAGATCAATCATTATCCGTATTACCTGTTTTAAATAAGATAGATCTTCCCCAGGCTGAGCCTGATCGTGTTATTGCTGAAATTGAAGATATTATAGGACTTGATGCACATGACGCGATAAGGGTAAGCGCCAAAAGTGGCATGGGTGTAGCTGATGTTCTAGAAGCTTTAGTAACTAATATTCCACCACCAGAAGGAAATGTTGATGCTCCTTTGCAAGCGCTTATTATTGACTCTTGGTTTGATAGTTATTTAGGTGTTGTATCCTTGGTACGAATAGTAAATGGTTCTATACGTAAAGGGGATAAGATGCGGATCATGTCTACTGGTCGATCTTATGAAGTGGATCAAGTGGGTGTTTTTACCCCCAAACGGACTAAGCTTGATGCATTACATGCTGGTGAGGTAGGCTATGTTGTTGCTGGGATTAAAGAAATTCAAGGGGCTCCTGTGGGGGATACCTTAACCTTGGACAGAAATCCCGCTGCAGAGGTTCTCCCAGGTTTCCAACGTGTAAAACCACAGGTTTATGCTGGTCTATTCCCTATTAGCTCGGATGATTTTGAGGCGTTCCGAGAAGCATTGGCTAAATTAAGTCTGAATGATGCCTCTTTGTTCTTTGAGCCCGAGTCATCTGAAGCCCTAGGCTTTGGCTTTCGTTGTGGATTCCTTGGCATGTTGCACATGGAAATTGTTCAAGAGCGATTAGAGCGAGAATATAATCTTGATTTGATTTCTACTGCTCCAACAGTGGTATATCAAATTATTACGCAAAAAGGGGAAACCTTACTAATAGACAATCCCTCTCATCTTCCGCCAATCCCTCAAATTAAAGAAATGTATGAGCCTATAGTACGCGCTAATATTTTAGTTCCACAGGATTATTTAGGGCAAATTATTACTTTATGTATTGAGAGGCGAGGTGTTCAAGTCAATATGACTTATAGTGGTCGTCAGGTATCTGTTAGCTATGATATTCCTATGAGTGAAGTGGTATCAGACTTTTTTGATCGTTTAAAGTCAGTGAGCCGTGGTTATGCCTCCTTAGATTATAACTTTATACGGTTCCAAATAGCTGATTTAGTTAAAATGGATATTTTAATTAATAGTGAAAAAGTCGATGCTTTGGCAGTGATCGTTCATCGTGATGCAGCTCATAATCGCGGTAAACTCATTGTTGATAAAATGCGAGACATTATTCCCCGACAAATGTTTGATGTCGCTATCCAAGCCGCGTTGGGCAGCCATATTATAGCCCGTCAAACGGTTAAGGCGTTACGCAAAAACGTAACTGCAAAATGTTACGGAGGGGATGTGAGCCGGAAGCGGAAATTATTAGAGAAACAAAAAGCTGGAAAAAAACGAATGAAGCAACTTGGGCATGTAGAAATACCCCAAGAAGCGTTCATGGCTGTTTTTCAAACAGAAAAGAAATAATAGGATGGTTGTCTTTAGGGCCTGTTTGTCTTTTGCTAGTTTAGTCAAGGTGGCTGAAGTGTGAACAGACCTTAATTAATGATTGCTTCTTAAGTGCTGTACGTCCTAACTTGGAAGAAAACTAATTTTTGGGATATAACGTTATGAATTTTGCTTTAATATTAGTTTTATTGTCTTTTATCAGTGGATTTATTTATTTATTAGATATAATTTTTTGGGCAAAAAAACGGGCACCAGGACAAAAGCCAGGTCATATTATTGAGTATTCACGTTCGTTTTTTCCTGTCTTTTTTATTGTTCTATTACTGCGCTCTTTCCTTGTTGAACCCTTCCGTATCCCTTCAGGTTCTTTAGAGCCAACTTTATTAGTCGGCGATTTTGTTGCGGTCAATAAATTTGCTTATGGTTTAAAACTCCCTGTGTTGGAAACAGAAGTAGTGCCTATATCTAATCCTAAAACGGGTGAGATTGCTGTATTTCGTTGGCCGCCAGATCCAACTTATGACTATATTAAACGAGTAATAGGCATTCCTGGGGACAAGGTGAGTTATCATAATAAAACGCTAACTATTAATGGTAAAGAAGCAACTAGAACCTTTGTTGAATACACGATAGATGAAAGTTCTGGAAAGGCGGTAGCCAAATACAAGGAAAATTTAAATGGAGTAGTGCACGATATTTTCATCCGAGCAGATGTTCCCTCAGTTGATTTTGATATAGTTGTCCCAGAAGGGAATTACTTCATGATGGGTGATAACCGTGATGATAGTGCCGATAGTCGTTATTGGGGCTATGTTCCTAATGCTTACCTTAGAGGGAAAGCATTCTTGGTTTGGATGAGTTGGAATAGCAAAACTGACAATCTTCGTTGGTCAAAAATCGGAAGACTAATTCATTAAAAGGATAATTTATGCGAAAGCAACAGGGAATGACCTTAATCGGGATGTTATTGACGGTAGCCGCCATAGTGATGGCAGCGATAGTTGTAATGCGCCTGGTACCGGTGTATCTACAGCATTATGAAATCGTGCAGTCAATAAAATCATTAAATACGGTTCCTGTTGCTTCACTATCAGGGGATCCTCTTGCTGATATGACCGTGTTGCGTAGTGATTTAACAAAACGTCTTGATATTAATGGCGTCGATGAGTTAAAAGAGGGCGATGTCACATTCACTCCTAATGGGGAACATAAATTTAACGTTAGATTAAAATATCAGGTAGTACGGTTTTTAGCATATAATGTAAATTTAATGATTAATTTCGATGATACTTACGAGGTAACAGCTGGTAGTGAAAATTGATTTAGAACGATTATGTAGGCGCTTGGATTATCAATTCAACAATCTTGCTTACTTAAAACAGGCCTTAACTCATTGTAGTGTGGGAAGTGATAACTACGAACGCCTTGAGTTTTTAGGTGATTCGATATTGAGTTTTGTAATTGCCAATGAATTATATCATCGATTTCCTTTGCATACAGAGGGGCAGTTGAGTCGGCTAAGGTCATTCTTAGTTAGAGGAGACATGCTAGCAGAACTTGCTAAAGAATTAGGATTAGGGGACTTTCTATTCTTAGGACAGGGGGAATTAAAAAGCGGTGGTTTTCGTCGGGCTTCCATCTTAGCTGATTCCTTAGAAGCTATTTTTGCTGCTATTTTCTTCGATGGGGGCATCGCTGTTGCGAAAGAGGTTATTTTAAAAATATTCCATTCAAGACTTGAAGATCCTAATTTAAACGATTGTTTAAAAGATGCAAAAACTCAGCTACAAGAATACCTACAAGCTGAAAAATACGCTCTCCCTGAATATAAGTTAATTAACGTTGAGGGGGATGAGCACGATCAAGTATTTTATGTCACTTGTGCTGTTGTGGGGATCGCCTTAACAACCCATGGCAAAGGCCCTAATAGAAGAAAAGCAGAGCAGTTAGCAGCTAAATCGATGTTGGAACAGCTTCAAAGAAAATATGATGTGAATAAATAATCGTAGCTTCTTTTGTTGGCTATAACACAAACAGACCTATTTGCGTGCATCTAGGCTAAACAAGAGGGATAACAGCGCCTCGGTTGGGGCAAGACCCATAGCCGTCAAGTTAAGGAGGAAATGAGGTAAATTTCCCCCTCTCCCTCGATGGGGAGGGAATACAGCGGCAGAATAATATTCAGATGGTACGGAAAGTCCCCTCGCCCGCGAAAGGGATTTTGATTAGAACCTAATACTCAATCGCAGGAGAGGGCCTTAGAAGGATATTTCGCTCTTAGCTTGACGACCTATGGAGCAAGACCAAATAACTCCCTGGAAAGCTCCTGTCGTGACAAGAATCTTTATTCAGCTTGCTCTAATATACTGCATATCTCCATCCACTCTTCCTCCATTTGATGTAAAGACGTATGTGCAATATCACGTTCTTGCAGTAATTTATCCAATTTATTTTTTTGGCTACTGTCCTCATAGAGCTTAGATTCACTTAATTGGTCATCTAATTTATGAATTTCTTTTTGATGTTGTTCCATCAGTTGTTCTAATTTTTTTAATCGATTTTGTAACGTTTTTCTTTCCTTATAAACAGTAACTGATGCTGCATTGTTATTAGCCGTTGTTTCTTTTACTGTATCTTTTGATTGCAACCACGAATGGTAGTCATCCAGATCACCATCAAAAGGTTGTACTTTTTGTTGGTATACCAAAAAGAAATTATCCACAGTAGTTTTTAACATATGCCTATCGTGAGAAATTAAAATTAAAGCACCCTCATAACTTTGGAGAGCTAACTCAATCGCTGATCTCATGCCGAGATCAAGATGGTTAGTTGGTTCATCAAGCAACAACAAATTAGGTTTGTGCCAGACGAGTTTTGCTAATGCTAGTCGAGCTTTTTCGCCTCCGGAAAAATGGTGGATAGGTTGTACGGCCATATCACCTATAAAATTAAAGCCACCTAAAAAATCACGAATAGATTGTTCTCTTGTTTCTGGCGATAAACGCTGAATGGTCTCGACAGGGCTTAATTTACAGTCCAATTGTTCCAACTGATGCTGGGCATAATAACCTATTTTTAAATGAGCGGAACGGTGAATATCTCCACATAATATAGGTAAAGTTCCCGTTAGTGTTTTAATCAAAGTAGATTTCCCTTCACCATTAGGTCCGAGTAAAGCAATTCTATCCCCTGGATTAAGAGAAAGATTAATCTTTTTCAGGATAGGGGCATCATTTTGGTACCCAGCACTCACTAGATTACATTGAATTAAAGGGTTTCCCGCTCGAGGACAAGGAAAAAAATCAAAAGAAAAGGGGGAGTCTGCTTGTGCCGCAGCGATAAGCTCTATCTTTTCAATCGCTTTGAGACGGCTTTGAGCTTGTTTCGCTTTAGTCGCTTTCGCTTTAAATCTTGTGACAAAAGCCATCATATGGTTAATTTTGACTTGTTGTCTTTCATGCATGATTTGCTGCAAGGCCAATTGCTGTGCATGAGTTTTTTCAAAACTGCTGTAATTTCCGGTGTACAAATTTAAATTTTGATGTTCAACATGCAAGATATGGGTAACAAATGCATCAAGAAACTCTCTATCGTGAGAAATTAAAATAATAGTGCTGGGACTTTGTTTTAGAAAACGCTCCAGCCAAAAAATAGCTTCCATATCCAGATGGTTGGTTGGCTCGTCTAATAAGAGCAATTGAGCCGGCTTCATTAAACAACGAGCAAGGCTTAAACGCATGCGCCAGCCACCTGAAAAACTATTTACGGAGGCTTGTTGCTGATCTCCTTTAAAACCAAGACCAGACATAATGGTGGCCGCTTGTGCTGGCTTGCCATAGCCTCCAGTATGAGTTAATTCTTCATGACATGCTAATACCTCAGCATCGAGACCTGCTTGTTCTGCCTTTTCTAAACGTTGTAGCAATTTAATATATTCTTCATCACCACCCAGAACAAAGTCTAAGGCCTTTTCATTACTATCAGGTAATTGTTGTGATAAATGACTGATACTTAATTGCGGATTAATCTGATATTCACCAGTGTCGGCGATTAGTTTGCCAAGAAGAAAATCAAAAAGAGTTGATTTTCCGCATCCATTATGACCAATTAATCCTATTTTTTGTTTTTCATAAAGACTAACACTGACTTTATCTAATAGAATTTTATTTCCACGAGATAAAGTAATTTGACGCAGGGTAAGCATAATAAATCACTATCAAAATTTAATGGTTAATTTTACCATAATTTACTCGGTTCTTCCCATCAGAATTAATCTGAGGAGCTAATAGCAACCGTAGCCTGGTTGCAAGTGACCGAGCTACACATCTTTAGTCTGGACGCTATTAGGTGAGCATTTACCTTAATGCTTCACAATAATGCTCGCTCCATTTATAGTATAACTTTCCACGGATGGGGAATTATTTCTTGTCAAAATATCATTATAATAAATACGATACGGATGAACGGGTAGGGACTGATCTGCGCTTGGTCGTTCTGGGTATCTGTCTACTCATTTCAGGCCTATTTGCCATCACTATTTTCATTGATATCCAAGCTCATAAGGGAGCTATTTTCCTGCCAATATGGCTTTCCATAGGTAATATTGATGATGCTCGAGTAATGCTTAGTTCTATTTTGAGTACAGTAAGTACTGTTTTAGGCCTAGTGTTTTCTGTGGTGCTTTTAGTTCTCTCTATGGCAGCAAGTCAGTTTGGGCCACGACTCTTACGTCGGTTCATTTTGGATCATAATGGTCAAGGTACAATAGGGTTGTTTTCTGCCACCTTTTTATTCAGCCTTTCTACATTAGTTGTTGTACGCGTTGAAAACGGACATGAATTTATTCCGCAGATTACTACCTTAACGGCTATAGTTTTAATGATTTTTTCGTTCGCTGCTTTAATCGCCTTTAGTCAAAGTATTCGTAAAGGAATACAAGCGGGTAATCTTATTGCACGGGTTGCTACCGATCTCAGTGGCTCCATTAGTTCTTATATAGAGCTTAGAAAAGCACGTATAGCCGATAATACTCGCTTTTCGGCAGACAAAGGGCTTTCCATTGTGCGACAACAATGTATTGATGACGGGCATCCTATTCTTGCTCTCAATGCGGGGTATTTACAAAACATTAATTATGATAAATTAGTAGATATCATGTCGTCACACGATACCTGTATTGCGTTTAAGGTTCATCCAGGGAATTTTATTATTAAAGGGACTGTACTGGCATTTCTACTTTCAGCAAATAAAGATGGATCTTTGGCTAAAAAAATTAATAGTACTTTAAGCATTGGGCCAAACCGAACGCTCACTCAAGATCCTGAGTTTGCTTTCGCTCAAATTGTTGAAATTGGTATACGTGCTTTAAGTGCTGCAATAAATGACACGTTTACCGGCATTGCTTGTGTGGATTGGCTATCTAATGACATATTGTCCTTAGCTGAGCTTGAAGAAACAGAAGAAGCTTGGCGAGATAAGATGGGTAATATTCGTATTATTGATGTTTCCGTTAAATTTCCCCGGATGGTAGCGGCGGCATTTGATATGATGCGTGAATCAGGTGCCGATAATCCCGCAATTTTAATACGCATGCTGCAAAACTTTACCCGCATAGGGCCACAATTGAAAAATAATGAACAACGCGCTGCCATAATGCGCCAGGTCAAGGCCATACATGAATTGGCTCTACTCCAATCGTTCACTCAAACTGACTTAAAGGATATTCTCGAATGCTACAACAACGCGTGCGAGAGCTTGTTATTTGATTCTGCTTAAAAAAAGCGTTAACAGCCTATTTATAGCAAGTAATTGTAGGTAGTGTCATTAAGTCTTGGTCCAACAAAAAGTGTTACATTAGGTAGGAAACAAAATGTCTACCCGACCGACTTAATTGAATAGAAGTTAAACACTAGCGGCTTTCTTCACTCGGTTCTATTTTCTTTTTTCGCGCTGACTGATAACGTGCTTGCTTTTCTATATCTATATAGCGATCTGTTGTTGCACTAGAACTATGACCGGCATCATCACGAACATGTTCTCTAGGGCGGACTTTTACATCCTCAGAAATCCCTGTATGCCTGAGCCAATGCACCGTGGCTGCAGCTAAGTTGTCTGCTTCTTCCGCATGACCCTGATGTCTAAGTTGTTCTGCTGCGAAATCAAAACAACGTTGAATAATTCGTCTTATGGGGGCTGTGTCGCTGAGTGGCCCATTACCGCGGATTCTAGGGAGGAGAGGGGAGTTATCAGCTGGGGAAGGCAGGGGAGTTAAGCCTAAAAATAAGCGCCAACGCGTTAAACTCTCTAACATAGCGTCACTGACTGCGATTTGTCGTTCTTTATTCCCTTTACCTACAGTTGTAAACCACCAATGCCCATTACTGTCTTTAGCGAAGTCATTCATGCTTGGAATCCACCTATCACTGGCTGCAAGTTCAGAAATTCGTAAATACATGCCAAATAAAAGACTGAGCATAAATCGGGTTCTTTCATGTTTTTCCGGAGATTCTTCAGCCAAAGATTCTGCTGCTTGTAAAACAGCATCCCATTGCACTAAGCTGAGCCGTCGGATAGGAGAGTTTTGTTGTCGTTTGCGAATAAATTTACTTTTTTGTCTTATAAGAGCAACAGGGTTGGATACTAAGTATTCTTCGGCAATTAAAAAATTAAATAAAGTACTTAAAATAGCAAATATTTCTTGAGTTGCCCCTTGAGATAAACTGAATTGTTCAATGCTCGCACTTTGCCCACTCTTTTTCGCTGATTTGCTAATAGAGACAACAAATGGCCTCCATTCTTCATTGGGAATGCGTCTTCCATCTTTTTCAATAAAGCGAGGAACTTTTTTTAGGCTAATCCAAGATTTTGGTGGATTTAGACAAAAATGAATGTATTGCTCTATATCATCACGCTTTAATTCATCTACTGTTTTATTTTTAATGAACCAAGACCATTGCAGTAAACGTTCAGCCTCTCTTCGATAACTGTTAAACGTTCCCTGGCTACCAGTATAACTTTTCAGAAAACTTAATGTGTAATTAAAGTCATTCTGAAAACGCGGTTCTGGTATGCATACATTTTCATGGTTCTTGTGTAAATGAGTCAAATTATCAAATAAGGGCAGTAATTTAAGTTTCATGACTAAGTAATTTAAAACGATAATCACCAATGCTAGCTGAAAATTGGCGATTAAGATAGAAACAGTTTATGGGAGCAGGACATTTAAGTTTTTGGTTTTAATTTGTATAGTACATTCTCTAGTAATGTGCTGTTTTGTAGAGGATTTAAACAGATGTAGGTCTAAATTTGCACTAAAATAAAATTAATTAAAAATTAATGAATTAAGATATTGACCTTAGCGATATCCCCTAGTATCATTTGCGCTCTGTCCTTGGGACGGGTTAACGGGGTGTAGCGCAGTCTGGTAGCGCGCCTGCTTTGGGAGCAGGATGTCGGGGGTTCGAATCCCTCCTCCCCGACCAAATTAAGCGCCCGTAGCTCATCTGGATAGAGCATCGGCCTTCTAAGCCGAGGGTAGCAGGTTCGAATCCTGCCGGGCGCGCCAGTCGCCAAGCGGCTGTATAATGTACTGGTAAAGATTAATGGTGAGCGTAGCTCAGTTGGTAGAGCCCCGGGTTGTGATCCCGGTTGTCGTGGGTTCGAGTCCCATCGTTCACCCCAAATGATCAATTGATCTACCGCTAAAGATTCTAGCTGAGTCTTTACAAGATTGAATTACTGATTGATAATCCAACCTAATTGCGAAAGTGGCGGAATTGGTAGACGCACTGGATTTAGGTTCCAGCGGGGCAACCCGTGAGAGTTCGAGTCTCTCCTTTCGCACCACATTTCATGATAATTTCCGAGAGGTGAATTGATGCAAGTTTCTGTAGAGACCCTAAAAGGTTTGGAACGTAAGATTACAGTTTCTGTACCCACAGAGAAAGTTGAGGAAGAAGTAAGCTTGCGCCTCAAAAATCTTGCCCGTAAGGTGAAGGTTGATGGCTTCCGTCCAGGCAAAGTACCTATGGATGTTGTTAAAAATCGTTATTCTGATAGTGTTCGTGAAGAAGTGGCTCGAGAAATGGTTCAATCTACTTTATACGAAGCATTACAGAAGAATGAGTTAGTTCCTGCAGGTTACCCTAACGTTGAGCCAGAGCAACTCGAGAAGGGTAAAGATTTTGTATACACTGCAACTTTCGAAGTAATGCCTGTATTTGAAGTTAATGAATTGAATCAAGCTGCTGTTGAGTTAACCCGCTCTGAAGTAACAGACAAAGATGTCAGCGACATGCTAGATAAACTAAGAGAACAGAATAAAGTCTGGACTGAAGTATCTCACGCTGTTAAGAAAGACGATAAAGTCGTTATTGATTTCCAAGGCTTCCTTGATGACAAACCTTTTGATGGTGGTACCGCTGAAGGTTATGAGTTAGTTATAGGTTCTGGTTCAATGATTCCTGGATTTGAAGATGGAATTATTGGCGGTAAAAAAGATAAGCCTTTTGATATTAAAGTTAAATTCCCAGAAGATTATGGACACAAAGATTTAGCGGGTAAGGAAACTACGTTTAAAATTACTATCCAAAAAGTTATGGAAGGTCAATTACCCGAGCTTGATGACGCATTTGCTGAAAAGTTTAATATCAAAGAGGGTGGAATTGACGCTTTAACTAAAGATATTAAAAACAATATGACTCGTGAGTTAGAACGACGTGTTGGTATGATGAACAGAGAAAAGCTGTTCGATAAGTTAATGGAATTAAATCCAATTGACTTGCCATTGGCACTAATTGATAAAGAGATTGAGCACCTGAAACATGATATGTATCATCGTCTTTTCGGACATGAACATAGAGATGATGAGCAGATTCCTGATTTCCCAAGAGAGCTGTTCGAAGAACAAGCAAAACGTCGCGTTCATCTTGGCTTACTATTTTCAGAATATGTTAAAAAGCATCAAATAACTGCCGAAAAAGATAAAGTAGAAGCAATGATCGATAAGTTTGCTACTGCTTATGAAAATCCTGATGAACTACGTGCTTGGTACCAAAGCAGCAAAGAGCATCTGGCTGAAATTGAAGCATTAGTTATGGAAGAGATTGTTGCAGATAAAATAGCTGCAGATGCGAAGATCAAGCATAAGAATATGGATTATGATTCAGTGATGAACCCTAAAAAGGACACTGAAAAGAAAGGAGAATAATAAGCATGGCAGGTTATTCAGAAAATATGATGCGTAATGTTAGTGGACTAGTTCCAATGGTAATTGAGCAAACCTCTCGAGGTGAGCGCTCGTATGATATTTACTCACGATTATTAAAGGAACGCATTATATTCCTTTTAGGTGAGGTTGAGGATCATATGGCTAATTTAGTCGTTGCTCAATTATTGTTTCTTGAGTCTGAAAATCCCGAGAAGGATATATCACTGTATATCAATTCTCCAGGTGGAGTAGTTACTGCTGGGCTTGCTATTTACGATACAATGCAATTTATCAAGCCAGATGTTAGCACTTTATGTATTGGGCAAGCAGCTAGTGCTGCTGCCTTACTATTATGTGCAGGCGCTGAGGGTAAACGTTTCTGTTTACCTAATTCACGTGTCATGATTCACCAACCTTTGGGCGGCTATAGAGGACAAGCTACAGATATTGAAATTCATGCGCGCGAAACCTTAGCAGTAAGAGAGCGTTTGAATAATATCATGGCTCATCATACTAAAAAGACGCCAGATCAGATCATGCATGATACTGAGCGTGATAATTTCATGAGTGCTACCCAAGCCGTTGAATATGGGTTAATTGATAAAGTGCTTTATGATAGAGAATTATTATCTGGTAAAGCTGAGTAATTGATTTATAGATGTATTTTAGCCAACTTAGTGGTCTAGGCTCTAAGTTGGCACAAATTAAAGTGGCATATCTTTTTCTGATTGACTAAAATTTTACATGTGTATTACTGTTTTACGTAATAGCTGTAAGAAGGGGTTTGGTTATGAGTAAATCCGGTAACGGAAGTGGAGATAAAGTTCTGTATTGTTCTTTTTGTGGTAAGAGTCAACATGAAGTAAAAAAACTGATTGCTGGGCCTTCAGTGTTTGTGTGTGATGAGTGTGTTGAATTATGTAATGATATCATTCGAGAAGAAACACATGAAACTCATGAAGAAACAGAAACACGGCTACCAACACCAAAAGAAATTTCTAATTTCCTTGATGAATATGTAATTGGACAAACTCACGCCAAAAAAGTATTGTCGGTTGCTGTATATAACCATTACAAACGTTTACAACATAAAAATGAAGACGGTATTGAGCTTGGAAAAAGTAATATTTTACTTATAGGCCCAACTGGTAGTGGTAAAACTCTTTTAGCTCAAACTCTAGCGCGTATATTGAATGTTCCATTTGCTATGGCTGATGCAACGACACTTACTGAGGCAGGTTATGTGGGTGAAGACGTCGAGAACATTATCCAGAAGCTTTTACAAAAGTGCGATTATGATGTAGATAAGGCACAACAAGGTATCGTTTACATTGATGAAATTGATAAGATTTCACGTAAATCTGATAATCCTTCAATAACCAGAGATGTATCTGGGGAAGGGGTTCAACAAGCGTTGCTTAAATTAATTGAGGGTACTATTGCTTCTGTACCTCCCCAAGGTGGTCGTAAGCATCCCCAACAAGAGTTTTTACAAGTAGATACTTCTAATATCTTATTTATTTGCGGCGGTGCTTTTGCTGGCTTGGAAAAAGTAATAAGAGAACGAAGTGATAAATCTGGAATAGGATTCTCTGCGCAATTAAAAAACAAAAAAGATACTAGTAATGAAGTATCTAAAGTTTTAAGTCAACTAGAATCAGATGACTTGATCAAATATGGATTAATTCCTGAATTTGTAGGTCGTTTACCGGTTGTTACTACCTTGCAGGAGTTAGATGAGCCTGCTTTGATTAATATCTTAACTGGTCCTAAGAATGCCTTAACAAAGCAATTTCAATCTTTATTTAAAATGGAAGGTGTTGAGCTTGAGTTTAGGGACGAAGCTTTGGTCGCTATTGCTAAAAAAGCCATGAACAGAAAAATGGGTGCTCGCGGTTTAAGAGCTATACTTGAAAATATTCTTTTAGACACCATGTATGAATTACCTTCCTTGGAAGGTGTGAATAAGGTGGTTATTGATGAGAGTATAGTAAATAATTCATCCAAACCTATTCTCATTTATGAACAAGATGAGATGAAAAGTGTATCAGGCAGTAAAGAATAACAGTCATCGAAAGATTTCCGTGGTTCTTTACTGCGGAAATCAAATGCTCACTCCTCTTAAAAATAGTTGAGAATAAAGTTTAGAACCATTCACGACCTCAAACTGTTCTGCACGTGGTAGGGGTTCCTGGATTTGGCATAAACTGCTTCTCTAAATGTTGCGCCAAAATTAAGAATCCCTTCTTCGTAAATTTCTTGAATAATCAAGTCGCGAATAGTTAATGACGTTAGTTTAAGTAGTCGGTCGGATACTGGATCATTGCTGTTAGGTTTAGGAGGAAATGATATAAATTTCCCCTCATCCCCATCCTCTCCCTCGGTGGATAGGGACTTAGATTTTAGCTTGACGGCAATTGGCCAAGAGTATGCTCTACATTACAAAAGCTTAGATAGACGTTATTACGTGAATAGTCACAAATGTGTTGCTATGAAATCGGTTTATTATTGGTAATTGGTCTTTTAGTTTTGTTCTGATTACCAAAAAATCAATAAGTTAGCAAGCGTTTAATGAATTGTTCCCTAACACTAATATCTGTATACTCATATAAAACACGGCAACATTTATACTATGGCTTTTCGTTTGAATAAGGGTTCATTATGTCTGATGAAAATGAAGTAATACCAAATAAGACTGAAAAACTGTCTAACCTACCTGTACTACCATTAAGAGACGTAGTGGTTTACCCTCATATGGTTATTCCTCTTTTTGTCGGGCGGGGTAAATCAATTAAAGCTCTTGAAGCGGCGATGATTGATAATAAGCAGATTTTTCTAGTCGCTCAACGCAAATCTTCTAATGATGATCCAACTCCAGAGGATATTTTTCAGGTTGGTACATTATCAAGTGTATTGCAGTTATTGAAATTACCTGATGGTACAGTAAAGGTATTAGTTGAAGGTGAGCAACGTGCTAGAGCAAAAGAATATACTCAGGATAAAGGTTATTTAGAGGCTTCTCTAGAGCCAATAGAAGAGCAGAGCACTGCATTACAAGAGCAAGAGATTGGTATCTTAATGCGCTCTTTAATGTCTCAATTTGAACAATACATTAAACTCAATAAAAAAATTCCACCAGAGGTACTTTCACCTTTAGCTGGCATTGAAGAGCCAGGCCGACTTGCTGATACTATTGCTGCCCATTTGACTCTCAAGGTAGATGATAAACAAGAACTATTAGAGACCAATGATGTAGGAACCCGTCTTGAACGTTTAATGGCTGCTATAGAAAATGAGATTGATCTGCTTCATGTTGAAAAACGAGTACGCGGCCGCGTAAAGCGTCAGATGGAAAAGAGCCAACGAGAATATTATCTCAATGAACAAATGAAGGCCATTCAAAAAGAATTAGGTGAGTTGGGCGAAGAAGGCAATGAAATTGATCAATTAGAAAGTGCGATTAATAAAGCGGGTATGCCCAAAGAAGCAAAAGAAAAATCTCTTGCTGAATTACATAAATTAAAAATGATGTCTCCCATGTCTGCTGAAGCAACAGTTATTCGTAACTATCTAGACTGGATGCTCCTGGTTCCATGGAAAAAGAAAAATAAAATCCAGTTTGATTTGCGTAAAGCTGAAAAATTATTAGATAAAGAGCATTATGGTCTGGAGCGTGTTAAAGAACGTATTATTGAATACCTGGCAGTACAGCAAAGAGTTAAACGTCTTAAAGGACCAATTTTGTGCTTGGTTGGACCTCCAGGGGTTGGTAAGACTTCTTTGGGGCAATCAATTGCTAATGCTACAGGACGTACTTTTATTCGTATCGCTTTGGGCGGTGTTCGTGATGAGGCTGAAATTAGAGGGCATAGAAGAACTTATATAGGTTCTATGCCAGGTAAGATTATCCAGAAATTATGCAAAGCAGGGGTTAAAAATCCGCTGATCATGTTGGATGAAGTGGACAAAATGGCTATGGATTTTCGTGGTGATCCGGCTTCTGCTTTGCTTGAGGTGCTAGATCCCGAGCAAAACCATACATTTAGCGATCATTATTTAGAAGTGGATTATGATCTCAGTGATGTTATGTTTATAGCTACAGCGAATTCTTTAGAGATACCGGCACCGTTACTCGATAGAATGGAAGTGATTCGTTTGGCTGGATATACTGAAGATGAAAAAATAAATATCGCGGAACAGTATCTGGTACCCAAACAAGTTGTTCTTAATGGATTGAATAATAGCGAAATCACGATCAGTGAGGGCGCTATAAGAGATATCATTAGGTTCTATACTCGAGAAGCAGGCGTACGTAATCTGGAGCGGGATATAGCTAGCGTTTGCCGCAAGGTAGTTAAAGATATTTTATCCAGCAAGAAAAATAAGAAAGTTAATATTTCGGTAAGCAATATTGAGAAATATTTGGGTGTTAAGAAATATAGATATGGATTAGCCGAAGAGTTTGACCAAGTGGGACAAGTGACTGGGTTAGCATGGACTAGTGTAGGTGGTGAATTACTTACTCTTGAAGCGTCCATGATGCCAGGTAAAGGGAAAGTAACTCATACTGGTCAGCTAGGTGAGGTCATGCAGGAATCTATTCTTGCAGCAATGACTGTTGTACGAAGTCGAGCTAGTAAATTTGGTTTGGCTGAAGATTTCTATGAGAAAAACGATTTTCATGTGCATGTTCCTGAAGGGGCTACTCCTAAAGATGGACCAAGTGCTGGTATTGGTATGTGTACGGTACTTGTTTCTGTTGTGACACAAATTCCAGTAAAAGCGGATGTGGCGATGACAGGGGAAATTACACTGCGCGGCCAAGTTTTACCCATAGGCGGTTTAAAAGAAAAATTATTAGCTGCTCACCGTGGGGGCATTAAGCATGTAATTATTCCTGAAGAGAACGTAAAAGATTTGGAGGAGATTCCTGATAATGTTCTACGTAAGCTTAAAATTCATCCAGTTAAAACAATAGATCAGGTTCTAGAACTGGCTTTACAACGTAGTCCTTGGGTTGAAAAGCCACAAAATGTACAAGCTGATGCTAATGTAAGTAAAAAAACGAAAAAAATTAAAAATAATGATTTACATACCCATTAATACCGGGTATATTTCACTTCGTCGCCCGCCACTGGTGGGCACCGCAAGGAAGTATAGACTTGACTGGGGCAGTTAAATCTGTTTAAATCAGCTCCGGAATATGGATGATTAACTGTACAAGGGGAAAAGATGAATAAGAGTGAATTAGTTGAAGCTATAGCAAGCGGTTCAGGTTTAACTAAAGCTGACGCGAGCAGAGTTCTTGAAACTTTTATGACTACTGTAACTGATGCCTTAAGAAGTGGCGATCAAGTTGTAATACCTGGATTTGGTTCTTTCTCAACAGGTAATCGTTCAGCACGTACCGGTAGAAACCCGCAAACTGGCAAAACTATTCAGATTAAAGCATCTAGAGTAGCCAAGTTTAAAGCAGGCAAGAATTTAAAAGAAGCAGTACAAGAAGCTTAAGATTTCTGGGTGCTTAGCTCAGCTGGGAGAGCATCGCCCTTACAAGGCGAGGGTCGTAGGTTCGATCCCTACAGCACCCACCAAGAAATGGAGTGGTAGTTCAGTTGGTCAGAATACCGGCCTGTCACGCCGGGGGTCGCGGGTTCGAGCCCCGTCCACTCCGCCAGAATAACGCGCCGAAAGGCGCGTTTTTTTTATCAAGTTATGATACACTCTCACTTTATCAATCTTATTTATTAGAAAAATGGATCTCCGGACATGTTGCAGAAGTTAAATGAACGTATTCAAGGTATTGTCGCCTGGTTAGTCATTATATTAATTGCTATTACGTTTACACTTTTTGGTGTTGATTATTATTTTCAATCCCACCAGACGTCTAATGCCAAAGTGGTTGTTAATGAGCTGCCAATAACGAATCAAGCATTTGAAGCTAATTACAGACGCGCGCGTGCGCAGCAAGATATCGAACATATGACTGCTGCCGACGAGAAGAATCTTCAAACTCAAGTCTTAAACCAAATGATAACCAATGAAGTAACGGTTCAAGCAGCACATCGTTACGGCTTTGAGGTCAGTGCAGACCAGGCTAATGCGGCTATAGTGCAGATTCCTCAATTCCAAGAAGATGGTCATTTTTCTACGCAGAGATATCAACAAGCCCTAAACGGTGCATTATTTACACCTGAAACTTTTCAAAGTGAAGTAAAACAAGGCATGTTACTTAACCAGCAGCGTTTTGCTTTTATGGGGAGCTCTTTTGCATTGCCTGGCGAAATTAAGCAATTCGTAAGATTATACATGCAGACCCGAGATTATGATTATCTTATAGTCCCTGCTACTCGTTTTGAAAAAGAGGTGAAAGTTTCAGATGAGCAAGTCAATCAATATTATAAGGAACACCAAAAAGAATTTATGACTCCTGAGCAGGTGAGTATTGATTATGTCAAACTTGCTATGAGCGATATTCGTTCTAAAATTCATATTTCAGATGAAGATGTAAAAAAATATTATGATGACAACCAAAGTAATTTCCTAACTCCTGCTCAATGGAATGTTGCGCATATTCTCTTTGCTGTGCCAGGGGATGCGTCACAAGCAGAGGTGGAGCAAATTAAGAAGAACGCTGATGAGGCGTATAATGAGTTGAAAAAATCTCCTCAGCAATTTGATCAATTTGTTATCTCTAAGTCAGATGATAAACTGTCTATAGCTGATAAAGGGGTTCTGCCTTGGATTACAGCTGGTCAGAATGAATATGGGAAAGTGTTGTCAGCATTAACAACTCCCGGTGAAATCTCTTCTCCAATAAAAACTAAGCATGGTTTTGAAATTTTTAAATTACTAGATTATAAACCAGTAACAACTCGATCATTAGCCGAAGTTGATTCTATGATCAGAGAGCAACTTTCAACGGATATGGCTCAAGCCCGATATGCACAAGCGTTGGAGCAGTTATCTGATTTGAGCTATCAATCTCCCGATTCGCTTCAACCAGTTTCAGAAGCTTTAGGCTTAAAAATTCAGCATACTCAACCATTTTCACGTTTTTCAGGTACCGATTCTGTGACACAAAATAAGCAAGTCATTAATACTGCTTTTAGTCATGATGTTCTTGATCTCGGTAATAATAGTGATCCAATTCAATTGGATAATGATGCTGTTATAGTATTACGTGTCAATCAACATATACTTACCAAAGAACAGTCTGTAGCTACGGTTCATAATCAAATTAAAACTCTTCTTACTAAAAAACTTGCTGAAGCGAAGGCAAAAGAGGTGGGGACAAGTTTATTAAATCCCGTAGAAGATAAACAACAACAAGAGTTAATGCACTCTAACCAATTACAATGGCATGGAGTTGCAAATGCAGCGAGAGATAATGATAAATCTAACGCCATGATTAATGATTTAGCGTTTAATTTGTTGAGACCAGAAAGTAGAGAAGGTGTTACTTTGGATAATGGTGATTACGTTGTAGTAAAACTTAAACATATCAATGATGGAAAACTAAGCGCTTTGGATAACGAGCAAAAGAATAGCTTAATACAGCAAATAGAAGCTAGCTATGGCATGATGGATTATGATTTGTATGTAAATAATCTAATGAAACATGCGGTGATTACTAAGCACTAATAGGGCTTCTAGTTTTCATTCGATTCCTACTTATACACTACTTAGTAGTGTATCCTAAATAAAACATAGTCGATCGGGCAACATTGCCCGATGCGATAAGCAAAGATCAAAGATAATCATTTGTCGCGTTATCTGTAGTCCTCTCTACGTTTAATGGTCATCTCAAATATACTCAATGCCAGGTCATATTTAAAATAAGATATTAGATTTTAATATCGTTATTGGCTAATATGATTTACAGAAAATATCGTAGCTGATTAAGATCAATTCGCATCTCATATACAAAGCAAATGTTTTCTCATGTCGCTAAGCAAGTATTATCCTGTGATAATGAACCGCATTTATCACGAATGGTAAGCGCTTTAAGAGCGGTAAAAAATTTATATGAATATTTCATAATATGTTAAGACTAGCCCTAGAATTGTAAACGAGTTTATTAATATTTTTTAAGGATAATGAGTAAAAATTAACTAAATAAGGACGTATATGAAAAAAATATGGTTTTCAGCTGGCCTGTCATTTATCTTAGGCGATTGCATTGCCTTTACTCCTATTATTGTTCCTCAACCTACGACATGTGTTGCTGCTAATTTTAGTGCAACAGGAAACAGTAATTGGCAAACAATTTCATTAAAACTTACTAACAACTGCAATCAATCAGTGGATTTTCAAAATTCTACGATAACTTTCTCCAATGCTAGCAACCTTAATAATGTAACTTTTTGGGGAAATTTTTCTCCTTTATCTTATCCTTCTAATACATTAGCAATTAGTGCACAGCCACAAGGGACAGGAGGTTATTTATCATCACTTTCTTTACGATTTCCAACTTATCCAGGAGCAAATAGCAATCTACCTCAAGGAAGCTCTTTTACCCTTATTTATGGGGCGTCGAAGGCAGATTATGTCGCTAATAGTGTAAATGTTTATTTAAGCTCTCCTATTGCGACAGGTAACATCAATTTAACTAATTCAACAGCACAACCTGCTCATGTAACACAGCCTTATGCTTTAGTGAATGTTACGTTAAATGGTAATACTGTGAGCACTGTTCAAGTCCCCTGGTCCGGACAGCAAACACTTTCTGGTTTGGCAGCTGGAACTTATGCTATTTCTCCAACTAATGTTACAGATAGTAACGGTCTTGTCTATCAAGGAACCGCTAATCCAGCGGCTGTTACCGTCAATGCGAACTCAACTGTTGCATCGTCTATTAATTATGCTGCATTACCAGTAACAGGCCAAATTAGTATTCACTCATCAGTATTACCCACGCCATTATCAGGGTATACAGCCATTCCTATAGTGACTCTTACTCGTTCTGATACGAATAGTGCAACTACCAGTCCAGTAAATTGGAATGCTACTACGCTTATTAATCAATTAGCTAATGGCGTCAGTTATAATTTTTCCACACCGGTGATCAATTACAATGGTTATAATTGTGCACCCATTTTTACTCCTTCTTCAGCAGTTGCTGCTGCCTCAGCCCCCGTTATACAATTAACTTATACGTGTACTCAGGTAGCACAAGATAATATTCCTATTAGCATCAGTGGGGCTCCTTCGTCTCTATCTTCAATTGATGTAAGGTTTATTCCTACTGGCGAAGCTACACCAGTTAGTGAAACAATATCGTTAACTAATGGCGTAGGTTCTGGAGCAGTGCAATTGACTGACGGAGCAATTTATACAGTTAGTGCAACCCCTGTAAATGGCTATACCGTAAGCTATTCTCCACAGCCATTAACTGCTTCATCTACCGGCTCTGAAACAATCACCTACACTCAAAACAGCTCAAGTAGTGGCGGACGAATCATAGGATACTTGCCAGGATGGATAAATCCGCCATCGGCAACAGTTTTAGCTAATGCTGGATATACACACGTTATAATTGCTTTTGGTGTATTTAGTACGACTAACGCAGGCCAAATTACTTCCGCCTTTGATACAATAACACCAGCCTACATTCAATCGTTGCAAGATGCCGGAATTAAAGTGTTACTTTCATTAGGAGGGGCCTCTACCAGCATAGCCAATACTACAGTTAATTTTCATCAAGTAGTGTCAGCCGCTACATCACCAGCCATCTTTGAGCAAACCTTCCTTAATTCATTAGAGAGTTTACTTACTCAATATAATTTTGATGGTTTTGATTTTGATATTGAAAGTGGTTTAAATGCAGGGGGAACATTCACCAATCCTGCTGGTGATATTACTGTTTTAGCAAATATCATTAATACCATGCATACTAATCATCCTAGTCTTTTACTTACGTTGGCACCACAAATTGCCAATATCTCTGCTACTTCAGGTTTTGATGCTACGTGGGGTAATTATGCATCTTTAGTAATGCAAACTCATCAATCTTTAGCATGGGTTGGTATTCAAATGTACAATTCAGGCTGTGCTTATGGAATAGATTTAATTTGTTATGATCCTAATAACAGCAGCAGTCCCGACGCTTCGGTAGCCATGGCAACAGACTTATTGGCTGATTGGCCGGCAAAAACCAGCACAGGACAAACAACAGGTTTTCAACCTTACATTAGCTATTTGACGCCATCGCAAGTGGTATTGGGATATCCTGCGCCCAATGCATCTGGCTCTAGTGATGGTTCTCCTGCAGCGGTCATTGCCACCATAAAACGTTCTATTCAATGCTTGCGCACAGGTCTTACTGGTTCAACAAGCTGTGATACATATGTTCCACCACAAACATATTCTGGATTTGGTGGGGTTTTTGCCTGGGAAATTATTCATGACGAAAATGACAACTATAATTTTGCTACTAGTTTAGTAAATTGCGTCAAAAATAATAATTGCAATTAAAGCAGAGCCAAACTTTTATACAAAAATAAAGGCTACTTTCGAATTACCGCTAAATGTTGGCATCCATAAAACGTTTAAAATCCAATGGATACCGGCTTTTGTCGGTAATTCGCGCCTGACACCACTGTGTGAACACTTCTAAATAAAAAAGCCTTGGAACTATTACAATACCAAGGCACTTTTTAATAATGATAATGAATAAAAACTTAAGCAAGCTCGCTCATAGATGATACAGCATGGTAGCCTGCATCTACGTGCACCACTTCACCTGTAATACCTGATGCTAGGTTAGAACAAAGAAATGCTGCGGTGTTTCCTACTTCTTCTATAGTTACATTTCTTTGTAATGGGGTAACACTTGCATACGCAGTTTGAATTTTTCGAAAATCTTTGATGCCTGCTGCAGCTAAGGTTTTAATTGGTCCAGCAGATATAGCATTTACTCTTAAGCCTTTGGGTCCTAAACTGGCTGCTAAATAGCGTACAGACGCTTCTAAGCTTGCTTTAGCGATACCCATAACATTGTAGTTAGGCACTGCCTTTTCCGCGCCATAATAGGACAACGTTAAGATGGAACCTTGGTCTTCCATCATAGGTAACGCAGCTTGAGCAAGACCAACTAAGCTATAAGCACTAATATCATGGGCAATTCTAAAACCTTCTCTAGTGGTATTTTCAACAAAATCACCGCTAATTTGGTCTGCGGGAGCAAAAGCCACGGAGTGAATGAGTATGTCAAATTTATCCCAATGTTGTCCTAATTGGCTAAAAAGAGATTTGATTTCTTCGTCTGAGGCAACATCGCAAGGAAAAGTGAGTTTAGAGTTAAACTCAGCTGCCATCGTTTCAACACGGGATTGCAGTCTATCATTTTGGTAGGTGAAAGCGAGCTCAGCTCCTTGCTCATGGAACGCTTTAGCAATACCGTAAGCAATGGAACGATTGCTTGCCAATCCAATAATTAATGCTTTTTTTCCAGCTAAAAATCCCACGGCGATCTCCTTCTTATTATTCTTTTTTAGTCGTATGACTTGCTAATAATTCACGCATTTTTGCTTGGATCATTTCAATAGCAATTCTATTTTCTCCACCACGTGGCACGATTATATCTGCATATCGACTCGATGGTTCAATAAATTGAAGATACATTGGTCTTACGGTGGTTTCATATTGATGAACTACTGATTCAAAAGTTCTATGCCTTTCTACTACGTCTCTTTTTAAACGTCTTGTCAAACATACATCAAGAGGAGTAGACATAAAAATACGAATATCCATAATTTCACGCAGTGCTTTATCGCTAAAAAGTAATATACCTTCTAATACAATAATTGCATGTTGCCCTATGGTTCTTGTCTCAGGCAAACGTAAATGCTTGGAGTGTGAATAAATTGGAATATTGACTGATTGCCCTTGTCTTAATTGACGCAGATGATCACAAAGTAGTGCATGATCGAAAGATTCAGGATGATCGTAATTGATTTTTTCCCTTTCAGTGAAGGGTAAGTGTCCATTGTCTTTATAATAGGCATCTTCCGAGATTACTACAACTTGGTCTGAACCTAATTCATTAACGATTGTATTAGCTAAAAGGCTTTTACCGGAAGCAGAAGGGCCGGAAATCCCGATAATTATTGCTTGTTTACTCATTGGCGATGTCATTAGAAATTTTGTGCAAATGGTAAGGGTTTTTTGCGCCAAATTCAATCGAATAAACGTTTTAAATGTTGACATAGACTCTAGGAGCCACAAAAATTTAGCAATAATGGTCAAATAATATTTTTCTGAACAGAGTAATCTTATGGATGTAGATAAAACGATAATTTGAAATTGAGAATATGATGAATTATGAGCATCAAATAAGAAAGGTAATTAAATATATTGGTCAACATCTTGATGACAAGCTTACTCTAAGCCAATTGAGTGGGGTCGCATGTTTTTCAAAATATCATTTTCATCGTTTGTTTACAGCTTATACGGGATTATCTCTACAACAGTATATACGTTGGTTACGCCTGAAGCGGGCTGCCCATCAGCTAGTTGTTGAGAATGATAAATCAATTATTGACATTGCAATCAATGCGGGTTTTGAGTCCCATGAGTCTTTTACTCGAGCATTCAAACAAAGTTGTGGTATTACCCCAAGTGAGTTTAGAGTCCAGTCAAATTGGCGTTTATGGGAAAAGCAACCTTATTGTTTGCCTAAAAAAGGTGAAGCGGTTATGAATGTAGTGATTAAAAACATGAAAGAAAGGCGTTTAGCGGTAATTGAACATCGTGGAGATCCTCAAAAAATAGGGGGCAGTGTTAATAAGTTAATGCATTGGGCGCAAGCCCAGAATTTGAATGTGATGCCTAAAGCAGGGGAGTCTTTTGGATTCGCCTACGATGATCCTCAAACAACGGCGGCATCAGAGTTTCGTTTTGATCTTGGAGTTACGGTACCTGAGCAATTAAAACTTCAAGGGGAAGTGATAGAAAAACGTTTACCTGGAGGCCGTTATGCAATAGCAGTACATAAAGGATCGCGAGATAATATTGGTAACACAGTCTATGCTTTATATCGTGATTGGTTACCTCGTTCCAATGAGGAACTCGGCGATTTACCTTGTATTTTTTGCTACTACAATTTTGACCATGAAGTGGCTGAAACGGAATTACTAACGGAGTGCTGGTTATTGTTAAGATAAAATATGATAGATTCTGCCATCTTTTATGATGGCATCAATTTAAGAGCGCGTCGCCCGGTTGCTAGCAACCGGGCGACAATTATCCTATACAGGATTGGTTCCTTACAGTTACATTTGATATTATTTGTTGGAAATTTAACTGAAGATAGATAATGCTCACACACTCGTCACCAGGCTAACATAAGTTAGCTTCGTTGATACTGTTAAGGTAGGGGTATGGAACAATGCTCATAGAGATAATTTATTTGTGGAGGTGAGTATTTTGGTGATTTGCCCCACCTCATCAAGCAAACCCAGTGCAACAACGAATTGTTCGTTTAATGGTGGTAATACTTGAGGCGATTTGTTGAATAGTTCACATGCTTTTTCATTACAACTGTTAAATAATGTTAAATGCGGATCATAATCTTTAAATGCCGCATTTAATGGTTTTTTTATAATTGCGGCGATTTCTAAATGAATGCGGGTGAGTTCATCTAAGTGATCTGGCATTAATGAGATCCAACATACTCCTCCCCATCGCGGATGATTCGCATAGGACTTGCTTCTTCTTGTTGCAAACGAAAGAGTTAATGGTGGCAGAGATAAATTGGATATTTGGCGCCATATACCTTCGATACTCTCACTATCCATGACGAAATGGCATAATGAGATATGCGGAAAAGAAGAGGGGCCTAAGCAGTAAGTTTCCGGATGAGCTGTCGCTGCAAGCTCTTGTGCCACTTGAATAAAGTGCTCTTGATTACGACTTGGGATGTAAGCGATATTATATCCTTGAACCACAGCTAACTCCTTTCTGGGGTGGTAAGCATTTATTGTAAACTCAAGTCTGACTTTGCGCCAAAATTTAAGTATGCACCATCAATGGCTTAAGCAATCAATTTTGTGCTGCATAATTGTAACTTGGTTGCAAGCAACCAGGAAGAGAGGATTCAACATTTGATCCCGGCTTTGAGCAGCGGAGCTATGCCGGTTGAAACTAACCCATTTTATTACATGGACTTCTTAGCAAGCCGATCAAAAATATGCTTTGGGAGTAATAGCCAATAATGGCCTTCATTTTTCATATGTTCGCCAAGGAACGTTGCTATTTTACCTGTACCCCAATAGATATCACCACGCATAAAACCACGAATTGCGCCGCCAGTATCTTGAGCGATCATGAGACGTTGTAGCTGTTTGTCGTCATTCTTTTGTACATCAGGCTTTTTAGTGTCTAACCAAAGCGGTGCTCCAAGAGGGATCCATTTTTTGTCAACTGCTAAAGAATATCCTGGTGTTAAAGCGATATCTTGAGACCCCAACGCCATGGGTTTCTTTAAATTTTCAAAGAAAACAAATGATTTATTTTTGTGTATGAGTGCATCTGCTTTATCAGAGTGATTTTCTAGATAGCGTATAATAGCTGATTTAGATGCGGTATGTCTTGTCATTATCCCTTTATCTATCAGCACCTTCCCGATTGATGTATAGGGTGCGCCGTTTTCACCCGCATAACCCAGATACATATTTTTACCATTAGGAAGCTTAATAACTCCAGCCCCTTCTATTTCTAAAAAAAGTCTTTCAATCGGGCTATGAATCCAAGCTATTACCGGCGCTTTTTTCTTAATAGCTCCATGATCGATTTGTTCACGAGTATAGTTTGCTGCGCCTTTAGGCAATCCATAAATGGGCGTATTGTATTTAGTGGTTTGCTTTAAGCTACCGTCTAACTGCGGCATGTAATAACCAGTGAATAAACCATGGACTGGCTTTTTTTGTTCAAATTCTATGGGATGAAACCATTTTTCAAAGAAATTTCTCGCTGTATCTTCTGAAACTTCGTCAAAATCCAATGCTGCTTTGCATGCTGGATGCCAGTCTCCAGCCTTTAATTTTATATGTGTTGAACCTGTTTGATGTGACGGCTCCTGTTTTAAAAACCGCTTACAGGATACCTGAAATGCAAGTAGAGATTTCTTAACGTCTGCTGTGTCCCATCCAGGCAATTCATCAAAAGAAACTTTGGTGAGAGCAAGATTATTTACAGCACTATTTTTTATAATAATTTTTTTTGCATGCTGTTTCTTAGATATTTTTTTAGTGTTTTTTGATTTCTTGCTAACTATTTTCTTGTGGGCAACCTTTACCGCAGAACCGTGCTTCGTTGTTTCGCTTTTTGGAGCAATATGAGCAGAAAGGGCATCGTTGCTTGCTATTTTTGTGAAAGCGACTTGGCTTGCAACATCAATTTGAGTTGTTGCTTTTTGAGTCGAGATGGTTTTTATAGCTTCTTTTTTAACAGGTGCTAAGTTACCTGGTGCCTTTTTATGGAGCAAGGAACCAGTGAAGCCGAGCGTAAGAATAATAGTACCTGTTATTGTATAAATTATTTTTTTATTCATAGGCGAGACAAATTTTACACAAAATGAAATTTATGGCAACATTTTTTTATCTTTTTTAAATATTTAATGGTTAAATAAAAGTTAAGATCCTGTTTTTTCTAGTCAATTCTAAGCTAATTAATTGATGAGAATTGGCTGTATAAAAGTAACTTCTCAATAAGTATGGGAAGTTACGTATAAAAAGAATATCTATTTGATTTTCACTTAACATTTTAAAGAGTGAGTTGCCGTGTAAGTATCTCCAAGTTTTATACCATCAAGATATTCATTAAATATGTTATAGTTATTATGGCGTGAGCCAATATTGATTATTGGGAATAAGATGTGTTGAAAAAAAGAGGCTCGCTTTTCAATTTCTTCACTATATATTTGGGCTACAAGTTTCGGGTTATTGTGAAAAGCGCCACAACCCCAAGCACCGAGAATTACATGCGATTGCCCAGCAAGAGTTAAGGTATCTAATTGGGCTGCAATACGTTGCCTCAAATCCATTTTATATTGTTCCTCTGATTCATAGACAGATCTTTGTGTTTTAGAGATTAGCTCTGGAGCAGCTGATCTTAATTCATAAAATGGAAAAATATAGGATGTAGGAAGGAGCATATAACTTAATTCAGGATCTGGAATAGAAGCATTGGTTTCTATATCATTGGATAGGATTATTTCTGGTCCTCTAAAGCATATTCTAGGCTCCATACTAAGAAAAACCCTATATCCTTGAGAATCAACTCCAGGATAGCGTGTTTTTACGAAGGCCAGTTCTTCATTTGTCATTTTGCCTTTTGCTTCTAATAGACTTCTTGCATTGTCATTATATAGAAATGTATTGGTTTCTCGGTCTAAATAAACGTATCTATCCAGTAATGAACGTGCACAGGTACTTCTATGCCACATATTTTCCTCTTGAGCACTTCCCCCTTCTAATGAGGCTCCTCCTGGAAAAAGAGAATTTGCCATATTCAGTACCGTATAAATAGTTCCATATGTCTTTGTTGCCTCATGGGTAGCTACTCCCCAATCTTGATGAATAACTTCAACAACTAAAGGACTCGGGGATTTTTTTTCTACCCAGGTTTTTATATTAATTTCAGAGTTTTTTTGTAACACATTATATTGCGTAGAGTCTGTAATGAGCTCCAATGTCTTGCCCATGCTGTCATGGCGCCATGCATTGCCAGATAAGAGCCCATTTAAAAAACTGGGCTTATGGGCTGCATGGACATCTTTGATTATGGAAAATGAATTCAGTGTGGGTTTAAATAAGTTGAGCTTGGAACGCATAATGTTATAAATCCTATATTTTTTATTGAGTCATACTACTTTTTAGAGCATTTTTTTAGAAGTATTAGTGGTCAAATGTAGTTTCCATCCTGTAAATGTTTTTAGAACATAGAGGAGGCAGTCATTATACCTCCACTAGTTTTACTTATTTTATTCATGTAATAATTGGCGTTCGAAGTTCTAGTCTTTCTGCTAATAATGGATTTTCTTTTAGAATAGCTGTGACGTATTCCACTAGAGCAGTTTGATCACCAATAGCAATATTTCTAGGTACAGAACTTATTCGTTGTGTTTCAGGGAGCTCATAAAGAGCGTTTAATTCATTTAACTCCTCTGAGTCAACTAGAGCTCGGGCATCATTTATGGTAATTAAGCGTTCGTTAGCACCGATCAATTTCATTTGTCGTGCATTTCTATTCATTATTTCAAAATCTGCTTGGTTTTCATAAATCACTACCTCAATGGCATAAACTCTTTTCGTAAAATTGGGATTTTTCCATTCTTTTACGTAGGCAATTTCATTGGAAGACATAAACTTAGATAATATACGCCCTGGTCCGCATACTTCAAAAATACTCATTAGATCGTCAGTAACAACAGGCCTCCAATCATCAGCATGGGAAGCTCCTATGATAGCCGTAATTTCGTTATTATTTTGGGTCATAGTTACAATACTTTGGTAATGATGGGCATCGCCAGTCATACTTTCATGCTGTCTTTGATCGTAGCGTATGAACATTTCTTCATTAAGGCGTAACAGTTTATGAGGAATTGTATATACTTTGGGAAGTCCTGTAACTATTATATGGCCTTTGCATGGAACAATGGATAAGCCTGCAGCATAAGGTTTAACCGTTTCTTTGCAGGGAGAAAAAGAAAGAAAATATTTACTGTCGTTATCCCGAATATACCCGACAATATCGAAGGACGGTAATTTTGAGTTATGCTCAAAATTTTTTCCTAAGCGATCGGTTTCCAATAAATGAACTATTTCATCGTTTCCTTCTGACCCCCTATAGATTAGATCGGGGCCTGATGGAAGTCTGTCTCTTAGGACTTGTACGCGATCAGTAACTTCTCGGGGGGGAAACAGGGGATAACTTAGATCGAATTTATTAAACGAAAATTTTTGTGTAGTTTTAGAGAATCCTTTTACTACCATAGAGTGAAACTGTTTCTTAGACATTAATTGGTCAATTTTGCTTAGCATGTTAAGTCTCCATATACAGGCAAACTATAAATCTTTGTAAATGTTCACATCGTGGTGTCAATTTAAGCTTTTATACATAGCCCGTATTAGCGCAGAGGAATACGGGAGCCCGGGTTACGACATCGCCTAAGCCAGGCTGCAGATCATTAAATTGACGCCTGTGTTCATCAATGTCCATGTATTTCTCGTGAACGATTACAAATCTTTTTTATTAGGTGAATGAGGTTTGTTTCTGCGACATACCCGTTTATTAATTAAAACTGGGTGGGGACCACTACTCTAATTTTCCGTTGAGAGAAGATAAGGCGCTGGGAGGCATTATACATTTTGATCAAATATAAGTCCAATTGTGTTTGGTTATTATTTATAAGGTTAAAGAGCGCGCTTTTTGGTATAATACCATTTCACTAGATCGGGTGAGCTACTTTCTTCTAGATTCTCTGAGCCAAGTGCTTTTTTTCCTTGGGCTTTAAGCATCACATCTTTTAGTTTCCATTGTTCATCCAAGAGGCCGAATGTCCAGTACTCTTCAAAAGGTGTTACCTCTTTATCTTGTGTTAGTACCCTACCATTTTGTCGTTGTATTCTTTGTGCGTGTGCAGCAACTCTGGCAGTAAATTCATTTTTTGTTTTATCGTTGAAGCTTTTGACTAGAACAATATCTATTTTCCGCACACAAAAATTGCGGTATTCAATGCTATTATCTTGTGCTTTCCATGTGCCTATTGTTTGATTAAATTGCTCTGCTATTGAGGGGTATAATTGTGCTTCAATTGCTGGAGTTAGTTCACCAGCCTCTAGCGCCAAGTGAATATTAGTAAATACTAAGCGAACACGGTTTAGCATGGTTTGCTTATCCCAAATTTTATCGCTTTGCACTAAAAAGTTGAGCATACGCTCAACCTTATTTACTTTGACCTCTACATTTTTAGGTAACCAGGGACCTGATGTGCCAAGATTGTCTACTTTATTTTGATAAATTTTTTCTATTTGACCATCGGTAAATAGCTCACAAAAATTCTCTTCCTTCAGATAATCGGATTCACGTGATTGCTCAATTTCTCGTAACTTCCAAGCGGAATCTTGCAGTTGAAATGTCCAAAACTCTTGGAAGGTTTCTGGTCCAAGATCGCCTCGTATGTATTTTCGAGTGCGATCATCTACATAATAATCGCGAGCAGAGGCGCTGATTAAAGCAGTAAATTCCCGCTGGTATTTTTTCTCCGTATAACGCACGTTAACAAAATCAATATTTAAAATTTGTAAGCGGTCAATTCTATTGATTTCGTGGTTACGAATCATGCCTTCTATTTGTTGACTATGCTGATGGAATAGATCAGGCATTAGTAATTGTTCCATTGGAGCATAATTTCTTCTCATCCAAGATTCTTGAAGTAAAAAGAATGTAGAGTGAACGAGCCTTTTGAGCTCATCCGGTTTCATTGTTTCATCTTGACGCGCGATAAAATCCAATAGCTTGACCGTTTGCAATGATTTTTTCTCAATAGTTTTTCGAGAGTAGTTATAATCCAGATTTGTAGTTTGTTCCCATTTGCCCTTGAGCGCGGCCCATAAAAAAATACCTATTATGATATAGAGAATGAAAGAGTCCGAATCATTACCACTAGAGCCGCCTCTGAATCCTATCCCTCCTTTATTATGTACAAGAAAATTATCAGCAATAAAGGTATGAGGTGATGATACAGAGAGATTAAATACAACTTGTTCTGATTCACTATGTAATGACTGAACAATTGCTGGTTGCATTCCTTTTGCTTTGTTGACCAATAGGACATCATGGACTTTTAGTTGGCCCGCGGGTACAAAAGAGCCGTTTTGACGAGCAATAGGGTGCTCTTCTGTCGTATGCAGATTACCTGAATTGGTTTTAACAGATAAAACTTTAGAGCGTGTTACAAAAGTGGATTGGACGCGCGTGGGAAATTTTTGTCCGTTACGATTAATAGATACAACCCAATCACCGGGAGCAAGAAGCTCTATAGCTTTATTACCTGCTGGCGTTTTGATCTTAGTACCCGCAGGGAAGCAGCCACCTCCACCGCCTCCTTTGTTGTGCACAGCCACACCAGCGGCGAAATAAGTATGAGGCTCATCAGTTTGGAGATTAAAAACTGTAGTTACCCCATTAATTTGAGCTATATGGGTAATAACTTCTCGTTTTAGTTTTTTACCATCGAAAGTATAGATTAAATCGCCAGGGTGTAATGACTCAACGGTCTTAAATTCACCATGGCCAATATAAAAGGGATGTTCTCCAGTAACATTAGTAACAGTAGTTTTAGTGCTGACGACATAATAGGAGTTTACTTGATGCTTTAAAACCGCACGTACTTTGGTGGTTACGATAGTACCGTCAACATCATACGCTTGAACCTGGTCACCCGGATGAATTTGATCAATTGCTCGGCTAGAGCCATTAGTCAGTAAAATAGGGGTATTCGGTAAAAAGCATCCTTTATTATGGACAAGCACTTCATTGGCAAGATAAGTAGCCCCTGAATCGACTAATAAATTGAAGGCTGGTTTACGGGATTTAATTGATGTAATAGCAATAATGGGTTCTGTTTTCCATTGATTGCTTTGCCAAATAATGACTTTATCACCAGGGCGAAGATTAGCTGCTCGATGAAATTCACCTTGCTTGGTTGCAAAAAGATGTTCTTTAGTAACATGAATAAGGCCTGTTGCTAATTTTAGTTCCAGATAGTGTCCTGGATTAACCTTACTTGTGGAAACAACCTTGGCTTTTGTGTGCTTCCCCTGGACGTTACCCCACACCCAATCACCAGGATGTAATTGTTCAATTGCGCGCGAACCTTGGGGTGTTGCTATTAAAGTACCTTGCTCAAAGCAACCTCCTCCTCCTCGGCTCCAACCGTTAAAGCTAGCAATAAAAAGAGTCCCAAAAAGGCAGGTAGAAATAAATAACCACTTACAGTAGCTGGAACTCATCCGTGAAGGCCTGCAAGTATCCCTCCTAAAACTGATGCCGCGATAATAATACTGATGCCAATAATAGTAGCGGATACCACTCGACCAAAATATTCTGCTACAGCCTCATTACCACGCAAAATTTCTTTTGCCTCATCAATATCTGGAGTACTTCTATCAATAATTCGAGGTAAAATAGTGGCGACGCTTATCATCAAAATAGTACCAATTAATGCTCCAATAAGAGTAAATGATATAGCCCAGCCGATATTAGTCAAAATTTGTGTAACCATAGAAAAAGCACTCCTTGCATATCATCCTGTAATAGACTTTTTACAAAGCAAAGCCTCACATAAAATGCAAGGTTTCGTCAAGTTAATTAGGTTTATAATTTGTATCGATAATGCGTTCTGTTTTATTGGGATTCGAACTGGTTTATATAATGGGTTGATAGATGAAGAGTACAATTTAAAAGAGTAGGGTAAAATAGAAATACAAATTAAAAATATTATTAATTTTCTTTTTAAGTACATCTTAATGTCTCTCCATAAATGGCCTTGATGTATGCCTCAAAACATACAGTAAAAAAAAATATTGCAGCAAAGTAACTTAGCATTTTAGTTTCTGTGCTTTATATGAATGTATTCATGGAGGTGCTTTTAGCTATACTTTAATTAATAAGAATAATTAAATTAAAAAAGTCGCGCAACAAATTGCCTGACTTTATAGAAAGGTAAAATGAGAAAATAAATTATGTCAGATTATTTACAAATTTCAGATAAAGTAAAGGCATGGACCCAATATGTCGCTTTTGCTGAGAATGCTAAGCAGCAGGTCAGCCATATTGCCTCTTTGCCCATTATATATAAACATGTCGCTATTATGCCTGATGTGCATTTAGGTAAAGGAGCCACTGTTGGCTCTGTGATCCCAACAAAAAATGCGGTGATACCCTCCGCGGTTGGTGTGGATATAGGGTGTGGCATGATGGCGGTTCGTACTCACTTGTTTGCCCATCATTTGCCTGACAATTTAGCCAGTATGAGGGTAGCAATTGAGCGGGCAATTCCTGTTGGGTTTGGCAAGTGGAATGAGGATGCCATTCCCGAATTAGCAGTTGCAAAATGGCAAAAATTATTAATGAAGGACTATCAGATCATTCTTAATCGCCATCCCTCTCTTGGTATGCATAAAAAATCAAAAAAACGCATGATTAATGATGTTAATCATCTTGGGACTTTGGGTGGGGGTAACCACTTTATTGAAATTTGCCTTGATGAATCGCAACAAGTTTGGTTGATGTTGCATAGTGGTTCACGTGGTGTTGGAAATTGCATAGGAACTTATTTTATTGAGTTAGCAAAAAATGATATGGGGACTCTTCTTGGAACTCTTCCTGATCACGACTTAGCCTACTTATCTAAGGGTACAAAGCATTTTGATGATTATTTTTTTGCGGTGAACTGGGCGCAAAAATATGCTCAAAGCAATAGAGACATTATGATGCAAACCTTGATACACACGTTAGCAAAATATCTTAATCGATCTATTGATTCTGATGTATATGCGGTTAATTGTCATCATAACTACGCGGCTCTAGAAACACATTTTGGTGAGCAAGTGTATGTGACACGTAAGGGCGCAGTTTCTGCACGTAAAGACGAATTAGGTATCATTCCAGGTAGCATGGGCGCTAAATCATTTATCGTGCGGGGCCTCGGCAATGAAGAGAGCTTTTGCAGTTGCAGCCATGGTGCTGGGCGGATGATGTCTCGTAATCAAGCAAGAAAATTAATCAGCTTATCCGATCATCAAAATGCAACTAAGGATGTAGAATGTAGAAAAGACAGGAATGTACTGGATGAGAGTCCCAGCGCATATAAAAACATAGATGATGTGATGAAATCCCAGGAAGACTTGGTCGAGGTGTTATTTACATTGAAACAAATTTTGTGTGTAAAAGGCTAATGTTAATTAAGATTCAAACATACCCCGTGAATTAATGTACCTCTTGCATAACCAACATCTTTTGCTTTATTGCTGCGTTGTAAGCGTCTACTTTTCTTTAGGTACGTCCTTTGTAGTTAATGCAGTTAGTACTTCAGATAAAGGTTGTCCAACTGCTGCAGAAGGGGGTTTGAGCATTAATAGAGCGGCCAATGTTGGAGCAATATCTGTCGTCTCTACTGGTCTGGAAATTAATTGCGCTTTAAAACCAGGATTGACAAATAAAAGCGGTACATAGCTGTCGTATTGCCATGGGCTACCATGAGTCACTCTATTATCATTGTCAGTACCATTGGATTGGTAGGGTGGTTGGACTAGATAAACATCTCCCGCTCTATCAGAGTAAGCCATTCTGTCGACCTTAATACTAATCCAGTCTTTCTCAATATTGCTAATAGGAAGTGTATACGCTTTGAATACTCCTGGCTGTTGATTTAGTATTTGCGATACGTATTGACTAACCTCGGTCAAATTAAGTTGGTGAGCATTAATAATCTGATGATCCAAATAGACATACGGCGGCGTAATAGACATCAAGACTTCTTCTGGCAGTTGATAGCGCGTTTTTAATTGGGTACGAATTTGCTGTTCCGCAGTTTTAACATTCATCGGTTGAACTTCAGGGATATGATGAGCATCTAGAAATGAAGGGCTATCGCCAACGCCATGATCTGCAGTAAGAATTATAAGCGTGTTATCAAGACCAACATGTTTCTCTATGGCGGTAAGAAGATGAGCTATGGTTTTATCTAGTTGTAATAGATTATCTTCGGCTTCTAAACTATTAGGCCCAAATTGGTGTCCAATGGCATCAACAGCAGAAAAACTAATTGCTAAATAATCTGTTTTATCAGGCGATAGTCCCAATTGCTCTTGTTTTAACAGCTGCTCGGCAAAATCAGCTGTTAATTGATCGGCCTTGGGTGTTCTTGATAGGTAGATAAAATACTCTTCAGACTTAGGGTTAGTAATATGATGCGGGAAGGTTTTACCAAAATTTTTAAAATCATGTTTAAACGTCGGATTATTTGCATTTTGATATTCTGTAAGAGGCAAACTTAAGTTCCAATGATATTCTTTAGCTTCATAGGATTTATTCCACTGTTGCACCCAGTCAGGATAGGCCGCATAGTAATAATCAGAAGTGATAAAACCACCATTAGCTTTATCAAACCAAAATGCTTTGCCTACATGACCTGCAAGAGTAATGGCTGAGCGATCTTTTAAAGACACGCCAAATGCCTTTCCTTTGTTAGCTAACATGAGTTCATCACTTAATGTAGATGCTTTTAAATTGCGTGGTGAACGGCCTGGAGTGGGCTTCTGTGTGTGCATGGTGGGCAAGACATTAGCTGTTATATCCTCCATGCAATAAACAAATTTTTTGGATTTTCTATCATACCAGTCATTATCAACCACTCCGTGTAATGAGGGGTAACTACCCGTTGCTATGGTGGCATGTCCAGCGCAGGTGGTTGTATTAGCATGGGGATGGTGAGCATTATGGTAATCGAGTCCGTGATTTAATAGATAGTTAAATCCGTTACTGCCAAATTGTTTTTGATGTCGATGAATCAAATCGCCGCGTAATTGATCTACTACAAGTTGTACAATGAGTTTGGGTTGACTGTTGTTTGCAAAACTGAAATAAGGAGTAAGTAATAGCATTAAACTGCAGGTGATTTTTTTCATAATGACTAGCGTTTTTAAGACAAATTGGACATTAAGATAGCGTAAATAGTAAATCAAATGCAATATAAAATACGAGCTAATTCTTTTTCTCTTAAAACTCTTTTCAACCATTTTGCGGTACGCTCTAGATTACAGGGTTTGGAGTGAAAGGACAGGTAAAATGTTATTTTTTTTATTAAATTTTTTTTTAATCAAGAGGTTAAAAATTAATTGCTTAGTCCAAATAAAATATATGGCGAAAATAATTAATTAGTTTAAACTGGTATCTGGTGGATGTCTTTCACCAGTCCTTTTAATGGAGTTTAAGGAGAATAAAAGATGTCATTTACTTTAGTTGCATATGAGACACTTAAAGCAAGAATAAAAGAAAGCATTGTTACATTACTGAGACACCACAAGTTAGATCCTACAACATTGGATGAGTCGCTAAAAAAATTGCCGGAAGAGCGAAGAATACAAGCAACTTTTCTGTTAAAAACTATTGCATATTTAGATCCGATGCATCCACAAACTGACGCAGAGACTACAATAAAGATGCGTACTTTAAACGCGGCTGCTTACTATGTATGGGAAAAAATTGGTGCATCGTACGGTTGGACATCCCCAGAAAACAGTAACCTTTTTGTCTCTCTAACTTCTTCTCTGGAATTGGGAAAGGAGAATAAGCCAAATGATGCTAATTTAGCCGATATGTATAGTGATTTGGAGAAACATCTTCGCAAAGGTACTTATAATAATTCTCGGCCGAGAAGAGGTTACTTAGACGCACAAGCATTCAAGATTGATGGTTACTCAGTAGAAGCTGATATTTTGGATTTACGGGATAAACTGAAGGTATTGGGTGATGGCGAAATTAGAGTAGCGCAAGAGCAAGAAGCAAAGAAACATGCTAAGCCTTCTTCTGGAATTTTAGCAGGCATTTTTGGTGGTGGTAGTAAAACACCAACGAAAGAGGAGCCATCTAAGGCTAGCACTCTTACTAGCACTATTTAAGGGAGCTAATATAGCATCCCTTATTTAAGGGATGCAGTCTATCCATTTACAGGATAACCATACATAGCCCACTCCATGATACCTCCATCCACTGAATAGACTTCTTCGTAACCTATATCAATCAAACATTGAGCAGCATATAAGGATCTGACACCTCCTCGGCAATGAAGATAGATCGGTTGGGACTTATCGGTCACTTTAGATTCAATGTGGGAGGTAATCGTATCTTTAGGAAGATGGTGAGCACCTGGTATACGGATTTCTTGCCATTCGTCCAACTCGCGAACGTCAATTAAACATAAGTCAGCGCTAGTATCCATTTTATTTTTTAATTGATGCACGTCTATAGTTTTTACATTAGGCTTTGTCATAGCGAACTTCTCTCATAGTCGGTCTGGTTAATGTTGAATGATGAAGAATCCAATAGATGGTGGCGGTAAAAACACCTCCAATTAAAGTAGCAAATGCCCAGGTCGGTGCAGAAACCAAAACCGGCTTTTGTCCTAGCCTATATAAATTGCCTGCATCACGGGCTACGGCTCCAGCAAAAATGACGTGTAAAATGCCATTAATTAGCATGACTAAATAAAAAAACGTTTGGATTTGAGTAGCAAATTGTTGGGCTAATTCGTTTAACATGAATCAGACTCCTTGATATTGTCGCGATTGTCGCCATGATAACAGAAAAAGAGAACAAATGACTAAGGCTACAGCCATACTTTGCATTGAGGTCGGGGCTTCGCCGAAAATTAGATAGCCCCAGAATAATCCGGTTAATGCGACTACTCCTCCGGTAAGGCTATAAAAAACTGGGCCAGCCATACGAATTAGAATAAAAAAGAGTAGATACCCTAAACTGGATAAAATAATTTCTAAAATAACGACTTGTTTTACAAGGGTTAATGGTCCTGATAAAGAATAAAAAGCATGTTGACTTAATACTAGTGGAATTAGTAGCAGAGATGCTGCAAGTAACATCCCACTAGCTGCTTGCAGTGAATCAATTTCTTCAGGTTGTTTAGCACCTATGTAAATGGAGCAAAGAGCAAAGGCTAAAGGAGTCAGCATGGCGAGTAAGGTCCAGCCGGAATACAATCCCGAAGTATTGATACCTATAATTAATAATATGCCTGTCATACCTAGTAATAAAGCAAAAAAACGCCAACTATCCAGTTTTTCTTGTTTGGATAATAAAGCTAAAGGATAAACTAATAACGGAACCGTATTGACTAAGACTGCCAATAAACCTGCTGGGATATGACTAGCGATGAAATACATATTGGTGTTGGGAATAGCTATGCCTATGAGCCCACAAATTAGGAAATAGGGCCAGTAAGTAGGATGCAACATAGGCGTTTTCTTAGTGATAAGACAAAAGAATGTTAATAATAAAGCAGGGCCTAAAGACTGCCAAAAAGCATAACCTAAAGGGGATACTCCATTAGTCATGGCAAATTTAGCTAAGGTATAGCCTGATCCCCAGATAAAACCAAGAAAGATAAGGAGTAAGATTGGCTTTATTGTGTTTAATTGACGCATAACGGAGAGCAACTTTGTTGAAATAAAACTATTGATTTTATTATGCCACTATTAAATGAAATGCAAAACAGGCACGGTTCCACTTTCGTCCAGATCTTTTATTTTATCAGGAACATGGGTACCATTAATCCATTCTAAAATTTAAGGGGTAAGCATGAGTGCTACCGAAGTTCCAGTTCCACATTTGACTACAGCCCATTCAGGGCCTTTATTTCACGTGGAAAAAATTATTTTAAGTCAGGTTCCTAAGATTGAATCCTGGTTCAGACTGAAGTGGAAGGAAACCCCTGCTCCTTTAACTTCCTCTGTGGATTTACGTCATGCTGGATTCAAGTTAGCTCCAGTTGATACTAATTTATTTCCAGCGGGTTTTAATAATTTAAATCCAGAGTTTCTTCCTCTATGTATCCAAGCGGCGCAAACAGCGCTCGTAGAATATATCCCTGATTGCACTAAAATTTTAATTCTACCTGAAAGCCATACACGCAATAAATTTTATTTACAAAGCTTGAATGTCTTACGCAACATTTTAATCAAATCGGGTTTTGTTGTGCGTGTTGGTAGTTTAGATCCCGAACTTAAAGAGCCTATGGAAGTGGAGCTTGATCATGGGGATACTTTACTAATGGAACCTTTGCGACGTGAAGGGAATAGGGTAGGGTTGGATAATTTTAATCCCTGTTTTTTATTATTAAATAATGATTTATCTTCTGGTGTTCCTGACATTTTGCAAGAATTACAACAACGCATCAGACCCACTGCAAAATTAGGCTGGGCCACTCGTTTAAAATCAAGTCATTTTCAATTCTTTAATGAAGTAGCCTGTGAGTTTGCCGAATTAGTCGGTTTGGATCCTTGGCTTATCGATCCTTATTTTAGTTCTATAGATGGAGTTGATTTCATGGCTCAGGAGGGAGTTGAACAATTAGCTCAGGAAGTGGATAGAATTTTAGCGCTTGTTAGTGATAAATATGCAACTTATGGCATAACAGAAAAACCGTTTGTTGTGGTCAAAGCAGATAACGGCACTTACGGTATGGGAGTGATGATGGTGCATCATGGTGAGCAGTTGCGTCAGTTAAATAGAAAGCAACGCACTAAGATGTCTGCCAGTAAAGGAAGCCGTAAAGTAGATAGAGTGATTATTCAAGAAGGGGTTTATACCTTTGAAACAATGCAAGATGGCGCGGTAGCAGAGCCAGTTCTTTACATGATAGGTCAGTTTGTTGTTGGTGGTTTCTATAGGGTTCACCAAGGAAGAGGAAAGGATGAAAATCTTAATGCCCCAGGAATGCATTTTGAACCATTGGCCTTTGCGCAAGCCTGTAATATGCCTTGTGATGATTTAGAAGTCGTCGATTGTCCTAATCGTTTTTATGCTTATGGAGTGATTGCTCGTTTGGCTGCTTTGGCAGCAGCAAGAGAAATTGCTGCAATTGGGGGAGAATAATGAAACTCGCAGTGCTTATCGATCCTTTACATCAATTAAAGCCTTATAAAGATACATCGGTTGCCATGATCAAAAGCGCTAAAGCGTTAGGTTGGTCTTGTGTCTATTTTACTCAGCTGGATTTATTTTGCCGCGAAGGTCATCCGCATGCGCGAGTTTACGATATTGATATTGGGGATGAACATAGTGATAATTGGGCGCAATCTAAAGAGCTGGGGGAATATCCATTAAGCGATTTTGACATTATTTTAATGCGCAAAGATCCTCCTTTTGATATGGAGTATATTTATACTACTTACGCTTTAGAACTAGCTGAGCGAGATGGGGTTTTAGTTGCCAATAGGCCTCAGAGTTTACGTGATGCTAATGAAAAATTTTTTACTTTAAATTTTCCTCAATGTTGTCCTACAACATTAGTTTCCAAAGATATTGGACGATTGAAAGAATTTTGGAAAACACATCAAAATGTTATTTTTAAACCTTTAGAAGGCATGGGCGGAAAATCAGTATTTCACGTGGATCAGCAAGGACGAAATTTATCGGTTATTTTGGAAGTTCTGACTCAAGGACAAAAACTTAATATTATGGCCCAACGTTATATTCCTGAGATAACAACCGCAGGAGATAAGCGTATTTTATTGATCAATGGCGAACCCGTACCCTATGCTTTGGCACGAATTCCTGCCAAAGGGGAGTTGCGAGGAAATTTAGCTGCAGGAGCACGAGGAGAGGTGGTTCCAATTACAGATAGAGATAGATGGATCTGTGAGCAAATAGCGCCTACTTTGAAATCCAAAGGCTTGTATTTTGTTGGCCTTGATGTGATTGGCGATTATTTAACCGAGATTAATGTAACCAGCCCCACTTGTTTACGTGAAATTGCTGCCGAAACAGGCTTGGATATCGCTGGGGATTATTTGCGTTGCCTCGCAAATATTCGCTTGTCTTCTTGATGGATCATATGTAGTGGTGGATGCAGCGTGGCGAAATCCGGGAAGCTATGAGCAACGCGAATTCCGCTGTTTTTTAAGTAAGTGCCATTAGTCGCTTGCAACCTGGAACCGAGTTGGAGTCAAATCCTGCGATTAACTAGTTAAATTTATCGCGCAGGCGCTTGTAGGTCGGACAACAAATTGCCCAATGGCACTACCTTAAGTTTTTGTAGCCTGGATGAGCGCAGCGTAATCCGGGATTTCAGTGCACTGAGCTAGGGTATTCCCGTATTATGCTGCACTAATACGGGCTACGATTTTTTCTTCCTTTTATTAAGGTAGCACCATTGGACAACAAATTGCCCGACCAACTTTTTATAGTTGTTTATTCATCTACGTAATCTGAAGGAGTTTGCGCGTTTGCTGCTTCATTACCAAGAGCTTTTTGATCAGCCGTTTGATCATCGATATAAAGTGAGCCGTTATCTTGTTCTGCACCGGCGATAAGGTAGTTTCTATGTTGTAAATAAGCATCTCGTATAAACGTATATTTATCTAGAGCCTCATTCATCAAGCGCTCTGAATCAAATAATTGCGTGCGTAGATCAACATAGCGTAGACCAGCAAGACCATAGGCGACAGCATCATTATTAATATAAACGTAGGGACTCCAAAGGGCGAATTGGAAAAGCCAGCCAGTACCATCACGAATAGTACTTGGACCTAGAAGAGGAATAACGAGGTAGGGTGATTTTTTATCTCCCCATTTGGCAAAAGTTAATCCGAGGTCGTTATAATGTGGTGGAAGGCTAAATTTACTTGCAACATCAAATAAACCACCAACCCCTAAAGATGAGTTAATGATAAAACGCCAAGTATCTTTGATTGCCCATTTTCCTTCAGCTTGGAGCAGATCATTGGCAACAGAAGGGACCATATCCAAGTTGTTAAAGGCATTATCAACTCCTTTACGGACTACTCCAGGAATTACACGAACGTATACTTTTGCTATTGGCTTTAGCACTATAGCATCAGCAGCCATATTGAATTTGTGTACCTTGCGATTAAAAGGCTCATATGGATCTGCGGGATTAGTCCCTTTGTGCGCACAGCCCGTTAACATTAAGGTTCCAACCATACTTGCAAACATTACATTTAAGCGCATTATTCTTCTAATTATTAGATACTTAATTACAACGATGTTACACCAGTTTATGACTCTTGCAAACCATAAATTTATAGACCAATTTACGGCTCTAAAGAGCTATTCAATACAGGGATCTCCTCTTGTGCTTGTAGTGCCACTTCTGTAACGGCTTGTAGAACAGGTGGTGCTCTAAAAAATGTAAGACTGGTATAAACTAAAGTACATAAACCAATAGCTGAAGCTCCTCCAGTAACGGCAACTGCATTAAAACAGCCAGCTGCTAATGCAGTGAAAAAAGCGCCTGGTCCAGCCCATAGACCCAATGCAAAGCCAATTCCAAATCCTATTAGAGCCGCAACGACTGTAACTAAGGCCGTTATAGCCACTGATAAGATAGCACTTTTAATTTCGTTGTGTTCGCCTCGTATGAGTTGATGACCGTGTTCTACAAATGCATTAATACTTGCCATTTTATCAGTGATAGCAGGGTCTTCTAGATGGTTGAGGAGGACGTGCGCCTCTTGTCCAAGAGACTCAATAAGATTAAAGGGCAAATCTTTAGCCTGTTCATGTAAATTATTCAACGCAGCATATAAACTTGAGTCTTCCACGCATCTATTTCGTGCTTTGATGATGGGGTTGACCACATTAAAAAAATTGCGCAAATCATCCTTATTAGGTAGTGTTTTTTTCCTGCTTTCTGCTTTGAGGACATCATAAAGCTCTTTAGCGCCATCTATTGTTTTTGTATTAGTTGTCACGGTTGCCTGAAATTTTATATCAGCCAATTGCTTACATATGTTATTAAGCGCATTGGGGAACGCTATATCACTTTTAGTGCCAACTAAAATTAATTTAGCGTGGGGATTGGTGTTTTGAAATTGACCTATATCTTTTTTGATTTCTTTTACTTGAAATTCACTCAATATTTCTGATAAATCAATACAATAAATACCATAATCAAACTTAGCAGAAAATATATTGCTTAATGCTGCAGATCGAGCAGATCCTGACATATCATATAACTCGATCTGGGTTGGTTCTTCATTTTCCCCAGAATGAATCATCATATGACTATGGTGGGCCTCTGTTGTTGGAATGTATTCTTGCTCGGATGGAGTAATGTATTCTGTAGTATGGAGCTTTTTTACTAATTCCGATTTGCCAATTTTATTGTGACCAAAAATATAAGCTTTAAGTTTTTTCATGGCAATCCCTATATTCGATTAGCAGCATTATATGGCGTTATGTTTATTTATAAAACATTTATTTTAGGTAGAGTGTTTAGTTGCCGCTTTAGAGGATCAAGATGGTAGTAAATAACTTTGTAACAACTCTATTAGACGTCTTTCCAGACTCTACTGCAGTGGGAAATTGCTTCGTCGTAGCGAGCTCGGAAAGGCGTCTATTGAGTGTTTGGATTGTTTTTTAGAATTTTAATAAAAAAGTTACGGGGCCATCATTGCATAAATGAACTTGCATATTCGCGCCGAAACGTCCGCTTTGAGTATTTGGATATATTTGTTGCGCCAAATTTAATAAATCAGTAAAAAGTTGTCTTCCAAGTTCTGGAGGAGCAGCATTGGAAAAACTGGGACGTAATCCTTTTTGGGTCTCTGCCATTAAAGTAAATTGAGGTACTAGTAATAAACCGCCATTGACGTCTTTCAGGCTTAAATTCATTTTTCCTTGGCCATCATCAAAAATTCGGTAGTTAAGGCATTTAGAGAGCATGCGATTCAAATGATCTAGTTCATCATCTGGTTCAAAACCGCAAAGAATCATTAACCCGTGATCTATTTGGCCAACTATTTGTTGTTCAATTTCTACTTTGGCTTCGGTGACCCGTTGGACAACTGTTAGCATGCATCAGGCCCTTGTTTAGAAATTTCTTTACTTGCATAAATAAACGCATCAATAATTCCGGACTCTCGATCTGAATGTCCAGCATCCCGAACTATTCTAAGATTGGATGCTGGTATTGCCTGATGCAGTTCCCAGGCGCCAGATAATGGCGTTACCATATCAAAACGTCCATGCACTATGTAAGTAGGAATATGTCTTATTTTATGAACATTCGCTATGACTTGGTTTTCTTCAATAAAATAGTGGTTATTAATGTAATGCGATTCAAGAGTTGCCAGTGCTAGCGCAAAATGAGGGTCACTAAATTGATCAACGACGTACAGATGTGGCTGTAAGCTACTGCAGCGGGCCTGCCACAATGCCCAACACTTTGCTGCACTCATACGTGCTAATTCATTAGAACCAAGTAAGCAATCAGCATAATATTGAGGAATGTTGTTACGCATATTGTCTGGCACTATACTGATAAATTCTTGCCAATAATCAGGGTACACTAGGCTTGCGCCTTGTTTATAAAACCAGTCAATATCTTGTTGTCTACCTAAAAGGATTTGATGCAACAGGAGTGTTTTTACTTGTTGAGGAAATTTTTGAGCGTAGAGCAAAGCCAGTAGAGAACCCCAGCCCCCTCCTGATAGCACAAACTCTTTCAGACCCAAGAAATCTCTGATGGCATCGATATCATCCAATAATAAAGAAGTGTTATTTTCTTTTATTTCTAAATGAGGACTAGAACGTCCACAGCCTCGTTGATCAAAAAGAATAATTCTGTATCGCTGTGGGTCAAAAAAACGTCTTTGATAAGGATCAGAGCTGGCGCCTGGGCCTTGGTGCAACACTATAACAGGTATTCCTTGAGGATTTCCTGTCTCTTCTATGTAAAGCACATGAGGTCCACCCACTTTTAATTCATGCTGTGCAAAGGGTTTAATTGCCGGATAGAGGGAGTGCATATTAGTCCTTTAGAGTATACTTGTAATAGTAGTCTAGCAAAGTAGCGATATTTTGCGCTCTGAATAGGTTGAAAGCAATACCAAGAGGACTTATCTTTAAAAAAGTTTATGTATCCTGGAGTCCTATGAAAAAGACTCTTTTTCACCCTTTGTCTTTAGTATCTAAATTGACGATAATAGGCACTTTAATTTTTTTGTTGGAACTCATTTATGACCAAGGCAGCACTTCTTAATGGATTGAACGAAAGACAACGTGACGCAGTGACTTCTCCATTAGGTAATACATTAGTATTAGCTGGAGCGGGGAGTGGTAAAACTCGAGTTTTAGTGAGTCGTATTGCTTGGTTGATTGAGGAGCATCACCTTTCTCCCCATGAAATTTTGGCCGTAACCTTTACTAATAAAGCCGCAGGTGAGATGAGGGCTCGATTAAGTGCTATACTCGCTACTCCGATAATAGGTTTATGGGTGGGAACTTTTCATGGATTATGCCATCGCCTATTACGTCGTCATTATAAAGAAGCTAATCTACCGGAACAGTTCCATATTCTAGATTCTGAAGATCAGGCCAGAGTCATTAAACGGGTTTTAGCCGCATTAAATTTAGATCCTGAACAATGGCCAGTAAAGCAAGCACAATCTTTTATTAATGGCCGTAAAGATGAAGGTTTACGTCCACAACACGTCAATGCGTTATCCTATGGCCCTACGAAAACCTTACTTGCAATTTATAAAGGCTATGAACAAGCTTGCCAGACAGCGGGAGTTATTGATTTTGCTGAATTATTGTTAAGAACCCATGAATTACTTCGCGATAATCCAGAAATTTTGGCTCATTATCGCCAGCGTTTCCAAGCGATATTGGTTGATGAGTTTCAGGATACTAATACCATTCAATATGCCTGGATACGTCTTCTTGCTGGAGACCATGCTGCTGTTATGGCTGTAGGTGATGATGATCAGTCTATCTACGGATGGCGTGGTGCTAAAGTAGAGAACATTCAACAGTTTGCACAGGATTTTAAAGATACTCAAATTATTAGATTGGAACAAAATTATCGCTCCACTAGCACCATACTGGAGGCAGCTAACCAGTTAATTACCAATAATAATTCACGCATGGGTAAGGATTTATGGACTGCAGGCAGTGCCGGGGAACGAATTGTAGTATACAGCGCCTTTAATGAATTGGACGAAGCACGATTTGTTACTGAACGAATTATGATGGAAATTAATCAGGGAGCTAGTGCTAATGAGATTGCAATTTTGTATCGCTCAAATGCCCAGTCTCGAGTCATAGAAGAAGCGTTATTACGTGCAGGAGTTGCTTATAGGATATATGGTGGGGTGCGTTTCTTTGATAGGGCGGAAGTAAAAGATACCTTAGCCTATTTAAGATTATTGGTGAATCCTAATGATGATACTGCTTTTGAACGTGTGGTGAATTTTCCAACACGCGGTATAGGTGAAAAAACACTAGATGATGTGCGTTATTATGCTAGGGCACAACAATGTTCATTGTGGGAGGCTGCTAAAACATTACTGCAATCAGGGGAGATAGCACAAAGGGCTGGTACTTCTTTAGCTAAGTTCATTGAGCTAATTGAAAAAATTCAGATTAGAACGGCAAATATGGAGTTGGATGAGCAAATTACTGAAATCCTTCAGATGAGTGGTTTATATGCTCACTTTAGCAAAATTAAAGGTGATAAGTCAGAGTCTCGATTAGATAACTTACAAGAATTAATTAATGCTGCGAAACAATATCGATATGAACAGGATGAGGAAGAGGAGCTTCCTGTAGTCCAAGCTTTCCTCGCTCATGCCTCTTTAGAGGCAGGAGAAATGCAAGCCGAGGAACATGAGCGCTCTGTTCACTTAATGACGTTACATGCGGCCAAGGGGCTTGAATTTCCTATAGTATTTTTGGTCGGTATGGAAGAGGGAGTGTTTCCTGGAAAGCAATCTATAGAGGAGCCTGGGCGTTTAGAGGAAGAACGACGTTTATGTTATGTTGGTATGACACGAGCCATGCGCAAATTAATTTTGTCTTATGCAGAAGTAAGGCGACAATATGGGCGTGAAGAATATCACAGACCATCTCGTTTCTTACGTGAGTTGCCGCAAAAATTATTGGATGAAGTACGAGTTAAGTCACATTTTCAGCGATCATCTCCATCAGCAACACGCTCAAGATCTTCAGTTCCTTCTGCCGCAGATGAGGCTGGAATACCTATGGGACAAAACGTGATTCATGCTAAATTTGGCCAAGGTATCGTTTTGGCGGTTGAAGGATCGGGGGCTCATACTCGAGTACAGGTTAAATTTAGTGAGCATGGGGTCAAATGGTTGGTCTTAGCCTACGCTAATTTAACTGTAGTTGAAGAGTCCTCTCATTTTTGAGACCGTTTATTGGTATCCTTTGTCCCCCAGAGCACAGCGAAGGATCTCCTTAGTTGTGGCACACTGCACTCTGGAAGACAAAGGATGCAGAGATAAATAGTAGTTACTCACTAGATTTATCCAGTTAAGGATATTGAATTTTTCTCAACTGAATGCTAGGGTGCGTTTGACAAAAGAAATTAACTATTAAAAAGGGGAATTGAGTGAAATATACAAGTTTATTGGCAGCAGGAGCATTGACAGCATCTTTGGTATCATCAGCAGCTATCGCCGCTGATGCCTCTACTCCTCCTATGTCTGCTGCTCAAAAGAAAGAAATTGAGAAAGTAATTCATGATTATTTGGTAAGTAATCCTGAAGTATTGTTAGAAGCGTCTCAAGCGTTGCAGCAAAAACAGCAACAAAATATGCAGCAACAAGCGCAATCTGCTATTCAGGAAAATGCTGCTCAATTGTTTCAAGGCAAACTGACTACAGCGGGCAATCCTAAAGGCGCTGTTACTGTAGTAGAGTTCTTTGATTATCAATGCATTCACTGTAAAAAAATGTCTCCAACCATTGAAAGCCTGCTTAAGAAGGATAAAAACTTACGAGTCATCTATAAAGAGTTCCCAATTTTTGGTAAGAGCTCTGAAGTGGCTTCAAGAGTTGCATTAGCTGCTGGCATGCAAGGTAAATATCAAGCCATGCATGATGCATTATTCAAAATTGAAAAGCGCATGGATAATAAAATAGTCATGGAAGCAGCTAAGTCTATAGGCTTGGATATGGCTAAATTAAAAGCGGATATGGACGGTAAAGAAGTCACTGCTATTTTAGATGCTAATAGAGAACTAGCTGAAAAATTACACTTGATGGGTACACCAGCATTTATCATTGCAGCTACACCTGACGGTCAATTAAAAGCAGGTAGCGAGCCTTCGTTTATTCCAGGTGCTGCGAGTGAAGAATCGTTACAAGAGTTAATTAAGAAAGCAGCTGGAAAGTAATAGTTTCAGCTGATGTAATAGCAAAATCGTAGGTTGGACTCCTGACCCATAGCGGTCAGGCCAAGGCGTTTTATTCTTGCTCTACGTCCCGTGTTTTGTTTGCGGGAGCCATCAATGCTTGAGAGCTCCGAAGCTCGTGGACAAACCGCGGGACGTAGAGGCGAGATTTGATATCACGGCTTTTGCACAAAGCTTAACTTGTTGGGCAAAGACCCAACCTACGCCGTCAGTACATCATAAATGTTAATTTTGAGATTCTCATGATAAAACCAACAACATTTCAGGATATTATTTTAACCTTACAGCAATATTGGTCAGCTCAAGGTTGTGTTATTTTGCAACCTCTTGATATGGAAGTTGGGGCTGGTACGTTCCATCCTGCGACTTTTTTGCGCGCAATAGGCCCAGAGCCTTGGTCTGCCGCTTATGTGCAACCTTCTAGAAGACCCACAGATGGGCGCTATGGTGAGAATCCTAATCGTGTGCAACATTATTACCAATTTCAAGTGGTTTTAAAGCCATCTCCTCTTGATATACAAGATAAATATTTAGATTCTCTACGTGCATTAGGAGTGGATCCTTTAGCCGATGATATTCGCTTTGTTGAAGATAACTGGGAGTCACCTACCTTAGGAGCCTGGGGATTAGGATGGGAAGTCTGGCAAAATGGGATGGAAGTATCTCAATTCACCTATTTCCAACAAGTTGGAGGACTGGTGTGTAAGCCAGTTACAGGGGAGTTAACTTATGGTCTGGAACGAATCGCTATGTTCGTTTTGGGTGTAGACAATTTATTTGATTTACCTTGGTGCAAAACTCCTAATGGAGTAGTTACTTATGGTGATGTTTTTCATCAAAATGAAGTAGAAATGTCTGCTTATAATTTTGAACATGCCAATGTTGAAGAATTATTCAAACAATTTGATTACTACGAAAGTGAAGCGCAAAAGTTAATTTCTTTGCAGTTGCCACTTCCTGCTTATGAGATGGTGATGAAAGCATCCCATTCATTTAATTTACTTGATGCCCGTAAAGCAATATCAGTAACAGAGAGGCAACGTTTTATTTTGCGAGTAAGACAATTATCGAGAGCAGTGGCTCAGGCTTATTATCAGGCGCGCGAAGCTTTGGGCTTCCCTATGCAAAAGGTGTGTGATGGTCAATGATTTTATTTTTGAATTAGGTTGTGAAGAATTACCTTCAGGCGCTGTTTGGCCATTAGCTAATGAGTTTGCTAATCAGCTAATTACTGCTTTAGATAAAGCGCAACTCAGTCATGGCGAAGTAAAACGATTTGCAACTCCTCGTCGTTTGGCTGTTATGATTTGTGATTTACAAACGGAACAAGAAAGCCAAACGGTAACTCGGCGTGGCCCTGCTGTGGCAGCTGCCTATGATGCTGAAGGACAACCAACCCCGGCTTTATTGGGCTTTGCTAAATCATGTGGAGTGGCTGTAGAGCAACTTATCAAGGTGGAAACTGATAAAGGCGATTGGATGGTCTATGAGACGCGTGACTCAGGAAAGGCCACTAAAGAGTTGTTACCCGTACTGATTAGTCAATGTTTGGCCTCTTTGCCAATAGCCAAACCCATGCGTTGGGGAGATGGGGATGATGAATTTGCTAGGCCTGTACATTGGGCTGTGATGCTTTATGGAAATGAGGTGATTCATCATGAGTTACTTGGCGTTAAAACTGGGCGGCAAAGCAGAGGACATAGATTCCATCATCCTCAGGAAATTACAATTAACTCTCCTCAAAGTTACGAAGCTCAATTACATGAGGGCTACGTTATTGCTGATTTTTCTGTAAGACGACAAACCATAAAAGGACAAGTACAGCAATTAGCGGTTCCTTATAACGCTACTGTGGTGATGCCCGAAGAATTGCTAGATGAAGTGACTTCTATTGTAGAATGGCCGCAAGCATTAATAGCTAATTTTGAAGCAGAGTTTCTTGACGTTCCTGCTGAAGCATTAATCGCTTCAATGCAGTCGCATCAAAAAACATTTGCCTTAAAGAATGCCCAAGGTGAGTTATTGCCTCATTTTATTACTGTTTCTAATATTATGAGTACTAATCCACAACAAGTGATTCAAGGTAATGAAAAAGTAATGAGAGCGCGTTTAAGTGATGCCGCATTTTTCTTTAAACAAGATAAAAAGCAACCGTTAAGTCAATATATGCCGGCAACAGCGCAAGTAGTATTCCAAGTGCGTCTTGGTAGCTTGCAGGATAAGGCTATACGCATAAAAGACTTGATGATGCACTTAAGCCAAGCGTTGAATTGCTCACAGCAATTGTCTGAACGAGCAGCATTATTGAGCAAATGTGATTTACTTACAGGTATGGTCGGGGAGTTTCCTGAGCTACAAGGCTTAATGGGGTACTATTACGCTCTGAATGATGGTGAAGACAAGGCTGTGGCTCATGCTCTAAATGAGCAATACATGCCACGTTATGCGGCAGATAATTTACCTGAATCCCCCTTAGGTATCGCTCTTTCTCTCGCAGATCGTATTGATACGTTAGTAGGAATTTTTGCTATAGGACAAAAACCTTCTGGAGTAAAAGATCCATTTAAATTGCGCAGACATGCTTTGGCTGTTGTTCGTTTATTGATTACAACTCCGGCGCCATTAAATTTGACAACGTTAATCGACGAAGCAGTAAAAAATTATGGGGATGCATTAACCACGGACAAATCATTAATTGTAGAATTAAAACCCTTCATTCTTGAGCGATTGCAATCATATTACCAAGGACAGGGGATTAGTGCTGATTTAATTCAAGCAGTACGTGCCCGTCAAGACGAATGGCTCTATGATTTAGATAAACGATTAAATGCCCTGAAAGTATTTGTTACTATGCCTGAAGCCGTTGCTCTGTCTGCGGCGTGTAAACGGGTGAATAATTTATTAAGTCACGCCAATATTACTACCACTATTAATGTGAATGAACAACTAATAGTGGAAGGGGCTGAACAAAGACTTTATGAGCATCTTAACCGAATTAGCAAAGCAGTGGAGCCTTTATATGTTGAGGCTGATTATGGTTCTTTGCTTAAAGAGCTTGCTAGCCTTAGAGAGCCAGTGGATGCTTTTTTTGATCAAGTCATGGTGATGGTTGATGATGAACAAGTGAAAATGAATCGATTAGCAATTCTTGCTCGTTTGCAACAATTATTACAAGGGGTGGCAGATATTTCTATGCTACAGCTGATATGACGCGTTTAATATTATTAGATAGAGATGGCATCATTAATCATGACTCTCTTCATTATATCAAAAGTGTTGATGAGTTTATTTTGATTCCAGGATCTGTGGATGCCATTGCCCGATTAACGCGGGCAGGGTATAAAATTGGCGTTGCAACAAATCAATCAGGAGTTTCTAGAGGACTTTATACAGAAGCAGCTCTTCAGGCCATACATGAGAAAATGCTGTCTTTGGTGCAAAAAGCGGGTGGTCAAATTGATGCTATTGAATATTGCATCCATCATCCCAAAGACAAGTGTTTGTGTAGGAAACCTCAGCCTGCTATGTTACATGCCTTAGCTAAGCGGTTTAATTGCTCTTTACAGCATGTTCCTTTTGTTGGAGATAGAGTGTCTGATGTTCAAACTGCGTTGGTGGCTGGGGCAGAACCTGTGATGGTATTGTCTTCAATGACGGAGCTTATTGGCTTAAAAGCATATCCTCAAGTCCCAATATTCCATTCTTTGGCTGAGTATGTTGATCAGCTCTTATCGCAGCAATCATGAGTCTTATCAATTCAGTTGGCTACGAACATGAAGCATTACACGCTCAAGCAGAGGCATTAGCCGAGCGGTTAGAGTATCAGTTGGATAAAGATGCGAACTCTTGTCTTTTTGTTACTGAAAAAGGGCTTGCTTTAAAAACGGCAAATTTTTCTCTTCTTTATGCAGATTTTACTAGCGCCTCGTGGAGTAAAAGAAAAGCAGAGGGAAAAAAACAAGGTTTGGTTCGTGCCTGTAAACCAGTTCAGGGTATGAAGATCATCGATACTACTGCTGGTTGGGGGAGAGACGCTGCTATTTTAGCAAGCTTGGGGGCGGAGGTCTTAATGCTCGAACGCCATCCAGTGATGGCTGCTTTGCTCGCAGATGCTCTAGCTCGTAGAGAGGTATCAGATCACCAGCAAATGCAATTGTCCTTAAAAGAAAGTGATGCATATTCTTATTTGGAGCATCTAGCTGCAGAGGAATATCCCGATGTTATTTATATCGATCCCATGCATCCCGAACGACATAAATCTGCTTTAGTGAAAAAAGACATGCAGATTTTACAGCAAATGATTGGGGCGGATGAAGATGCCTTTGAATTAATTAAATTAGCCGTGGTTCGAGTAAAACAACGAGTTGTGGTCAAGTGGCCTCAAAAAATCAAATCTTTATTGCCTGCCGCTTTTGCTGTAGAGGGTAAAACCGTTCGCTTTGATATCTATATACCCAAAACATAAGTTCTCAGGTTACCGGAGAAAGTTAGTATCCGTCTGTATCTAAACGTTTTATGGATGCCGACTTTCGTCGGCAATTCGGATGTAGCTAAATATTGGCAGTGAAGTATATTACGTTTGTTTAGAACGTTTTCTCAACCCACGATCAAATCCGACCGCTCGAGTAAACATTAGCTATTCCGGCTATACAGATTAAATTGATGAATAGACGCCCATCTTTGCAGGAATGACCTATACGAATATATGACGAATCAATACTTCAATACAAGGCTTCATAGTTTCCCTCAGCACAAAGAATTTTTAGATTGAATTAACCGAACTCCTCTAGTTCTTCCCTTAAGCGTTTTTCTTCAAATAAATCCTCTATTTTTCTTCTTCTTTCTAATTTTTTAGAAAGACTTGCTTCAGGCACTGTAGGTTCTTTGTCAGTAAACTCTTCAGGTTCATTATCAAATTCATCAAAATGACGAGTACTCATAGCCAGCTCCTTAGCGAAACCTATTAAATTCCATAACAGTACGTGCTGCTGATAATTGTTCTATAAGTTTTATATGGTATTTCTTGCTCGAGGTTTCCAGCAAATCATCACACTCTAACAAACAGAACGTTTTTATAATCTTCAGCACTATTTTTCATGTCGCACATAAAGCACGAAACGTTGACATTTTAGAGAAGTTTTAATGATGAAATGTCAACATAGCTTAGTGGATAAAGATTAAAAATGATTTTTCACGTCTAAAATAACAGAATTTGCAGATAAGGAGTAGTGGAATTTTTTAACCAACTAGATGGTTTTAACCAGTTAAAACAAAAATGGAACCGTAAGATTCGTTTTAAATCAGTTTTAAGTGTATAGAAATACATAACTAACACGATATAAGAAGTCGACTTTGGCCGTTTTCGAATTACCGGAGAAAGCCTGTACCCATATGATTTTGAAAGATTGATTGAGGATGAAGTTTATAAATCTGGCAGTAAAAGTACTGCCAGATTAGATGATAATAGAAGGGGAGAGTTTAAGTATGAGACGTTAATGAAGCCCCTGTGTCTAGTTCCTCATCTTCCTCTGCTTCTTCTGCGAGTCTTCTTTCTCTGTATTCATCTCTAAGCCTTTCCATTTCAGCCCTAGCTGTAGTGGTATCTAGTGTTCGTGGCTTGAATTCGTTAATATCTTTGAGTTCACTTTCAATTTTTTCTGACTTTTTGTGAATTTCTTGTAAGCGGCTTTCATGCCCTTTAAATAATTCATCAGCTCTCATTTCCTTACCATTGACCATAATCACTATATGGTCTGGTTCATCATCTTTATCGGGTTTCTTATTTGCTTGTCTAGGAAAACCGGCATTGATGGCTCCTTCATAGGCCTGTCTAGCCCTTTCCATGGCTACGCTGTCTGGGTCAATGTTAACATCAAAAGTAACGGTATCATATCCAGAGGCTCTAACTGCTTCAGCCATAAGGGTCATATCAGTTAAGTGGTTTTGCCTTGGATCCTGGTTATACAGAAACTCACTAGGAGAAATAGACCAGCTGAACTCTATTTCAAAAGTCCCAGGTTTCGATTGTTTTATTTCTTTTCCAGTTAAGCTTTTTATCATTGGTAACTGGTCAACAGTAACCCCCGACAGTGTCATGTGCTTCGGGTTAATGCCAATTGTTACTGTGGTTGGATCAGGTGGTAAATTAGCTCGGTTTTGTGCAGCGATTCGATTAATTTCATCACGCATCTCTTTATTATTTTTATGAAGATTAGCGATAAATATTAAGTGGTTATTTTGCGCTGCGGCTGCTTTATGAAGTGCGGTTACTGATTCTGTGGTTGATTTTTTAAATTCATCAAGTTGTGTTTTATGAGATTCTTCTAAGTCTTTCATCAGATTATCTTTTACAACCTTTAGATCTGCATCTCCGCTAAGACCTAAAGTTTGTGTTAATGCCTCTTTAAGATTCTCATCATCTTTGAATAATTCTTCCAACTGATCTTTTTCTTTTTTATGCTGGGCTTCTATTGCTGTTATGGCCTCGTCTTTGATCTCAGTCATTAGTCCTATAAGCGCTTCGGCTCTTATTTCCTTGGGTACTTTCTTCTTGAGATCTTGAAACACCGCTATTGAATCTTTATAATCTTGTTGTGCTTGTGTAAATTCAGGTGTTGGCTCTAATATTGCTTTCATAGAGCTTCTAACATAGGCAACATTCTCTTTATGGTCTGAATCTGGACCTAGATTGCTTGCGCCAAGTTTCTCAAGAATAGTCTTGCCGTCTGGACATTTTGTTTTTTCAAATTGATTAAGATCTCTAAAGCTTCCTTTATTAAACGCATCAAAGGCAGCATCACTAAAAGTGGCCTTGTCACCTAAGCCTAAGGCATTCCTATACTCAGCATTTAGTTTTAACTTCTCTTCAGGAGTAAACATCTTTAAACGACTGTTTGATTTTAGAAGCGGACCAATGAGGGGAATTCGTCCTAAGATAGGTTTGATAAAAGGGCTTGCCATAATATTGATCCTCTTAGAGTTTTTCTATGTTTAAAGTATACCATTTTTTCCTTAAGTGAAACTTAACTTTTGATCATAGAATTTTGTAGGAAAAATACTTTAAATAAAGGGTTATATTTATTAGTTTATCACGAATTTTTATCATTTGATGGTTAATGTGTAATTTATTTCATCACTTTGTGGTTTTAGCTAATATTTGTCAGATTTAGTGTGTGTCGCTATCAGGCTAAAAAGGAAGAGGTTATGTTTTCACAGCGATTAAGTGAGGCAAATCACTTAATCGCTGTGAAAACAAGGGCGAAGAGATGTTGTTAAAAATATTCTACCATGCAGGAATTGCGGCATCGCCAAAAAGCTGCTTTGCTTTTTCTTTTACTTCATCAGAGTTTAATGCCTTAACAAATAACTCCAATTGCGGCCTTTTTTGGCTATCACGTTTAATCACAATGATGTTTGCATAAGGCGAATTTTTATCTTCTAAGAACAGGGCATCTCGAGTAGGGCTTAAGCCGGCTGGTAAGGCGAAGGTAGTATTGATTACTGCCGCAGCAACATCAGGTAGTGCTCTTGGCAATTGAGCCGCATCCATTTCTTTAAACTGTAATTGTTTGGGATTAGATGCAATCTCTGGAATACCGCTGTTAGTCGTATTTTTCAGCGTAATTAAATGAGACTCTTCTAGTAGTAAAAAAGCTCGCATTTCATTAGATGGATCATTAGGTACGGCGATAATGCTTTTTTCTGGTATATCTTGAAGCGATTTATATTTTTTGGAATAAATACCCATAGGATAAACAAAAGTCCTTCCTACCGCTTGCAAGTCATAACCATGGGCTAGAATGGCTGCTTTTAAATAAGGTAAATGTTGATAAACATTGACATCTAAACTACCATCCTGCAGGGCTTCGTTGGGTAAATTATAGTCATTAAATTCAACTATTTTTATGTCTAGGCCGTATTTGTCTTTGGCTACTTTTTTTGCCGTTTCTATAAGTTCTGTTTCAGGTCCAGCGATAGTACCTACGACTAGAGTATTAGGTGAGGGCTTATTACAGGCCACTAGACTCAGTATTAACAGTAAATAACTTAAAATTCGCATTGTTCTTAGGCTCCAAAAAATTATTGATGTAGGGTGAGTGCGCATTAGCTGTAGCCGTTATTTCTTATACGCTCCAAAACGTTTTGCTAAATGGTCTCCTAGCATTTGTATTAGCTGTACCATAGCAATCAATACAATAACCGTTAATATCATGATCATTGCATCAAAACGCTGATAGCCATAATTAATGGCCAGGGTGCCTAATCCTCCGGCACCTACAGTACCAGCCATCGCGGAGTAGTTAACCAAGGTAATTGCAGTTACTGTAATCGCATGAATCAGGCCCGGTTTTGCTTCAGGAAGTAAGATATGAAGAATAATTTGCCGTGTACTAGCACCCATGGCATAGCCCGTTTCTATAAGACCATCGGATAAGCTTTGAAATACATTGTCAACTAGTCGAGCAAAGAAAGGAGTGGCTCCTATACTTAAAGGGACAATGGCTGCATTCATTCCTATAGACGTACCTACCAAAAGTCGGGTGAGGGGGATTATCGCTACTAGCAATATAATAAAAGGAATTGAGCGAAATATATTAATTAACGCAGAAATAGCTTTATGCAACTTAGGATTAGGCTTGATATGCTTGGACGAATAAAGCAAAATTCCCAAAGGTAATCCAAATAAAATAGCAAACAAAGTGCTAATCACGACCATATAAAGTGTTTCACCAGTTGCAGTGAGTAAATTATATACCATCTGGTAGGACATAGCCTAAAATCTCCACAGTTAATCCGGCTTGTTTACATCGTTCAAGAAACGCTTCGAGTAGTAATTGATGGGCAGTTAATTCAATAACGACAACACCACAGGTTACTCCATCGTAGCGATCTATGTTAGCCAGTAATATATTGATATCTACGTTTAAATCACGACTGGTTTGACTAATAAAAGGAACGGTCGCTTCTTCACCTTGGAAAAATAATCGCAGTAAAGGCTTCATGGTCACGTAGTCTGCTAGTCTGCTTGTTAGGCAGCTGGGTAGTTCAGGGCTTAGCTGCGCGTACAACATACCTCTAGCGAGGCTGTCAGGTTTGCTAAATACATTGGCTAAAGCAATGGTTTCAACGAGCACTCCATTTTCCATTACTGAAAGTCGCTTACAAATTTTCTTTACTACATCCATCTCGTGAGTAATAAGAACTATGGTGATTCCATACAAAGCGTTAATTTTTTTCAATAGTGCCAATATTGCTTCGGTTGTTTCTGGATCAAGAGCTGATGTTGCCTCATCACAAAGTAAAATTTTAGGGGAGCAACTTAAGGCACGTGCAATAGCAACCCTTTGTTTTTGCCCCCCACTGAGTTGAGATGGGTAAGCCTCTTTCTTGTCCGTTAATTCGACAAGTGGCAATAATTCATCAATTTTTTGTTTAATGGAGTCTTCATCTATGCCTTGAATTCTCATGGGCAGTGCAATATTGTCATAAACGCTTTTAGAGTTTAATAAATTAAAATGCTGAAAAATCATGGCAATTTTATGACGAGCCAAGGATAAATCTTTTCTTGATAGCTGTATTAGATCTTGGCCATCAACGATGACTTCACCTTCATCAGGACGTTCCAATAAATTGATACATCTCAATAAGGTAGATTTTCCCGCTCCACTTTTACCAATGATGCCGAAAATTTCACCTTCTTGTATGAATAAATTAACATTTTTTACTGCTGCCTTACCCGAAAAGGATTTGGTTAATCCATTTAGTTCTATCATTGTTATAACCTGAGGTTATGGCTGCGGAAGGCTAAGAGGGGGAGAAAATGAATGCCCGCTTTAGCCGTATTTTCAAAAAAATAATTTTTTGAGCGTCCGCAAGCTGAGTTTTCAAATCGACGCATTTACGCAGTATACACAAAATGTATTTGTAAACAAAGAGTATCTCTTTTTTTTTTCCGCATATAATATTATTTCCTTATATGACTCAATTTAGAGCAATGAGATTTTCCATATTGCTTCTTAGTCTATAGTTTTAAAATATGACTTTATAGAGACAAATGAGTAAGTTCTTAACAATGTGGCAGCTAGTTGAGTAAAGGCATTATGGTATGATATTATTCATAATGAACTTTTTTGTGAGTTAATATGGCAAGATTCAAGACACACGGAGAGCGAATGAAGCATAAACAAGCAAAGCTAATTTCTGCTTCAATGTGGCACGATAATCAATTATTTTACGAAACCTTAGATGATACTGTGCTTTCTATTATGAAAGTCAAAAATAGTGAAGATATAATTCCTTTTTTAATTAAATCTTATCCTAAGCTCAATGATCAATGGAAGAAAAAGCAAGCCTGGTTAGGTATTGCATTAACTCAACCTAATAATTTTCAAATACTTCTAGAGACAGCGAGAATACTGGAGTTCAGTAAAAACAACCTATTTTCATTATTCGCCATTTTAGGAAACGTGGCTTTTTTAGATGCTTATGCAAAACAACATCAAAGCAGCGAAGTTTTAGAAATGATTAAGGATAATGAGTTTTATGCATACAGAAAGGGGGCTGAGCACGGCAATTCTGGCATATTAACATTTTTAGAGACCAAGGCTTCCAATCTTACTTTGGAAATGATCCTTTCCGATAATTTTGCTGCTTATAAAAATGCTGCTCGCAACGGTCATGTGGATGTTATTAAAGACTTAGAGACAAAGGCATCTGATTTAGTCCTTGAAATGATAGGGGCACAAAACTATTATGCATTCAGGATGGGGGCAAGAAATGGTCATATGGGAGTACTAAGGCACTTGGGATCTAAAGCTCCTCAATTATTTAATAAAATGGTGGAGACTGATAATTTTTTTGCTTACCGTACGTCTGTAGAAAATGCTCATTTAGACGTGAGTAATTGGTTGCTCTCAAATAGCAGTAGTTGTTTCGCCTATGCTGAAGCTCATGTGCATGAATTTGGTCAAACTAGTGTTAACCCATTCATAGAACAACGACTTACTGCTCTTCATAGTGAAGCACTCAATGTACCTCCTACTAGTGTTTTTGACATCCATGATTCTGAACAGGCCAAAATTTGTTTTTACATAGTAAGAAATTTAATTCGTCGTAATGATCGCGCCATGGATGACGAGATTAAGTTTTTACTGAATATACCCTCAGTAAAAGCCTTGGCGCATACTGCCGTTACTCCAGGACAATCCAATGAGCTGGTACGGTTTGCTCTGACAATAGGTAATCAAGGCGCGGCTTCAATCCTATTAAATATTCCTGATGTCAGAGTTTTGACTGAACAAAACGATTTTTATCGTGCAGAAGTCAGAGGACAATTAGACTTGGAACAATTGAGTAAAGATCGTGAGTCGTCCATGACGGCCTTGACAAAAGGAGAGCAAAAACGTCTTGATGACGCCATCAAACGTTATGGACCTACTCTGAAAAGCATGGGGGCGGCCAAGCTTACGAATGCTTTACGTGAACAGTTAAAAAAGCGGTATACAGAGAATCCGGCATCGATAGTTGATCATAATGGAGATAAAATTATCCTGCCTATGGATTTTGCAGAATTCCAAAAAATAAAATTGAGCAAAAAAGACTACGAACTCGCGTTAAAGGCATATTTTCAAAATAAAGACCATACGGCATGGCGCTATTTAGCTAAGCCTAATCCATGGATGCATCCTGAGGCAGAATATATTTATATCGATAAAAATACTTCTGCAAAATGGTCGACTTTTGAAGATTATCAACCGCTCATTGCAATGCTTTGGTTGGCTGCTAGTGATAAAGAAACGGCACCTACTGAGGGACATACTTTAGAATCTCGATTGGATCATTTTGTTGCGGAGTTGGCCCTCATTGGTCGTTCTCACAATTGGGATAAAACACGAATTAATTCAAAAGATAAGCAAGAAGAATATGATGACTTAGAGAGAGATAGACCTTCTTGTTACTCCGGTGTCAAACGGAGGCTTTTTCAATCCGTCTTAGGACATCCTCTTATCACCATTTTGACGGAAGATATGATTTTAGAAGAGGTAAGAACCTTTGCTCGTGAACATTTTCAATTATCTATTAATGAAGACAATAAAGAGGCATTAAAAGCCGCATTCGATGATTATATTATCAATACAAATGACATCAGCAAGTTCAACAAAGACCTTCTAAAAACTCTAAATATCCCTGCTGAAAAACAATTGGAATTTGAACGAAACTTATCAAGAAAATACGGGGCTCAATACTCCGAAGACTTCACTTTTATGAACATAGTTCGTAACAAATTGACCTTATCTACTAATGAAAACGATTTTTTTAATAATTGCCATACTCTAATGCTTGATGGAGTTGCTGGAGTGTATCAGATGTTAGATGGCATTGCTGAATCAAACACTGAAAGCAAGCAAGAGGGTGTGAAAGTGGGAGAAATGGGATTTTTTAAAAGTAAACAAGAGGAAGTAATTCCCAGTGGTTCCAATGACACACCCTCTAGTCATCTTTCGTTGAACTAAATGAATTTCTCTAGGGGGCTGTTTGCAATTCTATTGTATTAATAAGTACGTGGCTGCTTTGCGATAATCATGATGTGTCTCGCAAAGCCCATCCAAAATCCGTTCCTTTAATTCTATTGCCTCGTTGATACCGTATACGCAGATATAAGTTCATAGCCACTTGTACCTTTCTTTTCTGTTTCCTTGCCTTCAACAACAGATATTTTGAAGTCATTCTTTATTTTCTGAATCATAAAACGCTTAATTTTTTGTTAATCTGGCAATTGTATAATTAAACTGTATATATATAGGTTGTATTTTGGTAAGAAAACTATTTAACGGAAATCAAATGGAATACGAAGAGGTACTAAGTCCCTCATTTCTTTAGATAATAAACCAATTTAACGCACATCAATCGGAATTTTTGCCCAACAATTATACTAATGGCATAACCAATCTCACGAGAGTGGGTAAATTAAAGCAAACAGAATGCTGGGAGTCGATATGGCTAAGTACGTTGAGCAAATTGCAGGCCTATTTTCTAAACTAGACATAACTCAGGTAGAGTCTCATGCAAAGAGAATGAGTTTTGATCAAGTTAAAATAATGCAATCAGAAATTTTACCTCAAATAAAAGACTTAGAGCGTAGAAGGCAACTAAAGGCATTCTTATCCGAGCGTGAACAGCAAATTTATGCTACCAGCGGAAAACAAACTGTCCTTGAAAATGCGCTCCAAAGTCATGAAAGGATTAGCGATCAGCTTAAAGTGATATTTGATGATGTTACTCAAGATATAGTTTCAGGATTAAATAAGGAAACGGTAAAAGAAGCACTTCTGCACAAAGCCTCAACTAATGAATTATTTGTACTTAAACGTAAATTAAGCATCATGGCTTCCAATGCGGCACTAGAAGTATTAAAAATTGATATAGATGCTGAAATAGAAAAGCGGAAAAATAAACCAGACATGGATCCCAAAGTATGGATGGATGAGTTCCGTGAAAGGAAAAAGAATGAGGGGAACCTTCAGTGGGAAGCGGAACAATGGCAAAAATTAATTAAGCATAGCCAAGAAATTAATGAAGCGCTGTATCTACCTCCACCCAGAACGTATGAGAATGTTGAAAACTATAAACCAGGGATGTTGGCAATTGCAAAGGATTGGATGTATAACGCAGCTGCAACCGCTTTAGGATTTTTGCTTAAAGTCCTCGTCATGGTGGTGGCGTATGTACCCCTGAAAATTTATACTTTTTTTACATCGACTCCAACGCCTCCAACAGTAAAAGAGTATAAACCTGTTCCAGAGGGATTTTCAGAACAAGAAACACACACTCTAGAATTATGGCGTGATGGGGGCGCTCGAGTTGTAGCAGACTCCACAGGTCTAACCTCAGTAGGCGGTACAAAAAAACGTGATAAAGAAAGTATTCAAAGTTCTCTCCAATCTCGTTTTGGGATGGTTCTTGCTTCACAAATGGTGTCGGCAACAGAAAATGAACATCACAAAGATGTGAGAACTGTAATCGGCTCTTTAGTAAAACCTGATGATAGTGATAAAACGATCAGATCAATACACGAGGCCATCAAAGGTGTCGTTAATCCCATTGCTTATAATCCTTTAAATTGCGAACATGCCTGTTCTAAGGGCGGAGATGCTGACATAGTAACTGCCATGGAGTACGAGCTATTCAAAGTATTATCGGAAAATTCAGAAAAATTTGACAAGTACGGATTGAAACTTTCAAAAAGAGAAAAAGAACAGATAGATCGTTATTATTACACTATGGATAGAAGTAAAGATTTAAACCATATGCTGAAATTCGTCTGTTCAGATGGGGGTGGATACAGAAAGTCGGATCCCAAAAAAGGGGAGCCCAAAGACCGTTTCATCAAGGTTGAGGAAGATTTTGAACTGAAGAAAAATATATTTGAAGAGAGGTTATTTCTAGGGAGCAGAAAGTTACAAGACGCGATTAAGAACCTGCCGGATGGCGAGTCATTGTACCTTGAGACCGGCTTAGAGGGCCATGCAATGCAGCTGGTCATCAAAAAGGAAAATGGGAACATTAAACTGTCTACCTACGATTCTTCTGGTGCTTTAGAGAATACGACACTAGCCAAAGGAGGCATTAGTGTTATTAGAGACGGAGCAAAAGGTTTTTGGGATACTCTTGTTAACAAAGGTTTATGGAAGGCTCTGTCGGATCTTGGAAGTGCTATTTGGGGACTCTACCAATTATGGACAATGGGCACGAAATCAATGCGTAAGAATGCATTATCTTTCACTGTTCCCGAAGGGAAGTTATATACGGCAGAAGGTTTAGATTATTTAAGTACATTAATACGCTCCAACTCACTGGCTGGCTGGGCACAAACACATTTTGATTTAAATACTAGACATACCACCATGGAAGAACGCGCTCAGATGGGGTATTTCAGCAGATTAGCGGCTTTAAACGCGCAGTCTGATGTTTATTCAAATTATATCAAAAATTTTAGTTCCATCGCTTCTCCTGATGCGCTACCAGAATTTGAGGACTTATTACAACGACCACAAAATACCTCAAACTGTTTTGCCAAAAAATCGCAATCTTGCGAATTATATGAGTTAGGGAAAGGAACGTATAAAAAAGTTAGACTGGCGATGTTGTTGGAGCAAAGAGAAGGCATATTGAACGATGTATGTGGTAGGGAAGGGGAGGTTCACGCTGAAAACGCAGTTAGATTTATTAGTCCGCAGTATGTAGATATGTTGAAAAGTATCGAACCTGAATATCTTTCTCCTGACGAGTTGTATGATGTGTCCATGCGCTTGGCCGAATTAGATAGTCCACCGACTACGGATTATTATAAAACTTATTTTAAAGCGATGATGGATGCTAAAGTTGAACTTGTTAAAAGCGATCCAAAACACGTTGTCATCGGACGTATAAACGACAAAATCTCCGATCATGCCAAAGCTTTATATTTGTATTTAAAAGCTAATAATAAGCAATCAGAAATTGAAGCAATCTTCGCGCCTGCTGTGTATAGCGAAGATCCTGCTTTTGATTGGACGTCAGGGGTTATGCCGTTAAAGACTGATGAGGATGGTAAGGTAAATGACGCTGCGTTGACAAGATTAAGCGAACATTCTACCGCTATGACGTGGAAAGCCACTATACAATTAGTGAATCATCAGATTAAGAAGCTAAGTGTCAATGAACGATATATAGAATCTGAGAGTGAGTGTTTGCAATCCGTTAGTAGTTGGGGCGTGTCAAGTGTCACAGTCCAGGATCTGATGGATGCAAATATAGTTAATTACACTACTAATACTGACAGAAAAGAATATACTAAAATCGAATTAAATGTAGGTGGGAAACGAAGAGAAATTGATCACGAGACGTTTTTTAACCTCTTAACAAAAAGTGCAAACAAGGCTGCACTTACAAATCCTAACGTAATTGGGGTTATAAATTATTTACGTAATTCATCAACCGCTATTGATGCCCTATATAAGGACAGAATGCGCGATGTACAACGTCAGGCTTTTGCAGAGAAGCTTGCTGCTAGTATCGATAAAGCCACTAAGCGTCTAGAAGCTGATGTGTTGAAATTTACTGAAATTGAACAGAAATTGACGACAATGATTGATAATGATTTTGCAAAACTCATCAAGTCAGTTGAGGAACAAATTCAGAATGAAAAAGCAACTATCGGTATAGGAAAAAATTCAGTCAAATTAAGAAATCTTGAAGCACGCCTAGATCTCCTTAAAAAAGAAGTTGTAGAACTTGAGAGTTTGAAACTTTCTATAAGCACAAAACTGGCAAAACTGAAAATCGATGGCTCTGTTCCTGGTTCCTTAAGAAATAGTATCGCTAAAGCAACCGAAATTTATGGACGGATCAGTGCTAAAAAATCTGATTTACAAACGAGTAACGCTATATGTCATGCATTTTCGTCTGCGGATGAATGTCTAGAAAAAGTACATGAGGACTTGGCCTTAGCTACAAAGACTTTTGAAGTGGATGATATTGAAAAACAAGTAAATGACCGACATATTCAAATTAATAAATTCCGCGAGCGAGTCATTAATACTCATATGGAAACTAATCCTCAATTTAGAATACTGGATGAACTCTCCGCTGGAAGAATAGGAACTGAGACAGATCGAAATCGAGATATGTATCGTCAAAACGCGCGGGAGCGAGCTGAGTTTTACAAACAAGGAAAAAATACGTTCTTACCAGGCTCTGTATTTTATGAAATACAAAGCTTGAATAAAATGCTTAAAGCAAAAGCCTTTGAGATTGTAGAGCGAAAGGTCGTTTTGATGGCGGATAATTATAATCCAAACGATCTCGATTCTATGTCATCCGGAAATGATGAGTATATAAAGCTTGACGGGATGTCTGCGGAATTGAGTAAGGAGCCTATACCTGATGAGATTAAAAAGGAATGGGTTCGTGAGATGTTTGCCATATGGTTAAAGCACGAACATCCCGAGAAATTAAACAAGATTCAGACTAGCTCAAATCCGACCGAAGCTATTAATAATGCTTTTCATCATTTTTTAGAACAAAAAGCAAACATTAAATATGCGGCACTTAAACAATCTGGATACGCCATAGATCTTAATGAGAGTCAAATTCAGGAAATGGGATGGAAGCCGATTGACATCAATGCTGTTCGTCAAGAGCGTCATAATGCTGCACTAATCATTGCATCAAAATTTAGAAAAATGTTGGGAGATAGTCAACCAAAACCAAAAGTTACGACTTCTGTTGATGCAGTTAAGTTATCTGGTGAGGATTTGGTAAGACAACATGAAGTCTCAGATGTAGAAGATTTTGAACCACCCAAGGAGAATTTTAAACAGCTGTATCAAAATGTGGTGATCGATGGAAGTACCCTGAAATTTTTGCGTGAAAATCCCACACCTGCTCCAAAAGGAGAAACACAGCAGCATTGCGCTCAATATTTTAAAGATTTTGCAACACATTTGACCAAATTGCATACATTTAATGGCTTGGAAAATAAAAGTGAACGGATTATCGAATTTTGTGATTCTGCGGCATCCAAGATCTTTAATTTGCCTTATCCTCCTCCTCCTGAATTGGTAACGGAAATAGCTAACAGCATGCTGGCACGTTTTCGAGCTGACGACGAAGATGAGACATTAGATCAATCGTTCATGGATCTAGAGAATAATGAACGCTCTCAACTCTTAACGGGTTTAATAAAGTTGAGTCTGTCACCAATTGATCCACGCGTCGATGCAAAAGTTAATCCTAAATTCTATTCCACTATCAAACAATGGGAGAAGTTAATCATTCCTCGTGATGAGGCTATGTCAACAAAAATTGGGTTGTTAACTCCAGATGGAACTAAACCAGTTGATATTACGTTATTAACAGAAGTTGATCTTGCACTCCACGGCTCTCCTGTTGGTTTAGAGGGTTTGTATGAGGGGCAAAGGGGATTACAGGTTGCATTAATCGACTATGGTAAAGAAAAGTCGGTAGATGCTGCATTGCGCAAACTTGCTGATAAACTTGGTATGCGCAATGGCGATGCCTTATTAGCTCGACAAGTTATCGAATATTATTCAGATAAAGCGTTTCTACTTTCAAAAGATGGAATTAATAGCACACAAGGTCGAGAATTTTTTGAGCGAGCATTTTTAGATGCATTTAGAAATGCCACCACAATCAAAGAAAAAAAGCAGTTGCTGGATTTCCTACAGAATTTGCCTTTAGATCAAGCCAAGATACCTTGCATACTTAAAGCACCTCATGAATCATTTATTAATGAGCTATTACTCAAAGCCGCAAATACTGATCCAAAAGCATTCAAGGAAATTACTGGCATAAATGTTCCATTAACAACTGCAACAGATGCGTTTATAAATTCATTAACTTTAGACAATCCATTGAGCGCAAAAAAAACAGATGCTACAGATCGACTCTTTGGATTTGCCAGAGAGATTAATGTACTTACACTAAAAATTGAGCATTTTACTAATAAGCCACAACCACTTGATAAAGCTGATGAGGCCCAATTGGATGAGCTCTACTCTAAATTGATATGCTCCAACTTGGCCTATAAATTAACGTATGATCAGGCAACTGAAGAGACTATATCTAACCTTAAAAAGAACTTTGAATTTACTAGAGAAATGGGATTAGTTCAGGCTAATATAAGCAAACATCAGGATAACATTACTGAGTTCGCAACAACGCTCAATCGAAACGAGCGTGCTGCAATTTTCACGAGAGTTTTTACTGCTTATGCGAAAGACGCTAAATTTGATGGTCATAAGATTCAGATTGAAACGTCCGCTTCCTCTACTAAAGATCTCCCTGGTTTCATAACGTTGGTCGGTCGGACAACGCTGGACGTTTTACATGGTGCTCTTTATGTGGGTAATAATAGATTAGGAGTAATGCCAGCGCATATTCAATCCAATATAGCCTTACAAGAATTGGGGATTGGTGGTCTTCCATTTAGACCTAAAGACGGGGGGTATATATATACCGAGGACAATGTAAAAGAAGGTGGTAACAAAGTAAAAGCGTCAATAACACCACAAGAAGATGGCAGTCTTATTATCCAAAGAGAGTTAAAAACCTTAGATGGTAGTACTAAAATTCTTCAATATATCCAGCCCGATATGATGCGTTCAGTGCCCATTGCATTAAAACGAAGGTTGAATGCGGAACATTATTTCGTAGATTCTACTGGGACAATTCATGGATTCACGGCTGGCTTTAAACCCGTATTACAATTATCAGAAGGCTATAATGAAGTATGGAGCGGTAAATTAATAGATCATCGTGGCAAATCAGTTGATATTACTCTGCGTACCGAAGACGAATCTGCCGTTCACGAGTTGACCGGTGTTTTCCCTTCAGATGAATTGATCAATGTTAATAAGAATACTGTCTATGTGCCATCCATTGCTAAATATGTAATTTACGATGAGATTTCAAATAATTATTTTCTTTCAGATAATGACAGCCTTGCTGAGATGTCCTCAAGAATGCACCTTAGAATAATGAAAGAAGGTGCTGCTTATGTAACAAAAGTATTATCAGACTTTGAGGAAGATGAAGTAAATGAACTGAAAGAGGAAATAAGAAAACAAAGTAAAGAATATCTAAAAGAGCAAATTCAAGGGGGTCTAGTTAGGCTGCAGAGGATAGAAGGAAAAGCAGATTCGGTTAGCGTTCAACAAAAAGAAACACTTACGAAGCAAATCCAGGAAGCTGAGTCAAGAATCAAATTGCTTGAAGGAAAAGGTTTACTCAGTAGGCAAGCAAGAGAGCTCGTCGCTAAAAAAATAATAGCTTGTGAGAATAAGATTAGAGAAATTACTAATCCAGAGCACTTTATCTTTGTAGCGAAATCATCCCAGATTGAAGTGCTAGAAAAGTCGCTTTCTGAACTCAAAAAGGCAATGGAGCAATCCTATCTGGAGTTTAAAGATGGTGGAAAAGATAGAGATATACTTGCAACACAATATGAGGCAAGGAAAAACGCATATTTACAAGGAAAGCATAAACTTGACCAGGCTTACGCAATAGCAAGTTATCTGCGAACTTATAGCGACAAAGATGGTGCATTAAAGGCTAAAGACATCCAAAGTATTCTTCATATTGCTTCGGTAGAGGGTAAAACTACAGTTTTTACCAAACTATTAGGCGCTAATGCTCCAAAACTTCCTTTAAAATCCAGCGAACTCGATCAATTACAAAATATCAAGAAGGCGCTTTTAGCAAAAGAAGAGCCTCTAGCAATAGAGGATAGAGCTGCTCGAACAATGTTGATTGGTATAGAACTGCAACATCATCTGTTAGAGCGAGCTGCCTGTGCCTATGGTAGATTAGATAACTGGAATAGAGATGCCTATGGCACATTAGTAAATGAGTTCCTGACAGAATTAGACGCTATTTTAAGGGAGGAGAAAAAGCATCCCGGAAAATTTCCACACGACCAGTTTTCTGAGCTGTGGCGTTCTATACAATCTGAATTTACAGATAATACTAAGATCTCTGAGCTGTGGGCATCTATACAATCTGAATATTCAGAGGAAGAGAGGATAGAGTTTGATGCTAAAATGCTCGAAAGCTTCTTTGTCAAACCCATAACTCCTGTTGACACAGGTGAGAATAAACCTATAAGTCTTAATGCACGAACGACAGATATGCCAATCGAATCAATGGGTGCTCGTTCGCTAGTCAAAATTAAATTATATGGTAATCCTCTAGAACTTATTGACGAGGCGCAGCTTGAGCTTGAAGAACGTTTAAGATCAGATTTAAGTGAAAGTAGAGACTCAATCCAAGCGCAAGAAGATGGTTATTATTACGAAAATTATGGCGTATTTAATACGAAAACTCTCGAAAAATTATTTAGTGTTACCCCCAGCCATAAGGGACTCGGCGGCTTAAGCCAAGAAAACGTTGACAAGTTATTTGACTTAATGAAACAAAATGGATGGATTCGTTCTGTAGGCCCGGCAGAGAAAGGGCAATATCAGCTTGCACTGCACCCTAGTGACTTTTACTCCTCTCCAAAAATAGCTGGTTACCTCGCTGAGAAAGGGTTTGCACAAAGCGAAATACGCGCTATTTCTGATAGACTGGAGACATTTTTATACCAAACTGCAGTTAATGGCGGAACCTACTCCATAAAAGAAAGGGCTAGGGATGAGTTAATTGAAAAAGTTACTGAAGCTCAAGAAAAATGTAATCTTGAGTATTTAATGGCCAAAGATAAACTTGAATCCATTTTAGCAGATTCATCTCCACAAGTTACTTTTGCTGAACTCAATGCGGCTTATCTTTTAAATGACTACAGTAAGCTTCTTTCTAAGTTCCCTGAAGGGAGTGATCTTCATCAAGTTGAGATAGCATTGAATAATGGCATGACTCGGTTGTTGTATTACAAAACAGAGCTGGATCATTTAAATGATATACAAGAAACATTTAAGAAAGGAGAAGATGCAAAAGCAGTTTCAATGTTGCATATTAAACGAAACTACCAACTTGATCGACTACTTGATTCTGAAATTGCGTTAGATACAACTATAACGGATCCAAAACAGGTTGAACAAGAAAGAAAAATGCAAAGAGCATATCTCTTATTTGAATCTGGATTTGGTCATCGTTGTAATACTCGCCAAGTAAATATCTTCCGTGGTCTACTGCTTGATGATGATACTAATCCTGACAAAATTGACTCTGCTCAAGCTCGAATGGGATTTGGTAAGACAACTCTATTACCATTGGTTGCTTTATACAAAACTGAACCGAATAAATTAGTTCGCTTTATAGTCCCTAAATCAGCACTAGAAACAAATACAGCCGATATGTCCTCAAGCTTAGGTGATTTGCTGGGTGGCCGTGCAGTAAAAGATGATTTCCAACGTTATAGAATCGAGACAGACCTTAAGCCGGATATGGGCTTGGACAGTCCACGATTAAAATCATTGCAAAATGCCAAAGAAGATCTGCGGAAACGATTCGCCTTGTATGAAAGGATCAGAGAAAATCGTGAAGTGCTTGTGCAAGCACCTAACGTTCGTAACTCTATGGAGTGTCAAGTTAAGATTTTCTTAGATATGCTGAATAGAATTAACCCTAAGGAGACGTTACAACGAAAAGAGCTTGTAGAATGTATTTCAGTGCTTAATAAAATTCGTTCTCTAACAACTATTTCAGTATTTGATGAGTTGGATGCTACACAAGATAGCGCAACAACAGACGTAAACTATACTTCAGGTGAAAAAGAATCACTTGACTCAGATGAAATTTATCCATTGGAAGTTATTACCCAAACGATAAAAGCGGCCGAAAATAGATCGCCTGATGCGCTGACTGATGCAATGCTCGCAAAATTTAACATTATAGATGATTCTGAGCATAGTATTAAGAAATACATTATGTCTTTGGAGGTAGATCAACCTAAAGGGGTTAACGATACTAACTGTAAGCAAATTTATTTAATGCGCGCAGTTCTCACCGATCCGGTTATGCTCAGTGTTTTTATCGAAAAGGAACCAGGAACAGACTTTGGGGTTTGGTTTCAAACAGCTATAGATGGATCAAAACAATATGATTATGATGCGCTTAGAACAGGTAATGAATCGAAGTCTACTAAACCATTGTTAATTACAATCCCCTATCAAGCCGCAAATACACCGAAGCCACAGGGATCGAGATTTGATAATCCAGAAGTCACAGCAATTACAACCTTTTTGTATTATCTCGATTCTAAGACCAAAGTATATGAAGACCCTCATTTAGAGTTTTTAATTGATTCGATCCGAACTGGGGTTGGTGAGAAACCGTTCTTGGATTCAACAGGTCAACAAATGGAACCTGAATTTCTGGAAATATTTGAGGAACTTAAAAAATTAGCCGAAATTGAAGACCCCATTATCAGAAATTCGCAAAGACACGAGTACTTCAAGATTCTAGATAAAGACGGCGTAGCTTTTAGAAAAATGCTGGCTCGCACTATTATCCAAGAGCAAATAAAGTTCGATACTGGTAAAGCCAACAGTAATCGTTATGAGCAAGGAACGATGCAGGATGTTGTAATTGGATTCTCAGGCACTGCGGGTGATACTTCCTCTCATTTTAAACAGAATATGCTTGACCCGGCTGCCGATGGGAACATGACATTAGGGATTATGGGAAGACAAAACTGTCAAACCACCACAACACTTGATACGGATGGTTTTACTAAGAAGGGCGATTATACAGCTAATTTGATTAAAGAGTTAGCAACATCTTCATTTAAAGATAATACAAGAACATTTATTGATGTAGGTGGATTATGTAAGATCTCTAATCGGGGCGTTGCGTTTGAAATTGCAAAACAATTAAAACAAAAAGAGGATCCGCTAAAAGGGTTAAAAGGCGTTATTTTCTACGATGACGTAACCAATATGAAAAAGGTTCTTACTTTGGATGAAGCCGGTAAGGAAACCATTGTTGATTTAACCCCGGAAATGGTGACTGACTCTGATAAGAATGGAAGTTATTTTACGTACTATGATCAAAGCCACTCACGCGGTGCTGACATTAAACAGATGAATGGAGCCAATGCTGTTCTAACGTTGAATTTTACAGTTACAAATAATGATTACAAACAAGCTATCATGAGAATGAGAAAAATTGTTGACAAGACCGCGGGTCAATCATTCTCAATCGCTGTGCCTGAGAATGTAAAAGAACAAATCTTCATTGATCTGAAGCTTAGAAAAGAAGACAGACTCAAGGGACTGACAGGAAACGATATCGCTTTTTGGTTAAGACAAAAAGAACTCAAAAGTAATTTAAACAATATTTCTGTATTGAGGGCGGAGTTAGATTCAGTTGTTAAAAATGCAGTTTTGCAACAACAAGCAGAGATAACCAAGTTAATGGGTTCTGAGAATCTATCCGATGAACAAGTCAAACATTTCAGTTCTTTTGTACGCAAACTAAATGAAATTACGTCTTTGCCTTTTATTCCTAACACCGTAGGTGATTTAAAGGCCAAATATGGCGGTAAATATGGGGAAACTACCAAAGAACAATTTATTAAAGAGTTAGAGACTTTATTCAAAAAGCGTATGGATGAGCTTTATGAAGCAGTTGATAAGGCAAGAACAGATATGGAACTCCCCCAAAGAGAGGGCAAGGGTGTACCTGAAAAAGACTTAGATGAAAAAGATCCCTACTTTGCGATGAAAAAGAGAATTATAGCAAGACGTGAAACTCAATTAAGCGAAAAATTTGTGATTCCGTCTGATCGCGGCAATGCTTTAGCTGAAGGCGAAGCCGTCACAGAAAATCAATCTCAAAGTCAATCACAAAGCCAGAGCCAAAGCCAAAGCCAAACTCAAACACACTCATTTTCTGAGGTTAATAATGAAGAGGTGGTTGTTGAAGCTCGATTATTAAAACATGACATAACGGTTGAACCTGCTTCTGTCGCTTATTTATCTAAGCCTTTAGAAATTAGTGCGTTACCTTTGGCGAGCAAAACAGCCCATATGACGAAGTTGTTTAAAGAGGGTGATCCTGTTCGCTGTAGCCCAACTTATAAAAACACGGATCCTTTACCTCCAGTCCGTTATTTTGTGGCTCGTGAAGTCGGTGATCCAAAAGTTATTTTAATCAATCAAGATGAAGCAAATAAATTTAAAGCCTCACCTCCAGTAGGTTGGAGTCTATATGACATCCGGGTTACCAATACGCATGAGGTGTCTAAAGCAAAAACTCTAATACCTATAGTTGGACCTGAAATAGCGTCTATACAAGACCCACTGGTGAAGAAAATAAATTTTGCCGCTTATAGAAATCCAGTAGTCGGGGAGACTGTTGCAGAATTGGCTAATTCGTTTACGGGAATATTAACTCCGAAACAACTTCAACCTACATTGGACATAACGTATTCTGCTACAAAAAATGTCACCGCTCAGGATGAAGTGTTAAAATTACCAGAATGGGGTTTTACTGGAAAAAATACAGCAAAATGTAAAATCCAAATTCAGGAAACTGAAACATTAAAAAACAGAGATGAGAGTGGAAAGGAGTATAAAGAAAATGGTATCACTATCTCAATAGGTGAAAAAGATGCCAAAGCAGACGTGTTTATTTCTTCAAAACTAAATGACCGTTTCACCAAAGGGGAAAACCCCAAAAAGATTAAGAACATTGCAGCTGAAATTGAGAAGGAACGAGAAACAGCAATGGAGGATCGCACCTCGCTTAAAAAAGAGCACCATGAGCTTCGAGTGCGTAAGAATGACAGGATGGACTACTATGCGAATGAAATTCAGAAGTTAAAAGATCAAAGAGCAAATGTTATTAAATTGGGAACGAAAGCAATAGTTGATGGTTACCCTAAAGCGATGCAATCTTTGCTAGACACTAAAGAGTGGTCCAATGGCCCAGTTGGTGAGGTGGCCTTGAAGCACCTGAAAATGTTTGCTAGAAATAGAGTTTATGGTGCAAGTCAATTTGGGTTTCAGCTAGATGGCGTATGGTGTGCAGATCTTGAGATGGGGATTTCGCATTGTTTAAACAAACTCTATAAAAAGAATCAAACCAGCGAATTGGCCGGGGAGGAATTAAGGAAGCAATTAAATCGCGAATTGGGCAAGCTTCTGACGATTGTGGAAAAGAGATATTCTGATGAAGTTCCCTATCAAAATGTCAATGTTTTACCAATGGATTCTTTATTTGCTGCTAGTCAAGAGCCGGCTATACTTCTTAATAAAAAGACAAATCAAAATGTTCAATTCATGGGGCAAGACTTTGAGCTCGCCTTTAAAAATTTATTCTATGATGTTTATGCTGAAAATATCAATGATAAATTCCCAATTGGCGTTAAAGAAAGAACTAAACCCTTCGATGATTTTTCTAAACATGTTAAAAGCGTAATTTTCCTGGCTAGAAGAGAAGAGCCACCACTTACTCAAGAGCAGCTTCAGGAACGAGTATTGGCGGCTGTTAGGAACTTTGCATCCAGAACAGGTAACAATCAGGCGGCTATGGAAAAAAGATTCAAGGATAGATTGTGTTACTCAATCACTGCCGGACTCAATAAAGAAGAGAGTAAGAAAGCCATAGTTAAAGCGATTGGCAGCATGGTTATGAATGGCATTATTGACGTCGCTGGGGCAGCCAGTGACGAGCGAAAAGCTTTTTATGGACGTATTGGTGCTCTTGCAGCGAGCAAGATTGATAAAAATGATTTTGCACTACCAGAGAGACTAAAAGATTATCAAACCCATCCTATCTCTAAGGATGAAATCAGGCTGGCTATTAAAGAGGCATTAGCTAATCAAAAAGTAAAGGTAACCGCATCAGAAATCGATGTTATGGTTAATGATACAGTTGCGAGGATGGGGGGCCAAAAAGCCCTTGAAGAGCTTTTGAAAAATAATTATAGACCAGTTCAAGGTCGTGAAGCGAAGTTCGCCCCCGACCCTTTAACTGGTGACCCTCGAATAATGTTTGACTCTAGCCATAAAGAAATATTAAAGATGGATAAGAAGGTTCTAGAGCTTGAGATGAAAATAAGTGACCTGAAAAAACAGCGAAAAGACGAAATAGCTATGATCGATGAGAAATGTAGAGTTGTTAGAATGAAATTAGATCAAAATGAGGTGGTGTTGACAAGATTAGATGGGGAGTGGAATGCGATTCGCACATTGATTGACGGCATTAAAAAATTCTTTGGGGTCTTCACCACAGATAATCACGTTGTTGTGGATGCTCTCGAAGATGATTTCTTTGATGTTCATTTCGATATACCTACAATTATCGATAAAAAGGTATCCGCTACTGCCGATCTAACATTTACTCCACCAGAGTACTATGATGTGCAGACTGAAATGTTAGAGCAGCGTGAACAATTACATGGGCTTGATGATCGCATGATTGACGACCGTGCAATTGAGGTTCGAGCTGAGGGTTCGGTTCTTCACGCCGGAAAAGTCGTTGCCAAAGAAGCGGGTGAGGTACATCCGAGAGATAATGTAGTGAACGGGTTAGTGAGTGAACAAGGATCGGATCAACGACAAGAAGTAGGCGTTGTTAATATAGGGTTCTTCAAATTGGAAACAGTTAAAGTAGACCCAGTACTGGTAGTTGTAGATGCACCTGTTGGAGAAAATCCTTATGTCGATGGTCGAGAAGATAAAGATCATACCAGTGATTTAAGTCATCCTCCAAAGCACGACACCAAAGGAAAAACAGTTAAATATGGAACTCTAATTCAGGATGAGGGAAGCAAAGAAAAGATCCAAGACGACAATGCGTTTAAACTGTAATAAGAGGCTACCCGAAAAATCATTGGCTACGCGCAATCAGTACAAAGTTGCTTAATAATTGGAGCTCAATATTCTCTGCTCTCGCAATAGCGTGTTTCTATTGATTGAGCGATTGGTCAATGTGACGTCATCACGCCAGGCTTTGAAATAATCATGCAGCGTGGAATGCGGTGGGAGCTCCTTATATGATTCAATTTAGAGCAATGAGATTTTCCGGATAGCCTCTTAGGAGTTACAATTTTTAGAGCTGAAGCTTGCATAGAACAATAATTATGAGAGTATAGTTCCGTTAATCCAAATTTACTCAAATAGGCATTCTAAGATATTATTCAGTAATTTATCAAATGGAGTGGTTTATTATGAAAAAAATTACTTTATCTATCTGGGCCTTACTTTCATTTACTGCCCAGGCAGATGAATTATCAACTTTTAATGACGTGGCTACTGCTGTATCACAAGGTCATCCGGTTAACTTCGTGATTCATTTTAAACAATGTACATCACAAAAGACTTTACCAGCAATTACCGCTTCAATTGCACCTAATGCGGTAATGATTATCGGAAACAGTCGAATTACTGCATCAGATAGGCATTTTACTTTAGATGAACCTAGTGCTCGCGACATTCCCGTATTTGACTACAGTAAATTTAGTATTGATTCACAGGGTAAGGCATCCATTAAAATAACGATGATGAATGCCAGTAATTATGAGGTTTTGGGATCTCACTCAATTAGCTGTCAATTAGGTGAGGGATTTAAAGTGTTTGGGTGATATAGAGAGCCTGTTGTCAACAGTAATATGCACTTTTAATTCTTTTTATTACTATTTTTTTTCAATAGGTTAAAGCAATATTTTCTGAGAAACTCTCAGGGCTTGTTCGGGGGAACTCAGAGGGCTAGTCAAATGACCCTCTGTATTTTAATAGACATCTTTCTGGATGCCTCGAACAGGCTGAGGCAGGTAGAAGCGAGACGGCCAATGGTCATCACACGCTGATATAGTGCGTCCTTATGCATGGTATTTAGGTTTCCATTAAATTAAAAGGAGTTGTTTTTAAACTTAGGTGGTTCAAGCTCACAACCTAACTCTTTTTGTAGTTTGTTATCAATAATCTCTTTTATGTCTTTTTTAACGCTTTTTTTAACTGATAAAAACAGTATTCAGAGTAAGCTTAATTTTCTCAAGCAGTAGATAAGTCTTGGCCAATTCATCAATAAACATAGAATACCTATTATAAATAGTTAGCGTATAAATTGATTCTTTTGTTTTTATTTTTCTGAGAACCTTTTATGGAGTATAGGATTATATGATAAAAATTGATCAATATGGATAAAATATTGATTTTCGAGGGCTGTAATGGTTGTTCTATGGGGTAAATAAGTTATGTATCCTTTTGATCTTGATGGTTAATTTTTGATTCTATTGTGATTTAATTTGTCTTTTTGGGGCAATGTAAATCTGATCGAGAAGATTAATATATCATCTAATTGTGTTATAATTATCTCTTTTATTCATTTAATAATTGATTATCATACTGAGGTAAAATCTAATATGCTCTCGCAACAAAACCTATCCTCCATTGTTGTTCTTACTGCTGGAACTCAGGGGAAAATTCAAAGCATGGACGTGCATGGAAATGCTTTATCCCTGGAAAAACATAACAAGGAAATAGAGATTATCTTTGCCCCCATTCTGTGGGTTGAGAAACACCTGGTTTATAGAGACTATGAGCTTTATCTTTTTGTGCATGAAGAGGATTTCAACGTTAATAAAACATCGATTGCCGCAATGAATGAGAATGCCCTTGTATTGTTAATAACTAGGGGTTTGAACGAAGAAAGCCAGATCACAGTTTGTTTTATTGAAGATCATGTTTGCCTTGAACCCGTGAGCATACGTTGCATAAATCATGCTAAAGTTATTAATGAATTTAAAACGGATATTGAGGGTAAAGTTCAAGTAACAAAAGCTAATGAGTTCGATATTAGCATGCTTATTAAATACATTCGATGTATTGGTGGACGAGGGAATGAAGTGGGAATTAAGTTTTCCAGGACTGGAACTCCTCTTTTTTCCCAAGATTTTGCTGCTTGCAATGCAGTGGTAGCAAAACCCAAAATTGATAATTTATTTGCTCTTTACCATGCAGTTAATTCGCATGTTGGACTTGATAGCGATGGGGTACGCGATTTATTAACCAGTATACACAAGGGGAAAGGGTCTTCTTTTACTGCAGTAATGCAAAATCCACATCATAGTACTAACAGTGTAAAGTCTTTTTTCATTGCCGGACGTTTAGCAGCGCAAATGCAAGATAAGAATGTTTGTGTTATCCACGTTAAAGAGGGGTATAGGGCCATTGCTTGCATTAATAGTAATACTATTATTTTGACGAAAGAAATGGAGTTTTTTCAGAATAAAGAAGAAATTAATAAAATGCTAGAAAGAATATCTAATAACAAAGATCCTCATACTATTAAAAATTTACAATTGCAGGTCCACCCGCTTAATTCTTCTAATGATTTTATGTTTTTACCCAAGATAGCGGAAGAGTTAATTGCTCTATGCGAGCGAGCGGAAGATGACTCGACGAAATTAACCTATATAGAGCTTTTAACGAAATTAATTAACGCTCCTGATTTGCTTAGTGAAGAAATGAAGCAAAAAATAGAAACGTATATAGAAGAACAAAACTCAACGCGTTGTTGTTTCATAATGTAATGATTTTTTTATCAATCAGTTGAATTTTTATATATCAAGGCGCATTTCCTCGTTCTATTGAAGAGTAATGCGTCACCAAATTTAATGTCTTACGAAAAAGAAAACCTGGAAACCAATGCATTTGCACTATAGGAAAACGATTAACTTAAGTGAAATGTGGATAACGTAGAGTACGTTTATTGTTTGAATCAGCCACTGACCGATTCGTTTAGTTAAGTCTGGTTAATATACTTAAAAGGAATAACCACAACGCAGTACACTCGGTCTTTGTTTAGGCCCAAATGACGCGGTTCAAGCTCTTTCGCATGATCAGGATAATTGTTCCTGCATAAACGTTTTATCAATAAACAAGTGGTTAATGCCTCATAAAGTACTAGTTAGTTTCTGTTTTTTTTATGATTATAGGGTTTTAGATCTTCGTCTAAAGTTGCCCAGTTAATATGTTTAGCAATTAATTTAAATATCCAATTTATAAAGATGTTTCTGTGCTTAATGTAATTAAAAAGTGGGACTAACTCGTTACCTGTTCGCATCTTAATGGAATAGCCTGTTTGACCACTCTGTAGCTCGTTAACCCCGGATTTTATGGCCCAAGTCACTGCTTCCTCCCACAATCGATAATAGAGGCTTGTCTCTTTGGGTTGGGTATAATCGATGCCTATAAATTTATTAATTATTTTTGAGTTCAGGCGAAAACACAGCATAAATGCTACCAGTTTATTGGTTTTTTGATCACGCAAAATTATATAGATAGAAGTTGGCAGTCGGGAAATATTTATAAAGAATGTTTTGTTTAACTGTTCAAACTTTGTTTTGCCTTTAAGATAGGTTCCCCAGAATAGATCAAATATTTCATCGATTAATACATCATCAGGCATTGTTACTATAGTGGTATCCAGTTCAATCAGGTTTTTACTTTTAGAAACATGTTTTTTAAAATTATGACGATGCATTCCGCTGAGACTATTTAAATAGGATTCATATGAGTTGAACTTATCAAGGTGTAAGGTTGTTCCTGGGAAGCTAATCGCTTTTATCATCCCGTAATCTGATGTTAATTGGCTCAGTGCGGAGGAGTAATCATTTGAAAAGTCTTTCCAGACAAGAAGAGGAGTATGTGACTCTTTCGCTCGTTGCTCACAAGCCTCGTTAATGATAGGAACTAATGTGTTGAGATTTAAACCTGGCTTTATGCCTATATGTCCTTCATCGATACAAGGTGATCCTATGAATAGTGTGCGTTGATGCAAAAAAGATGGAATATATTGGCCAATTTTTCGCACTATAGATGAAATAAAATCTGGAAGAACGAGCTCTATTGGTACCGCCATAATGAAACAGGGTACGATCCCAATGGGTATTTTGTTTTGAAGTAAAACACCATAGAGAAATTGAAACTGATCATCAAGCTTGCTTTGTTCTAACGTTTTATACCACCAATATCCTTCTATATCTTTAGAGAAACATTCATTCCATAGCGTGCTATCAATGTCATCGGCAGAATTTACCCAGATGATTTTAAAAGGGGATTTAGTCATATTAGCTTAGTCCTAGAATAATCGTACCGAAGACAATATAAATTAAGCCTAATACACGTTGTTTTTGTAACGATTCGCTTAAGAAAATAAAAGACAGTAAACAAACAAAGACATAACTTAAGCTACTCATGGGATAGGCAATATTAACATCAATATAGTGAAGAACTGCCGTCCATGAAATAAACTCAAGAATTAGAAATACTACACCAATAATAAAACAAATATATTTTTTTCTACTTGTTAGTATTGCGGAATATTTAAATAATAATTGTCCAAATCCCTCCAGAATAGTTGACAAAAGAATGAGTAAAATACCTATAAATTTCATGCTCATAATTTATCTTAAGGTTCTTTTGATTTATGTTCTGAAAAAGAAATGAAATTTACGCCGATCATAATTATCAAAATCCCTAAAATTTTCAACCACGAAAGTGACTCACCCAAAAAATAGTGTGATGATATAGCTATAGTTACATAACTTAATGCAGTTAATGGATACACAAAACTTAAATCAGTTTTAGTGAGTAGTAACAACCAATTGATTAACTGTGTTGCAAATAAAATAAGCATTAAAAGTAAAAGAGGATTTTTAATATAAGACTGGAATTGATTTATAAAGTTCGTGTCGATAGTAATTTCTATTGCAAATTTTTTCCAAATTAGTTGTATAAAAGTGTCTAATATGATTGCAATTAGTAACCCCCATATAATACTTTTGGGAATACGTTTCAGATGATTCATAAGATTGTATAACCACTCCTTGTCCATAAACCCCTGATTGGATTTAATCCCTTGGTTAATTCTTTACCAAAAACATATAATATAAGATATTACATCAAAATGTTCAAATAACCTAAATTTACCAGCTTTTATTGAATTACCTTGTGTCAGTAAAATCTGAGTTCCTTATCCGAAACTGACGTTAACTTATTGACTCGATGCCTCTGAGAGGAACTATCTCCATTAGGCACGTTTATTCGACTCAGGCATAGGTAAAATCCTGTTGAGTCACACTAGAGCTCAATGTTGGGCAATTTGTTGCTCGACCGGTCCCATAAGAAGTTTGCGGCGACGGATCTCCTGAATGTGGCATAATACGTTTTGCAGGAGATCCTTTGCTGCACTCAGGATGACGATAATAGTAAGCGTAGCAGTTATTGGATGTATTTCAAGACAGTTGCCACTTGAGTGTTTAAGATGCGTGTCTCTTTAGCTTTGTAATTCCTCACGATTTTTGAAATATTCCAAAGATTGAGGATTTGCTAAGGATTGCAAATTATTAACCTGTTGATTATGTACCACCTGTCTGACGGCAATTTCCACTACCTTACCACTAATTGTTCGCGGAATTTCGGGGACTTGTAAAATCTTTGCAGGAACATGTCTTGGCGAGGCATTTTGTCTAATAGTCTGTTTAATCGTATTAATGAGTTCCTCATCAATACTCGTACCGTCGCGTAATTTAACAAATAAAATAACACGTACATCATCTTGCCAATCTTGACCTATTACCACACTGTCCACTACTGCCGCTATTTTTTCTACCTGTCTATAGATTTCAGCTGTACCAATGCGTACACCACCTGGATTGAGAACAGCATCAGATCGACCGTAAATAATAACTCCGTGGTGCGACGTTATTTCTGCATAATCACCATGAGCCCATACTCCTGGAAATCTTTCAAAGTAAGCCCGATGATAGGCTGCTTTGTCTTTGTCATTCCAAAACCCTACAGGCATGCAAGGAAATGGCTTGGTGCATACTAACTCTCCTCGAGTTTGTTGTACTGATTGTCCTTCTTCATTAAAAATGGTGACCGCCATTCCCAAACCAATACATTGCAATTCACCTCTATACACAGGAAGAATAGGATTACCTAAGGCAAAACAAGAAATAATATCGGTTCCTCCTGAAATAGAGCTGAGTTGAATATCCTCTTTAATGTGCTGATAAACAAAATCATAATTTTTGTGTAGAAGAGGGGAGCCAGTTGAAAGAATGCAACGTAAATGAGCCATATCAAACTCAGAGCGTGGTTCAATCCCCGCTTTTTCAGTAGCAGAAATAAATTTCGCACTGGTACCAAAAACAGTAACCTGCTCTTCATCGATTAAGCGAAACATGCGACTGGCATCTGGATAGGCTGGTGAACCTTCATATAACGTGATGGTAACCCCCAAAGCTAACGCGGAAGCAGTCCAATTCCACATCATCCAACCACAAGTTGTATAAAAACATAGATTATCTTCAGCTTTTAAATCGGAGTGTAATCCTAATTCTTTCAGATGCTGTAATAAAGTACCTCCGGCACCATGAATGATACACTTAGGTTTTCCTGTAGTACCTGAAGAAAACATAATATATAAGGGATGATCAAAGGGCAGAGATACGAATTCGCATTGGGTTGATGGTTTAATAAAATCATTCCAGTATAGGGCTTTGGGTATGGGGGAAATATCTATAGTTTCATGAATATTGGAACAAATAACGATTTGTACTAACGTAGAAATCTCCTCATGAAGCCGTTTGATTTTATCAGCTCCGCTGTGTGTTTTACCTTGATATTGATGGCCATCACAAATAAATAGGACTTTGGGATCAATTTGTCCAATTCGGTCAAGAGCAGCTTGGCTGCCAAAATCAGGTGAGCAAGAAGACCAAATAGCTCCTAAGGACGCTGTTGCAAGCATTGCTATAATGGTTTGGGCTGTGTTGGGCATTAATGCGGCAACTCGGTCACCAATAGTGACTCCGGCGGCTTTTAACCCTGCAGCACATTGAGCAACTGCAAAATATAATTGGTCGTAGGTGATGCTCTGTTTTTCATCATTTTCATTAATACTGACTAAGGCAGGGTGATTATCTCTGCGACTTAACAACTTTTGAGCAAAGTTAAATCGAGCACCAGAGAACCATCGCGCATCCAACATTTCTTCATAATCATTTAAAATTTGATGAGCAGGGGTATCAAATTTAAGCTCGAAAAAGTTACACAGGGTTTGCCAGAACAAATCAGGGTGGTTTATGGACCAAGTATGAAGATCTTGATAATTATCAAAAAGCTGATTGTTTTTTTCTGCAGCAAACTTCATGAATTGCCACATTTTGCTGTTTTTAGGGTGTTGAGGTGTCCATATTATTTCATTCATTGATAGTTCTCTCTTGCGATTTTACTTCCCTACGCTTTACTTTATTTAGAAACAGTAAAGGGTCGACTTATTTTTGATTAACAGGGGTTTGCTAACATAGCATTAGCTACTTTAGACTGATTTTTCTTGCCTAGTATTTTGCACATCATGTCACCAATCGCCACAATTTTAAAAATATCCACTTCTGTTTTAATTCCTAAACCGTGCATTAGATACAACAGATCCTCGGTCGCAACGTTTCCACTTGCTCCTTGAGCATAAGGGCAACCACCTAAGCCAGCAACAGAGCTATCAAAACGATGCACTCCGTAGTGTAAGGATGCATAAATATTGGCGATTGCTTGCCCATAGGTATCATGAAAGTGCATAGCTAATTGCTCTAAAGGCACTATTTTCAATACCTTATCCAGTACTAATTGAGTCTGTCTTGGAGTACCTACACCTATGGTGTCGCCTAAGGATATTTCATCAACACCGAGATCCATGAGTTGTTGGGTTAATGTAGCGACCTGCTGTGGCTTTATCTCTCCCTCATAGGGACAACCTAAAACGCAGGAAATATACCCGCGTATTTTAATCTGCTGAGTTTTAGCTATATCGATGACGGGGATAATACGCTCAATGCTTTCTTTAATAGAACAATTGATATTACGTTGATTAAATAATTCACTAGCCGCTGTAAATACAGCAATTTCCTTAACGCCTACTTCAAGTGCTTTATTCATACCGCGTTCATTAGGGACTAAGGCAGAGTAATGGATTCCAGGTATTTTCTTGATCGAGGAAAATACTGTATCGTGATCAGCCAACTGAGGAATGGCTTTTGCAGAAACAAAGCTGGTAACTTCAATGTGCTTTAAGCCAGTTTCACTTAGCAAATTGATGAATTCAACTTTCTGTTCACTGGATACAAAAGACGATTCATTTTGCAAACCGTCTCGAGGTCCAACTTCTATTAATGTTACATGTTGAGGATAATCCATAATGATCTCTTAATTTTACCACAACGCTAGGAGTCTGCTTCACTCAGTGACAGTAACTCCGCTCCTTCATTCACTTGGGCACCTACCTCAAAAAATATATCTAACAACACACCATCCGCTGGGGCATGAATTGCATGCTCCATTTTCATGGCTTCTAGAATAATTAAACGTTCTCCCGCTTTCACTTCATCACCAATCTTTTTAAGTATAGCTACTATTGTTGCTGGCATAGGGGCGGTAAGTTGCCCTTTATTAGTTGCTACATGTGAACTCAGTTTATTCCAATGAAAACGCTCTATGGTGATTTGACCTTGGTCAGTATATAAAGTCAGAAACTGAGGAGTATCTTCAGTTAAGGCTTTATAACTTTGTTGTTCCGTTTTAATGGTCAATACATTATCACTTGCATTAGTATAGATAGTTTGTTTTTTATTGTTTAGCAATAAATGAAATTGATTTTTATCTATGGGAGTTATAACTGCTTCTATCAATTTTCCTTCGTCGAGATAACGCACCATCCATGAGCCCAAAGTATGGGCTTGCCAGGAAATGGCAGTTTGAAGCAACGGATCTTCGATATCCTTTATTGTACTTAAATAATCAAAACTTGCCGCCATTAATAAAGCCAATTCTTTATCTGCGCCCACTAAGTAAATTTCTTCGTTGCTTAAAAAATCAGTACTTAATTGAGCTTGAGTAAATTTAGGATGTTGGCAAATAGCTTGTAAAAAGGGAATATTAGTTTTTACACCACCAATGAAATAATGAGACAGCGCCTGCTGTAATCGTTGCAGCGCCTCGGCTCTGTCATATCCCCAGACAATCAATTTTGCTATCATGGGATCATAGTATTTAGTTATTTGAGAGGAAAGCGTAACTCCAGTATCTATACGTATGCCATCAGCGGAGGGTTCTTTTAAAAAGTGAATCTGACCAATTGAAGGAATGAATCCATTATGAGGGTCTTCAGCGTAAATACGACATTCTATTGCATGACCTTTAGCTTGAATCTGTTCTTGAGTTAGGGGTAGGGGATTATTGGCGGCAATATGTAGTTGCCAAGCAACTAAATCAAGGCCAGTGATCATTTCAGTCACTGGGTGTTCCACTTGGAGCCGTGTATTCATTTCCATAAAATAGAAATGATCAGTCCCATCTACTAAGAACTCTACAGTACCAGCCCCTCTATATTGGATAGAGCGCGCTACTTCACAAGCTGCTTCGGCTAAACGATGGCGCATTTGCGAGCTTAACTCTGGAGCCGGTGCTTCTTCAATTATTTTTTGGTGTCGACGTTGAATAGAGCAGTCTCTTTCAAACAGGTGAATCACATTGCCGTAATTATCTGCCATGACTTGCAATTCAACATGTCGAGGATTGAGAACCAATTTCTCAATAATCATCGTATCATCAGCAAAACTAGCCATAGACTCTCTTTTGGCTCCAGCCAGAGATTCGCTGAACTCTGTTTCATTATGAACCGCACGCATTCCTTTACCACCGCCACCATTAGCGGCTTTTATCAGGACAGGGAAGCCTATTTTTTTAGCTTCAGCAAGCAGTTTTTCTTCCGTCTGTTCACTTCCATGATAGCCTGGAGTTAGAGGGACATTGGTCCGCTCAAGAAGTTGTTTTGCTAATTGTTTCGAAGCCATAGCTTCCATAGCTGAAATCGATGGGCCAATAAAAATAATTCCAGCTTGTTCGCATGCTTTAGCAAATTGAGGATTTTCCGATAAAAAGCCGTAACCTGGATGGATTGCTTGCGCGCCACTGTCTAGCGCTGCTTGAATTATATTAGCGATATTTAGGTAACTATCTTTAGCAGGGGCATCACCAATGTAATAAGCACTGTCAGCAAGCCGAACATGAAGACTTTCTTTATCCACGGTCGAATAAATGGCAACAGAATGTATGCCCATGGAGCGGGCGGTTTTGATGATTCTACAGGCTATTTCACCACGATTAGCAATAAGAATTTTATTAAACATGCAAGCCTCTAACTCCAGTTCGGTGTTTCTTTATTCAAAAATGCTTTTAGGCCTTGTTGTCCTTCAGCGGATACTCTTTTACGAGCGATTAGGGACGCCGTATGATAAACAAGTTCTTTGTCTATGGTTTTTCCCGACACATCATGAACCAATTTTTTAGATAGTTGAACGGCTTCTGGCGCATTATTACTGATTTGTTGTGCATATTTTAAGGTAAACTCCAACAACTCCTCTTCAGGAACACAGTGCTGTACCAAATTTAATGACATAGCTCGTTTGGCATCAAAAACCTCAGCACTCATAAATAACATTTTGGCTGCACGCACTCCAATAGCCTTGACCACATAAGGGCTAATAACCGCCGGAATTAAACCTAATTTGACTTCTGAAAAGCAAAAACGAGCGGATTCAGCAGCGATAGCGATGTCACAGGCAGCAGCTAAACCCGCCCCTCCACCAAATGCTGAACCTTGCACCATGGCAATAGTTGGTTTGGGACTTTGATTGAGACAATGCATCAAATTTCCTAGAACCATAGCATCTTTTAAGTTTTCTTCTTCACTAAATAAAGCCATGCTTTGCATCCATGCTAAATCTGCGCCAGCGGAAAAATGCTTTCCATTGGCTTTAAGCACAATAACGCGCACATCAGAGTTATTAATTGCGGAGTCGAGTTGCTTTTGCATTTCAGCTAAAAGCTGATTATCAAAAGCATTGTGTTTATTTATGCGATTAATGGTGAGTAAACATACTCTATCTTGAATTTCGTTTAATAAGTCACTCATGTGTCATCATCCTTTACATACGAAATACGCCGAAGCGTGTAGATTCAATGGGTGCATTTAATGCAGCAGATAATCCCAGTCCTAATACCAAGCGGGTATCTTGAGGAGCTATAACTCCATCATCCCATAATCTGGCACTAGCATAATAAGGATTCCCTTGCGCTTCATATTGAGAGCGCATTTCTGCCTTAAAGAGTTCTTCCTCTTCAGAGGACCAATTTTTCCCTTGTTTTGCATATTTATCTCTATTTACCTGCGCCAGAACATTTGCAGCCTGTTCGCCACCCATTACAGAAATACGCGAGTTAGGCCAAGTCCAGATAAATCGTGCATTATAAGCACGACCGCACATTGCATAATTTCCAGCACCGAAACTTCCACCGACTATGACGGTGAATTTGGGTACATTAGCATTGGCAACGGCAGTTACCATTTTGGCTCCATGCTTTGCTATGCCGGAAGCTTCGTATTTGGAACCAACCATAAAACCGGTAATATTTTGTAGGAAAACTAAAGGAATTTTTCGCTGACAACATAACTCTATAAAATGAGCTGCTTTTAGGGCACTTTCACTAAATAGAATACCGTTATTAGCAATAATCCCTACTGGGTATCCGAACAAATGAGCAAAGCCGCAAACAAGCGTAGTTCCATAGAGTGCTTTGAATTCATCAAACTCTGAACCATCAACTATACGTGCTATGATTTCTCTAATATCAAAAGGCTTTCTTGGATCGGCCGGTATTATGCCATTGAGTTCTTTACTGTCATAAAGTGGTTCTGAGCTTGCTATACGCTTCAGCGGCTCTGTTTTTTTGCGATTTAAATTATTAACGGCAACTCGTGCCAAATGAAGAGCATGAGCATCATGTTCGGCATAATGATCTGCAACGCCAGAATGTCTACAGTGAACTTCGGCTCCACCTAATTCCTCCGCACTAATAATTTCTCCCGTTGCTGCTTTTACTAGGGGAGGGCCACCAAGAAAAATAGTCGCTTGATTTTTTACCATAATGGATTCGTCAGACATCGCGGGAACATAAGCTCCTCCAGCGGTGCATGATCCCATTACTACAGCAATTTGTGGGATATTTTGCGCTGACATTTGTGCTTGGTTATAAAAGATACGGCCAAAATGTTCTTTATCCGGAAAGACTTCATCTTGCAATGGCAGAAAGGCACCACCAGAATCTACTAAGTAAATACAAGGTAAATGATTGCTTAATGCTATTTCTTGAGCTCTTAAGTGCTTTTTTACCGTTAAAGGATAATAAGTACCGCCTTTGACCGTAGCATCGTTGACCACTATCATGCATTCGGTGCCGGCAACACGGCCAATGCCTGTAATAATACCTGCAGCAGGTACTACATCATTATAGACTTCATAAGCTGCAAGTTGGGACAATTCAAGGAAAGGGCTTCCTGGATCTAATAATTGTTGTAACCGTTCTCTAGGTAATAATTTACCGTGTTGTAAATGTCTTGCTCGAGCCTTCTCATCACCACCTAAAATGATTTGATTAATTCTAGATTGAAGCTCGTTAACCAGAGCTTGCATAGCCGCCTGGTTGTCTTTGTATTCTTGGCTGTTGGGATTAATTTGACTCGTTAACGTGGCCATGTATCTGTCCTTATCGCACTAATATATTGCTCAATACGATGACCGCCCAAACTATCCAAACGATAGCGATAAAATTGGGCATGTCATGACCTTTGATTAATCGGTAAATGAGCGCGGGGATTGCTGTGATAATTATAGGCATTAACATGAGCACTATAACTTTTCTGATGATGGGTCCCCATCCTGTTTGGCTGAATATAGGAGCCAAATGATAATTAACATAAGCGAAGAACATATCGATATAAACGATAAGAAGGTGAGCGTATCGTGCAAAAACGACTACTAAAATACTTAATAGTAGATAAATGATACTTTGTCTTAACATGTACATCCTTAAATAATCAATCATATTATGCTTCCCCCAAATTCATGAGGAGAGCATATTATGCACAAATTTTAGAGAATTAAATTCTCGTTCTGTCACCAGAACTCTCTTTTCGTTTAGAACTCTCTTGTCATCCCGAGCTTTCTTGTCATCCTGAGCTTTCTTGTCATCCTGAGCTTTCTTGTCATCCTGAGCGCAGCGAAGGATCTCCCGTAAAGTGGTACCCAATCTTTTCAGGAGATCCTTCGCTGCGCTCAGGATGACAAAGGGACAATAATTGCCCCTGAAACTATAGGTTAATTTTTTAAATCAACTCTATAGCCATAGCTGTAGCCTCACCACCGCCGATACATAAAGAAGCCACGCCACGTTTTTTGTTTTGCTGTTTTAGAGCATGCATTAAAGTGACTAAAATACGTGCGCCAGAAGCTCCAATAGGATGACCTAAAGCACAAGCCCCGCCATGAATATTAACCTGTTCTGGATTTAATTCAAGTTGGGTAATTGCAGCCATTGCTACTACTGCAAAAGCCTCATTAATTTCATAGAGATCAACATCATTTTGCTTCCAGCCCGCTTTATTCATCACTTTGCGAATAGCATCGACGGGAGCGGTGGTAAACCATTCTGGAGCTTGGGCATGGCTTGCATGAGCAACAATTCTAGCTAAGGGTTGAATACCGCGTTTTTGAGCTTGTTCCGCACTCATGATGATTAAGCTAGCCGCACCATCAGAAATTGAACTGGAGTTCGCTGCCGTGACGGTACCATCTGATTTAAAAGCTGGTTTTAATTGAGTGATTTTATCTAGCTTGGTTTTATCTGGGCCTTCATCCACGCTAACAGTCACCTCGCCTTTACGTGTACTTAATGTAACTGTGGCGATTTCTTTAGAGAAAGAACCATTTTCAATGGCTTTAAGAGCTTTGATCATGGATTGAGTCGCATATTCGTCTTGTTGTTCTCTACTGAATTTAAAATGACTGGCTGTAGCCTCAGCAAAACAACCCATTAATTGGCCTCTATTGTAGGCATCTTCAAGTCCATCTAGGAACATATGATCCTTCAACTCTCCATGTCCTAATCTGTAGCCTGAGCGAGCTTTAGCCAATAAGTAAGGAGCATTACTCATGCTTTCCATCCCACTTGCTAAAACGATATTTGCCGAGCCGACACGTATTAAATCATGCGCGAACATAACGGCTTTCATTCCAGAACCACACATTTTATTAATTGTGGTAGCTCCTGCAGAGTTTGGAATTCCTGCTTTGATCGCAGCTTGTCTTGCCGGGGCCTGACCAATACCGGCTTGTAATACGCAACCACTGATTACTTCATCAATTTCTGAGGGAGATATTCCTGATTGCTCCAATACAGCTTTATGAGCTACTGCTCCTAATTCTGGGGCTGACAAAGCAGATAATTCGCCTAACATTCCTCCCATAGGAGTTCTTTTTGCTGCAACAATTACTATATCGTTATGTTCCATGTCGCTCTTCCTTATGCTGTTTCTTTAAAAAGTTCACGCCCAATGAGCATTCTTCTGATTTCAGAGGTTCCTGCTCCTATCTCATACAGCTTTGCATCTCGTAATAATCTACCTGTAGGGTATTCATTAATGTATCCATTTCCACCTAAAATCTGTATTGCTTGTAATGCCATTTGTGTTGCTTTTTCAGCTGTGTATAAAATAACTCCCGCTGCATCTTTACGGCTTACCATCCCATTATCACATGCTCTGGCAACTGCATATAAATAGGCTCTGCACGCGCTGATTTCTGTATACATATCAGCTAATTTGCCTTGAATGAATTGAAATTCCCCTATAGCCTGATTAAATTGCTTACGCTCATGGACATAAGGCAAGACGACATCCATACAGGCTTGCATAATGCCCACAGGACCAGCTGCCAAAATAGTGCGCTCATAATCGAGGCCACTCATTAGCACCTTAGCTCCTTTATTGACCTCGCCAAGCACATTTTCTTCAGGGATTTCACAATGCTCAAAAACTAATTCACAGGTATTAGAACCACGCATGCCAAGTTTGTCTAATTTTTGAGCCGTTCTAAATCCAGGCATTCCTTTTTCAACGAGAAAAGCAGTAATTCCTTTACTTCCTGCCTGTTTATCCGTTTTGGCATAAACAACCAAGACATCAGCGTCAGGACCGTTAGTGATCCACATTTTAGTGCCATCGAGAATGTATTTATCTCCAGAATGACGTGCATGTAATTGCATACTAACAACGTCGGAGCCAGAATTAGATTCACTCATAGCCAACGCGCCAATGTACTCTCCGCTAATTAGTCTAGGCAAATATTGGCGTTTTTGCTTGTCATTTCCATTTAAATAAATTTGGTTAACACATAAATTAGAATGAGCCCCATAACTTAAACCTACAGAGGCAGATGCTCTTGAAATTTCTTCCATAGCAATGGCATGAGCGAGATACCCCATGTTGGCTCCACCATATTCTTCACTTACGGTAATGCCTAATAATCCCATATCCCCTAGTTTTCTCCAGAGATGATTGGGAAAAACATTATGTTCATCGATTTGGGCGGCAATCGGTGCAATTTCTGTACGGGCAAATTGATAGACACTGTCCCGCAACAGGTCGTATGTTTCGCCTAATTGGTGTTGTAACCCTGTATGCATAAATGACTTCCTGTTACTTTAGATAAATATCGCTAGACTATACCCAATCAATCTAAACTTGCAACCCCAAACTGTTATTGAATATCAATCATATAGGAAAAAATAAGTATGCTCCTATCGTACGCCGTGCTTTTTTCTGAGACTTGTATTTGTGACCATGGTTTATAATGAATTGTTTATTTTTTAGCGAATGTTTTGAGACCAATTTATTAGGGTGATTTCTATTTATATGGCAAATGATGCTTTACCTGATTTAAAAAATCCCCTAATCTAAAGTCAAAAGTTTAATCATTAGGATTGCTGTTTATTTGATCCCGAATTCAGTGTAGTCATCCTTCGTAGCAGGTTCAGTATTCCTGGCTTGCGCAGTAGGGCTCAACTGCTTTTTTAGGCTTGTATATAAGGAGAGTTACTTATGCGTAAACTGGTACTCTGGGGGCATAGTGCCGATGAATATCGTGAGATGTTTGATCTATCTCAGGATGAAATAAATTCTAATATTTTAGAGTATGGCTGTGGACCAAGTGCAGTTAATTATCAGCAAACACAAAAAGATCGTAAAGTAGTCAGTTGTGATCCTTTATTTGTATTGGATAAAGATACCTTATCTTCTAAAGTTGTTATGATTTTTGCTGGTATGGCCGAGCAGGTAAAAAAGGAACAAGATCGATTTGACTTTACCCGTAGTGGTAGTTACGAGCATTTGATAGCAGAAAGGCAGCAAGGGATGAAACAGTTTTTTACTGACTATGAGGCAGGAAAAGCTCAAGGACGGTATGTTGGCGTCGCTGATTATCATTTGCCTTTCGCTGATTTTTCTTTTGATTTTGCCCTAAGCTCTCATTATTTATTTGCTGATTTGGATGAACAAACCGTAGAGTTTCATCTAGCAGTAATTCGTGAGCTAGCGCGAGTTGCCAAAGAGGTTAGGATTTTTCCTTTGATTGATAGGGAGGGGAATACTTCAGAATTTCTTGGGCCTGTATTATTAGGGCTGCAACAAGATAACTATGGGGTAGAAGTCAGGGAAGTTGCTTTTCATTTACATAAAACAGGAAATGCCATGCTTAGAGTATGGGCACAACAATGTTCTATCTGAAGTAGGAGCTCTACTAGCTTGAGCGTAAATGCCATGAAAATCGTGATACTTACGCTCAAGCTAATGAATTGTAAACAACGTCTAATATCCTTAAAATGGCATACATTTCAATGGGGCCTTTACTTACAGTCCCGGCGTATTTTGTCCATTGGAGTCATTTATGTATTCAATAGCACGTCCTTTACTCTTTAAGCTGGATGCAGAAAAAGCTCATAATCTTGCTTTATCCGCTTTGTCTTATTTACCGCGATTTTGTTTTAGGCATCCGCAAGGAGCTGGGGTTAAAGCAATGGGTTTGGACTTCGCTCATCCAGTAGGGTTAGCTGCAGGCTTAGATAAAAATGGAGAGTACTTGGATGGGTTGGCTAAGATAGGATTTTCTTTTATTGAATTAGGAACCGTGACTCCTAAACCCCAAGAAGGAAACCCTAGGCCGCGTTTATTTCGTCTACCAGAGGCTCAGGCGATTATTAATCGTATGGGATTTAATAATCAGGGAGTTGATGCTTTAGTTGGTCATATAAAAAAAGCGCGTTACCAGGGAATATTGGGGATCAATATCGGCAAAAATAAAGATACCCCCCTAGATAAAGCAGCAGAAGATTATCTTTATTGTTTAGGCAAGGTCTATGCGCATGCTTCTTACATCACCATTAATATTTCCTCTCCTAATACCCCTGATTTACGTCAACTCCAGCAGGGCGAATATTTTGCTAATTTATTATCGCAATTACATGAAGAACAAAAAAAGTTAGCAGATCAATTACAACGACACGTACCATTAGTAGTGAAAGTATCTCCTGATGAAACTGATGAGACATTGAAAGAAATGACGGAGGTCATTTTGCATCATAACATTGAAGGTATTATTGCTACCAATACAACCTGCTCGCGAGAAATGGTTAAGAATGTCCCTTATGCTGATGAGTTAGGTGGGCTTAGTGGTAAACCGGTAACAGATCTATCGAATCGTTGTTTGCGTTTGTTAAAACAGTATGTTGGAAATGAGCTGACGTTAATCGGCGTGGGGGGGATTGATAGTTGTATCAGTGCTCAGGAAAAACTTAACGCAGGAGCTTCGTTGGTACAAGTATATAGTGGGTTAATCTATCAAGGTCCCTCTCTAGTTTCTAACTTAATATCAGGACTAAAGGTTTTTTCTGGAAGGAAATAATGTACGTTGATAAAAATTTAGCATTGCAAATGGAGTCATGCATCAAACAGACTCATATCGAGGTAACCAAACAATATACACAAGGTAAAATTTTAGAGATCAATGGAGGAGCGGCCTGTTTTTCGGGCTTTGATTCTTTTCTATCACAAGTTGTGGGTTGGGGATTTGCAACAACGCCTAAGCAATTTAAATCAGAAATTACAGCTATAGAGCAATTTTATAAATCATTAGGACATCAACGAATAGATATAGAGCTATGTCCTTTTACGGGCAACGAATTGGCTGTTTTTTTAAATAAGCGTGGCTATACTATTGATGAGCTTAATAATGTATCTGTCCTCGATTTGAAACATCATAAAATGGAAGCTGTTCCTGAGGGTGAAATCGTTATACGGGAAGTACTTGAGTATGAGATTGATGAATGGGCTAAAAAAGTTGCTTTAGGTTTTGGTTATCCGGAGGCTCAGACTCAATTTTCACATTACGCTAGGGCAAAAGGAGTTAGTGCTTTTGCTGCCTTAGTACACGATCAAATAATCGCTGGGGCAACTATTGCCATGCATGAAGATGTTTGTGATTTGGGAGTCACCAGCACTCTTCCTTCTTACCGAGGAAGGGGATTGCAAAAAAAATTATTACTGGCGCGTCTTAATTTTGCTAAGCAGCATGGTTTGGCCTTGGCGACTGTGACTACAGAACCAGGTACGGTTTCTGATCTTAATGTGCAAAAAATTGGTTTTCGCTGTGCTTACACACGTATTAAGATGTCTTTAGATCCTTTTAGCTAAATTATTTGATCTTGGAGGGGTATTGCCTATCTATTATCTATCTTATTTTGTTGGATGCTTTTGTTATTATTGTGATTTCTCATTACAATATGTGTCAGCAAATCATCTGGGAAATCGATTATAAAATTGGGGGATTGGCGCTTCTCCTGAATAAGAGTTACAATTCGACTCATTTTGCTTTGTTTGAACCCTAATTAATGAAAAATAAAGAACCTGTTAAAAACGCTTATTTATATAGACGTTTATTCACTTATATCACGCCATTTTGGCCAATACTGTTTTTGGGCGTTTTTGCTAATGTTCTGTATTCAGGCATAGATGCAGGCTTTACCTACATGACTAGGCCTTTTTTGGATAAGGGGTTTATTCATTTAGATATGGAATTTGTTAAAAAAATTCCCTTTATTGTTCTTATAGGTATTACTTTTAGAGGATTAGTTAGTTCATTAGGGAGTTACTGCATGACGTGGGTAGCTCGTTCCGTAGTGAAAGTTCTAAGGCAAAAAGTGTTTGCCCATATCTTACGGTTGCCAGCAGATTTCTATGATGAAGCCACTTCAGGCCAGATGCTTTCTAAAATTCTCTATGATGTCGAGCAAGTTGCTCAAGTAAGTGCTGATGCGTTAACTGATTTTGTCCAAAATGCATGCTTGGTTGTTGGATTAATTACAGTCATGATGGTAATTAATTGGCAATTGTCTTTGATGTTTTTATTGACTGTGCCTTTTGTTGGTTTAATTGTTAATTATACTAACAAACGAGTGCGACGCATTAGCCATAAGGTCCAAAAAACGATGAGTGAAGTGACTGAAATTGCTGGTGAGGCAATTGAAGGGTATAAAGTAGTGCGTATTTTTGGTGGAGAGGATTATGAGCAAGGCAAATTTAATCAGGCTACAGAGCGTTCTCGCCAAAATGATATGAAGGTCGCCGTGAGTGATGCCGTCAATGTTTCGGGTGTGCAATTTGTTATTGCTCTTGGAATCGCCATGATTATTATGGCCTCCATTCAATTATCTACTGTTATGGTCATTACAGCGGGCTCCTATTTGGCAATTATTGCTGCGATGTTGCAATTGATTAAGCCTATGAAGCGATTAACTACTTTAAATGTGACGATTCAACGAGGACTTGCTGGGGCAGAGAGCGTTTTTAATTTACTAGATCTGCCTATAGAACAAGAGCAAGGGGTAACTTTAGCGCAAAAAGCATTAGGTAAAATTGAGTTTAAAGATGTTTCTTATGCCTATAGACAAGGTCAAACAGTATTGCATGGGGTCAGCTTTACTATAGAGCCAGGTACGTCAGTTGCTTTAGTAGGCCATTCAGGAAGTGGTAAAACCACTTTGGCTAATTTGTTGCCACGATTTTATGAGATAACCAAAGGGGTAATTACTCTTGATGGTATTCCTCTAAATCAGCTTAGTTTAGCGAGTTTGCGTGAGCAAATGGCCCTTGTAAGCCAAAACGTAACTTTATTTAATGATACTTTGGCCAATAATATAGCCTATGGTTGTTTTGATGTAACACGGCAACAAGTTATAGAGGCTGCCAAGTTGGCGTATGCTCATGAGTTTATTTCCCAATTACCTCAAGGCTATGATACGCGTATAGGTGAAAATGGTGTATTATTATCTGGAGGCCAAAGACAGCGATTAGCTATAGCTCGGGCTATTTTAAAAAATGCACCTATTCTTATTTTGGATGAGGCTACTTCAGCATTAGATAGTGAATCAGAGCAATATATTCAAGCGGCCTTAGAACAGGTTATGAAAAATCGTACTACATTGGTCATTGCTCATAGATTATCAACGATTAAACATGCTGATAAGATTATTGTTATGCAACAAGGGCGTATTGTAGAACAAGGCAGCCACCAGCAATTAATACAGCTAAACGGCCACTATACCCAATTGTATAAAGTGCAACAATTAGGTTTAGCTCATGAGGAAGCTCTCGTCTAATGTCCCTAACCATTGATAAATTATGGTATGGTAATCATCCTTTAAAATGGACGCTTCTCCCTGTTTCTTGGGGGTATCGTCTGATTGTAGGGATCAGGCGTTGGTATTTGCAGAATTTTTGTCAGGTTAGTTGTTCGGTACCGCTTATAGTAGTTGGTAATTTGACGGTAGGTGGTGTGGGTAAAACACCTTTAGTCATTGCTTTAGCAAAAAAAATGCAGCATCAAGGCCTAAAGGTAGGGATAGTCAGCCGAGGCTATGGGGCAAAAACTAAGAATTATCCTCATGAAATTCAATTAAGTGATTCTGCGGAGTTAGTAGGCGATGAACCTTTATTGCTCGCTCGCAAAACAAATTGTCCTGTAGTGATTTCTCCTGTACGAACTAAGGCTGTAGATTATCTTTTAGAAAAGCATCGCGTACAAATCATTATTAGTGATGATGGTTTGCAGCATTATAGAATGGGGCGAGCCATAGAAATCGCTGTGATTGATGGGACGAGAGGCTTAGGTAATGGCTTATGTTTGCCTGCGGGGCCGTTAAGAGAATCAGAAAGTCGATTAAAACAAGTCGATTTTGTTATTGTTAATGGAGGGACTTGGGGTAATGCTTATCGTATGAGTCTAGTCCCCGGCAGCCTAACAAAACTATCTACCCAAGAAACAATAAGTTCTAGTTCTCTTGCAGGGACAATCGCGGCAGTTGCCGCCATAGGTAATCCACAACGTTTTTATTCCACTTTAGGGCAATTAGGGATAGAATTCACTACCTATACTTATCCTGATCATTATCAGTTTAAGTCCAATGATTTAAATTATGCAGAGTCTTTTATTATCATGACGGAAAAGGATGCCGTGAAATGTTTTTCCTTTAGTTCTGATAAGATGTATTATTTACCGGTCGAGGCTCAATTGGATGATGCATTTTGGCAAGCATTATGGTCACACCAACAATTAAAAGGTTATTGTTACTATGCTCATTAGAATTTGCTCTAACTTATTATTTGTAATTCTATTTATTAGTACAGCGGTATTTGCTGTAGAGAATGAGGCGATGGAAGAGGGGAACGCATTTCAACCGGTTGAACCTTTAGTGGGTAGTTGGACTTTTTCAGGCATGGTGACTAATGAAAGCGGGGAGCGCTATGGCTATTTTTTTCAAATGCAGAGACAAGGTTCTGATTTTCACACCAAAACCGCTTTAATTGATGGGCAAACTAATAAGTTAGTATTATTTTATGAAGATAGTGAGAAAATAGATAAATCAACCCAATTCAACTGGCACGTTGGCCGCTCCTTTATGCGTTACAATCCTATAAATGATAGCTGGGTTTTTGGAGTAAAAACTGAAAAAGAGCAGGGCTTTAATTTTAAAGTGGATATGTTAAAACAAGCCAATATTGACAGTCAGCATGAAACTTTAGTGTTGCGTCCAGGAGTAGAACTGCAAGCCTTGCAAACTAGCCGTTTGAACGGTCATATACAAACAGGTGCTGATAATAAAGAACAGTTTGTTACCGGAAATAATGCTTGGTTTGGTAAGTTATGGTTTAGTAAAAATCAAAAAGCCCCTCATGACATCAGTACTACTTTTTGTCGCTTGAGCAATGATAATGGATTTTATTCTGCTAATCTGAAGGAAACTGATGCCACTGGCGCTGCTGTAGCGGGTTGGCGAGATGCATTAGGGAATAAAGTAAAAATGTCGCAGTTTCTTTCTATTAAACCCTTACCTCAAGATCAATGCTTACTTAGTTTAGGGCTACCTAAACTGAATTTAAAAGTATTGAATACTTTAAAGGAAGTTGATAGTTCTTCTTTTTCCATTGCAGGTTTTTCCAAAGAAAATCAGGTGGGATTTTGCTTTATCAATGAACAGTCATTTGCCAAATTCCAAGAGCCTGACAAAGAAGATAAGAAGGGTGCTGTTTCGGTTGGTTAGTGTTTTTATCTGTCTTCTATTAGTTAGCCATAGCAACTACCATTTAAAGCCCTCTCCCTAACCCTCTCCCGCGATTTATTATCGATTTCCAAACAAAGCTTCTAGTGCGGGCGAAGGGACTTTTCGTGCCATCGAACATAGTTAGACCTCGCTCCAAGCTCGCTGTGGGGATACACGGAATGCAGAACCGGGGTGTGCACAAAGAGGGGGCTCATGAGGGTTTGATCGCTTTAGCGACGAGGCAATTTCTTTCCTCAGTCGAATTGTTGACGAAAGTTGGCATCCCTCAATCTTTCAAAATCTCATGAATACCGGCTTTCGCCGGTAATTAGGATTTCGTTCCAAAAAATCTCTCTTGTGAGCGAGGAGTAAATCTATCTCAATCTAACACAAGTCAAATTATTACCTGAACGGTAGTTCTTTTAATCAAGTTACTGAATTTTTAAAATAGTTGTACTATATTTTAATCATAGGCATCTAAAGTTGTACATTTCGAATGGATTTGTGCCGAATAATAACAAAAGAAGGGCGATACTATTTAGGGAAAAAAAATGTTAACGGCTGCTTTTATTTGTTTGATATTCGCAATAATAGCTGTTTTTTTGGGGTATAAAAGGACTCAGACTACTTATACCTTAATTGCTAAAATCTTTTTTTATTTCTTCGCAATTACATTTTATACCTTAGTAGTAAGTCATATAGTGAATACTTCTCCACCTATATCTCCTGCCCATGCGAGCCAACGCCTTCTATAACGAAGTAGCTTTTGGCCGATATATGGAGTCTAGCATTCTGCTTCAATAGCAATAAGTTTGCTTTTTACTTCTAGTTCTGAATTTTTTTCCGGAAGATATTGTGTTAATAGTGATGCTACAACCAAAAGGACAGGGATAAGCAACAGGGCGGATTGATAATCTGTTAAAGTATAAACGCCGGGAGTATTGCTAAAATAGTCTAACAAATATCCAACCAGTGGCTGTAAAAGAGGTGCGGAAAGCATAGCCAGGGTATTAGTGAAACCAGTACAGGTCGATAGAGATTCGGCTGGAGCTAATTCATTGGAAATAGAATAAGCGAGCATATATGCTCCACAACATAATCCAATAATAAACAAAAGAAAACCTATCAACAATTGATTATGGGTTGGTAAATATAAAGTAATAAGAAGCAATACTGCTGTTGATAAACAGGAGAAATGAATTAAGGGTTTGCGCTTAGTTAAGCGAATGGAAAGTTGGCCATAAATAGGACAGCTTAATCCGGCGCCTAATAATGTCATAGACGTCAGGATACTGGCTGCTTTAAGTGTGCAGTCCAGCTTTAATTGTAAAAAGGGAACAGCCCATAAAGCAGCAAAAACAGTAATAACAGAAAATTCTAGACAAACAAACATGCCATTAATCCATGCCAATTTGTTTTTTACGATGGTAATCAGTTGCTGCCTGTAATTCAGTGTAATCTTGACGACAGGTTTATAGTTGGGAATTACAATCCAGCATAAGCTCGCGATAATGAGACCCAAAAATCCTGCGCCACTAATAAAATATCTCCAACCTAAATGACCGATGAACGATCCCATGCCTATCATGCCAAATACCGTAATAGTAAAACCTAAGGTTTCAGAAAGTCCTATCATAAATGCATAGCGCTTTAATGGATAGGTTTGGCGCAGGACATGAGATAGGCCAACGAAAGCAAAAGCGGAGCCCGCACCTATAATTAAGCGACCAATAAATAAAGACAATATGCTATGGCCAGTGGCAAATAGAAAACAACCTATGGCACAAATAATAGCATTGATAGAAAGTAAGGTTCGGGTGTTATAACGATCAAAAAAAAGACCGACTGGGATCTGAAAAGAGGTGTATACATAATAAAAAGCGCTACTTAAAAGACCAGCGCAAAGAGCTGATAGCTTTTGTTCATGCATAATGGAACCGATAATGATTCCTGACGATAGTTGTAAAAAAAACTGAAATAGTAAAAAGAACACTCCGACTAGCCAGATAATTGTCCTCGATCTTACAGTTGTTGAATTTGTTTGTGTCATTCATTTCCTCGAAAAAAAGCGAATATATAGGAACAATAAGGATGTGTAAATTTTTTTACGCTATTTTCTGAAGAAAACACTGATTAATGTTTGTTTCTAGAAATTAATTTTCATAGTCTTTGTCGATGGACTTGTCTGAAGTATCGTCTGGTTTTAAGTGAAATACAATTATAGGTAAAAATATATGAATTTTGCTATATTAATAGATAATATCAATTATTCGGTATTTTTATGAATCTAAGAGATTTACATTATTTTGTGGTTTTGGCAGAAGTCAGGCACTTTGGAGAGGCGGCTAAGCGTTGTTATGTGAGTCAACCTACGTTGAGTATGCAAATTAAGAAACTGGAAGACAGTTTGGGAGTCATTTTATTTGAACGTACTAACAAACAAGTCTTGTTGACGGATCAAGGACAAGAGCTGCTGTCTAAGGCAAAAAAAATACTTATCTTATGTGATGAGATGAAAAATGCAGCTCGTCAGGCCCATGATCCCTTTGCGGGTGACTTGCATTTAGGAGTTATTCCTACTGTTGCACCTTATTTACTTCCCACTGTAATGCCCACTATAAAAGATAATTTTCCAAATTTAAAAGTCTGGTTAGTTGAGGAGCCAACGCATCGTTTAATTGAACAATTAGAGAGTGGTAAAATTGATGCAGCAATTATGGCCCAACCCATTTCCAGTAATTTTGTGTATCAAAATCTATTTGATGAGGCCTTTTATTTTGCTTGTGCGAAGAGTCATTCTTTAGCGCAAAATAAACAAATTACATTAAACGACTTAACCAATCAACAGGTGATGTTGTTGGCTGAAGGGCATTGTCTACGTGATCAGGCTATGGCTATTTGTCATATGGCAAAGGCTAATGAGGTTGCTGATTTTACAGCGACAAGTCTTGAAACGTTAAGGTTAATGGTAGTGGCTGGGATGGGTGTAACATTACTACCTGCTTTAGCGGTCAATTCTGAGATGTCTGAGTTATTAACATGCATTCCTTTTGAATCGCCAGTTCCTACACGCGTAGTTGCGTTATTTTGGCGATCGGGAACTCCTAAAAACAAATGTCTTTTAGCTCTAGCAGATACCATTACTCAATTAATTATGCCTAAATTAGAATCTGTATTAATGGAGTAGAGGGGCTTGTTTCTTCAACATTCTTTGGTGGGGCAGGGAGCTATATAAGGAGTAAATAAGGCGGCTGCCCACTAGCTATTATTGATTTATTTACGCTGGTTTATGAATCTTAACTAACATCCCCACTTGAGGGTGATCTAGAAAATAAACTACCCCGCCTTTTAAGCGTTGATCTTGGGTCACAGTAAAATAAGATTCAGGATGGTTAGGAGGGGATAATTGTAAACGCGCATCAAACAAATAATAGCTATTTTGACGTACGCGCAAAGTACCTTGCATTTGCCATCCATTGTGACTGAGTTTAGGTAAAGCAACACTACTTTGATTAGCAGCTGGTTGTATCCAAGAGTAATGACCGAGAACTTTATAATTAGATTTACGACTTAATAAGTAATATTGATCTTGTAAACTAGACTTGGAGTTTGCAAGTAAGCCATAAGCTTTTCTGGAGTTAGACCGCAGAGCAATCGCATTTTGACTGATTGGGAGCAGAGGAGATGTCATAGCCAAGCTATTACTTTTGTCCCCGCTTTGCGGATAGGCAAAAATAATTAAATCAACCTGGTAACTTGATTGAGCTAAAGTGATGCAGGAATATAAAATACTGATGGATACTATTAATAGTCTTAACATGGTTTTTTCTTTTTGTTTTTGGACATTATCCTAAAAAAATCAATGAAGTACTAGGGGGGAAGGGCACTAAGTTACGCTTTATGTGGCTTGGATGAGCGCTGCGTAATCTGAGGTTTTGTGCACTATGTTAAGGTATTCCCGTATTACACTATGTTAATACGGGCTACAACGTTCCCAGAAATTCCTTAACTTAACATCATTCGTATTAGAGCTTGTTTACAATTCTATATACTAGGCTTCGTTAGGCTCAAGCAGACTCTATTCTTACTCCACAACAATCGGTGGGAATTTGTCGGCATAGTTGATGGGTTTGCTTGCTAACTCTATGGCTGAGCGCATGGCTGTTTTCAGAAAGGCATCTGTTAATTCATTCCGTTCTTGCATTGCTGTGGGACTGCCATCATCACATTGTTGACGTATGCGACCATCTAAAGGCAGTTGTCCTAATAAAATACTATGGTGCGATTCGCATAAAGCAGTTGCTCCACCTGAGCCAAATATGGCTTCCTGATGGCCGCATGCACTGCAGATGTGGGTGGACATATTTTCTATAACACCGAGTACATCGATTCCAGTTTTGGCAAACATGGTCAGTGCTTTTTGCGCATCCAAAGTAGCCACATTTTGTGGCGTTGTTACTACAATAGCTGCAGTAAGAGGGATTTTTTGTACAAGAGTCAGCTGGATATCACCTGTTCCTGGGGGTAAATCAATAAATAAATAATCTAATTCATCCCAAAGGGTGATATCGAGCATCTGGATTAATGATTTAGCAAGCATAGGACCACGCCAGATTAAGGTTTGATCGCTCGTTAAATAGCCAATGGACATGGCTTGTATGCCGTGAGCTTGTATTGGTAAATAAAAATCACCGCTAATTTGTACTGGCTCAGTTTTTCCCAACATTAATGGCATACTGGGGCCATAAATATCTGCATCTAATATGCCTACTCGCGCACCCAATCGGGCCAGAGCTGTTGCTAAATTAACTGTTACTGTAGATTTTCCCACTCCTCCTTTACCAGAGGCTACTGCTATGGTGTTTTTTACCCCACGGAGGCCTTTTCCTGCCATTTGCGTTCTATGGGCTTTAATGAACTGGTTCAATGTGAGGCTAATCTCTATATTAGGGAATAGCTTTTTGAGATGGGCCAACGCTAAGTCTTTAAATGTATGTTCTATTAAGACTATGGGAAATCCGGCAGTTATATTGATGGAAAGGGTATTGGGTGTTGAATCCACACGATATTGTAAATGCATTTCCTTACCGTTTAACCCAAGAAACGGATCTTTTAATGAGTCCAACAGATTGGTCACAGCTTGTTCTACAATCATCTCGTTCACCTTGTTCATTGCAAAAAATGCATGATAACGCAGGAATCCAGGAATCACTAGGGCGGCAGAAGGGATATGAGACATTATTAATCAGGATTCATTATTCTCTAGCATATCAAGCTTAGTGGCGGCGCTATAATTATGCATTAGCCATTAATAAAATATTGGCTGTGGATTCCTGGAAATCATCGAGCTTTTTAGTTGAATCAGTTCGAGTAAATAGGTTGAATTGATTTCTAACGAGTCCGAATGTAAGTAAGGATAGAAGGTCCATGATAAATTTGGCAATGGCTCCCGTCCACTCTCTATGATCTATTATTTCTGGTCGCAGCAGCCCAATCGCTAACTCACAATCATCTTTAAGTTGAACTTTAGCCTGTAAGATAGGTTTTTTTGTAGATAGAAAGTTATTTTTGGCCTGCTCTAAAGAATTACAAAATCGCTCCATTTCTTTTGCAGCATTTGTATATGAACTGTTGTATTTTGCTTTTTCCGACATTTCAGTAGTTTTAGCAATAAATTTATTTAAATGATCATTGAAATGTACTTGAGAAAGCATATTAAAACGTTCATCTAATATTCTACAAACTTGATGAATTTCTTGTTGTTTACGAATTAATGCATTAAGTAGATCTCGATGCTGTGTATCTAATTTTAAAACTTGATGTGCCTGAATTAGCTCGTCACTTTTAGTTAACTGAGTTGTTTGCTCTAATAAACTTTGTTCGTAAGCAGAGATGCCTTCTTGATTGACGATATGAGTACAATCAACATTAATACTATTAATGTTATTAATGGTTTGTTGAATCAATTTCTCTGCTGCTTCAGTTCTTCTTACTTGATTAATTTGAGCATGAGCAAGAGAATTAATTTGTTCTTCTTTTTGTATTAGAGCGGTTTCTATAGTTTTACTTAATGAGGCTAAATTTAATTGCTTATGCGCCTCAATCACTCGGGGTTCTTGGGAGAATCTCTGTATGTGATTCAATAAGCGCGTTCGATGCTGAATGACCCCGTCTTGAGTCTTCTGATTGGTAAAATCTATTCCGATGTTATTTATATATCCAACAGTTTGCTGAATTGTTTGGTCTGCCGCATAGATTTCAAATATTCGCTGTTTTGCAGCCTCTTTAAGCTTCATTTTTTTGACTTCAATAAAGCGAAAAGCGTTTTGATTCAGCTGTAAACTATCTATTGTCTTACTATGCTGCTCAATTAAATATAAATTTTTGTTAAGCAGTTCTTCGATGTCAGTGATTGAATAAAGAGATTCGAAATGTATCCTAATACTCTGAATTGCAAACAGAGCTTGCTCTGTTTGAAGATGTTTTTGTTGGGCCAACATTTTATAGGCCTGAATTTCTTCTAGCAGTCTATTTTGATAATCGACAGATAAAGAAATAGTATGACGTTGTTTATTGGTAAATAAATAGCCATTTGTATTTTCAATGCAAAAGATACCTGTATTCACATCTTCGTAATAATAGCCATCTAGATAAGGCCCATGATATTGAATTGCTGGTCTTTGGTAAGGTTTTTGAGGTTGAGGGAGTAATTCTGCTACCAATGTTGCATAACTATTTTCTAATTCAGCATGCTCCGTTGGTTGAATAATCGGTTGTATCCCATTAGCAAGAAATCCTTTCATATGAATTAGATGGGTACGAATATCGTCTTTTGCTGCTTGACTTAATAAGTAGTTTTGAAAAGAGGCATCCTGTAAAGCGATTACCTTTAACTCTTCACTCCTTTTTTGTAAAAAAGTAATAAAACGATCGGCATAAGAACCAACTGGAATAAAGGCATCAACAAAGCTTTTAATATAATTATTAGGCAATAAAAGAGTTTTTAATATGGCTTGATTGACTTCATTACGAAAATGAGGAGCATGAGATAAAGCAGGTTCCACAATATGGCCATCGCCTTCAAAGCTTTCCTCCTCGATAATATCAAGCCAGTTGAATGCATAAAATTGGTTGAGATAAGGTAAGCCCTTTAATAATTGTGCAGTAAGGGCTTTAGGTTTAGAGCTATAGTTAGGAGCTCTAATACTAGCGAAACACCAATCCCCATCAATTTTTACTACCCGGTTTTTGTTATTAAGACATATGTTACTGTTTTTTAGATCAATTTCTTGTAAAAATGCAGCTAGAAAAGAGATTTGACCTAGGCCCAAATAGGTTCCCTTGGTAAATTCTTTTTGTTGAGTGATTGGTAACTTACGGTAACCTAGAACTTCTTCTGACAATATGTAATAAATATTGGTTATTCGATTTCTAGCGATACGTGTTTGGGGTTGGGTAGGAATAATAAGGCGGAAGAACTCCTGAGCTAGAATCTCGAGGCGTGCCACCATAGGAGACTCCATTTCTTTAACGTACCAAGTTTTATATGAACTGGGTAGTTGACCTTTAGTAATCGTGTGGAAATAGTTGCCAGTTCCGTGACCTGGAATTTTTCGTAAAGTTCTAATATCTATTTCTGGTACGGACATCTACATTCCCTTACATTATGCAACACAGGACTGATTGACTCCATTATCTAAACTATGATCTAGCTAAAGAAGGTTAAATTAAGAGACATCTAATCTCTAATTTAAACTAAATGCTCCTGTTTTTGGTATTTCCAACTGAGCCAATGATTATTTGTTAAGTAGTAAAGACCGCAATGGATAGGAAGGTTAGTGCAACTGGATAAATAAAATCCGTATTCATTTAATTGCTTTTGATGCTGAGTCATAGCCGTATGGTCTTCCTTACCTGTTTTAAAATCAATAATCCATAGTATTCCCTGATCTTCAAAAGTACGATCTATAATACGTGTTGCCAAATTATTTTGGAATTCTACAAGCAATTCATATTCATTTCGTTCATTGTCATGCTTAGCAATAATCCATAAACCTATTTTATCCTGAAATAATTGAGTTATTTGAGCTTGCAAAATAGATAATGCATGGTGTTGCATTGCCTCATCAAAACCTGATTGTTTGAACTCATCACGAGCCAGACTCCACGGAATTTGAGCGCTACTTTGAGGATGGTTATCACAGATCCAGTGCAAAAGCTTATGGGCCACTATGCCTGTTAGACGAGGAATACCCGTGATTAGTTTGGAAATAATGGCATTGGTGGATGAAATATCATTGGCTGGTTGTTTTAAATAAAACTCTAAAGGAAGTTTGTTCAGTTTAGGTAGAGGAATAGATGCTTTTCCTTCTACATCTTTCGTAGATTCTATAACAGTAAACTCTTGATGCTTTAACAAGCTACGAAACGATCTTTTATTTGATTTTGTAGAACCATCCATTAAATACAGTCGTGATTTTGCTCTTGTTGCCGCCACGTAAAGTAATCTTTGAGCTTCATAATTACTTTTCTCTTCGTCAAGTTGGCCTAAATAATGATAGAGCGCGCAGCCATCTTGATGGGCCCCTTGAATGGGAGAAAGCAGTAATAAATCGCCATGATTTTGAGTGGGTATCTTAAGCCAACGCAGCATAGGGTTATCGCCTGAGTTGGGCTGAGCCCCTAGTCCAGGAAGAAAAACAGTATCAAACTCCAGTCCTTTAGATTTATGAATAGTCATAATTTGTAGACGAGAAGGAGTAGACTGTTGAGAGTAGAGGCTATTAAATTCCTCAATGAACTCGTTCATGTCAGGCAATCGACCTTCTTGCTCGTAACGGTCTAATAGAGTCCAAAGTTGTTCTAAATCGTTTAATTGATTTTGATTTACTATTTTATCAATATGTAGTTCTTTTAATGTGTAAATTACCCAGTCAGATAAGTGGTATTGATATCTTTGTGACAGGGCATTCTGCATTACATGAATAAAAAATTGAGCGCGAATGCGTCCTTCATCACTTAAACCTTGAATTTTATCCAACTGGACTAGTGCATAATAGATGGATTTATTTTTATTAAATTGGGCTATGCATAAAATATCTTGCAGAGAAAGGCCACAATAAGGACTACGCAGTAAAGCTAACCATGAAAGTCTATTGCCTGGAAATAACAGAGCATTGGTTAAAGACCATACATCGCGTAAATGTTCTAAATTAGCGAGTAAATCAATATCAGTCCCTTGATAAGGAATCTGATGTTGACGCAGGAGGTTTATAATCAGTCTTAATTGACTTCTGGAACGTACTAAAATGGCTAGGCTTTGATTAGGGTTAATATTTAATTCATATTGAATTGATTGAATGAGTTGTTGTGCTTCTTGTTCTTTATCGCCAAATTGTAGGGCATGTACAGCACTTGATTCTTGATCTTTAATGACGTTAACCGACGGATGGAACGAGACGGCTCCTGACTCAATATCAACCTGCTGAGGGAAGATTCTGGAAAAATGGGAATTGACCCAGTTAACTATAGTGTCTGCAGAGCGGAAATTACAACTCAATTGTAGTGAGTGTAGTTGCACCGACCCAATACCTTGTTCTTTTGCACGAAAAAACAATCCCACTTCTGCTTGTCTAAATCTATAAATAGATTGCATGGGATCGCCAACAATAAACAATGTTCTGCCGTCATTATTTTGCCAGCCTTGAACCAATTTAGTGAGCAATTCAAATTGACTAATCGAAGTATCTTGAAATTCGTCAACTAATAAATGATGAATGGCATTATCGAGATACAAAGCAAGATCTGTCGGATTGTCCGCATCTCCTAAAGCAGTTAATGCTTGCTGTGCAATCGCTGTGAAATCGACCTCATTATGTTCACTAAAAAAAACATGTAAATGGCCGACCAATAAAGGCAGTAAGACAAATAATGCTTGCAGCACCTCCCATTGTTGCAAATCATACTCAGGTTGGGGTAATTGGCTTACTTGTATTAATGAATTCAGAAAATCAGGGTAGTCATTTAATTGAGCTAGAAGTTCTTTACTCGCTTGTTTCAGAATATTAAATTCGCTGTCGGTGCAACTACCTTTTTTTAAACCCACGTGATGATCAAAGCTCTTGCGGAAATTATCTCCTGTTAGTAATGTTTTACTTAGTGCCGCCACTATTAGTTGACTCGCTTGATGAAAATCATACCAATCTCTTAGGGGATAACGCGGTGACGTAGGATCATTTTCTATCAGTGCCAATTCACGTGTTAATCGGGTTAGTTCTGAGGCTAGTAATTGGGGAAGACTTTGCTTGAAACGAGTTAATTCATGCTGTTCTATGAAGTGCAATGCCTGCTCAAACGTTGATTTTTCCTGCGCCCTAGCTTGAAATAGGGGAGATAACCATTGGTCTCTTTGCGCTAAAAGAGCTTGAAATAAACTCAGTAACCGATCTTGTTTATTGTCTACATGCAGCAGTAGCGTTTTAATTGCCTTCTGATATTCAGGCGTTTCTGTCGCAAATTGAATACAACGTCGAGCGGCATTGAGGTAATGGCTATCAGGTTTATCTGTAATTTGTGGGTAGGCTATTTGTTGCTCTAATAATGGAATAGCCTGATTAATACTCTGACATAGTGAATCTATAGTTATAACTTTTAATCTATTGGGTTGCTGCAACAAATCCCAATGAAATTGCTGACTACGAATGAGCGCTTGTCGGGCGAAATCTAAAGTCATTTGTTGATGGGGGTTGGATGCAGGCTGGTTCGTCTCCGCACGTCGTAAGGCGATAATAATGCGCTCTCGCATCTCACTTGCCGCCTTACGGGTAAAGGTTAATGCGATGATTTGCTCTGGCGCAGTAACCGTACCTAGTAAGCGGAGATAGCGTTGGGTCAAGATTTCTGTTTTTCCTGACCCGGCGGGAGCTTGTACTATGAATGACAAATTAGGATCAGTAGCTTGGCTCCTTTGTTCACCATCAATCAACGACATATCTTTAGTCCAGTACTATTTCTTGGGCAGCAGGCCGTAAATTATAGTTGGAGCTCATGCAGTGACCATAGGCTCCAGTATTAGCAATTAACAGCACGTCCCCTTCATGAGTTACTGGTAACAAGCGATCATAACCTAAGGTATCTCCTGACTCACAAATCGGACCAACAATATGAGCAAATCCCGCTTTTTCTTCATGCAGACGACTGAGGTTGACTATCTCATGATAAGCCCCATAGAGAGATGGCCTGATTAAAGAATTCATTCCTGTTTCAATACCTACAAATTTTACTTTACCTTTTTCTTTACATTGGGTCACTTTAGCAAGAATAACACCACTCTCTGCCACAAAATAACGGCCTGGCTCAAGCCAGATTTTTAACTGCGGGTAGCGTGATTTGACAGCAAGCAAGGAGGCATCTAGCGTACTAAAATCTAAAGGATGTTGTCCTGGTTTCTCTACTATTCCTAAGCCACCACCTAAATTAATGGAGCGTACATCAGGAAATTGATCTGTTAATGAAGCAAGCATCAATGCTGTTTGTTGCCATAATTCAGGAGTCAGAATTCCACTGCCAGAGTGAGCGTGTAAGCCAATCACTTTAATATGGTTCTTTTTTGTCAAGGCAATGATTTGCCCTACATCATTTTGCGTGATACCAAATTTGGACTCATTACCTCCTGTTGAAACATGCTTATGATGGCCTGCACCAGTGCCTGGATCAATACGTACAATGACTTCGCAATTTTTAAATAATTGAGACCAATGTTGCAAAGGATATAAACTATCTATGGTGATATGGCATCCAATTTTTAACGCATATTCATACTCGGACTTTGGAGCAAAATTAGGAGTAAATAAAATTCTTTTTCTATCAATTGTCGGGAATAAGTCGAGCACTAAATCCAACTCTTGTATCGAAACACATTCAAAACCAATTCCTTCTTTCTCCAATGTTTTTAGTATAGAAGGGTGGGGATTCGCTTTGATAGCATAAAATAAATTATCAATAGATTTTAACGCCAGTAACTGTTTTGCTTTTCCTGCTTGAGTAGGGCTATGGTACACATAACAAGGAGTATGTGGCGCACTACTTGCGAGTAAACGATCTCGTTCTATTTCCCACCAAGGCACAGGGCGTTTGTTGGGTTTGCCAAACTCCTCATGCCAACTTTTAGAGTAATAAAAAATTTGTGGATTACTTTCTATCAGTAGGTGATGTAGTTTTTGACATAATTTATCTGCATGTGATTCATCCACGACAAAAGTCATATTCAGATCATTGGAGGCTAACGACATCAAATAAATTTGTTTGGCTTCAAATACTTCTAATGCTGGACCGAGATGGGGCAATACGGTTCTTATATGATGACCAACCATACTAACGGCGCTACAAGGTTCAATTAGTTTGGCTCGTCCAAATTGATTTAAATCTGCTAACAGAGCATTAATTGCAGGCCTGTCATGTAATTTTACGTTGTTATCTAATGATATTGTGACGTTAAATTCAGAAGAAGATAACAGATCAACAGAAAAGCCATGCTTTTTAAATGTAGTAAAAACATCCGCCAGGAAACCAACTTGTTGCCACATGTTTAGAGTATCAATGGATATCAACAAAATACTATGCTTTACCTGAATTGATTTGATTAGTGGCGCGGATTCATCAGTATCTTTGGTAATCAGTGTCCCTGAATGTTCTGGCATTTGAGTATATTTGACCGACATGGGGATTTTTGCAAGTCTTACTGGAGGAATGCAATTAGGATGTAAAACTTTGGCTCCCATAGAGGCAATTTCTTGAGCTTCATCGTAGTTTAATTGTTTTAACAAACGAGCATGGGGTAGTTGGTGAGGATTCGCTGTATAGATACCTGGAACATCGGTCCATATTTCACAAGACGATGCTTGAAGTTTAGCCGCCAAAAGTGCTGCGGAAGTATCTGATCCACCTCTACCTAGTAACACTGTTTCTCCATGTGGATTAGATGCAATAAAACCTTGAGTAATAATTGCTGGAGCACCACATGTTTGAAACCGCTCTACCAATTGGGGATCGTAGGCATGTTCGCAACGAGCAGAAAGATAATTAACGGCCTCTCCTCCTAGAGTAGAAGTGCTTACTAGCAGCTCACGGGCGTCATACCATTTATTCTGAATACCTTGCTGTTCTAAAAAAGCATGGCCAAGGCGAGTCATCATTAACTCACCAAGGCTTAATATTTGGGCATGTGTTTTAGCCGGAGCTTGCTTTAGCAAAGCAATTCCTGTTAACCATTGCTCCAGTTGCTGTAAATCATCAGAAATCAGATCGGGGTTTACTTCAAGCTCTTCCGCTAGGTTTAAATGACTGTTACGAATATCAGTATAAATACTATGATGTTCATTTAAGAGTGCTGCATCTATAGCTTTTTCGAGCTTATTAGAAATTTGAGTGAGGGCAGAACAAACAATAACGGGCTGTACTCCTGTACTCATATGTTTTTGGGTAATAGCTGCAATATTATTCCAAGTGCTTCTACTTGAAACACTGGTACCTCCAAATTTAGTAACGAGCTGTTGCATAATATAATTCCGCACAAAATTAATACACGTTACCATGGACTAAAGCATCTGCACAAGTATTTTGACATTAGAAAGACAAATTCTTTTATGCATTAAATTGCCCATAGTGATCTCAAAAAGATCACTATGGGCTTAATTTTGTTAGTCGTTGAATCTATTAAAAAATAATTCTTTTTTATCATTTGAAATTAGGGTAATTTCATTTATCATCGAAAACTTAAATTTGAATTGGAAGTACTATAAATTATAAGGAGTGTGGAGTGAACGACATGCACAAACCCCTAAGAACGCTAGTCAGTGTTGCAATAGTAGGCATTATGGCAACAAGTACTGCTTATTCTGGTGGATTTTCGCTGTATACTGAGGATAGCCCATCAGCTATTGGCAACTATGCTGCGGGTATTGCTGCAGAAGCTGCGGATGCTTCTACTGGTTGGTATAATCCAGCGGGTTTAGCATTAATTCATAATCAACAAATAGTCGCTGGGGGCGTTGGTATATTTCCTTCTGCTAGACTTAGTGGCACTAGTACTTTTATGACCCAAGGGCTCAATAATTACGTACAGAATTTCCAAGATCTCCAAGGTGGTGATAATGCATTTGTTCCTGCATTTCACTATGCTTTACCCGTAGGTGAAAATGTTACCTTTGGATTCAGTAGCGTTTCTCCTTTTGGTTTGTCAACTGATTGGGATCAAGACTCTGCAGTACGTTACCAAGCTACTTTATCTGAGTTGATTACGGTTAACCTGTCACCAGAATTCGGTGTGAAATTGTCCGATCATTTCTCTTATGGCGCAGGACTTGATTTTCAATATGCCAGGGTAAAATTTAATACTATGCTTGGCGCTCCTAATTTGTTTGTGCCTTTCTTCCCTGCGACCACGGTAGATACTTTAAGTTATAATAATGGCAACTCCATAGGAATAGGATTCCATACTGGCGTTATGGCTATGTTTAATGACAATCATACCCGTATTGGTTTGAATTATCAGTCTAAAATGAGGCACACTTTCCATGGCCAAAGTAGACTAGTAGGTAAACTAGCTTCCCCAGGTTTAGTATTGGCTAACCCTGCTTCTGTAATTGGAGCAAATCCTGACGCGGTATTTAGAAATACTAATCTATTTTCCAATCCTATCGAGTTACCTGATGTAGTTACGTTGAGTGGATATCAAGATGTCAATGAAGCCCTTGCTTTATTAGGTTCTGTTGTTTATACAGCATGGAGTTCTTTTGACACGATTACATTAAATAATGTAGCAGCTCCGTCTATCAATCCTTTTACTAGTCAAGTATCTCTTGTTCAGGCCGTCAGTTCAAAGCAACAGAACTATCTTGATGCCTGGCGCTTTGCTTTAGGTGCAAATTACCGTTTAAATCAACAATGGATGTTACGTGCAGGTGGCGGTTATGATGCGACTCCTACGAACAATGCATTTAGAGATGTCAGATTACCTGACGTAAATCGATGGGCTCTTTCAATTGGTACTCATTACCAAGCGCGTCCTTCTATTGGTGTTGATGTAGGCTATACTCATATATTTTCTGCTGAGGACTCTACAGTGAACCGAACAGATCCTATAGGTCTTACTTCAGCGTTTAATGTTAATGCTACTTCTAATGCTCATGTAGACCTAGTGGGTGCTCAAGTAGTTTGGAACATCGATCAAGCACTAGAAGCTCCAACAAAATAGTACTCATTAATAATGATGAAAAAAGCCACGCCAAGCGTGGCTTTTTTATTGTAAAGTGAAGCAGTTAATGACATGAAGATCCCGATCTAAATCATCTGTGTAGCCTTGATGCAGCGCAGCGCAATCAAGGTTTATTGGAGACTTCGATTAATATTTTTAGACGGGTCTTGGTGGTTTATCCAAGCATTAGCCTCGTTGTAGTGAGCTGCATAAGAACTTTAGTAAGCTTAATAACACCTTGATTACGCTGCGCTGCATCAATGCTACATTGGTGGGTTTGGCATTCCATGCGCTTTGGCTAGACCAACGGCTCAACCTGGGTTACAAAAGCTTATTAGACAACTTATCCCTTCTTTAATTTGAGAGAAGGGATAAGGGAGAGGGGGAGGTGAACGATGATATATAATCTTTAGGGACATTGCCTAAATATCTTTTCTTAATTTTTACTAATGGTTGCTTCACCTGGTCCATTCACCCGTATGGTGTATCCATTATTCGAAAGCTGTTTCGGAGTGATATCACCAGATTCTAAATCTAAAGTTACATATCCTATGTCTACTGGATTAGCTGTATTAGTACCCACTTTAATTAAAGCAGAGCATTTTTTGTCTGCAGTAGTATGGCCATAACATGCCATTCTTACCATATTCCAATAAACACTACGAGTATCATGAGCTGGTGTCCCATATGGGGATGGTATAGTGCCTGCTATATAGGCATTGGACTCTAAATCTGTGTTATTATGTGTGGTCAAATAAGCCGGCATTGCTAAAGCGGTTGCGGCAATTAAATTTAAGGCTATTGCCGATAAACTTTTAAGCATGAACTTCATTTATATCTCCGTTAAGATTATAAGGGATTGGCAGTTACCAATCGGGAATTACTATAGGTGATTGTCCTTCTAGAGGCAAGTCTTAAACTCAAATTGCAGTTCTATTACTTAATATTCTTGCTATATCTTTGGCAAAATAAGAAATAATAAAATCTGCTCCTGCTCGTTTTATTGCTGTTACGCTTTCTAAAATGGCTTGCTCCTCATTAATAAGATGATTCTTTGCTGCAACCCTTATCATGGAGTATTCGCCACTGACTTGATAGGCACAAAGCGGTATTTCGGCATAGCGTTGCTTTAGTTTGTAAATAATATCCAAATAAAAACCGGCAGGTTTTACCATAATCATATCGGCTCCTTCCTCAATATCCAAAGCCGTTTCTCTTAAGGCTTCAGCACTATTAGCAGGATCCATTTGATAGGCTTTTCTATCGCCAAACTGAGGTGCTCCTTGAGCTGCCTCTCTAAAGGGACCATACAAACAGGAACAATATTTGGCACTGTAACTTAATATGGGAATGTGTTGATATCCTGCGCTATCTAGAGCGGAACGAATAGCGCTGACCATGCCATCAGTCATACCACTGGGGGCAACCCAATCTGCTCCTGCCTTGGCATGGCTTACTGCTTGTTTGCCAAGCAATTCTAGCGTTTTATCGTTATCAATACGCTGGCCATGTAATACCCCGCAGTGCCCATGATCGGTATATTCGCAAAAGCACAAATCAGTAATAATTAATATGTCTTTATTAATCGAGCGAATTTTTTTAATTGCTCGGGCTATTATTCCATTTTCATTGAATGACTCGCTGCCGTAGGCATCTTTTTGATTTGGTATACCAAAAAGTAAAACAGCCGGGATACCTAGAGCACTGAGCGTTTCAATTTCCCTGGGCAGACAATCTAGTGAGAGTTGATATTGGCCAGGCATCGCTTGGATTTCTTTTGCTTCAGTTAATTGCTCGCTAATAAATAAGGGAGCTATAAATTGTTGTATGTGTAATCGGGTTTCTTTCACTAAAGCGCGAGACATGGAATTGCTTCTTAAACGGGTCATTCTAAGAGGGATGTTATAGTGACTCATACGTTTTATCCTTATTTATTAGAGGTATATAAAATATCAATGCCGCTACTCGTGGTACTGCTGCTGATTTGGATACTGTAAAATTTATTAAGTAAGTATTTCAAAGTAAGCACGTTGGGATCGTTTTGAGATAAGCCTACGTTATAACTTACATAAATCTTTTTGGAAATAGATTTACCTACTACAACGGCTGTTGAGTCAGTAATCTGATTAGTTGCCAAATTGTAATTACTGGTTGTTTGCACATTTACATCGAATCCTAGGTTCTTTTTTAGCTGTTCTAAAAGTTGAGCACCATTAGTTCCACCACCTAAATTCATCGAAGAGATTGCCGCCATCAGTAACTGTCCGCCTGCTTTATTGGCTTGACTGGCTGGACGTCCTAATACAAGCATGGACAGTATATCGGCTTGAGAAAGGATAGAGGGATTCGAAAATAGTGATATTTTGGGTTCGGTCAAACGTCCTGATACTTCAACTCCTACGCTGATATTACCACGAACATTAGCGTTTTGCAGATTATCATTATTGAAATCAAAAGGCTGATTCGATCCAGGGGTTGTGGCTGTAGTGGTATCAATTTTTTTGGATGCTCTTACATTAATTCCGGGATTATCCAAGCGTCCACCAGTGAAAATGAGTTGCCCTTGTTCTATAGTCAGATCTTGCCCATATGCTTTATATTGTCCTTTTTTAACCGTTAATTCTCCAGTTGCATTCACCGGACCTTGAGGCAGTTGAGTGAGATTGACCGATCCAATCAATGTTGCATGTAATCCTTTGTAGGTTAGCTCTACATCATTGCCCATTTCTACATGTAGATTCATGTTGGTATTGAATGGGGTAGAGGGCGTTTCATTTGGAGTTTTAAAGACTACATCATCGGATAAAGAAATGCTGTTGTTGAATGTTTGTGGTTGTATGTGAGCGAAGGGAACTAGAATTGATCCGCTAATCTTTAATCCTGACGAGGAGATATTCAAGGCGACTTGGGGTGATACTTTAACTTGGAATTCTTTGGTATTCATCACAGGGAAATCGGTCCCAATTAGTGATAAATCGCCACCGAATGAAGCACCAAGAGGGCCTTTACCCTTGATGTTTAATTTTTTATTTTCTGAAGAAATAGAACCTTCTGCTTCCCATTGTTGTCCTTGAGCATGAGCAATAAATTGCATTGAATTAAGCTTAAGACCTAATCCCGGAAGATCTACACGACCTTGGCTTAATGTAAGGGTACTTTTAATAATCTTTTTGTTCCAAGTCCCTGTAGCTTGTAATGAGGCAGTTAATTGTCCTTTGGGATTATTGATTTCAGAGCTGAGACTTTGTAAAAATTCAAATGAATTAACTATAAGGGATAAATCGGCGTTGATCGGCTGGCGAGCAACTAAGCCTTGATTTAGATCAAATTTGGGGAGCTTAAAGGCCAGAGTTAACTTTTTGTTTTCATCTATAGCTATAGAGCCTTTTCCTGCTAATTGTTGTGGTGAAAGAATGATACCCAGCGTTCCGCCTTGGAATTCTAATGAAGGTATTGGACTGTCATCAGGCATCTCATAATGGCCAGGCTTTAAGGTTATGATCATATCGCCTTGGTTACTTGCTGTAATTTTTCCTTTTGCAGAAAGGCTAGTATATAAACCTTCATGCTTAGAAGATGATTCCATAGGTTGTGAGATATTGATATCGAAATACCATTTCCAGGGAATGGTTCCATGAATCGTTGACGCGATTTGCCAATGTTCATTTGGTGCTTTATTGATTTTAGAGGTTAAGGTGACATTTAAATCAGGTAAGGTTCCTGAAAGAGTAAGCCTTCCTTCTGGGCTATTGATTATGGTTTGAGGATCCTTCTGCCATTGGACATTATGCCATTTTATCGTTTGCTCAAGTCGAGCTAATTTTGTTAGATTTCCATTGAGGGATAATGATGCTGGGCCATGAAAATCACCAGTCCACTGCAGGTGATTGAGATCCCCTCCTATATCTAAAGCTCCAGTGAATATCTCGGGATTTTTAGTATCAGGATTTAATTTTAATTTAGCCGTTAATTGAGTAAGAGAATCGAAGCCTATTTGCAATCGGCTGGTAATGATTTGATCTAAGTAATTAAATCGTAATGAGTCTATTGCTAAGCCCGTTTTCTTTATTTGTCCACTTAGGGCAACTTGTTCTATGTAAACGATAGGTTTTTCCTGTTGAATTTCTATGGACTTCGCATTTAACTTATTGATTATTAATTTATTTTGTAAAAGTGATAGTAGCTGCCAATTAACGGTTAGATTTTTTATAGTTATGGTTGTTTGATTTATTTTATAGTCTACTTTTTTCACGCTAAATTGTTTGAATGCAGTGCCGCTTAGCTGCTGTACTTTCAGGGATCCGGGCAAATAGGCTCTACTTATTTTGATAAGCGTATACAAACCTGGCGTCGTCGTAAGGAGAAAGGATAAGAGACTCCCTACAAGGATTATGAAGATTAAGACGCTATAGAACGCTTTTTTGATCAATTTTATCATAAGTCTGGCCCCATGCTAACGACCAAGCGAGGGCTACTTCCATCAACTCTTTGTAGTCTATTGGTTATGGGTTGCGCCACTCCAACTTTAATCGGACCAATAGGTGAAACCCACATCAAGCCACCACCTGCATCATATTTCATTGCTCTGGCTATGGGATTATAAACATCTCCTGAATCAGCAAATCCTACCAGGTACCAATTTTTTTTGATTTCCTTTTGAATTTCGAAGCCAGTATAAGTGATGATTCTTCCTGGACCTATGGAGTTAAAACTATAGGCTTTCAAATTGTCCGTTCCCCCTAAGAGCAACGCTAGGGACAGGGGAAGCTGATTAATATTGCTGGTCGCAGTGAATCCTTGAATGGTATGTCCATAGAGACGTAAACGCCATGGTTCTATCATGTACGCTGCTTTGGCATCTAGGGATGCTTGTACAAAGTTGATCTTGGATATGGTGAAGTGGCCAGCTCCTAAACCGTTTAAGGTAATGTTATAACCTGATGGAGTAAATAGTGCATCTGCTGTTTTGTTGAATGAAAAAGCCGCTTTAGGATAGAGCATATGCTGATAGTTATTCGTCTGTAAGGTGTAATGAAATCCTTCATAAAGGCTGTTAAGTGATAATACTCGCTTAAATGACTTTACTTTATGCTGCTGAGCAAGGGATATAAGAAAGGCATTACTGTAACCGCTAGTGTAATTTAAATTGGAAAAATTACCGGTAAGGCTGTATTGATCGGATATGGGATTTTTACCTGGGACTATGTATTGCGCCTGAAATGCATTTTGAGTAAACGAGCCTTGTGCTAAGGCATTAAATTTATGTCCGTATTTATTGACAGGTATTATATTAAGACCTGCTCTACCACGCACCCCAGTATCTGTTCCATAACCGGCTCCTACAGTATAAGTATATTTGTGTACAGGCTGTAAATGCACTAGAACTGGAACGGTCTGAGAATCAGTGATTTGTGGCTTCACAAGTACAGAACTAAAATATCCACTAGCGGAAAGATAATTATTAAATTTAAGAATTTCATCTGTGGAATAAGGTTGACCGTGCTTAAATGGCACAAAGCGATGTAGTAAATCAGGATTGATGTTTGTAGGATCAAATTGTATCTGACCAAAATAGTAGAGCGGGCCTGTGTCAAAAATAAGGGTAATAGCGGCCGTGTTTACATTTTCATCTACTAAAATTTCAGCTTTTTTAAATGAACCATGCAAATACCCCAAGTTTTCTGCTGTGTTAATAATATTTTGTTTGGCTTGGTTATAAGTTTCTGTAAATAGCGGATCGTCTACGTGTAATGGTATTTGCTTTACTGTTTTAAGTATCAGTGGATTTTTTGCGCCTTCGCCGATTAGTTCAACACGTAAAGAAGTAATATGAATTTGATTACCAGGATTAATAAAGATGGATACTCTCTTTTTATCGAGTGTTTTTATATCGATATCTGCTTTGAAATAGCCAAATGGTTCTATAGCCTTCATTACCTGAGTGCGTAAGTCATCTAAACTGAGTTCATCTAATGGTTTTATTTCCTGTAACTCATTAAGACGCTTTTCAACATTAGCCAGCACCTTACCGGTGACTCCTTTGATATCAAGAGAAGCCGGCGTAGTGCTTGCTGCAAACAATGGAAAACAGACAATAAAAAATATCAGATAAACTAATTTATTCATGTGATGCTGGTATGATTAAGTAGCATCCGCTGCCTCCATATTTTTTAATTGATAAATTAAATCCAAAGCTTGTTTTGCAGAGAGTTTATCGGGATCAACTTTAGCTAGTGTTGTTACTATGGGCGAAACCAATGGTATTGAAACGGACTGAGGACTGAATGCTTGCTTTGGCTCTTGCATTAGATTTAAATGAGCATGCGCCAGTTTTAATACTTCTGTTGGAATGCCAGCTAGAGCAGCAACTTCAAGGCCATAACTGCGATCAGCAGGACCTTCTTCAACGCGATATAAAAATACAATTCGCCCTGTATTTACAGACGCTTGTAAGTGTACATTACGGATACAAGGCCACTCTTTGGGAAGGCTGGTTAGTTCAAAATAATGAGTAGAAAATAAAGTATAGGCTTTAATGACCGTTGCTAAATAAGTGCAGCAGGCGTAAGCCAAGGCCATTCCATCATAAGTACTGGTGCCCCGTCCAATTTCATCAATTAAAACTAGGCTTTCTGCTGTTGCTTGTCTCAAAATTTGAGCCGTTTCCGTCATTTCCACCATAAATGTAGAGCGCCCTGAGGCCAGATCATCGCTAGCACCTATACGAGTAAAAATTCGGTCTATCGGGCCTATAATTGCTGATTCAGCGGGTACAAAGCTACCTATGTAAGCCAAGAGGACTATCAATGCAGTTTGACGCATGTAGGTGGATTTACCCCCCATGTTGGGGCCTGTAATTAATAATATATTTTGATCAGGTTGCAAATGAAGATCATTAGCAATGAACTGTTCTTGGAGTAATTGTTCGATAACAGGATGACGCCCTCCTTGGATGGTAATGCCTGGAGTGGGGACTAATCGGGGGCTTTTCCAATTAAAACTTTGAGCTCGTTCCGCCAGAGTAACTAATACATCCAATGATGCTAAGGCTTGAGCCAGATGTGTTAATTCAGACATATAATTCTGAATTTCAATGAGTAAGTTGTCATACAACCATTTTTCTCTAGCTAAGGCTTTAGTTTGGGCGGATAGTACTTTTTCTTCGAAAATCTTTAATTCAGGTGTAATGTAGCGCTCTACATTTTTTAAAGTTTGTTTTCTTTGATAATGGACAGGGGCTTTTTCTGACTGTGATTTAGACAGCTCAATATAAAAGCCCTGAACGCTGTTGAAACCAAATTTTAAGGTTGATAGACCAGTACGTTCTTTTTCATCTTGCTCCAGTTTCAGCAAGGTTTCATTAGCATTGGTACTGAGAGTTTTTAACTCATCCAGCTCCTCATCAAAACCAGCCGCTATAACGCCTCCATCACGAATCAATACGGGTGGATTTTCTACAATTGCTGAATTGAGCAATTCTAAGAGTATTGGTAATGGAGTAATATGTTGTTTCAGCTGCGTAATTAGCGGTGCCGCATTTTTTTGTATAGAGGAGTTCAGCTCAGGAAGTATGCCTAAGGTATGGCGCAAGGCGATGAGATCACGAGGACGAGCAGACTTTAGAGCAATGCGTGATACGATTCGTTCTATGTCACAGATTTGTTTTAAAAATTGATGTAGCGATACATCTTGCTGATAATTGATGATTTCTCTAATTGCTTCTTGACGCGCTTGAATTAAATGCTGTTGCTTTAACGGCCTTCCTATCCAACGTTTTAATAAGCGACTTCCCATGACACAAGCCGTATGATCTAGTACTGAGAGCAAACAATGCTCGTTTTTACCCTGAACATTTTCAAATAACTCTAAGTGTTTTTGTGTTGCCGCATCCAATTGCAGATATTCTTGTGAATTCTCAAGAGTTATGGCGGATAGATGAGGTAGCGCTTGCTTTTGAGTCGTTTGTAAATAGGCCAGTAAGGCTCCGGCCGCAATTAATGCTGTAGGGTATTCTTGCTCCCCAAATGCCGTTAAATCTTTGGTTGTAAATTGATCGCATAATAATTTACGAGCACTATCTGCGTTAAATTCCCATCCAGGTCTAGTTTTTACAGGAAAATGGCTGCAATGGTCGTATAGAGGTGATGATTCTTGTAGCAGAAGTTCTGCGGGTTGTAATCGTGTTAGTTCTGCTGCTAGTTGATTGTTTTCTTGCAGTTCGAGTAAGTGAAAACGGCCACTACTTAAATCAACCCAGGCTAGGCCTATTTTTTGCTTGAGTTGGTGTAGCGCTACTAAAAGGTTATCTTTTCTTGCATCAAGGAGCGCTTCATCAGTTACTGTGCCTGGCGTGATAATACGGGTTACCTGTCGTTCAACGGGGCCTTTGCTTGTAGCCGGGTCGCCTATCTGCTCACAAATTGCTACAGACTCTCCTTTTTTAATGAGTCGAGCCAAGTAATTTTCTACTGCATGGTAGGGGACACCTGCCATAGGAATTGGTTTATCAGCAGATTGACCTCTATGAGTTAGAGTTAGGTCTAATAATTGAGATGCACGCTTCGCATCATCGAAAAATAATTCATAAAAATCGCCCATACGATAAAATAAAAGCATGTCTGGGTATTCAGATTTGATGCGTAAATATTGTTGCATCATTGGGGTATGAGAAGTCTTCATAAGGGGTTGCTATAATTGAATTGCGGTGATTCTAACAAACTCATAGTTATAAGTCAGTAATGAGAAGAGTATTCAAGAATTCGCACGGCCTGTTTGCTGATGGGATGAAAAAGAGGACGAATTGCAAATAAATACTTCATTTAATGATACTATTTGCTACACTTAAAATGATTTAAAATAAAATGTTATCTTAAGGAGAATGGTAATGAATCGTTTAGCTATGATTGCTGCAACTTGTATTTTAGGTCTGGCTTTAGCTGCTTGCGGTGAGAATAACACACCTAAGCCTGCCGCAGATAAAACAGGGACCACTACCCCAGCTCCTACTCCAGCTAAAACTGACAATACTCAACACCACTAGAGTGGGCTGATAATTTATAATGTAACACATTTTTAGAATGTTAAAATGCCGCGAGCATACCGCGGCATTTTATTTATCGAACCAGAGCGTACTTTAGGAGCTTGGGTATTTTCTTTATTATCTTTAGCTTATGCTCAATATGAAAGAACATACTCAAAGTGATAATAGGGTGTACTAATATGAGTCAATTCGCAGGAATAATTCAAGAAATAGCGTCACTTTTAAAGAGACGCAATTGGCAACTAGTTACAGCAGAATCATGTACTGGTGGATTAATTGCCAGTTATCTCACGGAAATTCCTGGTAGTTCTAACTGGTTTGAGCGCGGTTTTGTTACCTACAGCAACTTAGCAAAGCAGGATATGTTAGGTGTTCCTAAGGAACTAATAGACCAATTTGGCGCGGTGAGCGAGGAAGTTGCTCAGGCTATGGCTATTGGCGCCATACAACATAGCGCAGGTGATATTGCCGTATCTGTTACGGGTATTGCTGGTCCTGATGGAGGCACTATAGAGAAGCCAGTTGGTACTGTATGCCTTTCTTGGGCTACGCGCGAAGGTTTACCACTGACTGTAAAAAGACAATTTCACGGAACAAGGCAGGATATTCGTATTGCTTCATGCCAAGAGGCCTTGCATGGCTTGCTGAATAAAATTCAATTAATTAGTAATTAATCACTTTGCTGCTTACCCTTATCTGTGTGATAATTTTCGCCTTATATTATTATTTGGGTGAAATTATGGAAGAGAATAAACAAAAAGCACTAGCAGCGGCTCTTTCGCAAATCGAACGCCAATTTGGCAAAGGTTCGGTAATGCGTATGGGTGATAGTACAGTATCTCGTGATATAGAAGCTATTTCTACGGGGTCATTAGGTCTTGATATCGCACTAGGCATTGGCGGTTTACCTAAAGGGCGTGTCGTTGAAATATATGGTCCTGAATCCTCTGGTAAAACTACATTAACACTTCAAGTCATTGCTGAATGCCAAAAAATGGGTGGGACAGCAGCATTTATTGATGCGGAACATGCTTTAGATCCAAGCTATGCGCAAAAGCTAGGGGTGAATGTTGATGAGTTGTTGGTTTCTCAGCCTGATACAGGGGAGCAAGCTCTGGAAATCACTGATATGCTGGTGCGTTCTTCTGCCGTTGATGTAATCATCATTGACTCGGTCGCTGCTTTAACACCTAAGGCTGAAATTGAAGGGGAAATGGGTGACTCTCATGTTGGTTTACAAGCCCGATTGATGTCACAGGCTTTACGTAAATTAACAGCAAATATTAAACGTTCTAATACTTTGGTTATTTTTATTAACCAAATTAGGATGAAAATTGGTGTTATGTTTGGTAGCCCAGAAACAACAACAGGCGGTAATGCACTTAAGTTTTATGCATCGGTTCGTTTGGATATTCGCCGCATAGGATCAATTAAGAAGGGTGAAGAAATATTAGGTAGTGAGACACGTGTGAAAGTAGTTAAAAATAAAGTGGCTCCTCCTTTCAAGATGACTGAATTTGATATTTTATATAATGAAGGTATTTCCCGCGAAAGTGAGATCATCAATTTAGGTGTTCAATTGAATCTGATTGAAAAATCAGGAGCTTGGTATAGTTACAAGCAAGAAAAAATTGGTCAAGGTAAAGATAATGTCCGCCTTTATCTCAAAGAAAACCCACAAGTGGCAGAAACACTTGAGCGGCAGATTAGGAGTGAATTGCTAGAAAATAAATTACCTATGCTAGCTACTACAGATGAAGAAGACTTAGAGACTATGTAATGACTGAAGCATTTGAAAGTGCCTTACGCCTGTTAACCAGGCGTGAGCACGGCGCTTTGGAGTTATGTGATAAGTTAGAACAAAAAGGATTTAGTCAGAAAGAAGCCAAGAATGCATTAGAAGCGTGTCAACGTCTTGGTTTACAGAGTGATAGCCGTTTTGTTGAGAATTATACCAATTCGCGTCTTCGCCAAGGCTATGGACCTTTAAAAATTAGTCAGGAATTGAAAATAAAAGGTCTTGATAAGGAGCTCATTCTCGAAAAATTAGAGCAAGAAAAGGATAATTGGCTGGCTCATGCAGTGAAGGTATGGGAAAAAAAGAGTAGAGGAAAAAAAGATTTATCTTTTGACGAGATGCAAAAGCTGCAAACTTTTTTGCTTTATCGAGGATTTACAATGGATATCATCGCGCAAGTGGTCAAAACATTGAAATGATTTTTTAGAGTAGGTTTAAGTACTCTATAGATTTAATTAACTTAACTGGTAAGTAGTAAACATGAAAAGTTCTGAAATTAGACGGGCATTCTTTGATTATTTTACACAACGTGGTCATCAACTAGTAGAATCCAGTTCATTGATTCCTGCTAATGATCCAACTCTATTATTTACTAATGCAGGAATGGTGCAGTTTAAAGATTTATTTTTAGGTCTTGAAACACGCCCTTATCACCGCGCAGTGACTGCTCAGCGTTGTGTTCGCGCGGGTGGAAAGCATAATGATTTAGAAAATGTAGGTTATACAGCAAGACACCATACATTTTTTGAAATGTTAGGTAATTTTAGTTTTGGCGACTATTTTAAACGAGAAGCAATCCAATTTGCCTGGGATTTTTTAACTACCGTACTACGTTTACCAGAAGATCGTCTATGGGTTACTGTTTATAGGGAAGATCAAGAGGCGGAAGACATCTGGCTTAAAGAAATAGGTGTTTCTCCCGAGCGATTTTCTCGTTGTGGGGAAAAGGATAATTTCTGGTCTATGGGCGATACAGGTCCTTGTGGTCCTTGCACAGAAATTTTTTACGATCACGGTTCTAAAATCGCGGGTGGACCCCCAGGAAGTCCTGAAGAAGATGGTGATCGATACATCGAAATTTGGAACCTAGTGTTCATGCAATATAACAGAGACAAAGATGGACACTTGCACCCATTACCTAAACCTTCTGTTGATACTGGTATGGGGCTAGAGCGACTTGCCGCTGTGGTGCAGGGGGTTCATAGCAATTATGAGATCGATTTGTTCCAATATTTGATTAAATCTATCGCTAAACTCGGAAATAATATTGATTTAAACCACACCTCTTTAAAAGTAATCGCGGATCATATTCGCTCTTGCTCTTTCTTGATTGCCGATGGGGTAATACCAGGAAATGAAGGGCGTGGTTATGTACTCAGAAGAATTATTCGCAGAGCAGTAAGACATGGCAATAAATTAGGTTTATCTAATTCATTCTTTTCACGATTAGTTCAGCCCTTGATTGATGTTATGGGTGATGCATACCCTGAGTTGGGTACTGCAAAGGAACATATAGAAAAAATATTGGCACAGGAAGAAAATCAATTTGCTCGTACTTTGGAGCAAGGATTACGTTTGTTACAAGAACAAATGCATACCATGGGTGGGGATGAGATACCTGGTTCTATCGCGTTTAAGTTATATGATACTTATGGTTTCCCTGCTGATTTGACTGCCGATATAGCGCGTGAACAAGGTTTGCATGTTGATATGGAAGGTTTTAGTCAATTAATGCAACAGCAAAGAGAGCAATCGCAAGCAGCAAGCCAATTTACTACAGATTATCATGCGACGTCCCAGTTAGATCATAAGTCAGAGTTTCATGGTTATGAAAAGGAAATTGCTGATGGCAAGATAATCGGATTGTTAGAAGACGGGGTTGAGGTCAAAACCTTAAGTAAAGGTGTTAAGGGGGCTGTTATTCTTGATCATACGCCTTTTTATGCCGAAAGTGGTGGACAGGCTGGTGATAAAGGTATTCTTGCTGGAAAGGAATTTAGTTTCCGTGTTGATGATACTCAAAAAGTAGGCCTTGCTATAGTGCACTATGGTGAGGTTCTTGAAGGGACATTGATTTTAAATCAAGGGGTTAAAGCGCAAATAGATAATGTGAGACGTGAGGCTATTCGTTTGAATCATACTGCGACTCACTTATTGCATGCGGCCTTGAAAACCATAGTAGGCCCGCAAGTGCAACAAAAAGGTTCTTTGGTCGAAGCAGAACGAGCTCGTTTTGATTTTTCTCATTTTGAAGCATTAACTCCTATACAAGTTAGACAAATTGAATTATTAGTGAATGAACAAATTCGGCAGAATAATGAAGTTGTCACGCAGATTATGGATATAGATACAGCCAAGAAGAGCGGAGCTGTTGCCCTATTTGGGGAGAAATATGCTGATTCTGTTCGTGTGTTATCCATGGGGGATTTTTCAAAAGAACTTTGTGGTGGGACACACGCTCGTAGAACAGGAGATATAGGCTTATTTAAAATCGTCGCTGAATATGGTATTGCTAGTGGTGTACGACGTATAGATATGGTTACTGGTAGTTATGCTTTGGCTTGGGTTAACGAGCAGCAAGATCTTTTAGGTGAACTGGCTCAAAATCTGAAAACTACAGTCGGCAGTTTACGAGATAAGGTAACACAGTTGCTTGTAGATAATAAAAACCAAGAGAAAGAAATTACTAAGTTGTTAAGTGAAAAAGCCCAAAAATCTGGTGCGGATCTTTTAGCTGAAGTAGAATCGGTCCATGGAGTTAATTTGTTGATAAAACAACTCGATGGTATGGATAGTCAAACATTGAGAACGACCTTAGATAAACTTAAATCTTCCTTGGATTCCGCTGTGATTGTTTTATTCACGGTAGATGATAATAAAATGAATGTTATCGCCGGAGTCAGTAAAAATATTTTAGGAAAAGCGCCTACCGCCGCTACCTTAGTTCGTCATCTATGTGGAAAAGGAGGGGGCAGAGATGATATGGCTCAAGGAGGAGGAGTAGTTCCAGATAATTTGCCAGAAAAAATAAAGCAAATAAAGGAAATGATAAAGGGGGCGTAGTTATTTGCAGTGCTTTGTCGGGTCACTGCCATTAAGTTAAGGGATTATTTAATGCCGCGGGGATCGAAGATGGCAGTACGTTGTGGGATTAAGGGAGGCGAGGGAGAAGGATAAGGTTATTCAGGAGCTTAGCCTCGTCGGGCAACAAATTGCCCGACATTGAGCTCCGATCCCACTACCGGATTCCATGATGCGTGGCAAAAGAGTAAAACCTCTTAAGAAAAATCTTGATTTGAGATAAAGTAATTTAAAGTAGCGCTGATACAAGGAGCACGAGATGAGTTTCTTAAAAGAATTTAAACAATTCGCAATGAGAGGTAATGTAGTCGATTTAGCTGTTGCTGTCGTCGTAGGGGCTGCATTTGGCAAAATTGTTGCTTCGTTAGTTGATGGGATAGTGATGCCTTTAGTAGGCTTACTGCTCGGTGGAGTTAATATCGCTAATAAATCACTTACTGTAGGGGACGCAGTCGTTAAATGGGGTAGTTTTCTGCAAAGTGTTATTGATTTTACAATCATTGCCCTTGCCATTTTTTTAGCTATAAAATTGGTGAATCTTTTAAAGAAAAACGAAGAAGAACACCCTCCAAAGTTATCTCGCGAAGAAATATTGTTAACGGAAATTCGTGATTTATTAAAAGATAAAGTGAAGCCACTTAATAACTAATTGTAATATCCTGTATTAGGCCTTTTGTAGGGTATGTAAGAGGTCTGTTATTTGTACGAATCAGAGCATCCACCAGCTGTACTTTCATCGAAGATCTTAATCTATTTACATTTTTGGTTTTTTTAATCAAATGATGCGGATATTTGCTATACTCAATTTAGCAGTCACTTAATAAGGAAGTTTTATGAACGATCTATTCAATTTAATCGCGCTTATTATCGTTTTTGGCGTAGTTCTGTGGTTGATTAATGCTTTTATTCCTATGCCAGGAGCAATTAAAAGCCTGCTCAATGTGTTAGTTTTGATTGTTTTAATTATTTATATCCTACAATTTTTTGGTATTGTGAAAACAATTTTACCGACAATTAGGATTTTAAAATAATGAAAAGGTAGTTGATTTTATGAATTAGCTACATCAATCGAATTGGAGTTGCTACGCTTCTTGTTTGATTTGCTCTTCGATACAATTGTTACGAGAAGGCCTCTGATTTGAGTATGATATTTATTATCAACATTCATATCTTATGCAGAAGCCTATTCGTAGCATTCAATATAAAAGGATTATCTTTTTATCGAGAATACTCTTATTCGATGCGTTATTCCTCAATTTTAATTTCTATTCTTTTTTCCACTGCTTGTTCTTTTTTAGGAATGGTTATTTCTAAAATGCCATTTTTATATTTGGCACTGACTTTATTACCATCAGCAGTTTGAGGTAGGGTAAACTGTCTATGGAATTGACCCAGTGTACGCTCAACTCTGCTATAACCTTCCTGAGTTGTACGTTTTTCCTCAGAACGAGAACCGTGCAGTGTCAATATATTATTTTCCAAGGAAATATGGATATTTTCTTTTTCCACTCCCGGTAAATCGGCAATGACAAGAAATTGGTTTTTCTCTTCTTTTATATCTACTGCAGGAGCCCATTTTCCTGAGTCACTAAAGGTAAGATCATCAGTTTGGCTACTTAAGAAATTATCAATTAACGAGCCAAAATCTTTATAAATTGGAAAATAATTACGGCGTAAGCTATTCATAATAAACTCCTTATAAAATGATTGGTGTTATAGGATATATGTGGTTAAGCAAAAAAATTTCAATATTAAAGATAAGGAAAATTTTATAAGTCTCTCTAATTTATGTTTTCAATATTCAGGTATAGGCATATGAGTTATTGGTGCACTGGCGATGATATAATTCCTGGAGTGTTGTAGTATTGAATATACGCTAATTTAAACTGACTTTACCCTGTTCCATTGGGTGAGTTTAGGAGAAGACCGTATCTACATTGTCTCGCGATCTTATCCTAAATTAGTATTTAATTGCCTCCACTTTAATGGAGAGAGTGCGTTTTTTGCCTGTTTAAGCATTCGGTCACGGGTTTGTTCCTCCGCTTTTGCTAAAATTTTTTGCATCATGTTGAGTTGTTCTTGTACATTTAAAGCAGGTAACATATAGGTAATGCTATCTAAGATTTCTTCTTGAGTGAAACTTTTGAGAAGGGTCTCAAGAGCGTGTATTAGTTCTTGATCACTAAAAGATTGTTGAATTATAGGCGTCAAAGACTCTTCATCTTCAAGGTGACGCAAATAATTTGCAATAAAGCAGTTGAGTTTTCGATAAAAAAGTAATCCTTTATAAATACGTTCTTGTTTATCGGAAGAGCATATAATTTCTAAGCTGGCTTGCTCTAGCGCGACTAATTCTGATTCTTGCATTTGATGCTCATGATTGAGCTCATCTACTTGGTTTAATTTTTTTTTGATTAGCGGATGAAGGAATTTCTCCTCATGAACTGCATGAAGTTTTAATAAATCTAAAACACGCATCAAATCATTATGATTATGCTGACCAACACTGGGTAACGTGTAATCACTGCTACCAATTTGTATGGAAAAGGTAAATAAACAGTGACGCAAGGCTTTATGAATCTGAGTATAAAAATCTGTTTTCATGATTTTTCCTTATCCCGAACCGATATTAAATTTACTGCACTATAGGATAAGGATATCTATTTGACAAATTATTAATTATTATGACATCTATAAATTTTTTTATATAAAGATCATGTCTCATCATTTAATGTTTCAGAGCTTTCTTGCTGTTTATAGAACAGGATCACAAACTAAGGCCGCTGCAGAGTTATCACTGACTCAACCCGCGATTTCTCAGCACATTAAAAATCTTGAAATGCATTTGCAAAAAACATTATTTCGACGAGTAGGCAAATTTTTGGAGCCTACGGCTTTAGCACATCAATTGGCATTTTCCATTGGTTCGCATGTCGATATTTTAGACAATATATGGAATGCCTTTAAACCTAAGTCACTTTCTCAAGGAGGAATTGTTTATTTAGGGGGAATTGCCGAATTTTTTGCTACGGCTCTTGCTCCTTATATTTCGAGTTTAAACGAACATAAGATTCAAATTCGTTTTGAGATTGGCCGTGAAGTATTATTGGAAAAGCTATTGCAAGGTGAGTTGGATCTCGCACAGTTTTGCACACATGTTGTTCATCCAGGAATTACTATTGAGCGTTTATTTCACCAAGAATATTATCTTGTTGGCTCTCCTCAGTTTATTGATCTGATATCAGAAGAGGAGTTAAAAAGAGGGGATACTCGGTCTATAGACGCGCTCCCATGGGTTGCCTATGACGAAAGTTTATTGTTTATTAAAGAATATTTTCAGACGGTATTTAATAAAAGTTTTAGTGGGCACATAGCCTTAATGATTAAAGACTTATGGTCTATAGAGGCTGCTGTTGCAGGCGGTTTAGGAATTACTGTACTTCCTTCCTACTTTTGCCAAGAAATATTAAAAAATAAGAAACTAGTCATACTGCATTATCCTAAAAATCATCCAAACCACTATTTTTATCTAGGATGGAAAGATGGGGCATTGCACAACAACAAGATAAAAGTGGTGAGACAATTGTTATTAAAGGCCGCAAGTAATAAATCCTTATAAATTATGATTCGTAGGACAGAGAACCTCAAACATATTGTCTTTCTGGACTGCTTTTGCCAACATTGGTTGCGGTTCATATGGTAGGTTCTATAGCGTTTATACTAGTTAAATGCATAAGCCATGGAATATCATTTTATTGAGTAAATTGATTATTATATAACCTTTTATAGGAGAAAGTCCGTTACGAATACGGATAACTTCGCTAGGGAGAGAGATTAGAAGCACAGGGAAATTGCATCATGCTACGTTAATCATTATATAAAATGGATTGGGTGACTGGAATTATCACACATGCTGTCTTAATGAGTGTATACTCATTATAAAAGGGATTTAAATGAGGGGTTGTTTACATTTCTACTGTCGTTACCAAGCTGTCCCGATTTCTTGGCTTAGGTGGCAAAAAATGAAAACACCCTATATTGGCGAAGGTAGTTAATATGAACAGTCTAAGAAGCGATAGGAGTGCTGTAAGCAAATTGGACAAATTTAATTACTATGGGGATTTTTTTCTGTTACCGCTAATTGTTTTAGGAGATTTATTTTACATAATTAATTATTGTGTTTTTGATATCCTCGTCATTTTGAGTTTTATTGCGGGAGTTATCCTCTATGGGGCTGTGATTGAATATGGATTTCATCGTTATGTTTATCATGGCAAGATAAGAACGATAACTAGACTTCATTTAATTCACCATAAATTTCCAAAATCTTATATTTCTTCACCTCCCTATGTTACTGCGATTATTTTATTTGTGTTTCATTTGCTTTTTATCAATGTACTGGGTGTTAAATTGGGGTGTGCGCTTGCTGCTGGAATAACTTTCGGCTATTTATGGTACATTAGCATTCATCATCTCATTCATCATGTATCTTATAATGGATCTAGAGTATTAAATTATTTCAAAAGAGAACATTTGTCTCACCACGAACATGCCAAAATCAATTACTGCGTCAGCCAGCCTATATGGAACACTCTTTATCGTTGGTTAAGTTAAATAATCTTACCTTAGAGCGCTCGTAAGAAATCTAATGACCTTCAGTATTAAAGTAATAATGCAAGTTGCCGTTATTGATGTAACAGGTCGGACAATTGTGTCAGTTTAGAAGTAGGATGAGTTCCTGTCCATTGGATTAACGTGAGGTCCGGATAAGAATGTCACCTACATCGGAGGGGGAACCCCGTCTCGAAGTATCCACCAAGACAAATGTTTTGTGCATATGCTTCGAGATGGCGCAAAAAAGCTCCTCCTCAGCACGAACAAACTGGTGAGATGCTTGTCCCCATTAACTTCCTTATTCGAGGCTGACGTTAGGCCAAGCAATAAGTATAGGATGGACTATTTACCATGACCGTCCGGCTAAGGAGTTAATGAGGTAGATTTCTCTTCTTCCTCGATGGCGAGGGGATACGAAGTGGAGCAATAGTTCGAGGGCACGAAAAATCTCCTCGCACACGCTAGGAGTTTTGTTTAGAAATCGCCAATAAACCGGGGGAGAGGGTTAGAGACACCGCCATTAAGGTTAAGATATTTCAAGTTCCCGCGGTCTCGACCGCAGGGTCCATGATGTGGTTCCTGTTATGGATACCGTGGTCGATGCCACGGTAATTCGGCATTAAATAATCCCTTAACTTAATGGCAGTGAGGGCTAGGGAGAGGGCATTGGAACGGCTAATGAGCATAAAAAAACCCCGGCATAAGCCGGGATTCAGGTAGAGGAGACGGTTATAATATTAATCGCGGCCTGAAAATGCACTTAGCAGATTAAGCAGGCTGACGAACAAGTTATATATTGAGACAAACAAACCAACAGTTGCTGATATATAGTTTGTTTCACCGTTATGAATTATTTCACTGGTTTGGAGCAGAATTAGTCCAGAAGACAGGAGGACAAAAACGGCGGAGATGGTTAATTGTAAAGCAGGCATTTGAAAGAAAATACCAGCCACCATCGCTAATAAAGCAACCATGGTACCTATGAATAAAAATCCGCTTAAAAAGCTAAAGTCTTTCCTAGTGGTTAGGGCATAACCTGATAAGGCAAAGAAAATCATTCCAGTGCCACCTAAAGCAGTAGCCACTAACTGTGGGCCATTGGAAAAACTGGTTAGGTAATAGCTCAGTATTGGGCCTAGGGTGTATCCAAGAAAACCAGTAAAGGCAAAAACACTTACTAATCCCCAAACGCTATTTCTTAATGCTTGTGTTAAAAACATTAAACCATAAACACCGACTATCATTAGGATTGGGTTCATGGGACGCGCGCCAGAAGAAAAAGATAGATAGGCTGTAAAGGCGCTAAATAAGAAAGTTAAACTTAGCAACATGTAGGTATTGCGTAATACCTTATTAGTAGATAGAACTGATTCACCACGTCGTGTAAGAACGTTGACTTCATTTCTGTTCATTCTTTAGAACTCCAGTTATTTATAATTAGTCTAGCATATCTATGGGCAAGTTTCCTACATTTCAAGTTCATACCTTGAAATTTTCTAATTAACCTTTATTTAAAGATTAATAGACAAATTATTATTAGTGGGAAAAGGGGATTCTGTCAATTTTGTTTTTGGTTCCATGCTTCTATTATAGTAATATGAACCCAGGATTAATATTGGACTTCTGAGGGCAAGGTTATGGCACAAGTTGGACTAGTACAAATGGTATCCTCTACTAAAGTTACTGAGAATTTGTTACAAGTTGAACACTATATGGCTCAGGCTAAGAATGAGCAAGTAGAACTAATTGTCCTTCCTGAGAATTTTGCGTTTATGGGTATGAACGATACAGATAAATTGCAGATCGCAGAGACTTATGGGGATGGCCCAATACAGCAAAAAATAAGTCAGTTAGCTAAAAAATTTGGTATATGGATCGTTGCCGGCACTATCCCGCTAAAAGGCATGGGAACAAAAGTGAGAGCCAGCAACATTGTTTATGATGATCAAGGTTTAAGTGTTGCGCGCTATGACAAAATTCATTTATTTGACGTACGTGTTTCAGAACATGAGGCGCACCAAGAGTCTTCCACAGTAGAGCGGGGAAATGAATTAGTTGTTGTGGATACACCTGTGGGTAAGATTGGACTCACTGTTTGCTATGATCTGCGGTTTCCTGAGTTATATCAGCAACTTATGATAAGAGGTGCGCAAATATTTACAGTACCCTCCGCATTTACATCCGTAACTGGCCAAGCGCATTGGGATGTATTGCTGAGGGCTCGTGCCATAGAAAACTTATGCTATGTATTGGCAGCAAATCAAAGTGGTCAACATGAGAATGAGCGTCAAACTTATGGGCATAGTATGGTAGTTGAACCTTGGGGCAGAGTGCTGGTACAAAAAGAAGTAAGTACTGGATTAGTAACCGCTGACATTGATTTACAACGCTTACAGCAATTACGGCAGCATTTTCCGTGTATCGACCATCATGTTCTGTTTTAGACAGTTTATTAAAAAGGTAATCAAATGACACAATCATTAGCAATAGCAAAACAACTTTTACTATCTCCTGCCTCTTTAGATGAATCAGGAATAGAACAGTTATTTAAGACAATGGCAAGTCATCATATAGATGATGCTGATCTTTATTTTCAAAGTTGCAGTTATGAGTCCTGGTATTTGGAGGATTCCGAGGTAAAAAGTGGTAGCTTTTCCCTGGAAAAAGGGGTTGGTATTCGTGCTGTGAGTGGTGATAAAACAGGCTTTGCTTACTGTGATGATATTTTGTTGCCTTCGATGTTACGAGCTGCAGAAGCCGCGCGCTCCATTGCTCTTACTGGTTCTAAAGCAGTGCAATCGTTTAAAGTGAATACCACGCCAATCAGTCGTTATCAAGGACTAAATCCTATTGAGGGAATGAGCAAGCAAGAAAAGATTGCCTTATTGGAAGCAATTGATAAAGAGGCTCGCAGAATAGATCCGCGAGTGATCCAGGTGAATGCTTCATTAAGTGGTTGTTATGAAGTCGTTATGGTTGCTGCTATGAATGGCCAGATGATAGCCGATGTGCGGCCCTTGGTAAGCATTAATGTTAGTGTCATAGTTGAGGACAAACAAGGCAGAAGAGAGTCTGCTCGATCAGGAGGGGGCGGACGAGTCGCCTATTCTTATTTTACGCAAAAAGAAAATGCCTTAAGTTATGCACGTGAAGCCGTACGTGAAGCGCTCATTAATTTGGAGGCGCAACCAGCTCCCGCCGGAACCATGCCGGTGGTTCTAGGCCCAGGTTGGCCAGGGGTATTGTTGCATGAAGCAGTGGGGCATGGTTTAGAAGGTGATTTTAACCGAAAAGGTTTGTCCGCATTTTCTGGTCGCTTAGGACAGCAAGTAGCTGCTCCTGGGGTTACTGTAGTTGATGATGGAACCTTGGTCGATAGACGGGGCTCTTTAACCATTGATGATGAAGGCACTCCTTCTCAGTGCACGACATTAATTGATAATGGCGTATTAGTAAATTACATGCAGGATAAATTAAATGCCAAATTGATGGGCATGCAATCGACGGGCAATTGCCGTCGTGAATCTTATGCTCATGTACCTATGCCAAGAATGACCAATACTTATATGTTAGCAGGCCAGCATGATCCGGAGGAAATTATTCGCTCGGTACAACATGGTTTATATGCTGTAAACTTTGGTGGTGGGCAAGTTGATATTACCTCCGGCCAGTTTGTATTTTCTGCCAGCGAAGCTTATTTAATTGAGAACGGTAAAGTGACTAAACCGGTCAAAGGGGCAACTTTAATTGGTAATGGTCCTGACGTGATGAAAAAGATCAGTATGATAGGTAATGATCTCGCTTTGGATAGAGGTATTGGCGTTTGTGGTAAAGAGGGGCAGTCAGTACCTGTGGGGGTTGGCCAGCCTACTTTGAAAATAGATGCTTTGACTGTTGGTGGAACTGGTTAGTCTTAAGATCTTTAGTGGTCGGGCCTTTGGTTTAAGAGCCTGTACTGTCATCCAGAGTGTAGCGAAGGATGACAGTACTGTAGGCCGCAAAACTTAACTCAAGACAGTTGCTACGTTTTGAGCATGTTATAGGCAATAGCGGGGTTGATATGCTACTTCTTGTTCTTCAGATTGCTCGATGGAGTTGATTGCTTTTATTCTTTGCTCAACTAGTATCTTAAATTGCTTCCATAAGTCTTTTTGCATGACGAGCCATTTATATCTTAAGGCAAGTTCTTCCTCTTTGGGAGGTTCTTTAAATGAAGATAAAATATCATCTAATTTGTTTATTGAACCACACAGTTTTTCTCTTTGAGAGTTTAAAGACTCAATATTATCATCTAAATTAATGAACAAGTTAGAATGGGATAGCTCCATGACCACTTGGTTGAACATACTGTTGTCTTTAAGTGCTTCAAAGAACTCTTGTAGCTCCTCTATAGAAGGAGGGCGTCTATTTGTTGCATTAATTTCGTAGTTGACTATAAACAAAAATATTGCATGACAGTTAACAGCATGGATATAGCGGAATTCATCCATGCTATCTATGGACAATGAATTACGTAACAGAGGGTCCTTAATTTGCTGTTTAATAATGTCAAATTGTAGTTCATGCTCATTCATCAGTAGAATTGGGGAAATAGGTATTCGTAGTGGCGGTAACTGAAAGAGCGTGGTTCCTTTACACACGGATGTTGGTTGCAGCTGCGACACAGATGGAACAGGGGTATTGACAACTGGGGTGGGTGTTAGTGGTAGTGCTTGTTTTTTTTCACGAGCTATGGCAATGAGCTGATCTATGAGAACTAAATCATGGTTACTGATGGGCAAAGCTATTGTTGTTTGTCCTTTACCTAATGTTTCTCCGAGGACAAATCTGTTCGCCGAGGGTTTTAATGCTATAGTTCGACAGCCTAGCAGATCAGTTTTTTCCCGCTTGCTTAAGGCTATACCCATTAGGTTTCTAAATGAGTCGCACTGTTCAAAACCTAGTAGAGTAAGAAGCATAGGATGAACAGTAAGTCCCTGTTCTTTTAATTCGCTCATTATTCTGTCATTAAAGTGTAAATCAACTGCTTTTTTACATTGCTCAGGTGCTTGCAAAAATAGTTCAAAATGATGGGCATGATTTTCTACTAATTGCTGCAAAGCCATAGGTAGTTTCTTATCTGCATAAGTAAAATTTATTAAAGAATGATGTATTTCTGCTTGTTGTAATATAAGAAGAACAGCGTAATAAATCAGTTGCGGCCATTCTTTTTTGGTTAAACCCGGAACTTTTGTCAGATCTTGTCTTAATAATAGTTCTAGATCCTTGTCTAATTGACTGGGAATTTGAATACCTAGACTGGTGCAAAGAGACTCTAGAGTTGTTGGAAACTTGGGGGCTAATAACATAAAGACTTCACGATAATAATTTAATATTTCTGGACAAAGATTATTTTTGTCCAATTTATCCAATTTATCCAATTTATCCAATTTATCCAATTTATCCAATTTATCCAATTTATCCAATTTATCCAATTTATCCAATTGATGATTTATTTTAGTTAGAAATTCATAAATCATACGTTGTGGATAAGGATGGGAGTGTAACAACTCAATCTGAGATAAAAGAGCAACAAAATTAGCTATACTTTTTTCGCGATCGCCATTACTGTGCATTGTGCCCAGATACTCAGTAAACATCTCCTCATCTAAATCACTAATCTCTTCTCCTTCATACCACTTTAAGAAAAATATTAATTCTTTAGGGCATTGTAAGTAGGACGCCAGCAATTTATAGGTAGGTTTGTCTTTAAGAAAATGAGTTACTTGAGTTGGATTGACCCATGGTGAACGGTCAACAGAAAGAGGATCCACTTCGGAACCTGGAATGCCATTATCCTGAAGGGAATTATCTAATACTATAGATACTTTGGATTTAACAGCGCTATAAAATTTTTTAACTTGTTCTAAGGAAATTTCGCCCAGAACTGTTTTAGGTTTTGGTGCTTTCTTAGGGTTGATCCAACCGTCTCCATAAAGGAGGATAATGGTTATTAAATCAGGGTACTCTTCCTCTTTAAACAATGAGAGAGGGAGAAGCAGTAGAGGTGAATTTGGATTAATCTCGTGATAAATATTTAACTTTGCTAATAAACTGGCTATGGTATTCGACATAATAGAGCTCTTGAAAAAAACAAAAATACGAATATACATTATTCAATATTAAGGAACAATAAATGTTTATTTGTTGGTCTAGAATAAAAATTAAGGCTAAATGTGTTGTAAGAAGACTTTAGGATAAGGAATGAGCATGTCGCAACAGTCTATGACTAATTCGTTAAGTCAGTTACTTTTAAGAAAAGAAAAAGAGTCGGGCACTAAAATTTATTTAAGACAGCCCAAAAATGGAGTTTGGCATGAGCTAACTTGGGCCGATGCCATGTTGCACGCTAGGAAATTAGCTGCATTTCTTCATCAATTGGGGCTGAAAAAAGGTAGCCATGTTTCTATTTTTTCTAAAAACTGCGCTGAATGGTTTATTGCGGATTTTGGTATTTATTTGGCGGGTATGGTTAGTGTTCCTCTTTTTACTAACCAGCATGAAGAAAGTATTCATTATATTCTGGAGCACGGAGATGTTGAGTTAGTTTTTGTTGGTAAATTAGATGATCATCAGCTAGTACGTCATTATATCCCCAAGCATTTAATCACTATTAGTTTCGATTACCATGATGATTTAGAGGTGAACCACCATTGGAGTGATGTGTTGGCATCCCCACCTCTTTTTGATGTCCTGGAGCCTGATCCTGAAGACTTATATACTATTATTTATACTTCAGGGACTTCAGGCGCACCTAAAGGGGCCATGTTTACCAATCAAGCTATAACTAATTATCTGACTCTTTTTCCTCAAGACTTGAAGAACATTCGAAAATTAGATCATTATAAATTAGTTTCCTATCTTCCTTTAGCCCATATCTATGAGCGATCGGCTATTGAATTAGGGAGTGTTGCAATCGATAGTGATGTATCTTTTATTGAAAGCTTATCTCTATTCGCTAAAAACCTACAAAATATACAGCCTACATTTTTTACAGCAGTTCCTCGTATATGGAGTGTATTTCAAGAAAAAATTGAAGCAAAAATTTCGTCAAATTTATTAAAATTCTTATTAAAAATCCCTTTTCTTTCTTGGATGATAAAAAATAAAATCCTCAAAGAATTAGGATTAAACCAATGCACTAATTCCTTTTCAGGAGCCTCTTCTTTACCTTATTCTCTAATAAAATTTTTTGACAAACTTGGCGTTTATATTCAAGAAGGATATGGGCAAACAGAGGATTTAGCCTATGCTACTACTTCATTGTTGCATGATAGACGACTCGGCTATGTCGGTACGCCAAGGCTAGGAGTAGAAATTAAAGAGGGAGAAGATGGGGAGTTATTGCTTAACTCTCCTTGTTTGATGTCGGGCTATTATAAAGAAATGGAAGCAACCAAAAGAGCTTTTTCTGCGGAAGGATGGTTGCGCACCGGTGATATTGCAGAAATAGATACACAAAATAGAGTTAAAATAATAGGAAGAGTTTCTGAAAACTTTAAAAATCAGAGCGGGGAATTTGTTGCTCCATCTCCTATTGAGCAACAATTTCTATCTAATGAATTAATAGACCAATTATGCTTGGTGGGACGTGCTTTGCCTACTAATGTATTACTCGTTACTTTAAGTAATCGTGCGCGAGTGATAACTAAAGAAAAAACTGAGCAATCATTGCAAAATCAGTTAGTACAGGTAAATAGCCATCTAATGAAATATGAACGAATTAGTCATATTCTTATTGCCAAGGATGAGTGGACTCCTGGTAATGATCTACTAACCCCTACACTTAAAGTGAAACGGCGAACTGTGGAGCGGTATTATAGTAACTTAATTCAGTCTGTTTTAACGCAATCACAGCATATTGTTTGGGAAGAGGGGTTAAGTTAACCTACTGAAAAAAAACTATAATCATCTTATGTAAATGGATTTTAGTATGAGAAGAGGATCATGATGAATTACACACGTTTTTTCCCTTTAGTATTTTCTTTTTTCACCGCCACTGTTTTTGCCCAAAATTTAGTCATAGGTACTATAAATGACGATCCTCCTTTTGAGTATCAAGATGAAACCAAGAACCTTTCGGGTTTTGACATCGATGTTATGCATGAACTATGTAAGAAAACGGGAAATGAATGTACTTTTAAGACACTTAATTTTCATCAATTATTTGAATCTCTTGAGCGAAAAGAGATTGATCTGGCAATTGCCGCAATTGTCATTACCCCTGAGAGGAAAAAGCAACTATTATTTAGTATTCCTTATAAACGTAATGATCAGCAGTTTATCACATTAGCTTCCTCAACATTGAAGGACTCCTCTCAGCTTCGTGGTAAACGAGTAGGCATTTATAAAGGCGCTCCAGAAGACGCTTATGTTTATAGCCGATTTAAAGGAGATATAAATATCAAATTATATTCGGACGTTGATGATCTACTTAGTGCTTTAAAGATGAAGCAAGTTGACGCTGTTGTATTAGAATATCATCGTGCTAAGTATTGGCTTTCTGTTACGAATGATTTTAAATCGCTTGGTCGTCAATTTGAAGCCGGGGAGGGATATGGGATAGCTGCAAGATTGGGGAGTGGGAATTTAATACAACAAATTAACTCCGCCTTAGAGCGAATGGAAAACGACGGTACTTACCTGCATATATATGAGCTTTACTTTTAATCCTTAAGACGTTTGAATTGTAAACGATCTGGTTTTAACCTAAAGAATCAATCGTGTATGGCCTAGTTGTAGCTTGGCTGCAGCATCCGGAAACCCGTACAGCAAGTACTGATTAAGAGGCCAATTTATTGAGCAAGGAACTGATCTCAAAGATGCGCTCTTCAGGGGTGGTACTGTCTAAAGTAAAACGCAAGCGTTGAGGGCCTTCCATCTGATAACGTTTAGCGTGAACCTGAATTAAATTGATTAAAACAGCAGGATTTATAGATGGTTTTTCAATAAAATCCAATTTGGCTTTTTCAGCAGCTGCACTGATCTTGTGAATTCCTAATAGTTCCGCCTTTAATTTTAATTCAGTAATTAATAATAAATGTTTCACAGGGGCAGGCAATAACCCAAAGCGATCGATTAATTCGATTTGTAAATCATGTAATTGCTCTTTTGTTTTCGCGTTGGAAATTCTTTTATACATAATTAAGCGATTATGGATATCCCCTATGTAATCGTCTGGAATAATGGCGCTAATACGTAAATCAATTTCAGGCCCTTGATGTATCGGGGCTGCTAATTCCGGTATTTTTCCTGCTTTTAAATCACTTACTGCTTTATCGAGCATTTCCATGAATAAGTTAAAGCCAACAGCCTGCATATTACCACTTTGCTCTTCTCCTAAAAGCTCGCCAGCTCCTCTGATTTCAAGATCATGAGTCGCTAGGGTAAATCCTGCACCCAAATCCTCTAATGAGACTATCGCTTCCAAGCGTTTGACTGCATCAGGAGTTAGTGATTTTTCATCAGGGGTTAATAAATAGGCGTATGCTTGGTGATGAGAGCGTCCTACTCGCCCTCTTAATTGATGTAGCTGGGCTAAACCAAATTTATCTGCTCTATCGATGATAATCGTATTGGCTGTAGGTATATCTATTCCAGTTTCTATAATGGTGGTACAAACTAGGACATTAAAACGGTGATGATAAAAATCAGACATCACTCGTTCTAATTCTCTTTCTCGCATTTGTCCGTGAGCACTACGGATTTTTGCCTCAGGAACGAGAGTTTGTAAGTCCTGGCATATTCTATCTATAGTCTGTACGTTATTATGGAGAAAGAATACTTGACCGCCTCTTAATATTTCACGTAGTACGGCCTCTCTAATCACTATATCTTTTTTCTCTTGCCAAAATGTTTTAATCGCTAAGCGTTTAGCGGGCGGAGTAGCGATTAAAGAAATGTCTCTAATTCCCGCCATAGCCATGTTTAATGTCCTGGGAATGGGAGTGGCTGTCATTGATAAAATATCAACATGAGTCCTAAGCGATTTGATATGTTCTTTTTGCTTGACCCCAAAGCGATGTTCTTCATCAATAATTAGTAAGCCCAGATTCTTAAAAGCTATATTGCTTTGAAATAATTTATGAGTGCCTATCACTATATCTACTTTTCCTGAAGCCAATGCTGCAAGGACGCTTTCAGTCTCTTTGGCACTACGAAAACGAGATAATAACTCTATATTAATGGGAAAATCGGCAAAGCGGTCTCTAAATGATTCAAAGTGCTGTCCTGCTAGTAGCGTGGTAGGAACAAGTACGCAGACTTGTTTCTCATTTTGCACCGCTACAAAAGCTGCGCGCATGGCTACTTCTGTTTTGCCAAAGCCGACGTCACCACAGATGAGTCGGTCCATAGGACGAGAGGATTGCATGTCTTTTACAATTTGTTCTACGGCATTTAGCTGATCTTGAGTTTCAGTGAAGGGGAAACCACTAGCAAACTTTGTATATTCTGTTTGATTAAAATCATATTGATGGCCAGGCTGAGCCTCTCTTTTGGCATATAGATCTAGCAATTCAATAGCCACATCGTGGACTTTTTCTGCAGCTTTTTTCTTCTCTTTTTGCCATAGATCCGAACCTAGCTTATGTAAGGGGGCATGTTCACTATCTACTCCAGTGTAGCGGCTGATTAAATGTAATGAAGTGACAGGGACATAAATTTTGTCCTCGCCTGCGTAGGTTAAAACTAAAAACTCGCTGGAAATATTATTGGTAGTGATGTGCTGTAGACCTTGATAGCGTCCTACTCCAAATTGTAAATGAACTACAGGCGCGCCTAATCGCAGCTCAGCCATATCGCGAATAATTAAATCGGGATCAACCGTTTTTTGCGAACCACGGCGTTGGGGGGTACTCTGCTCACCAAATAATTGTGACTCAACAATGATGCTTATGTTGTTATTTGTTAATTCACAACCATAAATCAATGGCCCCGTTGTAATATTGATTAGTGCATTATCATGAATAAAATCATACCAGGATGATTGTATTTTGGGGGTGATGCCACTGGGTTTTAGTAGATCGAGTAATACTTCTCTGCGCCCTGCACTTTCGACGACTATTAAATAGCGACGAGAGTGAGATTGACAATACTCGCGTAAGCGACTGAGGGGCTCAGGAGTCTTCCTGTCTATAGGTAGTTGAGGTGCCTCATTAATATCAAAGTTAACTACTGTTCCCTTTTTTTCTGAAGATTTGTGATACAAGCGGAGTTGTTCGTAGGTATTTGCCTGAGTTAATAATTCGGTCGGGTTAATAAAACATTCTTGAGGAGAGAGAATAGGACGACTGATATCATAGCGCCTTTGTTCATATCGTTCAGTAAGCTCCTGCCAGAATTGTTCGCCACTATCTTGAATATTTTCAATAAGACAAATTTTGGCATTTTGAGGGAGATAATCAAAGAAAGTGACCGTCTTTTCAAAAAATAAGGGAAGAAAATATTCGATACCTGAAGGAAATTGGCCTTCAGTTATTGCTTCGTAAATGGGGCATTGACTTGGGTTTACTGGAAATGCTTCTCTAAACGCCTTTCTAAAGAGAAGTTGGCTTTGCTCATTTAAAGGAAACTCGCGCGCAGGTAAGACATTAATTTGTGGTATTTTTTCTATAGTACGCTGAGTTTCGGTATCAAATTTTCTCAAGCTCTCTATTTCGTCATCGAATAATTCAATACGAAATGGCATGTTACTTCCCATGGGGTACACATCAATAATAGAGCCACGTAGCGCAAATTCACCATGTTCTAAAACTTTATTAACACAATGATATCCGGATTGTTGTAGTTGGTTTCTAAATGCGTTCAGATCTAGTTTTTGCCCTTCTTTTAGCATTAGAGCATATTGATTTAAAAACTCTGGTGGGCAGAGTCTGTGCATTAAGGTACTGGCTGATGTGATAATTACCGCGTCAGTCACTTGTTGTAGCCGGCTTAAAGTATAGAGTCTTTCTGAGATAATATCTTGATGAGGGGAGAATTGATCGTAAGGTAATGTTTCCCAATCTGGGAAAAACAATATCTCTTGAGGCGTATTGGAGCCATTCAGAAAGAATTGTAATTCATCTTGTAATTGGCTTGCGCTAAGATTGTCTTGCGCAATAAGTAATTTTACGCCAGACGTTTGCTGACAATATTCTGCCACGGCAAGAACAAGACTACTACCCTGGAGTTGTCCCCATATTTGCTTGGTATGTGTTGGTCGATAGAGTAGTGTATTAGTCACCATGGGATTACGAAGATTATATAGCTCATCAGAAGGGGCATATTATACCTGCATATTGATTATTCTGCACCTTTAATCTGTTTGTTAGTTCGATTCAACTCAGGAAAAAGTTACAGTCTACTCAGGAAAATAATCTAGACTTTGTTGATGTTGTGAATCAAATCTTATCATTGGTTACTTTGGACTCTGACAATCAAGCGGCTATATGTGTGTAAAAAAAACACAAAAGCAGGCTGTAATTGCAAGATGCTGTATTTTTTGTTGTCAGTTATGGAGTGATTGTGTATAACATACAAATAAGGATCACGGGTGATATATCTGTTGAAGGATTGACTGAAAAATGAGCAGAATACCCGCTGAAGAACATGAAATAGTTATTCCATTAATATCCATCTCTTTCTTATTACCAATCGCCCAGTCTTTTAACTGATTTGTGACTTCTAGAGCAACCTGTTTGCCTTGATCATCATGAATCTTAGATAAAGTTGCCGAAATTTTTTCACTTGCCAATTCTCCTTCTGGTAAGCCATAGTCTGTTAGGAGACGAGGATAGCAGAGCTTTGACTCAGTAAAGAAAGCTTCTTTACTTGTTGCTTTTAATTTCCGAGTAGCAATTATAGTTTGTACTCTTTTCACTACGAAGTGTGAAAAGAGACTAAAGCCTTGCTAATTGATTCCACTTCTGTCGTGCAACCTCGGCTGTCTAGGTGGACGTTCGACCCGGATGTTACTTTGTTTCACCCGGGCAATTGAGTTTATTTGGCTTAGAGATTACTCATGCATTAAGCTGCAGCCCCCTCTATTTCAAAATTGATTTCTCTATGTTGCTCATGATTGAGTACTAGCTGGGATAAATAGAGAGTCACAAGACTAAGAGGCAAAAGAGCAATTAAATCATAGGGAAAACTCAACACTCCTATACCACCGAAAGAGCCTAAATAGGAAACGAGGAGTAGCGAGGTCATATAAAACATAAACCAGTACAGGGGATAGTTGGGAGTAAAGAGACTTTTGCCTTGATAGAACAGGGTAATGGCAAGCCCTATAACTAATGCTACATCCAGTTTCCAGAGAATGGAAAAACCGCACCAGTACAACATCAAATTACAAAAATAAAATGCTGAATAGGAGCAAAGTTTATGACCAGCCAGTTTGAATGGTCTGGGGGTGTCGGGTTGTAATTTTCTCATGGCAAGAAGGCATATAGGGCCGATGCTATAAGAAAGAATACTGGCTGAAGACAGAAACGCGACAAGTTTTTGCCAACCGGGGAAGGGGAGGAAAGAAAAAATCCCTACTAAAAAATTGGCATAAAGAGTGATGTAGGGAATTTTATGGCGATTTACTTTTAAAAACACTTTAGGTAAGTGTTGATTTAAAGCCATTCCATAGACAATACGCGATGTTGCTGCAGTATAAACAAGGGTTGTGCCGAAAGGAGAAAAGGCTGCATCTATCATTAATAAGGTTGCTACAGTACCGAGTCCAAGTAATAAGGTTAATCCTACTAAGGGGCCGCTATCGCCGGGGTAACTTAAAGCATGCCAACCTTGGGTTAAATATTTTTGTGGCATGGCGGCTATAAAGCTTAGTTGCAACAGGAAGTATAAAATAAAACCTATCAGAACCGCCCCTAAAATAGCTATTGGAATATTGCGTTGAGGGTTTTTTACCTCACCGGCGAGAATTAAACCATTTTGAAATCCGGTAAAGGCAAAAGCGATTCCTCCCGCAGAAAGTGCAGTAAAGATATTGACCCAACTGGTTTTATCTCCTAATTGAATAGCAACATTTGCCATAGACGGGGCGCTCTGCAAAAGAGCAATAATGGCGATGCTGGGTAAGGCAAATTTGATGATACTTGCGTATTTATTACATTCAGCAAGCATTTTAATGCCATAAGAGTTTAACAAGACAACAAAAAGCATAATGCCTATGGCTACTACATAACCATAACCAGAGAGCGTTAGCGTGGATGAATCAGCGACGATGAGGGAGGGGAAAAAATGGCTGGAATATTGCAAAATAGCTTGAATTTCTATAGGTGTCATCACCACATAGGAAAGCCATGAGGTCCAAGCAAATAAAAAACCCACTTCACGGCCATGAGTGTAAGTCGGGTAATTAGACATACCGCCAGAAACAGGGAACATGGTGCCCAGCTCGCATAGAGGTAAGGCAATGAATAGCATGAATAGGGTAGCGATTATCCAACTAATTAATGCATTAGGTCCCGCCATTTGAGCACTTATGAAGGGGCTGAAAAGCCATCCCGAACCGATCATGCCTCCCGCAGAAGCAACTAGAATATTGGTTGTTGATATATCTCTCTTAAGCACAGTCACTTCCTTTTCTAGGTTTAATGATATTAGATCTTTTATCTAACCCCCATTGCTCTTCAAATTACCCCTCTGCATCTGCCGCTATTAATGATGTTTCTAATTCTTTTAAATCCATTTCAACAGACTCAATTTTTTGAAAACGAGAAGTGATTTTTTTAGCCGAAGTATTCACTTCATTGACATCCTGATGAGCCAGATCAATATGTTTTGATAATTTATCCATGCGCTTTTCAAAACGTTGGAAATCATCAGCAAGAGCGTGCAGATGCTTTTGGATAATGTGTACTTGTTTCCGCGTTGCGTCATCTTTTAGTACCGCTTTGGCTGTAGTAAGAACGGCCATTAGCGTGCTTGGTGAAACGAGCCAAACCTTGAGTCTTTGTGATAAGGAAATTAAATCAGGGTAGTTAGCATGAATTTCTGCAAAGATAGACTCCGCAGGGATAAACATCATTGCACCATCAGTAGTCTCATTAGGAACAATATATTTTTCAGCGATGTCTTTAATATGTTTTTGAATGTCTTGTTTAAATTGCTGTTGTAAGGATTTTCTTTCAATAGATGCAGCATCTGCATTAATTAACCGTTGATAAGTTTCTAAAGGGAATTTGGCATCTATAACCACATTTCCAGTAGGATCTGGTAAAAATAAAATGCAATCAGCTCGCTTTTGATTGCTTAACGTATACTGCATTTGGTAATGAGTCGCAGGTATCATATTGCTGATTAAAGTCGACAGCTGTACCTCACCAAAAGCTCCTCGTGCTTTTTTGTCTACAAGTACATCTTGTAAACTGACTACATGACTGGAGAGTTCGGTTATTTTCTTTTGCGCTTCATCAATAATAGTTAATCGTTTGACCACATCAATAAAGGTAGAAGATGTTTTTTCAAATCCTTCATTGAGTTTATGATTGACTTGTTGTGTTAATGAGTGCAGATGAGTGCGAATTTCTTCAGTCAAGGTTTGCAAATGAGAGGTAAGTGAGCTGGCATGCTGTTTAAAACTATGGCTCATTTGTTCGCGAACGTCACTCATTTGTTTTTGTACAGTATCACTGATAAGTGATTGAACAGTTAGTTGTCCCTGAGCAATCTTTTCATTGACTACAGTTTGGCTGCTTTGGTATGACTGAGCCAAGTCGAGTTGCAGCTGATGAAGTTGCGTGGTAAAGGTTTGCTGCATTTGTTGACTGAGTTGTTCACTTAATATCCTTTGTTGATTTTGTTTTTTTAAAAACCAAAATAGCAGAAAAAACTGAAGGGCTATAGCATAAGCCATGCCCTCCATAAGGGTCATAGAAGAAAAAAATAACATCATTATTCCAACAGTTGGGTTACCTTAATGGGCTTATTATAGTGATATACAGTTTTTAATTGGCCGTAATCAATCAAATGTAAATAGCCTAGATATAAGTTATCCTCTGATAATTGACTCGAATTGTCAAAGGTAAATTGAATAACATGTTTGCCTGGTTCAAACCACTGTGCTTTTTGTGATATTTCAATGGGTCTAATCGCAGCACCTTCCCCAGTTTGGTAAAACAAAACGCTTTGTAAGGCGTAGCGACTGGCTGTTGCTACGTCAATAGTTGCTGTAAAGGTTAAATGGGTAGCGGATAATTTTTTGATAGAGAGTAGACTTGCTGATGGAATAGCATACGAGAAGGCCGCATGACCGCTCCTTCTAATTACTTTTTGATCCAAAGTCGTATTTACATTAGCGTCAATATACCAATTTTTTCCCTGATCGTTAATTTCTGAGTTAAGAAAGGTCGATCCTTGAAACTTATTATGCTTTATTTTGGTTAGTGTGAGAGGAGTTATTTCCCCTTGAGGGCTTACCAACGATACATTGACATCATCAACCGAGTAATCCTCTTCGCTATCTTTCAGGGAAACGGTTGCTGTTAATTTATCTCCATACTGATAATGAAGCGAATCAGACTCTACCAGTAAATAGGTTAAAGAAAACTTATCGAAGACATTAATTAAGTAAGTATCCGAACTCTTTCCATCAATATCATCACTTTTAAGAGTGAATTTACCAGCTCCTAATTCGGGTTTAATTTGTAGCATGGTTTGATGTTTCATGAAGAGCGTCTCTTCTCTTGTACCTTCATCTTGATTAAATAATGCGGAAGCTTCTTTTAAGGGAACTAATTGTTCCTTTGGTGTTTTAAGCATCAATCGGGGCATGGCTTTTTTTTGTAAAGGGGTAATTCGAATTACTGCTCCGGGCGCTAGTGTGGAAATAACTACGCCGTCCTTTAATTGCTTTGCAGTAACTTTTTCCCTATAGCTATAACTTTTTTGCCTATTGTTTACTTCATCGTGTAAAGGTTGGTCAGTAATACTCCATTGGTCCTGTAGTTTGTCATGCGATAAGCTACTACACTCCTTACAATCATAGGACTTTGTTAATTGTTTAGGTAAAGGGTAGGCATGAATTTGAGACGTGCAAAATGCGGACATCAAAATAAGAAGAGTAGTTTTCATTGCGCAACTCCTTTTGTAGCTAATTCATTAGCAAGAATTTGAGCCAGTCCGAGACATGTATGACGACTCTGATTATGGCTTAGCGGGGCATTATTTTCCGTTTTATCTATATCATAAAACCATACAGTTCCCACTGCTGCTTGTGAGGCGCAATTTAGGAAGCCATCTGCACATTGATCAAGATACAGTTTGGTGAGCTTTAAACCGCTATTCAGGAAATAACCATTGCAATAGCTGGCAGAAGAGAACGGAGAGGCATGGACGTCAGTACCCACGATTACGTTAAAAGGTAGTGATAAAGAAGGACGGCCTTTTGATCCTAGTAATAATTCTTGATTATAAATAAGCATATCGCCAACACGTTGTTGTCGTACGGCGTCAGAAACATAACCCAGCAACCAGCCTAAGCTTGATTCAAATATTCCGCCATTAAGTACTTCATCAGCAAGCGGTGTTCCTCCACTAGATGGCGCTATGGCAATGATCTGATTAATTTTGTGTTTTAAGGTCAAATATCTTTTATCGTAGGTAGGATTGGATAGAATCCATCTTATAACATTTGCACCATCTGAATGAGTATAAATAGTAAGGGCACTAATATTTTTTTCAGTAATAAACTCGAGTAATTGATCGGCGACGCAATCAGCGGAATCTTTATGCCACATGTAACGACTAAAATCACAGTGCACTACATGATGATTTTCTGGCTTTTTTAAACCCTGACTCACGCTTTGAATAAAATCGATCTTCCAATAATCTCCATAGGCATCTTCTCTATGATCACGAGTACCATGAATAAAAGCAATACCCGGATTGGGATAAGTATCTGGAAGAGCTTGTATTAAGGTAGAAAATAAAAATAAGAGAAGAGTAACTAAAACACGTCGAAGATCCATTTCTTTCATGCCTCATTTGATGCCAAACAGTATCTATAGCATGTTTTTTATATGGGGTTCAAGCGGTTAAATTAATAGCCTTAATATTCGAAAGAAACAATAATAATGATAAACTCACGTTTTAATTTTTTCGGTGGATTAGATGGGTGAAGAAGAGATAAAACGAAGGATCGATGCATTGAAAGAGCAAGTAAGAATGTTTGATTATCATTATTATGCTCTGGATGAACCTCTCGTCCCCGATATTGAATATGATAGATGTTTTAGAGAGTTACAAAAACTAGAATCTGAATATCCACAATTTTTAACCACAGACTCTCCGACTCAACGAGTGAGCGGTACAGCATTAGACGCATTCATGCCAGTGGTTCATAAAAAGCCTATGCTTTCATTGTCTAATGTGTTCACCACTGAAGAATTACAAGCATTTATTAAGCGGGTAACCGATAAACTGGATGAACCGAATCAGCAATTGATTTTTGCCTGTGAACCTAAATTAGATGGTTTGGCAGTGAATCTAACCTATGAACAGGGCGCATTAACTCATGCGGCTACACGAGGCGATGGCACAACAGGCGAAAACATCACCGCAAACATCAAGACTATAGCTGCCGTTCCTTTAAAATTAAGGACAGAAAACCCTCCTGCTTTTATCGAGGTACGTGGTGAGGTCTATATGCCTAAAGCAGGATTTGAAGAGTACAATAAAAAAGCAAGACAGTTAGGAGAAAAGACTTTTGCTAATCCACGTAATGCGGCTGCAGGTAGTTTAAGACAATTAAATCCAGCCATTACTGCCAGTAGACCTTTATCTATCTATTGTTATGGGATTGGTGCGTGTGAGGGTTATGAGTTACCTGATAGTCACTTAGCCCAATTACAATTACTCAAGGATTTTGGCTTTAGGGTTTCTTCTGAAACCAGGAAAGAGATAGGATTAGACGGGTGTTTGGCCTATTATAAAAACATGTTAACTCAAAGAGAGCAGTTACCTTTTGAAATCGATGGCGTAGTCTATAAAATTGATAGCATTCCTTTTCAGCAGCAATTGGGTTTTGTTTCGCGTGCCCCCCGATTTGCTTGCGCTCATAAATTTCCCGCTTCTGAAGAGATGACTCGATTACTCGCAGTGGATTTTCAAGTGGGCCGAACAGGGGCGTTGACACCCGTTGCTCGTTTAGAACCTGTAAGTGTTGGTGGTGTTACAGTGAGTAATGCTACGTTACATAATCTTGATGAAATTGCTCGTAAAGACATTCGTATTGGCGACATGGTCATTATTCGTCGGGCAGGTGATGTAATTCCTGAAGTAGTTTCCGTAGTATTAACTCAACGCCCCGAGTTAACTCAAACGATTAGTCTACCTCAACAATGTCCAGTATGTGGTTCTGACGTCATTAGAGAAGAAGGGGAGGCTATTGCTCGTTGCATTGGTGGATTATTTTGTAAGGCTCAGTTAAAAAGAATGATGTGGCATTTTGCTTCGCGAAAGGCAATGCACATTGATGGATTGGGAAGCGTTCTTATAGAGCAATTAGTCGATGAAGGAATTGTTCATCATCTATCTGATCTTTATGAGCTCGATTTAGCCACCTTGGCAAGTCTTCCCAGAATGGGAGACAAATCAGCCCAAAATCTATTAGCGGCATTAGAGCACAGTAAGACAACAACCTTCAATCGTTTTATTTATGCTTTAGGAGTTAGGGAAATAGGGGAATCTAGTGCTAGAGTTCTTGCAGAACATTTCCCTGATATAGAAGCAATACAAGCAGCTACTGTTGATGAGCTGATGAGCTTAAATGACATAGGGCCAGTTGCTGCGTCTTATGTTATGCACTTTTTTGCCCAGCAGCATAATCTTGATGTAATTCATCGGTTAATCGAGTTAGGAGTGCACTGGCCTAAAGCAGAGAGAAAAACAATTAATCAAGAGCATCCTTTATTCGGTAAAACAGTAGTGCTCACTGGGACGTTGAATACTATGGGACGTGATGAAGCTAAAGCAAAATTATTGGCCTTAGGTGCGAAAGTCAGTGGTAGCGTTTCACGCAAAACAGATTATGTTATTGCTGGGAGTGAGGCTGGTTCTAAATTAACTAAAGCAACGGAATTGGGTGTTCCTATTTTGGAAGAGGAGCAATTATTAAAAATGCTCTCTTAACTTGTCCATAGTAACCACGGCGATTCTATTTTATTAATTAGGAGGGAACCTTAGTGTAAATTAACGTCTTCCTTTAGACTATACTTTCAATAATTGATTGATTTTTAATCATTTGGTATAATTAGTAAATTAGTTTTTTATTTGGAGTAAACTATGGGCAAAAGATTGGCGTTAAATGTAGCGTTGGATTCTTTTGAAGAAATGTGTCTACGAGGGGTGAGAGATAAAATTAAATCTCTTAATCAAGAGTTTCAGGACACTCACGATAGTAAGGAACGAACACGACTATCAGGAATAATAAAAGAATTCCGTCAATTTGAGACTTATCTTATTGCAGATATTCGCGGTTTGATGGAGCAAAAAACGTACCCTACCAATGAGGAGGTTATTGATGTATTTGTGAAGTGTATTAAAGACGCTGAGGGTTTGAAAGATTATATTAGAGATAATAGAAGTTTTGGAGAACTTATAATAGATACATTGAAAAATATCGCTAATTTTTTTATTAAACTTCTCACAATAGGAAATACTCCTTGTTTTTTTGATACAACAACTACAACTGTGGCTCGTGTACAGGAAGCTGCTGCAGTAATTGCTACTAAACTTGATGAGGCGGTGGCATTAATTGATACTATTCTTAACGAGGAAGAGGGCGAACGAGTACATATACAAGCGAATGCATAAATACCTACGATTTGATGCCGTGCGGCGTATAATCAAGGCATACTTTATAACTCATAATGATTATAAATTTAATGAGCTCCTGCTGATGAATCGGTCGAGCTTCCAGGCGCTGCTTTTTTAGTAATCCACACTACAGGAATAAGCGCGATAAAGATTATGGATGAAATCCAAAAGACATCATTTAGTCCCAGCATATCTGCTTCAACATTCAAAATACTATTAAAAAGTCCATAACTTTGTTGGGTCGTGATGTGAAGAAGGCTCTTGCTTGTATTTATGAATCCAACGAAATTCGGATTAGAGAGGGTTGCTTGTTCTGTTAATTGTGCGTGATGCAAAATAGAACGGTTATTCCATGCTGTTGTTGCAATTGAGGTGCCTATAGCTCCACTGAAGATTCGGGCAAAATTAGATAAGCCAGCCGCTGCGGGGATCCTTTCGGGAGGAAGTCCAGAAAGGATGATTGCAGAAAGAGGAATAAAAAATAAAGCTATAGGTATACCTTGGATTAGGGTGGGCACTACCAAATGCCAGGTATCAACGTACGAGGTATAAAGCGAACGTAAAAAGAATACCAAGCCTAACAAAAGGAAGGCTATAGTTACTATGATTCGAGCATCAACTTTGGGTAGAATTTTTCCAACAATGGGAGAGCAAATTACAGCAAAAATGCCCAAAGGTGCCATGACTAATCCTGCGTTTACTGAAGGATAAGCCTGATCTATTTGCAGCCATTGTGGTAGCAATACTAAATTACCAAAAAAAACACCATAACCCACTGAAATGGCAATAGTTCCACCAGTAAAGTTGCGACTGGCAAATAGAGTTAAATCAACAATTGGATTTTTTTCTGTTAACTCCCAAACCAAAAAATAGCAAAAAGTAATTGCTGAAGTGATCCCAAGGGTGATAATCACTGGCGAATTGAACCAGTCTAAATCTTTACCTTTATCCAGCATAATCTGTAAAGCGCCTACCCAAATAACCAATAACACAAGACCAACAACATCTATAGGAAGCGATACTCTAGGGGTCTCGCGATCTTTATAGATAATCCAGGTAAGAGTCGCAGCGAATATTCCTACGGGGATATTGATGTAGAATATCCATGACCAACTGTAGCTATCCGTAATCCATCCACCAAGAGTAGGGCCAGCAATCGGGCCAACTGTTGCGGTCATACCCCAAAAAGCTAGCGCTAATGAGCTTTTTTCTTTCGGATAGGAACTCAATAAAATGGACTGAGATAGAGGAATCAGTGGTCCAGCAACGATTCCCTGAAATACTCGGGCACATAGTAAGAAGGTAAAATTATTAGCTAAACCACATAACCATGAGGCAAGGACAAAAAGTACTATAGCGACTACGAATAAGCGAATTACACCGAAGCGTAGCGTCAACCAACCTGTTAAAGGGATGGCAATAGCATTCGCTGCAGAAAAGACTGTAATGACCCATGTCCCTTCATCGGCAGAAACCCCGAGGTTACCCGCAATAGTCGGGAGCGCCACATTAGCTATTGATGAGTCAAGGACAATCATAAACGTTGCTAAAGCAACAGCTATAGTTGCGATGACAAGTTGTACCCCTTGTAAAGGTGGGGGCGTACCTTTAGCCGGTTGCGGTGGTTGAGCACTCATTTTGCAGATCCTTTAAAAGTGCTTTTTTCCATTGGCGGTTGACTATCCGCACTTTTATTGTCGTGATTCAGGCTTGAAGTCTTGCCTACATTTTCTTTAATGATTTCTGCTATTTCAGCATTAGATTCTTTTTCTAAATTCTCATAAATTACTGTTTTATAGTTTGGTGGATTGATTGCTTCACTAATAAATTTTCCACTACGCTCATGAGTATTAACGGTCACGTCCATTGATAATCCAATACGTAAAGGATGTTGTTCCAGCTCTTTGGGATCTAGTTGAATACGTACGGGAAGACGTTGCACCACTTTAATCCAGTTTCCAGTAGCGTTTTGCGCGGGTAACAGTGACAAGGCACTACCTGTTCCACCAGAAAAGCCCATAATTTTTCCATGATATTCAACAGATGTACCATATATATCTGCTGTTAATGTCACAGGTTGTCCAATACGCATATTACGTAACTGTTTCTCTTTAAAATTAGCGTCAACCCATACTTCTTCTAGGGGAATAATCACCATTAATTGAGTACCTGTAGTGACACGTTGACCAACCTCTGCTGTACGTTTGGATATTTCTCCTGCAATAGGAGCACGAATAGTGGTACGTTTAAAATCAATAAAGGCTCTTCGTAATCTTGCTGCTGCCTCCATCACATTAGGATGATGCTCCAGATCTGTATTATCAGTTAATGCTTTATTTGCCAAAAGAGCTGCTTGGGCTTGAGTTAGCGAGGCTACAGCACTTTTAAATGCATCTTGAGCATGAGTTAGCTCTTCTCTAGAGACTGCACCATATCCCACAGCATTATTACGACGTTTTAAATCGTCTTTGGCTTGCTCTAGGCTGGTTTCGTGTACTACAACACTGGCCATTAATCCCTTGTTATTAAGGAAGTACTGATGAGTAGCTCTTACTGTTTGAGCTAAATTAGCTTTTGCTTGTTCGAATGCTACTCTAGCATCAATAGGATCTAATTGAACTAAGGTTTGTCCTTCTTTTACAAAACGAGTATCGTCTGTTTTAACCGCAATGATAATACCATCCACTTGTGAGATAATAGGAATGATGTTGCCATTAACATAAGCATCATCTGTTTCTTCATAAAACCGAGCAATAATTAGCCAATAAAGAAAACAAAGCAAACCAATAGTTACGAAAACAGCCGTCATAATAGTAAGATAGAATCGTCTTTTTTGATTTTGTCGATCGCTATCGGTGGGTAAGGTAATTTTCTTTTTTATTTCACTTTCGCTCATTACTTATCCTTTTGGGCTTTGTGATTAGGCGCATGGCAGCATGCATCAAATCCACCGCCAAGTGCTTTAATCAGCGCTATTTGTTGATTTCGTCTATTTGCAATCAATTGTAATAGTGTTTGTTGTGCATTGAGATAGAGTGTCTCAGCATCTAAAACAACTAGTTGCGAAGCCAGACCAGTGCGATATTGCAATCGCGCTAAGTTATAAGCACGTTCTGAAGTATATAGTGCTTGTTTTTGAGTAACTAATTGATTATCAGTAGAGTTAATGGACGTAATTTGAGAGGCTACATCGGATAAAGCATTATTTAAAGTCACATCATAGTTGGCAACAGCCTCTTCATAATTACCGTATTGTCCTCGCAATTGTGCTCTTAAACTACCCCCATCAAAAATAGGTAATCTTAGCGCTGGGCCTATTTGATATTCAGCACTAGCTTGTTCAAATATGCGGCTAATCCCAAGAGAGAGAAGACCCGCTATTCCCAGGATATTAATGTCTGGGTAAAACTTGGCTTTTACATTTTTTACACCTTGGCATGCTGCTTCAACTGTCCAACGTGCATTAACTATATCTGGGCGGCGACCTAATAGATTTAATGGTAAATTAGGAGGTAATTGCGGGGTATAGGCGGATTTTAGCTGAGGACGTCTAATTGCTAACCCTCTGTCCGGTCCTGCTCCAAGTAATGTACCTAATTGCTGACGAGTTAGTATTATTTGTCCTTCTACATCACGCAATTGTGTTTTTGCATTTGCGGTGGTATTACGTGATTGAAAGTATTGTACCTTGGTATCTAATCCTGTTTTGAGCCGAACAGCTGATATTTTATCTAAGTCTTCTCTTTGGGTTACAGTAAGGCGTAACACATGACGTAAATCATAATAATAGGCTAGTTGATTGTAGGCAGAAGCGACAGATGTAGCGATAGAGAGTCTCGCTTCTTGTTCTGCTGCTTCTGCTGCTCTTTCTTGGGAAATTGCTTGCCTGTGGCTGGCTAAGTTCTTGCCCCAAAAGTCTAGCTCATAACTAGCCGAGGATAAAAACTCGCCAAAATTATACCAGCTGCCCCCACCTATTATAGGGGGAAAAAGAGTCGCTGAAAGCCGGCCGCGAGCTACTTGAGTGGTAAAATTTGCTGAGGGCAAAAATACGGAGGCTCTTTGGGAGGCTAATGCTTTGGCTTGGACTATTCGTGCTTTGGCAACTTCCAGGCTCGGATTATTTTGTAGTGCTTCATCAATTAATGAAGCAAGTTGAGGATCGCCAAATTGTTTTGCCCAATTAGTGGTTGGCCAATGGCCGTGTTGTCTAGGGATGCTTTTCTTCGTTTGAAACTTAGTAGGAGGTGCAATTTTTTTATTGCTTTTAATTCCTATATAATTAACACAGCCTATAAGGTTAACAATGATCGTAAAAAAGAAACAAATAATAAAAAAAGCGCGTTTATTTGAGTATTTACTATTTAAAGTTGAGCCCATCATTAAGTTCCAAAAAATCCTATTGGCTTGCATTTGTTCCCTGAACCTCAATAGGCGAATGCTTGAAGCTCATGAATGTGATTTACAAAATTAGCTTAAATTCGGAGCAATAAATCATTGGGTTACAATATTGCATCCAGATCTCGTTTTTCAATCCCAATAACTACTCGTTCTTTCATCTTTTGCAGCGAGGGATGTCAATTTAATTAATAGACTTCTTCGGAAACTCTACCTCAGAAGAGAATTGCATTGTCGATGCAGTGCTCGAACCCGCGTGTACATTCCGGTTCCGTATTTCTCTCTGGAGCGAGTTTCTGAAGAAGAGTAATTTATTGTTAACCTTACTTGATGTGGCTTAAATTATCCATACTTTTTAATGGTAATTATTAAGGTTTTTGAGAGTTGCTCATGTTGGGACTGTTTAAAAATAGATTAAATATTTTCAATGGGTTATATATAAATCAAATTGGTACAATTAATAACTTATAGCAACGTCCTTGCAGCTTACACAAATGATTATTTAGGGATATACTTAGTTTTAATTGCAGTTAATTGAGCAGGGATGGCTGGTGGGACGATTCGTCTTAGTAGGAATATTGTTTGCTTATATGCTGAACGGTTGGGGTTTAGGGTATGCTAGCAGTTGGGTAATGAATGATCCTTACCCAAAAAGTGAATCTAAAGAAAATATTTATTATTCATCTTTTACTCAACAACCCAAAACATTGGATCCTGCACGTTCTTATTCAGTTAATGAGTATGTTTTTATTGGTCAAATTTATGAGCCGCTCCTTGAATATGATTATTTCATTCGCCCTTACCAATTAATCCCTTTAACTGCTACCCAGCTACCGCAGATCAAGTATCTTGATGCTCAAGGAAATATCATTTTAAATAAGTACATCATCGAACCTAGTTATACTGTGTACACGATACAAATCAAAAAAGGAATTATGTACCAGCCTCATCCTGCATTGGCCAAAGACAAACAAGGCTCTTATTTATATCTTCACTTGCCAGAGGATTATCTGGATGATCATGATATTAATCGATTAGCTGATTTTAAATATACAGGGACTCGAGAGTTGGTGATAGACGATTATATTTATCAGATAAAACGCTTGGCCAATCCCGAAGTAAGTTCCCCCGTTTATGGGCTAATGAGTGACTATATCCTTGGATTTAAAGAGTTTGCTAATTCTTTACCTACTAGCAAATCAGATGGCACACATTATGTCGATTTGCGCAATTACCCATTAAAGGGAATAAAAAAAATAGATGATTATACAGTCGAAATTACTTTAAAAGGGCAATATTCGCAATTTTTATTTTGGCTAGCCATGCCTTTTTTTGCCCCAGTACCTTGGGAAGCTGATCTATTTTATTCGCAATATGGAATGGAAGAAAAGAATTTAACTTTTGGTTGGTATCCTATAGGAACTGGGCCATTCATGTTAACTGAAAATAATCCTAACCGACGTATGGTTTTGCAAAAAAATCCTAACTACAGAGAGGTCTATTTTCCAGTAAATGCTTCTGGAGAGGATAAGAAAGAAGGGTATTTAAATAATGCAGGTAAACGCTTGCCTATTATAGATAAAGCAATTTATACATTGGAAAAAGAGTCTATCCCTCGATGGAATAAATTTCTACAAGGATATTATGATGCTTCAGGGGTTAGTGCCGATAGTTTTGATCAGGCCATTCGTATTAATCAATTAGGCGAGCCCGTACTCAGTAAAGAAATGACCGACAAAAAAATCTATCTAACGCAAACGTTACTGCCTTTTATTTATTATATGGGATTTAACATGCTTGATGGAGTTGTGGGAGGAACCGGTGATCGAGCAAGAAAGCTAAGACAAGCTATTTCCATTGCGGTTAATTATGATGAAAACATTGCTATTTTTTATAATGGCCGCGGACTCCCGGCTCAGGGCCCAATTCCGCCAGGTATTTATGGTCATAGGGCGGGTGAAGCGGGAATAAACCCTTATGTCTATGAGTGGAAAGATAATGCAGTAAAAAGACGCTCTTTAGAGGATGCTAAAAAATTAATGGTTGAAGCAGGGTATCCTGGTGGTATAGATCCTAAAACAGGCCAAAACTTGATTTTACACTATGATGTAACTACAACGGGTGGTCCTGAAGATAAGTCAATGATGGATTGGATGCGTAAGCAGTTTGCCAGCATTGGTATTGACCTTAATATTAGAGCAACCCTTTATAATCGTTTTCAGGAAAAAATGCGTACTGGCAATATACAAATCTTTAGCTGGGGCTGGAATGCTGATTATCCGGATCCTGAGAACTTCCTCTTCCAGCTTTATGGACGTAATGGCAAAGTAAAATTTGGCGGTGAAAATGCGGCCAATTATGAGAACTCCGAGTTTGATCATTTGTTTGATTTGATGAAAAATCGTGACAATGATGAGCAAAGGCAAGTACTTATAGACAAAATGTTAAAAATTGTAAGAGATGATGCTCCTTGGGTTTGGGGAGTGCATCCAGAAGAATTTACCTTATCGCAGAATTGGGTTTCTAGGGTCAAACCCAATACTATTTCCTTCAATAATTTAAAATATGTGGGGATCAATGTTACTGAGCGTAATAAATTACGTCTTGTTTGGAACCAACCTATTTTATGGCCTCTTGGTCTTTTGTTTCTATTTATTCTAGCACTAATTGTACCGTTGATTTTCGCTTATTTAAAAAAGGAAAAGCAGCCGGCAGCGAGGATTAAAATACAATGATTAGGTATATGATACGCCGAACCCTTTACGCCATTCCCATTCTTTTTGGCATTAATCTGCTTACTTTTGCTTTATTTTTTATGGTGAATACGCCTGATGACATTGCGCGTATGCACTTGGGAAATAAACATGTAGAACAACATGCGGTCGATGATTGGAAAGCGGTTCATGGTTACAATTTGCCATTATTTTATAATGAGCAACAGTCAGGTTTTCATCGTATTCAAGACACTTTATTTTTCCAAAAATCATTGAAGTTGTTTACCTTTGAGTTCGGTATCTCTGACGAAGGACGAGATATTAGTCAAGACATTACTTATAGGATGTGGCCTAGTCTGGCCATAGCTTTGCCTATTTTGTTTTTAGATGTGATAACCAATATTATTTTTGCTATGTCTATGGCCTTTTTCCGTACTACTTATCTTGATTTAAGCGGGGTAATTATCTGTATTATCCTAATGTCCATCTCTAGTTTATTTTATATCATAGGCGGTCAGTATCTGTTTGGTAAGCTCTTACGATTATTTCCTATTTCAGGCTATGATGGAGGGCTTAATGCGTTGAAATTTATTACTCTTCCTGTACTCGTAGCCGTCTTAGGACAGATAGGTGCTGGTTCTCGTTGGTATAGAACTTTATTTTTGGAAGAGATTAATAAAGATTATGTGAAGACTGCTAGAGCTAAAGGTTTGTCGGAGCAGCGAGTTCTTTTTAAGCATGTATTAAAGAACGCGATGTTACCCATTCTTACCGGTATAGTCGTCATCATTCCTTCTCTGTTTATGGGCAGTTTAGTCTTGGAGTCCTTTTTTGGGGTACCTGGATTAGGTAGTTATATTATTGATGCCATTCAACAGCAGGATTTTGCTATAGTCAGAGCGATGGTTTTTTTAGGCTCCATACTTTATATCATAGGATTAGTGTTGACTGATTTTTCTTACATGATAGTCGATCCCCGCGTACGATTATCATGATTAAAATTAAGGAAAGGATTTAAGAGACTATAAATGACATTAGAACTGCTCTGGACAGACAAGTGTTTTCTGACCCTTTTAGTATTAGGATTTATTACTATCCTAGTTAGTCTTCGTAAACGACATATTAGAATGTCTTTTTCTATTATTCTACAAAGACCTTTAGCCGTGAGTGCAGGGATCGTTTTATTATTGTTTTTGACTATAGGGGTGTTAGATTCAATTCATCTTAATTCAGTACAAGATAAAACGGAGAATGCCGAATCTCTTCTAGATAAACTATTAGACCCTTTAGGTAGTAGTTACGAAAAAACTTACTCTGAACCCTTAGCCCTAAACATGTTTGTAACAGAGACCGTAGTAAGTGAGGGACTCCCAAAGCAAATATATCCACGTCTTGCTTATGTTCCTGAGACTATAAAAACTGACGCGGATAAAGACTCAGTTATAAAAGAAGTTGCCCTACGTTCTTTATTATTTAGTTTTTTAATCGTTACTGGATGTTGGTTACTGGTTATTATTAGCAAGTTTTGTGGGGGCTCAAGCCAGATTTTTAAAATGAATTCGTCTGGAGTTAGCGCCTTAGTAACCCTGGGCATTCTTATTTTTGTTGTTTTGTTGTCTTACTGGTTGTCACGATCATTCCATGTATTGGGAACTGGGCAAATTGGACAAGATATATTTTATTTCACCATTAAAAGCGTACGCACAGGCCTAGTCATAGGCCTTCTGACCACTTTATTTATGTTGCCTTTAGCGTTATTTTTAGGGGTTGCTGCAGGTTATTTCGGTGGGATAATCGATGATATTATTCAATATATTTATACTACTCTCAGTTCTATACCAGGGGTTTTATTAATTACAGCTTCTATTTTGTCGTTACAAACTTATATAGCCAGTCATCCTGAGCAGTTTACTACGTTAGCCCAAAGTGCTGATGCCCGTTTATTAGCGTTATGTTTTATTTTAGGCGTGACTAGTTGGACTAGTTTATGTCGTTTGCTACGAGCTGAGGCATTGAAACTACGTGAAGTTGATTATGTTATGGCAGCTCGAGCTCAAGGAAGCAATTGGTTTACTATTATTCGCAAACATCTATTACCTAATGTAATGCATATAGTGGTGATTACTCTAGTCCTTGATTTTAGTTTCTTGGTTATGGCTGAGGCTGTTTTGTCGTACGTTGGGGTGGGAGTATCGCCAATGACCATTAGCTGGGGAAATATGATTAATGGAGCGCGATTAGAACTAGCGCGAGATCCATTGGTTTGGTGGCCAATGTTTGCTGCTTTTTTATTAATGTTCCTTTTGGTCTTGGCCATTAACTTATTTGCTGATGCAGTTCGCGATGCCTTTGACCCTCATCAATCCAACTGGTAAGAACGATTTACCTCTGTGGACTCACTATCTAATCCCAGCGCTATAAACGGCTGCCTGGTAAAAACCTTACTATCGAATCCCGGCGCTATAAACGGCTGCCTGGTAAAAGCCTCACTATCGAATCCCGGCGCTATAAACGGCTGCCTGGTAAAAACCTTACTATCGAATCCCTGCGCTATAAACGGCTGCCTGGTAAAAACCTCACTATCGAATCCCCGCGCTATAAACGGCTGCCTGGTAAAAGCCTTACTATCGAATCCCCGCGCTATAAACGGCTGCCTGGTAAAAATCTCACTATCGAATCCCAACGCTATAAACGGCTGCTTGGTAAAAGCCTCACTATCGAATCTTTGCGCTATAAACGGCTGCTTGGTAAAAACCTTACTATCGAATCCCAGCGCTATAAACGGTTGCTTGGTAAAAGCCTCACTATCGAATCCCTGGGTATAAACGGCTGCTTGGTAAAAAGCTCGAATCCCCGCGGCATCGACCGCGGGGTCCATACGACTCTAACATAAACTGGCTGATTTTTTGCTTAAATCCATATTTTATCAGGACTTAAGCATCCCATACTGATATAATTTACACTGTTGTACGTTATTATTCCTTATACGCTTTAGCGAATATAAAGAATAATAAGTTTACTAATAACCCTTATAATGGAATTGGGAAAAAACCTCATGAAAGAAAGCTACGTGTATATCCTCGCGAATAAGCACAATGGGACCTTGTATATAGGATTGACCTCTGATTTGATTAAACGAGTTTGGGAACACAAAAATAAATTTGCCCCAGGATTTACCCAAAAATATAATGTTACTATCCTTGTGTATTATGAAATTTTTACTGATATTACGTTAGCTGCTGCTCGAGAAAAAAGATTAAAAGAGTGGAAACGCCAGTGGAAGGTAGATCTCATTCAAAAAAATAATCCTAAATGGAAAGATTTATACCTGGAAATAGTTCAGTAAATGGACCCCGCGGTCGATGCCGCGGGGATTCGAGCTTTTTACCAAGCAACCGTTTATAGCGCGGGGATTCGATAGTGAGGTTTTTATCAAGCAACCGTTTATACCCGATTCGATAGTGAGGCTTTTACCAAGCAGCCGTTTATAGCGCTGGGATTCGATAGTAAGGTTTTTACCAAACAACTGTTTATAGCGCCGGGATTCGATAGTGAGGCTTTTTACCAAGTAAGAGCTTATACAGCAGGGGCTCGAAAAAGAGTCTTTTTCAAAAAAAGCAAGTTTTCGGAATGAGGGGAGAGCTGAACCTGAAGTTCGGTATTTGTTTTGAGCTGGTTTTAGGTTAAAGTTCACCAATTATGCTTAATGAGTTTAACCCCTATGCAACAACGATTTGTTCATTTGCGCGTACACACTGAATTTTCTCTAGTCGATGGTCTAGTGCGTGTTAAACCATTGATGAAGGCATTGCCTGCTAGAGGAATGTGTGCCGTAGCCGTGACTGATTATTGTAATTTATTTGCTGCAGTTAAGGTGTTTAAAAATGCAGTGGATGCGGGTATTAAACCCATTATTGGTTGTGATTTACCTTGTCACGATCCGGAACATCCTGAAATTGTTTCGTCTTTAGTATTGCTATGTATTAATTCAGAAGGGTACCAGAACTTAACTTGTCTGGTATCGAAAGCGTATCAAGAGGGGCAATATCAAGGAAAGCCACGCGTACATTACTCCTGGATAGAGGAATTTTCTGCTGGATTAATTGCTTTATCTGGTGGGAAATTTGGTGATATCGGACAAGCATTATTAGCTAATGACCATGATTTAGCTAAAGCACGTGCTTTACACTGGAGCACCATGTTTTCGGGACGTTTCTATCTTGAGATTCAGCGAACAGGGCGATCCGATGAAGATATTTATAATGAGAAGCTAATCGCTTTAGCCGATGAGCTGGGGTTGCCTCTTGTTGCGACCAATGATGTCCATTTTATTGACAAAGAAGATTTTGATGCTCATGAGGCTCGTGTCTGCATTCATGAGGGCTACAGTTTGGCTGATCCGAGACGGGTTCCGCGTTATAGTTCACAACAGTATCTGCGATCTGCGGAGGAGATGGAGGCTTTATTCTCTGATCTGCCGAGCGCATTACAAAATACGGTAGAAATTAGTAAACGATGCAGCTTAAAAATTAATTTGGGTAATAACTATCTCCCTAATTTCCCTATCCCTGAAGGCTCTACTGTTGAAGATTATTTATCTCATTTATCCCGAGTCGGCTTAGAAGAGCGTTTACATCAACTGTTCCGAACAAAATCGGAGGAAGCGTTAAACTCTGCTCGAGGAGAGTACGATAAGCGATTACAGATTGAATTAGACGTAATCAATAAAATGGGTTTCCCAGGTTATTTTTTGATCGTAGCTGATTTCATTCAGTGGGCAAAGAACAATGGTGTTCCTGTTGGCCCGGGACGGGGCTCTGGTGCGGGATCATTGGTTGCTTATGCTTTGGGAATTACCGACCTTGATCCCTTGGAGTATGAACTGCTTTTTGAGCGTTTTTTGAATCCCGAGCGCGTTTCAATGCCAGACTTTGATATCGACTTCTGTATGGAAGGTCGGGATAGGGTAATCGACTATGTAGCAGAAAAATATGGACGGCAGAGTGTATCGCAAATTATCACTTTTGGTACTATGGCGGCCAAAGCGGTGGTGCGTGATGTTGGTCGAGTTTTTGGCCATCCTTACGGCTTTGTCGATAAACTGGCTAAATTAATTCCTTTTGAAATAGGAATAACTCTAAGTAAAGCGATGGAGCAGGAGCCAGAGCTTCGTAGACGTTATGATGAGGAAGATGATGTCCGAGAGTTAATTGATTTGGCATTAAAACTTGAAGGCATAACGCGTAATGCAGGAAAACATGCCGGGGGAGTCGTTATTGCTCCGTCAAGACTTACCGATTTTACTGCTATTTATTGTGAAGAAGGTTCTTCACAAATAGTAAGTCAGTTTGATAAAGACGACGTCGAAGCTGCTGGCTTGGTCAAATTTGACTTTTTGGGACTCAGAACACTCACTATTATTGACTGGGCATTAGCTATAGTAAATAAACAACGTGAAAAGGCAGGTTTAGACCTTGTCGATATTAGTCAAATACCTACCGATGACTCGGCAACATTTGATCTATTGAAAGCGTGTAAAACAACAGCAGTGTTTCAGCTTGAGTCCCGTGGGATGAAAGAGCTGATTGGTAGGTTACAACCGGACTGCTTCGAGGATATTATCGCTCTTGTTGCTCTGTTTAGACCCGGTCCACTACAGTCTGGTATGGTGGATGATTTTATTGACCGTAAGCATGGTAGGGCTGCAGTCGATTATCCACATCCTGATTTGGAACCCATTTTGAAACCCACTTATGGGGTTATTTTGTATCAAGAGCAAGTGATGCAAATTGCTCAGGTATTAGCTAATTACACTTTAGGCGCCGCTGACTTATTGCGACGAGCTATGGGTAAGAAAAAGCCCGAGGAAATGGCTAAGCAACGTGAAATTTTTACCACCGGGGCAACTGAAAGAGGCGTGGATGAGAAAGTTGCAACGCATATCTTTGATTTGATGGAAAAATTCGCGGGTTATGGATTTAATAAATCGCACTCCGCTGCATACGCTTTAGTTGCTTACCAAACTGCTTGGTTAAAAGCCCATTATCCAGCAGCATTTATGGCTGCCGTTATGTCGTCTGATATGGATAACACCGATAAAGTAGTAACCTTTATTGATGAGTGTGCTCATATGAAGTTAGACATTCTTCCGCCGTCTATTAATCACTCATTTTATCCCTTCACCGTTAATGATAAAGGCACTATTGTTTATGGACTTGGTGCTATTAAAGGAGCAGGGGAGTCAGCTATTGATTGCATTATAGAAGAACGAATACAAAATGGTGCTTATGATGATTTATTCAGTTTTTGCCAAAGACTTGATTTGCGCAAGGTCAATCGAAGAGTACTTGAAGCGTTAATCAAAAGTGGCGCTTTTGATGATTGGAAAGAAGAGCGATCCGTATTTACTGCTTCGTTAGAGAAAGCGTTAAAAGTTGCAGAAAAAGAGCATCAAAATCAGTCAAGTGGACAGTTTGACTTGTTTTCCCTTTTAGAAGATAACGCCAGTGAGCAAAAGTATGTCCCATGCAAACCCTGGTCTGAAGCGCAGCGGTTAGAAGGAGAGCGAGAGGTATTAGGTTTTTACCTTACAGGACATCCTGCAGACCACTACCGCCGTGAGTTTAGCGATTTTATTATTCCATTAGGACAACTGAATCCATCGAACCATAAAAAAGCAAATATTTGTGCTCAGGTTGCTAGTATTCGAAAGATTATTACCAAACGGGGTAAGAAGTTGGTGATTATTGGTATGGATGACTCAACTGCACGATTAGATGTTGTTGTTTTTGGAGAGGTGTTTGAGCAGTTTACCGACCCTTTAGCTTCAGGAGACATGCTTGTTATAGAAGGGGAAGTCGCTCACGATGATTATAGTGGTGGAGTGAAAATGACCGCTAGTCAACTTTACAATATTTCCAGCGCCCGTACTAAATTTGCACGTTGCTTAGAATTACGTTTAACACACAACAGTCAATCAATCTTAACCTCCATGCAAGCCTTATTAAAAGCTCACCCAGGTCGCTGCATTGTTCAGCTATCGTATACTAATGAATCCGCACGAGTGCACCTCAGTCTACCGCAGCAATGGCATGTTACACCATCAGATGAGTTAATTTCTCTTTTGTCTAATCTTTTGGGCGAAGAGCAAGTTGTGATGCAGTATGGTTCTTTTCTCCGATAATTAATAAAATTATTGGGGAGCTGATGTCGCTTGCTGAGCTAAAGAAAGGGCTTAGTGGGAGTGTATTCAATGGTATTGTGGAGCCAGCTCTAAAATTATAATTTTAGAGCTGGCTTATTACGTCGCTATCACATAGTGCACGTTGTGGTTTCTTCTTGTGGCATATTGGTTGTAGCTTGTGATGTTGTTGACTCAAGTTCTTTACCTGCAGCCTGAGTTTTCAACAATTCTATCGCATAGATTTTTAAATGCTCTTTTAATTGATCAACTACTTCCACAGGGAGTTGGAGCCCATTTTCTGAAGTAATAATGGGCTTGCCCCCTAAATACATAGAGCCGTCTTCTCTTAGCTCTATAATTTGCTTTTTATCATATTGCGCTAGCTCCTCTTCAGAGGTGATACCCACGGCTACACCGCCTATTATCGTCATACCATCAGAAAGACGCATACCGGTGATCGCCGGTTGTTTGGGCATGGTATGACAGTAATTATTTATTAAATTGCATACTTTCCACAGTAGGTGGTATGCCAAATCCAGTGGGAAACCGACTACGGTACCTACTCCATAACCTAGCATTCCCATAGTGGTGCCAAGGACGTGAGCTAAAGTGATACTACAAAAAGCTGTAATTAATTTACTGGCTATAACCGGAGCAAATAAAGCAACACCTGTTGGTCCAGCAGGACCAAACATCAGCAAGCTACCGCCTATCAATGCTGTAAGTTGATACTTTGCAGACATAGCCTTAGTCGATTTGCTAATGACATCGCCGCTTAATAATCCGACAGTTGCCCCTGTATAAGTGAAGGTTGCACTAAATAAGGGTTGGGTAATAGAGGTGATAGGGTAATTGGTGTACATATTAGTTGATTCTTTTTTTACATGGAATTTAGCAATAAACTCAGTAAACTCGCCCCATTCTTGTTCGGTGAAAGGTCTTTGTTTTGCTTGAATCAGAGCGACGTTGGCATCATCTAATGCATCTTTAGCATTGACAAACCGATTGGCTGTTGCATAGAAATTATCTTTATCCTCTTCATCTGCGAAATTCTCTGCGGTGATTCCTAAGTCATGATTAATCAATAGATTAAATTCACTGCCGCTCGAGTTTTGCGATTGAACATACCAACATGCTGTAAGATAAACTCTCCATGCGGTAATCGCAGCGGGTAATTGTTCTGGGCTGGTAATTTCATCTAATCTTTTCAGATTAGGGCTAAGAATAGTATGTATTTTTTCTAGGAATACAATTTGTCTTTTTCTCGCTTTGACATCGATCCCCCCAAACATGGTAGGCATCCTTATCATGGAGGGTTCATCATCGATATTAATATTTTTTAATTTCTGAAATTGCTGACGTAATATACTGATTTTATCTGGAGCATCTATTGGAAAAATATAGCGCATAATAACCTCATATCCGTTGAGAGTAGTCCACCCACATTTCGTCATAGTTAATATTCGTTAGAAATGACTCCCCCCATTACGAATCATTTTGGTGTTCACTAAACGAAAAATAACTTCTATTGCCGAATGTGATATCCATGTGTCTATTAATCTTACTTCTTAATTGTTTAATTGCAACGTTATTTGATTATTTTTTACTAAAATGTTGCAATCTCTTACCTCTTTATTTTTTATTTGATAATTAAGGTATTGAAATGATGATTTTTTTCATGATTATGCTAATTTGTAATGATATATTCAGGCGTCTTGAGTGCCGCGACAGGTAGTGGCTTGAGTTGTTGCCAAAAAGAGATGAGTCGCATTGAGTTATATGTTTTATAGGTTTTGGAAGATTTCATATGTTTGAACTAGCAAATAACATTATAAAGGTAGGTTGCATGGAAAAACTGAGCCATTTTTTTTTATTACTGCGAATATCTCATTGGACTAAAGCTGCATTTGTAATGCTCGGTTTTTTTTATGCCCCCGCGACTGGCTACTTTGTTCCTGCTTTACTTGCGTCCTTATCTTTTTGCCTCATTGCTAGTGCTGTATATGTCTATAATGACATACAGGACCGTACTGAGGACAGTTTACACCCTCATAAATGTCGTAGGCCTTTAGCCAATGACAGCATTACCGTTTCAGAAGCAATCTTTATGTTATTCTTGCTGTTGATTACGGGTTTAGTTTTGGGTTGGTTAATATCAAAAACTCTGGCGATTATCCTTACTGTTTACTTAGTTATTAATTTAGCCTACAACCATGTATTAAAGTTAATTCCTATTTTGGATGTTGTCTGTATTGCTGCAGGTTTTATGTTGCGGGTCTTAGCTGGTACCATAGGGATAGGACTACCCATTTCTATTTGGCTAACCGTCGCGGCAACTTTATTGAGTTTATTTATTGCATTAAACAAGCGACGCTTGGAACTGCAATTGGGATTAAAACATTCTACACGTAAGGTTTTAAAAAAATATAATCCAATACATTTACAGCAGCTTATTAATGGTACTGGGGCTGCTTGTTTTTTTACGTATTTGTTGTATACGATCTACGCCCGTGATGAGGCTTTTTATTTTATGTTAACTTTGCCTTTTGCCGCTTTTGCCTTATGGCGTTTTTCTTGGCTGTCAACTCAAGAAGTAGATAATGATGACCCAGTTAATGTTTTTTTAAGCGATAGATTATCAAGACTTAATCTGTGGTGCTTTGTTATTTTAACCTGCATGGCTATCACGCAATGAAGGGAAGGGTACGTTGGTTTGATAGTCTATTTATTCTTATTTTTTCCTACTTGTTTGTTCTGCAAATACAGGCAATTTGGCCATTCACTATAGATGATATGTTTATCTCTTTGCGCTATGCCAAAAACTGGGCTGCGGGAGATGGCTTATTATGGAACATTAATTCGCCGCCAGTAGAGGGGTATTCCAACTTTAGTTTTGTAGTACTAGGGACTATATCAATTCTTTTTCATATTGATCCGGTAATTTCTTTAAAAGTTGCTGGTTTAATTGGACTTTTTTTTACTTGTTTTTTCATTTACCTGATCAGTCGATTTTGGTTTGATTGGCGACAATCTTTGCTTCCTTGTATGGCTCTATTATTTTATAAAGGGCAAATAATATGGGCTGTCAGTGGATTTGAAACTACAGTATATCAAGCATTGCTTTGCGGTACGGTTTATTTTTCTTTTCGCGGCTTGGGATATCATTTTTTTCCTAATACACGTGGTACACCTAGAGTATTATCATTCCTTGGAGCTGGATTTTTGCTGTCGTTAGCGGGGTTAACTCGCCCAGAAGCTCCATCGTTGATGGCTGTTTTTTTTATTTTATTGTATTGCGATAGACCTAAAGCTGAGAAAACTGCTTATTGGCAGGGGATGTTTCTTTTTGTACTTATGTTGCTGTTAATTTTTGCCCCTTATTTTTTGTGGCGTTGGCACTATTATGGTTTTTTGTTTCCCAATTCGATTTATTGTAAAGGCTTTGCTAATACCTCTATGTTATTAGATATTAATTACCTTAAATTAATCTGGCCTTTTGCCTTATTAGCCCTTTATGCGTGGACTAAAAAACGAAATGATATTCGTTATTATTTTTTAGGCCTACCTAGCGTACTTTATTTAATCATGCTTATGGGGGCTGATCCTATAGTTGCCTTCGACAATCGCTTGTTCTTGCCTGCCTTCGTATTGTTATTGCCTTTGGCCTGGAAAGGCATCAGTGAGATTCTTTTATTGTATTTAAAACAACGAGATCAGTTTTTTACTCTGTCTTTGTTCATTGTTACATTTTGTATTGCTTTTTTCTTAATCCCCATGATGACTCTTGCTGATTATCGTTATTTTAAGAACAATCCACTAGAGGGAGAGAAATTAAGAGGTAGTGTAGTACAATGGCTAAATACTCATACCAAGCAAGGCGATACGGTGGTTATTGCTGATGCCGGATATGTTCCTTATAAAAGTAATTTAAAATTTATAGACTCTTATTGTTTGAATAATGTTTCTATGACGAAATACCCTAAGGCGTATATGTATGAACAGTTTTGTCATGATATTTTAAAAGAAAAACCAGACATTGTTATTTTGACTTCACTATTAAAGCAGGGGCAAGTTATTTATACACCAAGTGATGTGTGTTTGAAACAGCTGCTTGAAGGCGGAAATAAGTATAAATTGTCGAAAACAATATCTACTGATAATCAAGATTCATCATATCGTTATGAATTGTTTACTATGGTATACTAATTTTTAATGCGATGCTGTTGAACATAGTGTACTATCTCTGTATTAAAAAGGATTAGGCCTTTTGTTTTTATGATGAAAAAACTAATTTTACTCTTAAGAAAATTCTACTGTCTATTGCCTGTTATTTTATATGATATAGCAGCAATCCCTATTTCTTGGTATGGTGCTTATTGGCTGCGTTATAATCTGCATCCTTATCCCAGTATTTTAAATTCCACTCACTCCGTCATTGCCCTGATTTCACTCAGTGTTGTCCAGATCGGTTGTTACTATTATTGTAAAATTTATAGAGGGTTGTGGCGATTTTTTTCATTAAATGATGTTCTTCGCATTGTAAAAGCGACTGTCAGTACTGTTGTTTTAGTGATTCCTTTTTTCTATTTGACCTCATTACTGAATTATGTTCCTCGTTCAGTTTTTCCCTTATATTGCATGATCCTCGCTACCTTGCTTTGTAGTGGTCGATTAATATGTCGCTTACATTGGGACAAGCGTAGCCACGATAATAAAGAGACAGATATTAAAAAAGTGCTTATCGTTGGGGCTGGCCTGGCTGGTGAGGGACTGGTTCGTGATTTAAAACGTGGAAGTCCTTATAAACTCATCGGATTTGTTGATGATAATATCAGCAAGACTGGTTTAGAAGTTCATGGGATTCGAGTGCTCGGCACCACGCGACAGATTGTTGAGTTTGTTAATCGTTATTCTGTCGATTTGATTTTTATTGCCATACCATCCGCTCGATCTTCGACCATGCGGCGCATTGTTACTCATTGTGAGGCGAGTAAAGTAGCTTTTAGAACTTTACCTGGTATTTCAGCCCTAGCCGCGGGACGAGTGGAGGTGAATGCCTTAAGGCCCGTGAATATTGAAGATTTATTGGGTAGGGATGAAGTTACTTTACAATGGGATAAAATAGCAGCCAGTGTTTTGGGTAAAAGAATTCTTGTCACGGGCGGTGGGGGCTCAATAGGATCTGAATTATGTAGACAGGTTTTAGCGCTTAAGCCAGCAGGTTTGACTATAGTAGAAAATAGCGAATTTAATCTTTACAAAATAGAACAAGAACTTAAAGAACATTTCCAAGAAATACCGATAACATCTGCATTAGTCAGCGTTACTGATGAAATCGCAATAAACCACGTCTTTGAACACTTTCAACCAGAAATAGTATTTCATGCTGCAGCATACAAACACGTGCCTATGCTACAGAATCAGATACGTGTTGCCGTCTATAATAACGTGTTGGGTACGCAGACAGTGGCTAAAGCCAGTGTGAATTATGGAGTGGAAAAATTTATTTTAATTTCCACTGATAAAGCCGTAAATCCAACTAATATCATGGGGACTACCAAGCGTGTTGCTGAAATTTATTGTCAGAACTTAAATGATAAAGTTGAAACTCAGTTTATTACGGTTCGATTTGGTAATGTTCTTGGCTCCGCAGGTAGTGTTGTTCCTTTATTTCAAAAACAATTACAGGCAGGGGGACCATTAACGGTAACTCATCCAGACATGCAGCGTTATTTTATGACTATCCCTGAGGCATGCCAATTGATATTGCAAGCTATGGTGAATGGCCATGGCGGTGAAATTTTTGTATTGGATATGGGAGAGCCTGTCAAAATAAGTTATTTAGCAGAGCAGATGATACGTTTGGCTGGAAAAGAGCCAGGAAAAGATATTCTAATTGAGTATACTGGTCTGCGTCCTGGTGAAAAATTATACGAAGAATTATTTCATGAATCAGAGCAATTGGCATCTACAGAGCATGAAAAGCTATTCAAAGCCAAGTTTCGTGAGTTAGAGTGGAATGAACTGACTCAAACCATGAGAATGATCAATACAGCATGTTCTGAGTATCAAGAAGGTGAGTTGTTAATTTTATTGAGAAGTTTAGTCCCTGAGTTTCAAACAAGTGAGCTCATTGTAGTTTGATGATGCTTGGCTTAGATATTTGACATAGGTTTTAAGCCATGGTTCACTGCATCTGGACGTCTTTAAAAGCTCGTTTGCAACGTATCACTCAAGGGGAAAAAGACTCTTTTAACTGGGTGTTTTTGCCTGGTGGACCAGGCATGGGCTCCGAGTCATTGTCTGGTTTAACTTCACTACTTAGGCTTCCAGGTTCAATGTGGCATCTCGATTTACCTGGGGATGGCTCAAATACTACTGAAAATGACAGCTACTATTTTTCTCACTGGTCTTCTGCCTTAGCTGATGTGGTTGCTTCTTTAGATAATGTTATTTTAGTCGCTCATTCCACTGGTGGCATGTATGCCTTAGCGACGCCTATATTACAATCTTGGCTAAAAGGTCTGGTATTGATGGATTCCGCGCCTAATTCTTCATGGCAACATCTTTTTAGCAAGTACGTGCAGCAAAATCCTATAGATGAATTGAACAACCTGCATGAGCAATACCTAATCTCTCCCAATAATGAGCTATTAAAAAAAATGGTCTTAGCCTCCATTCCTTATTTATTCTCTGAGGCAGGCTTAACGAGGGATTTATCTTTTCTTGAAAATCTGCCCTATAACCATCAGACTTGTGATTGGTCGGCACAAAATTTCGATAACATTTATCAAGCACAATGGATTCCGGAATTTATACCTACGTTAATTTTTTCTGGGGAAAACGACCATATTACCCCATTGCAACTTTTTCATGATGCTACTCAATTTAGACGCAACAATATATTAATGAAGACAATCTCTCAAGCGGGACATTTCCCCTGGATAGATAATCCTGAGGCTGTTTGCTTAGCCTTTAGCGAATACTGCACGATGCTGTAGTGATTGCGGGCAATTTGCCAAATTAAGCACTCATTGTTGGCCTGATGTTTTAATTGTCCATGGCTCGAAAAATTCTTTCTCCCACCTAAGGAGTTTTGTTAGGAAATCGATAATAAATTGCAAGAGAGGTCTGGGGACATTGCCATTAAGTTAAAGGATTATTTAATGCCGAGTTCCCGCGGCTTCGACCGCAGTATCCATAACTGGAGCCACACCATGGATCCCGCGGGGATTCGAAATTTCTTAAATTAACGTCGGTTTCGGATAAGGAACTCAGAATTTACCTTGCCCCGCTCGAACTGATGAGGTTTTTGCCCATCTCGAAAGCTAGGCACTGTACCAAAACCCTTCGAGACGTGCTAAAGCGACTCCTCAGGAATGGATCGAGATAGAGACTGGATCTAATAAGCTTCTTATCCAAACTGACGTTAAATTAATGGCAGTGAGGTTTAGGGAGAGGGCATTAGTACGCTCTTTGCTCTAGCCCGATAATCAAATACGTACTGAGAATGCATGCCAAGATTGACAATCCCAAAGTAATTAGTTTAGTTTCTGAGAAACAGCGTATTACGCACCGATAATAAGAACTATTAAGAAGATTGATAAAGGCTTAAAACATGATAGTAACTTATGATGATTTTGCAAAAATAGAACTTCGCTCTGGAACTGTAGTTAAAGTAGAGCCATTTCAACGAGCGAAAAAACCAGCATATAAGGTTTGGGTCGATTTTGGTAAAGATATTGGCATCTTACAGACATCTGCTCAGGTGACGGTACATTATACCCCAGAATCTTTATTAGGGCGCTCCGTAGTAGGGTGTGTGAATTTGGGAGAGAAGAATATAGCCGGGTTCATTTCACAATTCTTATTAGTCGGTTTCTCTGATGAAAATGGTGCTATTTGTTTGGTTACCACTGATCCTAAAGTACCTAACGGGAAAAAACTTCATTAGTATGTATCTAGCTCCTATCAGAGAGAGTGCTCGCTAGAGCATCTATGGGGAGCCTCTTCTATCGGCCTCGTGGGGCATATACGCTTAGCCTGATTACAATCAACCAGGCTATATGTACTGAAGTTGAGCCACTTTTTTTCGCGAATTTTAGAGCGGAGGGAATACATCTTGGAATTTGACCCTACTTTTCACATGTAAGGCTTTACGTCGGTTCTTGGACAAATCAAATAACTTGTATAGAGCTATAGGCACTATAAAGCTCACCATACCAAAGCCAAAAGCTAATTTATAGGTTGGATCTTTATTCAATACAAGGAAAAACAAAGCGATGAGCATTAGGACAATCGCTATAATTCCAGTGTAAGGCGAGTAGGGGGTGACATAACGTAAATCTTTAGTAGTATAACCCGCCTGATACAACCTTCTTCTGAAATTGATTTGCGACGCACACAAAGAAATCCATGCTAAAGCGCCAGTGAATCCAGAGACCAATAGTAATGCTATATAAAGCTTCGTTTGGCCAAAAAAGTATCCCACACCTAATAGCATCCAAACACCAATCAATGTAGCAATTACTGCATTTTGTGGGATGGCGTTCTGATTGAATTTGGCAAAAGTATGCGGAGCCATTCCATCACGTGCTAAGGCATTAAGAGAACGCACCGTGCCATAAAACCCAGAATTTGCACAAGATAAAGTGGCGGTTAGAGTAACAAAGCTCGTCACAGCTCCTGCCCATTTGAGGCCATAGAAATTAAGAGCATCAGCGAATACTGAATTGGATAAACCTGCTTTTTGCCAAGGAAATATTAACACCAAGCAAAACACTGGAATAATATAAATAAACAGAATTCTAAGGGTGACATTACGAATAGCGTGAGGAATCATACGAGCAGGATTTTCTGACTCACCTGCTGCAAGACCAATGATTTCAGAGCCTTGATAGTTAACAAGCAATAAGACCATGGCGGTTAGCAGTGACATAGGACCATTGGGAAGCAGCCCCCCGTCTCCCAGCATGTATTTAAAGCCAATAAATCCGGGAGGCTCTGTGCCATTGTAAAGACCAAGGAAAATTACAATCGCTAAGACGACGAATACCATCAAGGCAACGATTTTAATTAGAGCTAACCAAAACTCTATTTCGCCAAAAGTATCGACCTTAGCCAGGTTGATATAGGTAATTAAAAAGCCGAAACAAATAGCCCATAGATAACCATTAATTCCGGTAAACATCTCCATGATAATACCACCAGCAACACACTCAGCAGGGATATAGGCCACCCAACTGATCCAATAAGACCATCCCACGCCACAGGCGACCGCCGGGGAAATAAAATCAGAAGTATAAGTAACAAACGAACCTGAAATGGGAATAGCAACCGCCAACTCTCCCATACACAGCATAGTCAAATAAATAATTAATCCGCCCAAAATATAGGCAATAAATACAGCCGGCCCTACGAGATTGATGACCTCTCCAGTCCCTAGAAAATAACCTGATCCAATAATGCCGCCTAAAGCAATTAACTGAACATGGCGATCTTTTAACCCTCGGCGGTAACCGCTATCCTTAATTGGTTTGGATATAGTTGGAATATTCTTTTTCACAGGCTGTTTAGTTCTCTCAATAAATTAAAGAAGGTAATGTTATATTTATCTTAAAAAGATTAAAACCATTACACCCTAAAAAAATTAGAAAATTACTTATCTATTTGATTTATAGCAGGAATTATTTTATCTCGGTATTGAAATAAATAATCAAGATGAGCATTTTTAGTGTTTATAGCATAATATTTGAGCTTTTGAAAGAAATAATTTTTATGCCCATTTTCTCAACAGTATAGAAATTAACTTGCCAACTGCTTTATTTAATCCAAATAAAGGCAAGTTTTACTGTAATAATAGATATTTACCGACTTGTTTTAACCGGTCAATCATTAATAAAAACATGTTTTCCAACCCTATAAAACTACAGTATACTTTTTCTCAAGCCGCTGTAGCTCAGTTGGTAGAGCAGTTGATTCGTAATCAAAAGGTCTGCGGTTCGATTCCGCGCAGCGGCATTGAGTTATCGGTGAATTAAGTCCTCCATGGGGCACTAATAAATAACAAATCACAATAAAGATCACTCTTACTGATCCTGTAGCATCGCTAAAGCTTTCGTAATTGGAATAAATCCTTGACTGATAGTGGACTTGTCATTTTTTTCTGATCCTACAATTGCTATACCAATTACCTCGTTGTTGGCATTGAGTACTGGACCACCGCTGATGCCGTGTGTAATGGGAATATCTACTAACCATACATCAAATCCATATAGTTTTTTTTTCTGAGTTATTTTCCCATTATCACAATGACACTCATCACCAGTGTTATAACCTGGAAACCCGAATAGTTTAATTTCTACCCCACGCTTTAATTTTGAAGCGTCACCTAATTTAAGAGGTGTTATATCTTGAAAATTATTATTTAGTGTAAATATTGCTATATCGTTTTTTTGTGACGTCTTAAATAAAGTTGCTTTTCTTTTTTTATCTACTTCATTGCATCTAAAGAAATCAATTAGACAGCTATTTTCTTCATTAATATCCTCTATAACATGGTAAGCGGTAACTAAACCGAGTTGTTCGACTAAAAAGGCAGTTCCTTGAGCAATGCCTATATTATTTTCTAGAATAAAAACACTTTCTGATAGAATATCATCCAAGGATTTTTTTAGATTTTCATCTGGAACGCCAATAAGACAACTATATTTATAACGAATTTTTCTATATATCTCATCATTAATGCCTCGCACCATCCCTATATAATTAATCCTACCGCTTATAACTTGCTTAAAAAAAAGTGATTCATTGCTGTTAATTCTGTTCTTATCGTTATTGCTATAGTCTTTTTCTATGTATTTGCTTAGATATTCTTTCGCAGCTTGCTCTAATCCATATTTATCCCAAGCGTGAAGCATCGAGCGAGTTTTAATTATATAACTCCTATGGATATTTAATTTTTGATTAACCGTTATGCCTGTGACTTGCTGTCTTTGAGTCTTATTTTGTAGTCGTACCTTGTTATTATTAATTTCAAAACCATTTTTCTCTATTACTTCCCTTAATTTTATGCCCGGCACTATTTCTTTAGCTTTATTAAAATACAAAATATCTTTTGGAAAATTACGCTTGTTACAAGAAAAAGAAAATGAAACATCATCTGCATATCTTGTTACGGAGCATTTATTATCAAAAGATAGCTTGAACAAATCATTGTCAAGTTTAAAAGAAATGATGTTTGTTAATACAGGTGAGGTAGGCGCACCCTGTGGCAGTCGATTATTATGGCAGCATATATGCGCTAAAACAGTAGCTACTTCATATGTAAACGCAAATAAGTCACTCATAAATAAGTTTCTTATTCTTCCAAAATGTATAGAGTGGAAGAAGTCCTTAAAGTCTATATTAAAAATATATCTTTTATTGATATGCTGATTAGCATTTGTGACTATACTTTTTCCGCAGATAAATCCATGAGTATTTTTTCTAGGGTTATATATTTTATTGAATTCTATAGATAACTTACGCTGAATTGCTTTCAATATTGGCTTAGGCGCATCAATTGTTCTATCTTCTCCACTTTTTTTCGGAATGATGAATGTTACATAAAGGCGATTTGTGTTTGGATAAATTAAAGAAGAAAGTTTCTTATAATTCATCCCTAAAAAATGGGATAAATCTTTAACTGTTCGACAGTCCTTGAAATCAATATTATCCATATAATTTGCCCAGTTATTATGGGTGGTAAAAAATTTTTCTTATATAATTAATGCGAGCTCATTGTAACTATTAATATCGAGCGCGTAATAGATAATAACCATCATAAAAATAGCCATCGCAGATAGACAATGGAAAGTTAATTTATACCACCCATTTAACAGTAAAGTTCAGATTAATGAAGAATTCAAATTATTATTATAATAAATTGATAGTCCGCCCTTATTAAGGCAGGAGTAATCGTTATTCATGTTTATTTTGTATTTGAGGAGATTAGTCAAATTCGCAGAAGGAATCATTTAGCGAGCGTAGCCTGTATTAGCGCAGAGTAATACGGGATTTTATAAATTGATATTGCTAACTTGTTCATTTTTTAATGTTGTTCATTTAAAATGAACAACATTAAAAAATGAACAAGTTAGTCTATTAGACATTTTATTTAGGTTAATAATACATTGCAGAAAGCAAAGTGAATAGTCCATATTAAGTGCGAAGTAGTAATAAGAGATAATTCTTTGTTTATCATAAAGAAGCATATTTAAAGTTAAAGATAAGTTAGTAGTGACTGCATAAATCCCTTCTTACTTTATTTAACATTTTAGCAAGTGTAGCCCGTATTAGACGAAGTCGTAATACGGGAAATCATCTTCATAAAAGCCGATACAACCTAATATATTTTTACTTACATCTTAAAAATACGTCGAACAAATAGGGCAAGTGGTACACCCTTGTGGTTACTGGGCTTTAGGCGTACCACCATCAAAATCACAGGTGGAACGAGTGGGACAATTAGAATTCATGAGACCAGACTTTCTCGGTAAAAATATGGCATCTAGGAATACGTATCCCTTAATTCTTCGTTTTTGTGAGGCATTACCGTCATTGCCAGGTACTATCCAACCTGCGTTAGTAAGCACTTTATTCACCATTTTAGGTTCAAATCCTTGGCATATTTTGCATCTTATTATTTAAATTTACATGATGAAAGTGAATATGAAATATTTAATATACTAATTCAACACGCAGCTCTTCTTCAGTGGGTAAGCGAATGCCTAGGATCAGATCTTGCTTTTTTCCAACTTCTAGTCAGAAGACAAAAAGCAAGGCCTGCCACGAGATATGCTCTTAATTCAGAATCTGGAAATGCCAGGTCGTTAGCCTTATTTAAAATTAGGCAGTGATTAATAAAGCTATATTTTATTAATCATAATCATGCTATATTTTGATTAATAAAAAGAGAGGTTATTAATCATGAAATGGAATTGGCAGCTGGAGAATTGGCCTAATTTTACTTGGGACTCCGATAAATTAGTTGTGTATGAACAGTCTTTTACTGAGCATGCGGGTATCATTATTGGTTCTTCACAGCATATTTCGCAAGAAGGTAAGCAAAATTTATTTATCGATTTAATGTGTACGGATGCTTTGGATAGTTCTGAAATTGAAGGGGAGTATTTAAACAGGGATAGTGTTCAATCTTCTATAAAAAAAGAGTTAGGGTTATCTGCAGAAGCTCCTAGAGCTAGCATGGCAGAACGTGGGATCGCTAAAATGATGGTTAATTTATACCAAACGATTTCTAGTCCACTAACACATCAGGTCTTATTTGAATGGCATCAATTTTTAATGGGCAATAGCCATCATTTGGAACATATTGGTCACTATCGTAAGCATGAAGAAGCAATGCAAATTGTTTCTGGGCCTGATTATGATCGAAAAATCCATTTTGAAGCGCCTCCTTCACACTGTGTTCCGGACCAAATGGAGCAATTTATTGATTGGTTTGAACGGAGTTCTCTCACAGGTTCTGCTCCTTTACCCACATTAACCCGAGCAGGAATAGCTCATTTATGGTTTGAGAGTATCCATCCTTTTGAAGATGGGAATGGAAGAATAGGGCGAGCTATAGCAGAAAAAGCCTTATCTCAAGGATTTTCAAAACCAGTAATGACGGTATTGGCAAAAATATTATTAAAAAAAAGAAAGGAATATTATCAACAATTAGGTTTAGCAAGTAAAACCTTAGATCTAACATCTTGGTTGATATGGTTTGCTAACATCGCTCTGGAAGCGCAACAAGGTACTTATTTATATATTGATTTTATTATTAAGAAGGCTGTTATTTTAAGGGAAGCGGAAGGAAAAATTAATCCAAGGCAAGAAAAAGTTTTATTAAGATTATTTAATGCGGGGCCTGATGGATTCGTAGGTGGTTTAAGTGCTAAAAATTATATGAGTATAACAGGCGCACCGATCGCTACAACAACCAGGGATCTAAACGACTTAGTTAAAAAAAATATCCTCAAACGAACTGGCGAACTTAAAGCAACTCGTTATTTTTTAAATCTCGATAAGACTTAAATGGAATAATTTGAGATTTGGTACGCAGTGCGTACCAAATTTAAGTGTCTAGCAGTGAGTTCCAAAATGGAACTGATCTTCCCTCGAAATACCGGACCCCAACTTTATGCGGCTAACTCAAATTCATCTGGTGTCTGATATCCCAGAGTTGAGTGAAGTCGATGCTGATTCAAGACTATTCGCATTTTGAAAAACAATTTTGTCTCAGCATCGTTGGGTTCTGCAGACAAGCCACAGAACATCGAGGCGGAGATCTGTGTACACATTTAAACCGTTTGGCACTCTAGTGATCAGAACACTTATTGAGATAACCCCTTAGACTCTTCCTCATCCTCCTTAGGCTCCTCGGCATGCTCGGATGACACTAGATCAGAACTCGTCGTTGGCTGCGACGAGAAAAAAACGATATCGGCATACTTTTCTTTGGATGAGCGTTTTATGCCCGGCTCTTGTGACACGAATTGTGACGCAAAAAATTCACTTAGCTCTTTTTTGATGTTCTCTGTCAGGTCTTGTGTGGCACGACCTAAAACAATTACTTCATTTTTTGTATTCACGAACACAGCTAAATTTTTATTGTTGCTGTACATCCCGATAATGGGAGAGTCGCCCAGCTGAATTGGCTGCGGCACAACATTTTGCTTATTTACATGTTCTGGACCAAGAACTCCCGAGTGGCCTGACCCCCAGCCAAATACAACATTCTCTGTACTTAAAGCAAGAACAAACCCATTGCCTGCGATGAGGTGCTTAATCTTAACTCCTTCTGGCAAGCGAACACGTGTGAAATCAGGAACTTGTGCAGTACCTGTTTTCACACCTAATTCACCAGCGTCACTTTGTCCACACCCATACACTTGCCCATCTTCTGTTAATAAAAAGCTGGAGCCGAAAGATACAACTATTTTTTCGATTTTTTTTCTATCAGGAGAAGGAATTTTAGTAAACTGATGGACTGGGTTACGATGTTTTAAGCCAAGTTGACCATAAAAATTGCGACCGCAACCGAGAAGCACACCTTCTTCAGTTAATATAAAACTATTGTTATTCGCCGCCGCGATTTGCTTTACCTTTGAGGATAAGTTAAGAGGTTCAAAAGTGTAAACTGAGGGATCATTATCTTTATCAAAGCCCAGTTGAAAGAATTTATTACTCCCTGAACCATACACATCCCCTTTAGTACTCAAGAACAGTGTATGCCCCTCTCCAATTGCTATTGCTTTTATTGATGTTCCTTTGGGATTAAGTTGTTGGGGTTCATAAACAATCTTTGGACTCGAATCTTCACCTGTCTCATTGTTTTTGCCAAAGTCTTTGCCTAACTCGTTGTTGCCTGCGTAGCCACAAGCCAATACATCACCCTTATTCGTAAAAAGAACGCTAATATACTCCGAAGCAAATACATGAGAGATAGGGTCACCATCAAATGGGACGCGGAGAAAAGTAGAACTATAATCCTCTTCTTTACCTTTACCCAATTGCCCGCATTCATTAGAGCCAGCCCCCTTTAGTTGATAATCTTTACTAAGCAAGACATGTTCAGGACTCATGGCAAAACAAGAAAAAGGGAATGAACGAGACATTATAAACCTCCAACGACAAGAGTTAAGGATAATATATGTGTTAGTTTATGATCATATTGATTTAAAATCAATCATTTCATGATAAGACTTACGAGTAGACCTTCGCATGCAATAAGAGAACCAGGCTTTGCATCCAGTTGTCGGAGTACATAGAGGTACGTTTTTGGGGATACGCGCACCACCTCATATTTCTATGTCAGCTGCTTAAAGTTTAGAAATAACATCGCAGGGGGTACTTTTTCGTCTTGGTGCATCAATTGTCCAGAAAAATCAAAGTTGATTGGGTACCATAATGTAAATATAGCTGTAGCCATATGGCCGGAGTGATGTAGGAAAAAATGGAGCCACAGTGGGATGAACGATAAAACATACTGCTTTATTTTGATCTATTCCTGTACCGAAACGTCCCCCTTCTTCATCTATATTACCTAAATTATCTCTTGAGTCTTTAGATTCAATGGCATCAATATACCATTCGGGATCATTGTTTATTTTTCTGGGAGTGAATGGCCTATAAGGTAAGGCTAGTGTCACTGAGTGGCTCTGATTCGTTTATGTTGAGTTCCTTCTGGAAACTTTTTTGTAACGTATCCAGAGCAGACAAGATTTTTTTAAGCGTCAATGAGAGTGGGCTTGCTGTGATTGAACTCCAAATAGGATGCTTTTTAGCAAAAAGGGCATCTGCTTTGTTTATGATGCTTAATGTTGCTTTAAAAAAGTCATTTAATTCGTCTGGGCTCGTGGCTCGAAATAAGTGTCCAAAGAGGAGCGTCCATTCTTTTTTTAAAGTTATTTCTCTTTTAGATATGGGATTCGAACTATTATTTAAATAATTATTGAAATATTTTTCCAGTGTTGGGCGAATATTATGGAGCATGACTGCAAAATACATGCGCTGAGTAATTTGTATGAATGTTTCATCAACATTATTTTTTTTAAGTCCCGAGGTTTCCAAATAAGCAATACCAAGTTGTTGAGCCATTTGTTGAGCCTGAACAACAGAGACCATGCGCCGATGTGTTAAATCCGATTTACAACCAATGAGCATTATCGGGACATTAGGTTGGACTTCTCGCAGTTTTTCAACGTATGCTCTCACATTATTCAATGAGAATGGGTTGGTTACATCAAAACAGATCAGGGCGCTATTTGTATCAGGGAGGTATCTTTTAACAAGGTTCCAAAGCGTTGGGTCTCCTGTTGCATCCCAGATTTTTAAATTGATTTGCTTATTAAAAATGCGCAGTGAATTTAATTTTTGGTCAACACCGCAGGTTGCATAATAGCAATCAGGGTCCAGTTCATTGACGAATTTTTGCAACAAAGTTGTTTTTCCAACAGCCCGATCGCCAAGGATCAGTATCTTAAAAGAAATATCTGGTTCTTGTTTTTGTCGCATAGCACACCTCACATCCATTTGTAGTATTTATTATCGAGCAATAACAGACGCGGTCATTCTGCAATACAGCTTTTTTTCCGTCTTCATTACAAATAGTAATTTCCCAGACGTGGGTTGTCTTTTCTAGATGAACAGTAGTGATTACCGCAGTGACGATGCCTTCATTTCAATGAATTGAATACCAAGAAATTCAGACTTGGGATTTTTCCAAAAGTGGTTCAGTTTCTCGATAGAAAATTCTTTAACCCAAATAGCCATTTTTGATCTCCTTTCTTCCTCAAGATAAGATAAACTGTATTATAGAGAAAACCAATAAGAAAATTTTATTTGTTATGAGCTGAAGACACCTTATAAAAATGTACTACACATGTGGTCTTTGAGCCGCTGGATTTTATTGCTCGCTTAACGGTATTAGACCTAAACCTTGAGTTCACTTAACGCGCTTTCATGGATTTTTGGCACCAAACAGTACGTTTCGGAGGGGGGTAACCACCGAGTCTAAGATAAGCAATCAGTCAGCCGTTGATGTTTCAAAAGATCGTGAAGAGCGTCGTTCAAAAATGAGCTGGGCGAAGCACTTGAAGTGAGTCTTCAATATTGACGTTGCGGTGTGCGGGCACCGGGACAGTAATACTTGGAGAAGGGAAAATCCCTTTTGATAAATCATTTTATTCTTCCGGAGGTTGGATGCTAATCAAAGACGACCTTGTCCTTACTAAATGTACAAGAAATGTCATTGTAAATATTTAATTAATAATGACGGTCTATAATTTATTCACATTGATCGTTTTTTCTCAATTAGGGCGATTTCGAATAAATAACTTGCAAGAGATTAAACAATGCCTCAAGTAGTTATCATAGGTGCTGGACTCATAGGTTTAGATCTGGCGCATCAACTTGTAAAAGCTGGTGTAAAAAGCAGTATATTGTTATTTTTGACCCTCGTGCCAATGAATATAAGAGACCTGGTCATATCGAGGCTAGAGTTTTTTTTCAGCTGTATCAACAACTAAATGACCAATTCTGGTCAGGTGGACATGGCCATATTAAAGATGTCGAGCGAAATTTGTATGAGCGTGTTACAAAATTAAATATTCCTGTTGAAAAGAAAAGCTTTATTCGCTTTAGTGATGATCCAGCCCATAAAGGGATTATCGTTAGCGATGGGGGTGGGGGTGAGGAATTAAATGATGGTTTATGGACTTTCGTTTTCCTCATCAAAATAAAGGTGGACGTTATTTGTTCAGCAGTTAAACTTAACTCTTTTAAATTTGCAACGCTATCTAGTTTTTATGGCTCACACGATTGATGTATGAATTCTACATCAGGAAAAGTGTTTTCATAGCGTTTATCGTTTTTGGAAAAAAACGAAGGGTAATCATTAGATTTTTTGTTATCTGATTTAAGTAGGTTAAAAGATTTTGGACTGGTTGGTTCAGAAAGAGGTAAGTAATTATCCTCTGCATTGGTTTTAACTGATGAGTGGTGAGTATGTAAGTAATTCGCCAATGGGAGTAATGCGGGTCTTCGTAATTTCGTTGCATAGATGTCGTATTCATTTAATAGTTTTTGTCTTGCGTTGACTGTGTTGGTTTCCAGGAAAAAAAATTGCATAAAATTGATTTCTGATTTTGCATATCTAGATTTAGAACATTCAAAATCTGAGTAAAGTTCCATGCAATAAAGATCAAACAAATTCTTTAAAAATTCCGTTACATTATTCCAACTGTTCTTTTCATCACAAAAATAAATTTGACCTAGGCAACTATCAAAAATTTGATAACCTATGATCTGATTTTTATCATTTTTATATGCTCTGATCCCAATAACGTGTTGCATAATTTGGGGTTCATCACCATCTGGAGCAATCAAATTTACCCCGAATATCAGACTCATAGAGATACAAAAATCTATTTTTGCGTCGATGTGATTTTGTATCTCTTCAAAAACGTCTTCCAGTTGTTTTAATCTGGTACGGCACCTCTCGTTTGTTTTGGTATAAATTCGGTCACAACTAGATTGATGCTTTAAAAAGAATTTATCGAAGTACTCATCTTTTGCTGCCTGGTTGATATCAAGCACCTCCAATGGCAAGTCCCTTTTATTTTTTTTAAAAATAAATAGACCAAAGTCAAGTTGACCGGGAGTTATATTATCTGATAGATACACATATCGTCTGTACTGAGATGACTGAAGGGCTGAAATAAATTTTGCAATAGATGGAGCAAGGTTATTTTTGTTGTCTTCCTGAATAATGCTCGATTTTTGGGAGCTATCTAGATCCGTTAGTGGCCCCATTAGGCTTAAATTGTAATTAAAGTCTCCCATTGTGTTATACAAATCATGTAACCATAGTGTTGTTAAACCATCACATATACCTTGCTCCGGTAGGATTACTCGATTACTATCACCAAATTGAGCATTTACTAAATCTATGTATGTCCCTTGAAAGAAAACCATATATTTAGAAAAACAATGAACATTCCTATCCAGAAATTGTTGAAACATATCTATTGGATGTTCCTGATTATCAGTCATCGAATAAGCACCATACTATTTATTTGACAAATAATTATACAATTAAATTATTAACATTATATTAAAAACCACATTTAAGCTTAACATCTCCTCTCCTTTGCTGAAAAAAGAGCAGAATAGGTAATGTTAAGGCATTGCGGTCGATGCATTTTTTAGGGGCGCTTACATTGCTTATCGCAAGCAGGAAAATATACCGCCTTCTCTAATACAAAATTTGCGCGTTGTGAAACAGCAAGATATTAAAGTTAGCAATCTAATTAGAATTGTTGAGGTGTTGGGTTACAGCGTAGTCCTACAAAAGTGTGAAGAAAAGTTAACTTTAGATGATGAAGTAAGGGAAAATAAACATCATTTGATGCATGAGCTTCGTCTTATATTAAAGCGTTAGGGGTACTTGACGGGTGAGCCGCATGAAATAATTATCAATCACATGTTGTCCTGCTTCCCCAGCATATTGACAGTGAGTAAATACATTTTTTAGCTTTTCAGGCTCACTAGCAAAAGATATTTGTTGGTGTGTAGCGAGTTTTGCCGCTGAAATTTGCGCCGCTACTTGGTCTTTAGTATTAGACCTCTTGCATAACCAGTGGATTTTGCTTAAGGGCAAAAGTCGCGGTTATGCGAGAGGTAATCAGGCAAGAAGAATGAAATATTCGGCATCCTATACTATATTAAAAGTAGTTGTTCCCTAAATTTTGAGTAAAATATAATGGCTCGGCCTAAAACTATCTTACTTCAACTGTTTGCAGAACAAGGTTGCCTGCTAAGAATGGTTGGGGGAAAGGATGATGCGACGAAAAAAGAACTTCAAGCCATTCAAGAAATTGAAGGTGGTAAGCTCTATAACCGTCCGTCTAGCTTTATTGTAAAGGATATTGCTGTTCCTCCGTACGGTACTGAAACGCAATTTGGCATTTTTGTTGCTCCCACGGCTGCAAGAGCATTTTATAAGCAACAAACCTATTCCAATTCAATACCTAACATCATTGAAAACTATTTCGAAGAAAGACCAAATACAAGTCAACTTGAATACATGATTAACAAACTAAATAGGCTAGATGGATCAGGCCATGGCAAAATCCAATTAAAAAATTTAGAAAGACAAGCCATCTTTGATAAACTATTGGAGATGCGAGATAGATCAACCGGTAAAATTCCTGATATCGATACCAAAAGTCATGTATTGAATTTTCTTACACAGTTAGCCAATAACCCTAAATTTGCCAATATAGAATTCACAAAAGCTTTTGAAAAAGCAGTTTCTGAACAAGATCTACCCGAATATTTAAAAAGACAAATAAGAAATACTTTTTCTAAGTACTTATCTGTATGTGAAGATAAAAGTATCAAAGGATTACAAGCATTCATCCAAGAGCGCCAAGTATTAAAACTTTCTAACTGGAACGCCTTAGCAGCGGATATTTGCTATAATTCGAATAATACGAGCGGCCAAAATAGTTTTGACGGCTTTTTTGGTGGTGATAGTAGTAATGCTGAAGAGAAACCCTTTAATATCGAAAATTTTCTCGATACCTGCTTGCAAGAACAACCCGAAACAGATTTTTTTATTAATCCTTCTCTGTCTAATGATGCGGTTGAAATGCCTATTAGTTTTGATGGTGTATTTAGCATTAATACGACATTAAAGGAAGGCTCGATCAGTCTTCAAATGTTATTTGAAGAGCATCCATTGCCCGAAGCTTCGAGAATACTTTTTATTAAAACGTTCCAGGAACTATATCCTGGAATTAAAACAACTGACATGGTAGGTTACGATAAAATCAAAGTCGTCTTTGATACCTTACATGATAGACAGATAATGCAGGGAATCCGCTATGCTCAGAGTACATCTCAATACACAGATCCAACTAAAGAAAATTACAAGCATATAGAGATTAATGAATGCATTGCCTTTCCTTGTTTTGAGGATATCTTAGGCATCCATTTTCATCCGGATATGAGCGAAGCCAATTGGCAGCAAGCTGAACTTTTTTATAGGGCCATGTTGGATAAAGAAATTGAACTATCCTTTTTCTGTTATGACCCCAAAAATCCAGAGCAGCTCGCAGGCCCCTTTAATTTAACTGAGGCTCGCCAATATAAAATTAATAGATGTGAGGACACATCAAGCCAAGAGTCAAGCGTTAAAATCCTTAGACGGTTAGGTGCATCCAAAACCTTTAAGCCGAGCATAACCAATGAGTATGATGAACCTCCAACAGTAGTAGAAAACTCCACGGTTGACCAGGATGAGCCTACAGATCAAGAAAATGAACTTGATACAGGCAGTAATAAGAATTTTCGTGGTTAATTTCATTATTTGCAGGCTTTAATGAGGTCTTGATATGATATAATCAATATAAACCAGTATATTAGATTATATATTACATACTTCTTAGCTAACGTAAATTAACGAAAATCACTATGAATAACCAGAAAAGAATCACCTGCCCCACTTGTGGTAAAGAAAATACCTGGCATCCGGAAAACCTGTTTAGGCCTTTTTGCTCCGACCGTTGTAAACTGATAGATTTAGGTGAATGGGCGAGCGACACTCGAAAAATTCCAGGAAATTCTATTGATCCAGAGCTTGCTGTTGCAATCCATATACAAAGCAATGAACCACCCAATAAAAAATAAGATCAGAAAATACTGATACCCCACCAAAAGCCTGGAGTCCATTCTAAAAACCAGCGGGTAGCGTAACTGTCTTGAGTTTTTCAAGACAGTTGCTACAAGTATTAATAATATCCTAGATTAGGAATGCAGTTCCATTTGTTAATTAGTGCTATGGAATTGACTTTAGCAACCCCGTTTGTAAGCAAACGGGGTTTAACGTTAGTCATTGAATTCTTGTTTGATCATCATTATTCCATTTCTTTTTTAATGTATTGTTCATAGATAAGTCTCGCTGTTTCCTGATTTCTTTCATTCAGAGAATTTAATAAATCTGCATATACGAGAATATGAGGCACAACGGTTACTTATGGTTTGGGGTTTCTCGGTTATCTTGTTTTAAGAGAATCTTTGAACACCTTGATTCAAGGTAACATTTGCTATTCCGCTCCAGGATCACCGCCCATTGCTACGCAAGTTTTTGTGATCTGAAAGAACCTCATTAATGATACGTAAAGCTTGCGTGGCTTCAGCTGCATTTGAGTTAGTAAGATTTGCAGCACAGATTAATGCTTTCCATAAAGTCCACGCCCGACCCCGGGCCCATGTATCGGCATCAAGATTAATCGTCGAACGAAATGCTTCGCGGCTTTCGTCTTTAAACAGTGTCCATGAAATGGCTAAATCACATGCTGGATCGCCTACTGCTAATTGTCCAAAATCAATGACAGCGTTCAACTGCCCATCCTTTACCAGCAGATTACCCACGCTAATATCGCCATGAACCCATACTGGTGAATCATGCCAGTGGGTCGCCAGGGCTGCTTCCCAGACTTCACTTGCTGTATTCACATCGATTGAGTCCCTAAGAACTTCAAGTGCTTGTCGCGTTTCAGCATCATAGGTTTGTAGAGGACCTCCGCGATAGAAGCTGTGAGGGCCTGCTAATGGTCCATCAGTTGAATCAATTTGTTCTAATGCAGCAAGAAACTGCGCTAGATCGGTTGCAAATTTTTTTAAGTTGTTTATAGGAGCAGATGCTGCAGCTTCCCCATCAATCCATTGATAGACTGACCAGTGCCAAGGATATTCTACAGCGGGTTCTCCTAAGGCCAATGGTGTCGGTATCGGTAGCGGTAACTTGGGTGCTAGTTTAGGAAGCCATCGTTGTTCTTTGTCCACCTGCAGTGCATATTCAGCATCACTTGGCATGCGTACAAGCATCTCATTACCCAAGTGAAAAGTTCGGTTGTCCCATCCACTACGTGCAACTGGTCGAACAGGAAGATTCTTCCATTGAGGAAATTGAGTAGCCACTAAATGGCGTACAAGAGTATCATTGATTACCAATGGCTTATTATGATTCATTTGAATTTTAGCCTAATTAAAGTTAAATTAAGGAATGCATCTCGCAATTTCCCATCCTTGTAATATAACGATTTCCCTTAAAGAAATATCATAAAACTTTGTTGTCTTATCATTATCAAACGTAACAAAGGCTGGTTGACAATGTTCTCCATGATCTTTAACGCCGGTTAATACCAGTTTATGTTTTTGTATAAATGCAGGTAACTCTTCTCCCACAACAACACCGATGCTTTCTAACCCACTTGGATACATATGAACAGCCCGTGGGGCAGGTAACTCAATCAGCCTATAGGACTATAGGCTGATTGAGTTATTGTCGGGGAGCGCCCCAGCTCGCAAAATGGTTAGTTATAATCCATAAAGATTATTTTTGAATCAGTATAAACTATACTAATAACAATATATTTTTTCTTGGAGAGTGTAATGAAATTAACACTGATGATGAAGAGCGGTGAAAAAATTCAAGTTGATATTAAAGTCTCATCAGTTTCTCCATCCATAGCAATCATGAGTGAGTTGAGTAAAAAGAATAAAGAACAGGATGATTTGGAGTTTATACAATATGAAAATTTACGTATAGATGATTTAAGTCACGTCGATGATTGGTATTCTAAGCTGGAGGCTCTCTCAAAACACAATATGCGGAAGTACAAAACTGTGATGACGGACGAGGTCGTTGATATTCAACCCACGGATCCTCATAAGGCTTTAGATACATTTAAACGGTTATACCCACGAAATCGGGTATGGCAATTGGCTGTGGATGGTCAATACTATACCAGAGTAACGGGCAATTCTAATGAACAAAGTAGGCGAGATAAGGGGTGGTTGCAATATGAAAGAACAGAACCCGGATCGCTAAAAGCTTTTTTTAGGGGACTTAACCAAGCTTTAAAGAATATTGATGATAAAGAAATATCTCATGAGTTAATTAAAGCGTTGCATGAATGTGTCACTAAAGACGTTTTCGGTATTAACGCGGGGATAAATATCGGTGATTACAGAGATAGTGAGGCAACTTTCGCAATTGATGTAAAACAGGGGCGTATTACTCAAGAAGGTTTAACCGATTTACTCAATAAAATCGAAAATAATGAACTGGGTAGTGGATTAGATGATAATAGGCAAGTTCTATTTGATAAGAGTAGCGGCCTTCCTGCTGGGATATTCGGCGTAGCGTTGGTGGTCGGAATAGGCTCTGGATCATTATGGAGTGTTTTGCCGACAGCTTTCGACAGCACAACAATAGGAATTAAGGAAAAGAAAGAAGAGTTGATGCGCGAGGGGGAAATTAAGGATACGAGTAATGAAGCTCTGGCTGAATATATTATAACCCAATGGGGCGGTTACCGCTATCAAGGAACATCTGCTCTTGAGATTGAACGTATAATGAACGAGGTTATTGCCCATTATAATGACAAAATAAAATATCTGACCGACCCAGATGAAATCTTGGAGCTAATTGGAACAACGACCGAATGTTTCGAAAGAATACATCCTTTTGGGGATGCTAATGGGAGAACCTTTGTTAATTTATTGCAAAATCGATTATTGATACAAAATGGTTTCCCACCGGCAACCTTATTTCAACCTAATGTTTACGATGTATTTGGTAATCATGTGGCAGTGCTGAAGCGAGGCATGCAAAATACGTTTGATATATACCAAGGCAAAGATATTTTTGGTTATTACATGCATCGGGAAAACACGCTCAAAGAGCAAGATTTTTTTTTAAACATGGATGAGCTAAGTGAATTCGTGGTACAAGAATTTAGCAATCCGCTTTTTGCATTATTAGAGGCTAGTGCTGCATCACCTGTCCAAGACGCTCAAGTCATTCAGGAGGCCCTTGGCTTTACTGATGATTTGCTGCTTAAATTGGATTGCATCGATGAGGCAATTGCAAAGATAAATCCAACTGATTTCAAAGCCATCTCTTTATTTGATAGTGTATTCACACAGCTTATTTCTGATATTCCTTTGCCTCAATACAATCAAACCAGTGATGATTTTGCATTGCAAGAACTACATATGCAGATAGAGCAACGAGTCAGTGTTCATCAGAATACAATGAAAAAGGTTGAGCAAGAAAGGGACAAAGAAAAAGAGGAACGAATATCAGAAAGTGTGCTGCTTAATGAATGCATAGAAGATTTGCAACATTGTATTGATGACATAAAAAAGAGTGTAAAGGAAAAATATAACATTCAATTTTTTGAAGACCCAACTCTACTTGGTTCAAAAAAGGCAATTGAAACAGCTGAAAAGCTACTTAGTATACTCAATGGAGAAAAAAACGTTAGCCTGGATACTGACGAGATGAAAGCACTTAACAATCCTCTATTAAATAAAGTTGTTGCGAAATATAAAACGTTACTTGATGAATATATCTCGTACAGCTTCCAGAAAGTTCAGTCATCAAGGGGCTAAGAATTAAAAACTCAACTACACCATAAGATTGAACGAAATACTCTCCCTCCATCAAGAGGAAATCCAGAGATGAGGTTGAAGATTCCAATGGCAATGTTAATCATACTCAAATAACTGATACACCATTAATTGCTAAAGGCCCAGCGAATGAAATCCCATACCGTCAGTTACATTCTGTGTTGACTTCAAGGGGTTGGACTGCTGTAGTTCTGTCAAAATGAATTAGGCTATCGAATTGATAAGGTAAATGGGTAAAAAAATAATGGCTCAGTCGCTCAGTTTCAGGCCGATAAATAACACCTATCGCCCTTTGTAATCTCGGAATTTTTAAAAGGTGATCAAGCTCATCATTACCTATTAAATTTAAAATAAAATTTTGATGACGGACATGATGAAATAATTCTTCATAACTACCCCGTAGACCAGGATTAATTTTCTTGTATTGAGCGGGCTCATCCCAATTAGAAGCAGCCGTAACAAAACCATCATAAGTAGAAAACCCTATGGTATAGGTTTCATTATGCTGTTCTCTCACCAACTGGCCAATATTTATCTCACCACGTTCGCCCATTTCAGTAGCGCGAGCATCACCTACGTGTGAATTATGAGCCCAGATTATTATTTTAGCTGGTTTATTAAAATGACTTTCTAAATGATCTGCAATAATGTTAAGGGTTTCATTCATATGCCTATCACGTACATTCCATGAGGTAATATGATCTTCAAATATAGAGCGATAATAGGCTTCTGCATTTTTCACTAAACGTGCATTTTGCGTGGCAAAAAAATAATCATCTTTCGCTGTTTTATCTTTTTCATCAATAAATTTAAAAGCATGGTGTTGTATTTCGTAGAGTTCCTCTAATACCTCCACGATACAGGATTTTTTTATCTTCGTGTTTGTCAGATAACCATACATTTGTGGATCAACATTTAAATGGTCAAAACATGCATATCTGTTCCTTGCCTGCTGTGCAGCATCAGGATCTACTTTCATTAAATACCGGATAACGGCTTGCATCGATGCATTGATACTATATAAATCAAGGCCATAAAATCCTACTGCATTGGATGTGTCTGGTGAATCATTGTATTCACGAAGCCACTTAAGAAAAGGCGGCAGGGTTGTATTACGCCACATCCATCTTGGGAACCGTTTGAAATCATCTAAAGCGCTTTCCCAATTGTCAGCTTCACCTCCTCCTTGTATGTAGCGGTGAACCCGATAAGCATCAGGCCAGTCACCTTCTATTGCTACAGCCATAAAGCCTTTTTTCTGGATAAGTTGTTTTGTAATCTCAATGCGTGCTTGATAAAACTCTTGGGTTCCATGTGTGGCCTCACCCATCATCACAAATCGAGCATCACCAATTTGATCCAACAGAGAGGAATAATCAGATGGAGCTGAAATGGGCTTCGTAGCCTCATTGATAACAGCAAGTAGTTTTTGCTGTGCATTGATATCCATGTAAATTCTCCTTAATCCACTTAGATAGCAGGTTAATATTAATCACTAGATCCAAAGCGTTTTCAAGTAACTAACAAACCATATTTTTGCTAGACGAGCTATCTCATTTTTTAGTATAGGAGTTGCTATTTTTTAATCAGTTATTGTCTCAATGACAAAAATTAAGGTTCCGCCTATTTAGGTATCATAGATGGGTATGCAAAAACTCTAATAATTCATGTTCCTTTAAATGAAGTAGATCTTTTTCTATATTATGAGTAATTAGCTCTTTCACGTGTTTATTAATATGTTGAAATAATAGACCATTCATATGAGGTGGTGCTATCACAATGAGTTTTTCATAAGCGTTAGTATTTCTGTCACTATCAAGTTCTTTGGCAATACTTCTGGAAAAATCTTCAATTTTTATTTCTTTTGGATCTGTCTGTTGAGAGAATGCTCCACGAGCGGAGCTACTGGTACCATAATGACCAGGTTTATCAGAGGTTAAATCAGTATCTCTAAGCTTATTTTCAGGATGTTTTATTTCTTTAATTAAGGTGAGTTGATGAGGTTTTTTAATGTATTGATATATACGACAGTCATTAGAATCTGTAATGAGAACCCATGTTGCATGTTGATTGGAAGTCATTGTTAGTACTCCTTTACATAGAAATAGTTTAACTATGAATATAGTACTGTTTAGTAATTAAAGACAGGAATATGCTAAAAAAATCCTCATAAATCATCATCTTGATAATTGATAAATGATACAATTTTGAACTATTTATCACTCTTATTCTTGCCATAAGGACCATACAATAAGAATCGTATGAATCGAGATATTCACGTACGGATCTGTGAGAAGCTAAAGGGTAAGATTCTTGGGCTTACTCGATCATTTAGATATGCTTTCTGGTTGGATCCTCAGGGGCAGGCTCCTCTGTATTAATAGATTCTTCTGTCAGATCCTTCATCCTCTCAAGTCTATTTTTAATTTTCATTACTTTTGCTCCTTTGCTCTGATCTTCTGGAGCAAGTTTCTCTTTAACTCTCTCTTCTAAAGCCTGTTTTTTCTGATCGACTGAAGTTTTCACAGCTTCGTCTGTAAGTACTTGATTGATTATAACCTGCTGTGGGTCTGTCGCTATCAGTTGCCGAATAATTCCTGATTCTGCCTGCTGCGCCGTTGGGTAGGTTTTTGATATTTTTTGTATGGTGGCGGTGTCCAGGGAAAAACCGGTTTGTTTTAGTGCATAATAGGCGTCACGAAAAATTTTTTGGTTACCACTATTCAAAGCGGATGCGAGGATTTGTTCCGCTATCGTTAGCTGATAAAAGGGTGTCGGGAAGTTCTGATTTAATATCCCAGGAACGTGGGGTAGGGAACTTAAAATAATCTGCCAATCAGCACTAGTATCTTTTTGCAGTTCATTGATTATAACCTGCTGTGGGTCTGTGGCTATCAGTTGCTGAACAAGTCCTGTTTCTGCCTGTTGCTGCACCATGGGGAAGGTTTTTGATATTTTTTGTATGGTGGCGGTATCTAGCGAAAAACCGGCTTGTTTTAGTGCATAATAGGCGTCATGAAAAATTTTTTGGTTACCATTATTCAAAGCGGATGCGATGACTTCTTCTGCTATCGTTAGCTGATAAAAGGGTGTCGGGAAGTTCTGATTTAATATCCCAGGAACGTGGGGTAAGGAGCTTAAAATAATCTGCCAATCAGCACTAGTACCTTTTTGCAGTTCATTGATTATAACCTGCTGTGGGTCTGTCGCTATCAGTTGCCGAATAATTCCTGATTCTGCCTGCTGCGTCGTTGGGTAGGTTTTTGATATTTTTTGTATGGTGGCGGTGTCCAGGGAAAAACCGGTTTGTTTTAGTGCATAATAGGCGTCACGAAAAATTTTTTGGTTACCACTATTCAAAGCGGATGCGAGGATTTGTTCCGCTATCGTTAGCTGATAAAAGGGTGTCGGGAAGTTCTGATTTAATATCCCAGGAACGTGGGGTAAGGAGCTTAAAATAATCTGCCAATCAGCACTAGTACCTTTTTGCAGTTCATTGATCATAACCTGCTGTGGGTCTGTCGCTATCAGTTGCTGAACAAGTCCTGTTTCTGCCTGTTGCTGCACCATGGGAAAGGTTTTTGATATTTTTTGTATGGTGGCGGTGTCCAGGGAAAAACCGGCTTGTTTTAGTGCATAATAGGCGTCATGAAAAATTTTTTGGTTACCATTATTCAAAGCGGATGCGATGACTTCTTCTGCTATCGTTAGCTGATAAAAGGGTGTCGGGAAGTTCTGATTTAATATCCCAGGAACGTGGGGTAAGGAGCTTAAAATAATCTGCCAATCAGCACTAGTACCTTTTTGCAGTTCATTGATCATAACCTGCTGTGGGTCTGTCGCTATCAGTTGCTGAACAAGTCCTGTTTCTGCCTGTTGCTGCGCCATGGGGAAGCTTTTTGATATTTTTTGTATGGTGGCGGTGTCCAGGGAAAAACCGGCTTGTTTTAGTGCATAATAGGCGTCACGAAAAATTTTTTGGTTACCACTATTCAAAGCGGATGCGATGACTTCTTCCGCTATCGTTAGCTGATAAAAGGGTGTCGGGAAGTTCTGATTTAGTATCCCAGGAACGTGGGGTAGGGAACTTAAAATAATCTGCCAATCAGCACTAGTACCTTTTTGCAGTTCATTGATCATAACCTGTTGTGGGTCTGTCGCTATCAGTTGCTGAACAAGTCCTGTTTCCGCCTGTTGCTGCGCCATGGGGAAGGTTTTTGATATTTTTTGTATGGTGGCGGTGTCCAGCGAAAAACCGGCTTGTTTTAGTGCATAATAGGCGTCACGAAAAATTTTTTGGTTACCACTATTCAAAGCGGATGCGATGACTTCTTCCGCTATCGTTAGCTGATAAAAGGGTGTCGGGAAGTTCTGATTTAATATCCCAGGAACGTGGGGTAGGGAGCTTAAAATAATCTGCCAATCAGCACTAGTACCTTTTTGCAGTTCATTGATTAATAAATCTTTATTCGCTTCATCCTCTTTAGCTAATATCAGGCATTTATCTATTTCATAGATTGTAATAGGGTCATCTCCAAATTCAAGCTTGCCTCGAGAAACGACATTTTGCGCAATACCTTCTTTGCATTTTATAGGGGAACAAGTTGGATCAACATGCATCACAACTGTTCCAATGCATTGTGATTTTTCCAAATCTACCCAATTGGATACCACTACGTGAGAAATTGGCTGTTTCCATATATCTGGAAACCTTATTGCAAGTGCCTCAAGATTCTGCTTCGCTACTCCTAGCGTATGATCCAAGCAAATATCCACTGCTGTTAGAAATTGAGTACCGCCAGGGGTTCTGCAAGGTACTATATTATTAAAAGTTAACTCTCGACTATATCCATTAACCATGATCTGAGGCATGGGTATAATAGGATTATAATGATTTCGATCAAACACCTCCAGCAGAGTATTGTTTCCTTGCCCATTAGGTATCTTGTAACGAACGTCTATAGACGAGGTATTGTTTTTAACAATGAAGTTAAAATTAGGTGATTGTCCACAAGTAATATGCGGCGTTACATTCATTACTTTGTTGTCATAGGTTTTCACAGCAAAAGAACCGAGAATGAGTTGCACTCCTACCGGTTGTTTTTTTGCTTGCTCCGCGATTTTATTTTGTAACTCTTCGAATTCTTTCAAAGTTAGAGGTTCTTTAGCATAGAAAAAGAATTCATTAGTGCTTAGACGAGAGATGTAATCAGGATCTACTTCATTAGTGTTTGGTTTGTAGCAGTTTGCTTGGTAGGTCTTTGTTGCCTCAATCATTAAATCACTAATTGTCCTTTCCAAACGAGCAACCATATCTCTACGCTCAACAGTTGTCATTGGGTGTGTAGGTATTGGTTTACCTGGTCGAAATGCTTCACCAATGGGGGAGTACGTGATTGTGTCAGCTACTACTGCCTTATCTTGAATTACGGGTCTTACTGGCATGAAGCTTTCCTCAGCGTGACAATTTATATTTAGAGTTGTTTATGGGCTACAATTAAGCAAAGAAATCATAATTAACTCAGATCTGTATATTAAATATAGAACAAAAAGAAAGAAGGATTAATAGCGCCGCTTTAAAGCTGCTTGTACTAAATTTAAGAGTCGCTGTTTTTATATATATTGAGCTATATTTAGTAGCATGAAAAATGTGAATCTTATAAAGTATCTCGGAGAAAATATGAGACAAAAAATATTAAGTAAAATAACTGAAAGTATAAATTCGTCGCAGGTAAATTTAGCGAATATTAATATTACTGATGATGAAATTAAAGAAGTAATGGATAAAATTCAAGAGATAAACCCTGATGCATCTAGGTTTGATTTAGATAACAATGCGCTTAGTGATAAAGGTGCGCTTATATTAAGCGAGTGTCTCCATAATTTTCGCGAGGTGAAGGAGCTTAGTTTGCAATTTAATAATATAGGAAAAGAAGGTGCGATTGGTTTATTTAGTCTAAAAAATAATTTCTCAACACTGGACATTCCTTTTCATGGAAATAGAATTAAAAGTGTAGCGGAAATGTTTGAAATAGAAAAATTAGCGCAGCAGGAGAATAGTTTTAAGCCATGATTTCCGCTGATCCGCAAGGAAATGTAGTTTAATTTATGTAGGCAGCATGCGCCAATATCAAGTGATGGAAAACAGCACCATGCATCCTGAGCTTGGTGCTAAATATCCGGAAATCAGAACTTATGATGCCTATGGCGTGGATGATTCAAGTGAATTGGTGACGTTAGATATAACGCCGCAAGGATTTCACGCAATGATTCTGAGTCCAGGAAAAAGTCCAATCTTTATTGATCCTTTGAAAAGAGAGGATACTCAATATTACATGGTCTACAGTTGGTACTTTTTTTAATGTATCAAACAATAATTTTCAATTACAGCTGTACCACCCTCTGAGCCTCATGTTAATACCTTGTTTTCGTCTTCAAAATTTATTCTTTAGAGGAGTTGGAGATTGAATTATCAAAAGATCTTTCTGAACAGGAGGAGGACGTATAAATTACACCATGTTCCATTGCTCCCCAAGACCTTGTTATACTAGTTTAACAATCTGTTTTGTTTATGTGCTTATATGACGCTTTTTGAAGAAATTTATAGTGCCGCAGTAGATCAAAGACTTGAACAGCTCTCAAACTTCAGCTCTATCGATGTTCAAAATTATAGTGGTTTAACACCTGCAGGAAAATTAGCCTCCGAAGGTAACTTGAATATTGCCATGATACTGCATAGAAAGTTTAGCTCCAATGTGAATTATATCGCTCTGGGTGCCGCTTTGGGTGGGCATATTGAATTTGCCATGGAATTGTTCAATAAACATCGTGCCGATGTGAGGTATATCGCACGGGGCGCCGCTCGAGGCGGGCATACTGAATTTGCCATGAAATTGTTCAATGAACATGGCGCCGATGTGAATGAGATCGCTTGTGGCGCCGCCTCTGGCGGGCATACTGAATTTGCCATGGAATTGCTTAATAAACATGACGCCAATGTGAATTATATCGCTCAGGGGGCCGCTTTTGGTGGGCATATTGGATTTGCCATGAAATTGCTTAATAAACATGCCGCTGGTGTGAATTATATCGCCCTGGGCGCCGCTTTGGGCGGGCATATTGCCTTTGCCATGGAATTGCTCAATGAACATGGCGCTGATGTGAATGATATCGCTTTGGGCGCCGCTTTGGGCGGGCATATTGGATTTTCCATGAAATTGCTCAATGAACATGGCGCTGATCTAAAATATATCGCTCGGGGCGCAGCTCAGAGTGGGCATATTGCCTTTGCCATGGAATTGCTCAAAGAACATGGCGCCGATGTGAATGATATCGCTCTGGGCGCAGTTCAGGGCGGGCATATTGGATTTGCCATGGAATTGCTCAAAGAACATGGCGCCGATGTGCGGTATATCGCTCAGGGTGCAATTTTTGGCGGGTATTTTGAGTTTGCGATGGGGCTGCTCAAAGAACATGGCGCCGATGTGAATGATATCGCTCAGGGCGCAGCTTTTGGCGGGCATTTTGAATTTGCCATGGAACTGCTCAATAAACATGGTGCGAATGTGAATTATATCGCCCTAGGCGCCGCTGTGCGCGGGTATTTTGAATTTGCCATGGAATTGCTCAAAGAACATGGTGCCGATGTGAATGATATCGCTCATGGCGCAGCTCAGGGCGGGCATATTGCATTTGCCATGGAGTTGCTCAATAAACATGGTGCCAATGTGAATGATATCGCTTTGGGCGCAGTTCAGGGAGGGCATATTAAATTTGCCATGGAGTTGCTCAATAAACATGGCGCCAATGTGAATGATATCGCTCAGGCCGTAAATGAATATTTTTATAATGCATCAAGTACGATGCAACACATACTCCCTATAGAAAATGCTGAAGACCGAAAAAAAATCATCGCAATGTTTGAAAATGAGCCTTCGTTCAATCCTGTTGTAAAAGAGGCGCTTCCGCGTATTGCACAAAAAATTGATAATATATATCACTTTAAACGAACCTATGGCGTTGGAATGCAGCAAGCGCAATTTTTACAGATGTGCCCTGAAATCCGTTCATTTATGATTCAGTGCTATGCGCCGCTTATTAATAATGGGCGTTGCACAAAGATGTCATATGCTTTACCCAAAGAGATTTTCCTGCTTATTACTCTCTTCTTGGCACCGGCTTATATGAGTTTTGAGGGTGTTGAAGAGTTGTTATTTAAGCTACAACAACAAACGTTGATTAACGCCCTAAAGAGCTATATTAGACCTGCTGGATGGTTCAGCCAATGGTTTACTAGAAAACCGGTACACGAAGAACGCGCTCAAAGCGTTCAAGAAGCCATTCGAAAAACAAAGAACCTAGGTGAAATGGCTGCCCTAGTTTGCAAACAACATAGCCTGTTTTCCAGGATTGATAAATACAATTCAGCGGGTCAAACGCCGTTGATCATTGCAACATCAAATGGGGATATTACTGAAGTTGAGGATTTGTTAAAAGCAGGTGCAAATCCAGATAAACCTGAATTGAAAAATAAGAGAACACCTTTGTCGATTGCGGTATTAGCTAACTGTGAAAACCTAGTCAAATGCTTACTTCAATACCATGCTCGAATTGATCTAAAGGATAGTGATGGTAATACACCTTATCATCTCGCGCGAAATAATGGCAGCAATGCTGAAATTATGCATCTATTATCTTCCGAACCTGTAGCTCCTGTGCCAAGCAAGCATGAAAAACCATTGGAAAACGACACACAAGATGCATATTATTCATTGTTGCATCGCTCAATAATGCGATTAGATTAGCACTTGCGAGAGCAACCGCGTTCGTTGCCATGCCAAACAGTCCACAATATTCGGGGTATAATAAACCATCCCACTCTCTGTGCCGGCAACCAGTTGTTACCCGCTTAGTATTCGAATTGGAAAATTGGAAACTGAATTGGAGGTCCAGCAAAGAATATTAGTGTATTAGGCGTGGACATAGCCCAGAATATTTTTGATTTACATAGTGTTGATAGTTCGGGCAAGCGGCAAGCGCATTTGGACTCCAGTCATTTATAAATTTCGTAGGATTGTATTCATCTGAAATTTTATAATCAATATTATAATTAAGTCACTGTAGAGTTCTATTTTGATTTTCCTGTTGACTAATGGTTTTTATTTCACGATTTAAGGTATAACTTAATAAGGTTCGTATTAAAACAATACTCGCTAGGATTCCAACGGAATAATAGTCCGGGGCAGTTGTTGTTCCTATTAAGTCGGCAGCAATAATAAACTCCAAGCCTAATGTTAATACTCTACTTAATCTTAATCGAATTTGATTTATATCCATTTTCTTAGTGGTTTCAGAGTTATAAAATGGGTAGGAGATATAACGAAATAATGCGGTTAAAACACCAAAAAAAATAACAAGTACTCCACAAAATGAAATACCATGTTGTATATATAATAATAGGGAGTGCAAGCTTAATATTTCCATTATTTAGTATTCCTTAAATTGGGATTGATTAGGGAACGCTTTCTTTTGTTTCTTATGTAACTGCTTACGCCAGTTATATAGGTTGTTTTCAGTAACTCCAAGTTCCTTGGCAACCTGTCTTATTTTCTATCTCCGTAGCCCCAGCGGTGTAATGTGTTATTTGTACAGCACCTAAATGATGAATATTTAAAAAATTACAAATAAAGCGTGCTATAGGAAATCCACCTCTTGCAATAGCGATTACCGTATCAAAAATATAGTGTGACTCCATAATAAGCAAGGCAAGTTTATAAGTTGCTGCATAGACTTCTTCCAGAGGGACTATTCTTGCTGAAAAATTTTGTTTCATATCATTTCCAAATAAGTATTTCAGGGGGCTTACGAGGAGATGGTGGCGTCTTGCCGGCGGGCCAGCCTACAATGATTGGCGCTATGGCGGTCATTTCAGCAGGAATTCCTAATTCATCTTTCCATTCCGGAGTGTTCAGAGCCTTAACCGCAAAGCCAATGACACAAGTCCCAAGTCCATTTGCATGGGCGGCGAGCATTAGATTCTCAGTGGCTAGCCAACAATCTGCTGCGACAAAATCCCCATAAAATTTGCTATATATAATTATCAACGTTTCTGCATTATAAAATACATTGAAATCTGCTGGCTTGACCAAATCGATAATATGCTTTGCTTGTTGGTGCTCAGCGTTTTTCGTTTCAGTGAGTACTAGGTGCTTGGTGCTTTCTGACAAATGATTTAATAGGTCTTTATTTTGAATGATCACAAATGACCACGGTTCTTCATGCATAGCAGTAGGAGCCTGTATGGCTGCATTAAGCAAAGTATGGATGAGATCTTGATCAATTTTTTGGGGGAGATAATCGCGCACCGCGCGACGATTATATATGACATCCATCACGTTCAAGGAGATTTTGTTATGATTAATTGTTTTTGAGCTGTCCATAATTTATTCCTTGTTAGTCGTTTCCATTAAGCAGCCGTTGTTGATAATTGATGTTGCAAATTGATTGGATGGCATAATTAGTATTCCATTCCATAGATAGTATTAATCTATCTTAATTTTAAATAAAATAACTAGCACAAACCCTGTTCTTACTAGTCGAACTACTTCATTGAGTGCTACAGGCTCTTCAAATAAATGGGGAGCACAGGGATTATTTCTATTTAAATAAAATTGCTGCGTACAACTATCAATTATAGTCAATTATTGGGGAGGGCATATTTTCTTTGCACTAAAGACACTATTTTAATAGGAAGTTGTTTCAATTTAAATCATTCAGTACCAATAATTTCTTTTTTGTAATTGTACTACAAGTAGTTCAATATCATTTTCTACCCGTTGAGAAAGAGTTGCACCTGTTACTGTAGTATCAATTTCTATTCCATATAAAATAATGTTATCTGGCAACATCCCAATGATAACCCGTATCGGTGAGGCTTTTAATCTCTGGGTGGATATGAATACCAGACTCTTTAAATGATCTAAAGTCCTGCTTCTTTCCGTTGCAAAAATGGGTACAAATAATTTCCTTTTTCTTCTTTATAAGAAGCGTTTCATTCTAGCGTAAGTCGGACTCGACATTTCATCTCGTACTCCAAGTCGTTAATTGCTATACATAATGGGTAATCTATAAGTCCCCATGCGCTTTATTCCCAGTGAGGGTTATCTTTGCGGTCAATTTAAGAAAAATAAAGAAAAACTAGCCGCGTTGTAAGCAAAGGCTTGCTTTATGCGATTTTTTGCATAAAATAATGGCAAATAATTTATTTTATATCCAAGAGGATAATATTTTGACTTTTAGTAATTCAAATCAAAATGTAGATACGGTAAGTGATCATAACGCACGTCTACTCCAGAAATATAGAGTTAGTTTTAATTCCACTGAAGAGATTAATTTTGTTAATCGCACATTTTCTAGCGAAATTACCCTAAAAGGTTCTTCTCATCCAATTGAAGAATGGCTCACTACTAAAGATCCAGCTAAACGAGCCGGTTTTCAAGCCTCAGCAGTTCTTTATATACCGGAATCATTGTTTTTTCTCGAAAGGTTACTTCCCTATATGATAAGCATGCGGAACTTGCTCCCTTTTTTAGAAGAAGAGGATCGAATTTGGGAGGTTTTAAATACAGATATCTCCACCATTGATGTAGAACAACTTGAACAAATATTACATGAGAAGGAAAAAAACCTTAAGGAAGCAGGTTCTTTAAGCCCAGATGTAATGAAAAAACGTGAAGCAGAAATTAGAACAATTAAAGACCTCATTCGGCTTAAAAATGATCCTGCTGATGCGACAAAACAATTAGTAAAAGATATCCATCACCTACAATTAGGCACTCAGCGGATCTTAAACGACGCTTACCCGCATCTTTTGGAAATATGGAATAATTCACTTCGAGAAAATTGCCCTTTACCCCTTAATCGTTCTGAGACGGCTATTTCTGATATCAAAAGTAGTAATATAGAGCAACTTATCAGTGTAATCGAAGAACTCCGACACAATTCTGAGGTTAGGTTAAGAAAACCAATATTTGGTCGGGAAACGGATAAAAATAGTTTTTTTAACGACACCCATAAAAGAACAAATACACTTTCCCAGCCTATAGCTAAAGAGGAGGAGATAGAAGTTAAAGACCCTGTGGAGTTATATTTAATGCTCCAACAAAAGCAAGTTTATTTGCTAAATGGGTTTAATAAAGTCTTGAATTCGGTGATTTATAATGCTGTAGGGAACGAAGGAATTAAACAGTGTGAGCGTTACGAATCTGATTATGAAGAAGGAGCCAAGAAATGGCAAAATAGCAAACAATTGCCTGGCCCTATTCAAGTGAACGATAATAATATTGCAGTGGTTGCAAGATGGATTCACAAAAATGTTCTAAACCTGCACAGCCTAGAACCGCTGCAAAAAAAAACTAGCTTTTGGGGAAAACTTTTAACTAAGAAGTCTTCTCCGAGCGCTCCTATTACACCACGAGTTAATAAATCAGAATCTTCTTATTCACAGGAAGCATTAAAACTTGAGAATAAAATAGCGCCTCTAGCGGAAAAATTAATGAATAGCAAACCGCCTTTAAGCCCAAATGAAAGGGAGGAATATTCAGAGCTGCTTTCAATGTTTGATTCTCTAGTAATACTAAGACCTGAGTACATAGCTTTACAGAAAGAAATAAGAAACTTATTAGCTCCACCAGAGACTAAATCTAAAGTGATGGAAGAATTACAAAAGAAAAAATCTGATGATGACTCACAGGAGATTACTCTATCGTTTTAACTAGGAACCAAAGCTATCGCTTTACTATACTGACCATCAGTATAGTCACAGATAACTGGTCTTCTTTTGGGCCTATTAGGTAATGGAATAGCCTGAGGTTGTGATTTAGTTTCTTCAGCTAAAGTTCACCGAAGCCTGATAGGAACAGATGGCTTCTGTTAAATAAGTGGTTAAGCATAAACTAATATATGCCCCTACTTATTTAACACCTTTGGCTGCACACAGTACTTTTGGCGAAGTTGAGTTAAAGGCATTTCAGCAACTTCCCACAAAGTCCAATTATGAGATCATCGCTGTGTGAAATATGGAAATAGGTTCTATATTCGCGCAAATATTCCAGCGCCATAAGTCATCTATCTTCTATAGACAGTTTATTCGGCTTACCTGCTTGTGCTTTTAGTTGAACCTCCGCTTCTAAATTGATGTGACAACTCGCATCCAATTATTTCCTGTAATTAATTACAAATTTGTACCATACTAATGGGAACATCATTTGGTAACGGTATACACCATCTAGAGCATTGAATGATTTAAATATACACACCTTCTCGTACCCTCGATGTCCGACGAGATTAAGAGACTTCTTGAGTCCGAAGACAAGCTTCTTGACATTGAATTTGTTTACTGGGTGCCATTTGAGGCCTCTTGATTAATAGTCAAGTTTAATGTGTTTAAATCATTCGATGCTCTAGAACCCTGGACAAATGGAGTACTTGATGGAAAATAAACAGTGGGGGAGCCTTCTCTGGTACTTCTTAATCACTTTATGGATTATCATCCTTTTTCAGAGCTTTTTTCTAACATCTCATCCTGTAAACATTGCTTATAGTGACTTTGTGAAACTATTAAAGGCAAATAAGCTAGATAATGTATTACTTAGCGAAAATTATATTATAGCCAATGTTAAAGCAGAGGGATTGGGTGGGATACTTACTGAAGACCAATTAAATGAAATTGAGAAATCCACCAGTAAAGAACACCAGGTTACTACCGTTCGTATCAATGACCCCTCGCTAATATCCCTTTTAGAGACCGCAAACATACATTTTACTGGAGAGGTACAAAACAAATGGTTTATTGTATTGCTCTCATGGATTGTTCCTGCACTCATTTTTTTTGCTTTGTGGGGCTTATTTATGAAACGTATTAGTACTTCTGCAGGCACAATGATGGATGTTGGAAAAAGTAAAGCCAAAGTCTATATGGAAAAAGAAACAAATGTGTCATTTCAAGATGTGGCTGGTGTTGATGAGGCAAAGGCTGAATTAATTGAGGTCGTGGAGTTTCTCAAGAATCCACAACATTATACACAGATTGGTGCTCATATCCCTAAAGGAATACTTTTGGTTGGACCGCCAGGAACAGGTAAAACATTACTTGCACGAGCCGTAGCTGGTGAAGCAGGCGTTCCATTTTTTTCTATTAGCGGTTCAGAGTTTGTGGAATTGTTTGTTGGTGTAGGGGCTGCTCGAGTACGTGATCTCTTCGCTCATGCTCGCGAGAAGGCTCCAGCAATTATTTTTATCGATGAACTTGATGCTCTGGGTAGAGCGCGTGGTGCTTACCCTCTGGGTGGAGGTCATGATGAAAAAGAACAAACCTTGAACCAGCTACTCTCAGAAATGGATGGCTTCGATCCAAGTGAAGGATTAATACTTCTTGCCGCTACCAATCGTCCAGAAATACTTGATCCCGCATTACTACGTGCCGGTCGTTTTGATCGCCATGTGCTGGTTGATCGACCTGATAAAGTAGGTCGAGTACAAATTCTAAATGTTCATCTAAAGAAAATAAAGCAAGCTCCTGATGTGGATCTTGAAAAAATTGCAGCGCTGACACCAGGATTTTCCGGTGCCGATTTAGCCAACTTGGTGAATGAAGCCGCTTTACTTGCTATCAGGCATAATGCTGATTCTGTAAGCATGGATGATTTTACTAGTGCAATCGAGCGAATAGTTGCAGGTTTGGAGAAAAGAAACCGTTTACTAAACCCGTTAGAACGAAAAATTGTAGCTTATCACGAAATGGGCCACACTCTGCTAGCCCTTGCTTTGCCAAGTGTAGATAAGGTGCATAAAGTCTCTATTATTCCCCGAGGAATTGGAAGTTTGGGCTACACCATTCAACGACCTATTGAAGACCGTTATCTGATGACTGAAGAAGAGTTAAAAAATAAAATGATCGTGTTAATGGGGGGGAGGGCAGCAGAGCATATTATTTTTGGCCATTATTCAACTGGCGCAGCAGATGATCTTGCTAAAGCGACTCAAATTGCCCGCAGTATGGTCATGCATTATGGTATGGACGAACAATTAGGACCGGTAACTTATGATAGAGAGCCACAAAATTTTCTGGAGGCTTCTCTACCGGTTCAATCCCATCGTGAATTTAGTGAGGATACTGCACGAGAGATTGATGCAGCAATCCGTAAAGTAACACAAGCGGCCTTTGCTGAGGCAGTTGATAGAATTAAAAAACAGCTTGACCGCTTGGAACAAGGAGCGCAATTGTTATTGCAGAAAGAAACGCTTAATGAAAAGGATTTATTTAATTTACACGTAACTAGGTAACGTCCCCGGTTGTAGTTTGTTAATTGGGGTCGCTACCCCATCTTTTAATTCGACTGATTGTCACACCTTGAATACAACTCAGTTAACAATGTATTTCCCTGAGTAATAGGCACGCTGAAGCGCACATCGATTTTGATCAATATGAATAAAAATAGTATAATGTGTGTAAATTAATTAAATGGTCCTTGATTTGACTCCTATTCATCGATTACTGATCTCATTGCGAGAAAGTTTAGGTTACTTTAAGTCCCCGTTAGGATGCTGCCATGGCTTTTCAGTACGTTGGCTTGAAGGCTATTTAGTGGGTGAAGGGCCATTATTTGAAAAACGCCTGAATGATATTTATTCTTATAGCGACACTTTTATTCATTTATTTAACGATCTAAAAGAAAAAAAAGGTCTCGCTTTAACTGAAGAAGATAGAAAACTATTGGATATTCATGCGTTTTTAGATCATCTGGAATTACAGCAATCCCCAGAACAATGCACTTTACTTTTTGGCAAATATCTTTTCCAAACAGATATTGACTCTATCTCCAATATTGCCACATCAGATACCATGCGTCATCATGGCGGCTTACACACTCTTTATTCTAAACCCGGAATTTACACCACAGAAGAAATAAAAAAATATCTGGATGAATTCATCACGACCATCGATCATTCCCCCGTCTTATTAAAAGAAACGTTGGGAATCACATTAAGTGGTATTGACCATACTGTGGCGCTGCTCTACAGGCCACAAGAAGGATGGACGTTTATGGACATCAACAACTATCCCTCCATCACCTTCAGTAAAGACGAAACGCGTTCACTTTCAGAAAAAATAGCCAACGCTTTAAAACTGAATCCATCAGATTTATATACTGCGTTTAATACCTCAGTTTTTACAACAGGCAATAATGTATTATTACCTGAACTGAAAACAGTATTGGAGCAATTCCAAAAAAAACAGATATTCACTAAAGAAATGTTTGCCCGTGAATGCAATGACTATGATCTAGCATATATTGCGCTTGTAAATAAACATGTCTCGGTTTTGCAGGAATACATTAAGTATGGATTTCGTTTAGATAAATGTTATAACCAAAGTACCATGCTTAATCTGGCGATCATAGTAAATGCTCCAGATATTATTGAATTGCTTTGCGATAATGGAATAACCCTCAATGCATCAAATTCAAGCTCACCACCAGTCTATTTAGCTGCATATTCCGGCAATGTCGACGCCATTGATACTCTTTCCCAAAGGGGAGCGGATCTCCATCAAGCCAATGAACATGGCTTTACTCCCTGTTATATTGCGACCTGCATGAACTACGTTTCGGCTATTATTGCGCTTGCCAGGCATGGAGCCAATCTCAATTTAGGGGATTTAAATAAAGGCTCAACCCCACTGCATGCTGCGGTAGACAAGGGACTTATTCAGGCAATAGATGCATTGATCAAACATGGTGCAAATCCTGATTATGGAGATAATAATAAAGCAACACCCTTTCACATTGCGGCAGAAAAAAATAATGTCGATATAATCATCATGCTGGACGAATATGGAGCCAATCTCGATTTAGGAGATAATACTGACTCTACGCCATTACATATTGCGGTCGTGAAAAATAATATCCAAGCCATTTCCGCATTACTCAATTGTGGAGCAAACCCCAACAAAGCCGATCAACTAGGATTTTTCCCGATACATATCGCCGCATCATATGATGATGTTGATGTTATTAATGAGTTAGTCCAACACCACGCACATGTAGAAGCTAAAAATAATGACGGATTTACGCCCATGCATTGTGCTGCTGAAAATAATTTCGTCAACTCAATAGGGGCATTGCATCAGCTTGGCGCGAATATCAATAGTGAAGACAACCAGGGTAATACCCCACTTCATATCGCGATAAATGAAGGATGTACTGAGGCGGTGATTAAACTTGCTGGATATGGCGCGGATGTCAACAAAAAGGACAGCAGAGAGCGACCTCCTGTTTTTTTTTGCAATACAAAAAGAACATGTTGCTATAGTAAAAGAATTAATCGATGCCGGAGCAGATACTTCATTGCCTTATACAACTACGGTAGAAAATCTAAGAGAATTTGTTTCTCAGCATGATAATGAAGTTATTGAATCCATGAATTGCTTTCTAAAGCAAAATACCGCCAACCAAACAATCTCCATTACCCTATACGAAATGGCACAGATCATGAAAAAAGATGAATTGCTTCCGTTGCTATCCCGCAAAGATAAGAGAAAATCAGGGACGACTGAATTTACTTTTTTTACACCGGAACACTCTAAAAAACCCAAAAATGAATCATCTTCGGTCCAGAAGGAACAGTCAAACGTGTTCGAGCCTAAACGCTGAACCCGACCGCGCACCACGTATGGGAGTTTGATAGGCTTTGTTTCTTAACCGCCTGCCATCGAACTATTTTGACAGTTTAGGCGGATCTATAGCTTTCCGGCATTCCCCCAACCCGATTAATCTCAAGTTAAGCTCCATGTGTTATAATTTATCCAATATGAATGCAATTGTACCATTTTAAGAGCCTGCCAGGGTATTAATCAGCTGTGTTCGTTTATAGCAGTATTCTTTTATAGAGATACGAGGAGGCTGAGAATGCCAGTTGAAATCCATCAAAGTAAGGTAATTAATAATTTAAACAATTACCTTAAGTGGCATAATTTACCAGTGCGCATGAATGAATCAGGGATCTGTAATGGTTTAGCATCTGTTTATGCAAAATATGTATTAGAAGGTCGGCAAGATGAATTTATGGAGAAATTAAGCCAAATTGCAACAATGACTACCCGAGCAGAATTAGACTCCCATATTAATCATTTTGTAACTGAAATTGTATTAAGCTTCCTACCGCAGCAATTTAATAAAGAATTAAGCCAGAGTCAATCAATTGAAACTTTGCAAATAGATGGTAAGAAATTAAGCTCTTCATTTGACTTTGGTATGGTAACTAGTGATAAAAAATGGATTTCAATCCTCCAAGAGCTACAATTGAGAGAAAATGAAGCATTAATTGTTAGATCTTTAAATCATGCAATTACCATTACTAAAGAAAAAGATGGGTACAAAGTATATGATCCAAATTACCAGTCAGGTTTTAGAATATTTCCTGATGAAAAAAGTTTAATCCATGAGCTGCATCACAATGTCTTTCGTTATACCGGGCAATTAGCCCAAATTACCGATCCTCTAGGGATAACACAAGAACTAAGTAGTATTACAGCGCCTCTTGGACTAAATGGTCCTTTAGGTATGGGCATTCAAGTAATTAGACATCCATCATTAATAGATACTCCTAGAGAATTTCCTGATGTGAACGTTCTATACAATCAATTCTTGGATCCAAATCAGATTGCACAAAGTGGTAATCGACGTGTTAGCAACTCTTTATTCGTAATTGAAGCAGATAATGTAGATGCTTTGAATTTAATGTATAAAAAAGGTTTTGATGGCGATCCGATCGATTTGATATGTACAGCCTGTGGATTAAACAAGACAAAAACCTTAGCTATGCTACTAGATAAAGTGACTACGGCCGATGATTCAAAACTAGGAATCCCTTTTCTGGCCGCTTTAGGATGTGGTCATGAAGAAGCGTTTAATGTTTTATTGAGTAACAGTAAATTTAAAACTTGTTTTGAAAATTCTATCATTTTGGAAAAAAATGCACTTAAAAATATTAAGATGGCTGCTGTAGGTGGGAATGAGGTCTTACTTGAACGAATGATCAGCTCTTATAAATCAATTGGAAAACCTACACCATTAACAGATGTCCAAATAGCTGAAAAAATTTTAACATATTCTCCTGAGGATAAAGGTGATGTGATTAAGTCTGCAATGGATAGTGGCTCAACTGCTTGTGTCAACTTGTTGCTAAAACAATTAGATAAAACACAATATAAGTGTGATGAAAAACAATTGCTCACCTATTTGACTCAAGCCATTAAATCAAACCAGCCTCATATGGTTAATCTATTTGTAGATAAAATCAAAAAAGAAATGAATCAAGAAAGTCAACATAAGATATTCAAGGCAATAGAAATGAGCACTACCGCAGTTGAAAAAACTGATCTCTCAATATTGCGTCAATTGAAAGAAAGTGGAGTAACCTTTTCAAAAACTGCAGAGGGGGTTATTAATCAGAAGGAACAACGTCCTGTTGGTCTCTTATTAAAGATGGGCATCATGTTGCATCAATTTACAGATTTTATTAAAGAAACTATATTTCAAAGCAATGAAGTGCAAAATAACATTAGAAATTTTATGAAAGCGAAAAATAGTGTTACAGAGTTGAAGTCAAACGCGACTCCTGAGAGTAATGAATCATCGGAGTTTACTCCCTCGTTAATAAATAGACCATAAAAAACGGCACCGTTGTAAAAAAGACAGTTTAATATTTGGATGTACGGAGCACGTACGGAAGAGTTCTTCATTAATGAACACTTTGAATTATACAGTTGAGATCTGTCCAAAGCTTAAGATTTTGTAATTTCATTCTTTTTTGCAACGAAGCTCTTCATATAGCGTTTATTATAGTTTTAATGTGCCATAATTAAATTAGATAAATTCTGGAGCCATATAATGATTTATAAAAATATTTTGCTAGCAGTGGATGGGAGTAACGCATCCAACTCTGCAGTAGAAGAAGTCATTAAACTAATAAAAGATCAAAATACTCATTTACGGGTTATCCATGTTGTTGATGAAAATATGGCCTATCATGGTGGACCAGGTTTTGATGCGGCCTTAATAATCAATGCATTAAAAGAGGAAGGAAAAGAGATTTTAGATAATGCGGCAAAAACCATAGAAAGCCAATCATCCATAAAGGTTGAAAAGTTGCTCCTTGAACTTAGGCAATCTCAGGGGAGAATCGCTGAGATGATTGTTGATGAGTCGAAAAAATGGCCTACTGATTTACTGGTCTTAGGCACTCATGGACGGCGAGGTTTTAATCGTTTTATTTTAGGCAGTGTTGCCGAAAATGTTATTCGAATTGCGACGACTCCTGTGTTACTTGTTCGTAGTTCAAATATGTAATTATTTAACCGTTTGATTATAAAAAATTATAAGATTAATTCTATATGGCGTTCAATATACCACTATGAATCAGCCATATTAACGTTGAACACTAATTCCCTACGTAAGTAGAGAAAACAGAAGTCAACGCTTCAATTACGCTAGTTGGCTAAATAAAAAGTGGATTTCAATTTTGTAAAATAGGTGGGGCCAGAGGGGATATAGCTAAAAATCTTCGGTGGCTCCCAACGCGTTCAACTTATTCAGATTAACTTGCCACAGGATAATGAATCATATTATGAAATTTTGATGATTTTGACATAAGATTTCGGTAACCATGCGGTTGGTTCGCATTAAATCTAATACCTTCACCTTTGGCAATAGCATGCCAATTTCCATCAACTAAAACGTCTATTTTTCCTTCAATAACCACAATATGCTCAATAACTCCATGTTTATGAGGTGGTGATAAGTGCTCACAGCCTGGCAGTAATTCGATAACAAATAGTTCAAAATTTAACTGCGGGTCAAATGGAAAAAGAGGTAAGACTCGAATTTTTTTATCATCGGGATGAATCGTTTGCACTTGCCCTGTTCGGTACACCGCTTCACTAGAGGTCATCTGAATTTCTTCAATAAACGAAGAAAAAGAGGTCTCAAAGCCACTCGCTATTTTCCATAAAGTGCTAATGGTTGGGCTTGATTCTTCTCGCTCTATTTGTCCTAACATGGCTTTGCTAACACCCGTAGCAAGAGCGGCTTTATCTAAACTCCAACCTTTTTTTTGCCGTAATTCTTTTAGTGTTGTTGCAATGTGCTTGTATATATTTTCCACAGGAACCTACAAAAATGGTTGTACGTTATAGCGCACAATGATAATATAAGCTATTATGCGTTATAACGCACAAACTGTAAATCTTTAGCTGAGGAGGGAAGCTTATGTCTGCCGAACCGTTCCAAAACAAATTAGTAGCAGTACTTAATAAAAGTATTGAACCTGGTAAAGCAATGAATGCATTAGCCCATATGTGTATTGGTTTAGGCTCAGCAATCGGTCAAATCGATTTGAGGCTAACTGACTACCGGGATGCGGATGGTGGCTCTCATCCTTTTATCTCGGAAATACCCTTTATTATCCTATCAGAAAACTCAAATAAAATAAGAAAATTGCGTAAAGAGGCTTTAACGCAAAATATTTTGTTAAACGATTTTACAGATACCATGACAGTAGGTACTTATCAGGAGCAAATTGAAAGGACAAGCCAGACGAAAGAGGAGCAGCTTATTTATTACGGCATTGTTTTATTTGGTGATTGGGTAAAAGTCACTGAGTTAACCAAAAAATGTTCTTTATGGCGATAAACTTAAAAGGAGTTTTGAATGTCTAATTAAGCAGGAGTGCGCAAAGTGTACAGCGGGCTCTAGTTGAAAAAGGCCTGGTTTTTGAAGTCATTGAGCTTTCTTTAAGTACCTGCTGGTAGACCTAATGCTGTTTTTAGTTTGAACTCTAGTAAGGTTGAATCTCTAACTCATGGCAAAATCATTGCTATTAAGTAGGCTATTATGCGAAAAGTATTTTGGGAAAATCCTTATCAGTCTGAGTTAGAAACTCGTGTCGTTTTAGTAAATAATAATTGTATTTTATTCGAAGAAACGATCGCATTTTCTTTTTCAGGTGGTCAAGAAAGTGATAAAGCCCATGTTAATGGACTTGCTGTTATTCATTCTGAGATAGAGGGTAATCTCATTTACTATACACTTCCAGATGGCCATGATCTTAAGCTTGGTGATGTAGTGACAATGAAAATTGATTGGTCTCGGCGATACAGACTGATGCGCTTACATTTTGCTGCCGAATTAGTTCTTGAGCTTGTAACACGAGAATTTACACTTAAAAAAATAGGAGCACATATAGCTGAAACTAAGGCTAGAATAGATTTTTTCTGTGATAAGAATATTTCTTTCTTATTTAAAAATATACTTTGTGATTACAATACAATCATACAAAAAGATCAAAAGATTAAAACAGGTTTTAGTGATATCCAAAATCAAAGACGTTTTTGGGAAATTGAGGGGTTTTCTAAGGTAGCTTGTGGTGGGACTCATGTCAACAGTACCTCAGAAGTGGGCTTTATTGCTCTTAAAAGAATCAATATTGGGAGTGGAAAGGAACGCATTGAAATTAAACTTTTAAATAATAATTTGGGATTAAATTAATCAATATTATCGGGGATTAAGATTTTTATCATGAGCAACCAGTCAGGAATTTCGTTGATTTGCTAACCAATCTTCAATGGTCAACGCAAAACGAAAATGGTCTTGCCAGGTACCATTAATTTTCAAATAACGGGGGAGAAAAGCCTTCTTTTAAAAAGCCGTTTCGTGTTGCCAGATGAATGGATGAGGTGTTGACTGGTTGAATATTGGCTTCAATTCGATGGAGATCCAATGAAGTGAATATCTCTTTAAGAGCAAGCTTTAGTGTCTGGCTCATTAAACCTTTTCCCGCATAATCTACAGATGCATAATAGCCTAAGTAGGCGCTTTTAAAGACGCCGCGCATAATGCCACTGATATTAAAAACACCGATAATCTGTTGGTCGTCTTCCCAAGCAATGTAGTATTGCTCATTTTCCAATTTGCTTTTATTTAAATAAGTGTGGAATTCTTCAGAGGTGCAGGGAGCAGTTATAAACGGAAAATGAAAATCGCGGCTATTTTGCATTGTGGACATAAATACAGCTTCATCTTGGGCAGAGGGTTCACGTAGTGTAATCATTTCTAACAGGGTAGGTATTTTTCTTGGCCATATATTTTACCATGCTTTTTTCAATTAGTTAGCGTAGGTTCAGATAGAGGTTTGAATTTATCTTTTGTGAATCAACAGCTTGATTTTAGAACATTTATTTTTGGGGGGGGCTTTGTAAAAAAAATAAGACAAAATTTGTTCTATGCTTAATAGTAAACCTTACCATGTTTTGATTAGTCCTAGTACTGCTTTTATTAGGTGCCATACCAACCAGGAGTCATAGTAGAGAGTAGGAGTATATAGTGATGGCAGTATATAAATCAGCAAGAATCGGTTGTAATTTAATTTTAATGTTATACCTCATGTAAGAGAATAAAATGCAAAAATACTTAATTAAAACAAAACATCTTGGTTTACGATTTATAAGAAAAGAAGATGTTGATTATTTAAAAGGTATCGATAGCGATCCGACGGTAAAAGAATTTTTTCCAGAAGGGACTCTAAATACTCGTGAGATCAATGAGTTCATCAGTAAATCTATTTCTGCATGTGAAAATAAAAATTTACCTTGTTTTGTTGTCTTTAAACTTAAACCTTGCGAGTTTGTTGGAGAGGCTTATTTTGGTCAACTTGATACTGGAGAAATTAAAATAGGCTACCTTCTTCATCAAAAGTATTGGAATAAAGGTTATGCAACTGAAGTATTACAGGCATTGCTTGATTGGGCTAAAATCCATATGGATACAGATTATATTATTGCTTTTGCAGACAAAAATAATGAGGCCTCATTTCATGTAATGGAAAAATGTGGGATGCAACATTATAAGAGCGGTAATTATTTGGACATGGAGTGTAAGTTTTATCGGATAAAAATTAGATAGCGATGGAGCATTGAAACCCTAATTTACGTGTTCGTTATGGCAAAAGATAGACCTTTTGCTTTACGTAATATCGCGATTATTTATTATTCGTTTGGTTTGGGACTACGTGTCAAAGATATTTCGGCATTAACACATAAAGACATCGTAGATCACGAGTTCAAGGTTTTGGACGAAGTCAATTTAAAACGTGCCATGACTAAAGGTGAGAAATAGCTTCATGTCTACATCACCAATAAAAAAATTACGGCGGCACTACAAGACTACGTTAATTACTCACGTACTCAAGAAAAAGAAGCTGTTTTCATCTTGACATATTTTCTTTATTTTGTTCGGTTTTTAAACTACAAATAACCCTTTAACAAATGAAAATTTTATTCGTTAATAAATGCTTAATATTTAATCTATATAATCTCGAAAACTACAAACTGAAATTATTTGCTCCTTAACGGGGAAAATAAAATCATCTATGCGCGTTAAGAGATTTATATGAAAAGAAAAATTGACTCATCTTCCAATGTTCGGGTAAACGAAGCAGAAGCCTATATAGACTTTGTCAAACTAAATAAAGCAGTAATTTTATTTAGAAACTGGGCTAAAAATAAAAATACACTTATCAATAACCCTTGTGATAAAAAATCAAGCTCCATGTATTCAATCGCAAAATTAGTTAATAATGAAAATCCTCTGCCTCTTATGATGCCCGGAGTATTTTTCGATGATTCTTACTGCTCGAATAATTATGACAGCTGGGAAGAACTTTATCTAAACGATGACCTATTTATTTCACTCGAAAATTTACACCATAACAATCCTCGAGCCTTTTCATTAGAAACACTTTTTTTAACAAATAAATATAATGGTTTTTTACGAACAAATTTGCGTTATGATGATAGACAGTTAATGGCAATGAGTGCGTATGATCAAGAGCGCTTCCTCACTCAGTTAAAAGAACGATATCCATCTTATTATAAGGAATATTTAGAAGCACAGCCTTCTAAAGATGAACTATCGCAAGAAATAACTACAGATAAGCTGAATCGTATATTAGATGCCGTTGAAGTCATGTTGGTATTAAGTTGCCATAAAGGTGGATTGAGAAGCACAAGCCTACCTAATAGTTTAACCGATTTATTAAGCGCATATGGCTATGAGTTATTGATTCAAGCCTTATCAGACAATTTAAGCAATAATGAAATGGAAGAATTAAAACAATTGTGGGCCAAGAATATCCGATACCAATCAGAAAAAACGGTACAGGATTTGCTTGATTCAGCATTGAGTGGAGATTGTACTACAACTTTGGGTCTCTATTGGCTAGGACTTCTTAAGGAGTTTCGACCGAAGTTCTCTTTTACGCTCAATGAGGATTTTTTATCTAAAACACATGAAAATTTTGTTGCAAATAACCCCATCGATTCGGCAAATATATCCAAATCATTCTTCACAGTATATATTAAAGAGAACATGCGATATATTGCCACAGAAATGCTAACTTCAGCAGAGGAGCATCTTATTGTTAATAATTCCAGGTTTTATTAGAAGGCATTGCAAGAGAATAATTTCTGAAAAGCAGGTATTTTTATTTCTTTAGAATCCACATGTGCGCCATGAGAAACACTCATCCAGTCTTCTGGTAATCCAGCTTTTATTGGATGAGCTTGAGCCAATAATATCATTGGGGCTATAGGCTAACGAATCATGTTGTCACTAGTCACGCAGGCTTGCCGGAAGGTCAGAGTTTATGGCCGCATGTGTTCCAACCGTTCAAGTCTTGTTGATAGAACCTGTATCAACGCAGAATAGGCTGATAATATCTCGAAACATACTCTCACAAATTTTGAGTTGTTCAATACTTATAAATTCATTCGTCCGGTGAGCTTGTGCTATATCACCGGGACCACAGACTATTGTAGGAATGTGCGAATCCTCGAAAATTCCTGCTTCAGTTGTATACGAGACCTTCAGTCGCTCTTCTGTCCCGGTTACTGTGCGTACAACTCTTGTAATTGTTGCATTATCTTCAGCACTAAATCCTGTTGCATCTGAAGTTTTAGCTAGATAAATAGCTGCTTTTGGATATATTTTTTTCATTTCAGGTAGCAGCTCATTATTAATGTATTTTTCAATTTGCTTGGGAAGATTATCGATAGGAAGTTGTGGCAAATAACGTACATCAAATAGGAACTCACAATTACCAGGAACTATGTTAGATGCACTTCCTCCACTAACAATAGTTGTAGTAATTGTCGTAAATGGTATATCAAAGTCATGATCAAATGGACCTTCCTTTTGTATACGGTTGGCAATTTTTTTTATATAACATATTAAGCGACTTGCATATTCAATAGCATTGCAACCTTGATTGACCAGCGATGCGTGGGCTGCCAATCCTTGTATCTGACAGTGATAAACTTGCCTTCCTTTTTCACCGATTATGGGTCGCATAGCAGACGGCTCACCGACGATGCAGCCTTCAGGTTTAATCTTAATTTTCTTTAAATGGGCCAGTAAATAATTGACGCCAATGCAGCCAATTTCTTCATCATAGCTAAAGGAAAAATGAATTGGTTTTAAAAGTTTTAATGTTTTGAACTCCGGTGCAAGTGCCAGTAAGACAGCAATAAAGCCTTTCATATCACATGCACCACGACCATAAATGTTGCCATTTTTCTCCGTTGCTACAAAGGGATCGGTATCCCAAATTTGTCCGGCAACAGGCACCACATCGGTATGACCCGAGAGTAAGATACCTCCTTGGGTCTCACCATTTTGCGCGGGTATAGTGGCAAATAAATTTGCTTTCGACGCGGCTGGTCCGTGTATGATTTGAGAATCAATGGCGTGCAGTTTGAACCAGTCATCAATTGCTTCGATTAGGTTCATATTGGACTTACTTGACACTGTATTGAAGCTAATAAGCTTTGTAAGCCATTGTAGCGTATTCATTGATATTCCTTGCTAATAGCCAGTAATAGATGTCATCGGCCTAACTGACCTAATTCAATTAAGTTATAATTAAATATAGTGCATAATAGGGGAGATATCGGGTAATTTATTAATTCATTACAAGAGACTAATAAAGGTGTTTATAATGAAAAAATATTTCATTATAAGGTTTTTTGTTATTCTATTTTCTGCCAATTGCTATTGCCAAACCTTAAATGTTGGAGTTTCCAATTTTGATCTTCCTTTTATAATGCATTCAGATAAAATTCATTTTTCCGGTTTTGATATAGTGATGATTGGCCATATGTGTGAAAGGTTACACGAAACATGCAAACTTATTCCATAAAATCAGGTGCTTGTGACGTAGTGATTCCAGCGGTTAACACCTACAAATGTAGGGTGAAGCATGGGGTATTGCTCTATTTCTTCCAACTAGTTAGTCTCCGCCTAGCGTTTTCATGATGTCATGTTACTGTTGATGTAGTGGGTGAGCTGGTATCTTCCTTGTTAGTCACTTCTCCATTATTAGAGACAGTAACGGGAGCGCCGTATACCAGTCTTGATATTGGGTTCCAGAAGAAAGAAAACGTCCCTGAAAAGACGCTACTTGCCTCTGCATTGGTATTTTCTGATCTTTTTCTGCGGTCGATTACACCAAAATGCTCAATGGCATGTTGTTCTGCTAATTGGATAAACGAACCTCTTTCAGCAATGGGGGGAAGTTCCTGTGGTCTGTCTTTATAAAATCGTTCTGCCGCCGTTGCGATTAATCCATTAGCTTGCTTTAACAAGTTTAATTCGTGTACTTCAATTTTTTCGCTGGGAATTACACTACGTAAGGCAGCCAAGTCATAAATGAAAGTCTGAATTTGCTGATAAAGCTTTGCAAAATCCTCGATAGTATTAGCATATTGCTCTTCATAGCTCTTAGTCAGTTGCTCAATGCTGTATTTATCCAGGCCTTTTCCAGTCAGTTTTTTATAGATATGAGTTATTTTGATTGCAGGGGGATAATTAGGTAGTATTTTATATTCTTCAGCATTTATAATTTCATCCAGAATAACTGAAGGGCTATTTTCGATGTGATTTAATTGCATTAATAAGGCACTAAAAAAATGTGTTAAGTGATTATCAATAGGTTCCTGTAAGCAATTAAAATCTTTTTTCAAGTCATGGGCTCGAAGCACCAGCGTATGGTTTATGCTGGTGAAACTTAAGAGAAGAAGTTCTGTAACAAACTGTCTGATTATTAAATTATCTGATTCAGATAGTTCTTTAAATTGAGTTAAGAAATCAATAATCGCTTGATACAAAGTTTCCTTTTCTTTTTGTTTTTCAGTAGAACACCAATCATCAGTTAAGTATTGCTGGCTAACCTGCCGAATTACGATGCAAAATGTTTCCAACACATTTTTACGTGTCACTTCAGAATCGAGAATGGATACATCTTTGTCGGCGATTTTTTTTATGTTTTCTTTTAGGACTAAACTTGCGTTAATGATCATCTCCGCAGGATTTCTTTTTTTGGCATTAAGACCAAAAATTTTAAAGAAATGGGTTTGCATTAATGAAGCATGCTCCTCATTAACATAACCGGAGTAGGTCGTAAAGATATCATTGAAGAGACCGTAGACATGTCCTTTAAGCAATGTTTTACGTTGCTTGGCAAGGCCCATATAGGAATAATGGGTTGAGTTATAGGCATCATACCCAAGTTGATTTTTGGCAATCGCAGCGTAGATAGTTCGTAAAATAGTGGGGAAATCAAGTGTCGTCACATCAATTGTTTTTGCTTCGCCATCGATGCTCAAATATTTTCTTCCTAAGGCGGTGTGCTGATGAAAGAGCAGGGTGCCATCATTAAACTCTACATGATGTTTACTTAAGAAATTAATTATCTTATATAGCAATAATTTTTGCACATGGGTGGTTTTATAACCATCAGCGGAGACAATTATTCCTTGCTGAGAACCATTATTTCCACTGGAACCTGTCCCGTGATGTCCTGGCATGGAATAACGAACAAAATTCTGTTTTTCTTTGGAGACTACGTCAGGGCAAATTGGAGTAAATCCCCAATCAGAGCGTTCGTTTGCATAATAAATTAATTCAGTATTTTTAATAATCTCAGGTAATATAAAAAATCGTTCGTCATACCAAGTAATGGGAAAACAATCTCCAGGGACAGGGTCTATACCAAAAAAGTTTATTGATGCGCTAGCAATATTAGTTTTTAGCTGATTGAACCATTGCTCTTGTTCTTCTTTAGGTATCAAATTAATCTGAGATTTTAGAGGCTCTATAATATCTGGCGTATTATTTGTCGGTGTGCCTTTTTGTCTTTTAGTTTGTTGCTCAGCCAACTTCTTTAATACATCTTCAAATGTAGAACACATGGCAATAATTGTTTGTATATTTTGTAATTCATGGGCGATTAAAATCGATTCAACAGCGCCTCTACTATGAGCAATAATATTGATTTGTATTTGCCCTCGGGCTATTGCTTTTAGTACTGCCGCTAGACCCAAGCCAATTTTCTCTCCTACATTAGATCCATCCGTTTTAGGTCCATTAATTACAGTAGTTTCTTCAGCCTGATAGGGATAAGGATTTTTCGAATCTACTTTTGCTGTTGTAACCGGAGTAAGTGTTTTAATTAAAAAAGAGATTAAACTTAATAATTCTCCTTTAGGATAATCTTTTACCTTGGCTCCTTTAGTATAAGGAATAGCTTTGGGAGCTTCTTTTAATTCAGGGGTAAAGTCAGTGAGCGTTCCTAGCATTGTGAGTGTAAATGGCTTTTCAATTTTACCTTCCATAGTATCTGCTCATATAGGGACACAATAATTCATTATAGATTCCACTTAATATAAAAATAAACAAGTACGACTATTTTTTGTATTAAAGTTGAATTTTTCTTAATTCTTTTTCTTGGTGAATAATCAAGCGAATGTAACTGTGACAGATGATGAAGGATTATCGGGCGTTATGGTTGACTGTCCCATAAGTATTTTCTTAAATCAACCCGACCATTGAGTACGACAATGCCTTCTTGCTCTAACAGTTCTTTCTGTAGGAAATAATTGGGACTATTGGCTGGGAAAGAAAGCTCTCCTCCAGATTTGAGTACGCGTTGCCAGGGGAGATTGTGGCTCATTGTGCAGGAATGAAGAAGCCATCCGACTGCGCGTGCTCCTCTCGGACTGCCTGCTAGTCTGGCTATATACCCATAGGTTGCGACTGTACCTCGCGGTATTGATTTAATCAGCTTAAGTACTTCTTTTGAAAATTCAGTTTGTGTATCCATTGGCAATCACTAGGTTTCATTAGGCTTCTTTATCAAACTCTACTGTTATCATGGTAATGATACTCTTTTTTCGTCCAGAACAAAAAATACCCCTGGCTCGTTGTTAATGCTTAATACTGCATTAAGATTGATTTGGCATACTACGCACACTTTAAAAGTTAAATTGAGCAAAATATATGAATAGTGCCAGTCTTCTAGAACTTCTCAATGGGGTAAAGAGAGCGTATAACGTTGTAGAAAAGCTTAGCGAAGCAAATTTTGTAATCACTGATACTACTGATGAGGGCGATTCAGTGTTACATGTATTGGCTAAGTCAAAACATGCACAAACTAGCGATTTTTCTGATTATCTCCAAGAACTGGTGGATGCTGGGGCAAATGTGAATGCTGTCGATAAACAGGGTAATGGTTTTCTTCATTACTATTTAGAAAATAGCGCGCGCTACAAAGAAAATAAAACCTTCAAGATATTGCTTAACAATGAGGATTTTGATATCGATCAAATACTTACAAATGGCCAGACATTTTTCGAATCTATTTATCATTCAAATGATTTGTACTCTCGTGATTCTATGGGGATGTTTATAAAACACAAAAAATTCAACCCTAATCAAAAAACCTCTAAGCATAACTCTGTATTGTTGCATATGGTTGTGGAGAATGCCTATAAGCATAAAGAACATATGCATGACGTGGCTAGGAACCCGCAAGCGAATCCCAATACTAAAAATGATAATGGGCAGACAGTCTTAGGCTTGGTTTTAAGTGATGCTAAATATAAGGACATGGAGTTAATTACTGCATTAATCAATCATCAGCAATGTGACATTAATGTCTTAGATCACGATGGAAATAACTATTTGCAGCTGATGATCATTTCTTGCCTATTTCAGGCCGAGGAAATCGCTCAACTACTTATTAATAAGGGCATTGATGCGACACATAAAAATAATCAAGGTCAGTCCGCATTTGATTTAATTCTTGAGAATAGATCGGGTAGATCAGATTATGTCAATAAGACATTATTAATTGAGGTTCTTAAACTTCATCCTGCATCACTTCTTGAACAATATTCGGATGGCAAGTCTATATTGGGGGAAGTACTGAAAAGCGATGATTATACTTTTAAATGCGAATTCACTACACTTCTTAAACTCTGCAAAAATCAGGAAAACAGTGACGAGTTTCTTAAAAATATAGTGGCGGAATGCTTTGAGGGTTTTCATCAAGGCAGGGTATCTTCAGAAGCAATAGTCGCTTTAACTGAGGCGCTTATTGACGCCAATATTAATATTGATCTCGAATATTGCTTTGCTCTTACTGCGATTGCTAACCCAGATTTTGAAAAAAGAAAAATTAACAGCAACTTCAAATTGCTCAAACCTAATCTTGATCTAAAAACAGTCATTAGCCATGTAAAACGTTTGACTAAAGATAACAGTGGAGAGCGTCTACGCGCATTGGCTTATCTCAACGAATTTGGTTTTTCTTTGGATAGTTTGGATGACGGCACACTGACCTTGGAAGATGAGTGTCTCCACGCTAAAACAAGACAAGATATTAATATAGCGACTAAAATGTTTGGCCATTTATTTTCATTAAGCGGTTCAGTACCTATTAACGATGCTTTTACCAAGCTAACTGGTAGTTCTCCTCTGGATACTGCACCATTTATGACGCATTTAATGAATGCTTATGTTGCACATTGCGAAACAAATAAGAAACATACGGAGCATTTAGATACTATCCGACAAGTAAGAAACATGACAGTAAAGGCAATGCGCTTTTATTTGATGTCAAAATCATGGGTGAGCTATTACCCGTCTTCGAGTACTTCTAAAGAGGACATGCTGCTGTCTATGATAGAAGATAGTAAAAACTCCGGTGTCGAAGTCATTACTGGCTGGCCTGGGCATACGATGAATCTTGTTGTTAAACAGGGTGATCTTTATCGTAATAATGGTGGTGGATGTAGTACTGACGCCACAACGGAACATTACAAAATATCTAAACCTGAGAATATAACTAAAGATGTGTTTACTACACTCTATCAGGATAGCAATGAGTTAAATAAAACATACATTCAACGAGATTTGCATAGCCTCCTTGGATTGGTATTTTCTGGTAGCATTCCTGGTGATTTTCAAACAGTTGGTAACTGTAGTCTTTACAGTCAAATAATCTCTTTAAAAACTAAATATCGTCTGTTTTTATCCGAGAGTATCGCTGATGAATTATTTGCTGAGACGATAAAATTTTTTGAACAGTTTTATTTGGAAGAATACCTTTCTCTTCATGCTAATAATCCAACTGTGCCCCATCTATTAATGCGATTAATTATTCAAAAATTAATGCCAGAGAATCAACTTGAATTAGTAGGAAAATTGCTGGCAGAGCACTTTACCTCTGGAGCTAATCAGGAAATCTTGCAAACCGAATTCATGCTGAAACGATGGCAGTTAGTAATCAATGGTAGCTCTACAGAACAACTCGACGAGCAACTACGAGCTCTTGGGGTGGTGCTCAAGCCTATTAGTGCTCGTCTACAGATTTTAGAGCATTTTCTTAGTGATAAAGTAACTGCTGAAGATTTAGAGCAATTGAAGTCATGGCCTTTAGATGAGCAAACATTTCAAGGTGATCATTTATTGCATTTTGCGGTGATGAATAACAATATAGCTCTTGCTTCATCACTTATCCAGATGTTTCCGAATGCTGTCAATCAAACCAACTGGTACGGTGAGGAGCCATTGTGTTTGGTCAATTCTGTTGAAATGATTGATACATTAGTCAACGCGGGGGCTAGTGTTACTAGAACACACGATGACAATGCCCTAGATTGCGCCATTAGGAAAAACAGAATAGATTTGGTTCGTGCTTTACTCCGCCATGGTGCGAAACCCAGCGAGTACAGTGCTTATTATGCAGCCTCTAGAGACTCCATGATTTTACAGTCTTTAATGGAGCGTTATCCAGAAAGCGTGACAAAACCTACTCACAGCTATAGTACTAGTATTCATGCTGCAGCCCGAGTGGGGAATAATGAAAATCTTCATACGCTAGTCTATTATGGTGGCGCTAATCCAGATACTAGTGACGTGAATGGTATTACGCCTTTACAATTAGCTCTTAAAAATGGACGTAGAGATACAGCACGATTATTGATTGAATATCCAGGTACTTTATTCAAAGCGCCACATCGTGGAGATTCAGTAGTTAAGATGGCCCAAGATGAAGAGATACAAAAGGAGATCGAACTTAAAGAACAAGAAAGAAAAGCTGATCTTGAGTATTTTCAGACAACATTTAAAAACAGCAAGCCTGGTATTATCGAGGAAGATATAGATTATCTTATTGTTGCTATTCGTACCAATAACGTACGAGCTATTCGTGGATGTCTACTTGCATACCCTAATATTAAAGTAGTCGATACGAGTAGTCTTTATTGCACAACTCCTATAGGAGAGGCTATACGCAGGTTAGCAGGAATAACAGGGGAGGAGTATGACAATGCATTTGCAATAGTTAAAATGCTCCTTAAAACCCCTGCAATTGATATCAATGCCGTACAGGCAAGCTCAGAACCCATTCTGTTCTGGGCTACATCCCTTGGCGATGTCAACGTTCTTGACCTGTTTCTTGCTGATAAGAAACTAAATCCTAATCAGCAGGATAATATCGGATATACTGCCCTGCATGATGCAGTGGAGCGTGGTCATCTGAACTGTGTTAAGCGTTTACTACAAGACGAACGTGTCGATAGCACCATTGTCAATAAACGAAATGAAACGGCGGCTGATCTCGACAGTTTCAGATATGGTTCAAGAGAGTGCCGAGAGGAAGTAATTCAGCACCAGAGCCGTTCGGAACAGAGTGGATTGAGTTTTATAGCATAATCATATTTTTCATAAAATTTTTATGGCATGATGATTCTATTAGAGGGGGACTCTTATAGCGTTTTATTTTCATTTCTAGGCATTATGATCAAGTACTTGGCTAAAAAAAACACTGTAATCTTTGTATTATCCCTAATAGGGATAATACTGACTAACTATAGCGCTATTCTTGCCTTCTCTCATCAGCACTATTTTGTTTTTGAGCATGATGCCTACATGCATATGGTTTTAGCGTTAAACGCGCTCAAGAGCCATCAGTGGTATGCGGGCATTAATCCTTTTATAAATGCTCCTTATGGTGCTGATACTCATGCTTGGACCCAAGCAACCATGATTGTTTTGTTAAGTGGCGCTTACTTTTTTAAACTCTTTTTCCCTTTAAAAAAAGCACTTTATGTATGGTGTTTTATTTTACCTATGCTTTGTAATTTACTTTCTGTTTTTGCATTGCTTTGGACTGTACGACCTCTCAAAACAACAAATAGCCAGGATTTTTTTCTCGTAATCGCTTTTTTACTAAATCCAGTGATGCACTTTGTCTATCAGCCATTGCGCGTGGACTATGATTTTTTACTTGTTTTTACCAGCATTGTCTATTGGGGGTGTTTGCTACGTTTTATCAGTGTTAATAATCGATTCTGGGCTTGTCTGACGGCAATTGTTGCGGGCTTGGGAATATGGATAAGTATTAGTTTTACTATCGTTGTATTTATTGGTTTAGCCGCCATTTTTTGGCTTTATTTAGTAGGCAATCAACTGAATGCTACAAACATTTACCTTTCTTTATCGGTTCTTTGTCTTTCTTTGGCCTTAATAATTCCTCTTGAATACCGCCACTTTGCTACCATCAGTTATGATGTGGTATCTATAGTTTATTTGGCATTCTATTTGCTGGTATTGGTTTGTTTTTTTATTTATAACCGTTGTCTGAAAACAACAAATAATGCACTCAATCTCATAAGCATCTTAGGTTTGGCAGTACTCCTATTTTTGGTAATGAATTATTATTTCCCAGGGTTTTATAAGGGGCCATATAATGCAGTTAATCCTTATTTGTTAAAGAATTTTTTTCCTAATAGCATTGAGTTTTATTCGCCCTTTGTTATTGATAATAGCCTTGTCTTGGCGCTGTTTTTTTACTTTATAGTTGGGGCAGGTTATTGCTATTACTTATATTTAAATCGTGAAATAACAATTCTGCAGTTACTTATACTCTTTGGAGCAACAGTTACCTCTCTATTGACTGCTTATATGAATCGTTGGGGGAGACTGGCAACGCCGCTTAATATCATATTAATTTCATTTTTTGTGGCTTATTTGGCGAATAGCAAAATTCATCGATTGATTAAATGGCTTATTATTGGTCTGATTATTCTTTTACCCTCTATTTTATCCATAATATCGAGAAATCCTGTTTCGGAGGGGGTGCTGCAATGTCAGAAACAATTTTACTCCATAATTGAAGATAATATTTTAGAGCTGCCGCAATTTAGTCAGGATAAAATTCTTTTTACGTCAAGTAATTATGGGCCATTCATTTTATATTTTACTCATTTTGCTGTTGTAGCTACTAATGATCATCATAATCCTATGGGACTAGAAGATACGTTTAATTTTTTTAAAGAAGATGAGAGCGCAGCAAAATCTATGATTAGACGTAGAAATATTGATTTAATTTTATTATGTAGTGGTGGTGCTTCTCCGATTTTTGATCTGGAGCACAGTGGCTGGGTAGAGCGAATTCACTTACCAGAAAAATATTCCAAATGGCGTTTATACCATGTCTTACAAGGGGTGCCTTAATCCGCTGGCACACTCAAAATAGATTGCCTTTTTCCTAGAGAATTAGAAATTGCTTGATGTTCGGTATGTAAAGCAATTTGCCTTAAATCTAGCCTGGAAATAATTTTCATCATTGTAGTATTGTTGATTTTTCTTTGCTTTCTCAGGGTGCGTAATTCTTGATGCGCTCTTTCTAAAGCGGCACTGCGTAACTGTCCTTCGAACGTTAAGGCTAATATGCTTTCTAGTTTTTCACTTTCGGTTCCATGATTTGATGCAATAAATTGATTAAATGAGGCTATTAGTTTATCGGCAACCTGAATGCATAAAGCTCTTTCTTGTTCATTCATTTCCTCGCAGAGGCTTTTCACTTTAGTTTTGATTGCATCAACTGCAGCTTTAGCTAATACAAGCACGGCTTCATTTTCTTCATCTTGAGCTTGTTTATGAATCAAGTTTTTCAAACCGGGTGTTATTAAAGGCAAGAGTAGGCTACTAATTAGTAATGAACACAGAACAACACCAGTAACAAGAATAACTAAAAGCTTACGCTCAGGAAAAGGATCGCCATTGAGCATATGAGGTAACGATAAAATAGCGGCCAAAGCAATAGCGCCACGTACTCCACCTAATGAAAAAGTGCTGATTATTTTTATATTGGGTAATCGCCATGAACTGTGTTTACGCCTCGATATTAATGCTTCAAAAGGCCAAGTTAAATAAAGCCATAAGGTGCGTAGTAGAATTAGTGTAAAAGTAATGAATACAATGATCATTATATATTCGGATAAACTATAGCCCGTGATTTCGAGGAATTTAATCGAATGGGGCAAATAGAGCCCTAAAAGAATAAAGATGATTCCATTTAATGTGCTATCGAGTACACCCCAGAAAAAATGACCTTCAATGCGCATTTTAGCCATTGTTCGATCTAAAAAACCTGCTCTATCAATAGTAAAACCCGCAGCAACAGTAGCTAATACTCCTGAGAATCCCAATTTTTCTGCAATGAGGTATACAGTAAAAGGTAAAAGCAACAACAGCAAGTTTTCAGTAGTTGTCTCATGAACACTATGTTTCGTTAGCTTTCCTAAAAATGAAATAAAAATATAGGTCAGAACAACACCTACAGTGATTCCTCCTAGGCTCATAACTAATAAACTTAACAACGCACCTTTTAACGAAAAAACACCAGTTAACATAGCCGCGACAGCCAATTTAAATGAAACTAGGCCTGAAGCATCATTTAACAGTGCCTCTCCTTGTAAGATATGCATTATTCGTTCAGGTATTCGCGCTCCAGCAGTCATTGATCTAAGGGATACCGCATCTGTGGGAGAAAGGGCTGCTGCTAATGCAAAAGCAGCCGGTAAAGGAATAAGAGGGATTAGCCAATGGACTAAATAACCAACTCCGCCGACGGTAAAAAATACCAAGCCGATTGATAACATAACAATGGGGCGGGTGTAGAGTAAAAACTCACGTTTAGGAAAATGCCAACTGTCATTAAATAATAAGGGTGGAATAAACAACAGCATAAAGAGTTCAGGATTAAATCCCACATCAAAAGATGGAAATGAAACAGCTAGAAGTGTTCCTGTGGCTATTTGAATTAGTGGGGTTGGCAGGGAGGGTACAAAACGGGTAATTACTCCCGATATCACCATTAAGAAAATAAGAACTAAACAAACCAACACACCATCCATTATTTTTGTAGCTCCCAAGATGATTTGAGATGAAATCCTAATTGATTGTAAAACACTTCAATGGATTCGAATAGATATAATAATTATATGTTTATTAATTGTACGTTTTAGGGGGCGCTATAAATGGATCGTGCAATAATATTACAACGACTCGTTCATTTTTTTGAGATGAAGTCGCAAATTGCGACTTCAAAATCCTATAAGGGATAGTTTATTTATCGATAAGCAAAACCACTTGATAACTCGGGTGGTTCATTAGTTGCTATTTGTTGATTTCTGCAGCTACCCAGAGCAAATAATCCTACTCCTCCAAGAATAGACGCGATTCCCAAACCTGCTGTTACTAGTCCTGCAATACCTAAGGTTGCTGCATTTAATACGGTAAAAGCGACTGCTACAGCGGCACAACCAATAGCGGCAATAAATCCACCTAAAATCTGCATACTAATGCTTGATGTTGAAGACTGTTGCGCTTCTTGTGATGGGGGAGGAGTATGTCTCGTGTCACATTGAGGGGTAGGTATAGCTTGTAGTACTTGGGGATTTTGGACAATAAAGTCTTTGAATTCTTTGATGGGAAAGTTCTTTAAATGAGGATAGAGCTTAAGTAGTTCATTAACATCGTTGATACTTTCAATACATTTTTCCAAATTAGCAAAAATAAAATCCTTGATGCGAAGGTTCTTTTCATTAGGATAGAGTTTAACTAGCTCACGAACCTCATTGAAACTTTTTAGATGCTTTTCCAAATTAGCAAAAATAAAGTCCTTGATGCGAAAGTTCTTTTCATTAGGATAGATTTCTAGTAAATCAATAAGATCTTTATGGCTATTAATTACGCTTGAAAGATCAGCAAAGACTGAATCTTTAATTTTAAAATCTTTATCTTGTGGATATAACTTGATTAGCGCAAGGATTTCTTCAATTGTCATATTCAATAACTCGTTGGTTCATAATTTTACCAAATTGTAACTCATAAATACATAATTAAGCAACTAATGATTACTCGCTTTAATTGAAGAATACAATATCCTCCTTCCTAGTAATATTCTGATCAGCATCGTTTATCTATTCTGCATTATCAATGTATGATTGTGCTTCTTTCTAGACTCTACAACAACTAGGTAATTGGAGTTGTGCTAGGTCTGAAGGCTAAGAAAGGCTACTATTGTAATTTAACGGACTCATTATGAAATTTTTTAAGCAGTTATATGTTCAGGTTATTGTTGGAATTATTATTGGCATCATTCTCGGTGTCGTTGCTCCAGCGTTAGCTATCTCTTTTAAACCTTTTGCCGATTTATTTATAAAGCTGATAAAAATGATGATAACACCTATCATTTTTTTAACACTTGTTTCCGGTATTGCCGCAATGAGTGATTTAAAATCAGTGGGCAAGGTTGGAGGCTTATCACTGATTTATTTTTTGCTAACAACCATATGCGCCTTAGCTTTGGGGCTGGTCGTTGCGAATATATTCCAACCAGGTAGTGGAATGAATATTGATCCTTCCTCCTTAAACATATCCGATGCACGCTCCTACCTCGGTAAAGCAGAACAGATAAACAACGTTCAGGACTTTGTTCTCAATATTGTTCCTGAAACCTTTTTTAGTGCTTTTGTTCATGGGGAAATTCTGCAGGTATTGTTTGTTGCGATTATCTTTGCATTAGGTTTGATGTCTTATGGAAGTAAAGGACAGTTTATCCTGGAAGGGTTTGAACACCTGACAAAAATATTTTTTAAAATAATTCATGCGATGATGTATTACGCGCCAATGGCCGTTTTTGCTGCCATGGCCTATACAGTGGGGCAATATGGCGCTCATTCTTTGCTGGGACTGAGTGCATTACTAATTTGTTTTTATTTAACCTGCATTGTATTTATCGTAGTCGTACTGGGCGGCATCCTTTATTTTTCTTTAGGTATCAGTATATTTAAAGTGATCCAGTATTTTAAAACCGAAATTTTTATTGTGTTTGCTACCTCGTCTTCTGAAACAGTAATGCCTAATTTACTGGAAAAATTAACTGAATTAGGCTGTGATAAATCAGTGGCTGATTTAGTGATACCAACAGGATATTCTTTTAATTTAGATGGGACGGCAATTTATCTTACTCTAGCTGCTTTATTTATTGCACAGGCAACTAACTCTGATTTAACCCTACATCAGCAAATCTTTTTGTTAATCATTATGGTTATCAGTTCAAAAGGGGCTGCCGGTGTTACTGGTAGCGGTTTTATTGTATTGGCTAGTTCTTTAGCTGCTATAGGCACAATTCCTGTTGCAGGAGTGGTTATCATTCTTGGGGTAGATCGCTTTATGTCTTCCGGGAGATCGTTAACCAATATGATTGGTAATGCCATTGCTGCATTGCTTATTTCAAAGTGGCAGAAATCGATTGATATGGGAAGAATTCATGAAAAGTTAGCGCAGCAAAATAGCGCATAATCTGAAAACGATTTGGTTTCGGTTATAGTAATCGATTACGAAAGTAAATAACTAACTAATGTGATTAAACATGGTAATGAAGAGAAATAAAAACGAGCCGGGTGCTCATTGGAGTGTGAAAACATGTTTTTGGACTGCATTGGGCATTATTTTATTATCAGCGATCATCGTAATATTGTTTGTGCATAAAGCGGTGTGGGTTGAGTTAGAAACGCTTGCCTTAATTATTGGAATAATGACGACCTTTTTCTACTCTTATATTTTGTATCATGGGGTACGATTTTTAGATGGCGAGAGGATTACCTTCAGACGCGTGATGGATAGACCATTAGAGCCTGAAAATGACGTGGTCTCAACAGAGTCTTTTGGCTATTTCACTTCAAACTTGAGTGATGAGGGACTAATAGGGATACTCTTTGGTTTAATTCTTGATATTCTTACCTGTTTTATGTTGGCGTCCATATTAAGTGTTTTAATGTGGTTTGGAGTTAATCTGATAGCGGTGAGCATTTTTATCGTTGCAACACCGTTGTATTATATCTTTAGTCAATCACTGAGATTTGTAATGCGTCATGTGGAAGAATGCCGAGGCAATTTTGTAAAATCAGTGCAGTATGGTCTCGGTTATGCCTTATTAAAGACGGCAACACTGTGTCTTATCGTTTTTGTCTCCCATGACTTGGCCAAAGTCATTAAACGATTAGTCTTGGGTGGATAAATTGCGTGATAGGCAAGTTTGTTTATTCCATTGAAAATAAAACTAAGGCCAAAAGCGCAAATGCCATGCCCAAGCCTTGTTTAAGGCTTAACTCGTGTTTGAGAAAAATCATGCATAATATTAAAGTTATCATGGGATACATGGAGGTGACTAATACTACTGGCATAGTAGGGCCGTTGCGTAATGCTAAAATAAAAAAGATACAGGCAATTCCATTGGCTAAGCCATTTAATAATCCATAAGCACCGCCTTTAACAGAAAGCTCAGGTTTAAAGCCCAATAGGACTAGAGCAATAACTCCAGAAACTAAAACCCCTAGACTTGAATAAAAAGTGATGGATAGGGGATTGATAAAATCAGAGGCTCTTGTTCCCCAATATCCCCAGGCACCATAAAGAAATAATGCAATCAAAGAAGGCAAATACCAGGTGCTAAAATTCATAGTTTTATCTTATCAATCAGTTTGTTCCAGGTTTGCACAGGATAACTGTTCACTAGCTAAAATAATACTGTTCTTGTTAAATTTTATTTTCATACTACTTCTAAGAATGAAGGAGGACTAAATCCTGATTAATTGCTGGATCGATTGCTTGCTTGTCATTCACTGATGATGGTCAAAGTCGATTTTGTTATCATTGGGGCGTGAAAGAATAAAATCATATCACTTCGTTGTTATAATGGTCAATTTGCCTGCTCGGTATTAAAAACTGTAGGGTAGTCTTAGGTCTATTTCAGGGAGGAGTCCCTTTGTAGGTCCGTTGCTACTCTATGTTCCTGATTTATTATTAATACTCTCTTAATGCTACTAAATTATAGTTAGCTCAGTTGATTATCATTATGAAAACAAAATGCCTGGAATTACTCGAACAGAATTTATAGAAATTTGCAACGCAATGATTGAAAAAACTAGAAATAAGATTGCAGTCATTAACCAATTAAGTGGTTACGTTAAATTTCATAAAGCACTAAGAAATGAACATTATCTTGAAGATATCCGTGATTGTTTAGAACAAACAAGAGATGAAGAGATTGAATTAAAGCATGACATAATTGAACAAAGTGGGATAGGAAACTGTAGAGAAGTTGCGGAGTATCTATTGGTTGAGATTGTCAGGGAATTAAAAAAATATGGAGCTCAAGCAACGATTAAAATTATAAAATCCAGTGAAATAGACCATGTCTATAACGAAGTTATCATTTATGATGGTTCCTTGGTAGGACAAAAATATTTAGATACAGCAACACATCTCAAACAGGTCGGATATAAAATATACTTAATCTATATCCAAATCCCTGAGAAAATAGCGAAAGAACGAGCGCTTAAACGATATCAAAAAACAGGAAGGTACGTATCTGGTGATTTTATTGGCTATACCTCACAGCATATAGAACAATCATTTACAAAAATGAAACCGTTATTGGATGGCTACATTATTATTGATGGGGCTACTGGTGCCATCATTGAGAAAAATAACTTTATTATGCACTAAGCAAGGTTGGCTCATTTTGATCCTAGCCTCATGCTCAGTAAAGACTCTAAGCGTGTAGAGTCAACGTGAGGCTTGATATCGTCCTGGATTTTAAAATGAGCACAAAAATGCAGTGTTGCCAAAACTGTCTACGAAATTGCTCCTGAAAGTGAGTTAAAGATTAATAAAAAGAGTGGTTTTTTAAGCAGGATATGTTGGAAAAATGGGAAGTAGGTGCTTTATAATTCTTATACCCCAGTTTGCTATCTTTAGTTAGCATAACTAGACTATCATGAAGGAATTAATATTTTATCTCTAAAGGAGTAGGTAAGATGAGCGGCCAACAGCATATTCTTACAGCACAGTCTTCTGCGCAAGACGCGCGTGCAGCAGCAAGGGAATTTCATACAGCAGTATTCCAGCCGAATATGTCACTTGTTATTTTTTTCTGTTCCAGTCACTATGATCTTGATGTGCTAGCAAACGAAATGAACACTCTTTTTCCACAGGTATTGGTAGTAGGATGTACAACTGCTGGCGAAATTGGGCCTGGTGGATATACTGAATATAGTCTTTCAGGAGCAAGCTTTCCGTCTGATGGATTTACAGTTGCAGCTGGACGCTATGACAATTTGCAACACTTTGAAGAGACTAAAGGTCAAATTTTTATTAACGATTTGCTACAAAAATTAGAAGCCAAGGCGCCTGATGCTGATTCTACAAACAGCTTTGCTTTCCTACTGATTGATGGATTATCTCTTCGCGAAGAACCTACGGCTCGAACATTCCAGAATGGATTAGGAAACATTAAGCTTTTCGGCGGTTCCGCCGGTGATGATTTGAATTTTAAATCTACCCAGGTATTCTGTGATGGGACTTTTCATAGCAACAGTGCGGCGCTTATCCTGGTGAATACAGCTTATAATTTTAAGCTATTCAAATCCCAACATTTCGTCTGTGGAGATGAACGGTTGGTAGTTACTAAAGCAGATCCGGCAAAACGTGTAGTTAGTGAAATTAATGGATATCCAGCAAATGTCGAATATGCACGTGTTATAGGTTCCGAAGTTAATGCACTTGACGCAAATCAATTTTCCTCTTTTCCAATGGTGGTACGTATTAATAAAGTTGACTATGTACGTTCCATTCAAAAATGCAATCCAGATGGAAGTTTAACTTTTTATTGTGCTATAGATAATGGTTTAGTATTTATGGCTGCCCGTGGAATCAATCTGGTTAATAATCTCGAACAGACGTTTAACGATATTCAAGTTGAAATTGGCAAACCGCAATTGGTGCTAGCTTGCGACTGCATACTCCGCAAGCTAGAGGTAGTACGGAAAGGATTGACGAATGAAGTTGAGGAAATTTTAAAAAACAATAACGTTGTTGGTTTCAATTCTTATGGTGAACAGTTTATGGGCGTTCATATCAATCAGACCTTTACCGGCATTGCTATTGGTTTATCACGGGAAAAAGATCATGTCTGATTTACCTCCTGTACCTGACAATGAGCAAGTATTACGAGAGGAAATCAAACGCCTGAATAAAATTATCAAGGCGTTGATTGATCGCGCGGAACAAGATATGAATGCTCCTAATTCCGATTTCGGTGTATTTCAGACAACCATTATGCTCGAAGATAAGGTTAGACTTCGTACTAAGGAGTTGGAAGAGGCACTTCATAAAAATGCAAAGATAACTCGTGCGTTACAACAAGCCAGCATATTAATTGAGGAAAGTGAACAGCGGTTACATGATATTACATCAGCACTTGGTGAGGGATTGCTAGTCATGGATAAAGAGGGCTCTATCATGTTTATCAATGCGGCTGCCTGCAAAATATTGCTGCTCAATGAAGATGAGGTTCTTGGCACAAATGCACATGAGTTATTTCATCATTCATATTCAGATGGTAGCCCTTATCCTATTCAACAGTGTATGAATTTAAGCGTGCTACAAACAGGACAACCTTATTCTAGTGAGGACGAATATTTTTGGCGATCGGATGGAACAGGTTTCCACGCATCAGTTATAGCAACGCCAATCAAGCTCAAAGAAAATACCCAAGGTGTCGTCGTCGCTTTTCATGATATCACTCAATCGATACAAGAGAGAAACCAATTACGCGATATGAAAGCCGCGATTGAACAAAGTCCAGCATCAGTACTGATTACTGATAAGGACAAGAATATTATCTATGCTAACCCAGAGTTAATGAGAGCGACAGGATATACTAAAGCAGAATTACAGAATGAAAAAGCCAGTATTTTTCATGGAGACCTGACTCCAGGAGATAATTATATCGAATTATGGAAAACAATATTGACTGGAGCTCCTTGGAATGGAGAGATACTTTACCAACGTAAGGATGGCAGCACGTTTTGGCAGTCGTGGAAAGTTGCACCAGTGATGGATAATCACGGAGTAATCCAAAATTTTGTTGCTGTAGGTGAAGACATTACTGAAAAAAAGAAACTTCAAACCATGCTTCAGGAAATGTCATATCAAGATGGATTAACTGGAATAGCCAATAGGCGAAGATTTGACGAATATTTTAGCCAGGAATGGAACAGAGCACTACGTCATGGTCAACCGTTGGCAATTATTATGGCCGATCTAGATTTCTTTAAATCTTACAATGATAGCTTTGGGCATCAGGCTGGTGACGAATGTTTAAAGAAAATTGCTCTCAAGTTAAAGAGCAATATACTTAGGCTCACCGATTTGCTTGCAAGATACGGAGGGGAGGAGTTTGTATGTGTTTTGCCAGGGACTAATCTGGCTGCTGCAAAATTACTTGCAGAGAAACTACGACTAGCAGTTTGTTCACTAAAGCTTCCTCATCCAAATTCAACTGTCTCGCCTTACGTCACGATCAGTTTAGGAGTTGCCTGCTGTAGTCCTTGTGAGGATATGCCAAATAATTTGTTAAAGGCTGCTGATGCAGCACTGTATCAAGCAAAAACACTGGGGCGTAACCGTGTTGAAGTTGCTACAGATTTTTAAAAAAACTATAAAGTTGCCGGAAGGCATTGGCCTTTAGTTTAGGACTTTCGAGTATGTTGGCGCTGGCAATCTCAGCCGATTGTATAAGAAGTTACTGGTTTAGTGGTGAGTGATTCGGTATATGGAATCATGTGTTGCTTAAGTAATTGCTCCAGCATCGATTCGTCATAAGGCACATCAACCACAACCCAGTTTTTGACTTTATTCCTGTTTGGCGTTTCTTTCTTGCCAATTTCCTGAGTTAAAAATAAGTTGTGGGGATAATCAGGAAGAGGCTTGGAAAATAGTCGAGGAGCGGATAATTGCTCATAAGATGCGAACCACAAGGAACAATGTCTGGGTTGTATCGAGCACAACAATTCCTTAAGAGCAGCGCTATTTTTGTTTAAAACATGATAAAAAAAATCGTAGGCATTGAGCGTACCTGATGTTAATTCTTCTTGTAAATCAAGAGCCTTAATTATTGCACTGGTTAGATGATTCTGAAAGCAATGATCTAGCCAAAGCTGGTTATCTCGAGCTATTCCATTTAATTCAGAACAGGTTATACTGAATTGGGCTAGAGATTCTTCATCGAGGTATTTTAGAGAGTATAAAATGATCTCGGTGGGTACTAACTTTAAAAAAGGCTCTTGCATTATTGATTAATTCTACTTACCGGTGAATTCTGTTGTAATAACTCATCTGATGGTTGAAGATCATTTGTATAACTGGTTACAATCATTTGAGATATTTGCGGCTCTACCACATGATCCTCATTGATATGCAATTTTACTTGGCTTTGAAAACGAAGTAAAGGGGACTCTGTTGTCTTTGGGGGCGAATCTGTTTCGACTAATTTCATATGCTTGTTATTAATATAAATTTTGTTATTCATTATTAATGAATTTATGCTGATATCAATGTTCATTACAATTTCACCATTTTCAACGGTCCAGTTCAATTCATCAGTTTTTGCTCCACCAAGAACCACCTCTTTTTCAGAAATAATGGCACCTGCGTGAGCTAATAGATTAATAAAATCTTTATTGCTTTGATGTCCATTGTGTTCAAGCCATTGTTGTAGGATGTCTTTATCATCTTCTTGATAATTGGTGCAATTTACCAAATATTGTAATAAGGGCTTAATGTCTTCTTCGATTCTGGCATGCATTCCCCTGACGCCGACATTTCTTAGATAATCCTTGGATGCTTTTTCAGTACTTTCTCCTAATTTCATTCGGCTGGCTTGCCAATTACCAACGACTTGATTAGTTATTTCACCTTCTCCACGATAGCGCTCTTTCCAGGCTGGTTTTGATTTTTCTTGGCTATTGGGAGTAATGCTGTTTTGTTTCAATATCTTATTTTCTATAGCCAGATCATATAGAGTGCAATGAATTGGGCCAAAAATTTCATGATATTTTCTAGGTAGCTTGCCCGTAACGGTAACTGGAGTTGGTTGTGCTCTTTCTGACTCAGGAAGAATGGCTTCTTTTCTTGTGACAAAAATATCTGCTAATGTTGCAGCATCTTTCTCCCAAAAAAAACTTTTCTTTTCCACAGATATTGTTTCGATGAAGTGTATTGCCTCATGAAGTTTAGCAATGTTTATTTTATTGCCTTCTACTTGGCTATCGGAAAGAATGTTCCTCACAATATCTAAATACTCAATCAGAGTATCGGACTTTGTATGTTTCTTCTTCGCCTCATCAATGAAATTGATAATTTTGCCTATTCTTTTAAATAGAGGTGATTGGTTAGTATTTTCGAAATGTTCTTTCATAAGTGTTATCTAAAATTGGACAATATGATTAATTATAAGACATTTTTTGGTGGAATGTTCTAATAGAGTATTCTTTGTCCTATTTTGGAGAAATGAACTTCTTCGTTGGATACACCATGATTTACATTCGAATTGCCGACGAAAGTCGGCATCCATCAATGTTGAAAAGCAAATGGATACCGGCTTTCGCCGGTAATTCGTCTAAGAGTAGGGGCGTTCCTCACCAAAGCGAGTTTTCCATGAGTTCTAATTTAAAAACTTAAAGAAGGAGCATGTGAGGGGTCGTGGATTTCAACTAAGAGTTTGGAAATTGCCGTTTTATTTAATTTTGCATCCATTGCATATTTGAGACTCACCTCAGACTTTTCCAATGATTCGCTGAGTTGCTTTCTAAAATCAGCAGTAAAGTGCCCAAATAGTACTTTATCTTGCTTTAATACATTCTTTATTTGTAGTTCTAATGCTAAAGCAAACCATGGGGTGGTATGGGGGATAATTGCTTCTATAATTTTTTGCAGTCTTACTTGTTCTGCCGGGCTATCTTTATCAATTTGGCTAATGAGTATGGCAAAGTCTTCATGCCTTTCTAGCGGAGCATTAGCAATAATGGTTGCAAATTGTTGAGGAGTCAGCGTTTGGGCTGCCATTTTGCAAAACTGTTCCTGGGTATTTCTAAAAATTTCCCAAAATTTGTTTTCCCTTACAGAATCTTTTAATTGAGATTCAGATAAATTTTCTAAAACAATCTTGAGACGATTTTCTCGGCTATCTAGATGAGATTTCTGGTTTAGCGTTTTTGATTCCATGACCCAAAGATGTTTTAGTAGATCTTTAAAGTTTGGTAAAGTGGCTTGTTCTACAAGCATTTTAATTCGATGATTAGGCAAGGTCGTTAAATCTGCTAATATCTTTTGATCATATAGATAATAGGCCGGGTCGTTTAGTTCATTAATAAGTGTCTTAAACTCCTCCTCTGTCCAATCTTCTTTTTGTACAGGCTCATTATGATTGTACACTGGCATAGTAGCAGCACGAACAGGGGTCCATTTTTTTGCAGGAAGCGATTGGGTCTTGGTTACTGTCGTTGGTGGAAGGGTTGCTAAACGTTTCTTTTCTGCTTCATGATTCGCTATAACATAATGTTGTACTAACTTGTTTAATTCGGTCTTAAACGAAACAGGATATTCTTCATTATCTAAGTGGGTGATCCAATCTTGCAATGCTATTCTTATTTGACCTGAGGCGTAAGGAATAATTGAAACAAGTCTACCCAATAAATATGGACTGGGTTTGAGCTTTTTGATCATTGAATTTAGAATTTCATGCCGTGTAATACTGGATGCAAATAACGCTAATTGATGACGATTTAAAGTGTTGGCGGCTGCATCAATATAGGTATCTTTATTTAAAACGCTTAAGAAAATAGCTGAATCAAAAGAGGCTATTAATTGCGTTTCAGAAAGCGCTGCAAGCATTACTGCGAATTTGTTCTTTTTATTTTCTTTTTTAGATTCTTCGGATTCATTACCCTTAAAATGACACCATAAATATTCTAATTCGCTAGGACGATATTTTCCTTTTTCTTTAGCAGGATTTAGTTTATTCACAAATAATTTCATATCGTGATGACTCATTTGTTCTAGTCGTCCCCAAAAATCATCTTCTGGTAAGGTAGTGCTTTTAGTGATTTCAATGAGTTTTTCTATGTATTGTTCTGTTACTTTAGTGGACGTGTCTTCTTGTTTAGGCTCAGTTTGTGCTTCAGTTTGGGCAATAGATGTATTGACTTTTGTCATGAAGTCCATGAGTTTCTCAGGAACGTCGGGGTGCTGGGGGGGGATAACTGGGAATGCTTCCGTTTTTGTTTGAGCTTTAGTTTTAGGGAAAAAAGTACTGGGAAGGGAGCTTGCTTTTATGACTGGATTCGTATCTGCAGAATCTTTGGGTTTATCCATTACGGATTTTTTTATGGATTCATTGGTTGTGGGTTCTTCTATGGGTTTATCGACCACAGATTCTGTCATGGATTCATTAGTTGTGGGCTCTTCTTTGGAGGGGGCGACAACAAATTCTTTTATGGACCTCTCGATTACGGGCTCTTTTTTAGGTTCATCGAGCACCAGTTTTTCTTCGAGTTTATCGTCGATAGGCTCTTTTTGAGATGTAACGACAACAGATTTTCCTTTGGGTTGAACAACGATCGTTTGATTAACATCAGTTTCTCGTTCTTCTGAGGTGTTTTCTATGTCCGGTGTATTTTCGATTAAAGGTAATTCTTCTTGACTAATTTGTTCTATTTCCACGGTAGCTTTGGTTAACTCTATTCCGAACGATACACCATTTATAGAGCCTAGAGAGCCTATTTTGGCTCCTTTCAGTCCTGATTCCAATGGATCTGTTCCCGAAAATAAACTGGTGACTAATCCTGCAATTCCTCCTATAAAAAGGAGAGGGGAGGTTAATATGAGGCCTAGAGTACTGACAAAGGTCAGTAAGACACCACCAAAACGCATTACATAATCTGGTTCTCTTAAATTGAGGGTGGGCAGATTTCGTTCCCTTGTGCTTGTTAAATGCTTATCGGTTTTTTCAGTGGACATATTGGACCCTATATTTCTAAAGTTATAATCAATGGGAAAATAAAGAGCGGATGATTCATTTTTTCAACTAAATGTTTATGGAGGGTGCTTCAAAATAAATCAATTTATGAAAGGGCGTATGATGATGGATCTGTATTAAAACATCAATAGACTACTTCAGCATTGCAGCAATCAGGCAAAAGATACCGTGATGCAAGAGGTCTAATATTTATATCTGAGGTTTTTCGGTGACCAACGTAGCCCATCCAAATGTATGGGCTACTTAATAGACAATAGGGATTATTGCTCTGTAATTTTTTCGATTTTTAAGCAACTATCTGAGTGGCTATCTTTGACAATATCTAATGTAACAATTTTCTTGATAGTTTGCTTAGAAGCTTGGGATTGATAATTTAATAGTAAAGGAATTTGTACTTTATATATGTCATTCTTTTTGCTTAATAGTATGGGGGAATTTGCTGTACCTGCGGAGATGACCAATTTTTCTTTTTGGATAGGGGCGATATTTAAATACAATTGCTTTTGATAGGCCATCCAAGCATTTTTTGTATAGTATTTGGCGGCATTAGGTAACTGCGTCTTATAATTGACAAAATTAAGATTATACGTTGCCAACATAGATTCATAAGCCCAGCTTAATATCTTAATGTCTGACAATTGTGAACAATGATCTTGCGCCCAAACAACAGAAGATAATAAAACACCAAAAGGTATTACAAAAAAATTTCTATATAAAATATTCATAATATTTTTTCATCCTTAAATTCTTTTACAACAAGTATAGCCCGTCCTCTTACCAGAGTAATAGAGATAAATGCTCTTTTCAATTAGGCCAATTTATATTTTTACTCTCTTAAGTCAAAACGCCTGAAGTTGCTGCGCTTAGATGCTCAAAAATCAATCTTAATCTAGAAAAATACAAACAGGTCACTGCTCAATCTGGTGGGAAATCTGATTTTTATTATGCCAATGATACCAGTATCCATTTCCCAGCAATAATTGTTGATAAAGTACTTCATGATGGGGATCAGGTCACATTAGGTGGAGCGACACTCACTGCTCATTCGATTTATAGATTATTTATCGATCACAATGATTGGTAATATGCTAAATTTAAAATAACGTTGGTGAAGGAGCATTCATATCATGAAAAAATTTATAGTCAGTCTGCTGATCATGTCCTTTTCTTTCCTATCTCCAATCGTAATGGCAACCACGGAAGAGGTTAGGAAGCTATGCATAGAGAAAACTGTAGCTCGTTGTGTTGAACGGTGCCAAAAAACTAATACTATTAATTGCTCAACTGTTTGCCAAAATACCGCGCAAAATCAATGCCGTTCCGCAGGAGAGTAAACAGAATAGGACGTTCATTCTGATAGGACGTTGAGTTAGCTTAATTTCTGTCCGATGGTTCATAGTCGTCAGAATTGAACCGTTCGGCGTGAGATTATTTCTCTTTAGTGCAGTTTAATTCCTTTACTCCATTTTTCTGAGATCTTTAAAGTATATTGTTCAATGAGCGTCAATTTTTCTTGCGCTTCTTTAATATCAAGACAGTGTGATGCTCGTTGCTGATGCTCGTCTTTGCTCGCCATAAAAGTAATTTTAAATTTAGGATCTAATTGTTCAAATAACTCCAACCAATGTTGAACAGACACTTGCATGATGAGATCGTTTAAGGCGCCAAATTGTTCTTTATTTTTTTCAAGGCTAATAATGGTTTGGCTTAATGTAGATAATTTTGATCTAGTACTTAGCAAAGAATGCTCTATTGCATTGAGATAAATGAGACAGCCCGCAGGCATGCCAGCCTCAACATAAAGTTCGATCTTGGAATTTTTATTCAAATAAATTAGTTCATCTTCTGGTTTTACCTCCTTTTTTGCTTCCGATAAATGAAGCAAAGCAAAAAATTGCGCAATAAAAGCAAAACGAATAAGATGCTCTTTTCTAAGCTGAGATGCAAAGTGAGCAACCTCTTGTGTTGAAAACAGTAGACTTTTTGATGCTCCATTGATGCTATCAGTAATAGCGCCCCATACTTCCTCTGCTTCCCACTCTCGACTATAAGCATTTAGTGTGTCGTAATTCCCTCGCTCTAAATCAATTTGATATTCAGATAACGCATTTAAGAGCATTGAAGCCTTATCATTGACCAGCTGAGTTTTAAAAAACATTTTTTTACTCCTTACCTATGAAGAAGTCACTATCCATTGTTAACCTTAAAGAGAATGGCTTATTTTGTCAGCATCAGCATCAGCATCAGCATCAGCATCAGCATCAGCATCAGCATCAGCATCAGCATCAGCATCAGCATCAGCACCAGCACCAGCACCAGCTGCTGCGGTGCCGTAACCAACAGTATTAGCATCGACGTCTAACTCATCTTTTACATCATTATCAAACCTCTCAGCTTCCATCTTCTTGTATGCTTCTTTATATTGTGTAAACTCCCTAATCGCTCTTTCCGCTTGATCCTTATTCTTGCTATAACCAGAACCAGCAGCACCGTAACCGGCATCAGCGGTATCCTCAGCATCGTAAGCGACACTCGCAGCACCGTAAGCGACACCGGCAGCACCGTAAGCGACACCGGCAGCACCGTAAGCGACACCGGCAGCGCCGTAAGCGACACCGGCAGCGCCGTAAGCGACATTGGTAGCACTGTAAGCGACACCGGCAGCACTGTAAGCGACACCGGCAGCGCTGTAAGCGACACCGGCAGCACTGTAAGCGACATCGGCAGCACTGTAAGCGACATCGGCAGCACTGTAAGCGACATCGGCAGCAGCGTAAGCGGCATTAACAGCATCCAATTCATTTCTTTCATTATTCCCAAACATCCCTGTTTCTACCTGCTTGTATGCTTCTTTATATTGTGCAAAAGCCCGAATATATTTCTCATACGCTCTTTCTGCCTTATCTTTATCATCTTCATCATCACTATCAATGTTTTGTTGGTAATCACTATATGCTATAGATGCTTCGGTTAGATGATCATATACACGTTTATTGATCTGATTTCGCCGCTGCATCTCTGCATGTGTAAGGATCGTGAGCCCTGATTCTTCTAACTCAGGACTTGTCCGAGCATTATGAACACTTAAAATCTTTGGGGAAAAATCTTTTCTTGGTAACAGCGAGAGCTCCTCAAGAGCCGCGTTTCCCTGCTGAAAAGCACGGGTCAATTCGCCAGGACTGGCTTCCTCAAGTATATAAGAAAAGTGTTGTAAGTGAGGAGGGGCCAAATAAGCACAGCTATGAAGTCCTAACTTTTTTGCCTCTAAAATTGAAAAAGAACCGGTTGCCATTGAATATTCTGCATCTTGCAAACCCCGCATTAAAATTTCCGTTGTTGCCGTTCGAGGGAGAGAATACGATGTTAAGCCATTTTCTCTACATAATGTCTCCCATTTTTTATAATTTTCTGAGTTTATACTTCCTTCTTTAGTCCCAACTAAAAGTACAGGATAGTTTTTCTTGTTGACTTGGGCTATCTGCTCAATAAAAGTCAGTCCTTTGTGCCCTGGATTATCTTTACTGCAATAAATAACTATCAACTCGTCTTTTACTTTGTTGCCCATTTCTTTTAATCTGGGGGCTAGTTTTTGTTGCAATCCCTCCCTATACAAATGGTTCAACCACGCTATTCGTGTTTGTTCTTGTTGTACTGCATTTAAAGTGGTAGAAGGTGAAATAATTAGTCCTCCAGCTAAATAGATTCCAGGTTGCAAACAATAGACTTTTTGATAATCCCTTTTAATTAGTGCTTGTTTCATACTTTCACTTTGATTACCTTTACTTATATTTCTGTTATCTATATAACCTCCAGGAGGGGCACAAAGTAAAATTTTTGCAGTTTTTGGGACTTTTAACATCTGTTCTATATGGACGGCGCCATTCGTATTAAGCTGATGTGCCCATCCAGCAATAATAAATAAATCTAAGGTTGGGGCCTTAGGACTGGCAGGTTTAATAAATTTGGTGATTTTTAGATTAGATGCGTTTTGTGCTTGGCTGGTAGTAGGGATGCATTTAGAAAGAAGCGCTGTGCCTTGTTCTTCTTTGTATTTTGACTTTTCGACGGGGACTTCATGTAGCCAAAATTTAAGTTTACCCACATCAAACCCCATCCCATCCATTTTTTGGATTAGCTTCTGCACAGCAACTTGAGCACGGCCTTCTGATTTTTTATCATAGGCAACATAAATCCCAATTTCTGCGTCCTTGGCTAAGCCTTGAATAACAGCATCATGGATAATTTCTAGAAATCGCTCATCTCCTGCCGTATTCCCTTCAAACTTGGTATAAAACAGGATCTTCTTGTCGGTAGCTTGTAAATTGTTTCCTCCCATTTTATTCCTGGTTGTATCAACTTCAACAAGGGCTTCTTTCTTATTATCCTTGCTACCCTTCTTATCTTTATCAGATTTTGAATGCATTTTAGTTTCCTTACTTGAGGTCCTTGCTATCAAGTTGGTATCATACTTATTTCCTTTTATTTAAATTATAGTTCTTTTGTTGAGCATATTTCTCATTAAGCGAGCCTATATAATAGCACCTAACTCTTAAAGCATTTTTCTAGAAAAAATAGAGTGTTCAAATGCTCCATAGTGGTATAAAGCTAGATTTTTTTCTTATTTACTATGAAATAACAGTCAAAATTAACTCAATATGGTATGATCTATACAATTTGACTTAACTGATTCCTAATTTAAGGAGAATGATCAATGGGCTACAGGTTACGCCTTGCTTTTATCTTATTAATGAGCATGCCATCGCTTTTATTTGCTGCGGAGACGCTTATTTTCGCTATTGATATTATTCGTCATGGCGATAGAACCCCTCTTAATTCGTTACCAGCGGTTAATTACCAATGGCCACAGGGTCTTGGTCAGCTCACAGCAGAAGGAATGCAGCAAGAATATAAACTGGGGATGGGGTTTCGTAAGAAGTACATTGAGCAGACTCATCTATTACCTGAGCATTATGAGCGTGGAACGATGTACGTACGTGCTACTGACTACGATCGTACGTTAATGAGCGCAGAATCTTTATTAATGGGATTATATCCACCAGGAACTGGGCCCAATGTTACAGAAACCTCTTTGCCGGCATTGCCCAATGCGTTTCAGCCTATTCCTATCTTTAGTTCTCCTACTAAATATGATGAGGTCATTTTGCAAGAAGTAAGCCCTAATGAGCGTGAAAAATTGATGGGGCAGTATGTCTATTCAACAAAAGAATGGCAGCAAAAAAATAATGAATTAAAAGATAAATATCCACTGTGGAGTCGTTTAACTGGTGTTCCAATTAATAACTTGGCAGAACTCGCCTTTGTTGGGGACAGCTTATACATTCATCAACTACATCATGCGCCTATGCCAGAGGGATTAAGTACAAAAGATATTGAAACAATCCTCAATGTAAGTAATTGGGCTTTTATGGCACAAGAAAGACCACCGCAAGTAGCTAGAGTCTACAGCAGTAAGCTCATGACTAACATTGCTAGTTACCTCACTAAAGGTTGTGAGCAAAAAACAAAACTTAAATACGTGTTATTGTCAGCTCATGATACGACTATTACTGGCGCATTGAGTTTTTTAGGAGCTCCTTTAGAAAAGGCCCCTCCTTATGCATCGAATCTTAACTTTTCACTCTATGATAATGGCACTGTCAAAGTGACTTATAATGGTAGTCCAGTTTCTATTCCTGCTTGTGGTGGTACTGAGTGCGATTTGCAGCAGTTCGTCCAATTGATCAATAGGGTGAAGGATTCTCTAGAGTAATTGTGTATGAGTTTTCAATGGCGTCAATTTGAGCCTTTGTAGCGTAGATCGTGTTCTCTGGTTAGAAAGTAACCGTAGGGGAGGACTAAGGTCAAAATACCTTTCTATGGCTCTTTCCCTAACCCTTTCTTGCGGTTTTAGTATCTTTTTTACGCAAAACTCCTTTCGGGGCGAGGGGGAAGGGAACACTATGGGGCATTAAAGACTATAACGACAAGAATTGATCACATCTATTAACTGCTCGCTAATTTGCTCTTCATTTAATTTTAAAGAAGTTATTTTTTCATAAATTTTTTCAGTAGGTATTGCGGCACACTTACAAAAATTAGAGACTTCATCTTTCATGCTATCATCAGCTAAATCATATGGAAAACCAGAAAGACAAGCATTTCTTATTTTCTCACCGTCAGTATTTTCTTCCGTGCTTGATTGAGCTCTGTCTCTTATCGCATTTCTTAATACGCCATAATGAACGCAATTTTTTGCATTTCTAAAATCAGTTGCTTCAATAGGAAGAGTGCTTTTTTGTGAGGCTTTATAAGCACAAAAACAGGCATAAATTGAAATATATTGGGCATCTTCTTCCGTGATATTGGGAAATTTAACTCTTAAATTGTTTTTTCCACTGGTGATGCACGATTTATCTACGGTTAATTTTGAATTTGGTTCAACAACAAATTCTGCATAACTGCAAAGGGGTAATATTTGTGAGCATAATAGGAGCACGATTGGTTTTAAGATAAAAATACGCATGATTTCTCCATGACTGATACTCAGAACCGTTTTCTAATAGTCTTTATTTAATTTTGCGCCCGTTACTAATTATTCAGAGTATAGCAAAAATGAAGAAGTAAGTGATTTTAAATTGATCGATAATCGCTGCCAAATCAAACTGATAGGACTCTAAACCATAAAAATAATTGAAGATAGTCCTTGTCTAGGTTATTGTTCATGGGCTTAAAAATAACTGCTTATAAAAATAAGATAGAGCCGAATGGTTATAGAGGAGCTCAAATGAATAAACGTGGACTGATTGACTATACTGGTACCTATACTGATGCCTATCAACTGACTATGGCTCAAGTTTATTTTTTAAAGGGACAAAAAAATCACAGTGCCGTTTTTGATTATTTTTTTAGAAAATTGCCTTTCGATGGTGGATACGCTGTTTTCTCTGGATTAGAAGATGTGTTAGAAGTATTAGAGAACTTTCATTTTGATCCATTAGATATAGAGTTTTTAGCAAGCCAGGGATTTAATGCAGATTTTCTTAATTACCTTAAAAATTTTCGTTTTCAAGGAACTATCTATTCTTGCCTAGAAGGGGAGATTGTATTTCCAACATCACCGATTTTAAGTGTAGAAGCCAATCTGATTGAAGCACAGCTTATTGAAACGCTGATTTTAAATATATTAAATTTTCAAACACTTATAGCGACGAAAGCAAGTCGTATTCGTCATGTAGCAGGGGATAAGTTACTTATTGATTTTGGCTTGCGAAGAGCTCAGGGGGCAGGGGGATATTGTGCCAGTCGAGCAGCAATTGTTGGTGGATTTGATGCGACGAGTAATGTTCGTGCTGGCCGTGATTATCATATTCCCATTTCTGGAACAATGGCTCATTCTTTTGTGCAAAGCTATGATAATGAATTGTCCGCCTTTCGTGACTTTGCCAAGCATTGGCCTAATCGTTGTGTGTTATTGGTTGATACCTATAATACTATAGAAAGTGGCATACCCAATGCGATTAAAGTAGGCAAAGAAATGGAAGCACAAGGACATCAACTGTATGGTATTCGCTTAGATAGTGGCGATCTCGCTTCTTTAGCAAAACAAGCACGCCATATGCTTAACGACGCCGGCTTAAATGAGGTGAAGATCATCGTTTCTAATCAATTAGATGAATATGCGATTATCAGCCTTATGGAGCAACGAGCACCTATTGATGTATTTGGCGTAGGCACTAGTCTTGCTGTAGGTTGGCCCGATGCGGCTTTAGATGGTGTATATAAACTCGCAGTAGCTTATGATAAGCCACGTATTAAATTGTCAGAAACACCAAGTAAAATCTCTTTACCGTATAAAAAGCAGGTACATCGAGTTTTTGAACGTGAAGGTCTATTTGGGGGGGCCGATGTAATTACTTTATTTGATGAGCAAGCAACAAATAAACTGTATTCTCCTTTTGACTCCTTACAGTCTTTTGAATTGCAATTTTATAAGCAAGAACCTCTATTACATGAAGTAATGCAACAAGGATTGCGTTCGATTTCATCTAAGACATTGAAGGAAAGTGCGCAATACTGTCAACAGCGTTTGAATAGTTTACCAATGGGGTATAAGCAGATTATCAATCCTAAGCATTATCTAGTGGGCTTAAGTGAACAGCTTAATAAGCAACGTGTTCAGTTAATAAAAGAATCTCAAAGGATAGTTTAGTGAACGTATTAGTTATTGTAGATACACAAAATGATTTCATGCCAGGCGGTTCATTACCCGTGGAAGATGGGGATTTAATTATTCCTGTTATTAATAGGCTCCTGCCCAAGTTTGATTTAGTGGTTGCTACCCAAGATTGGCACCCGGCAAATCACAAAAGCTTCGCTTCTAATTATAAAGACAAAAAGCCTTTTGACAAAATAAAGCTGAACGGCGTAGAACAAACACTTTGGCCCGATCATTGCGTACAAGGAACTGTTGGTGCCGCATTTCATCGAAACCTTGAAACCAGATCCATAGAAGCTATTTTTAGAAAAGGTACAAATCCCGAGATTGATAGTTATAGCGGATTTTATGACAACGCACATCAAAAAAGCACAGGATTAGCTGGTTTTTTGCGCGAAAAAAAAGCGACAACACTTTATTTTTGTGGTTTATGTGCTGACATCTGCGTTTACTTCACCATTAAAGATGCTTTGACAGAAGAGTTTGACTGCTTCTTGATTGAAGATGCCACCCAACCTCTTGATAAAACCGCTTTTCAAGAAATTAAAAAAGAGCTGACACAACAAGGCGTTAAGATTTTGCAGAGCGGTGATATTTAGATAATGAGGTCGATTTCTCCGCTCTCTAATCCTCACTACCATTAAGTTAAGACTCAATCATGATCATGAACCGTTCGGACTGAGGAGGCATTTATGTCGTCTCGAAGTCTTTGGTCAAACGTCCCAAGGCCTCGCGATCTGAGGTATCCCTACAGAATTATAACTTCTCTCGAATTACCGTGGCTTGACCACGGTATCCCCACGTTGCATTATTAAATCACCTCTATTTCCTCAATGAAGTGGTTAAAAAAGAAATTTAATCGAGTCTATTTCTTGGGCTTAAACTAACCATTACCCCTCTTGTAGATACCGTGGTCAAGCCACGGTAATTCGATCTTTAATCAAAATTGGTGGGGATACCTCAGCTCGAGATAGCGCTAACGCTGCATCCAGGCCGCGATCTTATCCGACACAGACGTTTACTATAAGTTGAGTTTTGTCCATAACTATAAATTTTTTTTAATCTCTTGATTTCAATTGAGTATTGAGTAATTCTCATCATATTTTGACTCTCTTTCTTATTTTTGGAGAATAAAGAAAAAGAATCTTGTCGTATTAAAGAGCCGGAAGGAAAAACCTATGGATGGTCTGACATGCCTAAACTAATGTTCATTGGGGTTACTATTTTACTCTTGATGGGCTGTAAAAAAGAGAATAAGCCCTTTAACGGTTATATTGATGCGCAGCTTGTTTATTTATCTGCGGATTTTGGTGGGCGTTTGATAGATCTAGCCGTACAGAAAGGGCAAGTCGTTCAGAATAACCAGTTTCTATTTAAATTAGAGCAAACGAGTGAGCTGTATGATGTGGAAATGAGTCAGCTAAACAGTAAGGATTTGTTGGCTCAGCGCCAACAGATTTTAGCTCAGCTGAATTACAATGATATCAATTATCGCCGTATTTTAGGGATGCGCCAAAAAAATGCGGCAAGTCAAAATGACCTAGATGCAGCTCGTAGAGATTTAGATGTTTCAAAACAACAGCTTGCTGATGTAGATGTTAAAATAAAAAATAGCCAAGTGGATACCGATGATAAAAAATGGAAAGTGACTCGTAAAGAGAACTTTGCCCCTGAGTTTGGCATTGTATTTGATACCTATTACACCAAAGGCGAATTTGTGCAGTCCAGTTATCCTGTGCTTTCATTAGTGACGAAAAATAATATTAAAGCCATATTTTTCATACCGGAAGAAAAACTGAGCCAATTGAGGATTAATGAGCAGGTGAAAATCAAAACGGATAAGAATATTGAATTAGCTCAAGGACATATTTTCTATATCTCTAATATTGCTGAATATACGCCGCCCATTATTTATTCCCGTGAAGAGAGTTCGCGCTTGGTTTTTAGAATTGAAGCCAAAATTGACTCTCCTGACTTGGAGAAAATACATCTTGGACAACCAGTGACTTTGGAATTAATAGCATGAGTGATTTTGCTATTGATGTTAAAGGATTAACTAAAAAATTCAATGAACGTATTGCAGTGAATAATCTTTCTTTGCAAGTAAAAAAGGGATCTATATTTGGCTTTCTTGGCTCCAATGGTAGTGGTAAGACAACAACCATTCGCATGATGTGTGGACTTTTAACGCCCACTGATGGAGAAGGGCTTTGTTTAGGCTATGACATTAGAACTCAAAGTGATGAGATAAAAAAGCATGTGGGATATATGCCGCAACAATTTAGTTTTTATAAGGGGTTAACTGTATATCAAAACCTGCGTTTTGTTGCTGATATTTTTGAAGTTCCTAATGCATCTCAAGCTATAGAAACAATGATTCATGATTTAGAGTTAGAACCTTATCGTTCTATTCAAGCGGGTAATTTATCTGGAGGGTGGAAACAGCGTTTAACTTTAGCATGCTGTATACTGCATCAACCTCAATTATTATTTTTGGATGAGCCTACTGCGGGGATAGATCCTAAGGCACGAAAAGAGTTTTGGGATTATTTACACCGAATTGCGATGAAGAATGGAACTACTATTTTGGTGACTACCCACTATATGGACGAAGCAGAAAAATGCACCCATCTTGCGTACATTAATTTAGGGAATTTATTGTATTCCGGGACGACAAAAGATTTAATCCCTCACTCGCAAGTCAAGGCCTATGTATTAGAAGGTGATCAAAAAGAGCAGAATAGGGTTATTGAACTCATTCATAAGTCATTTCCTCAACTACAAACTTCTATTGTTAATAATGACCTGCGAATTTCATCGCGAAATCAGGAGGTATTAGATCAACTGAGGAAAGAGCAACATCACTTATCTTTTAAAGCCGTTTCTCCCTCTTTTGAAGAGGTTTTTATTGGATTGATACCATGAACCATAAACGCTTGCATTTCTTCGGGATATCAATAACCCGTTTGTTGGGGCTAATGCGTAAAGAGTTCATTCTGATTGTTCATGATAGAGGAACCATCGCTATGTTAGTGGTGTTGCCGGTTTTGTTGCTTATCCTCTTTGGATTTGCTATCGATTTTGATCCTAAACATTTGCCAACCACTATTATTAGCTATGATCATTCGCCATTAACACGAAGTTTTATTAGTTCGCTTGAGGCGTCAGGATATTTTAAAGTGGTGGATACCTCAGGAAATGAGCATAAAAAGAATCAAGATTTTGCGAGTGGATCTATTAATCTTGCCTATACCATACCCCCTGATTTTACACGTAAATACATTCGTAATGAAAACCCGCAACTGTTAGTCGAGATTGATGGTTCAGATCCAGGCAGTAGCGCGAGTGCATTAGGCAACTCACTCCCCATATTAAATCAAGCCTTAAACAAATTTAATCAAGAGGGTTTAGGTTATGCCTCGCCTGTTATCCCCAAACGTACTGTTAATCTAACCACTCATCGATTGTACAATGAAGCTAACGTTAGTGCTTATAATATTATTCCTGGATTAATTGGAGTCTTACTCACTCTAACTATGGTGATGCTGACTTCAACGGCGATTACTTCAGAAAAAGAATCAGGTACCATGGAGCTATTATTATCTACTCCCTTAAAGCCTCTAGAAATTATCCTTGGTAAAGTGATCCCTTATATTGTTTTAGGTTATTTACAGCTTACAAGCATTATAATTTTTGGTAGGCTACTTATTTCGATTCCTATACAAGGAAGCATTTTATTGCTGTATCTTGCCGCAGCTCCTTTTATTATTGCCAATTTAATGGTAGGAATGATTTACTCCACTATAGCAAGAACGCCTATGCAGGCCATGCAACTAAGTGTTTTTTACCAATTGCCTTCTATGTTTTTATCCGGTTATATCTTTTCGTTCTTTGGCATGCCTAAATGGGCTCAATTATTAGGTTATTGTATGCCTATGACTTATTTTACCCGTATCTCGCGTGGAATTTTATTAAAAGGTAATACCTTAGGACAAATCGTGCCCAATATTATACCAATTTTACTGATTGCATTTGTTTTAATGATATTGGCTGGAAAAATATTTAGAACGACACTTGATTAATACTTATGAAACTAAAGAAAAACTATTTATTGCTATTATTTTTTTTACTCATCCTGCTTGTTGGCGGATGTTGTAAAAACTGCCTGACGCCAGACAGAAAAGTAAACTACCCTACACAAACACGTAATGGGGTAAAGTATAGAGACAATAAAGAGGATTTAAGTCGTGTTGCTTGGTGGAAAAAACTTCATGATCCGCAGCTGAATCAGCTTATTATGGAGGCGCTATCCTGTAATAATCAAATCAAAAGTGCGAATGCGACGATTAAACAAGCCCAAGCACAATTAAAATCCGCTCAATATGCTTGGATTCCTACATTGGATGGATCGGCTAATGGTTTTTCGGGCACCACCTGGCATACCCATATCAACCCAACAGGCCCACTTGCTACTAGTTCGCTTTTTTCTAATATTTCTAACTTGAGGTTTCATGGCTATTATTCTGGTTTTGTTCCGAGATATTCGGTTAATATCTTAAATAATATTGCAACAATTAAAGCAGCAAAGGCTTCATTAGCTATTGAACAAGCTCAAGCTCAGGCAACTAAATTAGGAATTATTAGCCAAATGAGTGGTTCGTATTTCATGCTTTTGAGTCAGCGAGAGCAATTAAAATTAGAAAAAACCCTTGTTAAAGATTTACAGGAATTACGCAAACTCGAACAAGTTCGTTACAAAAGTGGAATCAGTGACATTGAAACCGTTACTAGTATTGAGCAGGATATAGCCCAAGAGGAAACTAAAGTACCGCAAATTGAAAAAGTAGTAGTGCAAACTGAAAATACCATTCGTCTTTTATTGAATCAAAATCCTGGTCCTATTGTGACTCGCAACTCCTTGCTTGCGCTCAATATTAATCATCTTATTCCAAAAAACTTACCTTCTTCAATTTTAAAAAATCGTCCAGACGTTATTATTGCCTTAAATAATGTTAAATCGGCTTATGCCAAAGTAGGTGTCAGTTATTCCGCATTTTTTCCTACCATTTCCCTAACTGGTTTATTCGGTCATTCATCTGTCGATTTAGCTAATCTTTTGAAGTTAAGCACTAATTTATGGGTGGATCAGGCAACGGCTACGACGAAGTTATTCAATGCTAGTGCTTACCAAGATATAAAAGCCGCTAAAGCGGGCTTTTCTGCACTGTATTATGAATATATTCAAACATTGCGCTCCGTATTTGCTGATGTGGATAACAATTTGACTAATGAACAAAAAGATAGAGTCGCTTATTTGCAAACCTATAAAGCGTACCTTGCCGCAAAAAAAACATACTCTATTGTGCTGACTCAATATGAAGCAGGCGCAAAAGACTATCGTAATGTGGTGAATGCGAAAATTAATCTTGATAGAAATCGCTTAAGTCTAGTTCAGGAAAAAGCACAGTTACTCGACAGCATTGTGCAGGTCTATAATGCGGTAGCCGGTGGGTATGATGTATAATTAAAATTAAACATTTTAAAATAAATTATGCTTCCTGATACTATTGAAGAGAGTTTTTCCTGGGCGCATCCGTTGGTCAGTGAATGGTTTCTCAACAATATTGGTTACCCCACTGAGCCGCAACGTTTGGGCTGGCCTCACATATTAGCGGATAAGAGTACCCTTATATCCGCACCAACTGGTTCGGGAAAAACGTTCGCTGCTTTTTTAATTTGTATTGATCACTTAGTTAGAAAAGCGATAGCCGGTACTTTAACTGACGAAACTGAAGTGCTCTATGTATCCCCTTTAAAGGCAGTCAGTACCGACGTTCAAAAAAATCTGATGCAACCGCTCGCAGCCATTCAACAACTTGCTGCAAGCCGAGGCATTAACATGCTTTCCATCGATGTCGCTGTACGCACTGGGGATACTGCAGCCAAAGAACGTGTCGCTATGGTAAAAAAGCCACCACATATCTTAGTGACTACGCCTGAGTCTTTATATATTTTACTCACTGCTGAGAAAAGTCGCGACATGTTACGTAGCGTCAAAACGGTTATTGTTGATGAGATTCATGCCATAGCTAATGATAAGCGTGGTGCACACCTTTCTTTATCTTTAGAGCGTTTAGAAGCAATTACCATGAAACCGCTTGTGCGTATTGGCTTATCTGCTACACAAAAACCTATGGAGCTTATTGCCCATTTTTTGGTGGGCAATGAACGGCCATTGCCTATGATTATTGATATTGGTCACGCCAAGCATTTACAGCTTTCGGTGGAGGTACCAAAGAGCGAATTGGGGGCCGTAGCCTCTAACAACCAATGGGATGAAATTTATGATCGTATTGCTGAGCTTGCACAGCAAAATCGAACAACCTTAATTTTTGCCAATACACGCAGAGTAGCAGAAAGGGCTGCTCATCATCTTGCTGAACGCCTAGGCCAAGATCAAGTAGTGGCCCATCATGGCAGTCTATCAAGAAAATTAAGATTGTCTGCAGAAACCAAATTAAAAAATGGAGAGTTAAAAGCTCTAGTCGCTACTGCTTCTTTAGAGTTAGGAATTGATATTGGGACTGTGGATTTAGTCTGTCAATTAGGTTCGCCTCGTTCTATTTCAGTGATGCTGCAAAGGGTGGGGCGAGCTGGTCATTGGCATGGGGCCATTTCTAAAGGCTGCATTTTTGCCACTACGCGCGATGAACTAGTAGAGTGCGCTGCATTGGTGTATGCCATTAAACAAGGTGATTTAGATCAATTAATTATCCCCCATGAACCTTTAGATATCTTAGCGCAGCAAATAGTTGCTAGCTGTGCTACCAATGATTGGTATGAGGACGATTTATTTAAGTTGGTAAAAAGAGGATTCCCCTATAAAGATCTGACACAAGAAACATTTAACTCCCTTATTGAAATGCTTTCTGAAGGGATTGCTGCGTCACGCGGACGTTATGGGGCTTATCTATTTAGGGATCGTATTAATGGAATAATAAAAGCGCGACGTGGCAGTCGACTTACTGCGATTACCAGTGGTGGTGCCATACCGGAAAATGGTTTGTTTACGGTCATAGCTGAACCTGCTCAGGTTACAGTAGGAACCTTAGATGAGGATTTTGCCGTTGAAAGTAACCGAGGGGACATTATTTTATTAGGTAGTACCTCCTGGAATATCCGTCGTATTGAAAGTGCCACGGGGCGTGTCATTGTAGAGGATGCTCATGGTTCTCCTCCTAGCGTACCTTTTTGGCGTGGGGAGGCGCCAGCTAGAACCGATGAGCTATCACGGACTATTGCTGATTTACGTCAACTTGTTAGCAATAAACTGCCATTTGATTACTCACCTATAGAGTCTTTAAAAGATAATCCTTTGGCTCAGGAAGTGCTACGTTGGTTAAGCGAGAACTGTGAGCTAGATAACATCGGAGCAGAACAGTTTATTGACTACATAATGCAGGGTAGAGCGATTTTAGGCGCTGTTCCTACGCAAAAAACAATTATAGCCGAGCGGTTCTTTGATGAGTCCGGCGGCATGCAGCTTATTATTCATGCCCCTTTTGGTGCTCGTATTAATAAAGCTTGGGGCTTGGCTTTACGTAAATGTTTTTGTCGCAATTTCAATTTTGAACTACAGGCCGCAGCAACGGATAATGGCATCAACATCTCGTTGACGGAGCAACATAGCTTTCCCTTGGCTGATGTATTTCATTTTTTGCATCCCAATACTATCAAAGAAGTATTAGTTCAGGCGGTATTGCAATCTCCATTGTTTACCACTCGTTGGCGTTGGGATGCGGGACGTTCTTTGGCTTTAGTGCGTTTTCGTAATGGCAAAAAAGTACCACCGAATATTTTGCGTATGCGCTCTGAAGATTTGTTGGCTGCAGTGTTCCCTGATGCTGCTGCTTGTCAGGATAATCTGTTTGGTCAGGATATAATCCCTCCCGATCATCCTTTGATTAATGAAACCATGAAGGATTGTTTAACCGAAGCACTAGATTTTGAAGGATTGATTGCATTACTCAAGGCAATAAAAAATAAGAAAATTCAATGTATTGCCATTGATACACCTACTCCTTCAGTTTTTTCACACGAAATTTTAAATGCCAATCCCTATGCCTTTTTAGATGATGCTCCTTTGGAGGAGCGACGTGCTCGTGCTGTCGAAATGCGCCGTATGTTGCCCAGTAATCTATTGCAAAATCTGGGTAAGCTAGATCCTGAAGCAATTAAAACAGTGACGCAACAGGCATGGCCTGATGTGAGAAATGCAGATGAGTTACACGATACCTTACAAACATTAGTTGCTTTTCCTGCCAGCTATTCTGAATACCAAGAGTCTATAACGCTTTGGCTGCCTTTTTTAGAAGACTTAATGATTCAACGACGAGCAGGTACAGCAAATATCAATAATCAAGAATTTTGGTATTCCGTTGAAAAAGCAAAAACCTTTTCCCTGATTTATCCAAATGCCATTTTAAATCAGCAATTACAAGAAATAGAAGAACACTCCTTAGAGCAAGAGGAGTGTATTTTTAAAATGATACAAAACTGGATGGCACATTTGGGACCTACCACCAGTAATGCACTGAGTGATATGTTATCTATACCTTCTTCTAATGTGGAACAAGCTTTATTGCGGTTGGAAGCCGCTGGCGTTATTTTACGTGGTTCATTTAATAATGTGGATGAGCAGGAATGGTGTGACCGTCGGTTATTGGCTCGCATCCATCAACTTACTTTAGGACGACTACGTAAAGAAATTGAACCGGTCACTCCTGCTCAATTTGTTCGTTGGTTATTAAATTGGCAGCATTTGACTCCTGGAACGCAATTAACAGGAGAGCAAGGACTTTTAAGCATTATTGAGCAATTACAGGGATTTGAAATTCCTGCTAAAGCTTGGGAGTCTGCGATTTTTGCTAAGCGTTTAGTTCATTATGATCCACAATTGCTCGATAAATTGTGTTTAATGGGGATTATTGGGTGGGGCAGGCTTTCTTTAATGAATACTGAACCAACGCAGGATGCTGAGCCTGATGTGGTAAAGAGAGTGACACCGACTAGTATTATACCTATTACTTTTTTCTTACGTGATTCATTATCCTGGTTAGCAAAGCATCATACGCCGATGAAAGAAAAGAATTTGCATTATTTAAGTCATAGGGCAGAAAAAATTGCTGTTTATCTGCAACAAAACGGCGCATCATTTTTTAACGATATGGTGTATGAAGTAGGCCTATTGAAATCAGAGGTAGAAATGGGCTTGTGGGAACTGGTTGCTGCTGGTTTAGTCACCGCCGATGCTTTTGATAATTTGCGTTCGCTTATTGATCCTCGACGACGGTTAGTGCGGAAAAGGAGACGGCCAGGAGCTTCTCCTTTATACAGTGCCGGACGTTGGGCGCTATTAAAGACTGTACCTATGAACGATACTAATGAGTACATTGAGGCGATGTGTCAATTACTGTTAAGACGATATGGCGTTGTATTCCGCGATCTGTTAGTTAGAGAAAAAAATATTCCACGTTGGCGTGATTTGCTCATTGGCTTTAGGCGTTTAGAAGATAAGGGGGAGATTAGGGGAGGGCGTTTTGTTGATGGTTTCTTAGGAGAGCAGTTTGCTTTACCTGTAGCTATTGACAGTTTACGGGCCATTAAGAAAAAAGAAACTACTCAAGATGTAGTTACTATTTCAGCTGTAGATCCTTTAAATCTTGCAGGATTTATTGTACCAGGTCATCGAATAACAGCGAACTCTAATGGAGTCGTAAAATTACAGAATGGTATTCCTGTATAAGTAGGTTGGGCCGCACTTTGTTTAGCCCAACCTACCGCGTTACCGAGTATGTGCTTTTATATTTGACTGGATGGTTCAAAAGAATCAGTATCGTCCTTTTTACTCTCATCTTTAGGTTGTTGAATTACTGTGCTCTTATTAGATCCCCATATCAAGCTTCGAGTATAATCCCCAAATTTATATTCTGTTGTTGGTTGGGGAGCTTTTTCACTGGGGACTTGCACAGGGGCTTTGTCTGAACCACTGAGCATATATCGTGTTAAATCACCAAAACGGTAACCACTCGATTGAGTTGGATCTGACTCTTGGTTTTGAGTTGAGGGTTGATTAGCAGGCTGTCCCCATCCCAATAAGCCCCAAGTAATGTCACCAAACTGATAATCTTGTTTGCCGGTAACTCGTTGATTGATGTTTGTTAATAGGCCCAAAGTAACATCACCAAATTGATATTCTTCTTTGTCATTAACGCGTTGACTTATCCTATTTAATAGTCCCCAGGTAATATCACCAAATTCATATTCTTTTAGATCTTCAACACCCTCTTCTTGAATTTGTGCGCCATTAACCATTTGATTCACTCTACCCAACATGCCCCAGGTCATATCACCAAATTGGTATTGACGATTGACTTGAGTATTTTTTAATTCAGGATCAATCATTAGTTGCAATTTAAATAAGTCGTTTATGCGAATAAGAGCTATCTTATAGGCCTCAGGTATATTCTCTACTGCCATTATTTTACTAATTAGGGTCTCAAATTCAGGGAGAGCTTTTACATTACCAATTTGTAATTTTTTAATCAAAACCAATAATTCTTCTTGCATGGTTGCAAACGTTAATTTTTCATTTTCAGGTAGTTCGCTACCATCAACCAATACCTTGTAGACTTGCTTTAAATAAGCACCAAAATCAATCGCTACATAGCTAGAACACTCCCCTTTAGTATTCTCTGCAGTTACAGGTCTTTCTAACAACTGTTGTACTACTGCCTCTTGATTACCTTCTTGGACTGTAGTTTTTAGACTCTTAAAAAAATCTTTAATAAACGGCCAATTCTCATCAGTAATCGTGACTTGCATCGCTCCGTATTTATCTGGAGGAAAAACACCTTTTTCTAGTAGAAGTTTTGCTTGATACAGTGGATTACTAAAATATAAGGAACCCGCTGCAGTATATGTATCGGAGGCACCCGTTAATGAGTGGCCTTGGCCAAATTGATCATGGCCTTGTTGTTCGTCTTCGGAATATTTTCTACCCCCTGTGAACAACTCTAAAGCTGAAGCAGCGGGAGCACTTTGCTCAAGACCAGCAAGAAGTAATTTATGTTCGGTGTTGCGATGGTAATAAAAATGACCGCTAAAACCATTAGCAGAAATCTTTTTACCATAGAAATTGTCTTGTCCAGTACCACCCATGGCAATATTAAGACCAAAATCACGCGGTGTTTTTATTATGGAGGGCAATTGGCCTGTGACGCCAATCAATACGCCTTTCCCTTCTACAACTTTTTCCTTAACCTGATTGACATTATGGGTCGCTGAGCGTGAAAAAACACCATTTGTTTCGCTTGCCTCAGGAAAATAACTCAATAATTCTTGTGTATTCACTTCTGATAAAAAGTTATAATCGATGATAATACGACTGGCATGAGATAAATAATCGGCAATGGTTAATTGATCAGATGGAGCGCGCAACTCGCTTGATGTAGACATATAAGGTCGAGTTTTAAAATCACCTTTGGCCACGCAAGCCATTAGCAATTGGGTCATATTAGAAGCTAAATCATTATCTGGGGTATGTAGAAAAGTCTTAGCCCATTGAGTGGCTACGTTGAATTGATCTTGATCAATCGTAGAAGAAACTATATCAAATATTTTATCAGGCATTTTCCACCAACTCATTTTATTAAATAGTATATGTTACCAATATAAACTTAATGAAATATTAAGGATTTACTAAATAATTAATTGTTTTGTAATTGTTCTTTGCATAGTAAAAACTAAGAATGTCAACTTTTGCATTTCATTTTGCTAATGCTTATGAACAGGACAATAAGCTTATTATTGATTATGTCTGGCATGAAAAAGTGGTGCTGCTTATCGCAGAAAAAATAAAGAGGGCGTGCCACCTTGTTTAAATCGTACGGTTATTGATTTAGATAAAGGAACGCTAAGCCATACTACTTTGGATGATAGACTGGTCGAGTTCCCACGTATTAGGGAAGACCGGGATACATTAACGCATCAATTTTGCCCGTATTAAAATGCCTCGCCGCATCCCCAATGGCTTGCATGGTTCTTGGATGCCCGGAGAATGGAAGTAAGTCTATTGCATATTTAGTAGTGATGCGTATTATGCTGGACTACAATAAAAAATGAGTCGATCAATGATTAAAATAGGGCAGTTTAATAAATTAGAAGTAATAAAGACGGTGCCGTTTGGTGTTTATCTGGATGGTGATGATTGGGGCGAAATTTTGTTGCCCAGTAAATTTGTTCCTAAAGGAACGCAAGTCTATGATGTTTTAGATGTCTTTGTTTATTTTGACTCGGAAGATAAAATTATCGCAACAACTCAGCGTCCTCGTCTCATGATGGGCCAATGTGCCTTTTTGAAAGTGATTGATGTCAATGCAGTGGGCGCTTTTCTTGATTGGGGGTTGGATAAGGATTTATTGGTACCGAAGCCAGAGCAGCATAAACCCCTGCAAAAAGACAAATCGTATATTGTCTATGCAAAGCAAGATAATAAAGGGCGTATTATTGCTAGCTCTAAAATCGATTATTTTTTAGATAAGACTCCTGCGCGTTATAAAGCAGGTGATGAAGTGAATTTATTGATTGCTGAAACGACGCCCTTAGGAAATAAAGTCATTATTAATAATCAGCATTGGGGATTAGTTCATTCCGCAGATATTTTCCAGACTCTAAGCTATGGTAAAAGAGAACGAGGTTATATTAAATCCATTAGAGAAGACGGGAAGATCGATGTGGTTTTAAGAAAAGTAGGACGAAGTGGTATTGATGATCTAGCCGAACGTATCATCACTGAATTACGGCAAAAAGGGGGCTTTCTGCCTTTGCATGATAAAAGCTCTTCTCTTGAAATTCAGCAAGTATTTCAAGAAAGCAAGAAAAGTTTTAAAAGTGCAATTGGTCAGCTGTATAAGCGAGGGGAGATTGATATTGAGCCTAACGGTATTCGTTTGCGAGGTGGCGAGAGGTCGTGAACAGTTAATGGCGTCACCGTAAGAGGAAATTGTAGCCGGGATGGAGAGAGGCGTAATCCGTGAGCGGGGATCGAATCAGGTTCCGATCCCTCAGGCTACAGTCCTTTAGCTGACATCATTACATGACGAATACAGTACCACCTTGCCACTTAAAAAGTTAAAGCCCGAGAGCATCTAACTCCCAAAGTCTCATTCTTACCTTCCACACATTGTGTACTTCCTCCATTGGGGGTAAAACACTCGGCCCATGCGATGTCTACCGGATTGCCCGAAAGTTCAGTAGAACTCCAATACTCCCCAGACAAACACATTGCCCCGGTGCAATTGTCCAATAATACAGGCAAATTATCGACCATATTTTGTTCAAGATGCATCAATGGTGGAGACGTACAAATGAGGCTACCGGCATCAGGCCCCATTTCACAAATTGCCGGTAGATACCAATCTGAATAATCATTAATGGTTGCTTTACATAGTCCCGCAGCATAACTGGATAAATGAGGTGGCGGAGTTGCAATTGTGCTGTAATAAATATTAATGTTCTTCGTATTACAGGCTCCATCGGATGCCCCATTGCAATTAGACTGTCCTGGATAATTCGTCGCTGGATCGGTGGAGCTTGCATTGGGACTGGGACTGCTAACAGTGGACGTATCATCAATCCCCCAAATGCTTATACCACCATCGTAATTGCCTAAGCTATTAGCGCTCCAAATAATTCCAGGGGAGTTCTCTGTTGCTTGATTGCTCATCGTTACAACTTTCCCACCAATACTTCCTGTATTTGGCGTTTCATCGTTAACAGAATACAGATAGCCACTCTGATAAATACAGCTATAACTCAACACGATCACATTTACTAGAGTACTAACGGCCTCATCTGCTGTTACCATGACACTACCACTGGTTGGAGCGATACCGCTTGTACAATCAGAGGATGCTACAGTACCCGGTGTAATGGTGATGATGCATGAATCCATAGTCCTTAATGTACCGCTACAAGTGGATGAGCTAATGCTTGTTCCTGACGGAAATCCAGACGATACAACCGACACATTGTTTGCCGAAATGGTTCCATGATTAGTAAACGTTATCTGTCGTGAGCTACCAGTTAATGCTGGATTGCTATAAACACATCCAGATGTTGGTCCTGATGGACAATGAACTGAAAGGGCTAAAGAGGAGATATTGGGAGTTAAGGTTGCTTGAGTGAAGGTTACCTCCACCGTATGATTGGCTGTGACATTAGAAAGCGTATAGGTACTCCCTGCAGTTTGAACGGGCACCCCATCAAGCAGCCACTGATGAACACCATAATTTGCAGCAGGGGTTGCTGTAAATTGTTGGCTACCACCTCCGTTTATTTTTATAAATCCTTGTGGGGTTATTGTACCATTGGCACCGCTAGTTGCTGCTATCGTGTAGGTAGTGTTAATGATTATATTTGCAGGTTTCGTATTGCTTGCAGAAAATAAACAATATCCATTGCTAATTGGCGTGCAGCCTGATAAGAAATAGCCAGGATTGTTAACCTTTATTCCAACCGATGGATACACGTGATTCGGTATTGTGGTGCTTATATTTAAATTTAACGCGGAGACCGCGTAGTTTTGGCATGATAACGGTCCTTTGCCATTAAGGCATAAGGTAATGCTCAGATTATCAGGTATTCCCGTGGCTAAAATCTTAAAGAAAAGTCCATTGCCAGCCGTTGTTGTTTGATTCATTAGTAATATGCATAGTATACCGAGTAAAATTAAAATGCGTTTTAATGCGGTTTGTTTCCTTGAGGCTATATCATCACGAGATATGCTTATCATTTATTTGTCCTTTTTGTCCCTAGCCTAATTAAAACATTGGTAGCTATTTTTATCTAGCTTCATGGCATTACATAGCAGAGAGGATTTGCGGTTTGAGCATGGCGATAAAGAAGGATTTTAGGCTCCCGATCTAATCGTCAGAGCCGTCAACCTGAGAACGAAATCTCATCTGTAGACTTAATGCCATTTTTTCATATTTGATGGGGTTAAATTATTCGAATGCTCAACTGCCTTGCTGATTTCTCTAGCAACCACGCTATCGAAGTTTAGATTAAAATATTTTTTTATTGCAGTATCATTCGAGGTGATGGATGTCCAAATCCAGGCACAGTACTAATGTCTGGAGATCTCTCACTTCGTTCGAAATGAGGTTTTTCCGTATTTATTGAGAGGTTACAAAATAAATAAAATTAATCTTATTGAGCAAATATATATCCAAATTTATTTGTACTATACTAAGTGGGCAGATAACGGATTGTATTGATCCTCAGGTATCACTAGCTCTTTTTTCTGATTGTTGCATTGCAAATGTTTCTTCTGTGCTTTATCTGCAACATTGTCTCTCGAAACACTTGTATCTTCATATTCAGGAAAAATCTACTAGTGATGCAAGAGGTTTATTGAATAAAAGGAAATTAAAAATGAAAAAACACGTAGTGCTTATTACTGGGGCTCTTGCTGGTATTGGCAAAGCAACTGCGTTTGCTTTTGCTCGAAAAGGAGCAAATATTGTTATTTCCGGGCGCAGAAAAGAAGTTGGTGAATCCTTAGCAAAGGAATTAAGCGCTTTAGGTTCAGAGGTAGCATTTATCCAAGCTGATGTGCGTCATGAGTCAGAGGTTCAATCATTGGTTGAACAGACGGTGAGTCGTTTTGGTCGTTTGGATGTTGCGGTGAATAATGCAGGAACAGAAGGAGTCTTGTCGCCAATTCTTGAAGAAAACTTGGATAATTATCAATTAACCTTTGATACGAATGTCTTAGGAGTTTTTCTCTGCTTAAAATACGAATTGAAGGTGATGATGACACAAGGATCTGGAAGTATTATTAACCTTTCTTCTGTAGCTGGTAAAAAAGGATTCCCCGGGGCTGCTATTTACTGCGCAAGCAAACATGCCGTGGAAGGTTTGACGAAAGTCGCAGCACTTGAAGCCTCTATTGCCCGTGTTAGGGTTAACGCTGTGGCCCCTGGCCCAATTCAGACTGATATGTTTGAGCGTTTTACTCAAACAGACGAGGCAAAGGCTGGCTTTTTAGATATGGTGCCTTTAAAACGAGCCGGAAGTGCAGAAGAAGTGGCTAATACTATAGTATTTTTAGCCTCAGACGAAGCTCCTTATATTACAGGACAAATTGTTGGAATAGATGGTGGTTTATTAGCCTAGCTAATAAATAGGGAGGGGGGCAAGAAATTGGAGCGATGTAATGAACAACACCTATTTTCTTGTAACCCTTTACTAGACCTCTTCGGAAATGTTACAGCGGGAGCGAATTGCTTCGTCGAGCCAGTGCTCGAATCCTCATGTACTGGCGTGTACACTCTGGTTCCACGCGTCGCCTCTTCTCGCACTTCATCCTCTTTAACGAGTTTCATAAGCGGTCTATTATTATTTTTTGTATCCTTATTAATAACAAGTAATGCAAATGCTTTACCGCCTGAAGGAATAAGCAAAAAACCTCCTATTACTGCTGCAATGGGTTTTTCCTTTACCAATTTATATGATATTAGCATGCCCCAAAAATCATTTAAGTTTAGTGGCTATATTTGGTGGTATGTTACGCCGTTAACGTCTACTTATGTTCCTTATGACAGAACAGATGTGATTAATGCAAAGGAGTATAGTATAAAACCTCATCATATTTACGATGCAGAACCTAACTATTATGAAGCAAAAATTAATGCTAATGTGAGTCAAGAATGGGAGCTACGGCAATTTCCATTTGATTCGCAGGAGTTACACATTAATTTTGAAGACAATGGTTATGATGCTAGTCGTTTGCTCTATACAGTGGACCGCGAGCATAGTCGTATTAATCCCTATCTTAAACTCGATGACTGGAAAGTCATGGGGGATTCTATTTCTACGCACTTGGATTCTGGTTATTCCGAAGTACGGATTACAATTAAAATTAAGCGCCTTAATAGTGGTTGGTTGTTTTTTCATTTATTTATTGGCACATTTGTTGGTGTTCTTTTATGCCTGTTAGGCTTTTTTATGCGCCTGGATAGTGATATTCGTTTTAGTTTATTCCTGGGAGCTATTTTTGCTGTCGTAACTAATCAACACATACTTTATGAGGTATTACCAAGAACTTCTTATTTAACGTTAAGCGATAAGATACAAATTGCCACGTTTATTTTATTAATTTTTACTATTATTATTCATGTTATTTTAAAAAAATTAGCTGAAAGACGGCGTGCAAAATTCGGGCATTATTTAAATAAACGTATGGGTATTGCACTGTTTCTTAGTTATTGTTCTTTTGTCATTTTTGTCGTTCATCATGCGATAGTCAGCTAATCTCTTTATTCAATCATGCCCGGTGAGCGGCTACAAAAATATTGGCTATATTTCTTGCAACACTTTACTGTGGCTGAGCAGGTATTTTTTGATACAGGCCAGTTAATTGAGCACTAGCAAGCACGTGCCCTGTTATTGCATTGAGTATATCGTCTCTAATGGCGCCATTATTCAAAGCTAATACATTATCTAAAGCATATATTTTAAAAGTATATGAGTGGGCGCCAATCGATGGACAGGGACCACGATAATCGATGTTGTTCCAACTATTCTTTCCGGCTGCCGCACCTTTTGGGAGCAGGCCATTTGCATTTATTTGTGTTTCTGAGGGCGGTATATTAAATAAAATCCAATGAGTTATTGGAGTATCATCTGGGCCATTGGGATCTTCAACAACTAAGGCAAAAGACTTGGTTTTTGGTGGTGCATTATGCCAGGCTAAAGGCGGTGATTTATTATCACCACTACAAGTATATTGAGCTGGAATTAGTGTATTGGGCTGAAAGGCACTGCTTTCAAGCGTGAACTGGGCTGCAAAAGTGCTATAGCTACAGATACAAAGTGATAAAAATAAGAAATATTTTTTCATTTGGTAATTACTCCAATAAGCATGATAGAAACATAGAGATATTTATAAAAACTCACTGTATTCAATAAATACAGTGTAGTATTTGAATGGCATGATTGTAATAGACTCATTGCATAATCTATATCTTTTGTGTTATTGCCATGTTGTAAGCGTTTCTTCGGGACTCATTTACTCTGCTTCTCGAAATGCATACGCTGTGCACTAAAACAAAATATACAGGTTATGGCAAGAGGTTTAATATAAAAATGATGATGTCATAGAGTAATAGGAGCATAAATAACGTCTTAATTAGTTTAGTTGTTAGTGTTGTATCAAAGATTTAATAAAAAAAGTTGTTACAGGAGTAAAACTAAATATTATTTGATAGGGGCAGCATTATGGCATTTACCAAAAAACAGCAAAAGAAGATCACAGAGTTTATTGATCACAATAAACTTAGTATCAAATATGAGGCTAATACTCAATGGAGTAATTTTTGTAAAACAGTTACTACTAAAGATGTCATGATGCTAAGGGTTCATGATTTAGCATCTGCTCAGGCATTAATGAAAAAAATTTATGACATTAATAAGGTCAGAGATCCTCAATATAGAATTACCTGCCGCGTTGCTGCTGGAGGGAAAGAGGGCGAACAATACAGTAACTCCTTTTCTCTCACTCCATGGGTGAGTAAATTGAATGATGATGATAATCCAGATATTCCTCAAACTGACATTATTATTAATATGCATCTGGATCCAGATCTAGAAGCTATAGAATTGGTTGATGACACGACAGTCAGAATAAAACCAGGTGCTCAGATAAAGGCCCTAGACGAGATACTTTATTATAAATACGGGCTTCAGACCAAATGTCCTGCCAGTTTGATAAACCGTGTTACACCTTTTGGTTTAGCGGCTTTAGGAGGGCACGGTACTGATATACGTTCTGGGGGATATTCTGACAATATCAAATCCCTTACTTTTCTACAAATGGATGGCACCCTTAAAAAAATTGACAGAACTACAAATCCTGATGATTTTGATTTAATTGCCTCTGCTCATTTAGGTCTTTTTGGCATAGTAGTTGAGATGGAACTTGAATGTAAGCCTGCAATGAAATTAGAGTGTGTCGAGACACCAATGAGTCTTCCTGAGTTTCTGGAAAAACTAGAAAGCGGTGAAATCCCTCGAAAAGGCTATCCTATGTTTAGTGTGTTTTATACGCCTACTCAAGATAATGATTTAAATAATAGAGAGATTAAAAATGTTAAAGTAATGGAGTATAGAGAAGTACCATTGACTGAAGAAAACCGTAATTTTAGCGAATTTGATTTATTGTCCAGACGTATTCAACAGGCATTAGAAATTCAATTAGAAGGAGGATTGCGAGTTACGGATCTACTAGCACTTTTCCCTCAGTTGGTTCCGTTGTATATGAAATATGTGGTTGCCCGTTATGCCATAGGCACAGAACAGAAGGTGACCGTTGGCCCAGCCCCAGAGGTTTATCATTATCAGGAGTGGTATCCAAACGATATTAATGATGTAGATGCCATGTTTCCAGTAAGTGAAAATAATAAGGAGATGGCCGACGCCTTTAGAAAGGTAGCAACGGAGACCCAAGCCGCCAAAGAGAGGGGGGAGGCCCCTGTGACTTTTGGAGCTTATGCTCGGTTGATTAAAAATATGAAATATCAATTCAGTTTGGCTCCGGGATCACATCATAGCGATAAAGACACTGTATGTGGTTTTGACGTGGTTTCTAGTCCTGGGGCTGTTGGTTTTGACGCTTTTCGTGATGATTTGGTAGATTATTTAATTAAATCATTTCAGGCTAAATTACACTGGGGAAAATATGTCCCTCTGAATAAAGGAATTGATTATAATAAGATGTATGAGGGGGATATAGAGAAGTTTAATAGTGTATTACGTTCGTGGCATAGAAAAAGTCATCTTGATATGTCTCGCTCTCCATTTCTGACTGCTTTTCCTTGCCAGCTTTTAGGTTTAAAGCAATATATGCCTGCCCCAGAATTTAAAGAAGACATTACGTCAAATGTTAAAGTGCCACAATCTAGCGTTCGTTTTGATAAAGTAGGTCATGATATTGTTATCGCATTGACTGATTTTATGAGTCAACTAGAGGGGCAAGGAGATGTAGACACCTGTGAGTCACATAAAGAAGCATTAAAACAGGGGGTTCAAGAAGTACATAGACAAGAAGTAGAAAAAAAATCTGGGCGTCAAAATCATGGATTTTTCTCTAGTTGGTTTTCCAGTCAAACACCTGATAATGCATCGACTCCATCTATTTTCAATATCCCATGTTAGTTTAACGCAAGTACGACATAAAAATAGTGTAATTTCTTATGTCGCACTGCTCACTCTTAATACTGTCCATGTGTAAATGCTGCAGATTTTACGAGGTGACGTTCGTTTAGTGTGTCGGGCAATTTGTTGCCCGACCTATATTACTATTGGATGTATTTCAAGACAGTTGTTACGCTATACCAACTCTGTGAGGATAGATTCACTGTGTTCTAAGGAGAATAGACTATTCAAACAATCAATAACTCGGTCAATATCATGAGCATTGAGATTTGAACCTGATGGCAAGCATAAACCTTGATCAAATAAATAATCTGAAACACTGAAATTTTTTGCATGAGGATAATAGGCTGCTTTTGCAAATAAAGGTTGTCTGTGCATAGGCTTCCAGGTTCTTCTTGCTTCTATATTATATGCTTTTAAATGATTGATCACTGTTTCTGGTCGTAAATCGGAATATAGCGGATTTATCGCTATAGTAGATAACCAGCGCGTACTATATCCCTTGGAAATTTCAGGCATTAGATCTATAAATTGATGGGACTTAAATGCTTCCTTGTATTGATTAAAAACAGCTCTTCTGGCGATGACACGCTCTTCCAGTACTTTTAATTGCCCCCGACCTATTCCTGCAAGAACGTTACTCATACGATAGTTATAACCCACTTCAGAGTGTTCATAATGGGCTACAGGCTCACGAGCTTGAGTTGCCAAATAGCGAGCCCTTTCTATTAGTTCTTCGTCGTTAGAAACTAACATTCCACCACCGGACGTGGTAATAATCTTATTTCCATTAAATGAAAAAATACCTAATTTTCCAAAGGTTCCACTATGTTTATTGTTATAAGTAGATCCAAGTGATTCTGCCGCATCTTCTATAATAGGGACTTTATAACTCTCACATATTTGGCACAGTGCGTCGTAATTAGCACTTTGCCCATATAAATTCACAATGATTACCGCTTTAGGTAAGGCATTGTTTGCCTTTGCTTCCTTTAGAGCGCGCTCTAAAGCAACGGGAGACATATTCCATGTTTCTAAATCTGAATCGATAAATACGGGAGTAGCCCCTTGATACATTATTGGATTTGCTGAGGCAACAAAAGTAAAACTGGATGCAAAAACGATATCACCAGCCTTCACATCCAATAAGATTAGAGCAAGATGTAGGGCTGCCGTACCTGAACTTAGTGCCACTGCTGATTTAGCGTCAATATAACTAGCCACTTCTTTTTCAAACGCATCCACATTAGGACCTAAAGGTGCAACCCAATTAGTGGAGAAGGCTTCTTGTACGTATTGTTGCTCATGTTCTCCCATATGAGGAGAGGACAGTAAAATATTAGACAGGAAGTCTCTTCTATGAATGCACCGAACGGGCTTGCCTTGTTCATCTACTAATGGAATGTGATCCAGCTCATACTGCTTCATTAAATGATAAGCATCTTGGAGTGTTGCAGATTCTGGCAGCGTTTTAGAGTGGCTCGTGGGAAGGGCACTTAAATCCGAATCAAGGGTACATTCTTTGAGCAAAAGTCTTCTGATATCTCCGTCGGTTACCGTTCTTTGTAAACGTTCTTCGTCATCGACCAAAAATAAAACACCTTGGGCTGTGCTTTCCAGCTTATTCAATGCTTCTTTGATACTCAAATTTTTTCTAATATATAGATCTTTAATTGTTATCATTTTATTCCTTGATACAGCTAGTATACCTTTAGTCGGAACTTACAATCCTTCCCCCTGTGTTTTCTCATTTAGTGCATAATATGCGCTTTAGGAGGAGTAAAACTGAAAGATATTAAAAACTTTACTTTATATTAAAAGGATAATGCGCTCAAACTCATTTCTCTGACTCTTTAGTATAAAAATCAATGCCGGTGTCAACATCTCCAAAAAATTGTATTTGGCCTCGATCCAATACTATCACTTTATTACAAAAACGCTTAATAATATCGTTTGAATGACTTGCTAACACCAAGATATGGCTTTGTTCAATCATAGACTCAAGACGCTTTGTTGCTTTGTCCATAAAATGCATATCACCCGTTCCAATGATTTCATCAATCAAAATAATATCTGATGGAATAGATGTAGCTACAGCAAAAGCCAGTTTCAATAGCATGCCTGTGGAATATGTTTTAACAGGGCTATTTAAAAATTCACGTAGTTCAGTGAAAGTCTCAATATCTTCCATCATATTGAGAGCATTCTTTTTGGAAATTCTGCGCATTATTGCTAAATTAAGAATGTTTTCATATCCAGTTGACTCAGTATTCATTCCTGAGCTGACATCAAATAAATTGGATACTTTTCCATTGATCTCTATTTCACCTAAATTGGGTTTATAAATTTTGGCAAGAACCCTTAGCAAGGTACTTTTTCCCGCACCATTTCTTCCTAATAACCCGATGCGCTCTCCCTTGTTAATTTGTAGATTAATATTATTAAGAGCTCGATAGCTTGAGTTTTTAATATCTGTTCGGTTACTAGCTGATGTCCTAAAACATCTATTAAGCAAATGAACCGCTGATCTTTTGATAGAGTTAGATCCTGTCTTAATCAGATAATCTAAGGATACATTTCTTAATTCTATTGAAGACATTGAAACTCCATTATAACCAAAACACGATACGGCTTTTATATTGATTCAGAAAATAGTTGTAGAGCGAAAAGCCTATAACGGAAGTTAAAAGAACCATCATAAGCGTTTGCCCATTAAAAGCATGATTGAGTAAAGGATCTCTAATTAAATTAAGAAATTGATTAAAAGGGTTATACACAGTTATCCATTGAAATCGTTCGGGTAACAAAGCGGGTGTCCAAATAATTGGTGTTAAAAAAAAGACAATTTGCATTAAACTGTTTGTTATTTGACTGAAATCCCTATATCGAGTCGTCATCATAGAGAGTAAGGTTCCCCAAACAATTGCATTAACCCCAATGATAACTAACGCGGGTAGCAGCAATAAAATATTCCAACTCAGGCCTATATGACATAAAAACATGATGGGGATAAATACAATTAAATTATGCGCAAATATAATTACATTCCGTAAGAATAAACGCATCATGAATAAAGAAGTGAATAAATCTTGGTTTTTTATATAGCTTTCAGCTTCAATAAAAGCATTACTTCCTTCTAGAATCAACGAGGAGATAAAAGTCCAGCCAATAATACCTGAAGTTAAATAGGGGAGGTATTCTATAGTATTTATTCTAAATAAGTGGCCGTATAAAAAACTCATGCAGAAGATAGTAACTGCCATATTAATAGTCAGCCAGAAAGGGCCAATAGAGGAACATCTATATCTTAATTTGATATCTTGTGTTCCTAACATAAACCATATAGGCCAATCTAAGAAAATTGCTTTAATCTCTTCCTGGATAGTCCGTGTGTTCAAAATAAAAGCTCTCTATATAATGAGATTGAGAAAATAAAAGAAGCGTACTTTATCAAGGGTATTGCTCTACTTGCAAGAGTTTTGCAAGAAAGATGGCGAAGAAATTATATTTTTGTACAGTAATCGGGTATAAATTCGCTAGATAGGGGGGCGTATTTCTTCTTTGGATAAGATAAAAGGAACTCACGATGATTGGCGTCACATTGAGATTTTACTAAGAAGCTTGCTGTTTTATCCAGTCCATGAAGTGTTTACCAATAAACTGGCTGCCAGCAATACTCAGATGATGGCTATCCCTATAAACTAAATGATGCTTATGGAGAAGTGGGCAGCTTTGCTGAGGACAGATTACATCAATGCTATTAAAAACGAGGATATCTGGGTATTTTTCTTTTAATTTGGTTAATAATGCTTTGTAATTTTTTTGCCTTTCTATGACTTCTTTTTTATTAATATAACAAGGGCTGCGCGGAGCTAATGGGCGGTGTAAGCAACGTTCAGGCATAAATGGAATTTCAGGTATATCCTGAAATAGAACCACCTTTTTTCCTGCTGCGCGTAATTTATTTATAGTAAGCTCAAGTCCTTCATAAAAGGTGGTCTCTTTATCTTTATTTTCAGGATTAATTTTTGATTGTAATATGAATTTTGCCGGAGAATATTGTTTTAAATGCTGCATTGCGTAGCCTTGATCGCTAATGTAAAAAGGGCCTAGTGATGCAAGGACAACGGTATCAATGGAGGGCGTGGTCAAAATGGTTTCTAATACTATTTCATTTGTTTTGGCACAAGTGTCTTTAAATCCAATCCAAAAGCCTAGAGTTCCCATTAGTGGAGGGCAAGAGGATTGTCCCAGCAACAGCCAATTATTTTTAGGGTCATGGCGTAAAAAACCTGGTAAAAGATGATCCGCATGGCTATCACCCCAGATCACTTTATTGGGAACACCTTCACGCGTTTGTATACACCAATCTAAGCTTTTGGCTTCCTTATTAGTGATCTCGCAGGGATATGTTGCAGTTTTATAACGTTCAAAATGAACTATATCTGCATTTAATTTTTTTTGCGTTTGGGCTAGTACTCTTGATTCCAGGCCATTACTCATATAAATCATAAAGGATGTTCCACCCAAACCTAATAGGAGTAACGCAGAGATATGGGCTGATAAGGTGGCATATTTTTTTCCTTTTACTGAAAAGCGTATGGGTTTTTCAACAAAAAAATAGGTTAGCCATGCAAGACAAAAACTGAGGATGAGTAATATAAGTGTTAAAGCATGAGGAAGTGTGCCGGATAGAATAATATGTGCAAATGAAAATAACTCCCAATGCCATAGATATAAAGGATAGCTGATGATACCTATCCCTGTTAAAAAAGATTTAGTTAAGAGATTACGATTGACCCAAGAGGTCTTAGTGCAGAGCAAAATTGCGGTGCAGAAAGTAGGTAATAAAGCCGCCCAGCCCGGATAAATAAAGGTGCTTTTAAAATAAAAAACAGCAAACACTAAAGAAACAAGGCTCAAAAGACTTAATAAATTCAATAGAATAGAATAATTTTTATTAATATCGGTTATTTTTTGAAAAAAAACAGCATAAAACGAAGTGGCATAAGCTACAGCACCGCCTAATCCCAATTCCCAAAAACGAGAGAGTGGAAGGTAAAATGCAGCAACACCATGATGTGGGGCACCTAAGAGATTGATTAAAAAAGAGAAAAAAACAATTAAAATAATCGCCATCATGGGATTAAGTTTTTTATTCCAGAGCAGCAAGATAAACAGCGGCCATATGAGATAAAACTGCTCTTCAATTCCTAATGACCATAAATGTAATAATGGTTTGAACTCATTAGTAACATCAAAATATCCGGCTTCTTTCCAAAGTAAAAAATTATTGAGAAAGAAAGTGCTTCCTAAAATATGTTTACTTAAGTTTTGATATTCATCTGCAAATAATAAGAAATACCCACCAAGTAACGCACATAATAAAATAATAATTAATGCTGGGAATAGTCGATTAATTCTTTTAATGTAGAAAGTAGTCCAGCGAAACTGTTTTTCAGCTATTTGTTGAAAAATGATTGTCGAAATTAAAAATCCCGAAAGAACAAAAAAGACATCGACTCCAATAAAGCCACCGGGGATGGCTTTGGGAAATGCATGAAAAAGAACCACTGCTAAAACAGCAATGGCTCTGATTCCATCTATATCCTTACGATAATTTAATGCCATTATCTTCAGTTCTATCGTCATTACCAACGCAGTGAAGCAATCCAGAACAGGGCTCTAATGTAGCATTATTCATAATTGCTTGGTTGGCGCCTTTGGGAATAAGGCTTTGTAGTAAAAACTGAATTACCTTTTCCATGGACGCCATACAACTTTAATTAACAAACGTCCTATAAAGGAATAGAGCGTATAAAGTAGTTTCTTTGGAAAAGATACATTTTCTGGATGCAAGCGAGGAAGTAACCAAATGTCTAAAAAGAAAAATCTTAATGTAATAAAAAAGCCGAATAGACCTCCTAGAAGGAGACGAATGGAAGACAGAGAGACTCTATAACCTTTGTTATGAGATGCATAAAGACTTTGATACAGTTTATCGAGTTCTTTCACTGTCGATTTAAGTGTAAAATATTCGAGCATTCTGGCTCGTCCTGCCTTGCCTAATGATTGTGCCGAGGCAGGATCACGTAAGAGACGTAAGATACCTTGGGCTAGATCAACCGAATCAGCTGGATTAACCTGTATGCCTGTTTTGCCATCCAGTACTGTATCTACTAATCCGCCGACGCGAGTGACTACTGTGGGACACTCCATTAAAAGGGCTTCAATAGTGCCCCCTAAGTTTTCATTTAACGAGGCTTGGACTGACACATCGAGATCTCTATAAATTCTCGGTACATCTGTTCTATGCCCGGTAAAAATAACACTCTCTTGCAACCCTAGTTCTTTCACTAATGATTGCATGGAATGCATAAGCTCTACTCCTTGCTCTCCCCAACCACTTCCAACTAAAAGAAATTTGGCGTTAGGAAACTCTCGAAGCACAATGGGGGCCGCTCGAATTAAATCTTCATGGCCTTTAATTGCTTTTCCATGAAGTGCTGGAGGGGTCCAACGGTTTGCACCTAATTTAGGATAAAAATAAGCAATCATGCCAATTAATGGCGTATCCTCAGACCAACCAAATTCTTGGCGTAGACCGGCAGGAAGGGTTGTACTTGCATCGAAAAAGCGCTCGTCTGGGCCATAGTAAACCACCGCCAGGCGCTGTTCAGGTATTCCCATTTTAAGATAAAGCTGACGAGAATACTCGCACGAAGGCAAGATAGCTGTATCCATCTTGGCTGTTGCTTTATCTATCCATCGTGGCGTTTCTGCCTCTAAGTGAAAGGGGCCTGCAATCATCGACAGACGTATCGGTACATCGGCAACCCAACTAGCAAGACGGCCTATGACCATGGAAGGGAATAGATGGGTTTGTGTTACATCAAATCGATTTTTGCGTAGAAACTTTATTAAGTTCAAAATTTTAATAGGTAAACGAAAGAGATCTGATGGGCGCATAAAATCAAAATCAGCGGCATGAACCGGGATGGATTCGGATTTAAATTTATCAACTAAGGTACCAGTGTCTCCGCTTAAAACTACAGAAACATCATAACCATAATGATTGCGTAAATCGCGCAACTGTTCAAAAGCCCAAGTTCCACCTTCGGTGGTGGAAAGGATATAGCAAATTTTTAGTTTTGGTATTTTATAATTATCCATAATATCTACAACAAAATGGGCAGGATAATGAGAGACGCAATTACCTCATAAAAGGTAGGTAATTGTAAAGAATTTTTATACTTTATCTGGTTAATTTTTAAGAAATCTAGAATAGATTGTCATGAATAGATTGACATCATATGATATTATTGTCCGTTTGGTTCTTTGATCAGAGAGCTGGTACTTTTTTATTTCGTCATTTGTCATTGCTATTACAGAAGAGGATAGGTCTTTGGTTAAACGTATATTTGATATTCTTATTGCAGGTACTTTATTAATTTTTCTGTTACCTATCCTCTTTTTGGTAGCGCTTTTGGTTCGCTGCAATTTGGGGGCTCCTATTTTTTTCCGCCAGAGTCGCCCGGGGCTACATGGAAAAATTTTTCAAATAATTAAATTTAGAACCATGCAGGAGATTACTGATCACGATGGTAATGTGATCGCTGATTCTTATCGCATGACACGATTAGGTAAATTTTTACGAGCTTCTAGCTTAGATGAGCTTCCTGAGTTATGGAACGTGATTAAGGGCGAAATGAGCCTGGTGGGTCCTAGACCCTTATTAACTGAGTATTTACCTCTTTATAATAAACAACAAGCAAGACGCCATGAATTAAAACCAGGAATTACAGGCCTAACTCAAGTTAGTGGACGCAATGCTCTAGAGTGGCAGGACAAATTTAATTTGGATGTTTGGTATGTAGATAATCATTCTTTATGGTTAGATATAAAAATTTTATTTTTAACAATCAAAAAAGTGTTCATGCAAGAGGGTATTACTAGCAAAGGAAGCGTCAGTGCCGAGAAGTTTACAGGTAATGATTTAGATTAGATTAATCTAATCCTTACAAGTCGCGGCACTTAGGCTCTTTAACTAAGACTAATTGGAAGGTGAAGCAAAGGATGACAGCTAACCTTCAATAATATTTTCCTCAGCTTGTATAGGTCGGGCAACCAATTGCCCAATGGCGCTACCTTAAGTTTTTGTAGCCTGGATGAGCGCAGCGTAATCCGGGATTTCAGTGCACTGAGCTAGGGTATTCCCGTATTATGCTGCACTAATACGGGCTACGATTTTTTCTTCCTTTTATTAAGGTAGCACCATTGGGCAACCAATTGGCCGACAAAATACCTAGAAGAGTGTGGTTATGAGTAGTTGAAATATTGCTCTTTAGTGTACAACAACGTCGGGCAATTGGTTGCTTGACCTACTTATTAACTGCTCTGTTTTTAAATCCACATCTGGCTTGCATAGAGGAACATCAATGCTCGCACACTTTTTCTCATTCTTAATTTCAAGTTCCTCGCCAAGAAAGAGAGCCATGAAGAAAATAAAAAAGTAGCCAGAACCTGAGTAAAACAACAAAGAATCGGATAAGTTTCCTATCATGAAGGGAATTATCATGGCGAAAGCAAGGAATTTCATCTCATTTAATTTTCTGCTTGCTTGAATGCAACAGAAAAAGAAGTACAGTAATGCTCCAAGACCTAATATACCAAATTCGCTAGCAACCAGCCAATATTGACTATGTGGTTCTAACAGATTCCATGTCCAGAATGCTATAGGTTTTTCTTTATTAAAATAATAAGTAAAGCTGGCTGTACCATTTCCTAATATTGGATGTTTATTGAATAATTTGTGGGCGTAATTGTGAAACTGCAACCGAAGCCCCAAATCAGTATCCTTTTGATTATTCTTATATTCTTTAATTTGTTGCGCAATACCATTAACGCGCGTTTTCATGACGGAACTTGTAAAATAACTAACAGAAAATAATGTGCCAATGATTAAGATGCCTGCTATTGCTTGTCGCCAAGTACATAGCTGTAAAACCAAAATCATCATGATTAATAAATAGATGACATAGCCAGTACGGCTCCCGCTTACAAAAAGAGTTTGATAGGTGAAAATAAGACCTAGCAAGCCATAAGTGAGTCGTGCTCGTTTTTGGTTGCGGTAGCTGAATAAAAAAGAAATATAGGCAGCAAAAGCAACCATAAATCCTGTCATGATATGATTACGAAAGACATTATCTGGATTTAAGGTCAAGAATTGCAAATAACCATGGAATTTGAAGATGGATAGAGCACAGGTAATGATCATAGCTACCAAAAAAGCATGGAGGCTGAGTCGTCTTGTAGTCGCATTTTGAAACCCAACGACAAGAATAGGCAAATAGAGTAATTTACTGTATTTTTCAATGCCAACAGCTTTTTGGGCAAAAGTTGCAGGACTCCACCAGCAAAAAATAACTGCAATACCAAACAACAATAAGGCTGCTTTACACCAAGAGGTGGCCAACAAGGTCTTTAAATCCCTTAAGAAGTCGGGCGTAAATAAAATAGTACCCACAGACAATGCCAAGCAAACACTTTTTGCTGTAGAACTTATGGGAAATAAGAGCAATGTTCCTATAAGAAACAGCTGTACCCAAGCCGCTATAGGGGCAAAAGGGGACCATCTAATTAGATATGCCAATTAGTTCTCTCCATCTATTGAGCTATTTTTTAATTGCGTTGATAACAAAATAGTTCAGCTAATCGAAACGAGTATCGGTATTTTACGGTAAAAATAGTGATTTTCAATGGTTCAATTTGGCCAGGGCACATCCTTATTTTATGCTATCCTTGGATAATAAGCGTTTTAAGCTAGTAGAACAAAATGTAGCGTCTCAATAACCCCGGTAAAAATGTCATCCCGAACGAAGCGAGGGATCTCCAAATTCAGGCACAGGATTAATGACTAGAGATCTGGTGATGCAGGAAATTATTTGGGAATTTGGGTGCCCAAAGAAGATGGATCTATACCTAATCCACTTGAGGCTCATGGTATTACCATGCCTATCACTCTACTTGCCGGAATTCTTGGTTCGGGAAACAGCGGTGGTCCTGCATGGATTCATACTAAAAATGGTTGGTCCATTGCAAGAATTAATTCTGATGGGAGTGGTAATGCTGCTTATGGTGATATTTCATGGTTTCCACGAGTCAGTGAGGTACAGCAGTGGATTGAGCAAATCGTACCAACCGCACGGTTTATAGAATAGACCTCTTCGGAAACTCTAATTGCTTCGTCGATACGGCGCTCGAATTCGTGTACACCCCGATTTTGCGCTTCATTTTTCCTCTCACTTCTCTTTTTGTATCGAGTTTTTGAAGAAATTTAATAATTTTTTATACAGTTTATAAGCAGTTAATATAACCTTAATATGAACAGCATAAAATACGAACAAGTTAATAGTTATTTGGTCTTTATATGAAACAGAAAATGGAACAATTATGTTCAATTACTGCTGACGAGTTTTCTAAAGTTATATTGGCTAAATGGGAAAAAGAGCCTCATTCCTCAGCAACAACAATCAATTATACATTCGATTTAAAATCCATGCCTCCTCTGTTAGAAAAAGATTTACGCCAAGATTTTACAAAGGCAGCTATTTCGTCATTAAACGAATTGGTTCGCAGTAAAGTGCAGGATATTTTAACACTGTGGGTCACTGCTTGCGGCAATAATATTAAGTTTAATTACGTGGAGCAATTAGATGCTGGCCAGCAGGGTATCGTTTTAATTGCTTGTGACAATCTCACTAATAAAGACATTAGCGCAAGTGGAATAACCTACTTTGACATATCTGGGAGCTATTTTAATCAGGTTTTAGTTTGTCTGCCTAGTACGTTAGCTACTCCATTTCAAGTGAAAACTTATGTGCATGAAATAGGGCATGCCCTTGGTTTAGATCACATTCATGAGGTTGAAACCATTAAACAACGATTAAAGGTAGCAGAGCAAGGTTTAGGTTGTTCGGTGATGGGCTATACCGAAGAGCTTCGGTCGCCACTAAATAATTGCACTATACCAGAATATTGTGGCGACCAAGATTATGGGATATTACCAGGACCTATGGATAATCAAATTTGTACGGCTTTATATCAGTTTCCCCCTTTTTCAATGTCCCATTATTTCAATGCCTGTTGTAAAGGGATCTTGAATGGCTGTATGGAAAGCGCACTTTCCTCTTATTTATCTCATTTAGATGGGGTGGGCTTGGACAAAGATACATCCTATAGCATCTCGTTAGTTATGGGGTTAGTAGTACGTTATTGCATGAATGAAAGCAATGTGTTTTTATCTAATGGTTTGATCTTGGGCGAATGTATAGCGCAATTGAGTGATCGACATGAAAGCGCTCAGCTATTTAAAATACTCAGAATACTCTCTAACGTATCCGGTATTTTCATGAGTTTATATACCTTATATGGAGATGAGCAGGCACTGAATAAATCTATCTATTTAATCGCTTTTTTAGCTGCGAATACGTGCGGAACTATGTACGGCTCTTTTTGGGGAGAAGAAATGGCTGCGTCTACCAATACTTTAATGGATTCTTTATCGTCTCTTTTTAATAGGGGTACTAAAGCAGCGTCAAAGATAGTACCGAGTATTACTGGAACTATTGGCTCGCTTCGTGATTGTTTTTTTGGTAAAGCTGAAACGATGAATGAAGAGCAATGTGAGGAGGATCAAGAGGATAGAGAGGAGTTTATGTATTTTTAGTCGTAATACGTTGAACATCTCTTTTTGGACCATGCAGGGTTTCTAAACCCTTTGTGACGCTTCATATTCACAGGTTCTTTATTCTTTATATTTTAAGCTAAACTTTAAGTAACAGGTGTTTAAATGAGGCATTAACTCCAATGGATGAAAAAAATCATATAAACTCATTTTTCTTGGCAATTCCTAGTTAAAATGACAAGGAAAAACGGCTTAAAAAATAAGGTATTATACAATCTCGCCGTTATTTTTCTTTATATTGTAACAGGCTTGGGAGGGCTTGTTCTGGCAGTAACTCCCGGTTATGCAACAGCTATTTGGTTACCTTCAGGACTTGCCTTGGGGTTTGTTCTTGTCTTTGGGCTGAGTACCTTACCTGGAATTTTCATTGCCTCATTTATACTTGATTTTTATGTCACCTATAGTAATTCCGGGCACTTATTTAGCTTTTTAAATGTTACTATTGGCTTGATTACTGGATCGGGGGCGGTGCTGCAAGCACTGACTGGATGGTGGCTCGTAAAGCGTTTTGTATCATTAAGTTCACCATTACATTTTCCCAAAGATATTCTCTTCTTTGCTCTTCTTTCTGGACCTATATCGTGTGTGGTTGCCGCCACTATCAGTAATATGGGCTTATATTTAATTGGTATTATTTCTACTGATAATCTGCTGATAAACTGGTTCACCTGGTGGATAGGTGATAGTATGGGGGTGCTAATATTTACGCCCGTTTTTCTCATCCTATTTGCTAAACCAAGAACATTATGGCGAAGCAGAGTCACTCCCATTATGCTTCCTCTGTGCGCAACTTTTTTTATAGTGTTTTTTGCACATTTATTTTTCAGTCAAATAGCACTAAAACACGTACAAGAAAAGTTTAGTACTGTAACTGAACATAAATTAAATCAATTGAATGAAGAAATTAAATTGATAATGAAATCAACGAAAGTTATTTCTTTTGCTTTTGTGTCACAACCCACAGTTGATAAAGAGATGTTTTTGCACCAAGGAAGCATATTATTACAAGAAAATCCTATAATCCAATCAATACAGTGGGTGCCTAAAATAATTAATCGCGATGCCTTTGAGAAGCAATATCATCTTAAACTGGTTGATAGACAATCTTCTGTACACGATAAATTGTGGTATTACCCTATCGTATCGCAAAAAGAGACTATTTTTCCTACAGGGTATAATTTATCATCCAATCCCGATTTTGTTAAAAATCTTAACTTTAATGTTGGCAGTGACTCTCCTGTTTTTATTTTGCTTACCAAAAACAATAAAGTAGAACGAACTTTTATTGCTTCAGCGATTTATAAAAATAGTGAATTGACTGGCTTTATTGTTTTGCAATTTGATTTTATGAAGTTAGTCAATGAGATATTCAATAATTTTGAAAATTACTCTAGTCTCACCATTAATAACAGTTCTGAAAATAAGAACCCAATTATTATATATAAGAATAATATTCCTAATGGTTCCGCACAACGTGTTCATGATTCAGTGAATTATCAATTGGCAGGGACAACTTGGCAGATTAATGCCGTGCCTTCTACGATTTTTATGAATCAAGAGTATTCTTGGCAGATATGGTTATCTTTAACTGAAACTTTATTTTTCTGTGTCCTCATGAATATTATTTTATTCATCCTGTATGGTCAGCGTTATTTAATTCAATATGTAATAGACGCAAAGAATATTCAATTGCAAACAGAAAAAGCCAAAAATCTTCTACTATTAAATGCAGCAGGAGAGGGAATATTGTGGATTGATACAGAGTATAACATTACTTTTATTAATCCGGCAGCAGAAAAATTGTTAGGCTATTCCAGTGATGAGTTGAAAAATGAATCAATCAACTCAATTTTGGATGAAAAAATAGTAAAAGTACCTTTTTGTTCAATAGAAAACACGGCTGTTTATCACGCTATTCAGGAAAAAACGATAATTAAAGCTAAGGAGGTTGTATTTTGGAAAAAAGATCATAGTTGTTTTTGGGTCGAATATACCTGTATTCCTATTATTTTAAATGATGAAGTTAAAGGGGCCGCTGTTATTTTCAGTGATATTACTGAACGCCTTGAAAATGAGATTAAGTTGATGAACATGGCTCACTTTGATCCATTAACTAAGTTGCCTAATCGTCTGAGTTTTTTTGAATATTTAGAGCATGCTTTGGCTCGAGCTCATAGAAATAAGGCTCAGTTTGCTGTTTGTTTTCTCGATGTTGATAATTTTAAATACATTAATGACTCTTATGGTCACGTTTATGGAGATCAAATATTAATTGCTTTGCCAAAGATTATTACTCCACACCTACGAGATACCGATTATTTCGCTCGACTAGGTGGAGATGAGTTTGGATTAATTATCGAAGATACTCATAAATTAAATGACATGGCTAAAATCTTCGAACGGATTATAGCAACTTTTGATGCACCTATTAAAGTTGAGGATCAATACATAAAAACCGCTATTAGCATAGGAGTAGCACTATATCCTGAAAATGGCTGTGACTCTGAAGCTCTTTTTAAAAATGCGGATATTGCTATGTATCATGCAAAAAAAATGGGTAAATCTACCTTTTCATTTTTTTGCGAGAAAGCCAATGAGGAGGTATTAAAAGTTCACCATATTGAATCGGCATTGTTAGATGCGATTAATCAAAAAAGATACCAGGTTTATTACCAACCCATTATGAATACGATAAACAATAAAATATTAGGTGTTGAGGCTCGTATAAGATGGAGTGATGAGGTACTTAAAGAATTCTCTCAAGAGGATTCCTTATTAATTGCAGAGGATAAAGGATTTATTTATGAACTGGGTAAATTAATACTGGAACAAGCGTTTAAAGAATTTCATTCCATAGCAAAAAGCGAAGCAGATATTTATTTAGCAATAAATATTTCGAGAAAGCAAATTGAAAATCTTGCATTTACTCAGTTGATTCAATCCCTAGTGAAACGCTATGAAATTGACCCGAAACAGATCTATTTTGAGATCTCGGAGATTTCATTGATACACGATTCTGAGCGTACAATAAACATTATGACGGAGTTAAACACATTAGGAATAGAGTTCGCATTGGATGATTTTGGTATAGGTTACTCATCCATCCATCTTTTGAAAAAATTACCCATATCGTTTATTAAAATCGATCAGTCATTCGTCAGAGATTTAGAACACAATGTTGATGATGATGCTGCTGTGTTTATTCAGACAACGATTCAACTGTCTTCTGCATTAAGTATTAAAACGATTGCTGATGGAGTGGAAAATCATAATCAAATTTGTCTGCTCAATAAATGGGGTTGTACTATGATACAAGGGAATTATTTCGCTTCTCCTATGCTCTTAGCGGATTTATTAGAATGGATGCAAAAAGATGAAGAAATTATAAGCGCTATATCAAGTCAATCGACACAATAAAAATTAATTATAATATGGTATCTACCCCTCAATGATTAGAGAGATTAATTTATAATGGCATCATTTAAGCAGACTTCCTATTTATCTTGGGTCAGACGATTTCGAGAGATGGCTGAAAAAGTGGTGGCACATTACCCCATAAAGACTGAATCAATAGATTTAATTAAATATAATGCCAATGCAATATTTAAAGTAACCGATACTCAGAAGAAAAAATATATTCTGCGAATCCATCCTTATGGGTATCATACGGAGCAAGCTATCCTCGAGGAAATAAAGTGGCTTCATCACATTACGAATACTACTGATTTATTAGTTCCCAAGCCAATGCGTACCATCGCCGGTGGTTATCTGGTTGAGGAGAAACATCCAACTATTCCAACGGCTAGATTTTGTGATCTCTTCGAATGGCGCCCAGGGAAAGTCTTATGGAAAAGCATTGATACGCATTATTCTTATAATCTAGGTTCTGTTATGGCTCAACTGCAAAAAAATGGGAAGTATTTGAGCATTGAGTATAGAAAGTACTGGTGTGTTGATGGATTAATTGGTACCGATAGAGCCAAGCTTTATAATGTAGAGCAGCTCACCGATGTTTATCCTGCAGAGCAAAAAAAAATTATTGATGCACGAAGGTTGGCTTATCATGTACTGAAAAGTTATGAAAAACTCCATAAAGAGAGGAGTGGTTTAATACATAACGACTTGCAACCCAATAACTTCATTTATCACCAAGGGAGTTATGCCGTTATTGATTTTGATGATTGTGGGATAGGGCTCTATGGCGACGATTTGTCTGTTGCTTTGTTCGCGTTTGAATATTTAGTAGAAGGAGAAAATAGGAGGGATTTTTCTATATTGAAAGACGCCTTATTTAACGGATATTCAGAGCATATGCCATTACCTCAAGAGGAAATTGATTTAATGCCTTATTTTTTGTTGGCTAGAAAATTAAACTCAATTAGTTGGTTGGAGTTAAGGAAAAAAGATAATCCGAAACTTGATATCTATCATCGAGAGGCGGTCTTAAGAGCCATCCAATTTTTTGAATATTTAACGAGCACAAGTGATAATTAGTGTACTTGAAAATCTATAAGATGATGAATCTATCACCCAATCGGATGATGTTAGTATGAAATACAGTGAAAATATTAAAAATCGTGGGGCTATAAGTAATCCAGAGGGACGATTCGAATCGATAACCACCGAACGTTATTACGATGGGTGGGAGGGAGAGGGGGATGAGGAGTTATCACCGCCTCTAGAAACCATGTTAATGCCTGAACAATCCAGAACAGTGATTTCACGTAATGATTCACCAGATCTTGGATTTGAGCAGTCCATTAATCCTTATCGTGGTTGTGAGCATGGTTGTATTTATTGCTATGCTAGGCCAAGCCATGCCTATATGAATTTATCACCTGGAATTGATTTTGAATCAAAAATTTTTTACAAAATTGATGCAGCCAAGCTTTTAGAAAAAGAATTAAATAAAGACAACTATGAGTGTAAGCCAATTGTCTTAGGAGCCAATACAGATCCTTATCAGCCAGTAGAAGCGAAACTAAAGATTACGCGTAGTTTACTAGAGGTATTAAATCGTTATCAGCATCCTGTTGCTCTTATTACTAAAGGCTCTTTGATTGAGCGTGATAAAGATATTTTGGTAGAGATGGCAAGTCAAAATCTTGTCAAAGTGGCAGTGAGTGTTACTACCTTATCACGAAAACTAAAACACATTATGGAGCCTCGAGCCTCTACTCCCGCGGCGCGATTGGCTGTAATGAGACATTTGTCGGAAGAGGGGATTCCTGTTCGTGTGATGGTGGCACCTATTATTCCTATGGTGAATGACGAAGAAATGGAGAAAATTATGCAGGCAGCGCATGAGGCTGGCGCTCAGCATGCGAGTTATATATTAGTACGTCTGCCTCATGAGGTAAAAATTCTTTTTAAAGAGTGGCTAGCTACTCATTTCCCACAAAGAGCAGAACATATTATGAGTCTTATTCGTCAAATGCGAGGTGGTAAAGAGTACGATGCAACGTTTGGGACGCGTATGCGAGGAGAGGGAGAGTATGCTCATTTGCTAGCAACACGATTTAAATTGGCCTGTAAGCGCTTCCAGTTAAATACGCAGCCGTCTCCACAATTGGATACATTGAAGTTTAAAGTACGTAAAGAGAATATGCAGCCTAAGCAACTAACTTTGTGGGGATGCCTCAGGGATGAGGGGATTTAGCTATTTATGTAAGTGGTTATAAACTCCACTCCAGCCTTTTTTCGGAGGAGTTTTTTTGAAAGATGCTATTCGCTCTAGATAGATTTGGTAAATATAAATATGAGGATTTTGGGCATTGAGTGTAGTAAATTTGGCTTCGGCTGATTGCCAATTTTGTGCATAATAATCCGCTAATGCACTATTGTATTGTTCCAGCTCTTGTAGCGTTTCAGATGAGGCCTCTGCTAAAATCCCTATGGGTTGATAGATAGTTAATGCGGTTTTCCGTCCTTTAACGGACACTTTATCTATAGCCCTCCACAGAAAATCACTACTTTCAAGACAGGTCGTATCGTTAACTAAAATATTTGATTGATAGTATTTTGTGAGATCTTGTAGGCGTGAGGCTAGATTGACTGTATCACCAAGTACTGTATAGGCACGTCGAAACTCAGAGCCCATGTCACCCACATTCATCAGGCCGGTTGCTAAGCCGATGCCGATATTGACTTGAGGCAGGTTACTATCCAGCATTTTTTCATTAATTTCAGGTAAATGTTGGAATATTTCCATAGAAGCCGTTACTGCGTTATAGGCATGGCGATCATCAGCCAAAGGAGCTCCCCAAAAAGCGACGATCATATCGCCAACGTATTTATCAATCGTGCCTCTATGCCTAAAAATTATTTCTGTAATAGGGGTAAAAAAGGTGTTTAATAAATGCTTTACTCCAGTCGCATCAAGACTTTCACTAATTGTTGTAAAGTTTCTTATGTCAGCAAAAAACACAGTCATATTCAGTGTTTGTCCTTCCATACTATGCTCATTTGGCGACTCTACAAGTTCTTTGACATATTGTTCAGGGACGTATTGACCAAATAGCTGATTGATTTTTTGTTTTTGTCGTCGTTCTAGAACATAAGAATAGGCATAGTTAATTATGGCTTGAAGTATTATTAAAGCGATCAATAACGCCGAAGGAAGATAAAAATTTTTAAAAACATATAATAAGAAAGCTGTACCTAAAATGAGGAAAACAGTAGTTAGGGCCACAACTAATTTTCCTAAGATGCCTAGGAAAGGAAAAATAAGAGAGAAAATAATTCCAAAAGTGATGAGGACAATAGCTCCTTCAGTCGCATGCCAATGATATTCCGAAACGAGTTGCTGGCCAACCATGCCTTGAACTATATTGCCTACTATTTCAACACCAGGAAATAATGAGGCTATTGGACTATCATGCAGATCTGCTAATAATGTCATGGATGAGCCAATGATAGCAATTGAGCTATCTAGGTCATTTTTATCTATTTGATTATGTAATATGTCGGTGGCTGAATAATAATCCAAGGTACCTGCTTTACCCCAAAATGGAACCAGGATTTGGCCATGTGAATTTGTGGGGATAAAGATTCCACCCAGCTTAACTCCATCTAATCGTTGATTATTCATTACTAGTTGTGCTTCGTCGATGAGTAGATAACTCATTGCTGTTTTAAGGGCCAGGCTTGGATATATTTTGTTATCATAATTTGCCAATACCAGAGAGTGCCTGACTACTCCGTCAGGATCAGGAAGGTTAGTGACAAAACCCGCTTGTGTCGATGCCTGGAGAAATAACTTTAGGACACCATTGTACCCTTCAAATTGATACAGAGGGAGTTGGCTTGCCGATATAGGTTCATTACTTTGATAAACTAAGGGACTAGGTAATGTACCTTTTTTAACATCTGATTCATGCTGAAATAAAAATCCTAACACAACATTGTGATCTAATAATGTTTGTGCAAAAGTTTGATCATTATCGATCTTAGGGGCGAGTGTTTTTAACGTAAAAAGAAACTGTTTCTCATCAGGAACGGCTATAGAGCGTAGTTGCTCTAATTTTTTTTGCAAACCTAGGGCATAATTGATTTCAGCTTCGGACATAACTATATCCAAGCCAATGGTTACCACTCCATTTTGTTTTAATTTGGTAATTAAATCGGCCATTTTATCTCTTGGCCAAGGCCATCTTCCTTCTTTCTGTACTGATTTTTCATCAATGTTAATGATGACTACTCGAGGATTTTGTGGTTGAGGATGCCAATTTAAATTGATGATTTGATCATAAATTTGGCCATCCATTCGCATTATAAATGAAGTAACAAAAGGGATGTTGTAGAGATCGATAACAAGTAAAAATGCGGTACAAAAAAGACTAAAAAGAATCTCAATGAATCTGGTATTACCAAACTTAATCCAATAATGAGGTTTTTTTAGCACGGACAATGATCCTTTTTAACTGAATGGGCAACTTAAGTTGATTAGAGTATCATTGCTGGTAAAGGTTCCTCCCGCATTATAGTATTTTTGCTCCAATCGTAAGGTAACTAGTTTCAGTTTTAAAGAAATTCCTCCTCCTAACCTATAAGCGTTTTGGTTCAATTGCAGCTGAGGTAGAGCACCAATAATTGCAACAGTATTGACAATGGGGCGGCTGTTTGCAAAGTCGGCAACTTGAATTAATCCTCCATTGATAAAGGGAGTTATTGTTCGAGATAGGCTATATCCTAATTCTAGATTTTCCATAACATAAGTTGCTCTATTCGTCAGGGGCTTTACCATTTGTGGTGTATTTTCTGTTTGAAAAAACATATAGGAAGTATCTGATTTAACCCTATTAAATAAAATGCCAGTACTTGCTTTTATTAGTACTTTCCTCCAATTTTTTCTATAGATGCCATTAACGCTGTAAAACCAGTTATGATTGGTGCTGCTTGATATGCCCAAAATAGGCTTTGGTGTTAGCTGGGTTACACCAGAAATATTATTCTGGCCATAAGCACCAGCAGAATCTATATAAAAGTTTTGATTAAAGGCCTTTAATATATGGCCAAAAATAGTATTATTTTTAATATTGGTATGAGAGAGCACGAGTCCTGCTGGACCCAATACTGTTTGTGAGTCGACACTAGTCTCTATATCAAATAAATACAGTCCCGCGAATAAATTAGGCGCTAAAATTATGTGGTCAGCGCCGGCAGAATAGAGGTTCGAATGACCTTGAAAGCGGTTAAAATTAGGTCCAGTTGTTGAATCAAAATTAAAATCAATATAGCTGTATAAGAATTTGGGAATTAGCCGTTTGAACATAGGGGCATTTGTAGATGCAGAATTTAAGCTTGCTTTTTGCGGTTGGTTCGTGTGAGATATGGCTGGGGTGACGGCATAAGCAAATGAACAACTCCATGCTAAAAAACTGGATATCACTAGGGCTTTTCTTTCCATAACTTCTATATTCCTCATATTCTATTTGTAATAGCACTATTTACATTTATCTTAAAAATTTCAGTAAAGGAGTAACTTCTCAATAACCTCGGAGAAAAATGTCATCCCGAACGAAGTGAAGCATCTCAAACTCAGGCACGGTGCTAATGACAGGAGGTCGCTCACTTCGTTCGAGATGACGTTGCCCATTCTTATTGAGAAGTTACGTAATAAAGAGCTAACCCATTGCTAATGAAGAAATATTTCATTACCGTGCTCACATTGTGTTTCCTCTGTGCCTATGTCAGATACAACCAGTGTTGTATCTGTTAATCCGACTAAGTCTTCAACCCCTGTATCAGCGGCACTAATATCTATTGGCGGCTCTATATCAGCTTCCGCAAGATCTGTACCGGCTTCTGGCGTTTCAGCCTCAGCACTTTCGGTTCCTTCGGATCCACTACTGTCACTATCCACTTCTAAATCGAGTATATTGTTTTCAGTTTCCAATCTCCCTTGTTGGGGGAATTGAGCGTTGGTAATGCCATTGGGCGTAATCAGTATGCTGCTGCCTGGTCCAAATACTACCCCATTTGCTTCAACATGACCTTCAGAAACCGTAACGTAAGTTTGACGTTTGTTCTTGACGTCTACCGCATATTTTGTTCCCAATATTGCAAGAGCGGTTACTGGGGTTTTTAGCTCTTCTTTAGTTTTTCCCGTAGTTTTTGAGTAAATCGTTCCTTCATTTAATTGGGCTTTAATTTGTACATCGGAAGTTTTAGATGAATAAGCAATGATTTTATAATTACTATTTGCACTGATATTAACTAGAGTTCCGTTTAAGTATCGGATATTCGCTTGAGCATTGGCAGCAGTAGTAATTGCATCACCAGGCTCTAGTGGGGAACCGCGAGAAAGGGTTCGGGTGGCTCCATTATGAGTTGCTGTTACTTTATTAGATGTAGATAGTACTACAGCGACTTTTTGGGCAAAAATATGAGTAGTTGCGAATATCAAACAAAATAAAACTAATTTTTTCATTTCCGTCCCTGTCAGGTGTTTCAACTTTCTTATTAAAATTAGGTACAATGACACTACACCGATCGAGATGACTACAAATAAAACTGTACAGACAGAGTTATATGCTTGATTGGGTCTCTAAGAATACCTATATAAATAGCGATTTTAAATGCCCTCTATTTCAATGTCAAAATAGTGCAACAAATTAATAACATCTGGCATAGAATATTTCCCTTTACGAATATCATTTTCTTGGGGATTAATTACAGTATTAATCGCATCAGTAAAATTTGCTGCGTATAATTTACTGTTCAAGAATAGGCTGCTTTGAAAATCGGTTGACATAAAACTACCATTAGACAAATCGCATCCTCTAAAATCAACATCGTGTGCTTTACATTCCTCAATAACGATTTCTCTCAATTTCAGCTCAAAAAAACTGGAATGGCTAATATTCGATTTATAAATTTTAATAGGGCTGGCAAGGTTTATATTGGGCCATTTTAGTTGAGTCCAATTAATGCCAATCAATTTAGATTCTTCAAAAACAGTGTCACTAAAAGAACTATATTTGAATTGAGTCGAACTTAAATTACACTCTTTGAATTCACAGTCAACAAATTTACAGGAATGAAAAATTGTTTCAACGAAACTTGATTTACTAAAGAGGCAATTTTCAAATCGTTTATTGCGTAGTTCTATTTTATCCAATTTTAATTCTGTAAAATTAATATCGTAGAATTCCTCCTGATTAAGGATATCAATTGGGGGTTGTTGCAGCATTTTACTGTTCCAAAATTTATAGATTAGGTCATTAATAAAAACCATAGTGTTGCATGGATCGCTCTTTAAAAATAGCTCTTAACCTAGGATCATCAATAAGTTTTCTTATTAATAGTTGGACCTCATGGGGCTTGGTTGTAGGCACAGGAATTTGTGCGGAATACTCAAATAATAGTTCGCCAAATTTAATAGTGGTTGGTGCAAAATTATATTTTAAAGTCTCAAAATCATTCTTTAAATAAGGACTTTGCGCCCATTGTAAAAAATTATAAAGCCAAACTTGATCACCCGTCTGATCTAGCTCTCTTAAGGTCAAATAATCTTCCCAGCATTGAATGAGAACAATGGAAATATATTGTTCTTGCAGAGTTGAATCTATTGTCGGCTTAGTGTGTATGTCTTTTGTTAATTGATATAACTCCGGATTATTGTAATAAAAACTAGCGAGAAATTCGGGTCTTGCTTGTTTTTCTTTAAGTAACAATTGATTCGGATAAAGCCACAATTTATCAATTGCCTGTTTTGTAAATTGAGCATTATTAATTTTTCTTTGTACTTCCATATTCATGGTCGTTAAGAAAATATTACCGGCTAATATGACTACAGCGAGACTAGCCATTATTGAGATAAAAACAAAAGTGCGAGAACTTTGAAAACTATGGGGTTTGATGAAAATGGCGGCTAGGATGCTAATTATTAACACTAATATAGCAAGAAGAGGAATGATATGAATATAATTAAAAGTGTTCAGAAATAGCATAAGTTTTATCCTGACGTCTTTGGTTAGCAAACCACCCGATGCAATTTTATATAATAGCGGTATGTTTACGACGATTCTATAGAAATAATTACAGGATTTTAATTTTTGTTCCTGTTCCGATAATGGCATTTTTATAACATAGTTGCTGAGTTGACTGAATGACACAATGTTGGCACATGAATGTTAAATCGAATGTAGCCATAATGTAGCGCGGCGTAATTAAGGTATTAATCACAGGCTTAAGCACAAAGTGAGTCTAATAAGGCCATGTGGACCTAATGAGAATAATCGATGTAGGATAAACCTTGATTACGCTGCGTTGCATCAAGGCAACAAAAAAACATTTAGTGAACAAAGTTAAGTAATTTGTTGCCTGACCTACAATACTGGAGCAATTGATTGCCTATGATAATCTGTTTTGATTTTGAATTTAAATCGCCAAAAAAGCAGTATGACACTGAGACCTGCTCCGAAAACCATTCCCCACCAAAGGCCAACCCCACCTAAATTTAGATGAGTAGTAAGAAAATACCCAAGAGGGAGGGCAATACCCCAAAAACTAATAATGGAAATAAATAAGGTAAAGCGAGTATCTTTTAATGCTCTAATGGCACCAAAAAGAGCTATGCGTGTTGCCTCAAACAATTGAAACCATGCGCTTACTACTAATAATTGGCTAGCTAGATGAATAAGCTCACTATTTTTGCTGTCATGTACATCAAAATCAATAGAAATTAATAGAGTAGGCATGGTCCAATAAAAAATTGCGATAATGATCATGATCAATAGAGCAAGACTAATCCCTGCGTAGCAGGCTTGTTCCGCTGAGTCTATTTCTTTTGCGCCTAATAAATGTCCCATGCGCACAGTAATCGCCTGAGCGATGGAAAAAATAATGGACATCAGAGTTCCCATATATTGCAAAGCAATTTGATTTGCTGCAAGCAATTGGCTGCCTAAAGAGCCAGTGATTAAGGTTAGGACGAAAAAGAATCCGACTTCAACGCAATACATGAATCCTATGGGTGCGCCTACTTTGCACAACTCCATGATGTATGATTGCTTTGTTGGGGTGAATAAGTGACTGAGGTACGATCTATATTCTTTATTAAACAGTACATAAAGTAATAGAAAAAATACGGAGATCCAATAACTAATGGTTGTTCCCCAACCGGCGCCAGCTATACCAAGAGCAGGGAGTCCGAATTTACCGAAGATTAAGGCAAAGCTTAAAAATACAGTTAATGATGCAGACAATATACCAAATACCAGGAGAACACGTGCATGCCCAAGGCCTACGATAAACTCTAATAAAGCAAACATTAGTAAGTTAGGAAGCAATCCCCAGGCTAATGCATGTAAATACGTTTGTGCCAAATGAACTACGCTAGGATTTTGACCAAGAAAGAGGAATATGGGCGATAAATTCCAAAATAAAATAAATGAAGGGAGTGCTAAGGCTATAGCTAGCCAGACCCCATCTCTGACGATGAATGAGATGGCAGCAAAATTTTTTGCTCCGTATTGATGAGCAACTAAGATGTTAATTGAACTTAATAGGCCTATCAAAATAACAATGAAAGTACCAAATAACCAGCTGACAAGGGCTCCTGCCGCTAATACATCAGAACTTAAATGAGCTAGAAACATGGTTTCAAAAAAATAGGTGGAGGATTGGAGTAACCCTGTGAGAATAAGGGGCATGGCCAAGTGCAGTAAAGGGGAAAGATTGTTTTTAAACCACGTCATTTAGCCCCCCTTTCTCCTGAAACTTCTAAATTAAAAAGAGAACTGATGCTGAAGCTTAATTTTACAACAGTTCAAATGAAATTCTAGGTCGTTATTTTTTAAGTATTTTTGTAAACCACAATACCAAATCATCATCAAGACAGACTGTTTGACCAGGTGCTATATGATTGTAATTATAGGTTAGTCCTAAGCCATCAGGTTTATAACCTCTGCTAGCATAGAGTTTTTGAGCACTACCATAATCCTCGTACAGTCCCACCCCGATGCCTATTATCCTACTTCTTTGAGCTGCCTCTTGTTCCGCAATATCGAGTAAGGCAGAACCTATACCGTGATTACGATATGGAGGTAGAACATTAAGATCCATTATTTCTGGAATATTTTGCTTACTAAAAGAGGGGTAAAATGAGCTCCATTTCAAAGTACAATAACCTGCAAAGTGCTGATCATAAAAAGCAAGCCATACTACTCGTTCATTGTGTTTTTGTTCATTTAAGTATGTTTCAAAGGTAGAGTGGGGCTTGAACCAATGATGTAGAGCAAATTGTTCTACTATCAAATTAATATCATTTGCAGAAAATGATTTAATTTGTATCAGTAAGTTTTCTGCTTTAGAGTATAGTGGTTTTTTTAAAAAATAGAAAACTGAGTTTTTGACAAAACCATGCCGTTCAAATTCAATCTCAAACCCGAGGTTTTTATAAAAATCTAAAGCTTCCCAATCCATGGTATTTACTGTGGCAAAGGTACATCCTTTTTCTTTACCAAAATCTTCTGCTGCTTGGATTAGTTTTGTTCCAAGTCCTTTATGTCTTAATGTTTCGCTAACCCAAAGTTGATCTATATACAGGCAACCATAAAGATTACAGCCATTACAGCCACCTAAAATGGTATTTTGGTTATCACGGATAAAAAAAGCAAAAAAATCCAAGGGCTCTTGATCTTTGGCTTGTTTCGCGTGATTCATTATGCCTGTACTGAGCACCTGAATGTCATCGGGATGAGGATTGCTTTCAAATGTTATTTCATAAGTCATGATAATCTTCGAACAATTATATTTGTGCTATAGAATGGTCAGCGTACATTTATCCGCGTTTAATTGAACTTCCTTGCCAATAGGTAATACATATCGTTCCTCAGTATGGCCGTAGGGAAATTCTTTAAGGCAAGGAACAAGTAAACGAGAGGACCATTCATTGATTACATCATCAATCGCTCCATCTCGTTCAGGATAAAATTTGGCAATACAACGTGAAAATTGACCGAAAACAACACCAGAAACTTGGGCAAAAACACCCGCTAAATCCAGTTGCGATAACCTACTGTCGACTTGAAAAGGTTCTGCGTTAACATCTTCTAATAACAAGACACACCCATTAAAGTCAGGTTGATAGGGGGTACCCATTAAGGCCATAAATGTTTCTAAATTACCACCAATTAGTGGGCCTTTAGCTATGCCTGAGTGAACACATTGTCCTTGAGTTATTTGAAACGCCTTATCTGCGAGACAGGCCATGAGCGATTGTTCAATACTTAGCGCCAGATTACTGCTATCCAAATCGCCAAATACAAATCCAGAGCAGGTGATAAGGTCTGATTTTTTTAATAAGCTTAAATGCAGTGCAGTGGTATCGCTAAAACCCGTAACCCACTTGGGATTAGCACGAATTAATTCATAGTCAAGATAGGGTAAAAGACGTTGGGCACCATAACCGCCTCCAGTAGCTACAATAGCTTTTACGTCTCTATCTACAAAAAAGTGCATAATATCTTCCGCTCGGTCTTGATCTCTTCCTGCAAGAAAACGATCAGCGTCATGTAGATGAGCACCCAGTTTTACTTTAAAGCCCTTATCCTGTAAATAAGCAACACCTGCTTCTAGACGTCCAGGGAGCAAGGGGCTTGAGGGGGCCACTAATCCAATAGTACTACCAATTTTTAACGGTGAAGGACAGATGTAAGGCATTTCTTTTCTCCGCAACCAATCTGTTTTTAATAATTCATCAAGAGGGGTATCGACTATTTTTTAGTAGTAGATCTTGTCAGAGATGATGGGCTAATTTAAAACTAGTATATTACAGGATCGATCGTTTAAGAGGATAGGACTATTTATGAAAAAACTATGCATGCGTTGTTATATCTCTGGGAAAGTTCAAAGAGTATGGTTTAGAGCCTTTACTCAACGAGAGGCAGAGAAATTAAACATTAACGGATGGGTGCGAAATTTGCCAGATGGAAGGGTGGAGGTTTTTGCTTGTGGTACTGAAAGCGAATTGGAGTTGTTGTATGCCTGGCTGCAACAAGGCCCTCAATATGCACGAGTAGATGACCATAGCAGAGAGCATTTACCTTGGGAAGATTATGATGGATTTGATATTCTGTGAGTAAATGGCGTCACATTAAAGGGAAAAACCTTTCTAAGGCCTTCTTCTTACTCCTCACTGCCATTAAGTTGAGATATTTCGAATCCCGCTGTCGAGGCTGTGGTAATTCGGCATTAAATAATCCCTCAACTTAATAGTAGTGGGGGTTAGCGAGAGGGAGAAATTTATCTCGTTTTTTCTTTAACCTGACGCCTATGAGTCAAGGCTAAAGCTACCTTACTATTTCCCTTAATTGTTCATTGATTGGAAATATCAGAGTAGAATAGTTAATGAATTCTCATTAAAAATCATATGTTATTCAACTACATAAAAGAAGGTTTACTTTTAAGGATTTGTTAATTTTTCTTTCTTTAAAATGTTTTATGATTACCTCCTCACACTTTAACTTACTAGGACGTCTTGCATGTTTTATTTTACTCGTCAGCTTTTTCGGGATCCTGTCTATATTATATTTTTCTTTTTTCTTTTCCCTATAACCATCGCATTGGATATAGCAACATTACCATTCCAACTATTTTTTAGCGTTCTGAGCGGCTTATTTAATATAAGCATGGATACCAAGGATCTCGTTATCATTGCTGGAGCAGAAGAAAATGGGGTGCGACATTTATTAATAGCTAATAGAACTAATGTTCCCGAAGTGTTCAAGTCATTAGCAGGGGCAACTATAGAAACCAGCGATTTCCGAATCGTTCATGGCACCAGTTTGTGGGGGACAAAAGAAGTAACTGTAGTTGATCAAAATCGACAAGAGCTAAGATATCATTATGTGGGTAGTGAGTCAGAGATCGATCATTATGAGGAATATAGAAATCTTGAAGAAGTAGATGTCTTATCTAATGCTGATTTAGGCTTGAATGCCGAGCATATTAGAACCTGGCAGCAACAACGACAACATACTTTTGGTAAAGGCCACAGAGATGCTTTAACGTTTTTTGCCCGGCATGGAATTAAAGGTCAGGATGCGATGAATGTTATCAATGGGCTCAACGAGCATCAAGCAGAAGCACTAGGCCTACTCTATGATTCAGGACTTAGAAGTCAACATCTTAGATCATGGCGAGAACCAGAATATGGGAGCTTTAGAGCAGAACATGTTGATGCGTTACAATTTCTTGCGAGTAATGGCATTACGGGACAAGATGCCATTGATGAAATCAATAGCCTCGATGACAGTCAAGTAAAAGCACTAACCTGCTTATATCCAGGTCTTAGAGGAAAGCATCTTAGAGCCTGGCAGCAACCAGAATATGGGAGCTTTAGAGCAGAACATGTTGATGCTTTAAAATATCTAGCCAGAAGAGGAGTTACTGGACGAGATGCTATTAATCAAATTAATGGTTTAGATGATAGAGGGATAAATATAAAATTTAATACTAAGGAGCAACCCTACGGACGCGATCGTTTTTGGAGCACAGACGAGAATGATAGATACCACCAGGATTCATATTCATCAAACTCTTTCAGAATGTAGCCGCATGTTTAAATAATGGGATGGGCGGCCCATTATTTCTACTAGTAAGTCACCTGATTGATCGCGAGACAATTAATGCTCAAGGCTACAAGTTAAGTATTTTTACGTATTGATTTACTTTTGTTCTAATTCGTATAATGAATACATCATTAATTGCCATACTAACATTATGAGTTGTTATTGTTGTTAGTCTTTCTAACGGAGTATTTAAATATGAGTCAATGTAAACGTCTTTTTATAGTCGGTCATCCTGGCGCCGGAAAAGGTCTGTTAGCAAAGAGTGTTGCTCAGCAATTGGGTTGGCAATTTATTGATGCAGATTTAGGATTAGAATTTACTATTGGGCGCCGACTCACAGAACTATTTGGCAATGAAGGACGGGAGGATTTTTATCAAGTTCAATCTGAACTATTGTCCTTTCTATTAACTAAAGAAAATATAGTTGTGGCAACGGATGGAAGTATCGCCAGCTCTGAAAAAAATAGACAATTATTATCTCAGGAGGATGTGGTATTTTTGGATGTAAGTACTTCTGTACAAATGGAGAGAACAGCCCTCAATCCATATTCTTTATTGCCAATTGCTGATCTTAAAGTGTTTTTTGATGCATTGCATCAGGAGCGAGATCATTGGTATGAGCAAGTGGCCAATGTCGTTATAAATAGCGACAACAATGCTCTTGAAGAACATGTATGTACTGTGGTGGATTTTTTTTTAGGGAATAAAGCATCAAATCCGGTAGATACTGAATTTACCTTAGAAAAAAAAGATTTAGCTTTTTTTCATAGAAAGCTGCATACCCCAGTATATCTTTCAGAACAACAGGCTTTATGCCTTAAATTATTAGCTCAAGGAAAAGCATCGAAAATTATTGCTCGAGAAATGGGAATTTCTTATAGAACAGTTGAAGGGACTCTTGCTAAAACAATGGAGTTATTAGGCTGTACTTCGAGTAAGGAACTGATCGCACTATATTACGATCGCACGTAAATCGAATTATGGTAAGAGCTGATCTCTTACGAAATTAATATTGATTTAATAATTTGTCAGTATAATAAAGCAACTATTCTAGGGTACGCATTATGCCATCATTAGCAGCAAGAGAGTTTAGGCAACGACAAAAAACATATGAGCCAACGGATGATGGGTTGAATTTTACCACGTGGTATCATGTGCTCGATGTACAACGAATAATATGGAAAAAATATAATCAATTATCTTCCAAACTAAAGAGCGAAACGCTACAACCATTTGTTTTTTTTGATGGGCTTGATCAGCTTACTCTTGAGGGTATGTTAAGTCCTTTAGTGACTATTCTTAAAAAGTCCTCTCAAAACTATTTCCCTTTTATCTTTAAGCCAGAATTAGCTGGTGCACATTACATAGCCGGTTTTTTGCGCAAAAATAAAGATCAAACAATCAGCATTATATTGTTTAATCCTACAGGAACTTTACCTCGTATTGATTACGGTAATTATGCTTATGCATTTCGTTTAGCAGATGCGGAAAGCGATGAATCAGAGTTTGAAAAGAATGTGATTTATTTCGAAATTAAGGATAAAACGCTGCATTACTCAGTAATTGATCCTAAGGGAGTTCTAAGAACGAATATATTGACTTCCCAACATTTAAAAGATTTAAAGATAGAACTTGATTTAAACAAACCACTAACCACGGAATTGATTAGAGACCAACTAAAACCTAAAGCAGCGCAAATTTTACAGTTGACCTTAGCACGCAAAGAAACAGAACAGAAAATTGAAATTATTTCCTCTCCTAAAAAAATCCAAACTCATGAAAAAGACGGAGGGCCTCTGGTTTCTTGCGGGCCTTTATCCATAATTTTTATTGAATACATTATGAGTCATCCGGAGTATATGGAGCATCTGGATAAAGAATTTCAGTTACCTGAGATTCTAGATTTAGAAAGCAGTCATGAAGCTCATGTACTGCGATTCTTAGCATTAAAAAAGAATAAGGCTTTTGATTTAATGCAATTTTTAAATGCAGATACAAAGAAAGATTTTAATTTTCCGAACTTTTTAGATGAGCAAGAAAAAAGTAGTCTTATTGAGTACAAAAAATTAGTCATCACCTATCGAGAGTTAATCAAAAAAATACGCCAGGAACATTACATGCTTCTTGATACTATTGATGATTCTTTTGTGGAAACTGCAGGGGTGATTGATGAAAGTTATAGAGAAGTAACTGTTGCGATTCTGGATGGTCAAAACGATAGTGAAGAGGCAGAGTTAAAACAAAACTCAGACTACCCAGAAAATGAAAATCTTATAGACAGCTGGGATGAGGAGGATTTTGAAATTGAAGACGCTAGTGATCATAGTTTGCCAGAAGAAGAACCTATCCTAGCAGAAATAGAGCAACTACTACCTGCTCCAGACGTAGTACTATCTACTAAAAAGCAAAGTGATACTAAAGATATTGATCGAACCCAGGCAGGCACTATAATCAGTGGTACTGATATTGGTAATATTCAATTCATAGACAGAGAAAAAAATAAAACAATACCTAAACAGGATCTATCAGAAAAACACGGTACTGCTCCTTCTAATCCAGAAGAACGAGAGGATGTAAAATTTATAAGAAGCCAAATTAATAGATTTAGAGAGAACGCGAAAAGCTTTTTTTCAATTAATAATGGAATGAAAGCTGATGCAATTGAGCATGCTCTTGAATTGGCTCTGCAAGATGAGGTCAAGTATGGGGTTCAAGATGTTAGGATGGACCAGCGTGTCAAAGATGCTTTGGCTATTCATAGAATATTCGGCTTTTTTGGGTGTAAATCAACTACAGCTACAGCCGATCTTGAAAAGTCATTTGAACATACACCACGAGTACGCTAATTAACGAGAACCACTTTCAATTAGCATTAGGTTTTCCTTGATACAACAAAAGACCGGCGTGCCGCGCCTTGTCCGTGGCATCCAGTAGTACATCAAATTGATGGCAATCAATCTAATAAGCTTCTTATCCAAAACTGACGTTAACTTAAGAGGTCGGTTTAACTTAGATAGGAAGTTGGCGTCTTTATATAAACAAGTACGAAAATTATAGCCAGAACCTCTTGACCATATAGATATTAAACTATACATTTAGGTTCCTTAATCAACACTATCTTAGATACCCTATGAAAATTTTTTTTAACGATATAACCTTTATGAATATCCCCCTTGTTTGGGAGTATGATGAAAAAAATAATAAGGCTGTGTGTTTATTTTTTACCACAGCAAAAGAACAGAAATATAACAAAGAAACTATCATAAAAGGATTATATGAGAAAAAATATCCTGGTATCTCTCTTTCTGAGAATTCAGCCATAATTGAGGATTACTCATCTTTTGTTGCGCAGCATAGTGGAGAACAATATAAGTCTCGCTCGTTAACTTCAATTCCTGGATTGAATTTGCAATCTATTATAGAAAAACGAGATTCATCGACTAATCCATTAGTTGCTTTATCTAGCAAATCGCGTAGCGCGCGATCCAATAAAGAAAAATCTAGTGAACCTGATGAAACAGTACATGAAGTAGTTAATCCCTTAATTGCTTTATCTCATAAAATACCTCCTGCTAAATCTAGTAAAGGACGGTCTGATTCTCCAATATCAAGTTCATTAACAGCAGAGTCATCAGTACACGATAAAAGAAAGCAATTGAAACGCTCTGTTTCCAATAGCGCGCTAACTCCTAAATCATTAGTATCGTCTAAATCACCACTATCGCCCAGAGAGAAAACAACGTATTCACCTCGTTACGATTTTAAGCCTAGAAAAGCTTCTTATGAGTCAATTTTAATTTGCTATTTAATCACTGAACGAGATCATACTGATATCTTTCGTGACACTTTAAGCTGTAAGGATGAGTTTATAAAAAAAACAGCTGAAGATCGTATAAAACGTACGGCGACCTATTTAAGAAACGTTAATTCGTTTAAAAAAGAAACACAATACATTCAAAATGATAATCTTTATCCTATAAAGAAGAAAATTATAATTCTCTTAGAGAAGCTATTTGAGCAGGAGTTAGATCCTGTCTACCAAGAATGGAAAAAGGAACCAGATACTCAGCGAAGTCCAGCGGCTCTAAAAGAATTATTCACTTATTTGCGTCATGCAGTATGGTCTACCCTGCGCAATGAGCATTTTGGTAATAATAAGCCCACAGAATATGAACTGATGAATGACAGTATGCGCTATAGCCGTTTCAAAGGGAATGAGGCAAAGTATCATCAAGCAAATAATGGCATCAGAACAGCACGTACTACTCAGATGATGAATGATTTATCTTTTTTGGTTAATGCATGCTCAATAGAGTTGACTTCCGCTGAAGATAGGTCAGAAGATGGACATAAATTGATGTCAGAAGAAGCGACTAATATGTTGCTTTCTTTCCAAGAGCATCTACTTCGAGACGCTGATCGAGTAAAACGTATACAAGCAGTCTATAGTGAATTACAGCAGCTATTGATTGAGTCAGGTAAGATGGAATGGGTTAATTTACAATTAACTCAGGTCTTAGATAGTCGGTTGGTAGATAAAGATCAGAGTATTGGCGAGTATTCTTCACTTATAGGGACGGTTAGAGCATTTCTTATTGAGGCGAATAAAACAATTAAGAAGCCAGTAGAATCAGGAACTTGCCATCAGTTGGCAGATCAGGTTGTAACTGAAGTGGTCAGGTTATTAGTTAAAGACACTGAATTTGGAAAAACTCCTTATATAGAAAAATTAGAGAAGCTTGATAGAAATTTATGTCCTACTGCTGATGAAGATATTTATCTTAATCAAGACTGGATAGCAGCATGTAAAGGATATCTTGAGCACATGGAGTGGGAAAAGCTACTAAAAAATATTAAAAGTGCATCCGGCGTTGAAAAAGTTGCGGAAAAACTTTTTCAAGTGATCAGAGCAAAGGGCAAAATGCTAATCCAACAACCCTTGCTTGTTGCAGAATCACCTCTCACTGCATCATCAGATGAAGTAGAGGCACATTCAACTGGAGCTATGACTAGTCTAAATTTCTAGTTAAAAATAAGTTCTTAGCTTCATTTACAGGCCTCGCTGTCATTAAGTTAACGTCAGTTTGGATAAGAAACTTATTAGATCCAGTCTCTATCTCGATTCGTTCGCCTTGAGGAGGGCTTTAGCGACGCCTCGAAGGGTTTTGGTTCAGTGCTAAGCCCTTCGAGACAGGCTAAAGCCCTCCGCGGACCGAACGGGACAAGGTAAAATCTGAGTTCCTTATCCGAAACTGACGTTAAGTTAAGGAAACTCAACCTACATTACAAACATTTATAAAAAAAACAGGTAGTGAGAGTCACTACCTGTCAGTACTTCAACTTCAGTGGAGTAAGCTCTTATTCATCATCTTTATCTTTTTTGCAGTCTTGATATTTGGCTGCCATTTTCTCTTCCCATTTTTTCATCATATTTTGGTACTCTGTTTTTTGTTGTGCGCTAAGAAGAGAATATATTTGATGTTTTGCATTTGCCTTAGCTTTCATCATGTCACCAATCAATTTGGTCTTTTTATCCATTAATCCATCAAGAGCTGCTTGATCTGTGTTATCAGATTGAATTTGCTGATTTATTTGAGTATCTAGATCTTTGAATTGATCGGCACTTGCTTTAATAGATGTTTTTAATTGGTCTAGAATAGGCATCACTTTGGCTTTCTGTGCATCATCTAGTCGTAGGCTTTCAATCATTTTTTTCATGTTATCGCCGCAATGCCCATGAGCAAGGGCTGTCTGACCGATGACTAAAGAGAAGCTTAATGCAACTATCCATAAAAGGCTTTTTTTCATGATAACCATCCTTAGTTAAATTAAAAAATCCATATTATTATAGATGCTAGAAATGATTTCGTGTAGTTTAATTGCTAAAATATTTAAAATACTCAGATTCTGTTGAGTAAAGGTAAGCTAGATAAGAGAGCTAATTAATATTCAATTTGTTATTAAGGAAAATCAATGAATTACTTGCATACTATGGTTAGGATTTCAAATATTGAGGAGTCTCTTGATTTTTATTGTAATAAATTAGGACTCATAGAAGTAAAACGTACGGAAAATGAAAAAGGGCGTTTTACTTTAATATTTTTGATGGCGCCAGGTGATGCCGAGCAGGTGCGGCATGCCAATGGCCCTATGGTTGAATTAACGTACAACTGGGATACTGAAAAATATTCAGAAGGAAGAAGTTTCGGCCATTTGGCGTATAGAGTGGATAATATTTACGAAACCTGTCAACGGCTACAAGATGCTGGAATAGTCATTAATAGGCCACCTCGTGATGGCCATATGGCATTTATTCGATCACCGGATAATATTTCTATCGAGTTATTGCAGAAAGGAGAGGCTTTATCTATACAAGAACCATGGGCATCCGCACCTAATATTGGTCATTGGTAATAATTGAACATTATAATGCGGTTAAAATTTCCTTTAAAATTTTTGATATTGAGTCTGATCATGAACAGTGCAACGGTCTCTGCTTTAACTATTGTCAACATGCAACAGCCTGAACATCTCCAGGTTTTAAAAACTACTGCCCAATTCGTATCATTTCCTCTAGGCAAGATGGACTCTCAGTTAATTGAGCAAATGAAGGCTAAATTACAGGAACTTGGTGGAGTCGGGCTTGCTGCACCACAGGTAAACCAGCCGAAGCAGATTTTAGCTATTTACATACCGGAAGATGCGGCACTTTTACGAGAGCGGGTTAAACCTTATCCCATGCATGTAATGATTAATCCTTCTTATGAGGCTGTTTCTGGCACTGCCATAAGTTATGATTTTGAAGCCTGTTATTCTGTGCCACATAAAGCAGGAAAAGTGCCTCGATATGAAGAAATAAAATTAAGTTACTATGATGAACAAGGACAACATCATCAAAGTGTAGAACATGGTTTTTATGCTCGTGTTATCCAGCATGAAATTGATCATTTGAATGGCGTTTTAATTGTAGATCGCCTAACTCCTGATTGTGTACAAGGTACTATGGAGGAGATGATGACACTAAGGCGCGCAGAGTTATCAGAAGATAAGCGTATTTTATTTGACAAATTAATAGAGAAAAAAAAGAAAGCGCAACACGAGTAATGAGTTTTTAGAGCCCGCGCATATTTTTACTATCTCGGTCAAGTTAGCGAAATGTAAGCAAGTCCTAATTTTTTCAAAAAAATAATTTCAATAAACCCAATAAGATAGGAAAAAAAAAAGATTAGTTATTTGCATTTTTTCATTATTGTCCTATCCCTATATTAGAGCCTATAGATATGCACTAATCATGGTTGCAAAGGCCTTAGGCTAGTAAATCCTATAAAGAAAGGAGGCCATTATGAAGAAGATAGTTTTGGCTTTATTGGCTTTGTTTATTTTACCCTGCGTTAATGCTTATGCTATTGATTCAGGAACGACAAATAGTAGTCCCTACCAATTAGCGGATAATAACAGTACTGGTTCTGGCAATGGCACAGGTACCGCTAATGGCATGGGTGGTGTGAACAGCACTGGCTCAGGCAACGGCACAGGTACTGCTAATGGCATGGGTGGTGTGAACAGTACTGGCTCAGGTAATGGCACAGGTACCGCCAATGGCATGGGTGGTGTAAATAGCACCGGCTCTGGAAATGGAACAGGGACCACTAATTATTAATTTAATGTGTGTTTCTGATCATGAAATTGTTTAGGCATCACCAGCACGAACGGTTGCGAACTAGGCGACATTTTTATACGAAACTGACGCTAAGCTAAGGTAGGTTGTGCCCAATGGCGCTACCTTAAGTTTTTGTAGCCTGGATGAGCGCAGCGTAATCCGGGATTTCAGTGCACTGAGCTAGGGTATTCCCGTATTATGCTGCACTAATACGGGCTAGGATTTTTTCTTCATTTTATTAAGGTAGCACCATTGGGTAGGTTGTGCCAAAGGCACAGCCTACTAATAACCTAAACAACAAAAAAACGATTAACAAGTGTATTGAATTCCTAATAAACCAAGGTTTAAAGTAGTGTTTTGAGTGTTAGAGAAGAAAGTTGCATTGAGGGTATTTGCATTTACAACACCATCCATCCTTGGAGAGGAGCCTGCTACAAAAACATAAGCACCAGTGATTGACCAATTATTGTCAATATTGTAGGACGCACCTAATTTTATTTCTGGTAACGCCGCTGTTTGGATTCTCTTTACTTGAAAACTAAAAGTGTCGACATCACTGAAAACAGCTTCTGTTTCACTTTGTATATTTTGAATTAAAGCACCTGCTTTGAATGAAAGACTGTAACTTGGCTGAATGAAGGCAATACCAATGAGCGCATCAAAGCCAGTTATAGTGTATTTAGAATTTACATTGGCAATGAGGGTGTTAGCGGGTTTAAGCGTTGTGCGTCCGTAGTATCCCCAGCCTAATTCACTAGTCACTCCAAATTGTTCATCCATCATGAACAACATGCCTGCCGCAAGGCGACCCGCGTAATTTTGATTACTTTTGGTGGAGGCTATTTCTGTAACTCCTCCTGCTCCAATAAAACCAAAATCATAGTTTTTAATTGAATTTGTAGAGTAACCACCTTCAACTGCTATAAATCCTGAGTTGGTTAAGTCGCCTCCCATACCACCAGCGTAGGCGAGGGAACCACAGGATAAAGCAGAAACCAGAGAAATCAGGGTTATTTTGTTCATCATTTAGTAAATCAATCCATTCATTGTTATTATTAAAACACAGATAATTTAAAACAGTTGGTTGATAATTGCCAGAAAAATTATTTCTAAACTGAGATAACGATAATTACATCATCTCTGTAGAGCTAAAGTTAAATTCTTTAACTGATTAGTGATAAAAGATGGTCAAAGCAAAGGAATGAGTAATGCCAAGACGACCTGTACTCGCTGTTTTATCCCAAATACCCTCTAGTATTTGGGTTTTAGGTTTTGTTAGTTTATTAATGGACGTCTCCTCAGAGATGATTCATAGCCTTTTGCCTATGTTTCTAGTGACGGCCTTAGGAGCAAGTACTATTACTCTCGGGATTATTGAAGGATTTGCAGAGGCCACTGCATTAATTATTAAGATCTTCTCCGGGGTTTTAAGTGATTATCTAGGTAAAAGAAAAGATATAGTACTCTTTGGCTACGGTCTAAGTGCATTAACTAAACCTTTATTTGCGCTTACTTCTTCAGTGACATTGGTATTTATTGCTCGTATCACTGATCGATTAGGCAAGGGAATTCGTGGGGCTCCACGTGATGCTTTGATAGCTGATTTAGCACCAGAAGGATTAAGAGGTGCTTCTTTTGGCCTAAGGCAATCCCTTGATACCCTCGGAGCTGTTTTAGGCCCCTTGCTCGCTTTTTGTTTTATGCTGCTTTTCGCCAGTCATTTTAGAATGGTGTTTGCATTAGCTGTAATTCCTGCCTTGATTGCCGTGCTATTAATTGTTGTAGGAGTCAAAGAGCCACAAAACACCCCTCACCATAAGGTTTTAAATCCATTATCGCTATCTAATCTTAAATTATTATCTTTCTCTTATTGGTGGGTATGCGGAATAGGGGCAATGATTACTCTTGCTCGATTTAGCGAGGCTTTTTTAGTGCTTCGTGTCATGCAAGGCGGGGTGGATATGGCCATAGTTCCCTTGTTTTTAGTGGCGATGAATATCATCTATTCTTTATCTGCTTATCCATTGGGTAAATTAGCTGATCAGATGAGTCATGCCAATTTATTAATTATAGGATTAATCGCATTATGCATCGCTGACTTGATATTGGCTGCTAATAATCATTGGAGTTATACCTTAATTGGGATCTGCTTCTGGGGATTGCATATGGGCGCGACTCAAGGGTTACTTGCGGTCATGGTTGCGGATACTTCCCCTTTGAATTTGCGAGGAACGGCGTATGGTTTTTTTTACTTATTGAGTGGGATTGCGATGTTATTGGCAAGTATTATTGCTGGTTTAGTATGGGAGAAAGTAGGAGCCTCTTTTACTTTTTATTTGGGAGCTATATTTAGTTTTTTTGCTTGCTTTGCTTTATTTTTTTGGAAAAAGTCGATGTGTCATTAAAGTTGGCAGAATGTTTTAAAAAAACATCCACTGTTCTAAATGTTGTCTTTTAAGGTGTCTTAAAGTATTATTTGGGTTTTTTGATTCCTTTGAGTCCACTATGCCTAAAAATTCTCTCTATAATGTAATTAATAAAGTCACTTATCACAAAAAAAATATTCCGGGCGTAGTTAATCTATCTTTACGTACCCATCATGAGGGAAAACAATATTTCTTTTTTGAACTGCCTTTGCCACATGAGATTGTTATTGGTGATTACACTTTAGTCGATCATCATCTTAGTGTGTATGAATCTCCTATGAGCAAATTTGACATGAAAAGCCAGCATCATTATACCGCTTATTTTAAGGGACAAGATGGGGAACGCTATAGATTACATATTTACTATGATGCAAATGATGATTCTATCTGTGAGCCTTTATTATCAATAGTTCAAGATGAAAACGTGTTCCAATCAGTGAACTGCTGGGAGCAGTATGAAGCATTTAAGGGGTTAGCTGAGCAATTTATTAGTGATGTGGTGAATCATTTAAGAAGAACGCAACGTGAGACGGTAACTGCTTATAATGAGCAATATAAAGAATTAGAAGAGCAGGCTATTTCATTATCTGTAGATTGTGTAAAAAATAAAGCAGAATATTTAGCTGTTATAAAGATGCAAATAGAGATACTTGAAGAGTCAAAACTTTATTCTAATGACAGTAGAGCTACGAATCGATTACTTTCTTTTCTAAGAAGAGTTACGAAATCTCTTGAGTTACCTGCTATTGAGCCTGTTGTATTAGAGGATAGTGCTGCTCCAATACCGGCTCCAAAGGAAAAAACAAACAGGCGCAACAGACGAGCAACTTCTCAGGCACAAAAAAAACAGGTGGCGGAGTCATCTTCTCCTGCGTCTGTACCTCGGGTGAAAAGTAAAAAAACAAACTCCAAACCAAGATTAGATGAAGTGATAAGCTCATTGAAATTACAGTTTGAGCAATTAGAACAAATGAAAGACAGGCAATTGATTAGGGCTATCACGGTTTTCTTTGGGGACTTGATTGTTAAAGAATGTACTCTAGAGCAAGGCAAATATCAGGCTTCTGTCCAAGATATACAGGCGTTATATGTGTTGCGAACTCAGAGCGAAGATTTAGCAGAAAGATTATTGAAGCGACTGCTCATAATGGGCCATTATGCACAAGCGAATCTATTAAGCTCTTTTTATCATACTTTGCCTCACTCAATGATGCCTTATGCTTTGACACACAATAAGCCTGAACTAATTAATTTTTTGTTAAAAAATAAAATTGTACCGCTTAACTACAAAAATTTTGTAATTAAAGAGACGCACTATAATTCTTTGTTCGATTTTTATTTTAGACAAGAGCCTACACAGCAGTTATTGATGATAGATAGCATTGACGTCCTTATTAAAAATGGCAGCTCATTATTAATGGAGATAGACAGTAATACTGGATTACCGTTTGCAGCGATTATTCTTTTAGAACCTAAGCATCCATTTAGAATGGCGCTGGAGCGGAATGCCGGCATAACTATTAATAATCCCATGTTTTATAAGCAATTAAATCAAATACTACAAGCACTGATTGCTCAGTCATCTTATCCTAAGGAAAAGGCAACGGAAATTAATAATTTGATCCAGCAAAATAAAGGAAAAATTAATTTACTAGCAATGCCAACTCCCTCAGGAGAGCCTAGTTTGATGCAGTTAACCGAAGATATGACGGATAAACTTAAAGCCACCTTGGGAGAGGAGTTTGTTAATGACCTGCTTTTCGATCCTGAAATTGCAGCGTTAAGAATATTAATACAAGAGCGTCAAGCGGCGTTGTTACTAAAGTTACCGACATCAGCTCGCGCAGAGGTTCGTCAAGAGACTAAAGAGAATTTTGAGGCGATTAAGAAAGATTTGGATGAAATTGAAAACGTCGATTTAATTCTTTCAATTAGAGAAAATATTAGATCCCGCGTTATTCAACAGCAATTGGATACGATTAATATTATTAGTTTGAGAGAAGAATTAATTCAGGTGCAAACTTTGATTAAGGGTACAGTTTTACATCAAGGTAAACGAAATAAAGAGTATAACGCATTGTTAAAACGCCAGGATAAAATTATTGCTGACTTAAAAGCTTATAACAAAGCGGATAAATCTGATAAAAAAGCTGCCAAGTACGAATCCACTGTATTTGATCTAGAGACTTTGCAGGATCAACTAGCAGAGATGGAAAAATCATTTGAGTCATTAGCCTCATTTCTGAAACCATTATGTGACTTGGATGCTTCTGATAAAGAGAATGATGAAACAGGGGCTTATGATGGGCGTATGGAAGAAAAAATGTCCTCTCTTTTTAATCAAAAATTAGTTAAAACTCTTTTCCCTATAGCGAGTAGTTCTACATCTATTGGGGATAAGCTAGCGGATAGCAGTGAGACACCTGATGAAGATGAAAATAATACGATACGAAACATTTAAATATCAATGATGTAGGGTAAGAGTTCAGTTCACAGTGTCAACTTAAGCTTTTTTGCTTACCTTCCCGGATTACGACTTTGTCTAATCCGGGATACACATTCTTAAGTTGACGTTGTGAGCTGAACATTAATGAGCATGAAACTGCAATGAGCCGTCCTTATAAGTTACCTCAATAGTTTCTCCTGCCTTAAAGTGTCCTGTTAATAAAGATTGTGCTAAAGGATTCTCAAGCTTTTGTTGGATGGTACGTTTTAGTGGTCTTGCCCCATAAACAGGGTCAAATCCAGCTTCAGCCAAATAGTCCAATGCTTCTTTAGTTACATTAAGGTGAATGTCCTGTTGTTTTAACCGGTGATGTAGATAACCAATTTGTATCGCAGCAATTTTGGCAATTTGCTCTTTTGCTAATGGGTGGAATACCACTGTTTCATCGATTCGGTTGATGAATTCTGGCCTAAAATGTTGACTGACTAACTCCATTACCGCTTCTTTGATCTGATCATAGTTAAATTTACTACCGATCTCCTGAATTAGTTGAGAACCTAGATTAGATGTCATGACTATAACTGTATTGCGGAAATCTACAGTACGTCCTTGGCCATCGGTCAAACGCCCATCGTCCATTACTTGGAGGAGAATATTAAAGACATCGGTGTGAGCCTTCTCTACTTCGTCCAACAGAATGACTGAATAGGGTCTTCGTCTGACTGCTTCAGTGAGATAGCCACCTTCTTCATAACCAACATAACCTGGTGGGGCACCAATTAATCGAGCAACAGAATGTTTTTCCATAAATTCAGACATATCGATACGTATCATTGCCTCTTCAGTGTCAAAGAGGAAGGCAGCTAAAGCTTTACATAATTCAGTTTTACCCACCCCTGTAGGTCCAAGGAACAGAAAGGAGCCAATCGGACGATTAGGATCTGATAAACCGGCTCGCGAACGTCTTATGGCATTAGAAACAGCATCTACGGCTTCGTTTTGGCCAATGAGACGATTATGTAGTGCTTCTTCCATTTTGAGTAATTTTTCTTTTTCTCCTTCCATCATTTTAGATACTGGGATTCCAGTCCATTTGGAGACTATTTCGGCAACTTCATCCTCTGTTACCTTATTACGAACTAGTTTATTTTCTACAGCATCTGTTGATGAAACTTGAGCCAATCTTTTTTCAAGCTCAGGAATTCGTCCATATTGCAACTCAGACATACGACTTAAATCACCAGCTCTTCGTGCTGTCTCCATTTCTTGTTTTGCTTGCTCCAACGCCTCTTTAATTTGTGTTGAGCCTTGCATGGTCGCTTTTTCAGCTTTCCATACTTCTTCCAGATCAGAATAATTTTGCTCTAACTCATCAATCGTATGTTGCAAATCAATCAGTCGTTTTTTAGACGCTTCATCACTCTCTTTTTTTAGTGCTTCTCGTTCAATTTTTAATTGAATTAAGCGTCGCTCCAACTTATCCATGCTCTCAGGCTTAGAGTCAATTTCCATACGGATTAAACTGCCTGCTTCATCAATTAAATCAATAGCCTTATCTGGCAGCTGTCTATCACTAATGTAGCGGTGAGATAACGTGGCCGCGGCAACAATAGCTGGATCAGTGATTTCTACCCCGTGGTGTACTTCGTAGCGCTCCTTTAAGCCACGCAAGATAGCGATGGTATCCTCAACGCTCGGTTCATCAACCAGTACTTTTTGGAAGCGTCGTTCAAGAGCGGCATCTTTCTCAATATATTGTCTGTATTCATCTAAGGTTGTTGCTCCAATACAATGTAATTCGCCGCGTGCCAGAGCTGGTTTAAGCATATTGCCAGCATCCATTGCACCTTCAGCTTTACCTGCACCAACCATGGTATGAATTTCATCAATAAATAAAATAATTTGTCCTTCTTGTTTTGCTAAATCATTGAGGACAGCTTTTAAGCGTTCTTCAAACTCACCACGAAATTTTGCGCCGGCAATAAGAGCACCCATGTCTAAGGAAAGCAAGCGTTTATTTTTTAATCCTTCGGGCACTTCGCCATTGATAATTCTTTGAGCCAATCCTTCAACAATGGCTGTTTTACCGACTCCTGGTTCACCAATTAAAACGGGATTATTTTTAGTTCGCCTTTGTAATACCTGAATAGTGCGGCGAATTTCATCATCACGTCCAATCACCGGATCTAATTTGCCTTGTTCCGCACGTTCAGTTAAATCCAGAGTATATTTTTCTAATGCTTGTCTTTGTTCCTCTGCATTGGGATCGTTAACCGTTTCACCACCTCGTAATTCATCAATTGCTTTTTCAATGGCTTTAGCGTCTCCGCCTGCCTGCTTTAACATCCTAGCCAAAGAGCTATCTTCGCTAATGGCTGCCAGGATAAATAATTCACTGGAAATAAAATTATCTTTTCTTTGTTGAGAGAGTTTATCGGTAAGATTTAGTAGTCGATTGAGCGCATTAGAAATGTGAATATCACCACCGGTGCCAGAGACTTTGGGGAGTTTTTCTAGGGATTGATCGATAAGAGTTCTGAGCTGGGGAATATTTACTCCAGCCTTGCTGAGCAGAGGCCTACAGCTACCTCCTTGTTGATCTAATAACGCCTTCATTAAGTGCTCAGGCTCTATAAATCCATTATCTCTACCTAGGGCTAATGATTGGGCATCTGCGATTGCCATTTGAAATTTTGATGTCAGTTTATCCATTCTCATAGCTTGGCCTTATTAATAATTTAATTAGGGTATTAATTTTTGTCCTACTGCCGTAAAATGAGGGTTAATTTTTATATTTCAAGTGATCATTATGAATAACGGAACACCTGCTAATGATAATATGGACTCACAAGCCTTACTGAATCAGATCATTATTGATTACATCAAAGAACAAAAAAGAAAGCGTCGATGGCGCTGGATAATGCGAATTATTTTTTTGCTCCTCATTGCCTATGGTGTATTCCACTTATTAGTCTTAGGGGGTGAGGAGAATGGTGCAGGCTTGAAACCTCATGTAGGTTTAGTCGACCTTAATGGTGAAATTTTTGATACAAAGGGTGCCAATGCTGATGATTTCGCTCAAGGAATAGATGGCGCTTATAAAAATAAAGGGTTAAAGGCATTAATCATTCGTATTAATAGTCCTGGAGGTAGTCCTGTTCAAGCAGAATACATGTACAATACTCTTAAACATTATAAAGAGAAGCACCCTGATATAAAAACGTATGCGGTTTGTGTGGATTTGTGTGCTTCAGCTGCTTATTATGTAGCGGTAGCTGCTGATGAAATTTATGCTAGTCCCGCGAGTATGGTTGGCTCTATAGGGGTAGTTTATAGTGGATTTGGCTTTGTTGACGCGATGAATAAAATTGGCGTATCCCGAAGATTACAAACTGCAGGCACTAATAAAGCATTTTTAGATCCTTTTTCTCCTACAAATGATGCGCAAAAACAAAAACTGCAGGTCATGCTTGATCTAGTGCATCAACAGTTTATTAATAGAGTGAAAGACGGGCGGGGAAGTCGTTTGCATATAGATAATGATACTTTTTCAGGATTAATTTGGACTGGGGAGCAGGCTTTAACTCTTGGTTTAATTGATGGTTTTGCTAGTAGCGGACAATTAGCACGTGATCATATCAAAATTGACAGTGTAGTGGATTACACCCACAAACAAAATCTTTTTGATAGAGTGACTAAAAATCTAGGAACCGCTATGGCTGATGAATTGTCTTTTAAATTAGATGCCAGGTCCGGATTAAAATAATGGCTCAAAATTATTGCTGTATTTTTTATTCTATATGCCGCGCTTTCTGCGCGGTATTCACGACTGTACTTTTAGCATCAATAGGGTAGATAAGCCCGCCTATATTTTATATACCTGTCAGGCCCGTTTTCGATGCTTAAACACGGGCTATCTTAATGTTTTCTTAATAATTACGCTCTATACTTCCCATATTAATTTCATTTGAGTAACGCTATGCCTAATTATACCTTTGTATGTAGTGATGAAACGCTGAAAAAACTCCATCAATATCGCCTTGATCTGCTTTCCCACAAAGCGACCGCAGGTAAATATCTTGCGGATATACTGGCCAAAAAAGGCTTAAATACTTTAAATGATGAGCAATTTATTGAGTGTTTAATTCAAACAAAGCCAGATTGTATTTTTGCTGAGAGTACTTTATACCGCCAAGACCTAAATTGGAATGCTTTGGAAATTAGCTTATTAGGCGATTTAAGTTGTGTTATTCCTACTCAAGCCTATGATAATGGTACTTGGATTGCACCAACTGTTTATAAAGATCCCTTAGATGTCACTTTAATTTATGTACCTGGTCCTTTATTACGTTCTGATCATAAAAATAATGAAAAACCAGATCTAGACGAGGTTTGTCCTGAAGGCATTTTCAATTCTGAAGCATATTATCATATGTTGGAGCGACGTTTACTCCCTGGTTTATTGCACGCTAATGCGGCAGCTGTTCAGCAAGGGGAAGAGTTGTTTGTGACGCTTCCAGGCATTGGATGCGGCCAATTTTCTGGTAATTATAGTGGCATTATTCATGATGAATTTGCAAAGGCCTTACATCGCTTATTAACTGAACATGGTAGCCAATTAACACAAGTGAAGGCTGTTTGGTATGATAATTTCAATAAAGAGCCTGCTACCGATAATATTCATGGTATTGACTTTTTAACTCGCCCTTTAACCAAGGGCGGATTGCCACAATTGTGCTCTCCTAAACAATATGGCACTAAATATGCTCAATGCAAGCTAGTGAGTCTTGTTGCTTGGGATCATGTTTCTAAACCTGGTAATGACTATTGGGGAGGTGCTCGTAGAACTGATGATGGGGTGAAAGGGGCTGCAACAGGCACCATGCCTGCATTAACTGGAATGGAAGGTGTATATCAAGGCGATAGGATGGTTCCTAAAGAGGCACCTCATATGAACTGGTCTGATTATATCCAATCAAAAGGCGGAGTATTATTGACAGCAGTTGGGAATTTTAATCATTATCCTATCTCCGCACCTACCCAGAAAAAAGAACAGCTTTTGGATCTGCTGAAACAAAAGGACTTTGATCAGGCAATAGGAATGATTAAGGCTTATCCCTCTTTACTTAATGTAACATTTGAACAACATTATGGAGCTTCGCCACTCAGTATGGCTGCAATCGCTGGTGACTATAAAGCAGTTCATGAGTTAATCAAATTAAATGTTAATGTTAACCTTAAAGATGCTAAAAGCAACATTCCCTTATGCTGGGCAATACTTCAAGCCGGAAAAGCGAAAAAGGAAAATACAAATCATCCATTATTAGCTGAATACAAAAAAATAGCTTTAATGCTAATCCAAAACGGCTCCAACATGAGCAATAGAGATGGCTTTAATGCAACCCCCTTAGATTTGATCGACCAGATTATGCCCGAATGGAAACAAGAGCTATTACAAAAGCCACAAGAAGAGCCACTTGAGAAACCAGAAGATGAGGCTCTTAAAGAGCAACAGTACCAAAAACTGGCAAAAGAAAGAATATCCAGGATTGATCTGGCAATTGCGACTCTTGGAAGTAAAATTGGTCAAGCTGAGCAACATCATTTTTCAGAGGCCATTAACACGGCAACAAAATTGTTAGATGATTTACACGCTTTTCGCGATGAATATCACGATGCGCTTTTAAATGAACCTCGCGTTGATATGAAAATCGCAGGCAATCGATTTAATGACTCGTGTACACTCGCAATCACTAATGCAAAACAAGTGCTGGAAAGAGATTTAGGCTGGGGAGATTATCTCGGAAATCTGTTGAAAGCCTTGGTAAATGCAGTTGTTTGGGTATTTACTGTTGGGAATTCTAATGCATTCTTCCCTTATAAAAAGGCAGAGTCTCTTGAGGCTATTGAACAAGAAGAGCAAAATCTGAAGCAGAAACCATAAAATAACGAAGGTTGGACTCTTTGGTCCAACCTTCAGCACCGAAATTACAAGAAATCATCGATGGTGACGCGAAACGTACCACAAATATTTATTTTAATGCCGGTGAAATGGTTTGTAGTAATGATTTAAATACCTTAGGATTTCCCGCGACTATGTTGCCATGATTTAGAAAATCATCGCCTCCTTGAAAATCACTAATTAATCCACCTGCTTCTCTTATTAACAATGAGCCTGCTGCAATATCCCATGGACGAAGACCAAATTCCCATAGACCATCCAAACGACCGCTAGCGACATAGGCCAAATCAAGAGCTGCTGAGCCGGTTTTTCTCACTCCGGCACATTTACCAATTAATGCTTCGAAGGTAGGTAAATAGCGTTGAGTTAGGGCCGCATCTCTAAAAGAGAATCCTGTTCCTAAAAGAGCTGCATTTAACTGTGTCTGTTGGGAGACGCGAATTCTTCGGTCATTTAAACGAGCTCCTCGACCTCTGCTAGCCGCAAAGCATTCATGACGTAGAGGATCATACACAACTCCATGCTCAATTCTATTTTTAACTTTTAGAGCTATAGATACTGAGAAAAAAGGGAAGCCATGTAAATAATTAGAAGTACCATCTATAGGATCAATAATCCATACTGATTCTCCATCACCATCTTGAGAACCACTTTCTTCAGCAAGAATTCCATGCTCTGGGTATGCTTTACGAATACAGGCGATGATTGCTTGCTCCGCTTTAATATCTACTTCGCTGAAAAAGTCATTACCATTTTTAGCGGTGATTTGTAGCCTATCCACTTGCTCCATGTGACGTATAATTATCTCGCCTGCTTGCCGTGCGGCGTTTATTGCAATATTTAAAAGTGGTTCCATGGATATACTCTTTATTTACAAAACCAACGATTCTACCACATTCAAGACTTAGGAAAAACTCCGATCGCTAAAGCTTTGTCTAAAACATGACATTTTTTTATTCAGAGTGAAATCTAAGCAATAAATGCTATGATATAGTGACACATTGTATTCGATATAAGTTTTTTTATGAAATTAAGTTCCATTCGTATTGTTTTAATTGCTACCTCACACCCTGGTAATATTGGTTCAACCGCACGAGCGATGAAAACCATGGGATTAAACTCCCTCTATCTGGTGACTCCAAAGTCTTTTCCGGATTATAAAGCGAGGGAAATGGCTGCAGGGGCTGATGATGTTTTAGAACAGGCTGTAGTGACTGAGACATTAGATGAAGCCTTGGCTGGATGTCAGTTAATATTTGCAACGAGCGCAAGACCTCGCGGTCTATCTTTGCCGGGTTTAACCCCACCATCCTGTGCTGAATTCATCAACGAACAATCTGATACAACGCAAATAGCCATTGTATTTGGTCGAGAGCATGCTGGCCTTACCAATGAAGAACTACTAAAATGTCATTATCATATTCATATACCTAGTAACCCTGAATACAGCTCTCTGAACTTAGCTCAAGCAGTGCAAATTGTGGCGTACGAGCTGCGAATGAAATTATTATCACCTACGGCGGAAGTGGCTTTACGTAGTGATGAATATGCCACTGCAGATGAAATAGAGCAGTTTTATGAGCACTTAAAAGAAGTCTTTATTGACATTCAATTTTTAAAGGAATCCAATCCTCGTAGGTTAATGCAACGGGTCAGAAGATTATTTAATCGAGTCAATTTGGAAAAAATGGAAGTCAGTATTTTACGAGGGATGTTAAGCCAAGTACAAAAGTCCTTAGAGTGGGCAAGAAAAAGGGAAGGGAGTGATTAGGATGGACAAAAGGCCAATTTATTTTGATTACATGGCAACAACTCCGGTCGATCCGCGTGTTGTGGAGCAGATGATCAAATATTTAGGACCTGATGGTTGTTTTGGAAATCCTGCATCGACGACACATATTTATGGTAAAGAAGCGGCTATGGCGGTTGAACAGGCTCGAGGAGAAATTGCTGATTCAGTTAATGCGTCTATGCAAAATATAGTGTTTACTTCCGGAGCTACTGAAGCCGATAATTTGGCTATTTTAGGTGCTGCCCGTTTTTATAAAAATAAAGGGAAACATTTAATCACTATGAGTACCGAGCACAAAGCGGTGCTTGATAGTTTTCATCAGCTTGAAAAGGAAGGATTTGACGTTACTTATCTTGAGCCAGAATCAGATGGTTTATTAGATCTTCATCAATTGGAGCAGGCACTGCGTCAAGAGACTATTTTAGTTTCTATTATGCATGTTAATAATGAAATTGGTGTCATCCAGGATATAGTAGCCATAAGTGAGTTATTACGTAATAGAGGAATTATTTTTCATGTTGATGCCGCCCAAAGTGCGGGAAAACTCCCCATCGATTTGCATCAACTTTCTGTCGATCTCATGTCCTTTTCTGCCCATAAAAATTACGGACCTAAAGGTGTAGGCGCATTGTATGTTCGCCATAGACCACGAGTTCGCTTGCAAGCGCAAACTTTTGGAGGCGGGCATGAAGGCGGTTTGCGTTCAGGAACTTTAGCTACTCATCAAATTGTAGGGATGGGGACAGCATTTGTCCTTGCAGAAACAGCGCGTAAAGAAGAGCAGACGCGAATTTTAAACTATAGAAAACAATTATGGGATGGTATTAAACATTTGCCAGGTATACGTTTAAATGGGCATGAGCAGAATAGGCTTCCCGGTAATCTCAATTTAAGTTTTTCTGGTTTGGATGGCGATTCTTTACTTTTAGCCTTAAACGATTTAGCAATTTCAACAACTTCAGCCTGTTCCTCTGCCAGTGTTCAGCCTTCGTATGTATTAAAAGCTTTAGGATTGTCTGATGAATTAGCGCATAGCTCCATACGTTTATCCATAGGCCGCTTTACAACAGAAGAGCAAATTCAGCACGCTATTGCTATAATTGATACCCAAGTAAAACGATTGCATGAAATGTCACCACTATGATGTATAATGAAAGAGTAGAAGATTGTTTTTTTCTGCCTAGGCACGTTGGTATTCTTGATCTCAATGTACCACTGACGGTTCATTTTTCTAGTATCCAGAAAAATCAAAGTGTTACAAGAATAGACTTATATTTACAATGCACGGGAGATACACTGATTACTAAGGCCTGTTTTAAAGCGACAGGAAATCCTTACGTAATAGCAGCTCTAGAGTGGCTATGTCGGCAAATTGAAGGTAGAAAATTAGACTGTTTGAAAGAGATGAATTATCAGATATTAGTCAAAGAATTAGAAATACCACAGAACCAATATCCCATTGCTTTACAAGTCGAAGATGTTTATAAAGAAGTGTTTACCTTAATGAAAAAGAAACTTGAGGATTATAAATCATGAGTGTTGTAATGCACCATACTACTGAAAAACCGGGGATTAGCTTTAGCGAATCTGCAAAAAAACATATGGTTTCTTATCTCGCAAAAGATCCAGAACATACTGGCGTGCGTTTGTCTGTTAAGAAAACAGGATGTTCAGGGTTTTCCTATGTTGTTGATTATGTGAAAACTCCTTCAGAAGGGGATATGGTTCTGCCTCTCACCGATGAGTATGTGGTATGCATTGATAGAGCGAGTTATCCATTTCTTAAAGAGATGAATGTGGATTATGTAAAACAAGGATTTAATTCTAAGTTTGTCTTTAATAATCCCAATCAAACTGGTCAATGTGGATGCGGTGAAAGTTTTACGGTTGATTAATATTCTTGGTATTTAAGGCAAACAATATTGCTCATGTCGAGTGAAGGATTTATCGATTGGGTAGGGCGGAATACCTTTCTAAAGCGCTCTCCCTAACTTTAGTATCTATTTTTAATCAAATCCCTTTCGCGGGCGAGGGCTGGTATCCCCACAAAATTATAACTTTTCTCGAATTACCGTGGCTTGACCACGGTATCTCCACGTTGCATTATTAAATCACCTCTATTTCTTCAATGAAGTGGTTAAAAAGGAAATTTAATCGAGTGTATTTCTTGGGCTTAAACTAACAATTACCCCTCTTGTAGATACCGTGGTCAAGCCACAGTAATTCGATCTTTAATCAAAGTTTGTGGGGATACCTCAGAGGCGAGGGGATTTTTACTACCACTGACTTCTTATCTCCTTTCCATAGAATAAGAGAAAATTTTTTTACTTAATAAGTGCCTGATTTAAGGCTGGCTTAATATTCACTCGAATATAATATAGCCACAGAATATTGCTTTAAATTGTTATGATAGAACAGACTGCATTACACCAGATTGGTAATCATTTAAAAGGTCTTACGATTTTAATTGGTACTTATCTTATGTCTCTTACAATGAAAATAGGCACCTCTTTAGGTTTTTCTTTCTTGGGTGAAGAAAAACTAAGGGCGTTTGTCAGCAACATATCTCCTAGAGTTATCCTTAAAAAAATACAAAATACTTTTTACCATGGAATAAGCAAGTATTTTGTCAAAACCGGTGATGAGCAAGTCAATAGTACCAAAACCACCAAACATCATACTGCACTTAGAAAAAATCAGTTTATTGCAAAATTAGACTTCTTCAGAAGCTCCACTGATGAGGCGAGTTGCTTCGTTGTGCCGGTGCTCGGTGCCGCCTCTCTTTGCGCTTCATTCCCCTTTACAGGCTTTCGAAGAGGTTCATTTCTTTTGGCCAATAAAAACACAGTTCCGCTAGACATCAAGAACATTGTTACTCAATGTAATGACTTGATTAATTTACTACCATTTACTCCTAGTCTCAAAAAACAATACGTTCATTTTGTTGCAATAACTCAATATCCTAACAAACATCATTTATTACACTCAAATAATAAAGCCCACCAAAAGGAACAAAAGCAACTTATATGAATTAGTGAAACAAGTCGTGCTATGCTAAGGATGTGATGTATGACTCCCTGCAAAATATAGTTTTCTCTTTTCTTTCTTGTTTTATTTGTCCTATAATTTCTCATTTGGGTTATAATTAATCGTAAATGAGGTTTTTCCTTGCAAAGATGTTCTATTTAACAAGCTATTGATGCATTTTTTAATCTATTTAATAGTTCTGTTTTTGTTCGTCTCGTCTTTTTTTAAATAAAAATAAAATTTTAGATAAAAAATTTTAACTATTTGTTCAATTAATGCAATACAACAAAATATTTAAAAAAATCATACATTTATTTTTACAATCTCTACGATAATGATACAATAAATTTTCTTAATCTTCCCTTAATAAATGAATATCATTGAAACAATGTTTACACTCTTTGGAATATTTGATATTATATCGGACATGATGTTTGGTATGGATAATTGCTGAACCCAAAATATTTTTGTTAATTTTGTACTAGGAGATTAAAATGAGTGCAGTAATGCAAGAAGTGGCGCAAGGAAATGAAGCTCTTTCGCATCAAGTGATTAGTGCAGTTAAGGGGTATTTAACTACTGTTGGTAATAAAGACGCTAATTTGAACTTATATCAATTAATCGTTGAAGAAGTTGAAGCTCCTTTATTTCGTACAGTGATGGAATTAACTCGTTACAATCAGTCAAAAGCTGCTCGAGTTCTTGGTGTGAGCCGTGGTACATTGCGTACTAAATTAAAGCGTTATTTTGATGATGAATTTATCGGTACACGTGATTTCTAAGATAAAAAGTAATACTTTTCTAGAATTTTTCATCATTAATTCGACGTTATTTGTGATCTTTAGCTAGTGTTTTATCGTTATGAAATTTTAAGATGGCACATTTATAATGCATTGATCCAAAAACGTTTTGCTCTCTCAATCATATCGAATTAGTTTAGCTAGTCCTATGCTTTTGAGAGGGCAAAGCGCGCCAATCGCAATACAATTCCTACTATTTTAAAATTTAATGTTGATGAAGTACTCGTCACTCTGTTACTATTGATCACAGAGTCGGTTAGGCAATCGCTCTTTGTTCTTGAAGCAAAGAGAGGAAAGTCCGGGCTCCATAGGGCAAGGTGCCAGGTAACGCCTGGGGGGTGTGAGCCCACGGAAAGTGCCACAGAAAATATACCGCCTGTCTGCTCTTGTAGCAGTGGGTAAGGGTGAAATGGTGCGGTAAGAGCGCACCGCGCGATTGGTAACAGTCGTGGCAGGGAAAACCCCACCTGGAGCAAGACCAAATAGGAATCCATTTGATCGAAAGGTCATAATGTGCGGCCCGCACGGGATTCGGGTAGGTTGCTTGAGGCATGCGGTGACGCATGTCCCAGATGAATGATTGCTCACGACAGAACCCGGCTTATCGACCGACTCTTTTTTCTTTGTAAGCCTTAACACAGTAGGCCATGGCCGTCAGGTTAAGATGCCTTTATTTTTGATGTGCTGCTTCGATCCGTTCGGGCTGAGGAAGCGCGCTAACTCCGTTTCGAATCCTCCCTGCTCGTGTGTACTATTGTAGACTAATTTGATAAGTAGAGTGTTGGGTTAATCAGTAAGTAATACTGCAGAGTCCGGCTGTGTAAAAATCGACTATAATCTCTTCAGAGAACTGTATTTTTTAAGTACAGAAAGAGTATGGGGAGACATTATGTTGAAAATAGTACTGGTGATTGCTATTGCCGCTAGCTGCTTCCCTGCATTTGCTGTCGATAGCGGCCGCTATCGAATGGAGCAATGCATGAGAGATTGCCAGGATAACTCGCATTTATCAAATGTAAAAGACAAATACAATTATTGCTATGATCGTTGTTGGCGATAAGCTAACACCAAAGTCGGGCAACAAATTGCCCGACTTTATAAAAAAGGGTGATAGAGGAATATGCTTGTGGTAATGCTGGATATATGTGGGAGATTTGGGGAATGCCCTTAACTCAATGCACTGAAATCTCGGATTACGCTGTGCTAATCCAGGCTACAAAAGATTAAGGTAGTGTCATTAATTTGTAGCCCAGCCTAGTCAATTTACTCTTATTAAGAACAGAGATGTTTTCTTAGCAGCATAGTAATTTGCTCCGGATTTGCTTGTCCCTTGGTTTGTTTCATAATTTGTCCTACAAAAAATGCCAAAAGCTTTTCTTTTCCAGCTTTATACTCAGCTGCTTGTCCAGGATATTGTTGAATGACACTGACTACCATCTCCTCCAAGTCGACACTATTATCCATTTGCTGATAGCCTTCACGTTGAATAATGGCATCTACATCCTCTTCTCCACTCCACAGGAACGTGAAAATATTTTTAGCAATATTCGAAGAAATCACATTATCATGTAGCTTATCTAAAAGATTCGCCATGGTTTTTGCAGAAATGGGCAATACCGTATCAAAAGTTAATTGTTGTTCATTTAACGCCGCAGCATATTGTCCTTTCAACCAGTTAATAATCACTTTATCGGAAGCTTGGCTGCATTCCTTTATTTCTTTATAAAAATGATAAGCTGCTGGCGAAGATAAGATAAAATTAAAATCCTCGTCATTTAATGAGGGTATCTCTTTTAGTTTACGATGAATCTCTTCAGGCAAAGCTGGTAAATTATTCTTAATTTCTGCAATCTGCGCAGGTGTTACTTGAATGGGAAGCAAATCCGGATCAGGAAAATAACGATAGTCATTTTCATTTTCTTTGTCACGCATGGTATGTGTGGAGTCAGTATCAGGATTATAGAGCCGTGTTTCCTGAATAACGAGCTCACCGCGCTCTAATAAATCTTGATGCCGTGCTTGTTCAAAAGCTATTGCTTTTTCAATATAACGAAACGAGTTCAAATTCTTTAGTTCAGTTCGCGTACCCAAAACAGTTGAACCCTTGGGTTTTAATGATAAATTGACATCGCAGCGAAACGATCCCTCTTGCATATTACCGTCACAAATTCCTAAGAATCGTACTACTTGATGCAATGTTTTTAAGTATTTAATTGCTTCTTCAGTAGAATACAAACAGGGAGCTGTAACAATTTCAAGTAAAGGAGTACCTGCTCTATTTAAATCTATTCCTGTATATTCAAAATGCATTTCATGTAAGGACTTTCCTGCATCCTCCTCTAAGTGGGCACGTACTATTTCAACTTTTTTCTCACTGCCATCGTCTAGTGTTATTTTTAGTTGCCCATTACTGACTATAGGTCTTTGAAATTGGCTGATTTGATAACCTTTAGGTAAATCAGGATAAAAATAATTTTTTCGTTCAAACACCGAGAGATCATTGATATCTGCATGAATTGCGATACCCAATTGAATCGCCATAACAACTGCTTGCTGATTTAAGACGGGTAATACCCCAGGTAAGCCCGCATCGATAAAGCAGGTCTGTGAGTTTGGTGAAGCACCGTAGGCGGTTGATGCACCAGAAAAAAGTTTAGATTTTGTTTTTAATTGAGCATGAACCTCAAGACCAATGACAGTATCCCATTCCATAAATCACCTGTATTCGTTTGGACTGGCCAAATGCCAGCTGGTGTGTAATTGATAATGATGCGCTAGGTTAAGTAAATGACTTTCACTAAAATGTTTTCCCATTAATTGCAAACCTATAGGTAAATTATCATCAAACCCTGTGGGGATGGATAGTGCTGGCAAACCAGCCAGATTGGCAGCAACCGTAAATACATCAGCTAAATAATTTTGAATAGGATCTGCTATTTTTTCACCTAGTTTAAAGGCCGTAGTTGGTGTTGTAGGGCCTAGAATAACATCTACTGAATTGAGATGAGTAATTAACTCTGTTTGAATCAAACGTCTTATTTTTTGTGCTTGTATGTAGTACGCATCAAAATAGCCTGCTGATAAAACATGGGTTCCAGTAAGGATTCTGCGTTTGACTTCGATACCAAAACCTTCACTACGTGAATTGGTAATGAGCTCGATTAAATTTGATGTCTTAGAACTACGATGACCAAAACGTAATCCATCATAACGAGAAAGATTCGAAGAGGCTTCCGCACAGGCAACCACGTAATAACAAGGAACCCACAGTGGTTGGAGTTTTAATTCTATTTCAATAATCTCGGCGCCTAGATTCTTAAACACATTAACTGCAGCAAGTATAGCTTTTTGTATTGCATCATCTACTTGAGGTTGAAAGAAACAGGTAGGCAGGCCAATACGAAGTTTATTTAATGGCTTATTTAGTTCTGCATAATAATCAGGGATAGGGCGCTCCACTGACGTTGAATCTTGAGGATCAAAACCAGCTAATGCCTGAAGGATAACGGCAAGATCTTCGGCACTTCTTGCCATGGGGCCCGCCTGATCAAGACTCGAAGCAAACGCGACCATGCCGTAACGAGAAACGAGACCATAAGTTGGTTTAATACCACTGATACCACAAAATGCAGCGGGTTGGCGTATAGAGCCCCCAGTATCTGAACCTATGGAGAAGGGAATTAGTCGCGCTGCAACGGCTGCTGCGGAGCCACCTGAAGACCCGCCAGGGACGCGTTCTTTATCCCACGGGTTCTTTACCGCACCAAAATAACTATTTTCATTAGCAGAGCCCATGGCAAATTCATCCATATTGGTCTTGCCTAAAAGAATGGCTCCTTGCTCTTTCAATTTTTTGGTTAGGGTGGCTTCATAGGGGGACTGAAAATTGGCTAGCATTTTGGAAGCGCAAGTCGTTTTCATTTCCTTGGTACAAAATAAATCTTTAAGTGCCATAGGAATCCCTGTTAATACCTTACCTAATCCCTTTTTTAAATCCACGTCTGCTTGTTGGGCACGTACTAATGCACTTTCCTCATCAAGGCTGATAAAGGCATTAAGATCCTTATTGTCATGGATTTTACTAATATAATGCTTGGTTAATTCAACACTGGAGAGTTCGCCTTGTTGCAGGGCCTGAGATAATTGTTTCAGTGTAAGTTGTTCCATAATTATTTATCCGATTCTATGACTTTAGGCACTAAATATAAATCGTCATCAAACAACGGAGCCATTTCTTCAAGCTCACGAATGCATTCTTCTTCAGTGACGGCATCTATTCTTAATCGTTGATGTAAAGCAAAGGGATGGAAAAGAGGTGCTACATCGTGTGTATCGGCAGAACGTAATTGCTCTACAAAATCCATTATGGCACTGACATCTTGTGTTAATTGCGATGTAGTAGACGATTCGGTATCCAAATAAGCTAAACGGGCTATTTTTTCTAAGTCTTTTTGAGAAATAGTCATGGTGGCATCCCAACAGAAAGTGTTCCATTATATAGCGATCATGTTAAAAATGAAGTGCTTCTATGGTGGTCTTTGCATTATTTTATTAGAGAGCGTGAGGCGGGTCTCAAGAAAATTAGAGTCCTTCTTGCGCTAGAACTGTTTTACAGTAGAATGATGAACAATTATTAATAATTAAATAGAGTGTGTTATCTATGCTACAACAGTATAAAACGCAGGGCGGAGTTCATGTTGAATCGTCTCAAGAGTCTTTAGATTATCATCAAGGTATCAAGTTTCTTATCGAGAGTATTGATTCTCAAAGGGGCGCTATTTTTGCTTCTAGTTTTGAATATCCAGGCCGTTATACCTGTTGGGACTTAGGATTTTATAATCCGCCATTAGCTATTATTTGCAAACAAGATCTCATTAGCTTAGAGGCTTTAAATCAGCGCGGAGAAGTATTGTTAGCGTTTATTTATCCATTGTTAGCTAGCCAAAATAATCTAGAGCTATTGCTCCATACTAATGTGTTATGCCAGGTTAAAATGAAGCCCTCTCAACAGGTCTTTAGCGAGGAGGAGAGGAGTCAGCAGCCTTCAGTATTTAGTATTATTCGATTATTGCTTGCCTTTTTTAAATCAGAGGAAGACTCTCACTTAGGTTTGTATGGAGCCTTTGGCTTCGATCTAATTTATCAATTTGAACAGTTAGAACAGTGCAAAGAACGAGATCCGAAACAACGAGATATGGTTCTTTACCTACCTGATGAAATTTTTATTGTCAATCACCGTAAGGAAGAAGCTTACGTTAGACGCTATGATTTTCAGTACCAAGGAAAGTCGACTCAATCATTGGCAAGAGAAGGAGTTTATTTACCTTATCAAGCAATAAATCAGCCAGATAAAAGTGGCGATCATGAGTTAGGTGAATATGCCAATGTGGTTAATAAGGCCAAAGAACGTTTTGCTTGTGGTGATTTATTTGAAGTAGTGCCCAGCCAAACATTTTATAGTCATTATACAGAGCAGCCTTCTGCATTATTTAGCAAAATGCGCCGCATTAATCCTTCACCCTATGGCTTTTTTATTAATTTAGGTAATGAAGAGTATTTAATTGGTGCGTCGCCTGAAATGTATGTGCGAGTTCAAGGAAAAAGGGTAGAAACTTGCCCTATTTCAGGCACAATTAAGCGTGGTGACGATGCCATTGAAGATGCTTTAAATATTCAGGCCTTACTTGACTCTCCTAAAGAAGAGTCTGAATTGACTATGTGTACTGATGTTGATCGCAACGATAAGTCGAGAATTTGTGAGGCAGGCAGTGTTAAGGTAATAGGTCGACGTCAAATTGAGATGTATTCTCGATTGATTCATACTGTCGACCATGTGGAAGGTATTTTGCGAGATGGTTTTGACTCTGTAGATGCTTTTTTAACTCATATGTGGGTGGTTACTGTGACTGGGGCTCCTAAGCTCTGGGCCATGAATTTTATAGAGCAACATGAAAAGTCACCACGCAAATGGTATGCAGGAGCAGTGGGATGGTTTGGTTTCGATGGCAATTTGAATACGGGATTGGTGCTTAGAACCGTACGTATTGAAAAGGGCGTGGCTGAACTTCGTGTCGGAGCCACTTTGCTTTATGATTCCATTCCTGAGGCAGAAGAGCAAGAGACACGTCTCAAAGCATCTGCTTTTTTAGATATGTTGCAGAATGTGGAAATAAAAAACAAAAAAGAAACCGAAAGCTTGCCTTTAACGGGCAAAGGAAAACGTGTTTTGCTTATCGATCACCAAGATTCCTTTGTGCATACTTTGGCAAATTATATTCGTCAGACAGGAGCGGAAGTTAGCACTATACGTTTTGATAAGGCATTAAGTTATTTAAAAGAAAGCCATTATGATTTAGTCGTATTATCTCCCGGCCCAGGAAAACCCAGTGATTTTAAATTATCAGAAGCTATAGATGAAATTATCAATCGAGGTATCCCTTTATTTGGCGTATGTTTAGGACTCCAAGGTATTGTTGAGTATTTTGGTGGGGTGCTTGATGTGCTTAATTATCCAATGCATGGAAAAGCTTCAATAATGAAGATATCCGATTCAGATGGTCTTTTTTCCGGTTTGGGTGAAACATTTAGAGCGGGTCGATATCATTCGCTTTATGCCAGGTTAAAAACGGTTCCTAAAGAATTAACCGTTACGGCGATGAGTGAGGATGGTATTGTTATGGCAGTCTCTCATCAAAATTTACCAATACATGCTGTTCAGTTTCATCCCGAAACTATTTTGTCTTTACCGAATCAAGCCGGAATGAAAATCATCACCAATTTGATGGGAATGATAAAATGAGAAGTAAAACTCTGAAGTTGTACATTATTTCTGTATTTCTCGGGGTACTCACAGGTTTAATTGCTTCATTATTTCAGATAGCAATATTAAAGCTTAATGGAGGATTGTCTTTCTTATATGCCTTTGTCGATCAGCATAATTGGCCGACTGGTTTGTTGTCAGCTGTTATTTCTATGCTTATGGTTTTTATTGCCTGGTTTTCGGTGCAGTATATAGCACCTGAAGCGTCGGGAAGTGGCGTGCCTGAAATTGAAGGAACTTTATTACACGTGCGGCCTATCTTTTGGCGGCGGTTAATCCCAGTTAAATTTTTTTCAGGAATTTTATCTATATCTGCCAAAATGGTCGTGGGTAGGGAAGGACCTACTATACAAATGGGCGGTAATTTAGGCGCAATGTTGGGGGAGTTATTTAAACTGACCAGACATCGATGTGATACACTAATAGCGGCAGGTTCGGCAGCTGGTTTGGCCGCAGCATTTAATGCTCCATTAGCAGGGGTATTATTCGTTATGGAAGAAATGCGCAATCAGTTTAATTACTCATTTACCAATTTTAAAATGGTAGTGATTACTTGTGTGATGGCTACTATAACGCTCAATATTTGTATCGGTGCTCAGCCAGCTATTCAAATGCAACTGTTTGATTTACCCAGCTTAAGTTCACTTTGGTTGTTTCTTGTTTTTGGTATCATTGTAGGTTTTGTTGGGCTTGCATTTAATATAGGGTTAATGTGGACGTTGAGGCAATTAGATAAATTTAGCTCAAAGTTTAAATTATTCTACGTATTGCTAGTAGGATTATTGGTAGGGTATCTGGCACGATTATATCCGCCGACCGTTGGCGGCGGTTATGAAATTATTAATCAGGCGCTCAGCTTATCACCCAGTATTAGCATTTTATTTCTCTTACTCGTTATTCGCTTTTTTACTACATTGATGTGTTATTCAACAAGTGTTCCTGGGGGAATATTTGCTCCTATGTTGGCTTTAGGTACACTACTGGGCCTTGCCGCATTTCATCTATTTCATTGGATGACTCTGGATATGTCCATTCAACCAGGAATGTTTGCTATTGCAGGAATGGGGGCTTTATTTGCCGCTACAGTTCGCTCACCGATTACAGGGGTAATTTTAGTTGTTGAAATGACTCAAAATTATTCATTGATTTTACCTCTGATGATTACCTGTATTACGTCTACTACCGTGGTGCAATTAGCGAATAATAAACCTATATACACTCAATTATTGGAGCGGACTTTGAGATTAGAAAAGAAATCTTTGGTACAAGATTGATTGCTTATAATGCGAATGTTGATCCAATGTCAGTTAGTAAACGCAAGATTGGTCAAAATGACTCGAGCTATAATTATGCTATAGAAGATTGAAGAAGTATTAACAGCTTAGTTATTTCCTCAACAATTTCTTGACATGCTTTCTTGAATTGCTCAGGACTCCATAGAGTTTGCTCATTCAATGTTCCATTATTGATACATTCTATTTGGCAGGCTAAAGCAATTAATAAATGACAAAATTTAATTGTTCTAAATCGTGTTATTGCTTGTAACAAGGTGAGGTGTTTTGTTGTTGAACCAGTAATATCATCTCCGAATTGTCCCTCCAAGCCATTGAATTTATTTTTAAACCAATCCTCTAACGGTTGGCCGGTCATAATAAAACTATGGGACATTTGAAAACCGCCTAAAACTCGGGTATCTAGGTATTGCTGAATGTCGACACACTTGGTATTTCTTTTAATGTATTCCAGTGCTTCAGCAAATAGAGAGGTACATTTAAAAGTTCTGACCTGAATCGTAGCACGTAGTTCAATGAGTGTTTTGAGATGATTTTGATTGCTTATCGCGTCTTTTTTCGCCGCTCGTATTTCTCTATCAATTCGAGTGATGATTGTTTTTAATCGTGTGGAATTATTAGTTTCATCGATGCTGAGTATCTTCAATTGGGGGATGAGTTGTTTGCAGAAAGAGGGGGCTGTTCTATTGGTTAATAGATCTAAAAGAATTTTATTAAATAACTCTTGATCTATCGCATCGTAAAGCGCGGTTGCTTTTATATACAGATTCGCATGTTCTTCCTCTAGATGTTCTTCAAGCATTTTAAGCAACAGGGCATCAGTTTGTTTTTTATTAGATGGCTCTACCATGCCACCACCGGGCAGTAAGTAAAAACCAAAACGCTTTACAAAGCGGTATCTGCCTTGAGAATCAACGGATATTCTATCAACTGCTTCATTATGAAGCTTAGCACCCATTTGAATTTGGATAGGGTATAACTGATTTTTGGGAGGGGTATTAATGTTTAGTTCTCTTAAATGAAATAAATGAGTCTTACCATTGGCTTGCAGATATGCTTCTTGAGCTTCGCGAAATAATTGCCAAATACGAAGAGGTATTTCCTTTATTGAGCATTTTAGCCGCATTTGTGGTGTTATTGGGTGAAATTCAAAGTAATTGTTTAGTTCGGTAAATTCACCAGACATAGGCATTCGAGCAAAATCAATTAAAATATCAAAATATTCCTGGTGCTCCATTCTGCGTAAGGCATCAGCATAATTAATCAGGGTCGCTGCTTCGCATAATGTCTTATATTTTTTAATTAGTTCTTTATTTGGTGCTCCATCCGGAGATAGATTACGTATAGCAGAGATAATATTTAATAGTATCTTATTACGCTCTGTTATTGCTCCATTTTTGTAAGTAAGAAGTTGTTCTCCTAATAGAGAAAAGCTAAGAGGTTGGTCGGTTCCTTGGCTCGACAAATGTTCTCTTTTGGACATGATTACTCTCTCCTTCCCCCCTTAACCTGACGACTATGAGCTTTAGGCTCGACCTATTCTATCGTCACTTAAATATGAACCACAATTTTGCCAAAGAGCTCTCCTGACAGCATATACTCCTGAGCTTGTTCCATTTCTTCGAATTGATACTCTCTATCAATAATAGGAGTTATTTTTTTATCCGCGAGAATATTAAACCAATACTCATGAGCCAATTTCCAGAGCCTGCTTTTTTCTTCTAAGTTTTGCGGCCTAAGAACAAATCCTATAACCTGCAATCTTTTATGCATAAGTAAGGCTAGATCACACTCACCTGTACGTCCTTTAAGACAAGCAATTTGGATTAATTTACCTTGATGTTTAAGGAGACCAATGTGTCTATTAAAATAATCGCCACCAACAAAATCAAGGATCAAATCAACACTGTCTTTCTCTATTAAATCCTCGAAATTATTGGTTCTGTATTCTATGACTTGATCTGCACCTAGGGCATATGCTTTGTCTATTTTGTTTTCATTACCAACTGTGGTAATAACGGTTGCTTTAATATGTTTTGCCATTTGTATCGCTAAAGAAGCAATACCACTTCCTGCTCCATGGATTAGTAGGGTTTGTCCGGCTTGAAGATGGCCGAGATCGAAAATAGTGGCATACACTGTAGTTAGCGATTCTGGTAATGCTGCAGCAAGAGAATAATTCCAATTATCAGGAATGAGATGAGCGAGGGAGGCCTCAACAGAACAAAACTCTGCATAAGCACCGCTACCGACTAGGCCGTATACTTTATCTCCTGGTTTAAATTGTTTTACGTGGTTGCCAACAGCTACAACCTCTCCAGCGATTTCAAGACCCGGCACATTGGACTCCCCTTTAGGTGGTGGATATTTTCCTTGACGTTGCATTAAATCAGCGCGGTTTAGTGCCGTTGCTTTGACGCGTACTAGGATTTGCGTTTCAGTGTAATTGGGTGGGGGGCCTTCAACGATCTCTAAATGGCTTTGTACGCCTGGATTATTTATGTGTATATAACGCAAAATGTATCTCTCCTAATTATTATAATTACTCTTCTACGTTGTGGGATGCTTCCTTTCTCCAGCGCTTCCAATTAGCCTTAAGTTTTAGTTGATATGACATAACCCCACGTGTCACGGCTTTTCCTCGGCATTCAGGAGGAGATGGGGCCTCACCTTGAACTTACTTGATACCGCGGACAAGTCACGGCACGTAGGCTCTTGGTTGTCAACTAAAACTTAATAAAGGTTCATTGGAAGTTCCTGCCTCTGGATGACAATAATGCTTAAGAGGATAAAGAACACCCAACACAACCTGAAATTATACTTATTTATACTACATTAACGTTTATAGCGCTCGCATAATTATGATAAATCGCTATATAATCATCGTTTGAAGATAGTCTCGGTTGGCTAATGGCTAAATTTAATCATCAAAACCTTTATGCTTGGCTCTTTATAGCTCCACAACTCCTTATCACTATAGTTTTTTTTATTTGGCCTGCTTGCAGCGCGCTAAGACAGTCGTTTTTTTATGCAGATTCATTTGGATTGCATCAATATTTTGCCGGGCTGACTAATTTTTTTGATTTGTTTGCTGATCCTGCTTATGCAAAGGCAGTTTGGGTGACCTTTGTTATTGCCATTAGTGTTACTTTTCTTACTATGAGCATGGGACTCATGATGGCGTCTTTGGTAAGCAATAGAACCAAAAGCCAAACTATTTATAAATCATTATTAATTTGGCCTTATGCTATAGCTCCAGCTGTAGCAGCTATTTTGTGGCGTTTTTTGTGCCATCCAACTCTAGGTTGGTTAACTCAATTATTACATTCTTTAGGTATTCATTTTGATTATGTGAATAATGCAAAGCAAGCGATGTTGGTAATTATTTTAACAGCAAGTTGGCAACAGTTTAGTTATAATTTTTTATTTTATTTTGCTGCACTTAAAGCAGTACCTCAAAGTCTAGTTGATGCTGCGATTATGGATGGTGCTTCGTCCTGGAAACGATTTTGGCAAATTATTATGCCTTTATTATCACCTACGTCGTTTTTTCTCTTAATTATGAATTTAATTTATGGTTTTTTTGATACCTTCGGTATTATTCAAGTGATGACTCATGGTGGGCCAGGCAATAGCACTACTAATTTAATTTATAAAGTTTATGAAGATGGTTTTGTCGGAATGGATATAGGTAGTTCATCGGCACAATCAGTTTTATTAATGATAATAGTAGGAGTGATCTCCTTGTTACAATTTCGATATCTTGAAAAAAAGGTTCATTACGAATGAAACTATTAAATCGTTTGATATCTCATATTTTTTTAGTGTTATTTATTTTATTCATGATATTGCCCCTATATCTAGCTGTCGTGGCCGCAAGTAATGAAGGTGCAGCCATGATGCAATCGCAACTTCCTTTGTTCCCTGGACCTTCATTTTTTAAAAATATACACACCGTGTTAACCAAAGGATTATCGGTTACTGGTGGAGAGCCACTTACTTCTATGTTATTAAATAGTTTTGTGATGGCTGTTGCTATTGCTTTAGGTAAAATTATTCTTGCTTTAGGCTCTGCTTTTGCTATTGTCTATTTTGATTTTCCCTTTAAAAAAACATGTTTTGCATTAATATTTGCTACTATGATGTTGCCTGTTGAAGTAAGAATCGTTCCTACCTTTCAAGTCGTCGCTTCATTCGGCTTATTGAATTCATTTTCCGGATTAACCTTACCCTTATTAGCTTCAGCCACTGGGACTTTTTTATTTCGTCAATTTTTTAAGACTATTCCTACAGAATTAGTTGATGCAGCAAAATTAGATGGTGCAGGGCCAATCCGCTTTTTTTTCGATATAGTGTTACCTTTATCTAAAACTCAGATTTCTGCTTTATTTGTTATTCTGTTTGTTTATGGGTGGAATCAGTACTTATGGCCTTTAGTGATTACTACGGAAACTAAAATGGCAACTGTGGTCATGGGGATTCGTTATTTAGCTGGCGTAGCAGATCAAGTTCCTGAGTGGCATTATATTATGACTGTTGCATTAATCGCATTAATCCCTCCATGCATGGTGGTGATGCTGATGCAACGATGGTTTGAGAAAGGGTTAAAATAAACATGGCGACTGTTGATTTAATAGACGTTTCAAAACATATTGGTTCGACTACCGTTCTGAACAAAGTCAATGTCAGTATTAAAAAGGGTGAGTTCATGGTCGTTGTTGGCCCCTCCGGTTGCGGTAAATCTAGTTTGCTACGTCTTATTGCGGGGTTAGATGAAATAAGCTCAGGAACAATTCAGATTAATAATCAGTCGGTTAACAAAGTGCCCGCAGCAAAGAGAGATATGGCCATGGTCTTTCAGAGCTATGCTCTTTATCCTCATATGACCGTCTTTGATAATATGGCTTATGCATTGAAAATGAGACGTTTTAATAAAAAGGATATTCATCAGAGAGTAACTAATGCCGCTAAATTATTGCAATTAACTCCTTATTTAGACAGAAAACCGCAAGCACTTTCAGGGGGACAGAAACAAAGAGTAGCTATGGGTAGGGCAATAGTGCGCTCACCGTCAGTTTTTTTATTTGATGAGCCTTTGTCTAATTTGGATGCGAAATTACGAACAGAAATGCGTCATGAAATTAAAAGATTACATCAGCAATTGAATACAACCAGCGTCTATGTAACACATGATCAAACAGAGGCCATGACCATGGCTGAGCGTGTTTTAGTATTGAATCAAGGCGTTGTAGAGCAAATTGGGACGCCTCAGGATTTATATCAAAATCCAGAAACACTCTTTGTTGCGGGATTCACTGGACATTATCCAATTAATTTTATTTCAGCTACATTTGATAAGAGGACGAATAGCGTTCACTCTAATTTAGGCATTGAATATGTTGCTCCATATTGGACTGAAACTGTAGAGGATAATGCTCATTTAATTTTGGCTATTAGACCAGAGCATATTCAATTGTGTCCATCAAAACAAACTCAAAGTATTGCGCTTCATGTTGAGTTTGTTGATGATATGGGGGCTGATAAACTGATTCAGGCTAAATGCATTAAGAGTGATATACCTCTTAGTTTACGTATTTCAGCAGATCATTCTTTTGCAAATGAGACAATACATGTTGTACTGCCTAAATTAAAATTACATGTATTTCATCCCACAACAGGGAAACGTATTGGAGAATGGAGTGAGTAATAAAACAAAAAGTAAGTTAAAACCGATTGATGCGCCTGTCTATAGTTATTGGAAGGCACTGTATATGTCTTTTTACTCAACACGCTTGTATGTAGACGTAGGCAAGCGTTGGCGAGGCATAGGGTTGCTTTATTTGCTCTTATGTGTGGCTATTTTTTCAATTCCATTTTCTATAAGGGTGGCTATTAATTTAAATCAATCGTTTAATGAGCAAATTATTGAGCCATTGCTATTATTGCCCACTATTTATGTACAAAATGGGGAAATATCATTTGATAGGCCGATGCCTTATTTTGTAAAAAATAAAAAAAACCAAGTGGTTTTAGCGGTTGATAATACAGGAAAAGTAGCTAAATTTAGCCCAGAATATCCTTATATGAATATTCTTATCACTAAAAACACGGTTTACTTTAGAATTCCAACTCCTGAGTTATTTGCCTCGGCTACGCCGGATATAAATTCTGGAGTACCGTTGTCTCAAACTTTTGATAAAGGATCGAACTTTGCTTTTAATGGCAAAAAGATAGTCGAAGAAAACAGTATATATGGTTTGAAATATGCCTCGTTAGCGCTAATTTATCCTGTAATAGTGGCTATGTTTTATTCCATATTTATAGTGATGTTTTTAGTTCTGGCCTTTTTAGGACAAGTTTTTTCACGTATCTTTTTTTCTTTTCAAGTTTCGTTTAAGCAATCCTGCAGATTATTTATGGTGGCCACCACTCCTATGTTATTGGCCTTAATTCTAATACTTACAGCAGATGCCATATTCCCTGGCTTTGGCTTTATTCTTGTAATCATTATCGCTATCTACTTTAGTTTGGGTGTTTCATCCCTTAAAGCTGAAAGCAAACGAATGGTGCGACAATGAGAGAGCTAATCCATTTTGCTCATGGCAATGGATTCCCTGCTTTGTGTTATAAGCAGATGTTTAATTATTTAGAGAAACAATTTGATTATTGTTATATAGATAGGATCGGTCACGATCCTAAATATCCTGTAGGTGAAAATTGGCATAATCTGATTAGAGAAGTTATTGATAGTGTTAAAAAACAAGCACATCAACCGGTTATTGCTGTTGGACATTCTTTAGGTGGTGTTTTAAGCTTATTGGCTGCAATAGAAGAACCTACGCTATTTAAAAAAGTAATTATGCTCGATTCACCACTGATTGGACCTTTTAAATCCAATATGGTGAAATTGGCCAAATCTCTTGGAATTATAGATAGGGTTACTCCAGCCCATAGAACTAAAGAAAGACGAGAGTATTGGCAGAACCGCGAGCAATTGATTAGTTATTTAAGAACTAGAGATTTATTTAAGACATTCACTGATGGATGTTTGAATGATTACATTAAGTATGGTTTAGAGTATAAAGAGGATGGTTTTTATTTGCGCTTTGATAGACATATTGAATACCAAATCTATCGTACCATTCCTCATGTTATCCCCCAATATCAAGGGAAATTGGCAATACCTGCTGCATTGATATATGGTGATAAAAGTACTGTAGTGGACAGGATGGATGTGCGTTATATGAAAAACCATTTTAATATAAAATGTTTTAAAACTAAGGGAACGCATTTATTTCCAATGGAGTACCCGGAAACTGTTGCAAAACAGATAATAGCAGTCGTAGATACACTATAATAAAATAAATATTGGATTTTAATTTAGGCTAGTAAAAATAAGGAGAAAGCAGAGTGTTACACGCTATTTTAATACTTGCGACAGTATTGGCCGCAGGGATTTTGTTAACCAGACAAGCCTCTATTTCAGTATGGGCAATTAGTTTTTCGCTTTTTACTGCCTTAGTCATGAGATACGGTACCCCGGGATTTTTTACGGAACTACTGATATGGTCTGTAGAATTTATTTTGATTTTGAGTGCTATAAAACCACTTAGAAGAAAATTGCTATCCCAATATCTATTCAAAACAGTCAGCAAAGCGATGCCTGCAATGTCGTCAACGGAGCGTGAAGCATTGGAAGCTGGTACTGTTAGTTGGGAGGGGGATTTATTTAGCGGCGCTCCCAATTTTTCGTTGCTTAGAAGCGCACCAGTAGTTCATTTAACACCAGAGGAAACAGCATTTATAGAGGGGCCCGTCAATCAACTTTGTACCATGCTTGATGATTGGGATATTACTCATAACCGAACGGATTTACCGCCAGAAGTGTGGCAGTTTATTAAAGATAACCGTTTTTTAGGTATGATTATTCCTAAACGTTATGGTGGTCTGGAGTTTTCTGCTACAGCACAGATGTCTATTTTAGTCAGAATTTATGGCCGCTGTATTACTGCCGCAACGACTATATCAGTACCTAATTCTCTAGGCCCAGGGGAGTTATTGTTAAAATACGGTACTGAAGAACAAAAAAATTATTATTTACCTCGTTTGGCCGATGGTCGCGAAATTCCATGCTTTGCTTTAACAGGGCCTAATGCGGGATCTGATGCTGCTTCAATTCCAGATGAGGGGATCGTATGTAAACAAGAATTTAATGGACAACAGGTGCTTGGCATACGCTTAAATTGGAATAAACGTTATATTACCTTATGCCCTGTAGCTACAGTAATTGGTCTTGCTTTTAGAATGTTTGACCCTGACAATTTATTAGGTAAGGGCGAGGATATTGGTATTACCTGTGCGCTTATTCCTGCGACAACCCCTGGGGTGGTCAAAGGACGTCGACATTTCCCTTTAAATAGTGGCTTTTTAAATGGTCCAACTCAGGGTAAAGATGTATTCATCCCTATGGATTATTTGATTGGTGGCGTAGAGAAGGCCGGACATGGCTGGCGTATGTTAATGGAGTGCCTCAGTGCAGGTAGAGCTATTTCTTTACCTTCAAGCGCTAATGGTGGTGCTCAAGCGGTGGCGCTAGCATCAGGCGCTTATGCTCGTATTCGCAAGCAATTTAATCAATCTATAGGTAAATTTGAAGGAATAGAAGAGCCTTTAGCGCGAATTGCGGCAAATACATACATTATTGATGCGGCTTTAACCATGGCCGCAGCAGCGATAGATCATGGCGCTAAACCTTCAGTTGCTGGTGCAATATTAAAATATCATACCACTGAACGCGCTCGTCAGATTGGATGCGATGGCATGGATATTCATGGTGGTAAAGGGATTTGTCTTGGCCCTAATAATTACATTGGTAGGGGGTATCAAGGTGCGCCGATTGGTATTACTGTAGAGGGTGCTAACATCCTGACACGTAATCTAATTATTTTTGGTCAGGGCGCCATACGTTGTCATCCTTATGTATTCAAAGAGTTAGAAAGTGTACGCAACAATGATCTAAATGAATTTGATACAGTATTCTTTGGTCATGCAGGTTTTATTATCGCAAACTTCACTAAATCTTTGATCTTTGCATGGACTGATGCATTGATGACTAAAGCGCCTGTAAGTAGTGTTAAGCGATACTACCAGCTAGTTCATAAATACAGTACTAACCTAGCTTTTCTGGCTGATTTTTCTATGGCTATACTCGGTGGTGAGCTAAAGCGTCGAGAGAAATTATCAGCTCGCTTAGGTGATATGTTAAGTTGCTTGTATTTGACTTCAGCCGTACTGAAACGATTTTATGAAGACGGTGAACCAAAAGAAGACTTACCTCTAGTTCAATGGAGTTGCCAACAGTTGTTGCATGAATGTGAAACTGCCATGCAGGGTGTTATTATTAATTTTCCTGCACGCTGGGCACGAATCGCATTACGCCTCATTCTAAAACCTTTTGGTAATAGAAGAAATAAACCAAACGATAAGCTAGGTCATAAATTAGCAAGAATTCTAATTGAGCCTAATGACGCTCGAACCCGTTTAACTCGATTGGTGTATAAGGAAGCTCTTGATAATTGTCCTTTAGGTCGATTAGAAGAAGCATTTCACAAAATTTGCGCAGTGGAAGAGTTAGAGAAAAAAGTAATGAAAGCGGTAAAAGATCATGTATTAAAATCGCTTACTTTTCTTGATCAAATTACTGAAGCATTGCATTGTGGTCTTTTAACTGAGGCGGAAGCGAAACAATTAGAAGACGCTGAACTAGCAAGACAAGCAATCATTAAGGTAGACGATTTCGCTGATGAGGAATTACGTCGTCCTTCTATGGTTGGTGATCATAAAGTTAAAGCTAAAAAGCCTGCTAAAGATGATGTAGAAACAGAGATTGTTTAATTAAATAGGGCTGAATAGGTTGGGCCACGGCTCAACCTATGTTACTACCGCCTCTCGGACATATTGCATTTCCTTTAAAATTAAAACGCTATTGACAGCACTATCCTAATCTGTTAGCTTGAAAGAATAAACATAGGTGCCATTATGCTGTCTATCCGTCAACAAAGCGTTTTTTCCTTACAGACTTATTCTGTAAGTGCTGCTTTTCGACGATGTAACTATGTTTTATCTCCCTTATTTCAATTATTCAATACTCTTAATCTATTACTTAGTCTTAGTCGCCTGGCTTAGCGGCCATATCGTTTTGTAACGCTAAGTTAGGTCTTTAAAAAATACAAAACACATTTGTTTTTTTGTAATAGCTTCAGCTATATGCTGTTTTTTACCCAATTAGTGGAATTTAATCACATATTAGGCGAATTACCGGCGAAAGCCGGTATCCATTTAATGTTAACGATTGATGGATGCCGACTTTCGTCGGCAATTCGAAAATGGTCAAACTCGATGCATCAGTATGTGACCACTGGTTAGGAGCGTTTTGTTTAATATGAACAAAACACAGGCGCCCGCTGATAGGGGGCTGAGCACATCCGTTTTCTTAATTAAGATTATGATGGAGTAATAGTGAATATGAACAATAAAATCCATTTCAAAAATATTCAGAATAGTAATTTTTCACCCGTGGCAAATAAGAGTTATTCTAACTTTTTTAATGCCGCTAGACATTCACTTTCTTTATCAACTGTGCAACTAGTTCTTCTTAGTTTACTTCTTCTTTGCCTTAATTTGGGGCTACTTAGGGGATGACTAGGAACACACTGGTCTACTAAGGGCGCCCAAATCAGGCGCCCTTTTTTTTACATGAGATCTCCTGCTAGTAATGCAAGAGGTCGAGCAAAAAATAGGTGAATGAAATGAAACAAAATACGACAGATCAAATTATTATTTTGGACACTACCTTGAGAGATGGAGAACAAGCTCCTGGTGCGACCATGATGATTAACGAAAAAATAGAGATCGCCCAATCCCTTGATTATATGGGGATTGATGTTATAGAGGCAGGTTTTGCCGCAGCATCTCAAGGTGATTTTCAGTGCATTAAATCCATTAGTAAAGAGGTAAAAAATGCAGTCGTCAGTAGTTTGGCAAGAGCTAAACCAGTTGATATTGAGGCAGCCGGGGCAGCAATTAACTTGGCAGCTAGACCTAGAATTCATACCTTTATTTCAACTTCTGATATGCATTTGAAGCACCAATTTCGCATGACACAAGAAGACGCTTTACAAGCAATACGAGCATCAGTGGCCTTGGCGCGCAATTATTGTGATGACATCGAATGGTCAGCTATGGATGCTACACGCACTCCTTTAGATTTTTTGGCGCGTGCCATAGAAATAGCAATTAATGCTGGTGCAACAACCATTAATATTCCTGATACCGTAGGTTACACCACTCCCTATGAATATGCTTTTTTGATAAAAGCTGTGAAACAAAAAGTGCCTAATATAGATAAAGCTATTATTTCGGTGCATTGCCATAATGACTTGGGATTGGCCGTAGCCAACTCTTTGTCAGCCATTAATGCTGGGGCAAGACAAGTCGAGTGTACTATCAATGGCATAGGGGAACGTGCAGGTAATGCAGCATTGGAAGAAATTGTAATGGCTATTAAGACTAGGCCTGAACAATTTCCTTATACCGTCAATGTAAATCCCCAATATATCGCTGAAATTTCTAGTAAGGTCTCAATTGCAAGTGGCTTTATAGTGCAAAAAAATAAAGCTATAGTCGGAGCTAACGCATTTGCTCATGAGTCAGGTATTCATCAAGATGGAATGCTGAAATGTCGCGATACTTATGAAATTATTACTCCTGAATCCGTTGGTTTTCATTCCACCAAATTAAGCATGGGAAAACATTCGGGTCGTGCCGCATTTCGCAATAAATTAATCTCATTAAAGATTGATATTACAGAAGAGTCATTTGATGAATTATTTACTAATTTCAAACAATTAGGAGATATCCAAAAAGAGATAACGGATAAAGATATCATTGCTCTGGTTCAAGGAAAAACATCTCCCATTCAAATAAATAGTATTAAAGAAAATAGCGTCATTTGGATGGATGGACAATTTATTTCCTGGAGCAAAGCACAAGTTCCGGTATTAACTCATGCATTACACTATGCCAGTGCTGTCTTTGAAGGGGAGCGAGCCTATCAAGGAAAGGTGTTCAAATTGGATGAACATAATCAACGTTTGCACCATTCAGCACAACAATTGGGATTTACCATTCCTTATTCAGTAGATGAATTGAACGCGATTACCGCAGAGTTAGTTTTTAGAAATAATTTACAAGATGCCTACATTAGACCTATTGCTTGGTGTGGTGAAGAAACGATGAGTGTTGCTTCCCACTCCTGTAAAGTACATGTCGCTATAGTGGCTTGGCAATGGAGGTCTTATTTCTCTGATGATCAGATTATGAAAAAAGGATTAAAGCTGATGTGGGCCGATTGGATACGTCCTTCTCCTGCAACAGCGCCAGTCAGTGCTAAAGCCGCTGGATTATATATGATAGGTTCATTAAGCAAGAATAAAGCAGAACAATCAGGCTTTCATGATGCATTAATGTTGGACTATCGTGGTTATATCGCTGAATGCACGGGGGCTAATTTTTTCATGGTGAAAGATGGAGTGATTCATACTCCCATAGCCGATTGTTTCTTAAAGGGAATTACTCGGCAAACCATTATTGCATTGGCTCGAGAGCATCATATCCCTGTAATTGAACGCCATATTCAGCCTAATGAAGTCAATAATGCTGATGAGGTATTTATTACAGGAAGCGCCGTTGAGGTAGCACCTGTGTCACAGATCGGTACGCATTTTTTCAAAGTCGGTGCGATAACTCAAATCATTATAGAAGCTTATAACCGCCTGGTAAGAGAACCTGAGGAGGTATCTTGCTAGTTGTTTTTGAGGTGGTTTTCTAACGATAGAATTTAAAGAGGAAGTGATTATGCATACTTTATATGACAAAATTTGGGATACACATCAGGTTTATGAGCAAGAAGATGGGACTGCAATTATTTATATTGATAGACATCTAATTCATGAGGTCACCAGTCCTCAAGCCTTTGCAGGAATACAATATGCCAACAGAACTATTCGTCGTCCCAGCACTATTTTAGCCGTTAGTGATCATAATGTGCCCACTGTCAATCGACATATGGGAATAGTAGATCCCGAATCACAAATGCAAGTGTTAACGCTTGAGAAAAATTGTAATGAGCATCAAATTTCCTATGTTAATCTTAATGATAAACGACAAGGCATTGTTCATATTATTGGTCCCGAGCAAGGATTTACTTTACCAGGAACAACCATTGTTTGTGGAGATAGTCATACTTCAACTCATGGTGCCTTTGGTGCTTTGGCTTTTGGCATTGGAACTAGCGAAGTTGAGCATGTCTTTGCAACACAAACATTGATTCTAAAAAAATCTAAAAATTTACGAGTTCGTGTAGAAGGCGACCTTCCTTTTGGGGTAAGTGCTAAAGATATTATTTTAGCTCTTATTAAACAAATAGGGACTGCAGGTGGAACGGGCTATGTGATGGAATTTACTGGGTCGGCTATTAAAACTCTTTCAATGGAAGCAAGAATGACTTTGTGTAACATGTCCATTGAAGCGGGGGCTCGTTCCGGTTTAATTGCGCCTGATCAAGTAACCTTTGCTTATCTTTATGGCAAACCTTATGCCCCGAGAGGGGAGTCATGGCAGAAAGCAGTTTCCTATTGGTCTTCACTGTATAGTGATTCAGATGCTGTATTTGATAAAGAAATAACCATTGATGTCAATGATTTAAAACCTTATGTCACTTGGGGAACAAGTCCTGAAACCGCATTGCCCATTGATGAGTTTGTTCCTGATCCAAAGAGTGAGCCTGATCCTGTAAAGCGCAATAATTTAATGCGCGCCCTGGAGTATATGGGACTTACGCCAGGAATGTCTCTCCAGGAGATTAAAATAGACAAAGTATTTATCGGTTCTTGTACCAATGCTCGTATAGAGGATCTGCGCTATGTTGCTGAAGTAGTTCGTGGGCGTACAGTAGCACATGACGTCCATGCCATGATTGTTCCAGGTTCTGGGGTTGTTAAAGAGCAAGCGGAGCGAGAAGGTTTAGATAAATTGTTTATAGCCAGTGGTTTTGATTGGAGAGCGCCGGGATGTTCTATGTGTTTGGCCATGAATGCCGATAGATTAAAACCTGGGGAACGTTGTGCGTCAACTTCTAATCGAAATTTTGAAGGAAGGCAGGGGAGAGGAGGGCGTACTCATTTAATGAGCCCTGCAATGGCGGCTGCAGCAGCCATTACTGGAAAACTAACCGATGTAAGAATTTTGCTGCAATAAATTATGAGGGCAACTTAAGAAATAAATCAAACGGAGGTTGGATCCCTGGTCCATAGTCGCCTGGTTAAGGAAGACCTGACGGCCAAGGAACCTTGGCCCAACCTATATGATACTAGGAGAAGAGTATGAAAGCATTTAAAACAGTGACCGGTGTTATGGCTTATTTACCCATAGCCAATATAGATACCGATATGATCATACCCAAGCAATATCTTAAAACAATTACGCGCACTGGATTAGGAAACTATCTATTTGCAGAAATGCGCTACGATGAAGTCAATAATCCTAAAGCTGATTTCATTCTCAATCAGAATGACTATCAAAATACCAGAATTTTAGTAGCTGAAGAAAATTTTGGTTGTGGTTCAAGCCGAGAACATGCAGTTTGGTCTTTAGTTGACTTTGGAATTAACGTCGTCATTGCCCCGAGTTTTGCCGATATTTTTTATAATAATAGTTTTAAAAATGGATTGCTTCCTATTGTTTTAACCATGGAAGAAATTAGCCTACTTAAGGTACATACTGCAAAACTAGTTACAGTAAATTTAGAGTCGCAATTCATTAGTATGGACTCATTGGTATTTTCATTTTCCATTGACGCTTATAGAAAAGAGAGTCTGCTCCATGGATGGGATGAAATAGCTCAAACATTACTTTACGAAGATAAAATATCAACTTTTGAGGCAACACAAAAAATATATCAACCTTGGCTTTTCGAGTAAGGAGCTCATAATGCATAAAACAATTTTAATTTTACCTGGTGATGGTATCGGTCCGGAAGTGACTACTGAGGCGGAAAAAATAATTCAATGGTTCAACAAGAATACAGTACATCATTTTGAACTAGTTTATGGGCGTATAGGTGGCGCATCTATTGAGCACAAGGGGATTCCTTTAGATGATGAATGTCTTGCTCTAGCAAAAAAAGTAGACAGCATTTTACTAGGTGCTGTTGGTGGCCCACAGTGGGATAACATTGACAATCAATACAAACCGGAAAAAGGCTTACTGAAAATCCGTCAGGAATTAGGTCTTTTTGCTAATTTAAGACCTGTAACCTATTGTTCCGCTCTCGCTGAATCATCTCCTTTAAAAAGAGATTATATAGAGGAGCTGGATTTAATGATCATTAGGGAGCTAACAGGCGATCTTTATTTTGGTGAGCCACGTGGCATTACATCGACAGGTGATGACGAAATTGGCATTAATACGATGCGTTATACAAAAACAGAAATTGAGCGTATAGCGATAGTCGCTTTTGAGTTAGCAAAACAACGTAACAACCGAGTGTGTTCTGTTGATAAAGCGAATGTATTGGAAACTTCTTTATTATGGCGTAATACAGTACAACAGATTCGAGATCGTTTATATCCTGAAGTGAGTTTGTCTCATATGTACGTGGATAATGCGGCCATGCAATTGATTCGTCAACCCAAACAGTTTGATGTGATGTTAACGTCGAATTTATTCGGAGACATTTTGTCTGATGAAGCATCAATGCTAACCGGGTCATTGGGTATGTTGCCTTCGGCTTCTCTAGGTGTTCATCATTCATTGTATGAGCCTATACATGGTTCTGCACCAGATATTGCGGGTCAAAATAAAGCAAATCCCTTAGCAACTATATTAAGTGTTGCTATGATGTTTCAGTATTCCTTTAAGTTGAAGCAAGAGGCATGTCTGTTACAGGAGGCTGTAAATAACGTGTTACAGTGCGGATTTTATACCAAAGATATTATGATATCAGGCGGAACTTTAGTGTCTACAACAGAAATGGGCGATAAAGTTATCGAGCAACTGAATGCAATAAAAAAATCATAGCTTAATGAATGTAGTTGTTATGATTGAAGGGCCGAGGGTCGCAACCTGGGCTTCATTTATTAAATATTTTATGGGTAATAGGTTTTCCTCTATAGTACTTTATACTTGACCATGTCATACCATATTTTTTAATTATGGTTGTCTATTTTCAACCCTAACTTAGGTTAATTTATGTCTATCCTATCGCTGTATTATGATAAAAAAATTGATGCTAATTGTGCATTAGCAGTGGGCGATGAGCAATCGCTTTTTGAAGAAAACCTCCAACGTATCCTGATTGAAAGAATCAAATACCAGCAAAACAAGGACAAGCCAGGCATCCATATAAAGAGTAGTATGCGGTTTTTTGATATTAAAATTAGAACTTTTGAAGTGGAAGGGAGGGAGCCTGTGTCCAAACTTCCAGAACTCTTAGTCCTTCCACACTTATAAAGTCATGCGGTTAGAATCACTTTGAATAATGAAAGGATAGAATAGGTGACAAGAAAAAGTTGAGTTTAAGTTTTTTCTTAAGCTTCTTCTATCGCTTCATCAGGCATAGTAATGTTTAGTTCTAAAACAGCGCTATCTCCAGAACGCTCAAGGTTAACACTGACCTGATCACGAGTAATATTCACATACTTAGCAATAACGGCCAGAATTTCTTCTTGTAGCTTGGGTAAATAATCTGGAGTATTCCGTTGTGAGCGTTCATGAGAAATAATTATCTGCAAACGCTCTTTGGCAACAGATGCGGTAGAGTTTCTTCTACGCAAATAGTTAAATATACTCATATAGCCACTTCCTCCTTGTTTTTACCGAATAAGCGACGCAATATTCCTTTACGCTCGGTATTTATAAAACGCATAGGTCTTTCTTCGCCGAGAAAACGCGCGATAGCGTCTTGATAAGCAAGACCGGCATCACTGTTCTCATCAAGGATTACAGGTGTACCTGTGTTCGATGCTCTAAGAACTGATTTTGATTCTGGAATTACGCCAATTAAAGGAATGGCTAAAATTTCTTTAACATCATTTACTGAGAGCATTTCACCCCGTTCTACTCGCTCAGGATCATAACGCGTTAGCAATAAGTGCTCTTGGACTGGAGGGGCATTATCAATTGCCCTTTTGGTTTTGCTGGCCAAAATTCCTAAAATTCTGTCTGAATCACGCACTGATGATACTTCTGGGTTAGTAACAACTATTGCATGATCGGCGAAGTACATGGACATTAAAGCACCCATTTCAATACCTGCTGGAGAATCACAAATGATGAACGCAAAGTCTTTTGATAACTCATTGAGGACTTTTTCTACACCCTCTATAGTAAGCGCATCTTTATCGCGTGTTTGGGAGGCGGGTAGTATATAAAGGTTAGGAACACGCTTATCCTTAATCAACGCTTGATTGAGAGTCGCTTCACCGTTGATGACGTTGATAAAGTCATATACAACACGTCTTTCGCACCCCATAATGATATCTAGATTTCTTAATCCTATATCGAAATCTATCACAACGGTCTTATGTCCTAGTAGGGCAAGACCAGAAGAGATAGCCGCAGAAGAAGTAGTTTTTCCTACTCCACCTTTACCTGAAGTGATTACAATTATTTTAGCCAATGTTGCACCCTTCCCAACACAATATTTAACCAAGAGTTTACACGCTATTGCATCATTAATTCAAGCTGTCAAGTTCTTCAATTGAAATTAAACTTATATTAGCAAGTAAAATGTAATATTTATGAATTATATGTTTAACTTTTTCTATATTTATAGTATACTATTCGGTTAATTTAACCACTGGAGTCAGATGATAATGCCTCTTAATATTGTACAGCAATCATTGACCTTTGATGATGTATTGCTCGTGCCCGCCCACTCGCTTGTTCTTCCAAAAGATGTTTCATTACAAACCAAATTAACGCGAACAATCTCTCTGAATATGCCTTTACTTTCTGCTGCCATGGATACAGTAACTGAGGCGCGATTGGCTATTTCTTTAGCGCAAGAAGGCGGTATTGGTATTATTCATAAAAATATGAGTATTGAAGCTCAGGCTGAAGAGGTGAGACGAGTTAAAAAATTTGAAAGTGGTATGGTCAAAGATCCCATCGCTGTAACACCTGATGTTACTGTGGAAAAGCTGCTTGATGTCATGACACGTTATAATTTCTCAGGGGTTCCTGTTGTCGATGGCGAACATTTAGTGGGTATAGTAACAAGCCGTGATATTCGCTTTGAAACTAACATGAGTTTAACTGTTGCTGACGTAATGACGCCAAAAGAACGATTGGTTACAGTAAAAGAAGGGGCGAGTAGAGAGGAAGTACGAAGTCTATTGCATAAACATCGTATTGAAAAACTATTGGTTGTTAATAATTCGTTTGAATTACGTGGATTAATTACCGTTAAGGACATCCAAAAAGCAAAAGATAATCCTTATGCCTGTAAAGATGAGTCAGAGCAATTACGCGTAGGGGCTGCTGTTGGTGTTGGTGAGGGAACTGACGAACGAGTTGCCGCTCTAGTAGAGGCAGGTGTTGATGTGATTGTTGTTGATACTGCGCACGGTCACTCACAAGGCGTTTTAAATCGAGTGAAATGGATTAAGAAACAGTTCCCTGATGTTCAGGTAATTGGCGGCAATATTGCTACAGCAGCTGCTGCTCATGATTTATATGCGGCTGGGGCCGATGCGGTGAAAGTGGGCATAGGACCTGGTTCAATATGTACTACTCGCATTGTAACCGGTGTTGGTGTTCCTCAAATTAGCGCTATTGCAAATGTAGCAGCGGAATTAAAAGGAAAAATCCCAATCATTGCTGATGGCGGTATTCGTTTTTCAGGGGATGTGTGCAAAGCTTTAGCTGCTGGTGCAGATACAGTAATGCTAGGCGGCATGTTCGCAGGAACAGAGGAATCTCCTGGTGAAATTGAATTATATCAAGGACGTACTTATAAGAGTTATAGAGGAATGGGATCTATTGGTGCCATGTCTTTAGCTCAAGGTTCAAGTGATAGGTATTTTCAGGATGCATCTCAAGGATCTGAAAAATTAGTTCCTGAAGGAATAGAAGGCCGAGTTCCTTATAAGGGTCCAGTACAAACCATAGTCCATCAATTATTAGGTGGTTTGCGTTCTTGTATGGGATACACGGGCTGTTCTACAATCGATGAGTTGCATACAAAAACACAATTTGTGCAAGTGACTAATGCGGGTATGAGAGAATCACATGTTCATGATGTGAGTATTACCAAACAAGCACCTAATTATCAGGTGGACAATTAATAATGAATGATTTAAAACAACGCCCCATACTTATTCTCGATTTTGGTTCACAATACACCCAGCTCATCGCGCGTCGTATTCGCGGGTTAGGGGTTTATTGTGAGATTCATCCCTATAATGTGGAACATTCACAATTTGAGGCGCTTCATCCTTGTGGAGTGATTCTGTCTGGCGGACCCTCTACTGTAACTCATGACGCTAATCCTCGTGCTCCAGAATGGGTTTTTAATGCAGGAATACCTGTATTAGGTATCTGTTATGGTATGCAAACTATGGCAGTGCAATTAGGAGGAGAAGTGCAATCGTCCTCAGTAAAAGAATTTGGCTATGCTGAATTAAAATTGCAGGGTAAAAATAAGCTTTTTTCAGAAATTGAAGACAGACGCTCATCTGAAGGATTCTCTTTATTGGATGTATGGATGAGCCATGGTGACAAAGTGACACAAGTGCCTGCGGGTTTTAGTGTTATCAGTGAAACCCGCAATGCTCCTATTGCAGGAATGGCTGATGAAACTCGCCAGATGTATGGTCTGCAATTTCATCCTGAAGTGACTCATACTGCTCAGGGGATTAGTATTTTCCGTCGTTTTGTTGTTGATATTTGTAATGCTTCCACCGATTGGACTCCTGAACATATTATTGATGAGGCAATCAGCAAAATAAGACAACAAGTAGGAAGTGATAAAGTCTTGCTCGGTTTATCTGGGGGAGTGGATTCCTCTGTAGTCGCAGCTTTGCTACATAAAGCGATAGGAAAACAATTAATTTGTGTTTTTGTTGATACTGGCTTGTTGCGTTTAAACGAGGCCGATCAGGTAATGAATATGTTTGGCCAGCATATGGGAATTCATATTATTGCCGTAAATGCGGAACAACAATTTATGAAGGCTCTTAAGGGAGTTACATGCCCTGAAGAGAAGCGAAAAATTATTGGACGAACTTTTGTTGATGTCTTTGATAAGGAAGCCCATAAAATTTCTGGAGTAAGCTGGTTGGCCCAAGGGACCATTTATCCTGATGTGATAGAGTCTGCTGCCACAAGCACTAATGGGGTTTCTGCAGTTATTAAATCGCATCATAACGTAGGTGGTTTGCCAGAGGAGATGAAATTAAAATTATTGGAACCCATTCGCGAATTATTTAAAGATGAGGTAAGACAAGTTGGGCGGGAATTAGGACTACCTCATTCTATGGTTTATCGACATCCTTTCCCGGGGCCCGGTTTAGGTGTACGTATTCTGGGTGAAGTTAAAAAGGAATATGCCGATATTTTGAGGAAAGCTGATGCAATTTTTATTGAAGAATTGCACAATGCTGATTTGTATCAGAAGGTAAGCCAAGCATTTGCTGTATTTTTGCCGGTTAAAAGTGTTGGGGTCATGGGCGATGGACGTCGTTATGACTATGTTATTTGTCTTCGTGCAGTCGAGACGGTGGATTTTATGACCGCACATTGGTCTCAATTACCTTGGGATTTTCTTGCTAACGTCTCTAACCGAATTATCAATGAAGTGCATGGTGTATCTCGTGTTACTTATGATATTTCCGGTAAGCCACCTGCAACCATTGAATGGGAATGAGTGATCGTTATTGGATGCAACAAGCATATCAGCAGGCTGTCCTTGCGCAATCAGTAGGGGAAGTGCCTGTTGGTGCCGTATTAGTTAATCAAAACAATGAGCTTCTTGGTGTGGGTAGAAATACTCTACAAAATAGCCATGATCCTTCGGGGCATGCCGAAATTAATGCGATAAGGCAGGCCTCTCAAGCGATTAAAAATCATCGATTATTAGATACGACTCTGTATGTTACGCTTGAACCTTGCGCTATGTGTGCAGGGCTTATTGTTCATGCGCGTATCAAACGTTTAGTGTTTGCAACTCGGGATCTGAAAGCAGGTGCTGCCGGTTCAGTATTTAACTTACTACAAGGCCATCCTTTAAATCATAAAGTTGTTATCGATGAAGGGATTATGCAGCAGGAATGTTCTTTATTATTAACTGATTTTTTTAAAATGTGTCGATAGTAGTTAGGCGCGCTGGATTGACTTATTAAGTTGTTGATCCAAACTGCTCCAGTAACTGTAGGTCGGATCCGTTGCTTGACAAAGGTTGTTGAGTTAAGCAAGGGCTCATCGCTTGTCAGGTTAAGAGCGAAATATCGTTCAAAGTGCCTCTCCCTAGCCCTTACTGTCATTTAGTTAACGTCAGTTTTGTCAATTATCCCGTTGAGATTAAAAATGTCATGAGACGTGTTTGCCAAGATGTTGCAGCCCTGGATGCTCTATCAGTATTAAACCGTAGAGTTCGACAGTGCTTCGCTTAGTTTTTGACGTAAAATCTCTTTTTCCGTTGAATCTAGCGGTTTGTTTTCATGGTTGGTTACATAGAATGTATCCTCAGCACGTTCTCCTGCAGTTGCAATTTTGGCATTATGCAAATGGATACTTAGGTCGAGAAATACTCGACTTACTGTTGCTAAAAGGCCAGGCCTGTCACTAGCGATTAAAAACATACGGGTATGTTGGTGGAGTTCGTCCTCATTATAAGTAATCAGTGTTTTAACATTAAAATGAGCAAGGGCTCTAGATAGTCTTTTACGTGATACAGGGGGTAGATTGTTGTGGTTACCCAAATGAAAGCATAAGTCTTTTTGAATTTCGGCTGTGCGATGTTCGTCAAAAAAAGCCTGATTTTGTTCATCTAAAATAACATAGGCATCCAAGTCAAATTGATTATCACAGGTAATAATTGCTGCTTCTTGAATGGTAACATGATGATTGCTTAATACAGAGGTAGTAATAGTAAAACGCTCATCTCTGTGAGGCATATAAATAAAGACTTCTGTTCCACCTTGACTATGATGAGGCATGATCATAACTAAAGGAAATTGCTTGGTTGTTAAGATCGCTTTAGTGTGTCTTGCTATCACCTCAGGGGACTCATGAAGAAAATATTTCCCTTTGAATTGATCCCATAGTGTATTAATGGCATCGGGTGATGTACCTTCTGAAACTAAAATATTTAAAGCATGCTGTTTGCGAGAAGAAATAAGGGCTGTTTCATCCATTAATTTTTGCTCTTTTTGGAGCACGTGTTTTGCTGCATTGTATAATTCCTTCAGTAGGGAGTCTTTCCATGCATTCCATAAAGAAGGATTAGTACCACAGATGTCTGCCACAGTGAGCAAATAAAGATAATCCAAATATCGAGATTGTGGTAATAATTGGCAAAAGCGCTCTATGGTCTTGGGATCATAGATGTCTTGTCGCTGAGCTGTTTGAGACATTAATAGGTGATAGCGGACAAGCCATACTAATAACTCGGTATCTGCTTGTTCTATATGATGGCGTTGGGCGAATTGCTGAGCCTCAACAGCACCAAGTTCAGAATGGTCACCTCCGCGACCTTTAGCAATATCATGAAATAGGGCGCTTAAATATAAAATTTCTGGTTTATCCAGTGAATTTATTACTTTGGCGCATAAGGGAAATTGTTTCTCATAGTGTTTTTGTTTGAAACGAGCGATGTTGCGAATAACAAAAAGAGTATGCTGATCTACGGTATAGACATGAAATAAATCATATTGCATTTGTCCTGTAACTGCAGCAAAACAATCAAGATAATGCGCTAAAACTCCATAGCGATTCATTCTTTGTAGCGCTTCATAAGGGTCATAACCAGTTTTTAGAATATTCAGAAACGTTTCTGTTGCCTCTGGAGACGCTCTAAACCGTCTATTCATTAAATAGAGTGATTCTCTAATTAAACGAATGGTACTCGCTCTAACTCCATCAATATCGGGTCTTTGTGCTATCCATAGAAACAATTTAAGTAATGCTTGAGGATTGTGATTAAATATCCGTGCATTACGAATTTCGATATAGTTGTTGGATAGCTGAAATTCGTTATCCAAGGGAGTTAATTTTTGTTTTTGATGATGGACAATAGTTTCATCAAACCATTGTAAGAGCATTTCATTAAGCTCTCTATTGCGTTTGATGACTTTAAAATAGTCTTTCATAAATTGTTCAATGGCCAGAGAGTGTGACTCATCTTGATAACCAAAAACTTGTGCTAGTTTGACTTGATAATCAAAAGATAAGCGCTCTTCTGGTTTTTCAGCGAGCATATGCAAGGCAAAGCGCACCTTCCATAAAAAATGTTGGCAGTAAATTAACTCCTCATATTCTTTATCGGTGATAAATCCATAATTAATCCCATCCGCTAACTTTTTTACGTTAAAATGACGCTTGCTAATACTGAGCAATATATGTAAATCGCGTAGTCCCCCAGGCCCATATTTTACATTGGGCTCTAGGTTATAAGCGGTTTCTCCATATTTTGCATAACGATTTTTTTGCTCTTGTTGCTTGGCAAAAAAATATTCATGACTGGGCCACATATGTAACGGATGAGTTTGGTAGATTAACTCTTCCATTAGCGCGCCCCGGCCACATAATAAAAACATATCCATGATACTGGATATAACGCTTAGATCTTGAGAGGCTAGTGAGGCACAGGAGTGAACGGTTGTTATTTGGTGGCTTACTTCCAAACCTATATCCCAACAATCCTGAATAAAGTTTTGCGCTCGATTGAGGAGTGTTTTGGATGTTTTACCTGTATAGAGCAATAATAAATCGATGTCCGAATGGAGTTGTAATTCTCTACGCCCGTAACTCCCCAGGGCAAGAAGACAGAAATGTTCGCCCTGGCCGAGCCTATTTTTTTCAAATAAAGTAATTAAAACGTTATCAATAAAAACTGCTAATTTACGGGTAACAGCGCTAATATTTCCTTTTTGGCTAAATTCAGCGCATAAGGTTTCTTTAAATTGTTTGATGGTGCTTTTAAGAATATGGTTATCGTTCTTCATTGCGCAGAGTTAAAATTTCTACACCATCATCAGTAACCAAAAGGGTGTGTTCCCATTGGGCCGAAAGGCTATGGTCTTTAGTGACCACGGTCCAATTATCAGGTAGTAGCCGGGTATGGTGCTTACCAATATTCACCATCGGCTCTATGGTAAAGGTCATTCCTGGTTCCAGTTTCATTCCTGTGCCTGGTATACCATAATGCAGCACTTGTGGATCTTCGTGGAAAACTCGACCAATACCATGACCACAATAATCTCGCACTACGGAGCAGCGATTTTTTTCTGCATGTTGTTGAATGGCATGGCCAATATCACCTAATAAAGCACCAGGTTTGACCATATCAATACCAATGAATAAGCATTCATGGGCAACTTGGACTACATGTTTTGCTTTGATAGAAGGAGCACCAATAAAAAACATTTTACTAGTGTCTCCATGATATCCATCTTTAATGACCGTAATGTCAATATTAATGATATCGCCTTTTTTTAAGATCTTTTTTCCAGGAATTCCATGACATACTACATGATTTATTGAGGTACAAATGGATTTGGGGAAACCGTTGTAATTCAATGGGGCAGGAATCGCATTTTGATCATTGACAATATAATCATGGCAAAGGGTATTTAGTTCTTCGGTACTAATCCCTTCTTGTACATGTGGTCCTATCATTTCAAGGACTTCGGCGGCCAACCGGCCAGCTATACGCATTTTTTCAATTTCATCGGGTGTTTTAATTGTAACAGCCATAGGGTATCCCAAATATAATTAAAATTTATGAAAATCCTCAAGACTCTAGCTAAAAAATGAGGCTTAATTGTAACTTTTCAATAAGCTTAGCTGATATTAAGTTGAACCTACATCCTGAGAGCAAATCGCAGAAAATAGGCAACATTTTTACTATTGCTTAGTGAGATGCCACAATTAGTTGATCTAATTCATTGATAAAATATGCTTTTAGAACAGCTTTTAATTTTTTCATTAATTCTATTAATGTTAGCACATGCAATAGTAGAGCAACAGTGCTCTCAATATCAACTTTTTGTTAATCAATATATTTTGTTTTAATGAGTAATCATAATAGGCAAGACGATATTAAAAAAGAGCTTACTGTATTTATTATGATCAATGCCTTATAATAAGCACTTTTACCTTGGAATAAGTAACATGCCGAAGCAAACAAAACGAACTATTAAAATACCATCCAAATATGATGATTATGTAACAGAGTCTCTTAAAGAAAAAAGGAAAATAATGAGGGAGGAAAGATTGAGTAAGCATGGAGTAAATAAAGGGGGACTCGTATTTTTTTCGACACCTAGAAAGGAAAAAAATGGGGAGGATATTGAATCTCCTAACATTGAAAAGCAACTTTTAGCGGATCTTGGTATTGATAATATGAAGCCGGAAGAATACATCCCTAGTTTATTAGATCAACCTCAACTGGTTGCTGTGAAGCGTGTTAATTTACTGAAAAAACATAATGGCAGGGGATTATTTGCAAAAACCTTTATTCCTGCCGGAACTTGTCTAGGGCTTTATACCGGAACTGTCTTTGCTAATCAAAAAGAATTTGATGAATATTTTGAAAGTAATCCGCTAGCTGACGATAGTTATACAATGAAAGTTGGTAGTAAATTTGTTGATGCGGTAACACAAGGTAATTTTACCCGCTATGCTAATTTTTCTGATACTCAAGATAATGCTGAATTTAAGCGGGGGACTCTTCACGGTAGTGTAGTTACAAAAGTGGTTACAACCAAGGACATACAAGCAGGTAGTGCCATTCTAATTAATTATCGAGAATATCGTGAGGAAATTTCGCAAAAGTATTTCTTTTTGAATCCTGAAGATAGTGATATTTCAGCTGGTGAATTACACCAAAACTACTCCGACCATTACACGTTAATGACCATACTTATAGACATAAATGTGTTCAATCTTAGTGAAAAAGATAAATTATATGCTACTGAAGTTGGGCGGATTGTCCTTGAAAATGAATCTTTATCACAATTAGATGAAGAGAGGCTTGATATTTCTACGTTTGATCTTCCTTATCTTAAAAGAGGTGCGCTTGAGGAAATTTTAGACTTTGATGATGATAAGGCCGATGCTTTTACTCCATTAATGTACGCCTGTTACAATGGGCAATTTGATAACGTACAATGGTTGGTGAACCACAATGTTAACGTCAATAGACAGCAAAATCATTCGGGTAATTGCCCTTTATTTTTAGCCCTGGAGGGATATGCCCAAGCTAAAACAAACGAAAAAACCACCTACCTAAGAATATTGCAGTTCTTAATACGAAGTGGGGCAAATATATTGACGCATGATAGAGCAGACATGACTTTTGTGCATAAAGCGATTTCAGTTCTTTCGGATAAAGATTTCAAAGTTATTATGATGGTGATCATTAAAGGAGAGCCTAATATTTTAGCTGATTTATTTAGTTATCTTGATCAAGATAATTTTGATGTTATTTTGCGGTGTATAAAAAACGAAGAGATAGCTAAAGTTCGAATTTTACTAGATCTTTATCCTAATTATTTCCAGACTAATTTTAATAAAGTAAATCGACAGGCCAAAGAGACTGCATTCAATGAGTTTAAATTGGCAATTAGTGAGTTGCAGGATGACGTTAACGAAAGCCTTATTGAGGTGCTTAGCTGTAAAGAATACAAGGCACCGAAAAAACTTTTAGAAGAGTTGGTTTCTACTAATACGACAATGCAAGGTATGGATATTTAGCCAATTCTGTTGGGCTGCACTTTGCGTGTTTAGCCCAACTAATGTGTACTAAAAGAGCGGGAAAATGAAGGAGAATGATGAATAAAGATAAATGTAAATTTATTTGATATTTTTAGTGTGGTGAGATACAAATTGGGGGTAATTTATATTATTTAAGTATTAAGGACGAAACTTATTATGAGATGGTACCATTTTTTTAAAACCTTCCTATCCATGTTTTCAGTCTTATCGTTATTGACTACTTCTGCTCAGGCATCCGATAACAATACCACGGTCAATCAATTGGTTAATAAAACAGTTAAACCTTTTCTCGCCAATAATCAGATTCCTGGGGCAGCTATAGCTATTTATTATAATGGCCAGGACTATTATTTTAATTATGGAATTGCTGACAAAAGTAAAAATACTCCAGTTACCAAAGACACTATTTTCGAATTAGCTTCCATCACTAAAATTTTTGTTACTACTTTATTAGGAGTTGAGGTTCAAGCTGGAAAATTGAGTTTAACCGATCCCGTTGTGAAATATATCCCGCAACTGTCAAATACTAGAGGATTACCTATTGACCAAGTCCAGGTGGTGCATTTGGCAACTCACACAGCAAGTTTTTACAGACAATTGGAACAGTTTGGGATAAAAGCAGGAAATGTTAAAGGATTTTTTAATAAATTGAAAACTTGGCAGCCGAAAACACCGATAGGTAGCCATTATTTATACTCTAATGTTAGCTTTGGGTTGTTAGGATATGTTTTAGTAAATGCAACCAGCGAACCGTTAGCTAATCTCCTTAGAGAAAATATCACCCAGCCTTTGGCAATGAATAACACTTATTTTACTTTATCTCCGGATAAACTGTCACTTCAGGCCCAAGGCTATCGTCCGAACAATAATCCTGCTCCACATTATGTGCCTGCTAATTTTTTAGGAGGAGGGGCTTTACGTTCCTCTGCAGCAGATTTGTTGAAATTTATGAAAGCCAACTTAGGCATTAAAGTAGAGAATTCATCAACACAATTATTATCAGCAATGCAATTTGCTCAGCAACCCCATTTTATTGTGAAGCCTCAATTTGTTTTGGGATTAGGGTGGCAACGTATTAAACGTGGTCAACAATTATTGATCACTAAGAATGGGGCAAATATTGGATTTAGTACTTTTATTGGTTTTTCCCCATCGAAACAGCTTGGCGTAGTTGTTTTAACTAATAAAGCAAAAGGCAAAGCAGCAAAAGTGGGTAATCAGCTTTTAAATAAATTATCAAATCTTGATTAGTTACTTTTTCGCTCACAATCTATCAGTTGATTGTGAGCCAATAATCTTGATTTTACTGAGGGTAGTGCATCAATTCTGCTCAGAGCAAAAACTAGACCTCTTTCGAAACACTACTGTATCGAGTAAAGTGTGATGCGAAACGGAGCACAGAAGCGTTTCGAAAGAAGTCTGCTGAAAGTGCCATCATCGCGAGCCCTACGAAGCAATCTAACCTGATGCAAAGGTTTTAATCAAATTTATTTATTTTGCTCATAATTAAGGTGGAAAAATTTTTTTCTGTGCGAAAAAGTATCAATTTTAGGCTAGGCCTCTTAATATTTTGTTAATGATTATTTGATAAAGTATTGGCTGCTTTGGATTTTGAATAGGATACAATTAAAGATTTTATGCGTTACTTAATAATTAGTTTATGTCTATTTCATTCTGTATGTTATGCAACCATCGGGGATAGGATCTTAAAAAATTATCAATCCAAGTTTTTCACTTTACCCGTTGTGAAACAAGAGCATTTTGCTATAAGAATGTATGCCATTACAGGTAATGCAGAATACCTTAATCCTATTATTAATTATTTGTATTTAATGAGTGAACGCTATAAATACCTGAATGAGAATCTAAAAAACAATGCAGTTATAGAGAATGAAAATAAACGATTACTAACAGTTAATGAGCTTGATACAGATAAAACAAAAGAAAGAATAAGAAAGAGCTTAAAATATCCAAGAATTGCTTATTATCTGAATTTACTGATTTTAATTAATAAAATACATTCATATCATTTAGAAGATAGTCCTTTATTTCCTAATACTTCTAGAGTTATTAATTTCTTGAAAACTAAAGAGAATGATTTTAAAAACTATATTCTTGACGAGGAAAATATAAAGATTTACGGCGCACAACTCATCAATTATGTTTATTATCTCTACAATTTGGGGATAGTTGATTTAAGAGAGCCTTATACCAATCAATTTAAAAATGTTTTCCCAGACTCAGAAGATGAACGGTTAACTGACTTAGAATACTCCGCAAAAATTTATGGGATGACTCATTTTATTATCAGTGCCAGTCGTTTTTATCAAGGCAGACTGCGTTCTGATACTTTTGAGTGGATTACTACCTATTTGAAAAATCATATCAGCGAGATAATTGCGCGTACTGAGAATGATGTGATTGCAGAAGTTGGTGTGAGCCTTCTTTTAGTTAAAGATAGTGATCCAGCGACTATTAATACAATTAAAGCTTACCTAAATACTGTCTACAGCAGAACATATCGTATGATTCCTGATAAGAAAAATTCATTTGATTTGGATAAAGGGGAGCATCGCAATATTTTGACTATTATGCTTTTTAATTGGCCTGAAAAATTAACTAAGAATCCTGATGCCTTATTGCAGACAATGATTGATAAGAGTTTTCTTTTAAATGAAGAAGGCACCAAACTAACTTATGGTTTGCGTGTTCCGTATTAACAGTTCAAAAGGAGTTGTTTATTTTTTATTAGAGGTTATTTATGCACCAATTCTTCCTTGCTAGCGATTTACCTTCGCCATCTTCTAACGATAAATCAAAAACTTATCAAGTATTAACCAGTCACGGCGTACTAATTAAAGCGTCTGATTCTTATCATTATGCACGTACGGATGGACTCAGAACTTGTGTTGCTTTTGCTTTAATTAATCCACAGGACTCTACTGCTTTACTGGTTCATTTTATTACTCTTAAACAAGTGAAAAATGTTAAGTCATTAGTGAGCGGATTTATGGAGAATACATCATTGTGTGACAATGGACTGATTATGGTGATCGCCGGCGGACGTGAATTTTTTCAAGAATCTGTTGATATGTGTGATTTTTTAGTGAAGTACTCCCATGAGTTAAGTCAGCAAACCTCTATAAAATTACGTTTGATGGCACCTGTTGTTGCTGAAGAAAATGAAACTTTATCAGTAAATATTAATTTGAGTACCGGTGAAAGTATCATCACAATGACTCCTTCAGATATAGATACCGGTGAGTATAGGATTGATCCAATGGCGTCGGTCGTTTTAACAAATCTTATTCATCCAGAAAGAAAAGCAGAATGTAAACAATCTGCTTTTATGTGTGCTTAAATGTAATAAATTTAGGTATAATCATTGATACATTAACCACTGGAAAGACACATGCAAACTAAAAAAGAAAAATATTTTCCTGGTCCATTTTTTAATCCAAAAGGAAAAAAATTTGAGCCGATCTTACCAATTATTCAAGAAGAAGTTGAACCTGAACCAGAAGAGGAAGTACTGCCCAACGTACCATTGGGTGCTCCGATTTCTCCTTGTCGATAACTCATCTAACTGGTGATAAAAGTAAGTTTATCACCAACATCATTAGACCTCTTTCCAAACTTGCTGTTGCGGGAAATTGCTTCGTCAATACAGTGTTCTAATCGCGAGAACACTCCGGTTCCTCGCACTTCCCACGTCACAGCGATTTGGAGAGCCCTCGGCACTTCGTTCGCTTAGCGACCTCTCGAAGGGTTTTGGTACAGTACCTAGCCTAAAGCCTTCCTCATGCCGAACGGGGCAAGGTAAAGCTGAGTTCTTCATCCGAAACTGACGTTAAAATAAGAGGGGAAATCCGTTAGCTGCCAGGTTCTTACGTCACTCAATGGTTAATAAATGAACTATACTTATATTATGTCAAAGAGAAAATTAATAGTGAGGACGTTATGAATACTACAGGGAAAAAAAGTATAATACGGACTCTCGTATTTGCTTTATGTATCATGTTCAGCGCAGTAGCTGCAGCTCATGGCGGTTGGCATGGTGGTGGCGGCGGTTGGCATGGTGGCGGCGGTGGCTGGCATGGCGGTGGCTGGCATGGCGGTGGTTGGCACGGCGGTGGTTGGCATGGTGGCGGCTGGTATGGTGGCGCAGTCATTGTAGGAGCTCCATTGTATTACGGATATTATGGTGGATACGGTTGCCAAACAATAAGAGTATGTAATGCATACGGAAACTGCTGGTTGCAACAAAGTTGTTACTAATTACGAGCATCCATTGAGGTAATTAGTTGTAAGCTAAAATCAACTCTTTGTATCTTACAAAGAGTTGATGAGGTAGTGTTTCTTTTATTTAATTTAAAATCTGTTTCAATTCCTCTAAGATAATATTAATGCTATGTTGGTGTTTTTTGTAGCAATTCTTTATTGAGTTTTCATAACTTAGGGAGGGTAATTTGAGTCAAAAGAATACAAAGCCTTTTCAATGGGCAATTATTGGCGCTGGGCCCGCGGGAATTGCTGTTGTCGGGAAGTTATTAGATTATGGTATCTCTCCTAAAGATATTTTATGGATAGATCCTCATTTTAAGGTAGGCGATTTAGGCTTATATTGGCGTAATGTATCTAGTAATACCAGTGTAAAATACTTTAATGATTTTTTAAATACGGTATCTTCCTTCTCTTATAAAGAGGTTGCGGCGCAATTTACCTTAAATACTTTATCTGTAGATAAGACCTGTACTTTAAAATATATTGTTGAGCCATTGCAGTGGATTTCTGATCACTTGTCCCAAAAAGTTGAAATACAAAAAACAACCATTAATACAATGAGTTTATCTAATAGGGTATGGTCTTTACACTCTGACTCTCAATCGTTTGAAGCACAAAATGTAGTCCTAGCAACGGGCGCATCGCCTTCAAGCCTTAATTACCCGGGGGTTGATGTTATTCCTTTTGATATAGCTATAGATAAAGAAAAGTTAACTCACTTGGCTAATAAAAACGAGACTTATGCTGTGTTTGGTTCCTCTCATTCTGCGATTATCATTGTGCGTTATCTCGTGGAACTAGGCGTGAAAAAAGTAATTAATTTTTATCGTTCTCCCTGCCGTTATGCTATAGATATGGGGGATTGGATACTTTTTGATAACACAGGTCTTAAAGGGCAAACTGCCGAATGGGCGAGAGAAAATATAGACGGTGTTTTGCCTGCCAATCTAGTGCGCTACAATACAAGTCAGCCTAATATTTCACGTTATTTGCCCGAATGCGATAAGGTTATTTACGCAGTAGGGTTTGAGAAACGGCAAAATATGGTAATTGGCGATTATGAAACTGCAAAATATAATCCCCATGTTGGGATCATAGGGCCGGGTCTTTTTGGGCTTGGTATTGCCTATCCAGAAGAGAAAGCTGATCCCTTGGGGAGTGTTGAAATGCAAGTTGGCTTATGGAAGTTCATGGTTTACTTGAACAAAATAATGCCCGTTTGGTTTAAATATCATACTTGATTTATGCTGTGACTGTTTCATCATCCAGAGCGTAACTCCGTCTCGAAGCCTCGCATCAAAATTAGCAAGGTTTTTCGAGACTTCGGACAGATTTCGAGACAGTGCTAAAACACTTCCTCAGTCCGAGCGGTTTCGATGTAGGTGACATTCTTATCCGAAACGGACATTAAAGTTAGTACCCCAATGATGTAGGTTGAGTCGTAGCCCAACCTATCACTGGGCTTAGATGATGTACAAAACAAGAATATCTGTCGGATTTATTTTACTGCATTTCAAGTGTAACTATACCGCTCCTAAAAAATCCATTTTACCTATCTCTAAACCATTGTGACGCAAAATATCATAGGCCGTAGTCACATGAAAATAAAAATTGGGTAGAGCAAAATTAATAACATATTGCTGACCGCTCAAACGAATCTCACTACCGCGCATTTTTAGTGTAATCTCTCGTTCCTCACTACCATTAAGTTTTTCCTCTGGAATACTTTTTAAGAATTGCACTGTTTTAGCAATTCGTTCATGCAATTCAGCGAAAGAGGTTTCTGTATCTGCGTAAGAGGGTATCTCCACATCAGCCAAACGTGCGCCACATCCTTTAGCAGTATCTGTAGCAATTTGTACTTGACGAGCAAGTGCAAACATATCAGGAGCTAGACGTGCATTAATAAATACAGCCGGATCAATTTTTTTTGCTTCAGCATGATGTGATGCTTTAATGAGAATAGCAGACAAGTTATTTAACATACGGATAAACGCAGGAATAGTAGCTTGGTACATTGATAATGCCATGATTTATTTCCTTATTCTAAATTAAAACTCAAATTAAAAACCATTATGCGGCGGATATCACTTTACAATTAATAATCCCAAAAAGCAGTATTAATTTTAATTCTTAGGCTATTAACTGTTGCTTGTTATCTAAACTATATACTTCGTCAAAAAAATCTAATTTGTGCTGCACCGCAGAGGTAAAAATTTGCCTCATTTTTACCTGTATTACTGGCGTTGATTTATTTCCAAGTGTGTTTATTGTATTGGATAAGTGTTGCGTTACCCTAATAAAATCGGTGCTGGAGTAGGTTTTTATCCATTTTTGGTAGAGATTTGTGTGCAAATGAAGCTGATGTAGGTGCATTTTCCCCGACTCGTTATAAACTGCAAGTTAGCAACGAAGTCGAATGTGTTGCGATTCTAGAAGGGGATTATTTCCCTGCCAATAACTCCAGCACTACAATTTGAACCAATAGTTTCTAGGTTAAGACTATTTCGCTTTATTTCTTCGTCCCGCGGCTGGTTCATGGGGTGTGGGAAAACGTTTAATGATAATGCTCTCAATTCTTGTATGCTTCTGATTTATTTGCTAATAATGAGCAAAATAAAAATTAATTATTGTTTAACAAGGATAGTTGATGAAAAAAAATCTATTATGTGGTGCATTGGCCTTGACTACGGGTCTTGCTTATTCTAACCAGCTAATCACTACTAGTTCTCAAAGCGCGCATTTAACCTCAATTTTCTCTGTGCTAAAACAGGGGCATGTACTTGCTCAAGCAGGTGGTTATTGGAGCAACCAAGGAAAGACCCAGCACATCAATATTGAAGGATTAATCGGAGATGACTTTACCGTAACGCAACATAATGGTTCTAATGGTGTTGTGGGTCTAGGCTATTACATCGACAGCCAACGTTTCGAGCGTTTTCATTTAAGTTATGGCCTCAATGGTTTTTATCTTCCTAAGGCCTATGTTGCAGGCGATGTGGTTCAAGAGAGTTTATTTACGAATTTGTCTTATAGATATGATACAACAAATTATCCAGTCTATCTCGTTGCGAAATCTATCATTCCTTTACCCGAAAAACAGTCTGCGCTAACAGTGGATGTAGGTATTGGTCCTAATTGGATGCATACTGAAGGATTTGCTGAAAGTTCTTTAGATGGCGGTATCACTATTCCTGACAATGCGTTTGCAGGACGTACTACAACAACGTTTAGTGTCACTGTGGGGGCCGGCATTCAATTAGCTAATGTTTTTGGTAAAGCGCCTTTAGAATGTGGTTATCGCTTTTTTTATTTAGGTCAGGGGCGTTTCGATAGAAAGACGGAGCAACTTATTGATACCTTGCATACAGGCGATGCTTATGCCAATGCGGTATTATGTGCGGTACGCATTTGAGAGGTCAATAGTTTGGATTGCTGCTGATTATTCTACAGTACGTCGGTGTACCTTAAATGCTAATAGTACATTTTATGTATGCAATCCTACGCCATCATCTAGACTACGTATGGAATGGCTTTTGCAATAGGCAACAAAAAAGTAGAGGCTTTTGCTTATTCTCTTTGGCTTAATTTGATTGCTGTATTTCCTCTAATATGTTATAAATATCGCGCTTTTAAAATACACACACGTTCCGTCACATACGATAGGGTCCCTTGGGGTTTCGTATGGGGGATGTGGAGGCTTAACCCTGGAGATTAAAAATGAATGTAAGTATGCGTGAACTGCTTGAAGCAGGTGCTCATTTTGGCCATAGAACCCGATTCTGGAACCCAAAGATGGGTGAGTATATATTCGGTGCAAGAAACAAAATCCACATTATAAATCTTGAAAAAACGATGCCTATGTTGAATGACGTAGTAAACTACGTAGGTAGACTGGCTTCCAATAAAGCTAAAATATTATTTGTTGGTACTAAAAGAGCAGCTCAAGAAAGTATTCGTGAACATGCGAAACGTTGCGGTATGCCTTATGTTGATCATCGTTGGTTAGGTGGTATGTTGACCAACTATAAAACAGTCCGTCAATCTATATTCCGCTTAAAGGAATTAAAAGAAATGAAAGAAAAAGGGCTGTTTAACGACATGATCAAAAAAGAAGCGTTAATGCTGACCCGTGAACTTGAAAAATTAGAGCGCGGCTTAGGTGGGATTGAGCACATGGGTGGTTTGCCTGATGCTTTATTTGTTGTTGACGTTGGCTTTGAACATATTGCTGTTGAAGAAGCTCGTCGATTAAAAATCCCCGTTATTGGTGTTGTTGATACAAACAATAGCCCAGATAACATTGATTATGTTATTCCTGGTAACGACGACTCTATGAGAGCAGTAGATATTTATGTCCGCTGTGTCGCTGATGCAATTTTAGATGGCAAGAACAGTAATACTGTAGGTGGTATGTCGTCTGCTTCAGAATTCGTAGAAGTTAAAGATGCAGAAAAAACTGGGGAATAATTGATATTTGAATTAAGGGGGCGTTAATTTTAATTAGCCCCCTTTTTGCTATGTGGAGAACTGAAAAATGGCAACAATTAGTGCTGGATTAGTAATGCAACTTCGTGAGCGCACAGGCGCAGGCATGATGGAGTGTAAAAAATTTCTTATAGCAACTGACGGAGACATCGAAGCAGCGATTACTGAAATGCGTAAGGCTGGTCAGGCAAAAGCCGATAAAAAAGCCGATCGAGTTGCTGCCGAAGGAATTATCGTGATTGCTCGTTCTACCGACGGACATACTGCTGTTATGATTGAAATCAACAGTGAAACTGATTTCGTTGCTCGTGATGAGAACTTTACTGATTTTGCTAATAAAGTAGCTCAAGTTGCATTGAATACTTCTGTAACCGACATTACTGCTTTATCAAATCAAATATTGTCTGCTGGTACTTCTGTTGAGCAAGCAAGACAACAGCTAGTTGCTAAGATTGGTGAAAATATTAAACTACGCCGCATAGAGAGAATGCATACTGAGGGTGGAGTAATAGGTTATTACTTACATGGTTCTCGTATCGGTGTAATGGTTGGCTTAAAAAATGGCGATGAAGATCTGGCTAAAGATATAGCAATGCACATCGCTGCAAGCAAACCAGTGGTTGTTAGTCGTGATCAAGTACCGGCTGATGCAATTGAAAATGAGCGTGATATTTTCACTGCTCAAGCTAAAGAAAGTGGCAAGCCACAAGAAATTATCGACAAGATGATTGAAGGCCGAATCAATAAATTTATTGATGAAGTGAGCTTATTAGGACAACCTTATGTTAAAGATCCTAACATCAAAGTTGGTCAACTTTTAAAAGAGAAAAATGCTGAAGTTACTTCATTTGTTCGTTATGAAGTAGGTGAAGGCATTGAGAAAAAAGAAGACAACTTTGTTGAAGAAGTGATGGCTCAGGTTCGTAAATGATGAATGACAGTCATCCCCAATTAAAATATAAACGGATACTTCTTAAATTTAGTGGCGAAGCCCTAATGGGTAATTCACAATTTGGTATTGATCCCGCAGTGCTAGATACTCTGGCCTGCGAGATTGCTGAATTAATTAGCATGGGAGTGGAAGTTGGTCTAGTTCTCGGTGGTGGTAATTTATTTCGTGGCAAGGCTTTGTCAAAGGCTGGGTTAGGCCGAGTTACAGGTGATCACATGGGTATGTTGGCAACAGTGATGAATGCTCTTGCGATGAGAGATGCTTTAGAGCGTATTGATCTTCCAGCCCGTATTATGTCAGCTATTCCTATGTTAGGGGTTGTTGATTCTTATCATAGAAGAAAAGCAATTACTCATTTACGTACTGGCCATGTGGTACTTTTTGCTGCAGGGACTGGCAATCCTTTTTTTACTACGGATACTGCTGCTTGCCTGAGAGCTATAGAAATAGGCGCTGATGTTGTTTTAAAAGCAACAAAAGTTGATGGCGTGTATTCTGATGATCCCATGAAGAATCCTGACGCAATTCGTTATGATTATTTAACTTATAAAGAAGTGCTCACCAAGGGATTAGAGGTAATGGACTCTACTGCAATTTGTTTGTGCCAAGATCAAGGCATGCCACTACAAGTTTTTGATATGGCTGCCCCCAAGGCTTTAAAACGGATTGTACTTGGAGAACGAGTAGGAACTATTGTCGGAGCAAATCATGATCAATGAGATTAAGCAAGATTCTGAAAAGCGCATGAAAAAAACCATTGAAGCATTGCATACTGATATGACTAAAATTCGTACCGGTAGAGCCAATGTTGGTCTATTAGATCATGTACAGGTTGATTATTATGGAAATTCAACTCCATTGAACCAAGTTGCCAATATCACTGCCAGTGATTCACGGACTATTTTAGTAACTCCATGGGAAAAAGCAATGGTGGCTGCAGTAGAGAAAGCAATTTTGAACTCTGGTTTAGGTCTAAATCCAGCAACTGCAGGTAGTGCAATTAGAGTACCTATGCCTCCTTTAACTGAAGAACGAAGAAAGGAGCTAATCAAAGTAGTTCGTAATGAAGGAGAGCAAGGACGTGTATCCATTCGTAACATTCGAAGAGATGCAAATAGTCAGCTAAAAGATCTTGTTAAAGAAAAAGCAATTTCTGAAGATGATGAGCGCCGTGCGGTAGAAGTTATTCAAAAACTAACAGACAAGTACATTGCAGAAATAGATGCAATACTTGTAGAAAAAGAAAAAGATTTAATGGAAATATAAGTTTTTTTCTGTAGATCTTATTGCCATAAATAATTGTAAGTTGGGTCACGCGCCCAACCTACTATCTTTTAATATTTCCCAACGAACCCCCAGGAATCCATCCAGACAATCTTTTTAAATCGATGACAGGACTTTATTTCATTCATAAAGAACTCATGACTTCCATGGGTGGAAGCAATAATCACTACATTTGCACTTTTTTTAACGGGAATAACAATAGTATTTTTAAAATGCTTTTTAATGAGCTGATAAATAGGCCATTGCTCCTTATAGTTTGCTAAATTAATCGCTAGAAAGCCATCAGGAGTCAGTCTATTTTGGGCATGAATAAAAAATTCTTCGTGATTGCATTCAGCGGGAAAATTATTGGCGTCATACAAATCAATAATTAAATGTTTATATTGGGCTGTGCATTCCCGTACGTAATCGTTTGCATTTTGCTGAACTAAAGTAATGTCAGGGATGCTATCTAGCATAAAAAACTGTTTGGCAATATCGATAACCTCTTCACTATTATCAACCACGACAATGTGGTGCCCCGGATTTTCTGAGTTAAGCAATCGGGGAACACTGGCGCCTCCTAAGCCTAGTAAACAACCAGTACCAGGAAATTTACGTGCCATTAATGTCAGAACAGGGATATAGTATAGAACAGGTTTTTTCGGATTAGGCCTCCAAATTACCGTTTGTAGAGCGGTACTACCTAAAGTTAACCATCGATAAAAAAAATTTTGGTAGACTTTGTATCCTGATGGGGAGACATAAATACATCTACCAAATTTAGTTCTCCATCTCATCTATTGAGTCAACTCATTTTGAAATGGATAAATAGAACCTAATTTAAGTATCTGGGTTAATTCGTCAAGAGCTTGTAAACTTTCATTTATTAACGACGGATCAGCCAGATCACTAACATGTAATTTGCTGCGGTAGTGTTTTAAAATCCATTGGTCTATGCGATCTAAAAGGTGATCATCCACTAAAACACCTTGATGCATGGCTGACAGCTCTTTTTCATTTAAAGGAACACGCGATCTCAGACATGCTGGACCACCGCCATTACGCATGCTTTGTTTTAAATCAAGGTAATGTACTTCATTAATAGGATTACTGTGATCTGCTACAAGTATTTCTATACAGGTTTTTACCTTAAGATTATTTTGACATTCAGATGGAGCGATCAAAATCATGCCTTTGTGATTGGGCAAAGTAATGAGCTGAGAGTTAAATAAGTAAGTATCAACTGCATCTTTAATAGTCAAGTGCTCTTTAGACAGTTCGATTATAGTTAAAGGAAATTGCGCTTTTTCTCTTAGGGTATTTAGAATTTCTTTTTGATTAAGAAATGCTTCGGCATGTACGAGGAATACTGATTCATTAGCGACGGAAATAACATCATTATGAAACACTCCTTGATCAATTGCATCAGGATTTTGACAGGCAAAAATTACTTGCTCTGGATTGAGTCGATGATTTCGAGCTATTGCCTCAGAAGCCTCTTTAGTTTGTCTTGCTGGGTATATTTGGGGTTCGGGATAGGGATGAGCCGTTCTTAATGCTTTTTTTCCATAAACAAATAAATTGATTCCTTGATGAGCATGACTTTGACATAAACGATTGTGATTGGCGGCTCCTTCATCACTAGTGATCATTGATTTAGGTAAAGCAGCGTGGTGCGTAAAATAATCTTCATTAGAAAAAATAGAGCGTAGTAGTTGTTCAGAAAAAACAGATTCTTGATAGCGATGTAGATTACTCACCAAATTCGCTGCAGTAAAATGGACTTTCTTATCAACAGTATCTGCGCTGGCAGAGATGGTTGCTGCATTCGCAGTCCACATGCTTGAAGCAGAATAGCAGGCGCTAAGTAGTTCTGGAGCAGTTTTATAGGCTTTATTTATCTGTTCTGTTGGAGTCCCTTTAAAACCCAGTTGGTAGAGTAAATGGAGATTAGGTCGCTGGTGTGGAGGTAATATGCCTTGCTTCAGCCCCATAGAATGCAAATGGCGCATCTTTTCTACACCTTGTCTTGCTGCTGCTTGAGGATTTGAGAAACTTAATGCATTAGTTGTGGAAGCAACATTTCCAGAAGAAAGGCCGGCATAATGATGGGTTGAGCCTACTAAACCATCCATATTTAGTTCAAAAACATTCATTATATTATCCTCAAAGACAATAGACTCTCTATAATTATTCTAACGTTACGCCAGGTAGCAGTTGTGCTGGTGTGGATAAAAGAGGTTGCTCCATACTTGCAACAGGATAAGCACAATAATCTGCTGCGAAAAAAGCACTCGGCCTGTGATTGCCACTTAGACCAACTCCGCCGAAAGGAAGATTGCTTGCGGCGCCAGTAGTGGGTCTATTCCAATTAATTAATCCTGCACGTATCGATCGATAAAATTGATGATAGTGTTGCTCTTTATCGCTTAATAAGCCAGCAGATAATCCGTAGCGTGTTTGATTTGCCAGCCGAATGGCATCGTCAAAATGATCGTAGCGATAAACCTGAACAAAGGGCGCAAAAATTTCTTCATCAGGAGGATTTGTAACGGAAGTCATATCAATAATTCCTGGAGATAAAAGCCCTGTGTATTCAGTGAGCAGTTTCATGGAAAGAAGTGACTCTCCACCTAATGAAATTAGTTTTTTTTGAGCATGCAAATGCCTTAATGCTTGCACATGACTGATTACAGGTCCCATAAAAGGCTGGGGCTCAACATCAAAAGGACTTACTTTTATTTGAGTACATGCTTTTATAAAGCGTTGTAGAAACTCATCACCAAGATGCGTATTAGGAATAATGACTCGTCGGGCACAGGTACAACGTTGGCCCGATGTGATAAGCGTTGAAAGGATTGTGTGATATACTGCCGCATTAATGTCACTTATCTCATCAATAACTAGCGGATTATTTCCTCCCATTTCCAACGCAAGAATGACTTCTGGTCTTTGACTAAATTGTTGATGGATTCGCAATCCCGTTGGATAGCTTCCTGTAAAATAAACTCCTTGAATGTCCTGAGATAATAGAGCAGTTCCACAGGACGCATCGCCTTGTATGCAGTTGATAACTCCCTCAGGGATACCACTATCATGCCAGCATTGCATAATAAACTCAGCTACAGCAGGGGTTTGTTCACTAGGTTTATATAAAATGGTGTTACCAGCAAGCAGTGCAGGGACTATATGTCCATTACTTAAATGGGCTGGGAAATTAAACGCACCTAATACTGCAACAACACCTTGAGGTTTAAAGCGAAGACATGCATTTGCTTCTGGGGTAGTAGATTCTTTAGGCAAAGTCCTTTCGGCATAAGCTTGTATGGATAAACCAATTTTCCCAATAACAGCTGTTACTTCAGTTTGCGATTCCCATAAAGGCTTTCCCGTTTCCATAGAAATTAATCGAGCTAATTGATCACGATTTTTTTCTACTTGTTGGGCAAAAGACTTGGTGTATTGAGCTCTCTGCTCAAAATCTAATATTGACCATACTGTTAGCGCTTGGTGTGCTGATATACAAGCCATAGCAACTTCATTATCAGTAGCAATATTTCCTTGCCAAAGAAGTGTTCCATTGGCTGGATTAATGGATTCAAGGGTATTTCCTGTTCCCTTTATCCATAAGCCATTAATATATTGGCCTTTACTGTGCATGATTTGAAATTTAGACATCTCTTTTCCTCATTGGAATGAAGGTGTTTCGCTTATTTGTATTGGTGCAACACGAATACTGTTGCCAACTGTTACATTTAAAAGTGCGGCCGTTGACTTACTGATAATACAGCTATTGTCTTTAGGGCTAAATAAGGCGTAATCAATAGTTGCTCTAAAATCTAATTCAATATTAGCCAGTAAATATTTATGACTACTTACTTCATCGCTGAGACTTTTTACCACCATAAGACGGCTTAAATTAAGTGTTTTAATTTCTGAGAGAGGAGCTTCAATAGTAGGGCCGGCATCAAAAATATCGATATAGTTGTTATAGCGAAATCCTTCTCTTAGTAAAATAGTCATCGCCGGTACCGTTGAGTGATGAGGTTTGCCAATGACTGCCTGAGCCTCAGGGGAGAGCAGTTTGACATAGATAGGATTTCGCGGCATTAAGTCTGCGATAAATTGCTTATTAGTTGCTAAGGTAAGTCGGTCAGCCTCGGCAAATGGCATATGAAAAAAATGAAATCCAACATTATCCCAGAAAGGTGATTGCCCATACTCATCGGAAATGCCACGCATTTCAGCAATAATCGTAGATGCAAAACGCGCAGGATATTGTGCCATGAATAGAAAACGTGCTTTTGAAAGTAATAAACCATTATTGTTTTTTCTGTATTTGGGTTCAAGAAAAAGAGTACATATTTCAGAGCGTCCTTGATTGTCATTCACCAGACTTAATACTTCGTATTCGCTGCGTATATTCAAGGAATGACATATACGAGTACGTCTTGAAACTTTATAAGAGTAAAATGGGGCTTCATAACCTGTTTTAGCTTCTATGGCAGAAGTGCCCACTATTTTTTTGTTGCTTTGATCTTCTAAAACAAAAAGATAATATTCGTTAATCGGTTTAGTTACTGTTTTGTTATATGAATCGCAGGACCAGTGAAGACGTTTTTTGAGTAGTTCTTTATTTTTAGGAAGAGTGGTCATTCCAATCCCACTTTTCTCAGCAAGGTAGTATACCTCATCTAAATCAGATTCCCTGGCACTGCGAAAAAGCATCATTTCTTGAGATCCTCCAGGCCACCTTGGGCTAAGTCGACTAACAATAAGGCACTAAGAGCGGCGCGTTCAGATAAACTATCAAGCAATATATACTCTTCGGGACTATGTATATTTCCTCCTCTAACTCCCAGGGTATCCAGTACCGCTAGACCATGTTGCGCCAGATTATTGCCATCACAGCAGCCGCCACTGTCTTTCCAGTCGATATTTAAACCTAATTCTTTGCCTAAATGATGAATACGGTTGAAAAGACGCTCGGTTCCTGAGCAAACGCGCTTCACTGGCCTTCCAAAACCGCCATGTATACTTAAAGTATAATCTGCTCTCTTCAATTTATTGATAATTTTATCGAGTTGCTCTCTAACCCAAAATTCGTGTTCTGGTAGAGCGATTCTTACATCAAGTTGGGCAACTGCTCGATCAGGAACAACATTCAACGCTTCGCCACCAGAAATTTTTCCGACATTGATGGTGATGCCTTCACATTGTCCATTTAGAGCATGAATCTCTGTGATTGCTTCTGCTAAATAGCAGATAGCATTTCGGCCCTCATCAAATGCTCTACCTACATGTGCAGACTTGCCGGTTGCTATAAGCGTTAATTTACCGCTGCCTCGACGATTTTTGGCTAAAGTGCCTGCAGGAGTCATGGCTGGTTCATAAACTAACGCGACCTGGTAATTGGGGGCTAATTCGTTGAATAGTGCGCTAGAAGCTGGTGAACCAATTTCTTCTTCAGAATTAATTAAGACATCCCAACCTAGCTCCTCACTATAATTGCTTTGCTCAAAAGCTGACAGTGCGTGTAGCATAACAATTAATCCACCTTTCATGTCTGCGACACCAGGTCCATTGATGTGATTATCATTGATATAGGTTAGCTTTTGGAATGGATTGTTTGCAGCATAGACGGTATCCATATGACCACTTAATAAAATTCTTCGTTTTAAATGAGGGCGTTTTCTAATAAATAGTGCGTCACCAAAGTTTTGCACAGCGGGATTACCGCTGATACTCATTAAGGACAACGGTGTTAATTTTTTATTTTCTATAGTATCGGCTATTGGCTCGTAGGCGGAATGTAATGTTTTAGCCATTAAAGCCAATCCAGTTAAATTGGTAGTTCCTGAGTTAATATTACAAAACTGATGGAGTTGATCTACCATAACACTTTGATTCATCTTTATTGCAGCGATTAGTTCTTGATATGACTTCATCATGACTTTTAGCCTTAAAATTAAATTTTAACAATAGCTTAAATGAGGTAGTGCCGTCAAATTTGGAGTGGCTGGGCAATCTGTTGCTTGACCTACAATACTGTCATCCAGAGGCGCTTGCAACGAAGGATCTCCTAAATGGATCACAATGCGTTTTGCTGGAGATCCTTCGCTGCACTCTGGATGACCATAATCGTAATGTAACAAATGTGTTGAATGCTTAATTCAAGATGGTTGCTGCGCAGACTTCTTCAAGCACGTCTTCATCATCTAGTGAGAGTGAGTTTGTTTTTTCAGATAGAGGAGTTTTGTTATCTTTATCCAAAAATGAAGATCTTAACTGTCGTGGTTTAATTCCTTGGGCTTGCTCAAAGGTTTGTCTTAAAAGAAGCTCCGATTTTTGTAATTCCTCACTTAAACGCCCCCTAATGAGCTCATCATTTTTGATTTGTATCTCCAGATCCGGAATGGTGCTGGTTTGTAATGTAAGCAGATCCTGAGTGTTTTTGCTCATTTGGTTCTTATTATTTTCTATAGAGAGGTTATTGCTGTCCATTTCTGCCTGATCTGAATGAGCCTTATAAGCATAGACCGCAGTTAAAATGCCAATTATAAGAGTAGTCAAAAGTGAAAGTGCTGGCGGACTAGCAAACAGGGTAAATAATAAAATAGGTGTAGTAAACGCAGGAATAACTCCATTGATAACTAGAATAAGCGGAATGGTTAATAGAAGTGTCACTGCGAATAATGGTAGAGTAGGTGTTAAGAAGCGCTGGTATTCTTTTGTATTTTGCTCTAAGGATAGGGTAAGCTCCTCATTACGTTTAGCCAGTTGTTGATTAAAAGATGTTAAATTGGGATTATCTTGGCGTAAAGAGGTAATTCGCGCTTTGAGTTTATCTAATGTATTGCATTGGTCCTCAATCATATTGTTTTTCTTGTTTAGACTGCCTCTAATATTTGCTACTTCTTGTTCCTGTTGTAAATGTTGCTTGATTAATTTTAAGAGTCCTTTGAGTGCTTCAACCTCTGCAAGAGGACGAAGAAGGTGATCTACATGATGAGTTAACCGCTCAAAAAAAGAGAGATAATTAATTTTTTCTGTTTCTTTGATTAATTCTGCACATTTTATTTCCAGTGCTTTGTGTTGTCTTTGAATATTGTTTAATAATTGTTCCCAACGTTCATGTGATAAAGTATCTCGTAGTCCTTGCTTTGTAATGTTATATCCAATTCTTGCTTGTTCACGGTTATTTCTCTCGACTTGTGCTATTAATCGCTCTTTAGCTCGAATCTCTATTTCATTCATCATTTTGTGAGTATCATTTCTTTCGATTACAAGGGCTTGGATTTTAAACTGATGCTGTTCTATCTCTTTGTTGGCTTGTTCAATTAATGTTTTAGACTCGTCGCGTGAGACGAGAGTAGATTTTATGTTGTGCCTATGCTCATGTTGATGTTCGTGTTTGACTTCATGTTCATGATGATGCGTCTTATCTTGCCGAGATTCAACTTCAAGTAACCTGGCTAGCTGAATTTTAAGTAAAGATAACTCGTTTGCGTAGGTGTTCAATTGTGTCGTATTATCTTTCAATTTAGCGCTTAAATTTTCTTTTAATTCTTCATCCTTTAGTGCGACTGATTGATCTTGTCTTATTTGTTTTCTATCTTCATCAAGTTGTTTTTTATACGCTTCCTTTTCCAGGTTTTCTTTTACCTTCATTTGTTCTGAGCTTTTCGCCTGAGTCAAAATGCTAACTATTTGAGAATGAAGTTTAGGAATAGGGGACTTACTAAGGATTAATGTTTTTAATTCAGAAAAAGTTAATTCATTGCTTTGTATGTAGCTATTGACTTGTTCTGTTACAAATTCCTGCACGTTGTAGTCGGCTAAAGGCATAATCACTCCAGATTATTGTTTTAGATTGACTTCTTTAAAAGAACTCTAATGATGGTAGAGTAATTTAAGGAGTCAAGCAACGGGGGTACAAATATAGGTTGAAGAGAACTCAATAATATCCTCATTTAATTGAGCTCTTTGTGAGGCAAAAAATCCAGTTTTATATGTGGAAATACCACTGTTAATGAGCGATTTTGAGTAACCAAAAGAAGGAAGAAATAAAAGTATGCCTAAAAAAACTTTCGCTATACCAGCGATAATATGTAACATAGGATGATTGAGTTGTAGCTCTTCAGCCAGATTTTCATAGGCTTGAATTGTTGCTTGAGAAGGGGAATGAATGGTTAGCAATTGCGAGGTACGAGCGACTAACTCAAGTAATAACCTTTGTCCATTGATTTGAGCTTCGTGTTGCTCTTTTATCGCTTTTAAGAGTTTATTTCCTGTTTTTTGTAGCGCTAGGTTTTGTGGGGACAATGAATCAAGCTGCATTTGCAGTTGGTTAATTCGAATTTCAAGTAATTGGGGAACACGCGAGTGAGGGCAATTCATATCTCGCCAAAAAATTAACCATGATTTTTTATCATCAGTGATTAACGTTTCATAATTCGCATTAACATAGCTGTCTAGAGCATTCCAAATAATATTTCGATGAAAATTCATCCCTCGCCCTTTGACATGGGCAGCAGCCGCATCCAATGCTCTTTCAAATTCTTCTCTTTGTATTGGTTGCTGCAATTTAAAAGAATTCATTAAATTATAATAAGCGGAAGATAGCGCGCCTCGGTCTATGGCATCCTTACAAGAAAAATTGTAACCTCTAGGATTTAGGGTATTTATTATGTAATTAGTTAATTCAAATTTAGTAAAGTGTAGCCAAATAGCCTGTTTTTGTGCAGTTGATAAAGTATCAGATGGATTTACTCCATATTCTTTAAAGCTATTAGTTAGTAATTTTGAAAATATTATAAATTGCTCTTTATCGTTACCAAATAGTTGCTTTCTAATTTCTTTACTTATCCAAAAGTCAGCAATATCACTTTCATGTCCTTTGCCTTCCGCTACCTCAATGAGCTCTTTGAATACTGCAGTATAAGAAAGATGATCTTCAGTTTTATTATAATGAGATTCGTCCATCAGTGATTGATAGGCGGGAAGGGTAATGACTGCTATTTTTAGAGATGAATCATGCTCCAATTCATGTAGGGTTAACGATAAATTTCTTTCCTTTGAGCCAGCAATATCAAAATGACTTCTATCAAGACCTAAGTTATTAAAATAGATATAAGCTATAGATTGACTAGGAGAGCATTGGCGAGCGTTGATCAATAGCCAGCGTTTGAATAACGGACTGATACGTACGGCACCTTCATGTCGTTGAGCTTGTGTTCCAAACCGGTATTCAGTTGGATTTACATTTTCTCTGTAAGAGTAGTTTTTAAGAGAGGGGAGATTAGTCGCTAGCTGGGGTTTAAAATTGGCAGAAAATACAGAACCTATTCTGTTAAATACCTGACTTGTGGTATTGGGAGAGATTTTATTAATTAGTTGATCATTGTCTTCTAATTCATGCTCAATTCGTTTGCTGGTATCCACTTGTATTGGTCGAGTTTGTGAGCCAATTTGATTAATCCATTCAGTCTGTTCCAATATTCGACTATTATTGTGATAAATAATAAAAACTAAGTCGTCTAGCGCTTCGGTTTGCTCTGCGTTGGCACATGCGTACAGAAGATCCAGTTGGTCTTCTAAAGCACTAATAGCATTTGAATATAAATTACCATAGGGAAAACCTTCATTATATTCTTCGTCTAGTTGTGTTATTTGATCTAAAAAAGATTGGTTTAAATCGAGAATGTGCTGATTAATAAATGGTTTTAATTGAAGAAGATAGGCATGACAATTATGATTGTGCACCATGTCACTGGTCATTGTTAATTTTGGAGCTGTCCCATTACTCATAAGCACCAGCCTGGTTCAAATATTGATTACATTGTAGCAAAAAAACACGTTATTGAATAGTTTTTTATAACGATAAATTATTGTTATCGTACAATAAATACACTCATTCAACTCAAAGTAGCCTTGATGCAGCACAGAGTAATCACTGGTTAAAATATTTTTCGATAGGATCTCCTTGGCAAATGAGCCTGACATTCGGTTCATTTGATGTTTTAATCTATTGACAGATTGAGAGGGAAACCTTGATTACGCTGTGCTGCATCAAGGCTATTTTGAATTTTTTATTTTGTGTACTCTGTGCCAGACCGGACCCGATTAACCTGACGGTCATGGAATTCCGGTCAGACTTAAGGCTGATTAGATACTCATACTAGTGCTATTTTCTACTTCATCCAGCTTTTGCTCCGTATCATTAAGTAGATTTACTGTAGCTGTATTGCATTTTATTGGAGTCAGACTTTGAGTAAAGAGTGCTGCAATAGCATAACCCACTCCAAGTGTTCCAATGGCTAGTAAAAGATTAACTAATATTTCTTTAACTCCTCTATGTTCACCGAGTATGCCATGACGTTTATTTTGGATAACTCTGGATGAGTTTTCCTTAAATTGTTTCAGATTAATATCCTGATTTTTATATTGCTCAGCATATCCATTGAGAATATTAACTAATTGACATGCCGCTCCATAGGCATTACTTGCATCATCGCTAGAATCTTGTGGATATCGTGTGTGTAATTCATCACGCTTTCCCTCTAACTTTTTCAGCCACTTTGCATATTCATTCAGCTGCTGTTCTCGCTTTGCTTTTTCTTGAATAGCAGCTTCAATAGCTTTTTGATTTTGAGGCTCTTCTTCAGAGGATGGTCCACGTATTAAGATCTCTGTTTCAGAATCAATTTCTTCTGAAGAAGAAACAATGGTATCCACAGGAGTTTCTGCCACTACAGGCGTTTCTTTGGGTTCAGTCGATGAGACTACCTGCTCCACAGGAGTTTCTGCCATTATTGGTGTTTCTTTGGGTTCAGTCGATGAGACTACCTGCTCCACAGGAGTTTCTGCCACTACTGGTGTTTCTTTGGGTTCAGTCGATGAGACTACCTGATCCACAGGAGTTTCTGCCACTACTGGTGTTTCTTTGGGTTCAGTCGATGAGACTACCTGCTCCACAGGAGTTTCTGCCACTACTGGTGTTTCTTTGGGTTCAGTCGATGAGACTACCTGTTCCACAGGAGTTTCTGCCACTACTGGTGTTTCTTTGGATTCAGTCGATGTGGCTGTTTGTACCACAGGGGTTTCTGTCACTACTGGGGCTTCTTTTGGTTCAGTCGATGTGGCTGTTTGTACCACAGGGGTTTCTGTCACTACTGGAGCTTCTTTTGGTTCAGTCGATGTGGCTGTTTGTACCACAGGGGTTTCTGTCACTACTGGAGCTTCTTTTGGTTCAGTCGATGTGGCTGTTTGTAGCACAGGGGTTTCTGTCACTACTGGAGCTTCTTTTGGTTCAGTCGATGTGGCTGTTTGCTCCACAGGGGTTTCTGTCACTACAGGAGTTTCTTTTGGTTCAGTCGATGTGGCTGTTTGTAGCACAGGGGTTTCTGTCACTACTGGAGTTTCTTTTGGTTCAGTCGATGTGGCTGTTTGTAGCACAGGGGTTTCTGTCACTACTGGAGCTTCTTTTGGTTCAGTCGATGTGGCTGTTTGCTCCACAGGGGTTTCTGTCACTACTGGAGTTTCTTTTGGTTCAGTCGATGTGGCTGTTTGTAGCACAGGGGTTTCTGCCACTACTGGAGCTTCTTTTGGTTCAGTCGATGTGGCTGTTTGCTCCACAGGAGTTTCTACAACTTTTGGAGTCTCTTTGGGGGCTGTAGAAGTAACTCCATTTTCTTCAATTGGTTCTACAATTATTGCTGCTTTATCTTTTTCCGTAGAGTTGTGATGGTGATGATGTACTGTTATTGTTTTCTTAGATTCAGAGTCGTGGGATTTAGAGCGGTGATGATGCTTAGTAGATGTTGTTGGTTCTATATGAGAATCATCTATGCTAGTAGTTTTATGAGAGTGATGCTTTTTATGTTGTGCGCTTTCTTCATCGGTCTGGGATTTCTCTTCCTGGACTGATTGTTCCTGTTCATCGACTAACTCGTGAGTTGATTCCTGGTCTTCTTCTGGTTTTATTCCAAATTTCTGATTCAGGGTCATCATTAAATGTGCAATTTTACCTTGTAACGTAGCTAGTTTTGCTCGCGCATGTTCATGTTCTTGGGTGTATTGTAAAACAGAATCTGTTTTTGTATTGATTTTCTTATAGTCTGTAACTATTGGGATATAATCATCCGATTTTTTGCAGGATTTTAATTTTTTCCTAATGTGCTCAAGGGCGTCATAAGTCGCGTTAAAAGCGTCTTTATGAGTGTCATGTTCTTTATGCCTAAATATGTTTAACATAGTACTGCTCCTTGTAAATAAGATTCCTTATTAATGCGGTATTGAAGAAAAGCATTTGATAAGCCTCACTGCATTTATCTGTTCCTTAATTGATTCTGCAAATGAAATAATACTAGACTCAATAGCCGAAATCTTGTCCTAAATTAATTTGTATTTCAAGTCTTATTTCGTATTAAAAATTTAGGTAGACTAATTGTTTTGTAATTTCTTTCAGTTGGGGAATAATACGGGAGTGGATTGCTTCACTTTGTTCACAACGACAGCGGTTTTTTAGTAACCGCTAAAAAAACCAGAAAAAAATGTCATCTCAAACGAAGTGAGGGAGCTCCAAATTCATGACTGGAGAGCTCTCACTTCGTTCGAGATGACGTATTCTGCAAACGATTATAATAAGCTTTAATTACGCTGCCGCATCAATGCTTTTAAAGACAGTATCTACATCGGTGAACAGGGTAGGTTCATTGCCTTACCTACCTCTGAACTTGATGCCATTAAACGAAGGGAATCATTTTTTTAAAATCGGTGCCCTGCGATAAGGAGCATAAACGGGTTCCCATATATGGCTATGAATACAACGCTCTAATTGCTCATCGGACATGGGATCTGCCAGATTGCTTTTTACTGCTTCTTTGGCTACAGCAAGAGCGACTTGATAGGAAACTTCTCGCACAGTTTCCAGCGGTGGGAGTAGATTTGCTTGGGGATCTTTTTTAGCTGGTGAGCAGTTAGCAAGAGCTTGGGCTGCGGCCATAAACATTTTGTCGGTGACCATTTTGGCTTTGGTTGCAATCAAACCTAGGCCCATACCAGGAAAAATATATACATTATTAGTTTGATCGACCCTAAATGGTTTCCCATGTTTCATAATATTGCCAAAGGGGCTTCCTGTTCCTATTACTGCTCTATCATTAGTCCACTTCATTAAGCTCTCGGGAATTGCTTCACTGCGAGAAATAGGGTTGGATAAAGGCATAATGATTGGCTTATCGACATGCGATGCCATTTCTCTAATAAGCTCCTCAGTGAAAAGACCTGGTTGAGCAGATACTCCAAGTAATGCATTAGGATGTAAGTTTTTGATAACATCTTTTAAGCTGATCATCGAGCCATTTTCACATTTCCAGTTAGCAATAGCCGCTTTGTCTTTTAGTAGTTTCTCCTGGAAGGGGAGCAAGCCAGTCATGCCTTCAATTAATAAGCCGTTACGATCAATCATATAGATTTGTGACCGAGCTTTTTCTTCGGATGCTCCGTCTTCCATCATGGCATGAACGATGAGTTCTGCAATACCGCAACCTGCAGTACCTGCACCAACAATTACAATTTTTTGATCGCGTAATTCAATTCCTGTGACTTGTACCGCCGATAATAATGTACCTGTTGCAATTGCAGCAGTTCCTTGGACATCGTCATTAAAGGTGCACAACTGTCCTCTATATTTGTCTAAGAGTCGAGTGGCATTTTGCAATGCGAAATCTTCCCATTGTAATAGTATGTTAGGAAATCTTTTTTTAAGCGCTTGAACAAAGTTATCAACAAATTCATCATATTGCGCGTCACGTATGCGTTCATGTTTCCAGCCCATATAGAGCGGATCTTTGAGCAGTTCCGCATTGTTAGTTCCTGTATCAAGCAATACAGGTAACGTGGATGCTGGATGAATTCCGGCGCAAGCGCAATACAAAGCTAATTTTCCAATAGGAATGCCCATGCCTCCGGCTCCCTGATCTCCTAAGCCAAGAATGCGCTCACCATCAGAAACTACTATCACTTTAACTTGTTCAAATCGTGGGTTGGATAAAATAGTATCTATTTTATCGCGATTAGGATAAGCAATAAAAATACCTCGAGGACGTCTGTATATATGGCTGAAGTTTTGACATGCGGCTCCAACAACAGGAGTATAAACTATGGGCATTATCTCAACGATATGTTGTCTTATTAAGTTGTAAAACAAGGTTTCATTGGAGTCTTGTAAATCACGCATGTAGATGTATTTTTCCAGATCTGACGCTTTACCCTTAAATACTTCATAAGAGCGGTGACGTTGTTCATCAATGCTGCTTTCATAGGGAGGGAGTAATCCATGGAGATGAAAGTCTAGTCGCTCTTGTTCAGTAAAACCTGAACCTTTATTTAAAATAGGATTAGATAGGAGTGCAAAATCAGTTGTTTTAACCTCAAAATAAGGTTTTCCTTGCTCATCTATGCGCTGAATATAGTCCATGGTTATTATTCCCTATAAATTGATGCATTCAGATAGTAGTTATTATGGCTGATTTTTTTTGTTTTTGCAGGAACTTTCTAATGGTAATTCTGTGATTAGTAATACTATTCGATATAGTAGGTGGTGGCGTAGGTTCTATAGTCGTCATGTTAAGGAATAATTACAGGCTGGATTTCTGCTCCAACGAAGTAGAGAGTAAAACACGAGTGTTATGCTGGGCCAAGAGGCCTGCGGGCGCGTCAGCTTTTTTAATTGAGCGAATTTCTCATTATAAAAGGTGACGGTACCTCACAAACCTACATTACAAAAGCTAAAGATATTTCAATTTTTTATACCGATATGCCAACGTCAGAATTATGTTAGTTAGGCGCAACAAAAGTACTCGCTTTCGCTTTTTCAGCCAGGTCACTCACTGCTTCTGCAGTCGGAGATGGTTTGAAAAAATGATATGCGGAATAAGATAAAGTTGCTAAACCAAGTACAGAACTACTTCCAGCTACTGCTATAGCACTGGTGCAGCCTGCTAATAACCCAGTAAAAAATGCTCCAGGACCAGACCAAGATCCTAAGGCAAAACCAATACCAAAACCTATTAATGCCGCAATGACGGTTACTGCGGCACTAGTGGCAATTACAAGAATAGTGTTTAAAATCCCACTATGTCGACCATGCAGCAATTCGTCACTTTGTTGAACAAAGGAGTTAATAGCTCCCATTTTATCTGCTACTTGAATATCTAATAAACTAAACATCAGGTGAGTTGTTAGATCTCCTAGTGCCTTGCTTTTTGGGGCGTCCAAGTCTTTCGATTGATGATATAAATTATCTAAAGCTTGATACAATTCTGAGTTTGGATTAGAGAGATTTCTGGCATGCAGAATCCCGTTGATTTGGTTTTTTTCTTTATAAAATTTAATTTGTTCCTGAATGTATTTATTGTGACTCCAACTAATAAGGTAATCATACAGGTCGTCTAAACCTTCATTCACATGGCTTGATGTGGATATGATTTTCTTAAAAGGCACCTCTGCCAATTTTTGGCTTACAGTTTCTAATGCATTGGGTAGGGTTATATCATTTTTGGTTCCTACTAAAATAAGTTGGGCATTAGGGCTTCTTGTTTGTAGTTCATTAATATCAGATTTAATGCTAATAAGGGTTTCTTTAGTTATTTCCTGGGAGAGATCAATGCAATAAATACCCAAATCAACATTAGATAAAGCGACTGTGTTCATCGATTTATATCGATGGTCGCTAGGTGTATCCCATAAAGCAACGTGGATATTATCTATTCCGTTGTGATTAGGAACCTTTATTGTATTAAAATCCACACCTATTGTAGTTCGATATTCTTTACTGATTGGCAATCCACGCAATTTTTGACTCATTGTTGTTTTGCCTGTTTGCTCAACCCCCAATAAAACTACTTTAAATCGACTCATACTAATTCCATATTTCAAAAAGCGTCATTATACATCAACATGGCAATTATTCATTCATTTTATGATTTGTTAATGATAAGTAATTTTGAGTTTTTCGTTCAAAAGAGTATAAGATATGGTTTTTTATCAAAAATTAAGGCTCAGGTTGTGACTCTTGAAGACAGTATTAATGCTTGCCATCCTGAATGGACTGCATTAATCAAGATTGCTTTACAGCATATGCAACCTAATTATCTTAAAAAATTGTCAGAAGATAAGGATTGGTTACCTGGATTACATTATTTATTGGCGGCCTTTAGTTTGCCTCTTTCCCAGACGCACTATATTCTTTTAGGTGAGTCACCTTACCCGCGCAATGCATCTGCTAACGGTTATGCTTTTTGGGATAATGCAGTAGGTGAGCTCTGGAGTCCGAAAGGATTGAGTACGGCGGTTAATAAAGCGACTTCTTTGCGAAACTTTATTAAAATGTTGTTAGTCGCGCGAGGAGATTTACAAGCTGATGTAACACAACCTGCTATTGCGCGGCTCGATAAATCAACTTTAATCCATAGTGCAAAGCAACTTTTTGTAAAAATGATGGGGCAGGGTATTTTATTACTTAATGCTTCATTAGTTTATAGTAAAGGCAATGTTCCATATCATGCCCGATGTTGGAAACCTTTTATGAGTAGTCTTTTTGATCAACTGATGCTAATCAAGCCGTCGATACAGTTAATCTTGTTAGGTAACGTTGCGAAACAGGTTCCTTTGAATAAATTGAAGGTTGGGCTAGTCGCTGAGCATCCTTATAATGTAAGCTTCATTACTAACAAGCGCGTTATCGCATTCTTTAAACCCATGGATCTACTTGCATATGAAAAATATTGAATCAACTATTGATGCTCAGGAAGTATCTAAGTTTGCCCAGCATGCTCAAGAGTGGTGGGATACTGAAGGCCCCTTAAAGACCTTGCACGATATAAATAATACCCGTCTTGAATTTATTTCTAGTCAGATTAATTTAAAGGGTGCCACTGTGTTGGACGTAGGTTGTGGTGGAGGCATTTTATGTGAAGCCATGGCCAGGGCTGGGGCAATTGTTACTGGCATTGATGCGGAGCATGATGCAATTCAAGTTGCTCAAGAACACGCGAGAGAAAATCAACTGACTATTGATTATCAATGTTCTCCTATAGAAGAACTTGAAAGTAAAAAATTTAATGTTATTACATGCATGGAAATGCTGGAACATGTGCAAAATCCAGCGTTGGTTATAGAGCACTGCAAGCGATTACTCAAACCCAAAGGCATATTATTTTTATCAACCATTAATAGGACAATGAAGGCTTATGCGAGTGTGGTTATTGCCGCAGAATATATTTTAAATCTTTTACCAAGACAAACACACGATTATCAGAAGTTTATTAAACCCAGTGAATTAATTGCTATAGCCCGTTCGTTTAATTTGCATCTAATTGATATGAAAGGTATGAATTATAATCCTATCCTGAGAGCGGCATCATTAAGTTCTGATGTATCGGTTAATTATTTGCTAGCATTGAAGTAAAGGGAGCCAATGCAGTTTAAAAAATGGATACCGGCTTTTGCTGGTAATTCGTCTAATAGTCACTATGGCGAGCTCGACATGCACGGCATGGAAATGCTTTCTTTGCTGCTAAACGAATTTTGCAACGAAGGATCTTCTGATTATGGCACAATGCGTTTTGCAGGCGATCTTTCTCTACTCTCTCGATGACAGATACAGGCTGGAGTTGTGGCTCAGCCTCTCTTATCATCTGTCAGAATTACACTGGATTTTTCTTTTTAGCATAACGATCTTGGAAACGTTGATGGGCATACTTTGCTTGTTCAGGAGTAACCACATCTACCTCATTGCCATAGATGTCTACGCGTGCAACATCTGGTTTTTGGCAGCTCAGATAAGCAGGGGAGGCACTGTAGTAGCTTAACGCTTCTCTAAGAGATTTTTTACTAAACGGAGGTGAGTCTAAGCGTTCATAAAAATCGATGATATCATCAAATATTCCAATTTTAAGTGGCTTTATTTGATTACTTTTTTTAAAAAATGCACCAGGGAAATGTTCAATAAGCCAATCTATAATCTGAAGCTTATCTTTCTTAACGGCATTAATTTGTTGGTTCATAGTTATACTCTGAAACATTTTCTCGTAAATAAACTACCACATCTTATGGCATAATCAAGAGGCAAATTGTCTTAACTTTACTTAGACACAATGAAAAATGATTTTTGCAGATTTTACACTATCTATCCAAAGGATTATAGCAAATAGGTAAAGATAATTTTTAAATTTTTCTATTCTAGTGTTTTGTTGCTCTAAGAGTAGAGATATTCCTTTCTATGATAAGTAAATTAGAAAACAAAAAACCGTTTCGTCAAGACTGTTTTTTTATTATTTTTTTGTTATGATGACGAGCTACATGATTTTATTCACTGCTATTCCTTCTGTGGATATCCTTCTTTTTTTAGCACAGACCTTATTCTATATTCATAGTTCTTTTTTGTAACAAACCTTGCTCTATATGGCCTTGTAGTGTTTTACCTATTGTTATGCAGCTCATAACTTATCCCCACTTTCTGTGGATAACTCTGTGAATAGACACTGGTTATTCGCTAAAACCCTAGAGTTAGGGGGATGAATTCTCTTTTGACCGAGTGATATAAAAATTGAACTGGTTAACAGAGGTTTGGTTGAAGTATTACTGTTGTGATAAAGCGGCGGCTCATCCTTTCCCTTGGGTCCAGATGAGTCTTTAGTCCATTGCCTTGAGTAAACATCCACATCCTTGTGGCGGGTATCATCCTTGATACCAAGACAAAAGTCCTTTTAAGACATCCATTGTCCTTACTCTAAAATCAGTATAGCAAAGCTTAAAAAAGAACCTCTAGCGATTTTACTCTAAACTCAAGTAAGAAATTTCTTATAGTGACAACAGAGATAGCAGGATAATGATGATCGAGCGATAAACTCTACCGCAGCGGAAAATTGCTTTGTCGATACGGTGCTCGAATCCTCGCGTGACTTTCGTGTTCACTGTGGTTTCACTCCCCGAGTTTCCTTGCGCGAGTTTGGAACGAAGTCTAATAATTAAGATGCGGCCAAATGTTACAATAAGAGTGTGCTTTTTATAATAATGAGCTAGCATGAAAAGAGATTTTTGACTTTCAGAACCTTGCTTCAGTTACTTATTAGATCGCCTTGAATAAAGTATGATTAAGTGGCCAATTAAAGGTAAGGTGATCTTCTTAGAAGAGTTCTATCTCTATTTTTCTGTATTGTACTGTTCGGTTTATATTGGATTAGATTAAAGGACTAAAAATGAGAATAGCTATTATTGAACCAATAGGTATTAGCAGTGAAGAAATTAAGGCTGAATTATCAAATAATACCATTATTGAGTGTGATAGTCGTGGTTGGTCTGATGAGCAATTAATTAAACAGGTAAAAAATGTTGATATTATTGCTCTTACTAATAGGCCCTTATCTGCTGCAGTGATTAATGCTGCAACCGAATTGAAGTTCATTGCTGTTGCCTTTGCTGGAATTGATCATGTTGATAGAGAGGCTGTAAATCAGCGACACATTTTAGTGAAAAATGCCGCTGGCTATGCCAATACAGCAGTAGCAGAGCTAGTATTTGGGTTTATGATTTCTTTGGCACGTGATATTCCTGGTAATAATCAGAACATTAGACACCGAGCCGTGACTAATACGGGCCTTGAATTGAAGAATAAAACATTAGGTATTGTCGGCTTTGGCGCAATAGGAGCTGAGGTTAAACGACTTGCTAGTGCATTCCAAATGAATACTCTAATTTATGATCGTAGTGGTCAAGTGACATTGGATGATGTGTTTTCTCAATCAGATTTTGTAACGTTACATGTTCCTCTTGCTGATCAAACCAGAGGAATGGTTAATTTAAAACGTTTATCTCAAATGAAAAAATCTGCTTATCTAATTAATTGTGCCAGAGGACCTATAGTAGTTACTGAGGATTTACAATGTGCATTGGAACAAGGCCTGATTGCGGGTGCAGCCTTAGATGTGTTTGATGTAGAACCACCATTGCCAACTGATTATAGTCTTTGGGATGCCCCTAATCTTATTGCAACACCTCATATTGGGTTTAATACTCAGGAGGCACTTAGAACTAAAGGGCTATTAGCAGTTAAAAATATCAAAGAATTTCTTAAGATGAATGCCTAGAAGCGACATTACTATTTGGTGAAGCGCATCATGCATAGTGCGGTGCTGCCGACAACAAACTGCTCTACAAATAAATTCTTATCTGAAAAATCACCAGAGACGGAGTCGGGATGAATGAGAGTACCTGTAGCCTTATGATTACGCTGGTGCTACACCAAGGCTACTCCCTCACTAGTAAGCTTTAACTGGTGATACATAGCCTTGTGGTTTCAATGCTACAAGAGAACAATTAATTTTTTGTAGAATATTCTCAGCTGTATTTCCAATGATAAAGCCTGATATTCCTGTACGCGCAACGGTTCCCATCACAAGAATATCTATTTTTTGTTCATTAATAATGAAAGGAATCAGCTCAGTAGCTTCTCCTTTTTGATGATATATTTGAGGTTCTGCTTTTATATTTGCTTCATGAATTAATCCATGGAGTAATGCATAATGAGCATTACTTTCCTGCATCACCAAATCATCTAATTCATTTTTAGGAATATCAACAAAGACACTTTGACGCAGGAACTTTTCTAGAGGGAAATCCCAACAAGAAATAATGCTTAAATCCCCATGATAATGTAAAGCGAGCTCATGTGATAATTGCAAAAGTCTAAGAGCAAGATCATGCCTACCGTCTTCATTATCTTTAGGATCTATGGCTACTGCTATATGAATAGGTTTAGTGGAAACAAATGGGCGATGGAGATATAAAGCGCAAGGGCATTTACGCAATAGAGACATATCTAATGCTTTAAAGCCCTTTGTTTCTTCAGTATTCTCTGCTGCTTTGATGACCAGATCATAGGAATGACGAAGTACTTGTTGAATAATGCGAATATCTGGTGTACTTCCCCATTCAACATCTATTTGAACTACGACCTCATGTTTTTGTTTTAAAATTGTCTTAGCTGTCTCAATTGATTGATGCATTTTTTCTGTAAGAAAAGTTTCATAAGAACTTTGATATCCTTCAAGTCCATGGTTAAAAGGAGGGCATGTTATCAGTATATCTAACGTGGTTTTATTATTCGAAGCCAATCTTAGAGCGTGTTGTAGTGCCTCAATTTCATCGCTTATTCCATTGCTTACAAATAGAATTTTATCAAATTGTTTCATTTATTCCTCCATGAGTCGCTTCGATTGTCACTAAGTCACATCATTGATACTGAATTATGACTCATTTTAAAATAAGTGTAGCTTAATTTGCTTTACTTTTTTAATCCCATGGGAACAGCGTATTCATCCTGGTAGGGATAATAATCTTCTGATTTCTATCTAATGTGGTTCACTGATGACTAAAATAGTAATTTGTTGCTCTATTCCTTGTAAGAAATTTCTCAATTCATAGCAAGACTATGGTGTTTTTTTAACTTTTTTTGCCTATAAATAATTTTATCTAATTGTTTTATAATAACTTTTTATTTTTTCGTTATTTCTAAGGGGGCATCTAAGCTAGATATATTGCCTTGCACTTCTCGTTTTGAATTGCTAGATTTTAAGTACGGCTTGTATGGATATAAGTCAAGCAAAGGGATTTGTAATCAGAAGGATCTGATTTGTCAAGGATGATAAGTAAGAACGGGATGTTCTTATACGGATGACTGCGAAGAAGCCAGGGTACGCCCTGGCTTTTTATTTTATGCTACTAGATAGCCTGAATGAGATAAAAGCTTTTTATCTGGGAAATAAGCAAAAATTACAGAACCATTTTTAATGGTATTAATAATAGGCTTAGCCAGAGTTTGAGCTATAGCAGGACAGCCCCAAGACAAGCCAGCACGGCCAGCTCTTTTGATAAAATTAGGCTCTACATACCAAGCACCATGTATCACAACCCGTCTGTTGTAAGCATTAGTATTAAATCCTTTATCCAAACCTTTTAGATTTAAAGAATAACCTTTATGGCCTATATAGGTATCTTTAGTAACATAAGTTCCTAAACTAGATTGCTTACTGGACTCTATATTAGAAAAATGACTTGCCTTATTAACTCCAGAGTTTCTACCATGAGCAACATAAGTATTAAATAATAAGCGCTCATTACGAAGATCAAATACCCACATACGTTGTTTGTTAGAGGGTAAAGAATAATCAATTACAGTTAAAACTGGTTTTTTAACATCGTCTCTTTTGCTTGCATTCTTATAAGCGGTCAACGCTAATTTCAGTACATTTTTATTTAACTGAGGGGCTTTGCGACTCAAATGTTGTACTTGAGTGTTGATATCTGGCCCGGTCGATTTAGCAAAACTAGGAGTACTTGATGTAATGTTACTAGTCAATATGACGGTTGAGATTAGAGTAAATAGGGTATTCATACTGCTCCTTTCTTCTTGTTTAATTCACCGTTATTGGTCATCGAAACGTTGGTGATTATATTGACAAAAAATTTAATTGTAAAATAATAAGGACTATCCTTGCCCATCAGGAAAAAATATTAATCAATTCATAATGTTACTTTTTGTACCAAAAATGCTATTGTACATAAATTTACCCAATAGAATAATTATCTGTCTGTTTGCATGGAAAAAACATGACCATTTAGTATAAAATTAGATCTAATGGGGTTAAATTAGTTCGTATTTTTTGTCTTATAAAGCCGGATATTGCATTAATTCGCAGACAATATCAGTCATATAATGCACCAAAAATTCAGCTGATGCATTTCTTTTAACATGGTTCTACATTATGATCTTTTGCTGTTATTTTTTAGACTTCGGAGAATACTATGCTGGAAAAGCAGTCCATCAATTTACCAGAAGGTTTACGATCTGCTATTAACCAAGCTTATCGTGGAGATGAGCTTTCGTTGATTACTGACTTGTGTGAAAAAGCAGAACTTGGACAGCAGCAGATGGCTAATGTTAGAAGTAGTGCTACGAAGTTAGTTGAGGCTGTACGCACTGGGCGCAAAAAAAGCACTGGCATTGATTCGTTTTTAACTGAATACGCTTTATCAAGTGATGAAGGGATTGCCTTAATGTGTTTGGCTGAGGCTTTATTACGAGTTCCTGATAATGCCACTATAGATAACCTGATTAAAGATAAATTGGCCGGAGGGGATTGGAAATCTCATAAAGGACAAAGTGAATCTTTTTTTGTTAATGCTACCACTTGGGCATTGATGTTAACTGGTAAAGTACTAACTCCAGAGAAGGCGGAGAATACCTTGACCAAGTCTTTGATGAAGTTAGTGAGCAGGAGTAGTGAGGCTGTAGTGCGAACTGCTGTAGACAAAGCCATGCGTATCATGAGCAAACAGTTTGTTATGGGGCGTACCATCCACGAAGCTATCGCTCGGGCTAAAAAGAAAGAAGCCACAGGATATAGATATTCTTATGATATGTTAGGTGAGGCTGCTTTAACTGCAAAAGATGCAGATCGATATTTTGACGCTTATAAAGCAGCTATTGAATCTATTGGTCAAAAAGCAGATAAAAACTCTGATGTATATAAGCGTGCAGGAATTTCTATAAAATTATCCGCGTTACATCCACGTTACAATGAAAGCCAATACGACCGTGTCATGGTTGAATTACCTCCTAGACTATTAGCTTTAGCTCGTTTAGCTAAAGATTATGGTATTGCTTTAACTATCGATGCTGAAGAGTCCGAACGCCTTGATTTATCACTAGATCTTATTGAGAAAGTATTTAGCGATGACAGTTTAGAAGGGTGGAATGGTTTTGGTTTAGCCGTGCAGTCTTATCAAAAAAGAGCATTTTATGTTTTGGATTGGGTCGCTGCTTTAGCTAGGAAAAAACGACGAAGAATGATGGTTCGGTTGATTAAAGGAGCCTATTGGGATAGCGAAATCAAAAAAACACAAATGCAAGGTTTGGCAGAATATCCGGTATTTACACGCAAAGTGTTTACTGATGTTTCCTTTCAGGCTTGTGCAAAAAAAATCTTGACAATGACTGATGCGATATATCCGCAATTTGCAACCCATAATGCGTATTCAGTCGCAATGATTCTTAATATAGTTGGCGAGTATAAAGATTTTGAATTCCAATGTTTGCATGGCATGGGGAATGAGTTGTATGAACAAATTGTACCTAAAGAATGTCATGGCATTCCATGTCGAATTTATGCTCCTGTTGGTAGTCATGAAGATTTGTTACCTTATTTGGTAAGACGTTTGTTGGAAAACGGGGCAAATTCATCATTTGTTAATCGTATAGTCGATGACAATGCACCTATTAGTGATTTGGTTGAAGATCCGGTAACAAAAGCGCGATCTTTATTTAATAGTATGAATAAAAATATTCCCTTGCCTGATGCATTATTTTTACCCGCAAGAAAAAACTCTAAAGGATTTGATTTTAGTAATCGATATGACAGGGCGTTATTGCAACAAGAATTAGAAAAAATTAATTTAAATCAATGGAAATCAGGGCCCATAGTTGCAGGTAATTCTGTTTTTAATTCGACACATTCTGTCACATCACCACAGCAACCCAGCATGGTTGTGGGCTCATTACAAAATGCCACTTTAGATGATGTTGAAAAAGCGTTAGCGCAAGCAGAGTCAGCTTTCGCTCAATGGAGTCAAACTGCAGTAGAAGAGCGTGCTGCATGCCTTAACCGTTTTGCCGATTTGTTACAGGCTAATATGGCAGAGTTGATGGCTTTGGCTTGTCTAGAAGCAGGTAAAACTTGGAATGATGGTATTGCAGAAGTGCGAGAAGCCATCGACTTTTGCCGCTATTATGCCACCATGGCGCAACAATTGATGGGCAATCCTACTCGATTCACTGGGTATACAGGGGAATTAAACGAACTAAGTTTGCATCCTCGAGGTACTATATTATGTATTAGCCCATGGAATTTTCCTTTAGCTATTTTTACGGGACAAGTAGCTGCTGGCTTAGTTACTGGTAACTGCGTGATAGCAAAACCAGCAGAACAAACCCCACTTATAGCGGCTTATGCGGTGAAATTAATGCACCAAGCAGGTATCCCCGTTGGCGCGATTCAATTGCTTCCTGGCGCAGGTGAGGTCATCGGTGCAGCCCTAGTTGCTGATAAAAGAATCAAAGCGGTATTGTTTACTGGGTCTACTGATACAGCAAATCATATCAACAGTACTTTGGCTTCTCGTGGTGGAGAGATTATTCCCTTAATTGCCGAGACAGGTGGTCAAAATGCGATGATTGTGGATTCTTCCGCATTATTGGAGCAAGTAGTAGTCGATGCGGTTAACTCTGCTTTTGGTAGTGCAGGACAACGATGCTCGGCTCTTAGAGTGTTATTTGTACAAGAAGAGGTTTATCCAAGAACAGTAGAACTGCTCAAAGGTGCTATGGCTGAGCTGGTTATTGGTGACCCGCGTTGGTTGACCACCGATATTGGTCCGGTGATCGATCAAGAAGCATTATCTGTATTGGAAGCACATGTAGATAACATGAAAAAGCGCCATGAAATACTTTATCAGTGTCAGGTTGGTGAAGAAGTTGCTTCAGGTTATTTCATGCCACCAACAGCAATAGCTATAGACAGTATTGCTTCTTTGGAGAAAGAAGTATTTGGTCCGGTACTCCACGTAATTCAATTTAAAAGAAAAGGTCTTGATAAGGTTATAGAACAAATTAATCAGACTGGGTATGGATTAACTTTAGGAATTCATAGCCGGATTAACGAGACCGTAGAGTATATTAGAACACGGGTCCATGCTGGAAATTGCTATGTTAATCGCAATATGATTGGCGCGGTAGTTGGTTTACAGCCTTTTGGTGGAGAAGGGCTATCTGGCACAGGACCTAAAGCCGGCGGCCCTAATTATTTGGTTCGCTTATGCCATGAGCGTACTTATACCGTAGATACGACCGCAGCGGGTGGTAATGCCAGTTTAATGTCTTTGCCTGAAGAAATTTAGTTGGAGCAATAAATTATTTCTTGGTGGCTTTCTTTAGGTTGGGCCTACAAGGCCCACAGCCGCCAAGCTAAGAGCGTAATATCTTTCTAAGGCTATCTCTCCTTTGATTATTTGGTTTTAATCAAAATATCTCACGCGGGCGAGGGAGCGTTTCTTTCGTGCTATCTAAATATTGTCCTCTCCATCAAGATCTGAGGTATCCCCACCGAATTATAACTTCTCTCGAATTACCGTGGCTTGACCACGGTATCCACAGGTTGCATTATTAAATCACCTTTATTTCTTCAATTACCCCTCTTGTAGATACCGTGGTCAAGCCACGGTAATTCGATCTTTAATCAAAATTTGTGGGGATACGTCAGATCAATGGGGATACTTCAGATCAATACAGTTGCTGCAGTCATCCAGAGGAGCTTGCGACGAAAGATCTTCTGAATGTAGCACAATGCATTTTCGCTTCGCTCTGGATAACACAAGGGTTGGGGAGAGAGAACTTACCTGGCTTGACGGCTCTAGTACCGGACCTGATTCGGGGAGGGGTGCAAGACTAGCGGATTGATCTCAATAATCTATGTAGACGCTGTCTTTAAATACAGCGTCTACATTTATTTTATCATTCACATTCAATGCGATTGCAAAAGAAACAAACTTAATGCTTCTTTGCAAAGAGCCAAGGAATGAGCACAAAAAGAATTAAGCCGCCTATCAAAAATGCCTCAAAGAAAAAAACATTGCCTACAGGAATTTGTGATGGAGGCACAAAGCCAATAATCATTGCTATTAGACAACAAACAATACCTGTTCCTGAAACGATCCACATTACTATGTTGCCTCCTGGGATAATATATCCGCGAGGATGATCAGGTTTGCTGTATCTTAATTTTATTGCTGCGGCAAACATGATGACATAAACCAGTAAAGCCATTTGTGCGCTCAAATCGCTGAGTAACCAATAAGCGGCATTGATTGAGTCTTGCAAAATAAAAATAGAGCTTAAAATAGAAAAGATAATGGCTTGAGTAATAAGAATTGTTACTGGAGCCCCATATTGATTCACACGAGCAAATCGGGCTGGTAAAGAGCCATCTCGGGCGGATACTAACAAACCCTTAGTGGGGCCTATAATCCAAGCAGAAACCCCACTTAGGCCGCCAAGTATAATTAATACAGCAATGACTTGAGTCATCCACGGCAAATGATAAGAATTAAAAAATATGGCATAGGCATCAATAAGCCCAGACACTACACTCAAACTTTCATTAGGAACAACAAAAACGATAGCTAAAGAACCTAAAGAAAGAGTAGAAATAATGACCAGTGTCGAATAGAGCAGAGCCTTAGGATAATCCCTCTGGGGATTTTTCACTTCTTCAGCATGTACTGCCGACATTTCAACGCCAATTAAGCCAAATAATACCACTGCAAATAGTGATAAATTGCCAACAGAACTAAAATCCGGTAACCAGGAACTAGGGTAATCGACAGCCATTGGTTTACCTTGAAAACACCAAATGGCTCCTAAGAAAATAATAATGAGCATAGGCAAGACAGTACCAATTGAGGCTCCAATGATACTGACTATGCTTGAGACCTTCATTCCAAAGCAATTCAATAAAGTGAACAGCCAGAATAAGCTAAGAGTAGTCCCTAATAGATAAAATTTGTTATTAGATAACTTGGATGCGACGTCAGGGGCAATTAAATAGGCAAGCGTCGCTGCTATAAAAGCTAATATAGTCGGATACCATACGACGTTATATATCCATTGTAACCATATGGTAATAAATCCAGCGCGTTTGCCGAATGCTTCTCTAACCCAAACATAGATACCACCTGTATTAGGATAAGCAGTGGCTAACTCTGCTGCAACGAGCGCTACCGGGATAAAAAAAGTAATGGCCGCAACAATATAATAAGTTATTAATGGTAGGCCTAGTTTGGCGCTAATAGGTAATGTACGTAGGCTATCTACCGCAATTATGTTAATCATTACCAAAGAAAAAACGCTCAGAACTTTTTTTGAATGATTCATAATTGTTCCTTAATGGGAAAAATGAAGGAAGTTGAAAGAAATACGGAACGCATTATTAGTATCAATACTGAATATATAAGATATTAAAATTGATATAGATAACAAGGTGTATTTACTTGGGTTCGTTATAATTGAGTAACGGAAGACTGTATCATCCTAGTTTAAAAAAAACAATAATTTGGTTGTTGTTTCCTTCGGAGACTAGACAAAATAATGTTTACGTTTAGCGCTCCATCTTGCTGCGTACCTCAATCATAAAAGATAACACTGCGGTTCTGCGCCGCAGTGTTTAAGGAGAAGAAGGGAACATCGTAGCCCGTATTAGCGCAGTGTAATACGGGAATGTTCTAGCTCAGTGCATTGAAATCCCAGATTATGCTGCGCTAATCCAAGCTACAGAAGCTTAAAGCGGCGCTATTAAGCCAAAGACCCAACGAATTAGAGCATTATCTATGTTATGCACACAAATTACGTAAGACGTATTGCAAAATACCGCCATTTTTATAGTATTCCAATTCATCAGCAGTATCGATGCGGCATAGAACCTTAATTTCCTCTTTCTTTCCATTAGCTCTTTCTATGGTAACTGCAATCATTGCGCCAGGAGTTAGAGCGTCTGAAAGATCAATGCTAATTCGCTCATTACCTTCCAATGATAAAGTCTTACGAGTCATGCCATTACAGAATTGTAAAGGTAAAACTCCCATTCCAATTAGGTTGGAACGGTGAATGCGTTCAAAGCTTTCAGTAATAACTGCCTTGACTCCTAGTAAGTTAGTACCTTTTGCCGCCCAATCCCTTGATGAGCCAGTGCCATACTCTTTACCCGCAATGACTACTAATTCTTGCTTTTTCTCTTGATAAAGCATGGAGGCATCATAAATTGGCATAATTTCGCCAGTAGGGATATAGCGAGTGATACCACCCTCTTGTCCAGGAGTCATTTCATTGCGGATACGAATATTAGCAAAAGTACCGCGCATCATGATTTCATGATTACCGCGACGTGAACCGTAAGAGTTAAAATCTTTCTCACTGACTCCTTTGGATTTTAAATATAAGCCCGCAGGGGAGCTTGCCTTAATTGATCCAGCAGGAGAAATATGATCAGTGGTAATTGAGTCACCAAACAGGGCTAATATATAAGCATCCTTTATGGATTTAATTGGAGCAGGCTCTGCTTTTAGATTATCAAAGAATGGGGGATGCTGAATGTAAGTTGAATCCGCATTCCATTCGTAAGTTTTTCCAGTACTAGTTTTAATTGCTTGCCAATGAGCATCGCCTTTGAATACGTCAGCGTATTCTTTGCGGAACATGCCGCCGGTTACCTTAGCGACTTCTGCTGCAACTTCGGCATTAGAAGGCCAAATATCTTTTAGATAAACGTCATTTCCTTTATTGTCTTTACCTAATGGATCTTTGCTTAGATCCATACATGTTGTTCCGCTTAATGCATAAGCAACTACTAAAGGTGGAGAAGCAAGCCAGTTCGCTCTAACTTGCGGATGTACGCGTCCTTCAAAATTACGGTTACCAGAAAGAACCGCAGAGACAACTAAATCATTATCTGCAATGCTATGAGCAATGGCATCAGGCAGAGGGCCTGAGTTACCGATACAAGTAGTACAACCATAACCTACGAGGTTGAATCCCAATTGATCCAAATAAGTTTGTAAACCAGCATGTTTTAAATAATCAGTTACTACTTTTGAACCAGGAGCTAAAGAAGATTTAACCCAAGGTTTGCGTTGTAACCCTTTTTCAATCGCTTTTTTAGCAATTAACCCTGCAGCCATTAAAACACTTGGGTTCGAAGTGTTGGTGCAACTGGTAATTGCGGCGATAACGACATTGCCGTGTTTCATTTTAAAGTTTTGATTTTTTACTTCAAATTCATTGTTTTTTTCTGAATCTTTCCCTGTTTCTGTTAGAAAAGCATTAAATTCAACAGGCAAGGAACTTAAATTAACTTTATCTTGTGGTCTTTTAGGGCCTGCAAGAGAGGGTTCTACAGTACTTAAATCCAGTTGTAAGGTGTCAGTAAAAATAGGATCTTCATTTTCTTTGTCATACCACATACCTTGTTCTTTTGCATAAGTTTCAACTAATGCTATGGTATGTTGGTCACGACCTGTTAATTCAAGATAGCGAATAGTTTCTTTATCTATAGGGAAAAATCCACAGGTAGCACCATATTCTGGGGCCATATTGGAAATAGTTGCTCTATCAGCAAGAGGTAAGTCACTTAATCCTGGGCCATAAAACTCAACAAACTTACCAACAACGCCTTTTTTTCTAAGCATTTGAGTGACTGTTAGTACCAAGTCGGTTGCTGTAATGCCTTCTTTTAATTTTCCTGTTAATTTAAAGCCTATGACTTCTGGAATTAACATGGAAACAGGCTGCCCTAACATGGCAGCTTCGGCCTCGATCCCACCAACCCCCCAGCCTAGCACACCTAGGCCATTAACCATCGTGGTGTGAGAGTCTGTACCTACTAAGGTATCAGGATAAGCATATAAATGGCCTTCATCCTCACTGCTCCAGATTGTTTTAGCTAAGTATTCCAAGTTAACTTGGTGACATATTCCTGTACCCGGAGGAACTACCTGAAAGTTAGAGAATGCTTTTTGTCCCCAACGTAAGAATTCATAACGCTCATTATTACGCTCCATTTCAATTTCAGTGTTTATTTCAAGAGCGTCTTTAGTTCCAAACTTATCAACCATTACTGAGTGGTCTATTACTAAATCAACTGGAGATAAGGGAGAAATTTTATCGGGCTTACCTCCCATCTTTACTATAGCGGTACGCATAGCGGCTAGATCGACAACAGCGGGAACGCCAGTAAAGTCTTGCATCAACACTCGAGCGGGTCTAAACGCAATTTCATGTTGAGAGGTTTTAGCTTGTAACCAATCAGCAATCGCTTTGATATCTGTTGTTGTAACCGTGGTACCGTCTTCAAAACGAAGTAAATTTTCAAAAAGCACCTTTAACGAATAGGGAAGCCGGCTGATTCCTTTAAAATTTTTCTGTTCAGCTTCTTTCAAGCTGTAATAGTTATAGGTTTTACCATCAACATTTAATTGACGTTTGGTTGATAAACTGTCATGACCTACTTTCATAAAAGTACTCCAAAATCCAAAAACATAATCATAGCTTATATTTAGCAAATTATCATGAGTTCTTAGTGAATTAAGGAGGGGAAAATTAAGGACAACATACTAAACTAGGTTCTACAAAAATATCATCTATATCTGCTTCTTCAACGACTAGGTCAGGTTTTATTATTTGTGCGCCTATTTGAAACAATACTTTTTCTTCCTCTATCTTTTTTATAGTGTCGGGTGAGTTAGGAGTCAGTAGTGAATAGCAACTGGGAAATAATAAGATAACACCTACTGCAAGCATTATTGCTCCGATGGCGGGAGTGCAAATAAACACCATAATAGAACTTATTAGTAAACTAATACCCAGACTCATTGACGCTATTGCTAAATCATAGTCTAGTTCACTAGGTTTATTGGCGTCTGTGACTCCTACAGGATAATAAAAATTTTTATGATACTGACTGATAAAGTACATGGCGATTGATGGATATTGTAAACAGCGGAGTATGGTCTGAGCAAATCGATCATATTGTTCTAGTATTGATTCTTTTTCAGAGGAGCTAATTTCATTACTCAATAATTCGCCTTCAAAATCATTGATACGTTGCTGTAACAATAAAAGAAAATGTTTTGTCCTTGTTGGCTCAATGCTTTTCAATAAGTCTTTAGCTTGTTTTATTCTTTGCTCTATCGATGGCTTCGTTACTGTAGAAGAAAATAACAAACTCGGCATAATTTTATTCCCATATTAATTTTGTGGGCGCAAAGGCTAGCATTAGTTTTAAAAGCGCCATAGACTTTAAGTTCAGCTTTACGCTGAAGAAATATTTTTTAACAATCTTAAAGATTGGTATGGTTATTGCTTAAGGGAAATCAACTTACAAGGAGTATTGATATGCTTGATTTGACCCATTTTATTTTTAATTCTAATTCGTTTTTAGAATCATCCGTAACGACCCAAGAGCTTTCTGACTCAGAGCCCTCTGTAGAATTTAACAATGATCAAGATAACTCGGTTGATCCCTCTTCTTTTGTTTTGCTTTTTGCAGACATATTGGCAAATAATCCAGAAAAAAATGAGACTAAACCTAACGAATGTATTTCAGAATCAAATGCTCTTAACTTAAATACCCAAACTCAAGAAAATAAAGTAATCGGAACAGACGATGTTAAAGAAGAAGCCCGAAGAGCTGAACAAGACAAGCCGATAATTAATGTGGATATCACGACAACTCATGAGGATAAACAGTCTACTGGTTTTAAATTTCATTCAGATGAGATGCCGCTTTTACCCGATAATTCAAATGCAATCAAATTGAATACAGAACTCGAACAATTACCTTTAGGTGCCTTAGAAAATAACGTGGCTATAGCCTGGATCAATTCTGAAAACTTTCAACCACCATCACCTATTTCTTTTATTTCTTTAACGGAATCAATGGAGGCATTAGACACTTTAGCTCAGGATTTTTCGCCTGAGGTAGAGGAGTTTATCGAGGGAAGTGAGGAGTTAACTGAGCTAGTATTAAAAAAAGAAATGCCCCTTAATCATGAGCCGGTTAGCAACGAGCAAGCTGCTGATTCTTCCAGAGATAAATTATTTATTAATTCAACGGATGATTCATCTAACCTGTTACAGGCAGAGCTTCGTTCCAATCCCTTTTCGATTAAGCCAGAGATTAAACAAGAGCAAAAAATAGAAAACTTAACTCTGACAAATGCGCAAAATATTGCGCAGCCAGAGATAGATTTTGCTAATGAAAATCAGCCTTTAATTGACAATGCAGAAACTAAATCTCTTGACATTCCAATTGACATTAGTGATTCTCAATGGGTAGAAAAATTTTCTGAAAACATCGTTTGGTTAGGGCATCAAGGAATCAAAAGCGCTTTAATCAAAATACATCCGGAAGATTTAGGCCCTCTAGAAATTAGCATCAAAGTCGTAAAAGATTCAGCTTCAGTTAGTATACACAGTCATAATAGTCATGTATGTGATATTGTAGATCAGGCTTTACCTAGATTAAGAGAGATGATGGCTGAACAAGGATTAAATTTATCAGATGTTTATGTCGGTTCTGATGATGGTTCCCGCCAATTTTCTGAAAATAATCATGGTTCTGAGGAAGTAACAGCCGTGAACATTGAGGATGAAGTTCAAGCAGCTCCTTTAGCTAAAAAAACACGGGATGGATTAATAGATTACTTTGCATAGCAATATTACTTTTAATTTAATTGTTGAAAAGGGAGTTTACAACAATGTCTCGTTTTGCTTTTCGCAATTGGTTGTCTCAAGAAGGCAATCAATTATTTTGGCAACAGCCACTCGCTTCAGAAAAGATGGATAGCATCATTATCGACCATAAAATGCAGAAATCTATTGCGGGTAGTAATAAAAACCAAGCACTGTATTCGTATATAGAGAATTATATAGTCACTAGTTATGCTCAACTTATTGATTACAAATTAAGGGAGGTTTATCAAGGTTTGAGCTTAGATGAGTTTAAGGAACCCAGTGGTTTTGAGCGGAGAGAAAAAGCAAGTGCCATGCAACTTAATTATTTTCAATTAAGAGAACAACTCGAATTCTTTCTTAAAAACGACATTCAGCGGCACAGAGATAATCCAGATGCAGAACTAAATGCTTTTCGTCGCTGGATAGAAATCGCAAATATTCTCCTCAAACGCCATTGTTACGAAGGATTTATGCTGATTTCTGTTAATATGCAATTAATTGCCAGACCTGATTTAATTAATGGTCTACCACACTGTATTCGTGAAAACTATAATCAATTCTGTGAAATGAATAAACCAGATGGAAATCATAGAGCTTTAAGGCGATATATAAAATTACATCAGAATGAGGCCGATTTCTCCCCAATGATATTTAATTATCATGCCATTGCTATGTTAAATGAGTCCATAGAAGGTTTAAGAGGACAGGAGTTGCTTTTGAAGCATCAAAATAAGCAACTCGCTACTCAAATAAATAAAATAAAAAAAACTATTAAAGAGTCTTATGGAAAAGAGACGATAATACAAGAGCTACAAGAGCAACGAGTCGAAATTGCTAAGAACTTAAAAAAAATTAAGCTTGCTCTTGCTAGCCGGTTTCAACAGCGCGACGATTTATTAGTTGGAGTAGCAAAAGAGCAAAAACAACCATTGAAATCTTTGCCATCTCATGTCGACCAAACTTATCAACGGGTTAAGGATCGATTTGATAAACAAAAGGAGAATGACGACATGTTAGACTCTAATTCATCTTTGAAACGAAATGGTAGCTCTTCAAAGTTGTACAGCCATAAGTTATTACCTTCTTTATGGAAAAGAAAAGGCGTGACTGAAGATAATTATTGGGGGCTTATATTTACACCCAGCTGCCTAAAAAATAAATAAGGCTGGATTCAATCCAACCTTATTTATGGGTTAACAGTCTAGTCATAACAACGGCGAACGCAACGGACAACCCTACCATTCCAACGATTTATAAGACATTTTTGACGGCAGGCGTACCCAATGCGTATCCAGTGAGTCCAGTAGGCGCGGTGATAGTTTCTTGTCCTGTAATAAACATAGCCAGGGTAGTATTCTCCATAGCCTGGGTAATACGCACCATAGTAACTATGGTATCCCACGAAATACGCTAATTGTGTGCCAGGGGGAGATGATGCATTGTTTGCATGGACATAATTGCTGTAGAAGATACTAGTAAATAATAGAGCGCAAGCGAGAAATACGGGCATCAATTTATTATCTCTAACGGATATTCCTTCCATGATGCATTCCTTTTTTTCTTGTTGTATCACCCTCAGTATAGATGAGTTTTAACAAACCAGGGTTGAATTTGCCCTTACTGGTCTTTTTTGGTTCACTTTATCTTCATAGCCAATTGCTGCAAAATGAATGATTCTAGAGTAGGATGACTACCCTGATCCCATAAGCTCATAAGGCTTAAGAAATGAGTAATAAAATTATTTTAATCACTGGCTGCTCTAGTGGCATAGGTTTTGACACTGCTTTTGCTTTGCAGAAAAGAGGGCATAGGGTTATTGCTTCTTGCCGGAAAATGGCCGATGTGGAAAAGCTATCGTCTATGGGGGTTGAAACGCTTCTTTTAGATGTAAATGACTCTGCATCAATTCGAGAGGGATTTACTCAGTTTTTAAGCAGAACATCAGGACAACTGGATGTTTTGATTAATAATGCTGGTTATGGGCAAGCAGGGGCTTTAGAGGATATTTCGAGGAATACTCTACGCCAACAATTTGAAACTAATGTGTTTGGCTTGATGGAGTTGACTAATCTGGCCATCCCTGTAATGCGCCAACAAGGGCAGGGACGCATAATTAATATTAGTTCAGTATTAGGTTTAATTAGCATGCCTTTTCGTGGGGCATACAATGCGTCGAAATATGCTGTTGAAGGATTAAGCGATACATTAAGATTAGAATTGCATGCTGCTAATATTCCTGTGATTACAGTAGAACCTGGGCCTATAGAAAGTCGATTTAGAGATAATGTAGTTGATGGAACATTACAGAATATAGACATGGACAATAGTTTTTTTAAAAAACAATATCAAACCATGCTTTCTAGCTATAAGCAGGTAAAATCGGATTCAATATTCACTAAAAAACCAGAGGCAGTAATAAAGAAATTAATCCATGCGATAGAGGCTAAAAAACCCAAAGCCAAATATCCAGTCACATTTCCAACCTACTTATTTATTTTTTTAAAGAGAATTTTAACTACAAGACTGCTTGATAAGCTGTTGTTGCTAGCGTCTAAAAAAGAGTTATCTTAAATCATTCTCCTTGTTTTATCTCTTTTCTATATGATCCCCTTAAGTAGGGTAACTAATTGCCTTACCTAAGAGTCATCCAGAGGAGCTTGCGACGAAGGATCTCCCGCAAAGCGCGTTGTGCCATAATTAGTATAAGCCCCTCATGATGACCGGGCGCTCTTAGCTTAACGTCAGTTTCAGATAAGAGCTGTAGCCTGGGTGCAGCGTTAGCGTAACCCAGGTTCAGGAGCACCTTATTAGGTATGTAAAGAAGTTCTAATGTCATGTTTATCCTGCCACACTATTCCTGAGTTACGCTAAGGAGGTACCCAGGATTATGGGATTACTTTGAACCTGGTAGGTAACTCCCGATCTCAAAAACGCTGTACATTTTGCTTTCAGGTAGATACTATAATATTTATGAAAGAGCTATTTAAATACATCAACTACTTACTTCTATTAAGTATGGCTTTATTTATTATAAAGCCGGTACTAACATGCCCATTAGAACAAAAAATACAACATAAAACCCAGTACAGTGCAACTTCCAGCCCCTGTTCCACCAGAACAACTGTAGTGTCTGCTTGTTCTTCTTGGTTGTGTGCATTGACTGAAGAAGAATTGAATATAAGTGCTTTTTTATTTGTTTTTACAGGAATTCTTTTCTATCGCCTCATAACATCTAAATATAGTGATCCAATTTCATCCCTATTTAAACCGCCTATCCTCAATTAAATAATGTCTGCTTCATTTATCTGTCGTGCAGTAGCGAGCTAGAAGGTACTAAATGACTGCAGCTCTTAATAAAAACAGCATTAATGCTTCTCTATTTACGGCATTATTTTTTGTTATTTTCAAAAATTAGGATAAAAAAATGAAACAATCAATTTATTGGTTCAGCATTATATTACTATCATTAATTACTACGGTGGTTTGGTCATCAACCCCTGGTTTTGACAGCTCTAACCCAGATACGGTGATGAATTTTATTCAAGGGAATAGCGCTCTAGTGTATTTGAGTGCTTTTTTTGGTTTAGGATTATTATTGGCTTTTACTCCCTGTGTCTTACCCATGGTACCTATTTTATCGGGTATTATTGTGGGACAAGACTCTTTATCTACACTAAAGGCCTTTAAGTTATCCTTGAGTTACGTTATAGGCATGGCTATCACTTATGCAGGAGCAGGAATGCTTGCCGGATTAATGGGTAGCACTGTTCAAACTATGATGCAACGGCCGGTGGTAATTATACTATTTAGTATCATTTTTATTATTATGGCTTTGTCTATGTTTGGATTCTTTGAGTTAAGACTTCCTAATGGTATTGCAAATCGGTTTAATCGATTAGGTCAAGCCAATAGCAAACGGACTTATATTTCAATTGGCTTACTGGGAGTTGCATCAACTTTAGTCGTATCTCCCTGTGTCACCGCGCCCTTGATTGGCGTTTTAAGTTATATTGGACAAAATGGTCAGGTTTTAATGGGGGGGTTAATTTTATTTGTAATGGCCTTAGGAATGGGAGTTCCTTTACTTATTGTTGGATCTGGCTATGGCTCTATATTGCCTAAAACAGGTTTATGGATGATGAAAATCAAACACTTTTTTGGTTTGATGATGCTAGGAATAGCCATCTGGATGCTTTCAAGGGTCATTAATGAGACAGTAGTTAAAATTCTCTGGGCTGCATTATTAGTTATTGGGAGCATCAGTTTGGGAAGTTTAAAATCACCTAAAAACAAAAAAGGTCTAATCTTTCAAACCTTTGGGGTTTTCTCTATAGTTTATGGGGGTATTATTCTTTATAACTTAGCTATAGCTGTTACTCATCCGGTCCAACAAGGTAGTTTGGCAGAGAGTCAGTTTATAAAAGTAAATAAGCTCGGTGAGATTTATTACCAGTTGGAACAAGCTAAAAAAGAGCATAAAGTGGTTTTTATTGATTTTTCCGCAAACTGGTGTGGTGATTGTAGGGATATGGATACAAAAGTATTTAATCAATCTCCAATTGTACAAGCCATGTCTGGATTGGTTAATATTAAAGTGGATATTAGTGATAAAAATGATGAAGTGGATGCCATAAAAAAAGCGTTTGCAATTTATGGTACTCCAACGATGTTATTTTTTGATACTCAAGGAGCCCATGTTACTGAATTAGATGCCGTGGGATTTGTCCCTGAAGCATCTATGCTTCATTTATTTAATAAGGCACAGCAATTATCTTAAAATGTTTTCAAATAGCTAAACTGCTATTCCCGCTCCGGTGGGAATGGCAAACTAAACGAGTCGGCCACTAAAGGTCTAGGAGCCTATGTTTCTCGGTTAAGTTTTATGATCTATTAAGTAACTTTTGAAACAAAAAATAGACAATTAATTTTTTTTAAAAAAGAAGATATATTGCTATTTGTTTGCTAATATCTTAGTGGGTCAAGAAAAAAACATTTAACTATCAAGGAAGTATTACTATGAAAAAATCAACTTTAGCTGTAGCTGCGTTATTAACTGCTTTATCAACAGCTCCTGTAATGTCTGTAGCCTATGCTGCTGATGCTACTACTCCAGCTGCTGCAGGTTGCAAAGGTTGTTCTGGTTGCAAGGGCTGTTCTGGTTGCAAGGGATGTAAAGGTTGCAAAGGTTGCAAAGGTTGTTCTGGTTGCAGCGGCGAATAATAGTTCGTTTTGTATCCAACTCTAAGAGGTAGTGAAAACTACCTCTTTCTTTAATATAGTAAAATTATGACGACTAATTCGGAATTTACTCTCCCAAAATTGACCAGATGGCGTCAAAAAGTTTTTCTTGGGTATGCTAGTCAGGTTTTAGAAGCACAACAAAAAATGACTACCAGTAATGGTAAGAATATCCTTCATTATACTCTTAAAAGAAAGCATAGACATGAGAGAATGAGTCATTACCCTAAAGGTGATCGTATTGATCACAGTACGGGCTCACAGTATTTCTATCATTGTCATAGGGAGAATTATGACAATCATGAGCACGGTCATTTCCATTGCTTTATGAGATACAAGCATATACCCAAGCGTATTAAACCAACGGCCTTAGCTGATTGGGATAAATACATAGATAATCCCATGACTCATCTAGTGGCCATTGGAATGAACCAATTTGGGCAACCAATACGTTTATTTACTGTTAATCGTTGGGTTACGTCAGAAATTTTGTATGATGCAACTCATATGGATTATTTTCTTAAACGTTACAAAATGACTTTAATGGACGATCCTTATTGGCAAGTATTAGATAAGTGGGTTGAAGGAATGCTTCATTTATTTGCTCCTCAAATTTCATGGATCCATCAAGTACGTGAAAAACGCATACAAGAGCTTCAATCTTTAAATCCTAATTTTAATCCTTACGCTGATTATGATTTGGAAGAACTTTCAGAAATACCTATAGATATAAAAAAACAGGTTGAATGGATAATTAGTTAAGTGAGTGTTGGCAATTCATTAATTTGAACTTCTACGACAGAAAATCAGGATATTTCGGATAAGAAAGTAGCGTTGTCAACAAACCTGAGAAATAAGAGATTAATTCTCTTGCTTACTCAGTAGATTAGCTTATACAATAGCGCCATATTTTAGATCCTGTTAATGAAGTCGACTAAAAATGAACACTAGTTGTTATTTTTTACGAATCAATGGGCTCTTAGACTATAAATTGCGATAAAACGAACAGTAAACATGGCAGGAGGGCGTTATTTAGTCCTTCAAAGATTAATACCTTTATTTTAAGGGATCCATGCAAAAACCTACTGAAATTTTTGATTTTTCGTCTTTGTCTCGGGAAGAAATTGCCCAATTACTTCGCGACCATCATTTAAGCCTTTCTATCGATGAGGCATTAACCATACAGAATGAATTTCTAAAAAGACCACCCACTCTTGCTGAGTGTGTTTTATGGTCTATTCAGGGTTCTGAACATTGCTCTTATAAAAGCAGCCGCATTCATCTAAAACAATTTAATACTACCGGTCCGCACGTTATTCTTGGTGCCAAAGAGGATGCAGGTGTAGTCTCCGTGGCTCAAGACAACCAAGGCTATCGCTACGGAGTCATTGTGAGCCATGAGTCGCATAATCATCCTTCGCAAATTGTTCCCTATGAGGGAGCGGCAACAGGCGTTGGTGGTAACGTTAGGGATGTATGCTGTATGGGGGGAGAGGTTATTGCTTTAGCAGATAGTTTGCGCTTTGGTGATATTAATCGCTCCCACACTCATTGGATTCAGGAAGGGGTTGTTGCTGGCATAGCGGGCTATGGTAATCCTTTAGGGATACCTAATATAGCGGGTGATGTTTATTATGATAGTGCTTACAATGAAAATTGTTTGGTTACAGTAGTTACCTTAGGCATAGTCAGAGAAGATCATATTATTCACTCCTATGCTCCAGAAAATGCAAATGATTATGTTTTTATTCTTGTTGGAAAACCGACGGATAATAGTGGGTTTGGCGGAGCAAGTTTTGCCTCTACAACTTTAGAAGAGGATTCCAAAGAGAAAAATAAGGGGGCAGTACAAGAGCCTAACGCTTTTCTCCAAAGACACATTCTGAAAGCCAATTACGCTTTATTTAATTTACTGAAAGAAAGGAATTTGCTTGATCGAGTTGGGTTTAAGGATTTAGGTGCCGGTGGTGTTGCTTGCGCGAGCATTGAATTAGCTGAAGCAGGTGGAACTTATGGGGCTGAAATTGATTTAGAAAAAGTTCCTACAGGAATGGATGGGCTTTTGCCATCAGTCATACTGTGCTCTGAAACTCAAGAGCGATTTATGTGGGTGGTGCCACCTGATCTTGTAGATACTATTTTGGATCATTATAATCAAGTTTTTGCATTACCCCAGGTCTCACAAGGAGCCTGTGCCGCAGTAGTTGGTAAAATTCGTAATGATGGTTTGTATGTGGTGAATTATCAAGGAAAGGAACTAGTACGAGCTAAAGTGCCTGATGTAACGAAAGGAATAGTATATAGCCGGCCTTTTACTGCCAAGCAACAAAAAACTGAGGAACCCAAACTAACCGCTGTAACCGATTTCAATGATATTTTATTGCAGCTCTTAGCGCATGAAAATATAGCGTCCAGAGCCCCTATTTTTGAAACCTATGACAAGCAGGTTCAGGGGCGAACTCATCTAGAAGCCGGTTGGGCTGATGCGGGAGTGATGCAGCCTTTTAATGAAGATAAATATCCTGAAGAAATTCGCAAAACAGGTATTGCCTTATCCTTAGATCAGAATCCACGATACAACAAAATTGATGCCTATTGGGGCGCGGTAAATGCTGTTGTTGAGTCTGTTCGTAATGTCACAGCGGTGGGAGCTAATCCTATTGCGTTAACCGATTGCTTATGTTTCGGTAATCCAGAGCAGCCAGAGCAAATGGGAGAATTTGTTGATTCGGTGCGAGGAATAGTTGATGCTTGCGCTGCTATTCAGTTAAAAGAATATCCCGATGCAACATTGCCAGTCATTGCCGGTAATGTTTCTTTATATAATGAATCGGCCAAGGGTGCTATACCTCCCAGCCCCATGATTAGTTGCTTAGGTACCTTACCTAATGTTGATTATTCCGTTACTTTTGATATTAAAAAAGAGGGTAGTCTGCTCATTCTCATTGGCGAGCGCAAAGATGAATGTGGAGGCAGTGTTTTCTATCAACTATTTGGTGAATTGGGTTCTCATCTTCCCCAACCCGATCTAAAGGCTTTGAATAACGAAATTCAAGGTATAGCAGAAGCCATTCAGCGAGGTCTCATTTTAGCTGCGCATGATATCTCAGAAGGTGGGGTAGCTATCAGCTTAGCGGAAATGAGTTTTAAAAACTTCGTAGGAATGAATGTCGAGATCCCGGGTGATTTAACTACAGAGAAGCTTTTATTTGGTGAGAGTGGTGGTTTTATTCTTGAAGTGGATAGGGAGCATAGTTCTGCTTTGGATGCTTTATTAGCCCGGTATCAAATCTCCTATTGGACTATTGGATATACTACGAAACAGCCTATTTTGCAGATCAATTCAGTTATCAACCTGCCTATAAGCGAAGCCAAATATGCCTGGGAACATGGTCTAAGAGAGAGATTATTATAAAATGAGCACTATCAATTACAAAAACGCTGGTGTTGATATTGAGGCAGGTAATGAGGCCGTACGGCGTATTAAACGAACTGTGGAAAAAACTTTTTCCCCTCAAGTCTTAACCGGAATTGGTAGTTTTGGCGCAATGTATGATTTAAAGCCCTTAATGCAACAATACACTCATCCAGTGATGGTGCAAAGCATTGATGGCGTTGGCACTAAGATGATAGTCGCTAGAATGATGCAGAAATTTGATACTATAGGGATAGATTTAGTTAGTGCTACAACAAATGATATTATTGTTCTGGGAGCTAAACCGCTAACTCTTTTGGATTACATTGCTACGGATCGTTTGCAGCCGCAAAATATTGAAGAAATTATTATAGGCATGACTAAGGCCTGTCTTGAAAACAATATTTCCCTGGTAGGCGGTGAAACAGCCGAGATGCCTGATACCTATTTAGAAGGGGAACATGATTTAGTTGGCATTATTACTGGCGTCGTTGAAAAAGAGAATGCTGTTTTAGGTAGCGATATAGTACCTGGTGATGTGGTACTTGCCTTTCCTTCCAGTGGTTTGCATACTAATGGTTATTCGTTAGCAAGAAAATTATTTTTTAATATCGGTGGTTATACCGTTGATTCAAAAATTTCCGAACTAGAGCAGACTGTAGGGGAGGCCTTACTCGCGCCACATATTAATTATACTAATCCCGTCTTACATCTGCTTAATAGTAAAATGGTCATTAAAGGTATGGCTCATATTAGTGGCGGTGGAGTGTTAGAGAATATTCCTCGGATACTACCTTCGCATTGCTCTGTTGAAATACATAAAAATAAATGCCCGGTTTTACCTGTTTTTAATGTCCTGCGCGCCTTGGGGCATTTAGATGATCAGGAGATGTACCGTACTTTTAATATGGGAATAGGATTAGTTCTTATTGTATCGCCTGAGATTGTTCCTGAAATGCGTTTATTGCTGAAGCATTATTCTGATTTTCCTCTTTATGAAATTGGACGAATAATATCGGGTAAGCCTGAAGTGAGACTACTCTAATGAATATTGCTATTGTGCAATTCCCTGGCTCCAATTGTGAACGAGAAACCATTTTAGCCGTAAAACGTGCAGGAATGATTCCCGTTGAGTTTCTCTGGAATGAATCTCCCAGCAAATTACGAGAAATGGATGGATATATTATTGTTGGTGGATTTTCTTATGAAGATCGTTCTCGCGCGGGAATAATAGCAGCACTAGATCCTGTAATGCAGGAAATAAAAGCGCAAAGCGAATTGGGAAAACCAGTTTTGGGCATTTGTAATGGGGCGCAAATTTTAGTGGAAACGGGATTAGTGCCAGGCTTAAAGAATCACCAACTGGGAATGGCTCTTACTGAAAATAAACGTATCGTTGATGGAAAAATATTAGGTACTGGTTTTTACAACAGCTGGATTCACATGCGTTCTTGTAGCACTAATAAAAGTAATGCATTCACTCGACGCTTAAACCACGACTCAATACTATCAGTTCCTGCTGCTCATGCAGAAGGACGTTTTGTCATGCCAGTAACGTTATTAAAGGAAATTGAGCAAGAAGACTTGCATGTGTTCCAGTACTGCGATGAGCAGGGTACTATTATTGATAATTTTCCTATTAATCCCAATGGTTCGATGTTAAATATTGCAGCAGTAATGAATAAGTCTGGCAATGTGATGGCGATGATGCCTCACCCAGAACGAACCGGATCGGGGGATGCCATATTCCTTTCTATGAGAGACTATATAGAGGAAGCAAAGCCATTTACCCCGTCTGTATTATCCTATACACCGGAAATACTACCTAGAAAATTATACAAAAAAGAAGTGAACAAACATGAGTGTGTGGTTCAACTCATTATCACTGATAATTACGCATTAACCGTACAAAATACGTTACGACAATTAGGTATCCCGGTGCAGGTTGGTCGTATGGTTCATTGGCAAATAGATTGCCCATCGCCAAAGATTATTCAGCAGATCAAACAAACTGGGGTTTTATATAACGAGCGAAAAGAATACCTGGTCGATCCTCAAAGCATTGCTAATGCTTCATCTAAGGCTTATTTAGTAAGGCCAATGGACGATTTATTAGGACAACAAAAGAAACAAATGCTTGAGGATCATTTTGCAGTTAAAGGTGTGGAACAAATTCATCATGGTATTTTATGGATTTTCAAAAGTGAAAAAGCGACTCCGCTTGATGACTTAACTAAGGCCATATTAAATACTCATATTATTTTTAACCCTAACTCACATGTCTGCTATGAATATGAAAACTCCTAACTCAAAAGAAATAACAGCAGCGCTTCCTTATTGTTTAACAGAAACTGATTTTACCTTGGGTAAAAAATATAAAGGGAAGGTAAGAGATACCTATGATCTAGGTGATAAATTAATTTTGGTCACTACGGATAGACAAAGTGCTTTTGACCGCTTGCTTGCAGCGGTTCCTTATAAAGGGCAAGTATTGAATTTAACCTCCGTTTGGTGGTTTAATAATACACAGTCCATAGTACCTAATCACTTAATTGCTGTGCCTGATCCGAATGTAGTCATAGCGAAAAAATGTACTGTTTTCCCTATTGAGTTTGTTGTGCGAGGTTATATTTCAGGAACAACTAGTACCTCCTTATGGACTCAATATCAAAAAGGAGTACGCGAATATTGTGGTATGGCTTTTCCCGAAGGTTTGAGGAAAAATCAAAAATTAACAATACCGGTATTAACACCTACCACTAAAGAAGCTGAACATGATCGCCCCATTAGTCCCGAAGAAATTGTCGCAGAAGGATGGATGACTCAAGAAGATTGGGATGAGGCAAGCTCTTATGCGTTGCAATTATTTCAGCATGGAATGAAGGTTGCGGAACAACATGGTCTTATTTTAGTAGATACTAAGTACGAGTTTGGACGCGACGCAGAAGGGCGCATCGTTTTAGTCGATGAGATACATACTCCTGACTCAAGCCGCTACTGGATATCGAAAAGTTATCAAGAGCGTTTTGCTGAGGGTAAAGAGCCTGAAAATATAGATAAAGAGTTTTTGCGTTTGTGGTTTGTTGAGCACTGTGATCCATACAACGATAAGGTTTTGCCTCAGGCCCCTGACGAGTTAATTGTGACCTTATCATCGCGCTATATTCAGCTTTATGAAATGATTACTGGTCAACAGTTCCATTTTGAAGAAAATCCTGGCCCCACAAGTCAGAGAATTCTACGCAATATTCAACATTGGTTAGAATGCTATTGAGAGCCGTCTTGTTGAAATGAAGGTAGAGCCCTTGCTCCATAGTCAGGTTAAGAAAATGTTTCTTTAAAATGTAGGTTGGGCCGCGACCCAATCTACAACTGAATGAAAGCGAGTTAAGGACAATGGGACTTGTGATAGAGTATTAGCTAAATCCTCGATTGGATCTGGACTCATAGGTGTCAGGCTAAGGAGTAAAAGAGGTAGATTTCCCCCTCTCCCTAACCCTCTCCCTCGAGGGAGAGGGAATAAAAGGTGGAATAATATTCCAATGGCACGAAAAGTTCCCTCGCCCGCGCGAGGAGTTTAGTTTGGAAATAGATACTAAATCGCGGGAGAGGGTTAGGGAGAGGGTATTAAAACGGTCTTTATTTCTAAACTTGACGGACATGACTTTTGATTCAAAGACGAAAAATATTCGATGAGATCGTAATAAAGGAAGCTCTCAGAAAAAAGATTGAAGTATCTTGCGTAGAGAAAAAGCACTGACTTATTTATCTGAAAAAATTTTCCAGGGGTAGGATGTATGTGTGGTATTGTTGGAATTTACAGTCATGGTCCTGTTGCAACTGAACTTTATGACAGTTTGATTCATTTGCAGCATAGAGGTCAGGATGCCTGTGGTATTTTGACTGGGAACGACCGATTTTATCTGAAACATGGTTTAGGTTTGGTTCGTGAGTCGATTACCTCTGATGATATTGTTAAACTTCATGGTAATGTGGGAATAGCCCATGCTCGATATCCTACGGCGGGCGGATATAGTGAAACAGACATTCAGCCCCTATGGGTAGGTAGCCCTATAGGCATTGCTTTAGCTCATAATGGTAATTTAGTTAATTATACGGAATTAGCTAATGAACTTCGTGACAAACAACATAGACATTTAAATTCAACGCTGGATTCAGAGGCTTTGCTATTGCTTTTGGCCGATAATCTGGCAAAAGGCGCTTATCTTGATGAGGATGAAGAACAGTTTTTCGCATCATTGTGTCAGGGTGTTACTACTATATTTGAGCGAGTGCAGGGTTCTTATTCAGTTGTCAGTCTTGCGATTGGAAAAGGCTTAGTTGCCTTTAGGGATCCTCATGGTATTCGCCCTTTAGTTTGGGGGGAACGAGTTCGAGAGGATGGCACTAAAGACTATATATTTGCTTCTGAAACTACCCCTTTTTATGCTTTAGGATTTGAACCCAAAGGAGATTTACAAGCAGGAGAGGTTGCTTATGTAAGTCAAAATGGCCAATTACATAGGAAAGTGCTTAGTGCTAAAGAATTCACTCCGTGTATTTTTGAATATGTTTATTTTGCTAGACCAGATGCAACTCTTGATGACGTCAGTGTGTATAGGGCACGATTGCGTATGGGGCAAAATTTGGCCTTAAATTGGAAAGAAAAATATCCAGACATAATTCCAGATGTAGTTATTCCTGCACCGTCAACTGCCAACACAGCGGCCTTGGCTTTTGCCAATGAATTAGGCATAAGATATTCAGAAGGCCTATACAAAAATCCTTTTATTGGTCGTACCTTTATTATGCCCAATCAAGAATTGCGTTCCCGTCAGGTACGTTACAAGCTAACACCGCAAAAAACTGAAATTAATAAAAAGAAGGTATTAATTGTTGATGACAGCATCGTTCGTGGAACAACATCACGTGAAATTGTAAAAATGGTACGTGAATTTGGTGCAAAAGAGATTTATTTTGTTTCCACTTGCCCTCCAATTAAAAATCCGTGCTTCTATGGTATTGATATTCCTTCGCGTAAGAAATTAATTGCTGCTTATAAAACTGAAGAGGAGATTCGGCAATTTTTAGGCGTTGATAAACTATTGTATCAAACTGCAGAGGCTTTGGTTGAAGCAGTAACTCGTCGCGGAAAACACCATATGCAACAACCCTGCATGGCATGCATGGATGGTCGTTATATTTGCGGGAACATTAATGAGGAAAAAATAAAGTCCTTAGAGAAAAAAAGATTGAGTGAGAGTGCGTTGCAAACAGAATTGGGGGAGCTGTCTTAATGAATATTCTTATAGTGGGTTCTGGGGCACGAGAGCATGCCATAACTAAATCCTTGAGTCTTTCTAAACATACCCCCGATCTTTATTGTTGTGGTACTTCGCGTAATCCTGGTATAGAAGAGTTGAGCCAAGGCTATTGGGTTGGTGACATTACCGACATTGATCAAGTCGTTTTGCAGGCTAAACAATGGCACGTTGTGATGGCGATAATTGGCCCAGAAGCTCCATTGGAGCATGGCTTGGCAGATGCTCTAGATGCCTGTGGCATTGCCGTTATCGGCCCCAAAAAACAGCTAGCTCAAATAGAAGCAAGCAAGGGATTTGCTAGAAACTTAATGCAAAAATACCGTATTCCCGGCTTACCCAAATATAAAACATTTTCCAATATGGAGGGTATTGCTGAGTTTCTGCATGAGTTAGGTTCAGAATCTTATGTGGTTAAAGCTAATGGTTTAATGGCAGGAAAGGGGGTTAAAGTTGCTGGTGATCATTTGCATTCCTATAAGGACGCTCTAGATTATTGCAAAGAGATCTTTGCTCAAGGCCAATCTTTAGTTATTGAGGAAAAATTAATTGGCCAGGAATTTTCTTTTATGTGCTTCTCTGACGGGATCACTTTAGTCCCTATGCCCGTTATTCAAGATCATAAACGTGCTTATGTTGATGATAAGGGACCTAATACAGGGGGAATGGGTAGTTATTCTGCAGCAAATCATAGACTACCTTTCTTAGATGTATCCGATATAGAGCAAGCGTGGAATATCAATCAGTCGGTAATCAATGCATTAATGGCTGAAACCCGTGAAAAATATAAAGGCATACTTTATGGTGGATTTATTGCTACGGCTACAGGAGTCTATGTCATTGAATTTAATGCGCGCTTTGGTGATCCTGAGTCGCTTAATGTATTAAGTATCTTGGAGTCTGATTTTGTAGATTTATGTGTTTCTATAACCAATGGAACGTTGCTGGCTGATCAAGCAAAGTTTTCGCAAAAAGCAACGGTATGTAAATATGCAGTACCAGAGGGCTATCCTGATCATCCTTTGCGCCATGTCGAAATAGACATTCACCAAGTGCAGAATAAATCTTATCTTTATCTTGCTGCAGTGGATAATGATGAAGGTAAATTATATGCAACGGGTTCACGCACCGCCGCTTATGTTGGCGTGGCAGATACTATCAGTTTGGCCGAAGAAATAGCTGAGTGTGAAATGAATCATATCCAAGGCCCAGTGTTTCATAGGGAAGATATTGGTACCTCTGAGTTAATTAATAAGCGTATTGAATTCATGAAAAGGTTACGTGCATTATGATCCGTTTAGGAATATTAGGTTCAACACGTGGAACTAATATGCTCACTCTTATTGATAGAATTAATAAGAGGCATTTGTCAGCTAGCATTGAGGTTGTTATCAGTAATAAATCTCAGGCAATGATCTTGGAACGAGCAGTAGACTATGGCTTAAATGCTGAGTTTTTAAGTCCAGTTGGCTTAAGTCGCAGTGAGTATGATCAACAAATTAGCGAACGCTTGTTGCATTATCATGTCGATTTAGTCGTTTTAATTGGATATATGCGCATTCTATCACCTGAGTTTGTTACGGCATGGCACGATAAAGTTATTAACATACATCCTTCTTTATTGCCCGCCTTTGCCGGAAAAATGGATGTTGAGGTTCATCAAGCAGTCCTTGATTCCGGAGTTAAAGAAACAGGTTGTACCGTTCATTATGTAACCGAGCAGGTTGATGATGGACCTATATTATTACAAAAAAAGTGCCCCGTATTTTCTGGGGATACGGTTGAGTCTTTAAAGCAACGTGTACAAGAGTTAGAAGGGCTTGCTTTGGTTGAAGCCATTCAATCTCTAACATAGCAACTGCCCTTGCCATAGATAAAGATGAGCTTGGTTCTCTAGATAGAGTATCGTGGTGGTTTCGGCTAACCTGCAAAGAGCATCCGAAGAGAGCTGACCGGGGCTTTAAACTATTCATTTCAGTTTTCGGAAAGGAGAAGTCTTCGACTAATTGTTCTGATAGGTGTCTAACTACTTTAAGTTAGTAGATTATTTAATGTCAAATCCCCGCGGCATCGACAGCGGGGATTCGAAATAGGCAGCGGCCCAACAACACCTAGGAGCATGTTTTGCCCGCACAGCGAGCATTGAATTAAGCAAGAGACTCTATGTTGTCCTAAGGCCCAACCTACGCGAAAGAAGCTCTAGTTTTTTAATACAGAATTATCAATGACAGTTTTTGCTTGTTCCTCAAGATACTGAATTACTGCTTTTTTATATTCAGGATACTTATTACCTAAAAATCGAGCAGCGAGCAACGCGGCATTAATTGCTCCTGCCTTACCTACTGCAAGTGTTCCAACAGGAATTCCTGCTGGCATTTGCACGATGGAAAGTAGGGCATCAAGTCCATTCGTAAATGTTGATGAGGGCATAGGAACACCAAGCACCGGTAAACTGGTTTTTGCTGCCACGACACCTGGTAAGTGCGCTGCGCCACCTGCTGCAGCTATAAATACTTCAGCACCACGTTCTTCTGCTGATTTAATGTATTCAAATAATGCATCTGGAGTCCGGTGGGCGGATAACGCACGTGCTTCATTAGGAATATTTAATTTATCGAGCATGCGAGCTGTTTCCTCCATTATTACCCAATCCGATTTGGAACCCATGAGAATACTTACCTTAATATGAGACATGCTTAATATCCTTTAAAGTTTTTTAGGTATTCTACATGATGATGTTAATAAATCGAAGCAGTGTATTGGTTCTTTTATTAAGCAAGATGATTTATACTTTTTCTTTCGTGGATTACGGTCTCAACAGCAAAGTGGCATTCCTAAACGATAAGGAAAAATAATGAAGAAATTGGTCTTTAATTTAATATTAATTGGTTTGTTCGCGTTCTGTAGTACCTCTTATTCCGTTATTTCTCAAAAGAGATTTCCGAACGAAACATTCCAACAAGCTTTAAATCGTATTAAGGAACATAATGAAAAAAATAAAAAACGTACGTTTTATTTAAAAGATACTCCGGAAAGAACAAAAGTGCCTATCAGTCAAATAGATTTTTCCTCGGCACCAGAAGTTTCAACTCACGAGGAATTATTGCGTATGTTCTATTTAATTCGTGACAGTCGTTTTCTGTATTTGGAGGATAATCCAGATTTTTCTCGCCGTATTAGTTGGCTTTTTCCGGATGATGGATGTTTTGCTCGAGCTGCACTTGCCGGAATGAAATTAAATGAGAATCAATTAATTCGTCCTGCAAAAATTTTTACTTTTGGCAACTTAGCTGTACAAACACCATACTCCTCTGAGGGGGCAGTCTACTGGTGGTATCACGTTGCGGAAATTGTGCGCTATATGGATTCCTATTATGTTCTTGATCCTGCATTAGATAGCCATGAGCCTCTTCTGGTTGATGATTGGTTTCATATGATGGGGAAAGATCCTGATTTAGAGGGGGTGGTATGTAATGTTTATACTTATGGACCTTTTGATGACTGTTTAAAGGCGACCACAGACAGTGATAAGTCGGCTCAGTCCGATCAGCTTGTTTATTTGCAATATGAATGGGAGAGAATGGGGGAGTTAGGCTTTGATCCGGTTCTTGTCTTAGGAGAAAATCCTCCTTGGCTTTAAAGGTAAACTCCTCCTCCCCTAACTATCTCCATCAATGGAGAGGAGATAAGAGACCGAATGATATTCAGATAGCACGAAAAATCCTCTCGCCCGTGCGAGGAATTTTGATTGGAAATAGATAGCAAATCGCGGGAGAGGGTTAGGGAGGGGGACTAGAACGATATTTTGTTTTTAACATGACGACTAGGGTTACAACGGTCCAACTATATTGCTGACAAGAATCAACGCAATAACGGAGTTAATCGGAGTACTGCATATTCCCTCCCGATATAACTCCGTTAGCAGGCCTACTAAGGCGCGTTTGTTACAATTATTTCTGCAGCAGCACCTATCGCTTTAGTTGTAGGATCATACATTGCCTCAGCATAAGCAGGAGGAACTATATATTTTCCTGTATTTGTTGCTTTGATTTTATAAACAATTTCTTTAGTGGTGGAATCAATACTGCCAAAATAATTGACTCTATCTTCCCGAGCATCAGCGAAATCCATAGTATCTGCTTTCACTGAGTCAAGAACCACCTCGAAACCTCCGGGTAATAAATCCTCAATTGCGATATTAGTGAGATAACTATTATCTAAGGCACGTATTTGAATATGCACTTCGATTTCACTGCCTAAATTAGTTGCATGAATTGCATTACCTTTGGCATCTCTATATTCTCTATAAATCTCCATGCCTTGTTTTAATGGTGTTGTGGGAACTGTTTTATTGAAACCAGCTTGAATCAACTGATAAAAGAAGCTTTGTTTCTCCGGATTATTCAAGCTGATCTGTTTGACATCGGGAGTTACACTAATCTTTTGATAATTTACATTATCAGAAGGAATATTTTTCTCCTGATTATTATTCAGTAATTCAGTAATCGATAGAGGAGAGTGAGTTCCTGTCGTATCATTTTGCTGATAAGAACTTAATGCCAAACTCGTATAGCCGGACAAGATGGTATTAATCTCATTATTATTAATGGCGTGCACTAATTGCATCAATACCTTATCACCAACCTGAGCTAATAAATTAGGGAAATGTTTGGCGACAATATAAAGATATTGAGCATTAGCAATATTACTGTCGTAAAAATCAGTATCATAGGCTTGTTTATTTTGTGGCTGATAATAGCCAATTAATTGATTGGCATCATCAGAACTTTTTAGCAATTGATAGGAACCCGCGATATAGACCGAGGTAATATCTTTTTGCCAAGCTTTAGAGGTATCTTTTTGTAGATACAGTTGTAAATTAGCAAGATAGTTCGTTGTTACTATTTCATTTCGAGTCAAAATATAAATTGCATAAGCCTGAATCCTTGCCTCATCCAAATCAGACGCATTTTGGCTAGCAAGATTTTTCAAATAAGTAAGGCCATTAGAGAATAAGTCACTAGGAACATTAAATCCTTGCGCTCTTGCTTCTGTTAAAAAGTGCATTGCATAAACTGAGGCAAAGGAATTGCCATCATTTTGCCCCGCGCCTGGCCAATAACTAAAGCCGCCATTAGACATTTGCCTTTGGCTAAGCATTTGAATTGTGGCATTTACTTTCTCATTGATTTGACCGCTGTCTTTGGTAAACCAAGGTTGGCTATTCATTGCCAATAAAGGCAATGCCTTACTGGTTAATTGTTCTGTACATCCATAGGGATAATTATCCAAATAACGTTGTAAACCAAAGACCAAAATTAAAGGACTAGTAGATAGGGTTGCATCTACATTCCTATATTGAGGATAAAAGGTTTGTATAATATCCAATGATTTTTTAGCCTCTTGAGTTTGGCCACTGGTCACATTAGTGATAAATGGCATTGCAGGTCGAACGCTCAGAGTGGCATCCATTTTACTGGATTTATCACCTGCTTTGGCTGTAAATGTTACCTTGGCAGCACCTAATAACGATTTTGCTCGTAATTTAAAATGTACTGTTTGTTCGCGCCCTTCTTTAATTTCTAAAGTTTGAGTTTCGCTACCTATAAGTTCAATTTCTGGGGATGTGGTCAGATCGACCGTAACAGAGGTATGTTCTCCAGAGTCTTTAATGTTATTGGCCACGCTTGCTGATATTTCAAACTCATCCCCTGGGGCAACAAAAGTAGGAACGTTAGGATTGATAATAAAATTGCCACGAATTTCTGCAGCAGTATCTTTAGATCCCACTGAGTCAGTAGCTACGGCTACAGCCATCACCTTAATACTTCCATTAAAATAATCAGGAACTTGATAAACTAATTGTCGGCTTGTGTTATCTGTATCAATGATTCCAGACCAATAGACTACAGGTAAATCCGTTTTTCTTTTGAATGGGTTCAGACGACTGGCCATATCTTCTTCACCACCATCACCGCCAGCAGCCGATAACTCTCTATCTTGGATAAATTTAGGTAAAATTTGATCCACAGTTTGTTGAGTTAAAACTTCCAGAGCATGTTTTTGAAAAAAGAATGCGAGAGGATCGGGTGTGGTATAACGTGCTACTTGTAATATGCCTTCATCAACAGCGAAGACAATAATCTTCCCTGGTTTATCTGTTTTATAATCAATGGTAAACGGCTCTCCAGGACGAGCCACCTTTGGGGTTTTTAATTCTATTTTAATATCATGACTATCATGATTCACCGTGAAAGGCATTACACTGTAACTTAGAGGACTAATAAATAACTCAGGTGACTCCCAGTCTCGTATAAATGCTACGTTAACATATCCATTGCCTTGGAAATCGGCTGGTATAAGGATGGTTTGTACTGAGTTAGTCGTTGCGGTTTTAAACCATTGAGTTGCATAGACTTTATCTCTCTCAATGGTAATTAAGCCAGAACCAGTATAAGGAGCGGTGATTTGGATCTCTATGCTCTCATTTGCTTTATATTCAGCTTTATTAAGCTTAATAGCCAGCTCAGCATTTTTAGCTAAAGGTTGCTGACTTGCTCCAACAATACTAAATTTTAATTGACTCAGAACCGTATTATCTTTATCCAGAACTTTTAATGAGTAATCGCCAATTTGTTGTGTAGGCAGCTGATAGTTTGTTCCTGTCTCGGTAATCTCAAAGGGATTAGTGCTAACTACTGAGGATTGGATAATGGATTGGTATTGATAAGTACCATCAGCTTTTTTAACTAAAGTAGTGACTGGATGCAAGGATACAAGTTCAATCTTTAAGCCTTTAACCTCTTCTTTACTTAATTGAGGATTAATAGCGAGGTAATTAATTGTCCTTGCACTATGTTGCTTGATAAATGATAAATCACCATCAGGCTTATATCCTATAAAATAGGGGAGAGGGCTGATTAACGCTTTAGATTGAGTGGTAACACTGCGACCACCATCGGCCTCAAAACCTTCTGCAAAAAACGTTAACTGATAAGTTGCTTTTTCAAATCGCTCCAAATGCAGGTCAAACTCTGCTTCACCTTTATCATTCGTTCTGATATCTGTTAATGGTTCGGTAAATACTTTGGGCGGTTTTTTCGGATCCAAAAGAGGATCAACAAAAATATAATCTGGGTAGTTGGCAAATTTGATTTGCTGTGGTGTTAACATAATTTTGGCACTAATCTTCCGATTAGCTGCTGGCGCACCATATAAATTCCAAAGATTAACTTGCGCTTTTAAACCAGAGGGGGAAGTCCAGCCCTCTGATGGTTTAGGAAACAGATTAGAGGTGACTCGCATTCTATCTGGTTGAAACTCCGAAACACGAATACTAGTAGTACCTAAAAGATTCTGTGGATGATTGTCTTTTACTAAGAACAAATTCACCATATATTGACCCGTTGGAGAAGTACCATTGGTAGTAAAATCAAGCTCCATATAACCGGTGTCATTAAGGGTGATTTTTTGATCTTTTACCGTGGTTCCCCGAGGATCTATTATTGTTGCTTGTAATGGAAGTCCTGCTGGTTGAGGTTGGGCATAAGCTTGTTTTACTATCATTCCTATGTGCATGGTATCGCCAGGTCTATAGATACCTCGGTCAGAGAAAAGATAAGCGCTTAAACTTTGTAGTTCCTGATTGTTGGTGTAAATACCGCCAATATCGAACTTGGTGAAATTTAATTGTCGATTGTAGTTATTAAATGGAATAAAGGATACGTCATTATTGAGGCCTGCTAAATAAACAGAAGGTTCTCTATCTTCAACAAAATCTTTAAGGGTAGGGAAATTAGCGCGACCTTGGGCATCGGTGACACGAGATAAAATTGGCAAACCATTTTTACCAAGGACAGTCACTGTAGCATTTGCTACTGGGGTTCCTTGTGTGATTGACTCAACGAACACATCATGAGTGCCATCATTGTTATCTTTTACTAGCATACCTAAATCAGTAATCAGAATCAGGCGACTGGCCTTGACATCTAATGTCACTTTATTAGCCACATCCCACCCAGTGGCTTGTAATAAAAATAATCCTTGAGGACCCGCTGTATTGGCATCAACACTGAGATATCGACTGAGATCAAGAGCTGTATACTGTTGTTTGGTTAAATCTGAATTATCAAATTGTTGGATATCGGAAAATATTTGGCTGATATTTTGTTGGTTAAATGTAGGATTAATAAAGTAAGGGTTATTAAAATCGCCTTGAGTTTGAGTCACTAATTGATTGACATTGGTCGGTAATACCCGGGCAAAATCAAATTTAACTGCAGGTACTCCACGAACTAATACTGAAAGTTTTTTCTCACCACTTAGGGCCAGTAAGGAGCCTTTATGGAGAAAACTGATTTCCTTGGGAAATTCAGGTACAGCAATAATTGCAGCATAGTCATTATTTAAATTAAAACCACCAAAGCCTTGCATCCCTTTATCTACTTTAATGTATATATATCGAGGTGTTTGTGCAGCAAATTTAAAACTATGTAAGGTTGCGTAGTTTTGTTCAGTAGGAATCGCTTCTTTATTTAGAGGCGTTGCTAAGGAGAGCACTTTACTGGTCACTTCACCAGGATTTTGCCATTGATAATTAGATTTTGCTGCTTCAGCTGCCGTTGCTGGATAATCTTGCGGTAGCAAATAAGCATGAACTGACTTATTAAAATCTTTTTCATTTACACCTAGACTTGTTTCTACAGTAAGAACTTGTTCCGGCCTGTCTTTATCATTTCTGACAATTGATGCTGAAGACGAAAGCACTTTCATAAAATTACTAGCGTCAGGAATAAGCAAATTAACTTGCGCTTCTTTTTTAAGTTTCGCTGAATCTGTCGATGAAGAGATATTCTTATTAAGGTTTAAGACCAAATAGCGGGCTACGTCTTTAATTTTAATATTTTCAGAGTGTAAATAGGCAATACGATTATGGTGGTCATAAGTATAGGAAAACTTGACCGGTTCGGCATTAAGATCCATTTTTCCATTTTTAATGGCTTGGAACATTAAAGAAGTATTTTTTTCAAGAGAATCAGTATTGACTGGATAGTCGAACTGAATTGTCGCTACAGCTTGACGTACTTCGGAGTTAATCGGGTCTTGATAAAATTTAAACTCAGTGACTTTGGCTTTAAACGGATTAGTAAAAAATGAAAAGTCATAGTTTTTCAGATTTGCATTAGGAGTAAAAAAGTTTGGTGCAAAGTGAATCGTGTATTTTTGTCCTGCTTGCCAGTCTTCAGAAGGAACAAAAACGAGCTCACTATCATTATTCCAACTCCATTGACCCGCAATATTGGGGCTTATTTCTACTCCTTCTGTAACAGGCTTTCCTATTAAATTGATAGGAGCAACCGCCTGATTAATAAAACCATTTTTTTTAATCCCGAAATCAATCACAAGATTATTGGGTACTATGGGTTGATCATTGATGGTTAAGGGAGATAGTTCAGGAACAATAATGGATGCAGTAATATACTCTGGTTGAGGACGATGTTTATACCAGTAAACGCCATATACTGTTGCAAGAAAAAAAACAAAAATTAAGGAAGTCGTTCCCCAGAATAGTTTGGGACTATTCTTTGCTTTATGGTGTAAGTGAGTCATCCACGGAGGGCTATTCCAGTTCAGTTTTCCAAAGACAGCAGAAAATGCAGAGCAAAGCACATTCAAAACTGAAGCGAGTGGATTTTTATTCATGATTTATCCCATTTGAGATGATTGGTTATATCGGCGGTCAATTTTTTTTCAAATATGCAACATTTTAATGTAAATGATGTTAAATTTGAATATAATTTAACCCATTTTAATGCATCATGTCGATTATGAAAAAAATAATCAGGATAAGTAGCATAATCCTTGTTTTGTTCTTTGTCAGTGGATATTTGACATTATTTTTTTTACCCAAGCCTTTATTATTGGATAACGTTAATTTTTCTAAGGCTGTATATGATGAGCATCATCAATTATTAAGATTGACTTTAAGTAAAGACGAAAAATTCAGATTATTTACTCCTCTTTCTCATATCTCAAAACAATTAATAGATGCGACTTTATTACAAGAAGATCAGTATTTTCGCTGGCATTTTGGGGTTAATCCCTTCGCTATGTTTAAAGCTGGTTGGCAAACTTATGCCGTTAAATCACGTCGAGTGGGTGCCTCAACAATTACTATGCAATTAGCGCGTATTCGTTATGGCATCAACTCTAAAAAAGCATTGGGTAAATTATGGCAAATTATTAGAGCAGTACAAATTGAAATGCATTACAGCAAGGAGCAAATATTAGAAGCTTATTTAAATTTGGCGCCTTATGGCGGAAATATCGAGGGGGCAGGGGCTGCAAGTTTAATTTATTTTAATAAATCTAGTAATAAGTTGAGTTTACCAGAGGCGTTAACCTTAAGCATTATTCCGCAAAATCCCGGAAAAAGAACACCAAATAACACTAATCTAAAAACAATAAGAGACAAACTATTTGTGCGATGGCTTGACAAGCATCCCAATGATCAGAGCAAGAAGATGATGTTTGGCTTACCGTTAGTAATGCAAAATAGCCACAGTTTACCTTTTTATGCCCCACATTTTGTTAATGCGGTATTGAATGACGCTGCTGTATCGGTGCAGAGTGTTGATACAACCATAGATTATAGGACTCAGATGGTTGTCGAACGAATCACGCGCCATTATTTAGCGCGAAAAAAAGGGTTGGGTGTTTATAACGCTGCAGTTTTATTAGTTGATACCCGTGATATGGGGGTCAAAGCGTTAATGGGATCGGCTGATTTTTTCAATAAGAGTATAGGCGGACAAATTAATGGAGTGGATACAAAGCGCTCTCCGGGTTCGACTCTGAAACCGTTTATTTACGGATTGGCTCTCGATCAGGGATTAATGCATCCCAATACTGTTTTAAAAGACGTGCCTCATAGTTTTAACGGTTATAATCCAGAAAATTTTGATTATGATTTTATGGGGCCAGTTAAAGCAAAGGATGCTTTAGTGTTAAGTAGAAACATTCCCGCTATTGAGTTAGCAAGTCAATTGTCCAACCCAACGTTACATCAACTATTAGAAAAAGCGCAAGTCAGTCATTTACGCTCAGAATCCTATTATGGCTTATCTCTAAATTTAGGAGGGGGCGAGCTAACTATGCGCGAGTTAGCTAGCTTGTATGCGATGCTAGTTAATGATGGGGTTTGGTATTCTATTCAGTCAGTTAAAGGTAAAGCAAAAGAGAATGGGCGCCGCCTACTAAGTCCAGAAGCAAGTTTTTTAGTATTAGACATGCTGCAAAATACTCCAAGGACGGATTTAGCTTACAAATCCTTTTCCCAGTTGCCTGTTTCTTGGAAAACAGGAACTTCTTCCGGTTATCGCGATGCATGGACTATTGGTTCTTTTGGTCCCTATGTTTTGGCTGTATGGATAGGTAATTTTGATAATAAAGCCAATCCTTCGTTTATTGGTAAGGATATCGCTGCACCTTTATTTTTTGAATTAATCGATGCAATTAAACAAGAGAGAGGGCCCATCCCTCAGGTTAAAAAACAAATGGGGTTATTGAATCTTCGTAAAATAGAGGTATGCAAAGCATCGGGAATGCTGCCTACGCGTTATTGTCTCGACACCGAGTGGACTTGGTTTATTCCTGGAAAGTCTCCAATAAAAACAGATACCATTTTTAGAGAAGTAGCTATAAATAATAGGACGGGTTTACGTACTTGCCACATTGATGAAAATACTCGTTTTGAAATTTTTGAATTTTGGCCCTCTGATTTGTTAAAGGTTTTCAAACGGGCAGGTATTCAAAGGCATACACCACCATTTTTTGAGTCCGATTGTGCTTTAACAGGGAATACCGGTATTAATCCACAAATCACTTCACCGCAAGCGGGTATAAGTTACGTAGTGCGCGCTAACTCTCAACTTAATGACAAAATTCCATTAAGTGCTGTAACTGATGCAGGTATTGCGCATTTATATTGGTTTATTAATGAAGTCTTTATTGCAGAAACAAAGCCCGACAAGCCTTTTTTATGGAAGGCTAAACCAGGCAAATTTGTAGTGCGGGTCGTCGATGATCACGGCTTATCGGATGCACGCGACATTACTGTATTAATGGATAGTTAAACTTTGATATTTTATACCTCTGCCTGAGCTACTGGTGCTGTGTAAGGCTCTTTGGAGTACTCACTGGGTAACCATCCTGTAAGCATTACTCCATTATAGAGCAGCTGGGTCAATAAAACGCCCTGGCAGAGACCTGTATCATCGGTGGCACATGACTGAGCAGTAAAAAGCATAGTAATTGCTAATCCCAGTTGCGCTGCTGCAATACTACCTTGTAATACCTGTACCGCTTTCTCACCAATTTTTAAATCGCTGCGGAATAAAGAATAAATTGATAGACAGGTCTGAGCCACTTTAGTAGGAATAACAGCGACCGGGGTGAAGGTTGAAAGGGTCGTTCCGGCAATTTCTGTTGCGGCCATTGCTCGTTGTGTATTTCTTTGCCCTGTAGTGGAGGCAAAGGTTGAAGGAAAGGAAATTTTGGACCAGCATTGGGTGAAAAAGTTAGGCATTGCATTATCCTTAATATAATGGTAGTTAATGGGCTGAAGTACATCCAATGTCTTCAAGCCGGTTGTCATTTCTAGAGTCAGTGCATTCAGTTGTAAGCTAAGGAATATACCAACGCGTTTTATAATAATGTATGTAATTAATAAAAACAAAGGGTTAGTTTGTCAGGCTTTTCTATTCTATCATCCAGATCGAAGCACAGAAGCTCTCGACGAAGGCAGGGCAGTACTGGGAGATCGTCCACTGTAAGATTTCCTAATTGATTGGTCTGTGAGCAGTTAATGGTTGCAACTTAAGAAGGCGAATATTTTTTCGATAATTTACTTAATTTGCTGCGTCGTAAAATTTGCGGTTTTTCAAAAGAAGCCAATCTACTGACATAAATGGTGGCAATGAGTTGCACAATTCCCATAAGTGTAAATAAAACCTCAAAGGAACTGTAGGCTATAATGAAACCACCGCACAATAAGGCCACCCCTGTATAAATACTGGCCAACCCATTAGCTAACCCCCAAGTGAGCCCCTCATGCGTTTTATCTTCGCATCGTGCATAGAGCGCATACCAGGTCGTGGTCGATAAACCGCCGGAAATACCTAAACCAATTTGTAATAATGCTAATTGTTTTTTAGTGCTGACAAAAATATAGCAGAAGGTAAAAACCGTTTGGAGAGCGTAGCCAACAATCAAAAGTTTTTCTTTATAGATAAAATCAGAAATGTAACCTAAACCAATAACAACGATACCAACAGAGATTAAATAAAGAGCCCAAACCCAGGAAATATCTAAGGGAGATGATTGAAATTTTGCACAAAAAACGCCAAACAATGGTCCAAGCATTCCTTCAGAAAGATACCAAAGGTTGTTTGCAAATAATAAAGTCCGTTCTTTTTTATTAAACATTCTGTATAGGTTTTTAAATTAATTGAAACTTTGAACTAACATACAAGGTTAGTTATCATTTTTATATAGGTTAGGAATAATTAATTCAAGATATTTTTAACGCTAACTTTTTATCTTTGCAGTAAAATGCTAATCTAAATTTTTTATACTGCCGCCGTAAACAATGAATAGTATTCCTCCCAAGAGCAAGCGTATTTTATCTTTGGATGTATTCCGGGGATTAACTATTGTTTTAATGATTATAGTTAATAGCCAGGCGACACGTGCTCCTTATGCACTATTAGCGCATGCTGACTGGGACGGATGTACTTTAGCTGATGTGGTTTTTCCCTTTTTTTTATTTATTGTTGGGATCAGTAGCGTTATCAGTCTAAAAAATCAAGTACAGGTGAAATCCAAATCATCTTTGTATTCCGGCATAGTTCAACGCAGTCTAGTATTGTTTTGTGTAGGACTATTGTTGAACGCGATTCCTTATCACTTTGATATAGCAACTATTCGTATCTTTGGAATTTTACAACGCATCGCAATCTGTTATTTGATCTGCGCCATTATTTATTTGAACACTACTGTTAGAACACAAATTCTAATATTTTTAGTAATTATAATTGGTTATTGGTTTTTAATGACTCAGGTACCTGTTCCTGGACATGGGATTAATCAACTCACCATTGACGGAAGTTGGGCCACTTATCTCGACCGAATGCTATTGTCTCCTGCGCATTTATATACAAAGACATATGATCCTGAAGGTGGCTTTAGTACTATTCCCGCAATTGCCACCACTTTGGCAGGGGTATTGACCGGCCAACTGTTATTAACTTCTTTAAGTAATAAAAGTAAATGTTACATCATGGGACTTACAGGAGGTGTATTTTTATTTTTGGGATGGATTTGGGGATATAGTTTTCCCATTAATAAAAGTCTATGGACTAGCTCCTTTGTATTATGGACTGGGGGATATGCCTTAGTTGCTTTTGCTTTGTGTTTTTGGATCATTGATATTTTAGGGTATACCCGATGGGCTTTACCATTAAAAATCTTTGGTATGAACGCATTATTTGCTTTTATCTTTCACGTTCTTTTATTAAAAATTCAATCCATGTTTTCTTTTCCATTAAGAAATGGCACTTTGGATAACTCCCGATCTGCGATTGCTGATCATTTATTTGGTAGTTTCGGGCCTCAAAATGCGGCTTTGTTTTATTCACTCGCGTTTTTATTCTTAAACTTTCTAGTGGTAGCATTTTTATATAGGCGTAAATTATTTATTCGTATTTAGTGGCCGTTTATAGGATAATAGTCAACAGAGTGGTCATGTCTACATTTTATTTTTACCTAATAAAATATCTTTAAATAAAACAAAATCACCTAATAAACTATAAAACGGATGTTTAAATGTGGCGGGTTTATTTTTTTCAAAAATAAAATGACCAGCCCAAGCAAAACCATAACCAATGAAGGGCAAAAGTATTAACCAATAGAAATTGCCTGTCATCAGTGCTGTTAATAAGCATAAGCAAACGAGTAATGTTCCAACAAAATGTAAACGTTTGCACATTGGATTTTGATGTTGTGAGAGATAGAAGGGATAAAACTCCTTAAAATTTTTAAACTCTTTCATTATGATCTCGAATACTTAAAACTTGTCCCTTGCCTCTAATAGGTCTTTTAGTGGTTTAGGAAGTATAGAACGCATTTTTACAGTCATTCCTAGCTCATGCTTTTGCCATAATATCCCTAGATAAATTATAGCAAATCCTATTGCCGTCAATGTTACTGGGAATAAGTAGCTGTATTGAAATACATCAAATGCTAAATGACCTAAATAACAACAGGTTCCTAGTGCACCAAATAGTACAAAGACTTTTCTACTTAAAACGACTCCGATGAAAATCAAAATGAGGTTAATACACAGATAAATAAATTTAGAGACTTCACTATTGGAATGCTGCGCGGTAAGACCACCCCAAAATGCCATTACACCAAAAATATAAAGCCAAAAAGCGTAATCAGCCGAATTACTGGAGCGGATATCGACCCAAAATGCAATTAGCATAGTAATGATACCAAAATACATGGATACTAGAGAACCTAATTCAAAGCTGTATGAGCCGCCGGCAATCATGGAGGTGAGATCCATAGACATGTACCAAAGTGTTACAGCTATGGGCATGATCATAAAGGGGTAGCGATAGATCCATGCCATGATAACCCCTACAATCAAGGTACCAAACTCCATAAAAATCCAATGCCATTTTATATAAGTATGGTAATCGTGATATACAGTATCGTCTGGCCACCAGCCCATTCCCTTTTGTAATCCATAGATAGCTAATGGCGTCAGGACTATAACAAAGGTTGCACAAATACCTGCTGGAATTTTATAGCCTTTGTTGGCTAGTTGATGCGTTAAAGCAATGCCAAGAAGACCATAGGATATAGAAAGAAAAAAAATACCCCATCCCCCATATAGTTCCCATCCTAAATTCATAAATAAAGACATCGCACCTATGGCAATGAGACCGCCAAAATAATAAAGGACATTAGTTACACTAAAGCTAGGGCTTTGCTCTGGGAGATTGGATAGAAAATCAATCAAGTTATTCGCTTGTTCTTTAGTGATTATTTTGGCATCTACTGCTTTGCGTATCATATTGCCTGAAATGTGCATTATAGCTCCGCGTGAGATGAATGAGCGCTTAATATAAATTATAGCTAAGCTGTAATGCTCTAGAGGTAAATATGAACTATTTAGTTGGTTTAATTGGTTTCTTGTACTTTATTAGCGACACGCCGTTGATTCCAAACGGGAATTAAAGTGGTCATGATTAAGAAAAGAATACCAAAGAAAGAATAAGATAATTGCGACTCCAGCTGAAGAGAGGGAGGAGGAGTTAGACTGACGAGCAGTGAAATGCCAATCCCCATAAGTCCCAAGCTGGCAGGGATTAGAATTTTAACTTTATTATTTATTTGCTCGGAGAAAGTTACTTTGATGGCACTAATAAATAGCAACAAATACATAAGTAAATTAATTTGAGTTGCAGCATTTAGCATGATCCAATAGGAGGCATTAATCGATGGAATAATCAAAAATAAAGTGCTGATAACCGACACGCAAATTGCTTGGAGAATTAGCAGTTTTGCTGGGGCCTTATTTTCATTAAGTTCAGTCAACCCAGTATTTAAAAACCCTTCTCCTGCGGCAAAGCCCAAACCTTTAATAGGAGCAATCAACCAATTGTTGGCAGCGCCAATGCACCCTATAGCAATTAATCCATTAATAATAAAAGCCAAATGACCACAATGCATCTTAGTGAAAAACAGTTGAATCAGCTGAGGGATACTGCTGATAAAGCTTAATTGCTGAGGAGGGATGATCATGGCAATGATGATTGAACCAAATAACATGGATAAAAAAATTAAAACTACTGAAACAGCCATAGCTTTAGGGAATGCACCCTTTTTGCTTTCTTCCGCATGTACGGCCGCAAGTTCCATACCACAGAATGAAAGAATGATGGCGGTTAATGAAGTCCAAGAGTAGGGCGCAGCTTTAGGCAGTATATTATTTGTTCCTTGGGTCTGTGTAAGCCACCAATAAAGTCCCATGATCATAATGATGGCAAAAGGAACGAGCAATCCAGTAATAGAGCAAAAAGAATTAAAGCGGCTGGAAAGGTGAATCCCCTTCAAATTAATCCAGGTTAATCCCCAAATAAGACAAATAATAATAATAAAGAGTAGACTTTTATTTTCAACTAAAGCTGGCGAAATACTGTACAACAATGTTCCTGCAATGAAACTGAGCATGGTTGGATAAAGTAGTACATTTTGTATGCATTGGTACCAAATGGCCATAAAGGCTGATTGTTTACCAAGACCTTTTTTCACCCATCCATACACCCCTTGTTGAGACTGATTGGAAAACCAAGCCGAAATAATGGCGCATGGGAGTAAGAAAAAAAACAAAGCTAAAGTAAAGTAGTTAAATAATTGATTACCTGCTATCGCTGCTGCAGGTAAATTTCTAATACTATCTACTGAACAGACGGTGATTAAAGTAAGACTTAAAATGGATAATTGTTTTTTCATTAAAACCTCAGAGACAAACAACTTAAACCACCGTCAATTTTTCTGAACTCACTGACGTCTAATTCAATTATGGGGAAGCCATAACCAGCAATTGCTTTTTTTACTTTAGGATATCCTTGAGGTAGTAAAACAGTCCCATTAATCATAATGCAATTCGCAGCATAAGATTCTTCGGGTGTAACAATAATTTGTGTTAGGTGAGCAAGTGCTTGATGATTTACTAATTCACCGTTAACCAATAAATAGTCCTGCCCTAGATAACTTACCCCAGTTTTAAGATGCAGGAATTCTTTTAATTCGATAGTTGACGCGGTATAACCATATTGGCTTATAGCCTGAGTCATTTGTTGTGCTCCAACACGATTTGTCCTTGCTGATAAACCAATAAAGAAGTGGTTTTCTACTTGCAGTACATCACCAGCCTCCAATGTTCCTGGAGTGTCAATTTTAGCAATTTGCTCTTTGAAAAACAGTTGAATAGTGGGCTTGATTTGCTCTACCTCTCCTTGTCGAGAAGGCACCCCTGGTTTGGTTAAAAGCGCTAGTTGTTTAGTAAGCAAAGCAACATCCTCAACAAAACAAGAATCAGGATAAGCTTCAAGAGGAGGCAATACAGTAACTTCCAAGCCACATTGTGATAAAGCACTGATGTAGTTTTGATGTTGAATTAATGCTAACTCGTAATCTGGTTTACCCAAGGTTGTTGATGTAGTTAAACCATTGACTAAAGATGCAGAGGGAGTACGAACAATTGCATTTTGAAACATTAGCGTTCTCCAGGAACTTTTGAAAATCATCTTAGCATATTTTTTATTGGCGTAAACAGAGGGCTATGCTCACTTAAGTGGCTAGAGAGATGTTGTTTTCTGTAATTATTTATGACTAAGATTCTGTACATTTAATCTCATTATCATCTGTTTATTAATCATAGAGGGTGATAACATCAACGGCGATTGAGTAAATATTCATTAACTAAGGAAAGTGATTTATATGAATAAGGGAGTCAATTCATTCGTTTTTTTTGTCGCTCTAATAGCCGGATTTGGTGGTTTTTTATTTGGTTTTGATTCCAGTATTATCGCCGATGTAAAAGATCAGGTGATGACTCAATTATCTCTCTCCGAATGGCAATGGTCTCAAGTCGTTAGTATTAGTCTATTGGGTTGTATTCTTGGTATTCCTTTAAGTGGTTTTTTTGCTGATAAATTAAGTCGTCGTCATTTATTAAAAATGGTCGCTCTAGGCTTTATTTTGGGAACTGTGCTGTGTACTCTAAGTAACAATCTGGCTTTATTATTAGTTGGTCGATTCGTTATAGGTATTTGTATCGGAATTGCCTCTTATGTGGCGCCATTATTTATCGCAGAAATTGCTCCTCCTAACAAAAGAGGGGCCCTAGTTTTGATTAATGGTTTAACCATTACTTTTGGTCAAGCCATCGCTTATTTAATTGGTTATTTTATCCATGATTATTCTGCGCACAGTTGGCGTTTTTTATTCGCAATGGGTTGCGTACCGGCACTAATTTTATTTATGGGGATGTATTTTGTTCCTCATTCACCACGTTGGATAATGAAAAAATATGGTGCAGACGAGACTGTACGAACTTTAAAGCGTATTCGTCCTTATGGCTATAACATTCATAACGAAATGGATGAAATTCGCAGTAACTTAAATCAAACACAGCTAAATTATAAAGTATTATTCAAATCACCTATTATTTTTGTTTTGGGGGTCGGTGTTGCTTTGGGAGTGTTTCAGCAATTCTCAGGGATTAATGCAATCATGTACTATGGGCCAGTTATTTTCCAATCAGCAGGTTTTTATCCAGTTAAAAATGCGATTCTGGCAACTTTTTGGATGGGGACGATCAATTTTTTATTCACGGTGCTGACCTTATTTTATATTGACAAATTAGGACGGCGATTTTTACTGTTGAGTGGTTCTTTGCTTGCCGCTCTGAGTCTCTTTATGGCTGGTTTATTCTTTAATACGGCGTTACCCGGTCAAAAATTCTGGATATTGGGGACTTTATCGACCTATGTAATGGGTTATTGTATTAGTGTTGGATCTTTGTTCTGGGTTTTAATTTCTGAAATTTATCCTTTATCCGTGCGCGGGTTGGCTATGAGTATTGCTACCGTAGTACAGTGGGGCGCTAATTTTGTCGTTTCGCTCTCTTTCTTAGCTATTTACCAGAATTTGGGGCAAATGCTGACCTTCACTTTATTTGCTTCATTATGCTTGTTGGCATTTTTCTTCATTTATCATTTTGTACCAGAGACTACGGGCGTTTCTTTAGAACAAATAGAAAAAAATTTGATGATGGGAAAAAAGATGAAAGATATTGGTCAGCAGTTGTCCACTGCAACTACTATGTCAGACAACCCGTTTTTGGATCAACAACAAATAAAAACTAACAAATTGGAATTAGCGAGGGATTAAATAATATGAACAGCGCAAATCAACAGCGACGATGTCGTATAGGTATCATTGGAGCAGGGCGTATTGGTAAATTGCACGCGGAAAATATTAAATATCATTTACCACAATATGATTTATTGGCTATAGCCGATCCTTATCTAAATGAAGAATGGGCAGATAAATTATCTATTAACCACCAATACCATAATGCAGAAGAAGTGATTTTTAATCAGGATTTGGATGCTGTTCTTATTGCATCGCCGTCAACCTTACATTTAGAACAAATCAAAGCAATTAGTGACGCGGGTAAAGCCATATTTTGTGAGAAACCTATTGGTTTAGATGAGGAAGACATTTTAGCTGCATTAAAGACAGTTCAGGCAAATAACACTTTATTACAACTTGGTTTTAATCGTCGCTTTGATCCTAGTTTCGCTCATCTACAAAGACAAGTTCAAACCGGCGAAATAGGTGCTGTTCATATAGTGAAGATTACTTCACGTGATCCTGCCTGCCCCTCTAAGGAGTATTGTGCGACTTCAGGGGGGTTATTCATGGACATGACCATTCATGATTTCGACATGGCGCGTTTTTTAACTCAATCAGAAGTTGTTGAGGTGTTTGCTACAGGCTCCGTTCTAATTAATCCCGACTTTGAAGCATTACATGATATTGATACTGCAATAATACAACTGCGCTTTGCTAATGGAGCCTTAGGTGTTATAGATAACAGTCGTCAGGCTGTGTATGGCTATGATCAACGCATTGAGGTGTTTGGTAATGAAGGAATGTTAGTGGCAGCTAATCACTTAAAGCATTCGGTAACACGTTATTCTAATACGACTACAGAACAGGCTAACCCCGAATATTTTTTCCTTGAGCGTTATCAACAAGCTTTTGTAGCGGAGTTAGGTTCATTTTATGATGCATGGTTACACAATAAGCCTAGCCCTGTTTCTGGAAAAGATGGGTTACAAGCGCTACGAATAGCTCATGCAGCAAAACAATCTCTTACTACTAAATTACCTGTTTTTTTGAGTTGAGGAAGGCATGACTAATCCACTATTTTACTTTAATGCGAATCGACCTGTAGATCTGATATGCATGGGACGTGTTGCCGTAGATCTCTATTCAGAACAAGTTGGGTCCACATTAAGAGACACTAGGAGCTTTAAAAAATATTTAGGTGGATGTGCTGGTAATATTGCGGTGGGTGCCGCACGCCTTGGCTTGCAATGCATGATGTTTTCTTGTGTTGGACAGGATGAGATGGGGGCTTTTTTAAGAAATGAATTGGAAATTGAGGGAGTAAATACTAACTTACTGTACGAAAGCAAAAATCATTTAACTGGCTTAGTGTTATTGGGTATTAAGCCACCCAAAGAGTTTCCTTTAATGTTCTACCGTACTGATTGTGCGGACATGCAAATTAAGTCCCATCAAATTAATGGGGCAATATTGCAGCAAGCAAAAGCTATTTTAATTACAGGTACCGGTTTATCTACCGCAGACATGCTACAAACGACAGAGGAAGTAATTCCATTAGCAAGACAAGCTGAAACAACTGTCATTCTTGATTTGGATTATAGACCTGTTCTGTGGGGATTAACCGGACTTGGTGATGGAGAAACGCGTTATTGTCATAATCAGGAGGTGAGTAAAACCTATCAACGTATTTTACCACATTGCGATTTGATAGTGGGAACGGAAGAAGAGATTTGCATTGCGGGTGGCTATGATGAGCTGAATCAATCCTTAGCAAACATCAGGCGATTTACTCCGGCTCCTATAGTGATCAAACGAGGAGAAAAAGGAGCTGAGGTTAGTTTCATAAATAGAAAGAACCACATAAAAACCAAGGCTTTTCCTGTCGAAGTGCTCAATGTGCTAGGGGCGGGTGATGGATTTATGGCGGGTCTTTTATCAGCTCTTTTACGAGGGGAATCTTGGGAAGTCGCTACTACCTATGCAAATGCTAGTGGTGCTTTAGTGGTTACTCGTCATGGTTGCGCTCCAGCCATTCCCTATAAAGATGAATTAGACTATTTTATTAAGCACTTTGATGAACAGCCACAGCTATGGAAAAGTGCTTATTTAGAGCAATTACATCAAAAAAGAAGAGGAGATAGCTGCCAGCAATTGCTTATTAAAAACCTGCACGGTTTTGATAGCGGAGTTACTTCTATTGTAAGCATGGATAAGCTCTCATCTTGTAGTGGCATGAGTTTTAGTTCTGTAAAATTAGATGCAGGGCAAAGATACTCGTTTAATGAGGATTATGAGTTTGCTGCCTTACTAATGACGGGAAAAGTTGTATTTCATTATGCAAATCAAAGTCGGCAAGTACAACGATATGATTACTTTTCTCAAGCTCCTATAGTCCTGCATTGTCCTGTTGGGCAAAAAGCTTCGGTTGAGGCTACAACGGATTGTGAGATTCTGGTGATTGAAACAGTAAATGATACCCCATTTGCCCCTTTGCTATTTGATGAGTCTAATCTTTTAGAATTAGATAATCGTGGGAAAGATATTCTGGATGATACATCTTATCGTGTAGTGAGAACGGTGTTTGATAAACGTAACAGACCTGAGTCTAATTTAGTGGTTGGGGAGATCATTACTTTTCAGGGGGGATGGTCCAGTTATCCTTCTCATTACCACGAGCAACCAGAGATTTATCATTACAGGTTTTCGGAACCTCAAGGCTATGCCTTTGGTGAACAAGGCAAGGACGTTTTACGGATAGAGAATTATGACACGTATCAAATTGCTAGTGGGCAGAGCCATGCTCATTGTGCCGCTCCCGGATACGCGCTTTACACCCTCTGGTTCATACGTCATTTAAAAGATAATCCTTATATTACCCCTACGTTTATAAAGGAACATGAATGGACTAGAACGAAAAAAGCAAATAATCGAGTATGGAAGGAAAAACGATAATCATTTTGATCCATAGCCGTTAGGCTAAAGAATATGTGAGGTATATTTTCCCCTCTTCTTCGCAGGAGATGGTTAGGACATAGCCATTAAGTTCAGGGATTATTTAATACCGAATTACCGCGCGGTATCCATAACTGGAGCCACATCATGGATCCCGCGGTCGAGGCCGCGGGAATTCGAAATATCTTAGCTTAATGGCAGTGAGGGCGAGGGGATAAGAGGTGAAATAATACTCCGATGGCCCGGAAAGTCCCCCTCGCTCGAGTTAGGAGTTTTATTTGGACATCGATAATAGGGCGAGGGGATAATAAGTGGAATAATACTCCGATGGCACGGAAAGTCCCCTCGCCCGCGCAAGGAGTTTTGTTTGGAAATCGATACTAAATCGCGGGGGAGGGTTAGGGAGAGGGTATTAGAACAATATTTCATTTCATTCTGAACCTGATACCCCAGGAGCTCTGCACCAATATAAATCAATCATATTTAAGGATGATTTTAATGAAAATTAGACTAACTATGGCCCAAGCCCTACTGCGATTTTTAGCGAATCAATACGTAGTAATGGATGGTCAAGAGCATCAATTTATCAAGGGCGTATTTGGCATTTTTGGACATGGTAATGTAACAGGTTTAGGTGAAGCCCTTGAATACGATAACTACGGGCTAACTTATTACCAAGGGCATAATGAACAAGGAATGGCTCATGCAGCTACCGCTTATGCAAAACAAAAAAACAGATTAAGCATTTTCGCGTGCACTTCTTCTATAGGTCCAGGGGCGACCAACATGATTACTGCCGCCGCGACAGCAACAACGAATCGCATTCCTCTGCTTTTGTTACCCGGAGATATATTCAGTTGTCGCCAACCCGATCCTGTTTTACAGCAGCTAGAAACACCACATGATTATACTTTATCTGTTAATGACTGTTTTAAACCTGTTTGTAAATATTGGGATAGAATTAACAGACCAGAACAGTTAATGAGTGCCTGTATGAATGCAATGAGAGTTTTAACTGATCCTGTCGAAACGGGGGCTGTAACCTTATGTTTGCCGCAAGATGTCCAATCAGAAGCTTATGACTATGAGGATTCTTTTTTTGCAAAACGCTTGTGGCATATTGATAGAGAATCCGTCAGTGAGAGAGCCATTGATGAAGCAGCAGATCTCCTTCTTAGAGCACAAAAACCCTTAATTATCGCTGGTGGAGGGATTCATTATTCATTGGCTACCGATGTTTTATCACAATTTGTTGAACAGCATAAAATTCCCGTTGCAGAAACCCAGGCTGGAAAAAGTGCTTTACCGGCAAGTCATCCTATGAATGTAGGAGGGATAGGTGTTACAGGTTCTGAAGTGGCCAACTCCTTAGCGGCCCAAGCAGATGTCATTTTAGTGATTGGCTCACGTTTACAAGATTTTACTACAGCATCCAAATGGGGATTTAAAAATGAGTCCTGTCAAATAATTCATCTTAATGTCTCGCGTTTTGATGCACTGAAAATGAATGGTTTGATGCTGAAAGGGGATGCAAAATTAGGCTTAGAGCAATTGGGGAAAAAATTAGGAAATTATTCCTCTTCTAAAACCTACGAGCAATTAATGCAGCAGTATCAGGATGAATGGAAACTAGAGTTAAAACGTCTGGGATCTGTTATGCAGCATACAGAGAAAGGCTTATCTCAAATCAAAACTCTAGGTTTGCTCAATGATTTGGTGACAGAAAATGATGTAATTATCTGTGCAGCGGGTAGTTTACCTGGTGATTTGCATCGTATTTGGCAATCTAAAAAACCAAAAGATTACCATTTAGAATATGCCTACTCTTGTATGGGATACGAAGTAGCTGCTGGACTAGGGGTCCGGTTAGCTAAAGAAAACCATTCTGGCGAAGTCTATGTTTTAGTCGGTGATGGCAGTTTTATCATGATGCACTCTGAACTACTGACGAGTATTCAAGAACATAAAAAAATAACCATTATCATTTTTAATAATCATGGCTTTCAATGCATTAGAAACTTGCAGGAAAGTAACGGAAGTCAAGGTTTTGGCAATGAATTTCGTTATCGACAAGATAAAACTAACAGACTAACTGGCGATTATTTGCCCATAGACTTTTGTAAATATGCTGAAGGATTAGGCGCTAAAACTTTCTTTGTAGATTCTTATGATCAATTAGAAGGAACATTAGAGGTTGCTAGAAATGAAAAACAATCTTCAGTCATTGTGCTACCAGTATTGCCTAAGACTATGAGTAATGGTTACCAAACTTGGTGGCGTGTGGCAGTAGCAGAGGTATCTAACTCTGAAGAGGTTAACAATGCGCATCAGGCAATGAAACATCAATTAAAACAGGTTAGAGAATATTAGATTTTATTGTATTAAGGATTTATTTATGGATATCAAATTAGGTATAGCTCCCATCAACTGGTGTAATGACGATGATCCAGAGTTAGGTAAGGATATTAGCTTTGAACAATGTATTCGTGAAATGTCTATGGTGGGGTATCTAGGTACCGAATTGGGTAATAAATACCCTCGTGATGTCTCTGTTTTAAAAAAAGCATTAAATGATAGAGGTTTGCAGTTATCAAGCGCGTGGTTTAGTACATTTTTTACTGAGGCCGATCAGTATGAAAATACATTATCGCGATTTATGGAGCATTTAAGCTTTATGCGTGCCATGGGGGCATCGTTTATTAATATTTGTGAATGCGGACATGCTATTCAAGGAACTGAATTACCTATTTTAAGTCCACATAAGCCTGAGTTTAGTGAAGAGCAATGGCAGAAGCTTATTCAGGGATTACATATTATTGGTCGCATTGCATATGATTTTAACATGCGTCTTGTTTATCATTACCATGCTGGAACAGGGGTTTTTTATGAGCATGAAATCGATTTTTTAATGGAAAATACAAGTCCTCAGTTGCTTTCTTTATTGCTTGATACAGGACATGCTGCATTTGCGGGTATTGATTCACTCGCTTTAATTAATAAATACAGTAACCGTATTTTATACGTTCACTTAAAAGATATTCGTACAGAAATTTTAGATAGAGTTGCAAAAGAGCAAATGAATTTTATGGATGCTGTGCGAGCAGGGGTATTTACAGTGCCTAGTGATGGCGCTATTGATTTTGTTTCTATCATCAACACATTGCAAAAATATCAATACTCCGGTTGGATGATAGTTGAGGCAGAACAAGATCCGGCTAAGGCCCCACCTTTGGAATATGCCAAAAAGGCTTATGAGGCATTGTCGCAGTATTTGGGAGTATAGAATATTGGGCTAGTGCATGTAGCCCAATAATTTATAATTTACTGTACCCTCTTGGTTTCCGTGGTGTTGGTAACTCAATGATATCTGAATCATCTATCAGCAACTCATGATGCTCCTCTTCATAAGACAACAAGTGATCATCTATTTGTGCTAAGATATGTGTCATTGTTGTCGGGAGCCGTATATTTAACCTCTTGATCAATTCCTCTAAAAAAGCACCATGTTCTTCTGAAAATACAGGTTGTGCAAAATCATAGATATTTTTCCAGGTGCCCTTATCTGATATTTTTTGTTTTGGCAATCGTCCGCAGGCTAGCTCATAGAGAGTAGTTGCTAAAGTTTGGCATTGGAGTAATTCCAAATGGATGTTATTGTCATTGTACACTGTAGATTGATAATAAAATTGGCTGGTGTTTGTTTTATTACTTGCAACAATTGTCTGATGAGATTGAATTAATCCCTTGATATCACTAATAATAATATCATGTTCGTTGAGTAAAATATTGCTTGGTTTCAGATCGGTATACCAAATATGTTGCTCATTAATAAGAGTAAAAAAAGTAGCTAATTTTTTTGCATAGAGCAGAAGGGTTTTATTAAATTCTTCATCTGTAATTATTTCTTTTTCCTTTTGATCTCGTAGTTGTTCAAAGAGTGTTTGTAAATTACCCTCAGGGTAAAATTCGCTGTATTCCATATAAGTTATTTCATGCCCATCATCCTCTACTTTTTCCAGAAAATAGGGGTGGGGGATTTGTGGGATCATATCACTATAAAGCTCACGAATAACTCGCGGAGACTTATTGCTTGACTCTTCATTTTTATTCATTCTCAGAAATCGAATAATGAAACATTGCTCACCACTAACTACTTTTACGATAGGATTATTGCCACTTTCCAAGGCATGTACTGTGAGTTGTTCATCTGCTTCAAGTAGTTTTTCTTCTATTAACGCTCTAAAACTGTCTTTTCCATTATATTGCTCATAAATGCTGCCTAATTTTGTCGTTGCTGATAATTCACGCACACGAATACTCAATTCAATTCTTTTTTTTACGTGATCAACATCATTCTCGATAAACCACTGTTGAACTGTTGTAGAAAGATGTTTTTCACCTTGCAGTTTTTGGCGATAAGCGATTAATTTATTGACATGCACTAAAGCCTTTTCAGGATCTAATTGATTGTATTTATTTATTTTTTCAGCGTAATAATTTATTTTGTTGATCTGATTTCGTTTAGCACTTAAAAAGCCGCCACTTGATTTCATTATTGTAAGTATCATTCCTTAATTCCTCAATAAGTCCCTTGTGATTTAAATATAGACTAAATGATCAAAATTGGCTCGTTTTGGTTGTAAATAGATTTCCAAGAAGGGCTCTATAAAAATTAGGTACTCTGTAAATTTTGTTCTAATATAGAGAGGTAAATATTTTAATAAATCGGAGAATAGGGATGTCACAAAAGGATAAGATAGTTCAATCAGCTGTAGCAGCTTTTATTGCTCTAGCTGCTTCAAACGTAGCCTTGGCTGAAATAGCTCCAGATACTGCGGCCACTGAAAAGTGTTATGGGATAGTTAAAATGGGTATGAATGATTGTGCTACAGCTACAGCTTCATGCGCCGGCTCGTCTACCAAAGACAAGCAAAAAGACGCATTTCTTATTATGCCTAAGGGATTATGTGAAAAAATTGTTGGCGGTTCTTTAGAAGCAGGAAAATAAAGCAAAAATTCACTACGTATATTGATAATAAATCATGGTTGCAGGGGCAAAATACGTAAAAACACATCGTAATTTATGATGAATGTCGTGTGTTTTGTCTTTTTTTCATAAAATAAAGGGAATGAATATGAAACGCGTTCTATCAAGTTTAGTTACCGTACTCACAGCAATTTTTTCTTTTTCTGCTGTAAGCTATGCTGCTCCAGAAACTTTTACTTTAGATAACAAACATACTTATGTTCTATGGACTATTAAACATCTAGGATTTTCTACTCAAGCGGGTAAGTGGTATGCCAGTGGTCAATTAGTACTGGATAAAGATCACCCTGATCAAAGTAAAGTAAATGCGACTATCAAAATTGCTGATATCTCTACTGGCCTACCCGATCTGGATAAACACCTAAAAGGTAAATTATTTTTTGATAGTGATAAATTCCCTAGTGCTACTTTTGTCAGTAATAAAGTAGATGTTTTAGGCAAACACTCAGCAAAAGTACAAGGCATGCTAACTGTTCATGGTGTTACTCAACCTATAACTCTTGATGTGACCTTGAATAAGGTAGGAATTAGTCCGATTACCAATAAAAATACCGTTGGTTTTTCTGCATCAACAGTGATTAAGCGCTCTGATTTTGGAATTAAAACATTGTTACCTGAATTGGGCGATGATGTAATCATTCAAATCGGTGCTGAAGCATATCAAGATAAAAAATAGGATAAAGAATGCAAATAACAAATACTACCACGCATTTTGGTTTAGTAACTATTGTGCTGCATTGGTTGATTGCTTTTCTAATTATTGGCTTATTAGCACTGGGTTTATATATGGTGAATTTGCCTATTAATTTAGAAAAATTGAAGCTTTATGGATGGCATAAAGAGTACGGCCTTTTAGTACTTTTTTTGGCGATTTTTCGGCTTACTTGGCGTTTATGCAATCAAATGCCCGAGTTAGATTTACCATGGATTGAAAAAATTGCAGCACGGAGCATGCATTGGGCCTTTTATGGGTTTATGTTTGCTATGCCAATTAGTGGGTGGTTAATTACATCAGCAGCAGGTCTTCCTGCTTCATTTTTCGGGTTATTTACTTTACCCAATTTAGTAGCTGCTAATGAACAGCATCGTGTCTTTTTTGAATGGGTTCATGAGTGGCTAGGTTATGCACTAATTGCAGCTATAGCAATGCATACTGCAGCAGCATTAAAACACCATTTCATTAATAAGGATAATATATTACGGAGAATGATATCATGGAATTAATTAGATGTTATTTCCTTTTTCTATTGATGTTTCTAGGGTGTTCGATTACGAGCGCCAATACTCTTCCTGAATGGCAAATAAATCCTGAGCAAAGCGAGCTTTCATTTACTGCAACTCAAAATGAAGCTCCTTTTACAGGAATGTTTAAAAATTTTTCTGGAGAAATTTTTGTAGATCCTGCCAATTATAAAGCAAGTTCAATTCATATTGTGGTGGATATGACATCCCTGTCTGCATCTTATGCTGATTTAGTTACTACGCTACAAACTCCTGATTGGTTTGATAGTAAAATGTTTCCTAAAGCAGAGTTTAAAGCAACTAAATTTAATAAAACAGGTGATAAAACCTATGAAGCCATTGGCTCATTGACCATAAGAGATAAAACAGTGCCAGTGACTTTAACCTTTACTGCCGAAGAATCTCCTAAAGGCCATGCACTGGTTGATGGCCATACAACGATTAAGCGTACTATGTTTGGAGTAGGGCAAGGTGATTGGGCAAGTACTAATGAAATTAAAGATGACGTTGCTGTGCATTTTAAAATAGTTGCGATACGCAAAAACTAATCTATCTTTTGCTGACGCTCTTTAAATATGGCTGTGACGTTCACAACCTTATGTCATCCGTACTCTACCATAGATATTTCTTGATTATCATCAATTTCGACGTACCGCGGCTTGCCCGCGGTATTCACAAGCAATTCTACCTGTGGTTTTTACTCTTGATTCTTTAATTGATAATTTGGCATGTTAGCAGCCAATACTCTTTGGAGCCAAGTAAATAAAATAACAAAGGAATTTCTAGATAAGTAATGAAACATTGCCAATATCCCATAAATTGATTTGTCGCATTTAAAAAATAAAATAAATCCTGCCCCTAAAAGTATATAAATAATCGAATGGATTCTACCCGTTTTTATTGGGGAACCTAAAATTTTAGGCAATGCACGAATAACGCAATAGTAATAAGTCATTTGCAAATAGACTGCTGATGTGAAAAAGGCAAAATTTAGAGGCGATAATTGAGGAAAGGGCCTGTAATGTGAAAGAAAAATCATGCTTTGATCTAGTGTGATATACTTCGGGGCTAGTGCAAAAAATAAGCTAAGGCAAATACGTCAATAGGATTTACTCAAAAAATAATCTAGTTCTTTTTTCCTGCATTTTTCAGGGTAAGAAATCACCAAGGAGTTAGGTTATGGAGGAATACTAGGCAAACCAGCAATAGAAACGGATTTAAAATTAAGCTTATACAAAATAAAAATACGAGTAAGGCTAAAAATTAAATTAACGCTCCAATACAGTATACTTAAGAATATTAAAATTAATGTAAAGACTTCAATGAGGTACAGTTGGGAATCGGAGTAATTAAATTAATTGATTTAGAAATAGTCAAAATAAATAATAAAATCATAACGGTAGCAAATAAATTCGCCGGTATTTTTTTACTGGATTTTTACGAATATATCTGAACTCACAAACTATGTGTGGCAATCCAAAGAAACTAATAGAGAATAAATAGGAGGTCAGTGGGAAAATGGATGCTGTAACCATCAGAACAGTAATGGCTCTCTTGCTCACTATTTCTTTGGAGTTATTAGCCTATTGTTTTTTTATCAAAAGAAAAATACCTAAAAAAGAACGTTGGGTTTGGGTTGTATTTATTATAGGATTAAATTTATTTACTAATCCAATGGCTCACTTTTTTTATTATTTTTTATCCTCATATATCCTTTCTGGTTTTAGTTGGATTATTACCGAGTTTTTAGTGCTATTAATTGAAGCCTTGTTGATTCATCTTGTAATGAGAGTGACCATAAAGAACTCTATAATTTATTCGTTAATTTTAAATGGTACATCTATTGTGTTAGGAGAGTATGTATGGTGGGGTGTATATTTATTGTATTAAGTCTATTAAGTATCTTTTATTCATTGAGCAGTTACGCTGATCTGATCGTTGACCCCTGGAGTTCCCCTGGCTCTAGCAGTTTTCTAAGTGGGCCTGCCATTGTATTAGGGATTGTTATTATCGCTGGTATAATTATTCTATTATTAATTACCTATTACATGCGTAGAAAGTAGCTGTTTATCAGGGTATACAGCCTCCTGGCAAATAAATAGGAAATAATTATAGATGAGATATTTTACAAAGATTAATATTTTAAGGCAATTTAGTACTTGCAAAATGTCCACAAAATGAGCATAATGTACTTCAAAGAGCTATACTTTTCAAAGTATGGGAGTATAACATGCCAGCAAACGATAAATCAGAAACCCCTACATCTCAGTTATTTACTGAGACCCGTCTCTATTTACTTGAAGTATTAAAAAAACAACTTGATGAGCTATTGGCAGAGAAACTAAATTCGCAAAAAACTGGCGTACCCTTTGTTGATTTTCAAAATGATCCTCCCCAAGTCGGCGCAATTAAAAAAGTAATAAACGGTATCTATTATATTGAAGAGGCTTTGAAAAACTGGGAAAATCTAGGCGCTACTAATTTTGCGTATACAGGACCTAAAGCACTCTACCAAGTTTATAAAGCCCTATCCTTGTTTGATGATGCAAACCCTAATGTAAGAGAAGTTGTAATCCAAAATTATCATATCATTCAACCCTTGTATTCTATGGCCTATGATGAAATAAAAAAATCAGGGTGGATGGATAAATTTATTGAAATGGATAATACGGAGAAAGTCTCCGATGTTGTAGGAAAGGGCATTTCTTTACTCGGTTCAGATCTAAACAAATGGAATAATACCAATCCGCTTATTTCAACTTTTGATAAAATATCACAATTAATGCACGGCATGGCAACAGTTCAGGATAAGGCCACGACGGAACAAGATAAAACAAAACAAATGGAGTTAATTCGCTCATTATTAGATGATTTGGATAATAATGCATTTATTAATCAGTTATCAATTGCCGATTTTGAAGATGCTAAGGCTGTCAAGGATTTATTGAATTGGTTTAAAAATATTCAAGAAGATGGTTTTGATTTTACTAAAAAGTCTATTGAACAATATATTTCTTGGACTAATACCTATTTACCTAAATTAGTAGTATTGGCCGATCAATTAGAGCGACAAAATTATTTAAAACCTGGTTTATTGTCTAAAGATCTTTGTTCTAATGCCAATAGTTTGATGAAAGAAATGAATCAATTGCTTGATTCTGATAGTACTTATCAAATTACGCAGCGAAACGCTACAACGGATTCTTTGCTGCCCCTTAGAATGCAACAAATTGATGCCGCTCAGACAAAAAGTGTGAAAGTAATTATGGCTGCTGAGCAGCAGAAAATGGCTGTGGCCCATTTCTTTAAAATCATGCGTGCTTATCAAGGAAAATCATTTTCTGAAATTCTTGAGTCTGATCGGGTATTGTTAAGACAAGTTTATCCTAAAGTACAAATGATAATCGCTAATGCGGATTTGAGTCTTGAAAATGCATTTACTGAAGTTTTAAATACCAAGGGTCCAGAAACTCCAAATGAAAAGAGAGGATGGTGGGCGGCTGCGACCGGTTATGCGGCTAATTTTGCAAGTTATTATGGACTCATTGTCGCCAATTATGGTGTAAGCAGGTTATTAGCAGTGGAGAAAGTTGCTGATAACACTATTGCCTCTCAGATTAATTCTGAAAAATTCAAAATAATGATTGCAGAGAAATCTCGGGAAAAAATTCAATTAGCTCAAGAGACGGTTGTTTCTGAGGAACAAACTGCTAAAGAAAAACGACCTTCACTAGAGGCGCGCGTTGTAACACGGATTAATGAAATAACTCAAGGTTTAGCAGGACAAGTTCCAGAGAGAGAAATTATTCCCGATAAATTTACTCCTGTGCAAGCCGTTGATTTAACTAATTTGCGAGGAACTCTTACTTATATTCAAAGTCTGAAACTATCAACCAAAGTTCGTGAATCAAGAGAAGCTTTAGCTATATTAGTGACGCGTCATATAACTAAGGAAGAAAGTGGTTCTGTAAGTACACTCCAAGTTGTTATTAATAAAAGCTCTGAAGTCCATGGACAAATAAAAAAAGTTGAAGATGATTTAAAACAGTTAGAATGGTGGTTAGAGTATTTCGAGAATAGCAATTTTTGGTGGGGGCTAACGACTAATGTATATACTTACACCCAGTTAGGTTCGGCCGCTAGCGATTTAAAACAAAGCATAATGGCGCTTACTCCGGATGCACAAAAGATATTGGCACCTGTTTTGCAACAAATTACCGCTTTAAGTTCTGGTTTATCAAATAAAGATCAAACACCGCTTGATGTATCAGCTCTTGAGCGCTTAAAAGATGAAGTGATAGTTTTACCCAAGGAAAGTGCAAAAAAACAACAAGTTCAACAAAGCGCTAGTGTAGTAGAAGGGGCGAAAATAGGGGAAGTAGCAGAAACCCGTAAGACAACACCTGTAACAAGTCCGCTAATTCAAGAAAGTCAGCCCAAGTCTCCTCCAATAGATTATATTAAGAAAATTTCTGAGGCTAGAGAGGTATTATTAGCGAAATATAAATCAACTTTATCTGAACCTTTATCTCTCAGTTTACTGGAGAAACAAGAAAAAGGTGTCCCCTTTATTAATATAGATAATGATGCACCTCAGATTGCTGCAATAAAAAAAGTAATAAATAGCATGTATTATGCTGAGGCGGCAATAAAAATATGGCAACAGATTGATACAAGTACTACCTTTGGTAAAGCTGCTGCGGCCCATCAAGGTGTTGCTGCGTTATCACAACTTTACAAATCGATGCAATTGTTTACTGAGGTAACTCCCGAAGTACAAAATTTGATTCGTGAGAATTATGATTTAATTAAACCAGTAATAGACAGTGCGGAGACTATAATTGGTGATGGGCAATGGGCTGGCCAATTTAAAGGCATGGAATGGACTAAAACGATAGGGAGTGTTATTGGCCAAGTAGTGGCCTCAGTACAATCTTCTCCTGATGACAGAACGCAAACTGCTTCGTTAGTTAGTTTATTATCAGAATTACCTACTGTAATGAACAATATGGCTAATTTAGCGGGAGCTGATGCAGAGGTATCTGCAAGCAGCTTAAGAATCAGCCAAGAAAGAATAGATGCCATTAGTAATGTATTGGAGCTGCTTTTTGAAGAAAATAGCTCTTTATGGAACATATTCAAAGGTCCGCAAGCAATTCTAGGTCTTATAGAATTAAATAAAAAGTTTCAAAGTGAAGCTACGAATTTGCAAGAGGCAACTATAATAGCTTATCAACAATGGATTAAAGATCGTTATCCAGACTTGTTGGTCATGCTAGATGAAATAGAGACACGTTATTATCTGAAAGCTGGTACTTTATCTGGTCCTATAATTCTTGAAGTAGATAAGCTCAATGATAAATTAAATGAGACTATTGAATCCAAACCACCTACAAGTAAATTGGAACTAATTGCTCTTTCTTCTGATTTAGCTTCTATTAGGAAAATGAATCTTGATATCAAAAAGATAGATCATTGGAATGAGTCTTTTCAATATGAAAATCAAGAGACATCGGCACGAGAGTTTTTTGCAACACTACGAAAGTATGAAGATAAATTATTTTCAGACATTACTCTTGAAGATATAGTTATATTGCGGCAAAATTTCGCTCGCATTCAATTGGCAATGGCTAATAATAATTTAGATATAGCGAATGAATGTGTTACCTGGCTGGAGCAATTTGCAACGAGACCTCCTAAACAGCAAGCGGGAGTAAAGGTATCCATTGCACAAATATTAAAACAAGAGAGTACTGTACAGAGTTACATAGCTCAGAGATACAAAGCAGCAATGTTAAAAATTCAGGTGATTGATCATGCGGTGAATCACATAGAGTTCGCTGCAGGAGAATCGTTTAAATTTTCGTCAGAAGAGCCAGACGTTGATGCATTACGCCAAAATTATTTATTGGCTCAAGCAAATAAGCCTCAGATCAATCCTGGGGAGTTAGAGCGGATTACCCCGTCTTCTCTATATAACGTTAGGGGAAATTTAGCGTTTCTTCAAGAGTTAAAAATGTCCTCTACTGTGGCAGAGGTACGGGAAAAATTTAGTCAAACAACAAAAGATAAGTTTTCTAGATTGATTCAAGATTATTTGAAAAAAACAGAAGGACAAAAAGAACATATTATTCGAGAGGATGAGCCTACTGTTGTTCGTCAGATAAAGAGGGTAGAAAATGGATTGTATCATCTAGAAGAGGCACTCAAGCATTTCGAAAGCATCAATAAAAGCAACAGGCTTGTAGTGCAAGCAAGGGCTTTAGTTGAAATCCAACATCAAGCAGCCCAACTCAAGGACGTACTTGAAAAATTGACCCCGGAATTAAAAGAGCATTACGGTCCAATTGCAGTAAAAATGCTGGAATTTAGTAAAAAAGTTAGAAGCATTGATTACAATAAAAAAGATTTAGAAGATTTGGGTGTAGTTCTTCAAAGTACTAAGCAAGAACTATTAAAAAGAAAAACGCCTAGAAAAGTTGAAGCTGAACGTGTGTTTTTTGACTCTACCCCCCCTCAAGATGACCTTGCTAATCCTAATGAATCAGCAGCTGCAAAAGCGAGAAGACTTGGTGTTAAATATTTGCACTTAGCTTCACCAACACTAGAAGACTCAAGGAAATATCTGCGTGCTCGTTATCCTGGTGAGTTTGGAACACAGCCTGCCATTATTCGTAACTATACAAGAAGACAATTGAGTGATGAACAATTAATGAGTGAGGAAATCAATAAATTAACCGATGCCTTACGAGATCATTATGGTTTCAATTTAACAACTATTGGCGTTATTGTAGATGTCATTAATCAAATACAACGTGTGGGCTCTCAAACGTCAGAAGTAGTAGGGATGGTCAACCAATTAGTTACCAATGATTATGTCAAAATAAAAGAAAATGCCTATAAAGATATAATTACTAAATTATCACAGGAAGAAGATTATTTATGTTTAAAACCAGGAACATTAATTAATCCTGTAATGGGTGTAGTTAACCAACTATTCTTATCTGCTGCATTGGAATTAGATATGTCTTTTGATAAAAAACTATCTGTTCTAGACGAGAAAACATTTCTAAACATAGTCATTGCTGAAACAGAAAGAGAAATAAATGCCTTAAAAACGGAACAAGATCGAGAACCTGATAACAAGGAACGAGCATTTAAAATAAAAGTAAAAGAAGACAAGTTAGAATTTTTGGTAGGACAATTGGGATTATTTGCAGATAAAGATATTGATGCGACTAAAAGTGCTTTATTAGATATTCAGTTTGACGTCTATCTACGTGACCAGCTTAAAGCAACATCAATTAAAAAGCCCATACTTGATGAATATGAAAAAATTGTTAGAGAACATTACCGTGTTAATAAAAACAATTTCCTTGCCGTTAGTGAGTGCGCGAATGCTTTATATGATTCGATGCAGAATTTTGAAAAAGAATGTATCAGTGATTATTTAATTGTTTATGAAGCTTATCGTATGCTGCAAAAATTTGGTAATAAACTCCCTGCTCGGAATCAGGATTTAAAGGATTATATTACTGTAGTTAATAAAGAGCTTACCGATCATAGCCTGTCCATTGGTGAACGTGTATCTAAGGTACAATCATTGCCTAATGATAAAGAGTTTCTTGATAAATTAAGTGCAGCTGATGATGGAACTCGCTTCTATATATCGTTCATACAATTCTTAGTCAGGATTGCTTCAAGCATTATTGATAGTATCGTAACTGGAAAGAATATTGTTTATGTCTACAACCAAAAGAAAATCGAAGATTTAATGCAAAATATAGAAGATACTCTAAAGTCGCAAGAGGTAGTGACTGTAGAAAATAATGTTGCTGAGGTGATTGTGACTGATAAGGATGAGCGAGTTTCAGAGACCCTTGTTGCTAAAAAGCAAATTGATTCCAATGAAATAGATGTAGAACTTGATGATGAGAAGGAACCGCGTTCATTAGGGTTAAATAATTAATATCTTATTATCATAAAGAACCTACCCTCAATGAGAGTAGAAAGTATTGATACTGATTCCGTGCTCGTAGTTTAGTCTTTTCTTAATACTGCATTGTTATAATGTAGTTATATGGCGCTCGAAGAGACGCTTTTGCTATGCCTAAAGTCAAAAAAGTTATCGGTAATTATGTTGATGTGGTGGATGCCTAGGGGCATTCAAAATGCTTATTATGCACCGCAAACACTTCTAGCCTACAATGAGCAGATTGAAAAAGATCTTCCTCGAACGTCGTATGTCAGTTGTTTCTCAAATGAAAGATCATTATAGGGACACCTTTCATCTTACATAGGGTGGACTTTCATTATCATAAAAATTATTGTTTATCCTGGATATAGGTCGGCTAACCAGAATACAGTATTACATTGTCATTTAGACTCAGTTTCATTATTAATAGATAACTGATATGGTAGTTTGAAACAGAGAGGTATATTTATTGATTTTATAACTGAACAGAGGATTATAATGAAACTTACAAAGGGTGCATTGGCGTTCTTTCTATTTCTTAATTACCTAAGTCCTGCATCTGCTGAAACACAATATGAATTAAATAAAGCCGCTTGTGATCAGTTACAAAAGTCTGATAATTCATTGAATAAGGTGTATCAGCAAGTTATTGCTCGTTATAAAGATGATCAAACATTTATCAGTCAATTTACTACGGCACAAAAAAAATGGATTGCATTTCGTGATGCCTATGTGGCTTCAATGTATATTCCACAATATAAGGAATCCTATGGTTCTGTCTTGCCTATGTGTCAGTGTTATATGCTTGAACATATTACCCTTGATCGTATCAAGCAATTACAGGTATGGTTAGATGGAGTAGCTGAAGGCGATGTATGTGTTGGGAGTGTTAAGAGTTAAACCTTTTGCGTGATAGATTCTTTCTCATATCATCATAAAATAAGATTTATGATACATGAACACTCATTAAGACTTTATAGGAAATATAACATATAATTCATAACTATTAAGTCACAATTTTTAACAGTTTGTATTCTTGGTCTTTACTATGAGCCAGTTATTGGATTTATCACTAATTAAAAAAAATCGCGATTTTAGGCTTCTTTTTTTAGGGCAGTTCGTCTCTTTTATTGGCACTATGATAACTAGTGTTGCGCTTCCTTATCAAATATACCACTTAACTCAATCCACCTTAATGGTTGGTCTGCTAAGTCTTTTTCAGCTATTACCCTTGTTGATTACAGCACTCGTCGGAGGAGTATTTGCTGATCGCTATAATAAGCGTGCTTTATTAGTTATTAGCGAATTATTACTTGCTTTAAGTTGTTGTTTTTTAGTATTAAACTCATATTATCCTCATCCTAGTATACCGATTATTTTTATTGTTGCTGCTTTAATGTCAGCTATCACAGGTCTCCACAGACCTGCTTTTGACAGTGTTATTCAACAGATTGTCCAGCCTCAAGATTATAAAAGTGTTGGAGCATTAGCTAGTTTCAAATTTAGTTTTTGTATGATTATTGCCCCTGCAATAGCAGGAATTATCATTGCTCAATATGGAATCGTTATTACTTATCTTATTGATTTATTCACATTTCTTATTTCTTTGATTAATTTAATTTTGATGCATAGTATTCCTAAACCGGAGGTAAAAGAACACCCTTCTATTTTATCATCATTGAAACAAGGAGTTATGTTTGCTTTTAGTCGCCAGGAGTTAATCGGTAGTTATGTTGTAGACTTTACCGCTATGGTTTTTTCTATGCCTAATGCTCTGCTTCCCGCGATAGCTCAACATTTCGGTGGAGTGAAAACTCTGGGCTTACTCTATTCCGCACCAGCAGTGGGTATTCTTTGTATTTCATTAGTGAGTGGTTGGACTGCTAAAGTAAGTCATGATGGTAAAGCAATTGCTATTTCAGCCGGGTTATGGGGGGGCTCCATTATTGGATTTGGTTTATCTCACTCTCTTTGGATGGCACTATTTTTTCTCGCATTGTCAGGAGCCTTTGACGGCATTAGCGGTATTTTCCGCAGTACCTTATGGAACAACACGATACCTACCGATTATCGTGGCCGTTTAGCGGGCATAGAAATGATCAGCTATTTAAGTGGACCCAAATTGGGTGACACTAGGGCAGGGCTTATTGCGACAAGTTTTGGTCTTACTACTGCTCTGGTATCAGGAGGCGTTTTATGTATTATTGGCGTCACTCTTTCCTGTCTTATGCTCCCTAAATTTTGGCGTTATCAATCTAAACATTAGTAAACACTACAGTGGTTTAATGGTCGGGCAGCCAATTGCTCGACAAAACACTCTCTCTAAAAATTACCGAAATACGCTCCATCGAATGACACGTTATGCAAAGAATGTTTTACGAGTACTTGAAAAATGGCCATTTATCGTCCCATGATTTGTTTACTGTCCATCAATGATTAAGCACCTATTTTATTTATTGATTTTAAAAGGTTGAATTTGCTCTTCTTGTTTTTGAATTTGTTCTTCCTTTTTAGGGTCCTTCATTTTTTTTAATTCAGTTTTAACCTCATCTATATAGTTCTTCTTATTAAAAATATCTCTTTTATTTAAAGTAGGTTTTAGAGTCTCGCGTGATTGAGAATCAAATTCTGGATAATAGATATGTCTAAAAAAGGTTCTTGCAGTGGCTAATTTGTTTTTATCCTGAGCATAAGTATTATTAATAAAATTTTGGGATGTAGCACCAATAGATCTTAATTGAATATTTAGCATTTTATCCTGAAAATTATAAAAAGATTTTAAATTATGATAGTTATCTTTCTTAAGTTCGACGCGTAATAAATTCATCGTCTTCGTTATTTCTGGATCAAAAAAACCAGGTTTAGTCTCATGCTGGCATGCTCTATCGCACAATTCAGGGAAGTTTTTTGCCGACGCAATAAGAGTACACTCCTCTTTATTTATTTTATTAGCCGTCATGGCTTGTAACAGGGCTCTCCTTAATGCAAAAAAATCAGCCTCTTCACCGTTATAATGAGGTTGCTTAGGTTCATCAAATATACGCACTCCGCCAGAAATAGCTTTCAGTTTTTGATATTCTTCTGTATCTAAATCCTGGCGCGCCTCTTCAAGTATTGTTGGAGTCACTTCTAAACTATTCTTCCGACCTAATAAATCGACATCACGGATAAGAAAATAACTTTTTGCAGTTTTTGAATCGGTTACTCGAACGATATTTCCATCCATACGATAATCAGTAATAAACAAGCCATGAGCGTCAAAAAATTTATATAAATCTTGTTGTTCATTCTTTTGCGTGATATCAAATCCTTCATCAATCTTTACATCGTCACCATTAATAAAGGGCATATCTATTATATTTGAAGCCTCATAAAATTGTTCTGCTGTAGCCAGTGTCGAAAATTCTCCTTCATATATAGATTGATACATTTCATTAAATGTTTTTATTTTACGTGCAGCACCACCATATAAGTCTTTATTTTTTTCGGCTAATACTTTAAGAACGCGATATTCCCCATTTTCTCGTTGATAAAGATAGATTCCAGTGTTAAATCCACCGCCTTGCTTTTTATCTTGGTGATCTGTAATGGAGATTGCTTTAATTGAGTGTCCTGCAATATCTAAGGAGTCTGCTTTATTTAGCTTTTCTATTAATTTGGGGCTTGGGGTGCCAATGGCATGGAGTAACTCTGGGTTCATTTTCGTCCTTGGTTAATAAATATCCATTAGAGTAAGTATAGAACAGGGTGGGTGTATATCAATTTCGGTGACAGTTAATTTGAAGCCATTAGAATTTTAGCACTTTAATAAAAACATAATTATCATCTGCTATAATTTTAGTCAAATAAATAAGCTAATTGAGCTTAAAAATGAAACTAAGTGAATTAAATGAACTCTATATAACAGAAAAATATTTGTTTAAACAATCGAAAGATTATGTATTTGGAGGAAACAAAGACATTGAACTCCCTGAGGATATCACTGATTTTATAAGAAAGCTTAATAATAATGAGATAATTAGAAAAGAAGAGTTTCAGAGTTTCTCAGAAAGCTTATTACAACTTAATAAAGATGTCCAAGACTGTATCATTTTTCTACTTTATTACATGACCGACCCAGTGTTTGATATTCATTATAAAGATGACATTACAGAGGCAGTAAATAGTATTGAAAGTAGTCTGAATGCCAGACGTGAAATACCCCAAAGCTCGGGTGATGATGCTGAAAAATATATTAGATTAGTAAATTACTACTATCTCTTTTCTCATTATCGACCGAAAAGTAACGACTATTATGGTTATGCCTATCCAGGAACTAATTCTTGGGACACTAATGTACGGTACAATCTCCCTTTTGCTATTAATGCACTCCGATTAGTAGGAAAATTGCCTACAACTCCTGATTTCAATGGTATCGACTTAAGCAAACCTTATTTTCCTTTACACCTGCAAGTAGTAAAAAAGGAGAAAGTAACTATAAGAAAGGGCATTCCAGACAGCGAGAAATTTTATCCATACAAAATGGTAGCTAAACTCTTCAAAGGAAATACAGGAGATAATACTTTTTTGGCAACTAATGGTAAAAAGAAGATATTTATTCGTGGTGTCGAGGATTATGCCCCACATGCTGTTTTAGCTTCGAAAATTGCAAGCATCATTAGCCCAACCCATTTTTCTATAGAAAGGTTATTGAACAATCGCCTGGTAGGAGCAAGAGGGATTCCAGGTTACGCCCGCTCTGCAGCCGATGATGAAACTAGAGATGCTAGAAAGAAATACATAGATAAAAATAAACGAATATTTCCTGGAACAGGGATTATAGATGAAGTGACTAATTTTGTTGGTGAAAGCGATCCCAATATTGAAAACTATGGGTTCTCTTCTGAAGATATAGATAATAGTCATTTGTCCAAAATTGATTTTGATAGATGTGATGTTGATTCAGAAATCCCCAAAGAACTATATGAACGAAATATTTTAACTAAACCACGAAGAGGACTTTATCATGGGGCCACTCATGTACAAACTAATCCTGAATATATCAAGGAAAAATTATATGCTCGATTAAAGCTATCTATGCTCACCGAGCCTCTATTCAGTAAACTGGCTAATAAAGCCTTTGCCGCTGAAGATCATGAGCTCCAAAAGAAAGCCATCAAAGAACTCACCAATAGAAGTAATATTGCCTTGGAACTATTTTTTGAACATCCAGATGTAAAATCTTTTCTTACTCAAAATCCCTCAACTCTTAGCCAATGTTACAGTGAAATAACAAACTATATATCAACCCATTTTGTGGAACAGGATCGAGAGTTAATACAACACTCATTAGCTAAGCGTGTAGGTAATATTCACGAAGAAATAAAGAAAACGTTAGATATTAACTTACCTCTATCAATGGACAAAAAGAATAGCTTTGCTGAGCTTAATCCAAAAGATAAGGCAAGTGAGGAGCCACACCAAGAAGAAGCGCATAAAGAACAACAGCGTCTGCAAGAACAACAAGAAAAACAACGCCAAGAAGAAGCACGTAAAGAACAACAGCGTCTGCAAGAACAACAAGAAAAACAACGCCAAGAAGAGGCGCGTAAAGAACAACAGCGTCTGCAAGAACAACAAGAAAAACAACGCCAAGAAGAAGCACGTAAAGAACAACAGCGTCTGCAAGAACAACAAGAAAAGCAACGCCAAGAAGAGGCGCGTAAAGAACAACAGCGTCTGCAAGAACAACAAGAAAAACAACGCCAAGAAGAAGCGCGTAAAGAACAACAGCGTCTGCAAGAACAACAAGAAAAACAACGCCAAGAAGAAGCACGTAAAGAACAACAGCGTCTGCAAGAACAACAAGAAAAACAACGCCAAGAAGAAGCGCGTAAAGAACAACAGCGTCTGCAAGAACAACAAGAAAAACAACGCCAAGAAGAAGCACGTAAAGAACAACAGCGTCTGCAAGAACAACAAGAAAAACAACGCCAAGAAGAAGCACGTAAAGAACAACAGCGTCTGCAAGAACAACAAGAAAAACAACGCCAAGAAGAAGCGCGTAAAGAACAACAGCGTCTGCAAGAACAACAAGAAAAACAACGCCAAGAAGAAGCACGTAAAGAACAACAGCGTCTGCAAGAACAACAAGAAAAACAACGCCAAGAAGAAGCGCGTAAAGAACAACAGAGTCTGCAAGAACAACAAGAAAAACAACGCCAAGAAGAAGCACGTAAAGAACAACAGCGTCTGCAAGAACAACAAGAAAAACAACGCCAAGAAGAAGCACGTAAAGAACAACAGCGTCTGCAAGAACAACAAGAAAAACAACGCCAAGAAGAAGCACGTAAAGAACAACAGCGTCTGCAAGAACAACAAGAAAAGCAACGCCAAGAAGAGGCGCGTAAAGAACAACAGCGTCTGCAAGAACAACAAGAAAAACAACGCCAAGAAGAGGCGCGTAAAGAACAACAGCGTCTGCAAGAACAACAAGAAAAGCAACGCCAAGAAGAGGCGCGTAAAGAACAACAGCGTCTGCAAGAACAACAAGAAAAACAACGCCAAGAAGAAGCGCGTAAAGAACAACAGCGTCTGCAAGAACAACAAGAAAAACAACGCCAAGAAGAAGCACGTAAAGAACAACAGCGTCTGCAAGAACAACAAGAAAAACAACGCCAAGAAGAAGCACGTAAAGAACAACAGCGTCTGCAAGAACAACAAGAAAAGCAACGCCAAGAAGAGGCGCGTAAAGAACAACAGCGTCTGCAAGAACAACAAGAAAAGCAACGCCAAGAAGAGGCGCGTAAAGAACAACAGCGTCTGCAAGAACAACAAGAAAAACAACGCCAAGAAGAGGCGCGTAAAGAACAACAGCGTCTGCAAGAACAACAAGAAAAACAACGCCAAGAAGAAGCACGTAAAGAACAACAGCGTCTGCAAGAACAACAAGAAAAACAACGCCAAGAAGAGGCGCGTAAAGAACAACAGCGTCTGCAAGAACAACAAGAAAAGCAACGCCAAGAAGAAGCACGTAAAGAACAACAGCGTCTGCAAGAACAACAAGAAAAACAACGCCAAGAAGAAGCACGTATAGAGCAACGAAGCATGAAAGATCAGCTAAAAAAACAACGCCAAGTAGAAGCGTGCAAAGAACAACCTGATCCTGAGCAAACTATCTGTAATGAATATCATCGAGACTTTAATAAAGCAATTGACGTTCTAAAACAAAAAATGGAGGAGTTCAAAAGAGATCCTGATTTCGAAAAAAATCCGAAATTACAAGAAGCACACAAAGCCGCAAATAAACTTTATAATAAGCTTGAGCGAACAGGAAATAGCTATTTTACGAAAGAGCCAAGCCAAGAAGAATACGATAATTTCAAGCTATGCTGTAAAACTCACATAGATGAAGCCAGAAGTGTGCTGAATGAACATCGGGGTTGGAAAAAAATACTTATAAATGTCGTTGCTATAATAGTGACAGCCGGAATAGGATATGCCATTGCTGCTGGCATTAACATAGCTATGAATAAGGGGAAATTTACCTTTTTCGCAACCGATAGTTCTGAAAAACTTGATGTAATAGAGGAACATATAAAAAATAAAGTCGGAAAATAATCCCCGGCTCTACCCCAATTAAGGGGGCACTTTAATCGAATTAGTCTAAACTAAGTCCTTGATTTAGCGATCAAAAGGAGATTAAAGTGCCCGGATATAATCTTATCCTAAATTTACCTGGATTTTCTATAGTAAAAGTGAGTGGTTATCACCCATTAATATTAGATGTGGTGTATCAACGAAAAGCCCGTTGTTCCCATTGTAAAAGCAAAGAAGTAAGGAAGAAATCGAGCAAAATAAGAGAAGTTCACCACGAGTTAATCGGTCATAGAAGAACGTTAGTGCGATTTAAAGCCTATAAGTTGTATTGCAAAGTCTGTAAACGCTACGGGAATCAGCAATTTCCCGGAATAGCCAAACACCAAAGGTCCACTGAACGGTTACAAGGAGAGGTATTCCATAGCCATACTAAGGGCGTGTCTCAAAAAGACTTGGCGAGCTATTATAAAAAAGGGAAAGCGACCATAGAGCGTTGGTACCAACGTCGTTATCGTCTCGAACATCAAGAATTACTCAATAGACCTTGTCCACAAGTCTTAGGTATTGATGAGCATTTCTTTAGTAAAAAAGAGGGGTTTGCTACTACTTTATGTGACCTAAGGAAACATAAAATCTTTGATGTGGTTCTTGGGCGTAGTGAGCAGGACTTATCAACCTACTTAAATCAATTGCCCGGCAAAGAAAAAGTGAAGGTGATTTGTATGGATTTAAGCAGTACTTATCGGTCACTGGTAAAAAAGTACTTTCCTAATGCGCTTATAGTAGCTGATAGGTTTCATGTCATACGGCTCATGCAACACCAGTGCATGATGACTTATCGAGAGCTGTCT